>NZ_CADFDM010000008.1:0-192719 GCF_902832985.1 Burkholderia sp. BCC0097
GCCATCAAGCGCCCACACTTATCGGCTGTTAATTTTTAAAGAGCATTTCTGCGAGGAATCTTGAACCCCTCAGCAGCGCTGCGTTTTCAGCAGCAGAGAAACGAGATTATGAACCGTGTTTTGCAGCTCGTCAACAACTTTCTGAACAACTTCGTTGCGACTGCGGGGCTCAACTTCCGTACCGCCAAGGCTCGCTACTTCCGAACCCCAACAGCACTGCTTCCCTTCCTCCCGCGCTGCGTTTCCGTTAGCGCGAAAGAGGCGTGATTCTAAGCACCCACTGGCAATCACGCAAGGGGTTTCGCAAAAAATATAAGGTGCCGCACGCTGCCGCGCGCGGCACCTTATATGGAAGCAGCCGAACCGTCAGGAAGCCGCACGCAACTGGCGCACGACGATCTCCATATAGTGATCGAGATCCGGCGTCGCCTTGCCTTCCTCCTTCGCCGTATCGTCCCAGCGGCGCAGGCGCAGCGCGTCCTCCGCGAACGGGCGCCGCAGGAACGCCGCCGCCTCCTCTTCGCTGAAGATGCCGCCCTGCAACGCCAGACTGCGCACCGAGTCCGGCGACAGGCTCTCGAAGTAGCCGGCATTCGTGCGGCACAGGCAGCGCTTCGCGTCGACATGCAGCCGGATCGGCTCCAGCACCGCATCGCCGAACAGCGGCCGCAGGAACGGCAGCACGTAATACTGATGCAGATCGTCGATCCCGCGCGCGCTCGGCGTCTCGCCCTGGCGGTTCAGCAGATGGCCGAGGTCATGCAGGAACGCCGCCGCGATCAACGCTTCGTCCGCCCCGGACTCCTCCGCCAGCAATCCGCTCTGCAAAGCATGCTCCAGCTGCGTGACCGGTTCGCCGCTATAGGCCACGTGGCCATGCTCGCGATACAGTCCGTGGATCTCTTCCACCGTCAGCGCCATCTACTCACTCCCAAGGCAGCGAAAACGTCTTCAGGTTCGTGAAGCTCTTCATCGCTTCCTGGACGCCTTCCTTGTAACCGAGCCCCGAATCCTTGATCCCGCCGAACGGCGATAGTTCGATCCGGTATCCCGGCACTTCCCACACGTTCACCGTGCCGACCTTCAGCTCGTTCACGAACCGCACGACCGCCGCCGTACTGTCCGTACAGACGCCCGACGACAGCCCGAATGCCGTGCCGTTGCTGATCCGGATCGCGTCGTCGATCGTATCGAAAGCGATGACGGGCGACACGGGGCCGAAGGTCTCCTCGCGCACGATCGTCATCGACGGATCGACGTTGTCGAGTACGGTCGGCGCATACAGCGCACCGCGCCGCACGTTGCCGGTCAGCAGGCGCGCGCCCTGCGCGACCGCCTCGTTCACCCGTGCCTCGAACAGCCGCGCCGCCGCCTCGTCGATCACCGTGCCCATTTCGTTCGCGGGATCTAACGGATCGCCGTATTTCCATGCGCGCGTCTTCTCGACGAGCAATTCGGTGAACGCGGGCGCGATCGAGCGCTGCACCAGCATCCGCTTGACGGCCGTACAGCGCTGGCCCGAATTCCGGTACGAGCCGAGCACCGCCAGCGATGCCGCGCGGTCGAGATCGGCATCGGCGAGAACGATCAGCGGATCGTTGCCGCCCAGCTCCAGCACGATGCGCCGGTAGCCGGCCCGTGCGGCAATCGCCTTGCCGATCGCAACGCCGCCCGTGAACGTAATCAGCGACGCATGCGGATGCGTGACGAGTTCGTCCGCGATCTCGGCCGGGTTGCCGGTCAGCACCTGCAGCATCGGTTCCGGCAGCCCGGCTTCATACAGCAGGTCGGCCAGATAGAACGCCGACAGCGGCACCTTCTCCGACGGTTTCACGATCACGCGGTTGTTGGTCGCGATCGCCGGCGCGATCTTGTGCGCGACCTGGTTCATCGGATGATTGAACGGCGTGATCGCGACGATCACACCGTCGAGCGGCTGGCGCTGAGAGAACACGCGCCGCGCCTTGCCGTGGGGAGTCAGGTCGCACGAGAAACTCTGCGCGTCGTCGCGCAGCGCCTCGACCGCCGCGAACTTCAGCACGTCGGCCACGCGGCCGATCTCGTAGCGCGAGTCCTGTTTCGACAGCCCCGACTCGAGCGTGATCAGGTCGGACGCTTCCTCGGTGCGCTCGCGCAGCAGCGCCGCCGCCCGTTCGAGAATCTGCGACCGCTCGTAGCGCGTGAGCGTCGGCCGGTAGGCCATCGCGTAATCGAACGCCGCGCGCACGTCGTCGACTCTGGCGAGCGGCGCGGTGCCGACGCGCGTGCCCGTGTACGGGTCCGTGACGTCGAGCGTGCGCTCGCGCATCGCATGCGTGCCGCACCAGCGCAACGCCTCGGCGCGAAACGACGGATGATCCTGCCGCGGATGAGCCATCATGTCGCGATCCGGTTCAACACGAAATCGAACACGTCGAAGTTGCGCGGGCGACGTGCGGGATCGTCCCGCTCGATACGGCGATTGAACAGCAGCGGCACTTCCTGCTCGGATACGCCGCCGTGCGAACGCAGCGGCACCGTCAGACCCGACAGATCGTGTTCGCGCTCGCGCGTGCCGAGCGTCATGTCGCGGCGGCCGATCACGACGAGATCGCCGATCCGGTCGGCCGGCAGTTCGAAACGAGCGGCGGCTTCCGCGTTGTCGAGTACGAGCTCGACGCCGTCGAGTCCGCCGACGCGCCACATCGCCTCGGCCCGGTCGACGCCCGGCGCCAGGTAGATCGTCGCGAACGAACCGAGCGCACCGTGGTGCACGACGTACGGATCGGTAATCGGCAGGATCACCCGCGCAGCCTGCGTGCCGTACCAGCCGTCGAAGGCATCCTGCAGATAGATCACGTTCGGCCGGCCCGTCGCCGGATCGTGCTTCGCGTTCATCCCGTGGTCGGCCGTGACGCCGATCGCCCAGCCAAGCGCGTCGAGCTGCGCGAGGTAACCGTCCATCATCGCGTAGAACGCGTTCGCGCCGGCACTGCCCGGCTCGCACTTGTGCTGCACGTAGTCGGTGGTCGACAGGTACATCAGGTCGACCTGCCGCGTCTGCGCGAGCCGGACGCCGGCCGCGAACACGAATTCGGACAACGCCGCGCTATAGACGTCCGGCGACGGCAGGCCGACCCAGTCGAGCACGTCGACGATGCCGTTTTCCGCGAGATTGGCCTGCGCCGCCTTCTCGGCCGAAAAGCAGACGCCGTTCAATTGCCAGCCGAGCAGCCGGCGCAGCTTGTCCTTCGCGGTCACGACGGCCACCCGCGCGCCGGCGTCGGACGCCGCCGCGAGCAACGTGCCGGCCCGCAGGTAGGCCGGGTCGTTCATCATGACTTCGGCGCCGCGCCCGCCATCGGCGGCCGGGTCCCAGAAATAGTTGCCGCAAATGCCGTGGACCGACGGCGGCACGCCGCAGACGATCGACAGGTTGTTCGGGTTGGTGAAGGTCGGCACGACGCAATCCGCACGCAACGCGGTGCCTTGCTCGATCATCCTGCCGATGAACGGCGCGACGCCGGCTTCCACCGCGCATTCGAGATAGTCGTACTCGCAGCCGTCGACACAGACGACGACGGTCGGCTCGACCGGCAGCCGGTAACGCCGGCCGTTGACGTCGATCGAGCGTCCCGCGAGATCCGTCGAACCCTTGCCGACGGCCGGTTGCTCGCCGGGGAGCCGCAATGCGAACGCGGCGTTCATGATGCCGCCCGCTTGCCGCGCGGCACGCGCGCGGCGATCAGCAGCAGCGCCGCGAGCGACGCGCCAAGCATCAGCAGCGACAGCGCCGAGGCGGGCAGGTAGTAACCGCGCTCCACCTGACCGATCACGACGATCGGCACGGTCGCGAAACCGGGCGGATACACCGTCAGCGTTGCGCCAAGCTCGCCGAGCGATAGCGCGAAGCCGAGCGCTAGGCTCGCACGCAGCGCCGGCACGAGCTGCGGCAGCAGCACGCGGCGCAGCACCATCGCCGGCGGCGCACCGAGGCTCGCCGCGGCTTCGCGCAGCACGGTCAGTTCCGGGCGCAGCGCGGCGGCCGCGCAGCGATAGCAGAACGGCAGAATCAGCGCGAGCTGCACCAGCACGACGATCGCCGCCGAGCTCGACAGGTCGAGCGGCTTCTGGTGATACGCGATCAGCACCGCGAGCCCGAGCACGACGCTCGGCACGCCGTTCGGCACCATCACGAGCGCGTCGACGAGCGCGCCGAGGCCGCGCCGGTCGCGCCCTTCGAGCGCGAGCGCCAGCCACAGCCCGAGGATCGTGCCGAGCGCCGATACGCCGAAACCGATTTCGAGGCTGGTCAGCAGTGCGTCGTATTCCGGCGAGCCGAGCCGCTGGAACCAGCGCAGGCTGTAGCCGGCCGGCAGAATCGTGCCCGACCATTGCGTCGACACGCTCGACAGCGCGACGACGACGACCGGCAGCACGAACAGCCAGAAGCACGCGAATGCGGCCAGCGCGAGCGCGGCCCGCGACGCATGCTTGAGCAGCGCGTCGGTCCAGCCGATCTGGTGACGCGGCACGGCCTGCCCGATACGGAATTCAGCGGACATCGTTCCCTCCCGTCGCACGCCGGTTCACCCGGCGATAAACCGCATACAGCGCCAGCGACAGCGACAACATCACGACCGCGCCGGCCGACGCGGTCGGCAGGTCGAGATCGACGGTCGCGCTGCTGTAGATCGCGACCGGCAGCGTGACGAGCCGCGCACTGCCGAGCACGAGCAGGATGCCGAACTCGTTCAGCGTCAGCAGAAAGCACAGCACGGTGCCGGCGGCGATGCCCGGCCATGCGATCGGCAGCACGACGCGGCGCGCGAGCATCCAGCCCGGGGCGCCCAAGCTGCGCGCGGCTTCGATCAGCCGCAGGTCGAGCGTCGCGAACGACGCGAGCGTCGGCCGCACGACGAACGGCGTGTAGAACACGGTCTGCGCGAGGATCACGCCGCCGATGCCGAACAGGAAATCGAGCGGCGGGTTCTCGAGATGGAAGAGGTGCTGCAGCGCGATGCTGATGGAGCCCTGCGAGCCGTACAGGAAGATCAGCGTGAACGCGACGAGGAACGACGGAAACGCGACGTACAGCTCCAGGAAGCGCGTGACGAGCGACGCGCCCGGGAACGGCCTGAAGAACAGCAGCGCGGCCAGCAGCACGCCGAGCACCGACGCGGTGCCGGCGCTCGCGAACAGCACGCCGAGCGTCGTCAGCAGCACGTTGCGCGTGTCGGGGTTGCCGAAGAAAGTCCGGTACGCGGCGAAGCTCAGCCCGTGATCGCCGGACACGCTCAGCAGCACGAGGCGCACCAGCGGATAGACGACGAGCGGGCCGAGCACGACGATCGCGAGCGCAGCCAGGTGCAGGTCGCCGATGCGCCTGCGGCGCCGCGCGGCGGCGGCATGCGCGGCGGCCGACGCGAGCACGCGCGGCGGCAGGCTGGCTTCAGGGCTCGATAAGGACGACATCGTCTGCCTCGTAATGCAGGGACACGCGCGCACCGCGCTCGGGAGCCGCGCCGCGGCCGCGTTGCATCGTGACGCGTACGGGCTCGTCGGGCGCCGCGTCGATCACGACCGCAATCGACAGGTCCGCGCCCTGCCATTCGACGGACGAAACGGTGCCGTGCAAGCCGCCGGCCGCGGGCGGCATCACGGTCAGGCGCTCGGGGCGCACGCAGGCGACCTTGCCGCGCACCTCGTGGCGCGGATCGCCGAGCGGAAAGATCACGTGCGGCGGCAGCAGGTTCGCCGGGCCGAGATAGCGCGCGACGTAGCCGTCCCGCGGCGCGTCGTACAACTGTTGCGGCGTGCCGAGCTGCGCGATGTGACCGTCGCGCATCAGCAGCGCGCGATCGGACAGCACGAGCGCATCGTCGCGGTCGTGCGTCACGCAGACGACGGTCAGGTTCGGCAGGCGCTCGTGCAACGCCTTCAGTTCGCTGCGCACCGACGCGCGCAGGTTGGCGTCGAGCGCCGACAGCGGCTCGTCGAGCAGCAGCACGTCGGGCTCGATCACGAGCGCGCGGGCCAGCGCGACGCGTTGCTGCATCCCGCCCGACAGTTGCGCCGGCAGATGATGACCGGCATCGCCGAGCTGCACGAGCTTGAGCGCATCGGCGACGCGGCGCGTCACTTCCGACGACGCCATGCCGCGTGCGCGCAGCCCGAATGCGACGTTCTCGAACACCGACAGGTGCGGGAACAGCGCGTAATTCTGGAACAGCAGACCGAGATTGCGCTTGTGCGGCGGCGCATAGGTCAGGTCGCGTCCGGCCACGGTCAGCGTGCCGGTCAGGCCGTCGGCCTTCACGAACCCGGCGATGAAGCGCAGCAACGTGGTCTTGCCGCAGCCGCTCTTGCCGAGCACGGTCAGAAATTCACCGGCGCCGATCGACAGCGACAGATCTTCCAGCACCGTGCGTGCGCCGTAGCGCACGCTCAGATGCTCGATCTGCACGCCGCCCGGCGCGCCGGACCGCAGCGTCGCATGCGGTTCGGCGGCGCCGAATGCGCCGGGATGGGTCAGGGTGGTGTCCACCGGGTTCATCCTCTTGCTCGCTGATACAGGCGGCGTGTGCCGGTCACTTCGGCTTGACGACGTCGAGCTGCTTGCCCGAGCTGCCGATCACGTCCTTCTTCCAGCGCTCGATCCATTCCGGCTTCTTCGCCATCACCTGGGTCCAGTCGACCGGAATCAGCTTCACGCCCGCGATCGCCTTCTTGACCGCCTCGCCGTTCTTGCCGGCCAGCGGCACGTCGGTGCGGCCCGGGATGCCGTACATGTCCGGCACCTTCGACTGCACTTCCGTCGACATCAGGTAGTCGATCAGCTTCCTGCCGGCATCCTGGTTCGGGCCGCTCTTGATCAGGCCGATGCCGTACGGCAGCTGGAACGTGGTCGGCTGGTCGCCGGCCTTCGCGGCCAGGAAGATCGGCTTGACGGACAGCGCGCCGTGCTCGGCGTCGTCGAGGTCCATCTGCAGGTCGCCGTTCGCGACGCTGATCTCGTTACGCGACAGCAGCACGTTCAGGTAGCCCGTGCCCTTCGTGTGGAACTTCACGCTCTGCGACAGCTTCGCGAGGTAGTCGAACGCCTTGTCCTCGCCCATCAGCGACGTCGTCAGGATCAGCACGGCCATCCCGTCGCCGGCCGTGGCCGGGTTCGAGTATGCGACCTTGCCGGCATAGCTGGGCGACAGCAGGTCGGCGAACGTCTTCGGCTGGTTCTTCACGACGTCCGGGTTGATCGCGAACGAGAAGTAGTTGTTCACGAACGTCGCCCACGTGCCGTCCTCGGCCTTCGCGATGGCCGGCACGTTCTTGTAGTTCACGCTCTGGTACGGCTGCAGCAGGCCCATCTGGCCGGCTTGCTGGATGAACGGCGGCAACGTGACGATCACGTCGGCCTTCGGGGAATTCTTCTCGATGTTCGCGCGGTTCACCACCTCGCCGCTGCCTGCCGTCACGATGTTGACCTTGACGCCTTCCTTCTTCTCGAAAGCCGGCAGCACATCGCGATAGAGGTTCTCGAGGCCGTCCGCCGTGTACAGCACGACCGCGTTCGCCGCGTGCGCCGGCATCGCGACGCCTTGCAGCAGGCCGGCGGCACAGGCGGCCAGCGCGAGCTTGCGGAACGCGCCGGCAGCGGCGCGCGAGGGTTTCTGCAGTGTCATCTCACTTCTCCGTAGGCGGAACACCAAACGGCCGGGGCACGATCCGGCTCTCCTGTTATCTCCGGGCAGGCCGCTGGACGGCCCGCCGCACTGCCGCGCTCAGGCTGGTGTCGCGCGGCAACCGAAGGATCACAGCGTTCGATGACAAAGCCGTGACGAATGCCACAATCTCCAAAAAATGACACATTTTGCCACTATCATGCAAGTCATCCAGAAATGCCGCCCGGCGTTTCGTCCGCCCTTCGCTGGAGATAAAAGCCATGCCCGACCCGATCCTGCTCACGCCCGGCCCGCTCACCACGTCCGCCACAACACGCCACGCAATGCAACATGACTGGGGGTCGTGGGATGCTGCTTTCAATCAGATGACGGCCAGCGTCTGCGCGGATCTCGTCGCCATCGCGCATGGCGGAGACGAGTACGTGTGCGTGCCGATGCAGGGCAGCGGCACGTTCTCGGTCGAAGCCGCGCTCGGCACGCTGGTGCCGCGCGACGGCGTCGTGCTGGTGCCCGACAACGGCGCGTATTGCGCACGCATCCTGAAGATTCTCGGCCGGCTCGGCATCGACGCGATCGCGTTGCCGTTCGGCGAGGACGCGGCCGTCGACGCGGCGGCCGTCGAAGCCGCGTTCGTGCGCGAGCCGCGCATCACGCACGTCGCGCTCGTGCATCTGGAAACGAGCGCCGGAATCCTGAATCCGCTCGACGCGATCGCGGCCGCATGCCGGCGGCACGGCAAGCGGCTGATCGTCGACGCGATGAGTTCGTTCGGCGCGTTGCCGATCGCGCTGGCGGACAGCGGCATCGACGCGCTGATCTCGGCCAGCGGCAAATGCCTGGAAGGCGTGCCGGGAATGGGATTCGCGATCGTGCGGCGCGACGCGCTCGACGCGAGCGAAGGCAACTCGCCGTCGCTCGCGCTCGATCTCCACGATCAGTACGCGTACCTGCGCAAGACGGGACAATGGCGCTTCACGCCGCCGACGCACGTGATTGCCGCGCTGCGCGCCGCGCTCGACCAGTACCTCGCCGAAGGCGGCCAGCCGGCGCGTGGGGCGCGCTATGCGGACAACTGCCGGACGCTGGTCGAATCGATGGGCGCGCTCGGCTTCGTGCCGTTCCTCGACGCGAGCGTGCAGGCGCCGGTGATCGTCACGTTTCACGCGCCCGACCATCCGGCCTACGATTTCCGCCGCTTCTACGACGCGGTGCGCGGCGCGGGCTTCATCCTGTATCCGGGCAAGCTCACGCGGCTCGAGACGTTCCGCGTCGGCTGCATCGGCGCGATCGATGCGGGCGATATCCGGCGTGCGGTCGCCGCCATCGCGGCCGCGGCCGAATCGCTCGGCATCGCGATGCAGCAAGCATGAAGTGGCGCACATGCCGGCCCGCCCACCGGCGCGCGCAAATAAAAAAGCCCGGCGGCCGATTGGCCGCCGGGCGAACGCACCCTGTGTGCGGGGAACCAGTGCCTACAGCTCGATCCGCTTGATATCGCCGACGACGAAGATGTACGACAGCGCACCGACCAGCGCGATCACGCCGATGAACACGAGCGCGCCGACGAACGAGCCGGTCGACGCGACGATGAAGCCGACGACGAGCGGCGTGATGATGCCGGCGAGGTTCGCCGCGAAGTTGAAGATGCCGCCCGTCACGCCGAGCAGTCCGTCCGGCGCGATGTCCGACACGAGCGTCCAGCCGAGCGCGGCCATCCCCTGCGCGAAGAATGCGACCGACATGATCGCGATCACGGCTTCGTTGCTCTGCACGTAGTTCGCGAGAATGATCGTCGACGCGAGCAGCAGGCCCGCGATGATCGGCAGCTTGCGTGCGAGGTTCGCGGATTTGCCGCGGCGCAGCAGCCAGTCGGAGAAGATCCCGCCGAACATCACGCCGACCGACGCGGCGATGAACGGCATCACCGCGAAGAAACCGATCTTCAGCCAGCCCATGTGGCGTTCGGTTGCCAGATAGGTCGGGAACCAGGTCAGGAAGAACACGAGCGTCGAGTTGCCGGCGAACTGGCCGAGGCAGATGCCCGCGAGCTGACGCTTCTTCACCAGCTTGCCGACCATCGACCAGCTGAATTTCGGCTGCGCCGGCTTGTCGCCCTTGTCGCCGGTCTTGCGCGCACCGTGCACGAGACCGCCACCAGCTTCGATGTACGCGAGTTCCTCCGAGTTCGCGCCCGGATGGTTGCGCGGCTCGTGGTAGAACTTCCACCAGACGAGGCCGAACGCAATGCCGACCGCGCCCACGACCCAGAACAGCGAGCGCCAGCCGAATGCGCCCATCAGCGCGAACAGCACGGGGCTGAAGAACGCGAGGCCGATGTATTCGCCGACGGTATAGGTACCGGTCGCCATCGCGCGTTCGTTCTGCGGGAACCACGTCGCGACGACGCGGCTGTTGGTCGGGAAGCATGGCGCTTCCGTCACCCCGAGGCCCAGCCGGCATGCGAGCAACGTCGCGATGCCCGGCACGAAGCCTTGCAGGAACGTGCACAGCGACCACAGCGTCATCGACCAGTAATAGGTGACCTTGCTGCCGAAGCGGTCGAGGAACAGGCCGCCTGGCACCTGCATCGCCACGTACGTCCACGAAAACGCGGAGAACATGATGCCCATCACGGCCGCGTTGATGCCGAGTTCCTTGGTGAGCTGCGGTGCAGCCACGCCCAGCACGGTGCGGTCGAGATAGTTGATCATCGTGCCGATCGCGAGCAGCGCGAGGATCTTGTAGCGCGCCGATGTGCGCCGGACCGTGCCGGCCGCCTGCGCCGGCGCGGCGCTCGTGTGGGTGGTGTGCTGCATGGTCGTCTCCTGGTCTCTTTCTGTGTCTGTAAGGGGGTCAGCGCGCGACGAGCGACTGAAAATGACCGAACATTCGCTCGGCGTCGGGCGTGCGCCCGGTGAAGAGCTCGAACGCGTCGACGGCCTGGTACACGGCCATCCCGCCGCCCGGCAGCGTCGCGCAGCCGGCCGCGCGCGCGGCGTGGATCAGTTCGGTTTCGAGCGGGAAATACACGATGTCGGCCACCCACATGCCCGCGTGGAGCAGGTCGGCCGGCAGCGGCAGGCCCGGATGCTTGGCCATGCCGGTCGGCGTGCAGTGGATCAGGCCGGTCGCGGCGCGCATCGCGGCCGCGAGATCGCTGCCCGGCGTGACGCGAGCGGCGGGAAAGCGCTGCTGCAATTCGCCCGCCAGCCCAGTGGCGCGCGTGCCGTCGACGTCGAAAATCGTCAGTTCGGCCGCGCCCATCTGCAGCGCCGCGTGCGCGACGGCCGCACCCGCGCCGCCCGCGCCGAGCTGGACGACGCGTTCGAGCGACGCGCCGGGCAGCCCGCGGCTGAACGATTTCGCGAAGCCCGACCAGTCGGTGTTGTGGCCGATCCGCTTGCCGTCCTTGAACAGCACGGTGTTCACCGCGCCGAGCGCGCGCGCGTCGTCCGACAGCGCGTCGAGGTGCTCGATCACGCGCTGCTTGCACGGGTGCGTGATGTTCAGCCCGTTGTAGCCCATCCGCTGCGCGGCGTCGAGCAGCTGCGGCAGCGCGTCGGCGGTCACGCCGAGCACATCGAGATCGATGCGCCGGTACACGTAGCCGAAGCCCTGGCGGAACCCTTCTTCCTCGTGCATCGCGGGCGACAGCGAACCGCCGATGCCCTGGCCGATCAGGCCGATCAGAAACGACGGGCGACTCATCGTGCGGCTCCCTGCGCGAACACCGTCGCCAGGCGCTGCAGCGCGAACACGTAGCCTTCGGTGCCGCAGCCGCAGATCACGGCTTCGGCGATCGCCGAGATATACGAATGGTGGCGAAACGCCTCGCGGCGATGGACGTTCGAGATATGCACTTCGATCACCGGCTTCGCGATCGCGGAAAGCGCGTCGGCCAGCGCCACCGACGTATGCGTATAGGCGGCCGGGTTGATCACGATGCCGTGCGTGTCGTGACGCGCGGCATGCAGCCAGTCGATCAGCTGATGCTCGGCGTTCGACTGACGGAACTCGATTTCCAGTCCGAGCCCTTCCGCCGCCGTGCGGCAGCGCTGCTCGAGATCGGCGAGGGTTTCCGCGCCGTAGATATGGGGCTCGCGCGTGCCCAGCAGATTGAGGTTCGGGCCGTTCAGCACCAGCACCTTGTGCTTGCTCATGTGATGTTGCTCCAGAAACGGGGGCGAACCGTTAGCCGACTCCGCCCCCTGACGTCAAGATTTGGCGCTAGTGTGCGCTTGCGCAAGCTCAATGTCTTTCCGGGTTTTCGCTAATTTGTACCATCTAGTTAGTTTGTACAATACGGATCACTAGCCCAGTAAATTCGGGATATGGCGCCCGCGCCGAACTCAACGACTGGTTCATTCAGGGTCGGTTCAGCGGGCGTCGTGCCCCGCTCATCCGCAGGAATCGCCCATGCAGCGCTCGATCGCCACCGTCTCCCTGTCCGGCACGCTCGCCGAGAAGCTCGCCGCCGTCCAGGCCGCGGGCTTCGACGGCGTCGAAATCTTCGAAAACGACCTCGTCTACTTCGACGGATCGCCGGCCGACGTCCGGCGCATGGCCGCCGATCTCGGCCTCGACATCGTGCTGTTCCAGCCGTTTCGCGACTTCGAGGGCGTGAGCGCGGCCCAGCTCGCGCGCAATCTCGACCGGATCAAGCGCAAGTTCGACGTGATGCATGCGCTCGGTACCGACCGCATCCTCGTCTGCAGCAGTGTGGCGGCCGATACGATCGCCGACGACGGATTGCTCGTCGACCAGCTCGGCGTGCTCGCCGAGGCCGCCCGGCAGGCCGGCGTGGTGGCCGCGTACGAAGCGCTGGCGTGGGGCCGCGTCGTGAAGCGGTACGGCCACGCGTGGAAGCTCGTGAACGCCGTGAACAGCCCGCACCTCGGCCTCGCGCTCGACAGCTTCCACACGCTGTCGCTCGACGATTCGCCGGACGGGATCGCCGACATCCCCGGCGACCGAATCGCGTTCGTGCAGATCGCCGACGCGCCGAAGCTCGTGATGGACGTGCTCGAATGGAGCCGCCACTACCGCTCGTTCCCGGGCCAGGGCGACTTCGACCTGGCGCGCTTCACCGCGCGCGTGATCGAGTCGGGTTATACGGGGCCGCTGTCGCTCGAGATCTTCAACGACGGCTTCCGCGCGGCGCCGACCGCGCTCACGGCCGCCGACGGCCATCGCTCGCTGCTCTATCTGGAAGACCTGACGCGCGCGCGGCTCGCCCAGGAGGGGATCGCGCCGGCCGCCAGCCAGCCGCTGTTCGCGCCGCCCGCGCCACCCGCGCACGTCGGGTTCCAGTTCATCGAATTCGCGGTCGACGCGCAGGCGGCGGCGACCGTCGGCGAATGGCTCGGCCGGATGCGCTTCCGGCTCGCCGGCCGGCATCGCTCGAAGGACGTGACGCTGTTCCAGCACGGCGCCGCGTCGATCGTGCTGAACGCCGAGCGCGACTCGTTCGCCGATGCGTTCTTCCAGCAGCACGGACTGTCGCTGTGCGCGTCCGCGTTTCGCGTCGACGACGCGAAAGTGGCGTTCGAACGCGCGGCCGGCTTCGGCTACGCGCCGTTCTCCGGCCGGGTCGGGCCGAACGAACGCGTGCTGCCGAGCGTGAAGGCGCCGGACGGCAGCCTCGAGTATTTCGTCGACGAAGCGCCGGATACGCCGACGCTGTATGAATCGGACTTCGTGCTGACCGACATCGACGGCCCGACCGAGGTCGGCCCGCTGACGGGCATCGACCACGTGTGCCTCGCGCTGCCGGCCGACGCGCTCGACACGTGGATCCTGTTCTTCAAGACGGCGTTCGGCTTCGAGGCCGAGCGCAGCTGGCTCGTGCCCGACCCGTACGGGCTGATGCGCAGCCGCGCGGTGCGCAGCGCCGACGGCTCGGTGCGGATCGCGCTGAACGCGTCGGTCGACCGTCATACGGCCGTCGCCGAATCGCTCGACCGCTACCACGGCACCGGGTTGAACCACGTCGCGTTCCGCACCGACGACATCGTGAAGACGGTCGCCGCGTTCGCGGCCGACGGCGTGCCGTTCCTGCGCATTCCGGCCAATTACTACGACGACCTCGCCGCGCGCTACGCGCTGCCGGACGAGCTGATCGACACGCTGAGCGCGCATCACCTGCTGTACGACCGCGACGAGGACGGCGGCGAATTCCTGCATGCGTATACGGAACTGGTCGACAACCGCTTCTCGCTCGAGATCGTCGAGCGGCGCGGCGGGTACGACGGCTACGGCGCGGCGAATGCGGCCGTGCGGCTCGCCGCGCAGGCGCAGCGGCGAAAATAAGGACAGGACGCGGAGTTTGGGGCCGGACCGTGCTCGCGATTGGGCGATCAACGGGATGAGCCCCCTCCCTCCCGCGCCATCGGGGTATATCGCGCCGCCGGGCCCGCGCGGCCCGTCACGGTCGTGTCGGAAGCCGCGCGTCGCCTGACGTTACATGCCGTAACTCATACCGCAGTGCAGCATTGCGTCGCCCGCCCCCGTTTTAAGAATCGCTTAAGTCTTCGACGGCACCATCCGCAACCAGTACCCCGATGGTTATCTCGAAAAGGAGGAAAGCGATGAGCGCCGTAGAAGCACCCGCGGGCCGCCCGGCCGCGCCCCCTGCAAAGAAGACGATGCTGCGCCGCCTGCTCAGTCATCACGAAATCGCGACGCTGCTCGTGCTGCTGCATGCCCCGATCGGCGCGAACGCCAAACCCGAATTGCCCGCGCTGCAGGAAGCCGGCCTCGTCGAAATGGTCAAGCTCGACCCCGATACGGCCCCGAGCTTCCGGCTGACCGAAGACGGCACGGCCATCCTGAAAGGGCTCGGCTACCGCTGAGCCGCCGTTTCACCGTTTTCCGCTTCCTCACCCGTTTCCCCGCCTTACCCCGATCCCCGCGACACGCCCGCCACGCCGGCGAGTCGCGTCACCCCGCCCGCTCCTGCAGCATCAACCGGTATTCCGTCGGCGTCACGCCGACCGTCGCCTTGAACTGGCGCGTGAACGCGCTGTGATCCGTGTAGCCGCATAGCGCGGCGACGTCGGTCACCTTGTCGTGCGTGACGAGCAGCGCGGTGGCCGCGTCGAGCCGCGTCTTCAGCAGCACCTGGCGCGGCGTCAGGTGGAACACCTTGTGGAAGTAGCGTTCGAGCTGCGCGACCGACATGCCGGCCATCTGCGCGAGTTGCTTCAGGTTCAGCGGCTGCACGTAATGATCCTGGATGTGCTGGACCACGTCGGCGAGCCGGCTGTACGCCGGGTGCGAGCCCTCGTGCGCCTTCAGGTCGCGCGAGATGCCCGCGAGGCCGACCACCCCGCCCGCGGCGTCGCGCAGCGGCTCCTTGCAGGTCAGGCACCAGCCCGGCTGGCGACCCGGATACAGGTGCAGTTCGAGTTGGTCCATCAGCTGCTGGCCGGCGTTGATCGTCGCCATGTCCTGCTCGAAATAGCTGCGGCCGAAGCGCCGCGGAAACACCTCGTCGGCGGTCTTGCCCAGCAGGTCGCGCTTGTCCTTGTAGCCGCAGCGCATCGCCAGCGTGCGATTGACGAGCGCATAGCGGCCGCTCGCATCCTTCACGAAGAACGCGACGTCCGGCAACGCATCGAACACCGGTTCGAGCAGGCGGAAATGCGCGAGCATCGCGCCGAAATCGGCGTTGTCGGAGGGGGCGCGCAACGTGTCGGACAGGCTCATGGGCGGTACGGCAAGCAAGGTCGTCATCCCGGCAACCGCGAAGCGAGTGGCAGATGGCGTCGATTATAGGAGCGCCCCTTCGATCGCGTCGCGCCGAGCGCGGGGGCGGGGGGGCGGGCAAGGCGACAGCCGGTTGCATCGTGCGTCCCGTCGGTTACATCGGTGAGCAGCAGAGGTTGTGCACGCAACCGCTTCGCAGCACCTGCGCGGCCGGCGGCCGTTCCGCTGCCGCCATGGCCGGCGCAGCGCATCGGCACACCGGCACCACGCACCCGGACTCGCCATCCTAAAAATGCCGGCGCCCCGCGTCTTGGCGGGTTTGCGCATTTGCCATGACGATTTCGGCATATATCAGGGTAATCGACGATATGCCGATATCGTCGCCGGCCACGCATCGAACGCGCAAGACGCCCGCATTTTCACAACCTAGACTTCGCTTCACGGTCGCGAGACGACCTCCCGCCGCTGCCGCAATCGGCATGCACGGGCCGCCGCATCCGCCATCGCGCACGCCGATTCCGGCACAGCGCGCACGGCCGACGGCGTACTTGCATGGCCAGCACATCGGCCTGCCGATCGAACCGTCTCGCCCGGTTTACCGGCGCCGGCCCGCATGCCGGCGGCGGCCCAACCACGCCATCAAGGGGAAGTGAAAGTGAAGCTGAAGGTATCGCACGTCGCGCTGGCCGCCGCCTGCGCACTGTCGGGCGCGCACGCCGTCGCCGCCGACGTCGTCAAGATCGGTTTCGCCGCACCGCTGACCGGCCCGCAGTCGAATTACGGCACGGACATGCAGAAGGGCGTGCAACTCGCGATCGCCGATTTCAACGCGACGCATCCGACGATCGGCGGCAAGCCCGTCACGTTCCAGCTCGACTCGCAGGACGACCAGGCCGACCCGCGCACCGGTACGACCGTCGCACAGCGCCTGATCGACGACAACGTCCGCGGGATCATCGGCCACTTCAACTCGGGCACCAGCATTCCGGCGTCCGATCTGTACGATCGCGCGGGGCTGCCGCAGATCTCGATGGCGACGTCGCCGCAATACACCGCGCGCGGCTACAAGACGACCTACCGGCTGCTGACGAGCGACGCGCAGGCCGGCCGCATCGTCGGCACGTATGCGGTCAAGACGCTGCACTTCAAGCGCATCGCGATCATCGACGACCGCACGGCCTACGGCCAGGGCATCGCCGACGAATTCGCGAAGGCCGTTGAAGCGGCCGGCGGCACGATCGTCAAGCGCGACTTCACGAACGACAAGGCGCTCGATTTCTCGGCGATCCTGACCAACCTGAAGGGCGTGAATCCGGACGCGGTCTTCTACGGCGGCGGCGACGCGCAATCGTCGCCGATGATCCGCAAGATGCGCCAGCTCGGGATGAAGTCGGCGTTCGTGACGGGCGAGATGTCGCGCTCGCCGACGTTCCTGAAGGTCGGCGGCGACGCGGCCGAAGGCGCGATCGTCTACATGGGCGGGCTGCCGAAGGAGAAGATGCCGGGCTTCTCCGGCTACGCGGCACGCTACAAGGCGCGCTTCAACGAAGACGTGATCACGTACTCGCCGTATTCGTACGACGGCACGATCGCGCTGCTCACCGCGATGAAGGACGCGAACTCGACCGATCCGAAGGTGTACACGCCGTATCTCGGCAAGGTGTCGATCAAGGGCGTGTCGGCGCCCAGCATCGCGTACGACCCGAAGGGCGACCTGAAGGACGCACCGGTGACGATCTACAAGGTCGAGCGCGGCGCGTTCAAGCCGGTCGATACGATCGCCGGCAACTGATACGCGCACGCTGCCCCGCGCGGCGCGCCAGCGGCTCACCGGCCGCCCGCGCCGCGCGCTTCGGCCGCATGGTCCGAACCGTCCTCGGCGCGCGCCCGCGTGCAGGCATTTCGCGCTCCTGTAGAATCCCCCCACCCGCTTTGACGCTTCGTCTCCGCCGTGCCCCATCCCGGTGCGGCGGCGCGTGTTGCGTGCCGCACCCGGCACGCGGCGCGCTTCGACGACGCAAGCCGCGCCTTGTCAGTCCATGCCGAAAAGCGGGCCCTGGAGACGCAGCACCGACAACTACATTCGAAAACCGATCGTCCTGACCATGCAAGCTTCCGAATTGAGCGGCGTGCCTCGCGCCGCCGAACGCGCGCTCACGCGCAGCGACTACAAGACCCTCGGCCTCGCCGCACTCGGCGGCGCCCTCGAGTTCTACGACTTCATCATCTTCGTGTTCTTCGCGCCGGCGATAGGGCAGCTGTTCTTCCCGCACGACATTCCCGACTGGCTGCGCCAGTTGCAGACGTTCGGCATCTTCGCGGCCGGCTATCTCGCGCGCCCGCTCGGCGGCGTGATCATGGCGCACTTCGGCGACCTGTTCGGCCGCAAGCGGATGTTCACGCTGAGCGTGCTGATGATGTCGGTGCCGACGCTGCTGATGGGCCTGCTGCCCACCTACGACACGATCGGCATCCTCGCGCCGGTGTTGCTGCTGCTGTTCCGCGTGCTGCAGGGCGCGGCGGTCGGCGGCGAAGTGCCGGGCGCGTGGGTGTTCGTGTCCGAGCACGTGCCGTCGCGCCATATCGGCTATGCGTGCGGCACGCTGACCGCGGGCCTCACGGCCGGCATCCTGCTCGGCTCGCTCGTCGCGGCCGGCATCAACAGCCGCTACTCGGCGGCCGAAGTCGGCGCATTCGCATGGCGCATTCCGTTCCTGCTCGGCGGCGTGTTCGGGCTGTTCTCCGTGTACCTGCGTCGCTGGCTGCACGAAACGCCGGTGTTCGCCGAGATGAAGGCGAAGAAGGCGCTCGCGGCGGAGATTCCGCTGAAGGCCGTGCTGCGCGACCATGGCCGCGCGGTGATCGTGTCGATGCTGCTCACGTGGATGCTGTCGGCCGCGATCGTCGTCGTGATCCTGATGACGCCCGCGCTGCTGCAAAAGCAGTTCCACCTGACACCGGCGACGACGCTGTTCGCGAACAGCGTCGCGACGCTGTGCCTGACGGCCGGCTGCATCACCGCAGGTTCACTCGCGGGCTGGATCGGCGCGAAGCGCGTGCTCGCCATCGGCGGCATCGGGCTGGCCGCGTGCTACTACCTGTTGTTCGCGCAGGTCGCGGCCGATGCGTCGACGCTGCCGCTCTACTACGGGATCGCGGGCTTCATGGTCGGCACGATCGGCGCGGTGCCGTTCGTGATGGTCAAGAGCTTCCCGGCCGTCGTGCGCTTCTCGGGCATCTCGTTCTCGTACAACGTCGCGTATGCGATCTTCGGCGGGCTCACGCCGGTGATCGTGTCGCTGATGATGAAGTCGAATCCGCTCGCGCCGGTCGTGTACGTCGCGGCGATCTGCGTGCTCGGCGCGATCGCCGTGCAGTTCTCGAAGGATGCGAAGGATGTGAAGGGCACGCACTGAACGTCGGCGCCCGCTTCATGAACGAAGGGCCGAATCCCGCGGCGTGCGGGATTCGGCCCTTTTGTCTTGCGTCGACCTGGCGGCGGCTGCGTGAATCTGCCCGGTTCAGCGCAGCACGCCGTACGACGAACTCGGCCGGCGCAGCGCGTCGATGCTCGCGCCGCCGGCGCCCGTGACGAACAGCAGCAGGAATCCGCCGGCGATCGCGACGTTCTTCCAGAAGTGAATCACCATGTCGTGCTGGACGGCGGCGTTCGTCGCGTCCCAGAAATTGTGCCCGACCATCGCGGTCGCGATCGTGTAGACCGCCATCAGCAACGCGAGCGGCCGGACCTTATAGCCGACGATCAGCAGCAGGCCGCCCAGCCCCTCAATCGCGACGACGATCGGCCCGACGACCTGTTGATAGGGCACGTTCATCCCGTGCAGATACGCGATGAAGTCGCTGTAGCCGAGCAGCTTCATGATGCCGCCCCACAAGAACAACGCCGCCAGCGCCAGGCGTGCGAAAAAAATGACGCCGGAATCGACGGTACGCGTCATGCCTCTCTCCTCGTATGCAATTCGGCCGCCCGCGCCGGGCGCACCCGGGCGGTTCGGCGCCGCGCGGCCCCGGAGGGCGCGCGGCAAATGGGCCAGCATAGAGGGTCTTTCCGCGGTGTCCAAGGGCTTGTAGCAAATCTTTACAACGCGGCGGCCGCGCCGGCAGCCCGGCGCGATGAAAAACGCGTTTAGCCCGCGTCGCTCAACAGCACGCCTTTCTTGAAGATGAAGCAGCCGTAGCCGCGCGTTTCGCCGGTGACGATCACCGCATACGCCTGCTGCGCGCGCTCGTAGAACGCGAAACGTTCGACGCCGGTCAGCGGCACCGCACGCCCTTCCGCGCGGTCGATCTCGGCCTGCACTTCGCGCTGCACGGGCGGCACCGCGGCTGCGTCGCCGACGACTTCCATCCGCCACGCGGGCGTGTCGACATACGTGTCGAGCGGCAGCACCGACAGCACCGCGCGCACGACGCGCGCCGAATCGGCGCCGTCTACGCGCAGCGCGCGGCCGACCACCGTGTGCTCGGCGACGGATTCCGCCGGGAAATTCGCGTCGCAGATCGCGATTTCGTCACCGTGGCCCATCGCGCGCAGCGTGTGCAGGATGTCGGCGTGCAGCAGCGGGTCGAGATTCTTCAGCATGTGGGTTGGTCTCCGGGGTGGGTAACGAATCGCATAACGTTACCCGATCCCGGCGGCCGTGGTGCATGCATCGTTCGCGTCACGCCGCGGCGGCCGGCATTTCGTCGATGAAACCCGTGACCGACGCGAGGCGGCCCGACGCGTCGACGGTGCCGAAGTCCGAGCCCTTCACGATCGCCGCGCCGTCGGGCGACACGAGCGCCCACGAGAACCGCAGGTGCTGGCCGAACGCGTCGACGTCGGTCGTGCGGCGAAAGCGGTAGGCGGGGAAACGCTGCTGCACGGCGGCGATCATCGTATCGATGCCGGCGCGGCCGTCGCCGGCCATCAGCGGATCGCGATAGGCTGCGTCGCTCGCGTAGGTCGCATCGATCAGTTCGCGGCGGCGGGCGGCATCGGGTTCGTTCCAGGCGTCGAAGTAGCGGTCGATCAGGTCGGCGTGAACGGACGAAGCGGATTGAGCGGTGTTCATGGCGAGGCTCCTTGTGTCGGTGGACGATGTCGCGGACGTTTCGGGTCCGCGTGCCGCTATCGTCGCCGGGCCTGCGCGGGCGGTCGATTACGCGGGAGGTAAGGAAATCGCGCCTCCGCCGCCGGCCGTGCTCAGCCGTCCGCGTAGTCGACCGCCAGACTCCACGCCGGATCGCCGTGCTTCGCCCAGTACGCGTCGAACAGCCGGCGCGTCACCGGCCCCGGACGGCCGTCGCCGATCGTCGCGTCGTTCAGCCGCGTGACCGGCATGATGCCGCCGGCCGTCGACGTGATGAACACTTCGTCCGCGTCGCGCAACTGCGCATCGTCGATGCGCACAGCCTGGGCGTCGATGCCCATCGCCGTCGCCAGCTCGAACACGGTCTGCCGCGTGATGCCGTGCAGCACGCCGCGCTCGGGCGTCCGCAGCCGGCCGTCGCGCACGACGAACACGTTGAACCCGGGCCCTTCGGCGATGCTGCCGTCCGTGCACTTCAGCAGGACCGACTCCGCGCCCGCGTCATAGCCCTTCAGCAGCCCGGCGACGAGGTCCAGCCAGTGATAGTTCTTGATCTGCGGATCGACCGATTCGGGCGGAATGCGCCGCACGTCGTCGATCACGTGGAGGTGCAGCCCTTCGCGCAACTGCCGCTCGTTCGCGACCGATCCGTACGGCACCGCGAACGCGATGAACTGGTTCACCGCATCGCGCGGGTCGCGGCTGAAGGTCGACGACACGCCGCGCGTGCACAGCATCTCGACGTAGGCGTGGCGCAGCCCCGAGCGGCGCACGCATTCGACGAGGATGTCGCGCAGCGCATCGTCGGTCAACGACACGTTCAGCCGCAACCGCGCAAGCGAGCGCCTGAATCGCTCGATATGCTTGTCGAGGCGGAAGAAGCGGCCGTTCCAAACATGCACGGTGTCGTACGTGACGTCGGAGTGCAGAAAGCCCCAGTCGAGCACCGATACGCGCGCGTCGGCGATCGGAATGAAGCGGCCGTTCATGTAGGCGGCGCCCTGCGGAAACGCGGGCGCTTCGACAGATGGAATGCCACGATGGGCCATGCGTGTCTCCCGCGGCACGTTCGGCGTGTAGTCGACCTGCGCCGCGAACGACGCACGGTCGGCGTCGAACACGCTGCGATGCACGACCGCGTTCGGCCCCGCCGCGCGATCGAACGACAGCTTGCCGTCGAGGTGATCGATCTCGTGCTGCATCAGCTCCGACACGTCGGGCGACAGCGCGTCGCGCTGATGCGGCTCGCCGTCGAGCGTCGTGTAGCGCACGCTCACCGACGCATGGCGCTCGACGCGCACGAACAGGTCCGGAAAGCACATGCAGTCGTCCCACAGCGTCATCCGCGCGTCGCTGCGCCACACGATCGCGGGATTCACGATCACGTCGGGCCAGCCGTCCAGCGCGAGCGCGATCATCCGCTGCCCGATGCCGATCTGCGGTGCGGCGACCGCGCGTCCAAAGCCGTGTTCATCGCGAAACGCGCGCAGCGCGGCGCGCAGTGCGCTGGCCGCTTCGCGTACCGCGGGCGTGCCCACGTCGTCGACCGGCCGAGCGACGTCGCGCAGCGACGCCGTGCCCACGGGAAGAATCCGCGTATTCATTTGACCACCTCCGACAAAGTCACCTTGTTGCCTCCTTTGAACGTCGAAATCGTTGCCGCCGGATTGCGCAGTTCGCCGCGTGCATCGAATGCGATCCGGCCGGTCACGCCCTGGAAGTCGACGCGATGCAGCGCATCGACAATCTTCGCGGGATCGGTGGACTGCGCGAGCATCACCGCGTGGTAGACGGCCATCATCGCGTCGTACGCATACGGCGCGTAGAGCTGCACGGGTGCACCGTATTTCTGCGTGAAGCGTGCAGCGAACGCCGGACCGCCCGGCATCTTCGCCAGGCTCCTGCCGCCGTCCGCGCACACGAGATTGCCGTCGAGCGCGTCGCCGGCCAGCTTCAGGATTTCGTGCGTGCACAGGCCGTCACCACCCAGCAGCGGCGCGGCGATCCGCAACTTCCTCATCTGCTTGAGCATCGGGCCGCCCTGCGTGTCCATGCCGCCGAAGAAGATCGCATCGGGCGCCTTGCCCTTGAGCAACGTCAGCGGTGCGCCGAAGTCGAAGGCTTTGTCCGTCGTGTATTCGCGTGCGACGACGGTCGCGCCCGACGCCCCGAGCCCGCCGACGAACACGTCCGCGATGCCCTGCCCGTACGCCGTACGATCGTCGACGACGCCGATACGGCGCGCGTGCAGCTGCTCGACCGCATAGCGGGCGACGGTCTGACCAAGGAAGTCGTCATTCGCGAGCAACCGGAACGTGGTGCGATAGCCCAGGCGCGTGAACTCGGGATTGGTCGCCGACGGTGTCAGCTCCGCGATGTTGGCCGTCGCGTAGAGCCGCGCGACGGCGATCGACGTTCCCGAATTCTGGTGACCGATGACGGCGCTGACATGCGTATCGACGAAGCGCTGAGCGACCGTCGTCGCGACCTTCGGGTCGGCCTGGTCATCCTGTGCGTCGAGCGCGAACGTGACCGGATGCCCGGCGACGCTCGGATGGCCGGCATTGATTTCGTCGATCGCGAGCCGGATGCCGCGCGCGCTGTCCTCGCCGAAATGGGCCTGCGCGCCGGTGAGCGCGCCGGCAAAACCTACGACGACCGTGTCCGCGCCGAACGCGGAAACGGCCAGCACGAGCGGCGCAAGCGCCAGCAGCAGATGTCGGGAACGCATGATGATTTCCTCGCAGCTTCGTGGTTGACGGATGCTACGATTATCGGCAGCCGTCGCGAAATCCGATAAACATCGCGCCGCCCGATTCGTGAATTTGTTTCGTTTTTTCCTCCACAAGGAAATCCGATGAATTCCATCGCCGCACCGCTCGACGACTTCGATCTGCGAATCCTCGCCCGTCTCCAGCACGACAACCAGATCACCAACCAGGCGCTCGCCGCCGAGATCGGCCTGAGCCCGCCCGCGTGCCTGCGCCGCGTCAAGCGGCTGCGCGACGAGCGCTATATCCAGCAGGATGTCGCCGTCGTCGATCCGAACAAGGTCGGCCTCCCGTTGACGATGCTCGTGCTCGTGCAGGTCGAGCGCGAACGGGTCGACCTGCTCGACGAATTCAAGCGGTTCCTGAAATCGCTGCCGGAAGTCATGCAGTGCTACGTAGTAACGGGCCGCGCCGATTTCGTGCTGATGATCGCGATGCGCGACATCGATCACTACGAGGAATTTTCCACGCGCGTATTCCGCCAGCACCACAACATCCGCCACTTCGAAACGATGGTCGTGATGTCGCGCGTGAAGGTGGGGCTGTCGCTGCCGATCGGCATCGAGTGACGGTCGCCTGTTGCCGGCACGCGCTCCGCAACGAAAACGGGCGCCCGAAGGCGCCCGCATCGTCTTGCCGTCACCACCTTGCGCGTCAGGTCACCGGCGCCGGATTGAACAGCGTCAACGCGTTCGCGAGCTTCCATTGCTCGGCCCACGTGCGGCGCTTGCCGCTCGCGACGTCGAGCATCAGCCGGAACAGCGCCCAGCCCGTGTCCTCGATCGTCGCCGCGCCGGTCGCGATCTGCCCCGCGTCGAGATCCATCAGGTCGTGCCAGCGGCGCGCGAGATCGCTGCGCGTCGCGACCTTGATGACCGGCACCTGCGCGAGGCCGTACGGCGTGCCGCGGCCGGTCGTGAAAATGTGCAGGTTCATCCCCGCCGCGAGCTGCAGCGTGCCGCAGATGAAATCGCTCGCGGGCGTCGCCGCGTACAGCAGCCCCTTCTGTCGCGCCCGATCGCCGGGGCGCACGACACCGGCGATCGGTGCGCTGCCCGACTTCACGATCGACCCCATCGCCTTCTCGACGATGTTCGACAGGCCGCCCTTCTTGTTGCCCGGCGTCGTGTTCGCGCTGCGGTCGACGCGGCCGCGCTCGAGGTAGCGGTCGTACCAGTCCATCTCGCGGATGATCTCGCGGGCCACTTCTTCGTTCGCCGCGCGCGACGTGAGCTGCGCGACGCCGTCGCGCACTTCGGTCACTTCGGAGAACATGATCGTCGCGCCCGCCCGCACGAGCAGGTCGGCCGCGAAGCCGACGGCCGGGTTCGCGGTGAGCCCCGAGAACGCGTCGCTGCCGCCGCACTGCACGCCGACGACGAGATCCGACGCGGGGCAGGTTTCGCGGCGGCGGCGGTTCAGCCGTTCGAGATGCGATTCGGCCATCGTCATGATCGAGTCGATCATCGAGTTGAAGCCGACGTGCGCGGCGTCCTGCAGGCAGACGACGCCACCGTTGCCGGTCGCGCCGTCGGCGCTCACCGGAATCGCGCCCGGCGGCAGCAGGCGCTCGGGCTGCAGCTTCTCGCAGCCGAGGCTCACGGTCATCACCTCGCCGCCGAAGTTCGGGTTCAGGCTGATGTTGCGCAGCGTGCGGATCGGGATGTCGGCGTCGGGCGCATCGATCGCGACGCCGCAGCCGTACGTATGTTCGAGCCCGACCACGTCGTCGACGTTCGGGTAGCGCGGCAGCAGTTCGTCCTTGATCCGCTTCACCGCGTGCTCGACGACGCCCGACACGCACTGCACGGTGGTCGTGATCGCGAGGATGTTGCGCGTGCCGACCGAGCCGTCGGCATTGCGAAAACCCTCGAACGTATAGCCTTCGAGCGGCTCGAGCGGCGGCGCGGCACGCGTGGCGAGCGGCAGGTCGTCGAGGCCCGGCGGCTCGGGCATGCGCATCGTGCGCTCGTTGACCCAGCTGCCGCGCCGCAGGTCGGTGAGCGCATAGCCGATCACCACGTTGTAGCGAATGACCGGGTCGCCCGCCGCGAGGTCGACGAGCGCGACCTTGTGCCCCTGAGGCACGCCTTCGCACAGCGTCAGCCCGTCGGCGAACGTCGCGCCCGCGGGCAAGCCGCCGTCGTTGACGACGATCGCGACGTTGTCGTCCGGGTGCACGCGGATGTAGA
Organism: Burkholderia sp. BCC0097; assembly: GCF_902832985.1. Lineage (NCBI taxonomy): Bacteria > Pseudomonadati > Pseudomonadota > Betaproteobacteria > Burkholderiales > Burkholderiaceae > Burkholderia > Burkholderia sp. BCC0097. The sequence continues at coordinate 25,425 of NZ_CADFDM010000008.1, forward strand.
GAGGGGAAGCAGTCATTGGAATTCCTGGAAGCTGTCTGCGATATCGTTAGTCATCATACGACATTCAACCTCAGTTGATGATGCTGCGTAAACCCTTATCCGGAAAGACCCTACCCTTGACCCGCCAGCAAACCGCTTGCGCCGCTCTTTCTTGCGTTGTACGATGACATACAACGACATCGCCAATTCGGCTCGTATGCCGTTCCCGACGAACCAGCACTCGCGCTAGACGGACGACCCCAACCATGACTTCACCGCAAGAACTCAAACAGATCATCTCCCACGGCCTGCTGTCGTTTCCGCTGACGGATTTCGACGCCGACGGCAGCTTCCGCCCGAGCACCTATGCCGAGCGTCTGGAATGGCTGGCGCCGTATGGCGCGAGCGCGCTGTTCGCGGCCGGCGGCACCGGCGAATTCTTCTCGCTCACGCAGCGCGAGTACTCGGACGTGATCCGCGTCGCGACGGAAACCTGCAAGGGCAAGGTGCCGATCCTCGCCGGCGCGGGCGGCGCGACGCGCGTCGCAATCGAATATGCGCAGGAAGCCGAGCGCCTCGGCGCAAGCGGCGTGCTGCTGATGCCGCACTACCTGACCGAAGCGAGCCAGGAAGGGATCGCCGACCACGTCGAGCAGGTGTGCCGCGCGCTGAAGATCGGCGTTGTCGTGTATAACCGCGCGAATTCGAAGCTGAATGCGGACATGCTCGAGCGCCTTGCCGACCGCTGCCCGAACCTGATCGGCTTCAAGGACGGCGTCGGTGAAATCGAGAGCATGGTCACGATCCGCCGCCGCCTCGGCGATCGCTTCGCGTACCTCGGCGGCCTGCCGACGGCCGAAGTCTATGCGGCCGCGTACAAGGCGCTCGGCGTGCCGGTGTACTCGTCGGCCGTGTTCAACTTCATCCCGAAGACGGCAATGGCATTCTACGAAGCGATCGCGAAGGACGACCACGCAACCGTCGGCCGCCTGATCGACGAGTTCTTCCTGCCGTACCTGAAGATCCGCAATCGCCGCGCGGGCTACGCGGTCAGCATCGTGAAGGCGGGCGCGAAGCTCGTCGGCCACGACGCGGGCCCGGTGCGCGCACCGCTCGTCGACCTGACCGACGAAGAAGCGGCCGAGCTCGACGTGCTGATCAAGAAGATGGGCCCGCAGTAAGCCGGTTCGCCGGCGGCGCGAGCCTTCATCGGCACGGCGCGCCGGCTCCCCATTCCTCCGTATCCGTATCACGCGATGGCCGCGCGGCTCGACGAGCCGGCGCGGCCATCGCATTACATCTGCGCGATCGCGCCGATGATCCGCTGACGCACGCCGGTGAGCGTGCGCTGCGTCTCGTCGATCCCCTTGCGTGCCGCGAGCGGCCGGCCGCGCGTCGGCGACTCGGCGCCCACGATCTGCTCCAGCACGTCGCGGTCGACGACCGCATCGAAGAAGCGCCCGACCGTGAACATCGCGTACTGCTTCGCCGTCGCGAGATGCGTATTGGCCTGCGTGAGCGCGTCGGCGCGCTCCGCGCCGTTCGGCCCGTCGATGCTGCGGCGGTGCTTCAGCGCGAACACCACCGCCTCCATGTCTTGCTTGAAGCGCTCGACGGCCCTGCCGAAGATCACCGAATGCGGATCGGGGCCCACGACGGGCCGCCCCTGGTTGATCGTCACGTCGAATTCGCTGCCGCCCAGCTCGCGCTGCAGCGCGAACAGCGCGTCGGCCAGCACGCGCCCTTCGCTGGTTTCGCCGATCTGGGTACGGACCGATTTCGCGACATCGCCGATCGCCTTCCACAACCCGGCCGCGAACAGGTGGTCGCCACGCTTGCTGATATTCATCGGATGGTTCCTTGTTGGTCTTGTGATCTCTCAGGCTCGCCTGCGGGCCGGACGGCCCGAGGCTTCGCTACTGTAGGAGAAACGCGGGCAACAGGAAAGGCAAGGTGACCCCATCACGGCATCGCATCAAAATGAGCACCGTTTGATGCGATAATTGATGTATCGATTTTCCCGGGAGCCGCCCATGCGCACCACCTTGTCCCTCGACGACGCACTGCTCGCCAAAGCGCAGCAATTGACCGGCGTCACCGAAAAATCGGCGCTCGTGAGGGAAGCGCTGCGCGCATTGATCGCCCGCGAAAGTGCGCGACGACTCGCCCGCCTCGGCGGCACCGAGCCGGACCTCGAATCGGTTCCACGCCGCCCGTCGGAGCCCGCATGATCCTTGTCGACACGTCCGTCTGGATCGATCACTTGCGAGGCGGCGACGCGACGCTCACCGCCTTGCTGGAAGCGGAGCGCGTATTGATCCATCCGTTCATCGTCGGCGAGCTCGCGCTCGGCAGCATGCGCAATCGCGAGACCGTGCTGGACGCGCTGCGCGACCTTCCAGCTGCAACCCTTGCCACCGACGACGAAGTCCAGCGCATGATCGATGCCGTACCGCTTCACGGGCTGAGTATCGGTTACGTCGATGCCCACCTGCTTGCGTCGGCCAGACTGACCAGCGACAGCAGGCTATGGACGCGCGACCGGCGCCTGCTGGCGGCAGCGGAGCGCCTGCAACTCGTTGCACACCCCGCTCACTGACTGAGCGCCATCGGCACGAAAGCCAGCGCTGAATAAAAAGGCGGCGAGGCCCGTAGGCCCCGCCGCCATGTTCCAACGTGCCGGGGACGCATCCCTCCCGGGACGCTGCGTTTACCCGTTACGCCACGTCACTCCGCCTTGCCGTCGCGCAGCCGCGGAATCGCGAGCGGATTGCCTTCTCGCAGCCCTTCGGGCAACAGGTCGTCCGGGAAGTCCTGATAGCACACCGGCCGCAGGAAACGCTCGATCGCGGTTGCACCGACCGACGTGACGGCCGGGTTCGACGTCGCGGGGAACGGCCCGCCGTGCACCATCGCATCGCACACCTCGACGCCGGTCGGGTAACCGTTGACCAGCAGGCGCCCGGCCTTGCGCTCGAGGATCGGCAGCAACCGCCGCGCGAGCGGCTTGTCGTCGGCATCCATCTGCAGCGTGGCCGTCAACTGGCCTTCGAGCGCGTCGAGCACGCGCGCGACTTCGTCGAGATCGCGGCAGCGCACGATCAGCGACGCCGGCCCGAACACTTCGTGGCTGAACGCCGGCTCGCCCAGGAACGCCTGCGCGCCCACTTCGTATAGTGCGCCGCCCGCCTGGCAGTCGGTCTGTGCCGCCTCGCCCGCGCCGATTTCGCGTACGCCCGGCAACTCGGCCAGCTTGCCGCGGCCGTTACGGTACGCATCGGCGATGCCGCGCGTGAGCATCACGCCGGCCGGCTTCTTCGCGAGCGCCTGCGCGGCGACCGTCTCGAAACGGTCGAGATCGGGGCCGTCGATCGCGAGCACGAGGCCCGGATTGGTACAGAACTGGCCGACGCCGAGCGTCAGCGAATCGACGAAACCCGTCGCGATCGCGTCGCCGCGCGCGGCGAGTGCGGCCGGGAACAGCACGACCGGATTGATGCTGCTCATTTCCGCATAGACGGGAATCGGCTGCGGGCGCGCGTTCGCGATCTGCACGAGCGCCATCCCGCCCTGCCGCGACCCGGTGAAACCGACGGCCTGGATCGCCGGATGGCCGACCAGCGCCGCGCCGATCACGCGGCCGGGGCCGATCAGCAGCGAGAACACGCCGGCCGGCATGCCGGTTTTCTCGACCGCGGCGCGGATCGCGCGGCCGACCAGCTCGGACGTGCCGAGATGCGCCTCGTGTGCCTTCACGATCACCGGGCAGCCGGCCGCGAGCGCCGACGCGGTATCGCCGCCGGCCACCGAGAACGCGAGCGGGAAATTGCTCGCGCCGAACACGGCGACGGGCCCGAGCGCGATTTTCTGCAGCCGCAGATCCGAGCGCGGCAGCGGCGTGCGTGCCGGCTGCGCGGGATCGATCGACGCGGCGAGGAAGCGCCCGTCGCGAACGACGCGTGCGAACAGCCGAAGCTGGCCGACGGTGCGGCCGCGCTCGCCTTGCAGCCGTGCGACCGGCAAGCCCGTTTCGGCATGCGCGCGTTCGATCAGCGCATCGCCGAGCGCGACGATTTCATCGGCGATCGCTTCGAGAAACGCCGCACGGGCCGCCAGCGGCTGCGTGCGGTACGCATCGAACGCGTCGCGTGCGAGTTCGCACGCGCGGTCGACGTCGGCCTGGGTCGCGACGCCGAACGCCGGCGCCTCGATCGGCGCGCCCTTCGTCGGGTCGAACGCGTGCAAGGTTCCGGCCGAGCCGGCCACCGCTTCGGCGCCGATCAGCATCTCTCCTGTCAGTTGCATGGGGTGTGCTCCGTGGTTCGGGAATGGACTGCTCATTGTAGCTCAACAGATACGATGTCTGCCGACACCGTCATCGTATTCTCGCCGCCTGCGAAGGCGCCGACGATACCGCCGAAAGCCTTACCCGGCCAGTAAATCGCGCCCTTCCCACACTGTGACGACAATCTTCAAAGGGAAAACCCGAGGTTTCTGAATTCGGACATTCTCAATAAACTTTCTTTCATGTCATACGACGACGTACATTTAAAGTGAGCAATCAGTCCTCCCCTCGCGATCTTCCGCTCGACCTCGCGCGCACCGCGCGCCGAACCGCCGTGCGCTACTGGATCCTGGCGATGCTGTTCGTCGTCACGACGCTCAACTATGCGGACCGCGCCACGCTGTCGATCACCGGCACGCCGATCCGCAAGGCGTTCGGCATCGACCCGGTGACGATGGGTTACATCTTCTCGGCGTTCAGCTGGGCGTACGTGCTCGCGCAACTGCCGAGCGGCTGGCTGCTCGACCGCTTCGGCGCGCGGCGCGTGTATGCGGCGAGCATCTTCCTGTGGTCGGCGTTCACGCTACTGCAGAGCACGATCGGCCTCGGCGGCAGCGCCGCGTTCGCGGTCGCCGCGCTGTTCGCGATGCGCTTCGCGGTCGGCATCGCGGAGGCGCCGGCGTTTCCGGCGAACGCGAAGGTCGTCGCGAGCTGGTTCCCGACCGCCGAACGCGGCACCGCGTCGGCGATCTTCAACGCCGCGCAGTACTTCGCGGCCGTGGTGTTCTCGCCGCTGATGGCCTGGCTCACGCACGCGTACGGCTGGCACCACGTGTACCTGTGGCTCGGCGTGGCCGGCATCGCGCTCGCGTTCCTGTGGCTGCGCGTCGTGAAGGACCCGGCCGACCATCCGGCCGTCAATCGCGCGGAACTCGACCATATCGAGCAGGGCGGCGGCCTCGTGCGGTCGACGGGCGCGGCGGCCAGGGCGCGCGGCAGCAGCGGCAGCGGCAGCGCTTCGGCAGGCAGCCGCGTGGCGGGCTGGTACTACGTGCGCCAGCTGCTGTCGAACCGCATGCTGATCGGCGTGTACGTCGGCCAGTACTGCGTGAACGTGCTCACGTATTTCTTTCTCACGTGGTTCCCGATCTACCTGGTGCAGGCGCGCGGCATGTCGCTGCTGAAGGCCGGCTTCATGACGTCGCTGCCGGCGATCTGCGGGTTCCTCGGCGGCGTGCTCGGCGGGATGCTGTCGGACGCGCTGATCCGCCGCGGCGTCTCGCTGACGCTCGCGCGCAAGATTCCGATCGTCGGCGGGATGCTGCTGTCGATGGTCATCATCGGCTGCAACTACGTCGACAGCGAAGCGCTGGTCATCATGCTGATGGCCGTGTCGTTCTTCGGCAAGGGGATCGGCTCGCTCGGCTGGGCCGTCGTCGCGGATACCGCGCCGAAGGAAGCGATTGGCCTGTCGGGCAGCCTGTTCAACATGTTCGGCAACACGGCGGGCATCGTCGCGCCGATCGCGATCGGCTACCTCGTCGGCGCAAGCGGCTCGTTCAACGGCGCGCTGGTGTTCGTCGGGCTGAACGCGCTCGTCACCGTGTTCAGCTATCTCGTGATCGTGAAGGACATCAAGCGCGTCGAGCTGCGTCATCGCGACGCGTGACGTTCGACCTTTGAAAAACGGCGGCCGCTTCATGCGCGGCCGCCGTTTTTTACATCGGAGCGGCGTCAGGTCGACGCGTGCACGGCGCGCAGCATGTCGTGCACGCCGGACGTCATCAGCGCGAGGAACGCGAGCAGACCGACGTAGCAAAGCGCGTAGGTCGTCTTCGTCTCGATCGACGTCGCGTAGTACACGCGGTTCTCCGGCGCGTCGGGGTCGTAGCGCCACGCGCGCTTCAGCTGCGGCAGCGCGAGGATCGCCATCACGATCAGCAGCGGGCTCGGCCGATACACGAACAGCGCGATCAGCACCGGCACGCCCGCGAGCCAGATGCGCGGCGACAGCACCGCGGTGATCCGCCCGCCGTCGAACGGCGACAGCGGAATCATGTTGAAGAGATTCAGGAAGAAGCCCGTGTACGACAGCGCGAGCAGCAGGTTGCTGTCGGTGTGGCGCGCGGCCGCGTAGCAGGCCAGCGCGCCGAGCGTGCCGACGAACGGCCCGGCAAGGCCGACGTAGGCCTCCGTTTCCGCGTCGTGCGGCATCTCCTTCAACTGGATCCACGCGCCGACGAACGGGATGAAGGTCGGCAGCCCGACGTCGAGCCCGCGCCGCCGCGCGGCGACGTAGTGGCCGGCTTCGTGCACCAGCAGCAGCGCGACGAAACCGGCCGCGAAGCGCCAGCCATAGAACAGCGCGTAGACCGCGATCGACGCGAGCATCGTGCCGGCCGAGACGAGCACCTTGCCGAGCTTCAGGCCGCCGAAGATCAGCAGCAACAGCTTCGTCATTCCTTGCGCTCCGTGGCGGCTGCGTCGGATGCAGCGGTTGCATCGGCGACGGCCGGCGCCGCGGCCGCCTTTGGCTTGCGCCCGAAGAAACGCTTGAGCGCCGCGCCGCCGGCCAGCAGCGCGACCGCGCCGATCTTGAAGAACTTCACCGCGAACGCGCCGATCAGCGCGAGCAGGCCGAGCTTTTTCGCGCCGACGCCGACGATCAGCGCCGCGAGCCCATACTCGGCGACGTGGTCGGTCGACTGGTTGAAGTCGGCATAGCGCTTGCCGTCGTTGAAGCGGATGTTCGACAGCAGCGCGTCGGCCGATGGCTGGTACTTCGGCAAATCGGCGAGCGTCGACGCCATCGTCAGCGACAGGTAGCCGTCGCGGCCGAGCACGAGCGTCCGGTAGTTCACGCCGTCGTTCGCGGCATTCGGCGCCGCGCCCTTGTCGCGGATGATCGCCGACCACACGAGCCGGTGCGTGGCCGCGTCGTAGGCGGGCGCCTTGGCCCAGCCGACCACCTCGGTTTCGGGCAGGCCGCGCTCCTTGCGTGCCGGGTTGTTTTCCTCGGTGCCGGCCTGCAGGCTTTTCAGCAGTTCGTCGGGCTTCCAGTCCTTCGCGTCGTCGTCGCGGATGTAGCCGCTCGGCTCGAACGACACGACCGAGATCCAGTCGGCGTCGGGATCGTCGGGCAGCACGAGGCCGACCAGCTTCGATTCGTCGATCGAGTTGCCCATCGAGCGCAGGTAGCGGCCGGCTTCGGGCGCCGGCACGAACGACTCGCCGGCCTTCAGCTTCAGCACGGCTTCGTGTTTCACGTCGATGTCGGTCGGCCCCTTCACGACCGCTTCGTTGGCGGCCGCGGCAGCGGCCCTCATTTCGACCTGCGCAGCTTCGGTCTGCGCGTGGCCGCTGGTCGCGGCGAGTGCGAGCGTCGCCACGCAGGCGAGCCGGACGGCAAGTTTTTTCATTGTTGGATTCCCCTGGAATGCCTTGTTGTCGATGTGCGCGGCGTCCGGCCCCGGCATCGTGGCCGCGGGTCCGGCGCCGCCTCTCAGGTGGCACGGGGGCTATGGTAACGCAGCGGCTGCGCACGCCCGGGCGGTGCGCGGCGCTTACCTCGCAGGTAATACCGAAGCGACGCGGGATTGCCTATCATCTGCGCCATGAACCCGACCGCCCCCCTCCATTCGCCCTCCCCGTCCGCCGGCCGCGCGTCCGGCATCGGCCCGCTGCTGCGCACGTGGCGGCAACGCCGGCGCCTGAGCCAGATGGCGCTCGCGCTCGACGCGGAAGTCTCCGCGCGCCACCTGAGCTTCGTCGAATCGGGCCGCGCGCAACCGAGCCGCGAGATGGTGCTGCATCTCGCCGAACGCCTCGACGTGCCGCTGCGCGAACGCAATGCGCTGCTCGTCGCGGCCGGCTTCGCGCCGCTGTTTCGCGAACGGCCGTTCTCGGACCCGCAACTGGACGCCGCGCGTCATGCGGTCGAAGCCGTGTTGCGCGGGCACGAGCCTTATCCGGCGCTCGCGGTGGACCGCCACTGGACACTGCTCGCGGCGAACCGGATGCTCGGCGCGCTGGTCGCGCAGGCCGATCCGGCGCTCCTGCAGCCGCCGGTCAACGTGCTGCGGCTGAGCCTGCATCCCGACGGACTCGCGTCGCAGATCGTCAACTGGCACGAGTGGCGCGCGCACATCCTGCATCGGCTGCAACGGCAGATCGATGCGAGCGGTGATCGGACGCTGCATGCGCTGCGCGACGAGCTCGCCGCGTATCCGGCGCCGGCCGGGCAGCCCGACGATTCGCACGCGCGCACCGATTTCGCGGACATCGCCGTGCCGCTGCGGCTGCGCACGGCGAGCGGCGAGCTGACGTTCTTCAGTACGACGACGGTGTTCGGCACGCCGGTCGACGTGACGCTGTCGGAACTCGCGATCGAGGCGTTCTTTCCGGCGAACCCGGAAACGGTGGAGGCGATGCGGGTGCTGGCGGACGCGTTGCCGGTGGAGTAACGCCGGCAGGCGTGGCGGGGCCGTGGCCGCACTCAGCGGCGTTCGAGCGCCAGCTTCACGCCCAGCGCGAGCAAGACCACCCCGCTGACGCGATGCATGCGCGTCAGGATGCGCGGGTTGCGGCGGATCGATGCCGACAGCAGGCCCGCGAACAACGCGACCGGCCCCTTGACGAGAAACGTCAGCCCGGCGAACGTCGCGCCCAGCACGAACAGCGACCGCATCGGGTGCGGGGCGCCGGCCGGAACGAATTGCGGCAGAAACGCCAGATAGAAAAGCGCGACCTTCGGATTGGATACATTGGACAGCGCGCCTTGCGCGAACGTCCGCAGCCGCGATGCCGGCGCATTGCCGTTGCCCGCGAGCGTCAATTCGCCCGTCGAGCGCAACAGCGTGATGCCGAGGTACAGCAGGTACAGCGCGCCCACCACCTTCAGCGCCGTGAACAGCCATTCGGAAGCCTGAAGCAGCGCGCCCAGCCCGAGCGTCGCGAGCATCGTATGCACGAGCAGCCCGACGCTGACACCCGCGGCGGTCACGAGGCCCGCGCGCGTGCCGCCGGACAGCGTGCGCGACATCACGAGGACCATGTCCTGGCCGGGCGTCAGAATGATCAGAAGGGAGGTGGCCATGAACGGCAACCAGGCGACGTGCGACATCGGGAAGCTCCTGAAAAACGGCGCCGCGGCGAGCGGGGATCGCGCGCTTCGGGGCCGGGCAGTCGTCAGATTATCGGCAACTTTCCGTGGAGATTGGATGCAAACCTAGCTATTTCTGAAGTCAGATTTGGAGTTATTCTCCAACATCAACTTCATTGATAGCCAAAAATGCCAATCAAACTGGATGCGATTGATCGACGCATTCTGCGTGCGTTGCAGCAGAATTCGAACCAGACGAACGCCGACATCGCGCAACAGGCCGGACTGTCGCCAACGCCGTGCCTGCGCCGCGTTCACCTGCTCGAGGAACAGGGCGTGATCGACGCGTACGTCGCGTTGCTGAACCCGGCAGCCGTCGAGCTGCGCTTCACGGCATTCGTGCGCGTCACGCTGGAGCGCCAGGACAAGACGACGGTCGAACGCTTCGCGCGCGAAATGGAGCAAGCGCCCGAAGTGCTCGAATGCCATCTGATGGCCGGCAGCTACGACTATCTGCTGCGCGTGATCGCGAAGGATCTCGACGACTATCAGCGCTTTCAGATGGAAACGCTCACACAGATCGAAGGCGTGCGCAACGTCGAAACCGAGATTCCGCTGAAGCGCATCAAGCAGACGGTGCGGCTGCCGATCTAGGGGTCGAGAAACGCCATCCGGATCGATGCAGGCAGCGCGTTCAGGTCAGGACCAGTCGCGAAACGGGTTGCCCCACGTGATCCAGTGTTCGGGGCCAGTGGCCATCTCGGCGTCGGTCAGCAGACACGCGTCGAAGCGCGCGCGCAGCGCGGGCTCGTCCATGTCCATGCCGATCAGCACGAGCTCCTGCCGGGCGTCGCCAACGTGCTCGTCCCAGCGCGCGCGGATCTGCGCGACGGCTTCGGCGTCACGCGGCCAGCGCTCGGGCGGCACGGCCGCCCACCAGTGGCCGGCCGGCCCGTGCCGCGCGACCGCGCCGGCCTGCGACCACGAGCCGGCGACGGTCGGATGCGTGGCCAGCCAGAAAAACCCCTTCGAGCGGACGACGCCCGGCCATTCGCTCTCCACCAGATCGAAGAAGCGCTGCGGATGAAAGGGCCGCCGCGCGCGATAGACGAAGCTGCGGATTCCGTATTCGTCGGTCTCCGGCGTGTGCGTGCCGCGCAGTTCCTGCAACCAGCCCGGCGCGCGCGACGCCTCATCGAAATCGAACAGGCCCGTGTCGAGCACACGTTCCAGCGGCACCTTGCCGAATTCGGCGATCTCGATCCGCGCGCGCGGGTTCAGCCCGCGCAGCAGCGCGATCAGCCGCTCGCGCGCGCTGGCGTCGATCAGGTCGATCTTGTTGATCACGAGCACGTCGCAGAACTCGATCTGGTCGATCAGCAGATCGACGACCGTGCGGGCGTCCTCGTCGCCCATCGATTCACCGCGGGCTTGCAGGCTGTCGCGCGACGCGTAGTCGCGCAGGAAATTGAACGCGTCGACCACCGTCACCATCGTGTCGAGCCGCGCGACTTCGCCGAGGCTGCGGCCGTCCTCGCCTTCGAACGTGAACGTCTCGGCCACCGGCAGCGGCTCCGAGATGCCGGTCGATTCGATCACGAGCTGATCGAAGCGTCCTTCGCGCGCGAGCCGGTCGACCTCGATCAGCAGATCCTCGCGCAGCGTGCAGCAGATGCAGCCGTTGCTCATTTCGACCAGCTTCTCGTCGGTGCGCGACAGCCCCGCGCCGCCGTCTCGCACGAGCGCGGCGTCGATGTTGACCTCGGACATGTCGTTGACGATCACCGCGACGCGCCGGCCCTCGCGATTGTTGAGGATGTGGTTGAGCAGCGTCGTCTTGCCGGCGCCGAGAAAGCCGGACAGGACGGTCACGGGAAGCCGCGTGGACGGATCAAGGGCGGGGCTCATCGGGCGATTCCGGAAAAGGGCGTTGAGGATCAAATGATATATTGTATCGCTACGATATAACATATCATTTCAAACGTCCAGCAGGCCCGCTCATCGATGTGCTCCCGCCGACAGCGAAGGCAGTACGCGGCGCCGCGCCGGTACCGCCCCGCTGCGTATTACGTATAGAGCGACGCTGGCGGCAACTCGTCCGTCAGCGCATACCGGCCCACGTCGCGCAGCCGGTAGTCGAGCGGATCGTGCAGCGTATGCGTGCGCGCGTTCCGCCAGAAACGGTCGAGGCCGAGCGACGCGGCCGTCGCGCGCGCGCCGCATGCATCGAACAGCGCTTCGCCGTTATCCAGCGCCGCGCGCTGCGCGACGATCTTCGCTTCCGATACCGCGAGTGCGGCTTTGGCGCGTTCGTCGGCCGTCAGCGCATCCTGCCGCGCCCACGCGTGCTGCAACGCGCCGGCCGCGCGATCGGCCAGCGCCGCCGCGGCCACCGCGCGCACGCGCATGTCGCCGAAGCGCTGCAACGTGTACGGATCGTCCTCGGCCCGCTCGACGTCCGAATGAATCCACGGGCGGCCGTGCTGCCGCACGTAGTCGCGCGCCTCGGCCAGCGCGCCTTCCGCCAGGCCGACGAACAGGTTCGTCAGCACGAGTTGCGACACCAGCGTGCGCAGCGTCGCGCGCGGCGTCGGCGGCGCTTCCGACCGGTGCAGCACCTCGTCCGGCGCAAGCGTCACGCCGTCGAAGCGCACGCTGCCGCTGTCGGTCTGGCGCTGGCCGACCGGGTCCCAGTCGTCGTTGACGGTGATCCCGGCCCGGTCGGTCGGCACCACGCCGAACACGGTGCGGCCGATGGCCGGATCGTGCGCGGATACCGTCATCCGCTGCGAGCCGCGCGTGCCGGAACAGAAGCCCTTCACGCCGTCGAGCCGGTAGCCGCCGTCGGGCGTCGCCGTGGCGACGAGCCGCGTGTCGAGCGGATTGACCGCGTTGCCCCACCACCAGCGCCCGTCGACCGTGCCGCGCAGGTAGCGCTCGCGCTGCGCGGCGTTGCCCCACACGTCGACGCTCACCACCTGCAGGCACTGGAAGCCGACCAGATGCGCGAGCGCGCTGTCGACTCGCGCGACCTGCCGGATCGCGTCGTAAATCTCGGGCCACGCCGCTTCCTGGCCGCCGAACGCGCGCGGCACCGCGAGCGTCAGCAAACCCGCATCGGCGAGCCACTGCTTCTCCTGCGCGGCATGACCGCCCGCGCGGTCGCGCTCGGCGGCGCTCACACGCAGCGCATCGATCGCGCGTGCCAGCGCGGCGCGGTCGACGGCCGGTGTCTCGGTATCCGGCGCCAGCGTCGCCGGGCCGCGGGGATCGTTCATGCGACAGCTTCCTGTTCAACGGTTTCGCCCGACAGCGGTACGAGCGCGCCCAGCTGACGGCCGGTCAGCCGCGACAGGATCTCGCGCCGCCAGTCGTCGTAGATCGCACGATATTCGGCGATATCCGCGCCGAACACCAGTGCGGTATGCGCGTACTCGTCGTGCAGATAGCCGTCGAGCCGCGCCTGGGTTTCCTCGTCGGCCGCGATCACGCGATCGATCAGCGCATCGCGCTCGGCGGCCGGCAGCGCCTGCAGCATGTCGAACCACCACTGGACGATCTGCACGCGATGCCATTCCTCGTCCGGGCGAATCCGGTTCTCGCCGTGCTCGCGCATCGCGCTGTCGCCGATACGGCCGGTCTTGCGCTGAATCCACAGCTTCGCGAGGATGTGCAGCTCGTAGTGCCATTCGAACGCGAGAAAGCCCGCGACGTCGCGCACCGCGATGTCGCCGATGCGCGCCCAGTGCGCGGCGACGAGCCGGTCGACTTCCGGCAGCGGATCGCGCCCCGTGAGTTCGGTCACGCGCTCACGGCCGATCACCGCGTGCGCGCCGTCGTCGCCGAGCTGGCGCGACAAAATCAGCTGGAAATGCGGATCGTCGCGGAACAGCGTGTCGATCGCCTTCGCGACGACCTGCACGATGAACAGGTCGTGCGACGCCATCTTCGTGTAGTAGTCGGCGACGGCAGCCAGCTCGTCGCCGTGGCGCGGCTCGCGCGGCGGTGTCTCCAGCTTGGCCGGGAAGTCCGGACGATGGCGTCGCGCCACCTCCAGAAACAGCGCTTCCTCGAATTGTCCGTTCCATTCGCGCGGCGCGCCGATGGGCAAGGTCATGGTCGTTCTCTCAAGATCAGGAATGAAACGAGCGGACGCTTGTGGCGTCGCTCAGGTACGCCGGGTCACGCGTCGGACCAGGCGGTCGCCCGTGATTTGCACGGCCGAGACGAGCGCGATCAGGATCACGATCACGGTCGCCATGACGGTGGTGTCGAAACGTTGATAGCCGTAGCGGATCGCGAGATCGCCGAGCCCGCCCGCGCCGACGGCGCCCGCCATCGCGGTCGAGCCGATCAGCGCGACGACAGTGATCGTGAAGCCGCCGAGCATGCCGGGCAGCGCTTCGGGCAGCAGCACGTGCCACACGATGTGGCGGCGCTTCGCGCCCATCGCGAGCGCGGCCTCGATCAGCCCGCGATCGACTTCGCGCAGGCTCACTTCGGCGATCCGCGCGAAAAACGGGATCGCGGCGATCGACAGCGGCACGACGGCCGCCCACACGCCGATCGTCGTGCCGATCAGCACGCGCGTGAACGGCAGCAGCGCGACCAGCAGGATGATGAACGGCGTCGAGCGAAACACGTTGACGAGCGCGCCGAGCACCGCGTTCACGCCGCGCCGCGCGTAGATGCCGCCGGGCGCGGTGGTCACGAGGATCACCGCGAGCGGGATGCCGATCAGCGCGGCGATCGCGGCCGACGCGGCGACCATCGACAGCGTGTCGCGGATCGCATCGAGCAGTTCGGGCCACCAGAGCTCAAACATAGCCGAGCACCTCCGCGTGATTCGCATGGCGGCGCGCACGTTCGAGCAGTGCGGCGACCGCACCGCCGCGTGCCGCCGACGGGCCATCATCCGCACGCGGCGTCGCGGCGATCACGAGCCGCCCTTGCGCATGCCCCTGGATGCTTTCGATGCCGCCGTGCAGGAACCGCACGGAGCCGCCGAGCGCCGCCGCGAGCGCGCCGACGTCCGGCTCGCCGCCGCTCTCGCCCGTATAGCGGACGTCGAGCACGATCTGTGCGCCGTCAGGCAGCGCGGCCTGCTCGGGCAGCGGCCGCACCCGCGCGGCCAACTCGGCCGGCAGGTCGTGCTGCAGCGTGCTCAGCAGCGCGCGCGTCGCGCCGTGGCGCGGATCGCCGAACACGCGCCACACGGGGCCGGTTTCGACCACTTCGCCCTGTTCGATCACCGCGACCGTGTCGCACACCGCGCGGATCACCTCCATCTCGTGCGTGATCAGCACGATCGTCAGCCCGAGACGGCGGTTGATGTCGGCGAGCAGCGCGAGGATCGATTGCGTGGTTTCCGGATCGAGCGCCGACGTCGCTTCGTCGCACAGCAGCACTTCGGGATCGTGCACGAGCGCCCGCGCGATGCCGACGCGCTGCTTCTGCCCGCCCGACAGGCTCGCCGGATACGCATCGCGCTTCGCGGCGAGCCCGACGAGCTCGAGCAGCGCCTCCACCTTGCGCACGCGCTCGGCCTTCGGCACGCCGGCGATCTTCAGCGGCAGCGCGACGTTCTCGAACACCGTCTTCGCGGACAGCAGGTTGAAATGCTGGAACACCATGCCGGTGCGGCGCCGCAACGCGACGAGGCCGTCCTCGTCGAGCGCGCCGACGTCGACACCCTGCACGCGCACGCGGCCCGAGCTCGGCCGTTCGAGGCCGTTCAGGAGGCGCAGCAACGTCGACTTGCCCGCGCCGCTGCGGCCGATGATCCCGAACACCTCGCCGCGCCGCACGTCGAGCGTCACGTCGCGCAGCGCGGCGGCCTGGCCACGCGGTGTCGCGAATACCTTGCCGACCTGCTCCAGCGACACGGCCGCGCCGCCGACCGGCGTCACGGCTTCCTCATATGCCGCTGCATCGGCGCCGGCACCGGCGCGCACGGCCGATGCCTCGATGAAACCCAGCGTATCGAACAATTGCGTCATCGCTTCGCTCCGTCACGTTCAGGCATGCGCGGGATGCGCGGGTTCGGCTGCGGCGGCCGGCCGGTGCTGCGCGCCGGTGTGCCAGGCGGGCAGGCGCGGGCCCGCGCCGAACAGCTTCTCGCGCAGCGTCGGCGCGGGATCGTAGTCTTCCTTGTAGACGCCGCGGTTCTGCAGCTCGGGCACGACCCAGTCGACGAAATCCTCGAACGACTCGGGCATCACGGTGCGCGTCAGGTTGAAGCCGTCGATGCCGGTCTCGTCGATCCACGACTGCAGTTCGTCCGCGACCTGCGACGGCGAACCGACGATCGGCGCATAGCGGCCGCCGAGCGACATCTGTTCGAGCATGCGGCGCACGGTCCATGTGCCGGTCGTGCTCTTCTTCGAGATCGCGTCGACGGCCGACTGGATCGAATCGGTCTTCACGTACGAGATCGGCTCGTCGAGGCCGTATTTCGCGAAGTCGATGCCGGTCGAGCTCGCGAAATGCGCGAGGCCGGCTTCCGGGCTCGCGTAGCGCCGGTATTCGTCGAATTTCTCGCGGGCGAGCAACTCGGTCTCGGCCGTGACGACGCTCACGCCGGCAAAAATCCTGATCGACGCCGGGTCGCGCCCCTGCCGCGCGGCGGCCGCGCGGATGTCGAGCGCCGCCGCGCGCGCCGCGGCCTTGCTTTGCCCGTTCACGAACACGCATTCCGCGTGACGGCCCGCGAACTCCACGCCGCGCGCGGACGAGCCGGCCTGGTACAACACCGGGGTGCGTTGCAGCGACGGTTCGCTCAGATGAATCGCATCGATCGAATAGAACGGCCCGTCGTGCTTCACGCGCCGCACCTTGCCCGGCTGCGCGAACACGCGTGCCTGCGCGTCGCGGATCACCGCGTCGTCGTCCCAGCTCTGCTCCCACAGCTTGTAGACGACTTCCATGTAGTCGTCGGCGCGCTCGTAGCGGTCGTCGTGGCCGATCTGCTGCGCGAGGCCCATCCCGCGCGCGGCGCTGTCGAGGTAGCCGGTCACGATGTTCCAGCCGACGCGCCCTTTCGTCAGATGATCGAGCGTCGACATGCGGCGCGCGAACAGGTACGGCGGCTCGTAGGTCAGGTTCGCGGTCACGCCGAAGCCGAGATGCCGCGTGACCTGCGCCATCGCCGGCACGAGCAGCAGCGGATCGTTGACGGGCACCTGCACCGATTCGCGCAGCGCGGCGTCCGGGCCGCCGCCGAACACGTCGTACACGCCGACGATGTCCGCGAGAAAGATCCCGTCGAACTTGCCGCGCTCGAGCGTCCGCGCGAGATCGGCCCAGTAGTCGAGATCGGTGTAGTGGGCGGAGCGGTCGCGCGGATGCGTCCACAGCCCGTGGTTGATGTGCCCGACGCAGTTCATGTTGAACGCGTTGAGCAGGATCTTCTTGCGGTTCGCCGTCGTCATGCCGCCTCCGTCACCACGCGATCGCATACAGCGAGCCGAACGCATTGTCGAGCGCACGGCGCACCGCCGGCGAATGCTGGTAGATCGAGATGAACTTGCGGATGCGCGGATCGTTCGCGCTTTCGGGGCGCACGACCCACTGGATCGCGAAGTTCTTGTTCTCGGTGCCGTCGAACAGCAGCGCGCTGTTCGGGTCGGTCGTGCCGGCGAGCTTGATGAAGCTCGGGTAGCCCTGCGCGAGATCGACGTCGTCGAGCGAACGCGCGAGCTGCGACGCTTCGAGCGGGATGATCTTCAGGTGCTTCGGGTTGGCGACGATGTCGTGCGTGGTCGCGCGGTAGTCGGCGCCCGGCTTCAGCGTGATGAGCCCCGCGCGCTGCAGCAGCAACAGCCCGCGCCCGCCGTTGACCGGATCGTTCGCGATCGCGACGCGCGCGCCGTCCTTCAGCTCGGCGAAGCTTTTCACCTTCTTCGAATAGAGGCCGATCTTCATGATCGTGCCGGGCGCGATCGAGATGAAGTTGTAGCCGCCCTGCTTCTTCGCGTTCTCGAGAAACGGGATGTGCTGGAAGTAGTTGACGTCGATGTCCTTGTTCGCGAGCGCCGCGTTCGGCGTATTCCAGTCGGTGAATTCGACGATCTTCACGTCGAGGCCCTGCTCCTTGGCCTCCTTCGCGGCGATCTTCAGCGCCTCGATCTGCGGGCTGGTCGAGATGCCGACCTTCAGCGGCGCGGTGTCGGCGCGCGCGCCGTTCAGCAGCACGACGCCGAGCAGCGCGGCCGTCAGCAGGCGGGCGAGGCGGGCCACTCGGCCGGCGGAAAAGCGGGCGGAAAACACGGGATGCAGCATGGGAACCACTCTCCTGTCCAAAGACGGTATCGATGGTTGAGCGAAGCCGCGGCGAACGCGCGGGCGCTCTCCGGACAGTCGTCGTTTCATCGGAAAAAGATCAGCCGATGATAGAGAGCGGCGGGAAGGCGGTCTACGAAGCGATTGTGCGAAGAAAATCGCGCGCGGCGATATGGCGGGCGGGACGGCGGGTGCCGGGCACGACCGGGCGCCCGGGCCGCCATCAGGCCGAAATCTCGGCCTGCCCGCCGCGCCGATTCCGAAATCTCGGCCACTTCATGTGAAAAACCCTTTCCGCAGACGAAACAAATCCCTTATGAATCAATGGATTAAAAATATTCCGGCAGACCGGGATTCTGGCACGGGGGTTGCGTAATAGACGTCACACGATGCCGCGAAGCAAAGCAGGCATTCCAAACATCAGGAGACACGTCTTGCAGACCTCTATCCACACCCCGTCCCATCCCGAGCCGATTGCCGAAGCCGGCCCCGCCACGCGCGAACGCTTCTGGCCGGAAGGCTGGTGGAAGCTGATGGAAATCCGCATCGGCATCATCCCGCTGCCGGTCTACGTGATCCTGTTCGGGCTGATCGTCGGCTTCGCGGTGACGGGCAAGGTGCCCGGCGAGATCTCGATGGCGATCGCCGTGCTCGCGTTCTTCGGCTTCACCTGCGCGGAACTCGGCAAGCGCCTGCCGCTCTTGCGCAACATCGGCGCGGCGGCGATCTTCGCGACCTTCGTGCCGTCGGCGCTCACGTACTACCACGTGCTGCCGAAGCCGGTGCTGAACCTGACGGTCGAATTCACGAAATCGACCAACTTCCTGTACCTGTTCATCGCGTCGATCATCGTCGGCAGCATCCTGAGCATGGATCGCCGCGTGCTGATCCAGGGCTTCGTGAAGATCTTCATCCCGCTCGCGGCCGGCTCGATCGCCGCGGCGATCGTCGGCACGGCGGTCGGCACCGCGCTCGGCCTCGGCGCGCGCCACACGCTGCTGTACATCGTCGTGCCGATCATGGCGGGCGGCGTCGGCGAAGGCGCGATTCCGCTGTCGATCGGCTATTCGGAACTGATGCACCTGCCGCAGGGCGAGATGTTCGCGATGGTGCTGCCGCCGGTGATGCTCGGCAGCCTGACCGCGATCATCCTGTCGGGCGCGCTCGACATGCTCGGCAAGCGCCTGCCGCACCTGACCGGCAACGGCCGCCTGCAGGTCGGCGAAAGCGGCGACATGACGCCGGAGAACGAAGAGATCCGCGGCCACGTCGACGTCACGCACATCGCGGGCGCCGGCATCACCGCGATCACGCTGTACCTCGTCGGCCTGATGGCGCACAAGCTGTTCGGCCTGCCCGCGCCGGTCGCGATGCTGTTCCTCGCGGTGCTGGTGAAGCTCGCGCGCGCGGTGTCGCCGCCGCTGCAGGAAGGCGCGTTCGTCGTCTACAAGTTCTTCTCGACCGCCGTCACGTATCCGCTGCTGTTCGCGATCGGCGTCGCGATGACGCCGTGGGACAAGCTGACCGCCGCGTTCACGATCGTCAACGTGGTCACGATCGTGTCGACCGTCGCGACGCTGATGGGCACCGGTTTCGTGGTCGGCCGCCTGCTGAAGATGTACCCTATCGACACCGCAATCGTGAACGCCTGCCACAGCGGGCAAGGCGGCACCGGCGACGTCGCGATCCTGACCGCCGCGAACCGGATGCAGCTGATGCCGTTCGCGCAGATCGCCACCCGCATCGGCGGCGCGATCGTCGTCACGGTGACGCTGATCCTGGTCGCGCACTTCGGATAACGCGCGGCCGCGCGCACCGTCGCGCCGGCTGCTTCAGACGCGCCGCCGCCGGCCCTGCCGGCGCGCGGCGCGCGTCGTTGCGGGCGACCGGCTGCGGGCGACCGGCTGCGGGCGACCGGCTGCGGGCGACCGGCGGCAGGCGACCGGCTTCGGGAGCCGGCCGGCGGCGACCGGCGGCGGGCGAACGACCGACGTTGCGGGCTTCGATGAGGGCGAACGTGCAGAAGAGCTTCAAGGGAATCCCGTGGTGGGGCTGGGCCTCGGCCGCGGTGCTGTATGTCGGCGTGGCCGGCGCGGCCGTCGATTTCGCATGGGAACGCGCGATCGACGCGCTCGAGGAGGCCGGCGCGCACCGGCTCGACCTGTATGCGTC
The DNA here is from genome assembly GCF_902832985.1 of Burkholderia sp. BCC0097. Taxonomy (NCBI): domain Bacteria; kingdom Pseudomonadati; phylum Pseudomonadota; class Betaproteobacteria; order Burkholderiales; family Burkholderiaceae; genus Burkholderia; species Burkholderia sp. BCC0097. The sequence continues at coordinate 45,242 of NZ_CADFDM010000008.1, forward strand.
GAGCCTGAAAAGCGAGCTCGGCCGCTTCGAGATCCTGCCCGGCCTGGTCGCGCGGCAGGACGGCGTGCGCGCGATGCTGAAAGCCGCGCCGAACGATGCGCCCGAGCTCGTGCATGCGGTGAACACCTACCTCGAAGCCGTGAACCGCGACGCGGGCAGCGGCGCGGTCGACGTGATCGACCTGCAAGGCGACGTGATCGCCGCGAGCAACTGGAACGAGACGATCAGCTTCGTCGGCACCAACGTGTCGTACCGGCCGTACTTCAAGGACGCGCTCGCGCGCGGCAGCGGCCGCTTCTTCGGCATCGGTACCAACACCGGCGTGCCCGGCGTCTACTTCGCGAGCGCGGTGCGCAGCGACGGCGTGCCGATCGGCGTGGCCGCCGTGAAGATCAGCGTCGACCCGCTCGAATCGGCATGGCGCGCGCCGGGCGTCGCCGCGCTGGTCGTCGACGGCAACGGCGTGGTCGTGATCTCGACCGAACCCGCGTGGAAATTCACGTCGCTGCGCCCGATCACCGCGCAGCAACAGCGCGACATCCAGGCGTCGCGCCAGTACGCGGGCCGCACCGTCGACGCGCTGCCCTATCGCCGCATCGGCGACCGCAGCTCGGCCGCGTGGTTCGGCACCTTCCCCGATCCGCGCCACGCCGGCCGCACCACCCGCTATCTCGTGATGTCGCGCCCCGCGCCGCAGGCCGGCGATTCGCTGATGGTGCTGCTCGACATCGCGGGCGCCCGGCGCCAGCAGCAGACGGCGTTCGTGTTCGTCACCGGCGCGTTCCTGATCGCCGCGCTGCTGGCCGGCTATGCGATCCAGCGCCGCCGGGCGATCCTCGCGCGGCTGGGCGCGCAGGACGCGCTGCGCCGTGCGAACGACCGGCTCGAACTGACCGTCGCGCAGCGCACGGCCGCGCTGACGGCCGCGAACGAGCGGATGCAGCGCGAGATCGACGAGCGCGAACGCACCGAGCAGCGGCTGCGCGCGTCGCAGCAGGAAGTCGTGCATGCGGGCAAGCTCGCGGTGCTCGGTCAGATGGCCGCCGGCCTCACGCACGAGCTGAACCAGCCGCTCGTCGCGATCCGCACGCTGTGCGACAACGCGCGCACGTTCTTCGAGCGCGGCCAGCCGGCGCCGGCGCTCGCGAACCTCGAACGGGTCGGCAAGCTGGTCGACGGGATGGCCGTGCTCACCGGCGAACTGAAGACCTTCGCGCGCAAGCCCGACGTCGAGCGCGTCGCGGTGTCGCTGAACGAGGCCGTCGCGCATGCGCGGCTGATCTACGATGCGCGGATTCGCGACGAAGGCGTGCGGCTCGACGTCAAGATCGCGCCCGGCACGACGGTCTCGGCCGAATCGAGCCAGTTGCAGCAGGTGATCGTGAACCTGCTCGGCAACGCGCTCGACGCGGTGCACGACGCGCCGGTGCGCCGCATCGTCATCGAGGCGGCCGGCCCGGACGACGACGGCCGCGTGCGCTTCACGGTGGCCGACAGCGGCGCCGGCATCGCGCCCGACGTGCTGCCGCACCTGTTCGAGCCGTTCGTGACGACCAAGCCGCGCGGCCAGGGCCTCGGGCTCGGGCTCGCGATCACGTCGCGCATCGTCGAGGCGTTCGGCGCGAGGATCACCGCGACGAACCGCGACGAAGGCGGCGCGCAGTTCACCATCGAATTCGCGGCGGCGACGCCGCAACAAAGGACAGAGCATGGAAGATGAGATTCGGGTGCTGGTCGTCGAGGACGATGAGAACGTCCGGATCGGCGTCGAGCAAGCCGTCGCGCTCGCCGGGTTCCCGGTCGACGCGTTCGCGTCTGCCGCCGACGCGCTCGCGCACGTCGCGCCCGGCGCGCCGGTGGTGATCGTGTCGGACGTGCGGATGCCGGGCATCGACGGGCTGCAGTTGCTCGACCGCGTGATGGCCATCGATGCGCAGATCCCGGTCGTGCTGATCAGCGGCCACGCGGACATCTCGACGGCCGTCGGCGCGATGCAGGTCGGCGCGTACGATTTCATCGAGAAGCCGTTCTCGTCGGACCTGATCGCCGGCCGCGTCGCGCGTGCGGTCGAGAAGCGCCGCCTGACGCTCGAGGTGCAGGGCTTGCGCGCGGCGCTGAACAACTGGCAGGGCATCGAGGCGTTCGTGCTCGGCAAGTCGCCCGCGATGGCCGACGTGCGCAAGAAGATCCTGCGCCTCGCCGATACGTCGGTGTCGGTGCTGATCACCGGCGAGACGGGCACCGGCAAGGAGCTCATCGCGCGCAGCCTGCACGACTTCGGCGGCCGGCGCGACGCGCATTTCGTCGCGCTGAACTGCGGCGGCCTGCCCGAGCAGGTGTTCGAGAGCGAGTTGTTCGGCCATGAGGCCGGCGCGTTCACCGGCGCGATCAAGAAGCGCATCGGCAAGATCGAATGGGCGGACGGCGGCACGCTGTTCCTCGACGAGATCGAGACGATGCCGATCGCGCTGCAGATCAAGATGCTGCGCGTGCTCCAGGAGCGCGTGGTCGAACGGCTCGGCGCGAACGACCTGATTCCGGTCGACTGCCGCGTGGTGGCCGCGTCGAAGGCCGATCTCGCCGAACTCGCGGCCGACGGGCGCTTTCGTGCGGACTTGCTGTATCGCCTCAACGTCGCGCAGATCGAATTGCCGCCGCTGCGCGAACGGCGCGAGGACGTGCCGCTGCTGTTCGAGCATTTCGTGCTCGCCGCCGCGCGACGCTTCGGCCAGCCGGCGCCGGTCGTCACCGCCGCGCAGGTGTCCGAACTGATGACGCACGCGTGGCCCGGCAACGTGCGCGAGCTGCAGAACGTGGCCGACCGCTTCGTGCTCGGGCTGACCGGCGACAGCCTGCTGTCGTCGGGCGGCACGCCGACGGCCGGCAGCACGCTCGCGGAACAGCTCGCGTATTTCGAGCGGATGCTGATCGAGGACATGCTGCGGCGTCACAACGGCAACGTCGCGGACGCGAGCGAGGCGCTCGGCATGCCGAAGAAAACGCTCTATCACAAGCTGCGCAACCTGCGGATTCCCGCGCGCGGCGACGCGGCGGCCGACGGCGGCGAATGACGCGCACGAGGACACGAACCCCAGCATGGATCGCATCGACATCACCCACCACGGCCGCATCACCGGCCATCTGATCCGCGGCGTCACGCGCGCGCAGAAAACCTTCCGCCCGAGCGACTGGCCCGAGCGGCTCGCGGGCGTCATCACGCTGTTCGTCGGCGAACGGCGGCCCGGCTATCCGTGCGCGCTGTCGCGGCTCGCGATGCCGGTCGTCGACGGCGGCGTCAAATGCCTGTTCGTGTCCGACGAATTGCGCGCCGTGTGCGCGGACGCGTTCGATTTCGCGATGCAGTTCGCCACCGACAATGATCTGCCCGTCGAGCTTCAGACCGCGCCCGCATTGACGGTGCAGTGACGTGTAACCCTTCCCTTCCCAAGGCAAAGGCGCGTGGCGCAGGCTGTCGCACGCCCTTTCATCGGCGAAATGAATCGTCAGAAGATTTAAGGCTTCGGCGCATGACCACGCTCCGACAAGGGTTTCCGGCGCAGCCATCAATAAAATTGATCGTGACGATGAAAATTATGCGTTTTCCTTGCAGGTCGCCGTGATGCATAGTTGCGTCGTGTTGACGCACCTTTGAGTCTTTCAGTCATGAACATGCGAATCGAGCCGTCCGTGCTCGCGAACCCCGACCTGCAATTTGCGACGCTTTCGTCAGGCATCAGCCTGCCGTATGTCGAGCGGGGCAGCGGTGCGCCGATGGTGTTCGTGCACGGCTCGCTGTGCGACTACCGCTACTGGGATCCGCAACTCGCGGCGCTGTCGGCGCACTACCGCTGCATCGCGCCGAGCCTCAGCCACTACTGGCCGGCCGTCGAAGCGGGCATCCAGGACGAATTCAGCTGGCAGAACCACGTCGACGAGCTCGCCGAATTCATCGACGCGCTCGATCTCGGCCCCGTGCACCTGATCGGCCATTCGCGCGGCGGCAGCGTCGCGTTCAACGTCGCGCGCCAGCATCCGCACCTCGTCGAATCGCTGACGCTCGCCGATCCGGGCGGCCCGCTCCAGCAGCCGGGCGTGCGCGAAGCCGCGCTGTCGGCCGCCGCCCTCGCGCTGCGCACGAAGGCCGTGAACCTGATCGAGCAAGGCGACGTCGAAGCCGGCCTCGAGATGTTCGTCGATTCCGTGAGCCTGCCCGGCGCATGGAAGAAGAGCACGTCGCGCTTTCGCACGATGGCGATCGACAACGCGAGCACGCTGCCGAAGCAGCTGCGCGACCCGCTGCCCGCGTATTCGCAGCACACGGCCGGCGATATCGCATGCCGCACGCTGCTGATCGACGGCCAGCGCAGCCCGAAGATGTTCCGCCACAACGTCGACACGCTGTCGCAGTGGATCGGCGATGCGCAACGGCAAACCGTCGCCGGCGCATCGCACGGGATGAATGCGGCGAGCCCGGCGGTATTCAATCGTTACGTGCACGAGTTCGTCGCCGCTTGACGTCGCGGGCGGCAGGCGCGCCGCTCCGGCCCCCTCTCTCTTGCAGAAGCGAAACGGCGCGAAGCTGTCCGCATCGTTTCGCATCCCTCTGCGTCACACCACCGGCGCCGCCTTGCGCGTCACCGCATCCGGCAACCCGAACACGCTGTCGAACGCCCAGTTGTACGTGAACGTGAAGATCGGGAAGAACACGATCAGCACCGCGTCGTACAGGAACGCCTGCAGCAGCGACACGTCGAGCCACCACGCGATCAGCGGAATCAGGAACGTCACGAGCGCGACCTGGAACCCGATCGCATGCACGACGCGCCGCCCGACGGTGCGCGTCGTTTCCGCCCGCCGCCGCTCCCACGCCTCGAACCCGAGGTTGTACAGAAAATTGACGATGACGCCCGTCGTCGAGATCATCACGCCGAGCAGCCCGCTCGTCGCCGCGCTCGCGCCGCTCAGCATCCCGAGCACCGACGATGCGACGAGGATGCCGAGCACCTCGAACATCACGACGTAGACTATGCGTCTCTTCCATCCTTGCATGACCGACCACCTTCGTTTCGAACAAGGTGGCGAGACTACAGCGGGCACTGCGTCCGCCAAAGTCAGGTCCTTTCAATTTTTCTGACAGGAGGCGGCGGACCATGCTGACCAGCGATCACATCGACATGCTGCTGACCGTCATCGACAAAGGCTCGTTCTCGGCGGCCGCGCGTGCGCTCGGCCGCACGCCGTCGGCGGTCAGCATGGCGATCGCGAACCTCGAGGCCGAGCTCGACCTCGTGCTGTTCGATCGCGCCACGCGCGAGCCGACGCCGACCGCCGCGATGGCCGCGCTGCTGCCCGACGCCCGCGCGATCGCCGAACGGCTGCATGCGCTGCGTGCGCATGCGCAGCATTTGTCGGAAGGTGTCGAGGACACGCTGCGGCTCGGGCTCGCGGCCGAAATCGACGGCGCACCGATTGCGCGCGCGCTGACCGCCGTCGCCACGAAATATCCGGCGCTCGCGATCAGTCTCGTCACGGCGCCGCAGGATGCGATCGTCGACGCGCTGCATCGCGGCGCCGTCGATCTTTGTGTCGCGTACGGCGGGCTCGATCTTCATCCGCAGGAACAGATTCACGCGCTGTGGACCGAGACGTTGATCGCGGTCGCCGCGCCCGGCCATCCGGCGATTGCCGAAGCCGCGCATCCGGAGGTGATCGAGCGATTGTCGGGGTTTCGGCAGATCGTGATCGCCGATCCGGAGCGGCCGTTGACCGACGTGCGGCCGCTGATCGGCAATCGCACGTGGAAGGTCACCGACATGGCGACCGCGATCGCGCTCGTGAAGGCCGGTCATGGCTGGGCGAATTTGCCGGAATCGGTCATCGGCCGGTATGTCGACTGCGGCGAACTCGCGCCGCTCGTGTTCGCGAACATTCGCAACGGATTGCCGCTGCCCGTCTATTTGCGGCGGCCGAAACATACGGGGCTCGGCAAGGCGGCGAGCGAGCTGGTGCGGGCGCTGCGGGCTGAACGCGCCGATGCCTGAGCGCAGCCACTGACGACAGCACGCGTCAACTAGCGGTGCGCGCGGCGGGACGCCGCCGCACCGTCGGAAGGCGCCGGGCGGAACCGACCGTTAGTTGCAAAACACGGAACAATGAAGAAGGTGCTTCATCGATTTCCGTGGACGTCGCCTTCCGTTCCGGAGTGGTTGCTTATCGACTCGTTGCCCGGCAAGTCAGCGGATAAGCTGTCCGGAAACCCGCGCCCACGCCGTCCGAAGGCGTCGCGCGCGGTCTTCGAGGAGATAGGAAGCCGCAAGCGCCAAGAGACCTGAAATTGCCCCGGTCACGATGTGCTCGACATAGGGAATACGGTAATGACTCGTGTGCGAGTAAGCATCGCCCAGTGTCGTCAGGACGCCAACGACCAGCGCATTGCCGTATCGATGCGCGTAGAGTTTCCCCACCGGCGTGAAAGTCAGGAGTACAGCAAGGAGTCCGGTCAGCAGACCCGTATGAAATGCGATGGTCCAGTGGGGGAAACTCGTGATGTTTCCCCAGCTCCCCGGCATGCAGGTCATGCACGCAGTGGTTGGCTGCCAGAAACGCTGGACGAACAGCCTGACTCGGTGCTTCCACTCGGTTGACATGATGCGTTCCCATCAATGCCGTCGCCACGGCCGGCGCCGCCACACGTATTGTTGAAGCAGTTTCCCAACGCTGACGAGCCTGCCGCCGTCGTCACGGGATGGTCGGCTGTCCGCCGAAGAGACCCGGCAATCGCCTGGACATGGGGAAATACTACTCCACGATCAAACGGCCGCTGTGTCGACCGAGACCGGAATTCGACACTTGCTTCTATCGGCGCGACCCCGTCCGCGACGCGCATCGAACGATGCCCTTGCACGCGAAGTCGACGACGGGCGCCCTGAAGCGCGATGAACCATAAAAAACCCCGGCATGCAGACCTGAGCCTGCATGCCGGGGTTCTTCGCTTCACGGTCGGCAAGCGACGAATCGCCCGCCGTTCGAGCTTACCGCGCAGCTACGTCAGCCTTGACGGAGGCCGCATCACCCACCGCCGTCGGCGCCGGCGCATTCCCCCACCCGCCACCCAACGCGCGGATCAGGTTGACGGTCGACACCGCCTGCGCACCCGTCAACTGGTTCGCCTGCAATTGCGACTGCAGCACCGAGCGTTCGCTGTCGATCACGTCGAGATACGCGACCTCGCCTTCCTGATATTGCGTGCGCGACAGCGTCGCCGCGCGGCGCGACGCGTTGACGGCCGCATCCTGCGCACGGATCTGGTCGTCGAGCAGGCGCAGATCGGCGAGATTGTCCTCGACCTCGCGGAACGCGACGAGCACCTGCTGCCGGTAGTTCGCGACCTGCTCGTCGTACTGGGCGCGCGCCTGCTGCACGCCGGCCGCCCGCCGCCCGCCGTCGAACAGCGGCAGCGTCAGCGCGGTGCCGGCGAACGGCCCGAGCAGGAACGTGCGGCTCGACCACAGGAACAGGTTGCCGAGCGTCGACGCTTCATACCCGAACGACCCGGTGATATCGAGCTTCGGGAAGTACGCCGACTTCGCGAGCCCGATCCGTGCATTCGCGGCCGCCATAGCACGTTCGGCCGCCGACACGTCCGGGCGGCGTTCGAGCAGCGCGGACGGCAGGCCCGGCGGAATCTTCACCGCGACCGGCACGATCGGCGTTTCCTTGAACGCGAAATCCGCGGGCGCCTTGCCGAGCAGAATGGCCAGCGCATGCTCGGACGCCGCGCGCCGGCGCGCGACGCCGACCGCATCCGCCTGTGCGCTCGCCAGTTCGTTCTTCGCGCGCGACACGTCGAGCTCGCTGATGTCGCCTTCGTTGAAGCGGCGCTGCACGAGCTTCAGCGCCTGCTCGCGCAACTCCACCGTGCGGCGGTACAGGTCCTGATCCGAATCGAGCTGACGCAGTTCGAAGTAGTTCTGCGCGACGTCGGCCTGCAGTGCGAGCTGCACCGAGCGGAACAGCGCTTCGCTCTGCGCCTGGTCGGCGCGCGACGCCTCGACGTTGCGGCCGACGCGGCCGAACAGGTCGGCTTCGTACGATACCGTGCCCTGCGCACGCCACAGCGTCGCGTTGGTCGGGCCGGTGCCCTGCGGCTGGAACTGCGACGCCGACGACAGCCCCTCGCGCGTCGGCCCGAAACCGGCGCCGACCTGCGGGAACCATTGCGAGCGCGCCGAACGGGTCGCGGCACGCGCTTCCTCGACCCGCGCGGCCGCGGCCTTCAGGTTCTGGTTCGCGGCGAGCGCCTGCGTCTCGAGCGAATCGAGCACCGGGTCGCCGAACACCTTCCACCATTCGCCGCGATGTTCGCCGTCCGCCGGCTCGGCCGTCTTCCACGTGCCGGCCTGCTCGCCGGCGGCGAGGGTCGGCGCTTCCTTGAACGCGGCGGGCGCCGCCGCATCGGGGCGCTTGTAGTCGGGGCCGACCGCGCACGCGGCGAGCAGCGTCGCGAGCAGGGTGCTCGCGGCCGCCACCTTCGCGAAGCGCATCAGGCCGTTCGTGTTGTGCAAGTTATTCATTTTCTGGTCCTCAAGCATCGGGCGCCGGCACACCGTACCCCGTCGAATCCTTGCCGGCGACGTGGATCTTGCCGCCCGCGAGCGTCCGCAGCACGACATAGAACACCGGCGTCAGCATCAGCCCGAACAGCGTCACGCCAAGCATCCCGAAGAACACCGCGACCCCCATCGCATGGCGCATTTCCGAACCGGCGCCGGTCGACGTGACGAGCGGCACCACGCCCATGATGAAGGCGATCGACGTCATCAGGATCGGGCGCAGCCGCAGCCGGCTCGCCTCGATCGCGGCCTCGAGCGGCGTCCTGCCGTCGTGTTCGAGCTCGCGCGCGAATTCGACGATCAGGATCGCGTTCTTCGCCGACAGCCCCACCAGCACCATCAGGCCGATCTGCGTGAAGATGTTGTTGTCGCCCTGCGTGAGCCACACACCCGTCAGCGCCGACAGAATGCTCATCGGCACGATCAGGATCACCGCGAGCGGCAGCGTCAGGCTTTCATACAGCGCGGCGAGCACGAGGAACACGAGCAGCACGCTGATCGGGAACACATACATCGCCGAATCGCCCGCGAGGATCTGCTGGTACGTGAGGTCGGTCCATTCGAAGCGCACGCCGCGCGGCAACGTTTCGTGCGCGATGCGCTCGACCGCGGCCTGCGCCTGCCCCGACGAGAAGCCGGGCGCCGGGCCGCCGTTGATGTCGGCCGCCGTGTAACCGTTGTAGCGCACGACCATTTCCGGGCCGAACGTCGGCGTCACCGTCACCAGCGACGACAGCGGCACCATCTCGCCCTTGTCGTTGCGGGTCTTCAACTGCAGGATGTCGTCCGCGCGCTGACGGAACGGCGCATCGGCCTGCACGCGCACCTGGTACACGCGCCCGAAGCGGTTGAAGTCGTTCACGTACAGCGAACCGAGATACACCTGCATCGTGTTGAACACGTCGGTCACCGGCACGCCGAGCTGCTTCGCCTTCACGCGGTCGAGATCGACGTTGAGCTGCGGCACGTTGATCTGGTAGCTCGTGAACAGCGGACCGAGTTCAGGCGCCTGCTGCGCGCGCTTGATGAAGTCGTTGGTCGCATCCGACAGCTTCGCGTAGCCGACCGCGCCGCGATCCTCGATCTGCATCTTGAACCCGCCGAGTGTACCGAGGCCGAGCACCGGCGGCGGCGGGAACACCGCGACGAACGAATCCTTCATCGCGCTGTACTTCTGGTTCAGCGCACCCGCGATCGCGCCGGCCGACAGCGCCTTGCCGTGCCGTTCCGAGAACGGCTTGAGCGTGACGAACACGATGCCCGCGCTCGAGCTGTTGGTGAAGCCGTTCACCGACAGCCCCGGGAACGCGACCGCGCTCTCGACGCCCGGCTGCTTCAGCGCGATCGAGCCCATGTCGCGGATCACCTTCTCGGTGCGGTCGAGCGAGGCGCCGTTCGGCAGTTGCGCGAACGCGATCAGGTATTCCTTGTCCTGCGCGGGCACGAAGCCGCCCGGCACGACCTTCGACACGAGCACCGTCGCGCCCACCAGCACGAGGTACACGCCGAGCATCAGCGTCTTGCGCGACAGCACGCCGCGCACGCCGCGGCCGTAGTTCTCCGCGCCGCGATGGAACACCTTGTTGAAGCCGCGGAAGAAGCCGCCGAGCACGCGGTTCATCACGCGCGTGAGCCAGTCTTCCTTGTCGCCGTGCCCCTTCAGCAGGATGGCGGACAGCGCCGGCGACAGCGTCAGCGAGTTGAACGCCGAGATCACGGTCGAGATCGCGATGGTCATCGCGAACTGCTTGTAGAACTGGCCGGTCAGGCCCGACATGAACGCGAGCGGCACGAACACGGCGACGAGCGTCAGCGCGATCGCGATGATCGGCCCGCTCACTTCCTGCATCGCCTTGTAGGTCGCCTGCCGCGCGTTCATCCCGCCCTCGATGTTGCGTTCGACGTTCTCGACGACGACGATCGCATCGTCGACCACGATCCCGATCGCGAGCACCATCCCGAACAGCGACAGCGCGTTGATCGAATACCCGAACGCCAGCAGCAGCGAGAACGTGCCGATGATCGACACCGGCACCGCGATCAGCGGAATCAGCGACGCGCGCCAGGTCTGCAGGAACACGATCACGACGATCACGACCAGCGCGATCGCTTCGAGCAGCGTGTGCACGACGGCCTTGATCGACGAGCGCACGAACTGCGTCGGGTCATAGACGATCTTGTAGTCCACGCCCGCCGGCATGTCCTGCTTCAGCTCGGCCATCGTCTTGCGCACTTCGTCCGAGATCTGCAGCGAGTTCGCTCCCGGCGACTGGTTGATCGCCATCGCGACGGCCGGCTTGTTGTCGAGCAGCGAGCGCAGGCCATATTCGGATGCGTCGAGCTCGATCCGCGCGATGTCGCGCAGGTGCGTGACGCCGCCGTCCGGCGTCGTCTTCACGACGATGTCGCCGAATTCGTCTTCCGTCTGCAGACGGCCGCGTGCGTTCACCGACAACTGCAGCGGCGTGCCGGGCAGCGACGGCGATGCGCCGATCACGCCGGCCGCGACCTGCACGTTCTGCTCGCGGATCGACTGCACGACGTCCTCGGCCGACAGCCCGCGCTGCGCGACCTTTTGCGGATCGAGCCACACGCGCATCGCGTAGTCGCCCGAACCCCACAGCTGCACCTGACCGACGCCCTGGATCCGCGACAGGCGATCCTTCACGTTGATCAGCGCGTAGTTGCGCAGGTAGGTCATGTCGTAGCGGTTGTCCGGCGAGATCAGGTGGACCACCATCGTCAGCGTCGGCGAGCTCTTCACCGTGGTGATGCCGAGCCGCTGCACGTCTTCCGGCAAGCGCGGCAGCGCCTGGTTCACGCGGTTCTGCACGAGCTGCGTGGCCTTGTCCGGGTCGGTGCCGAGCTTGAACGTGACGGTGATCGTCATGTTGCCGTCGCTGTTCGCCTGCGACTGCATGTAGAGCATGTCCTCGACGCCGTTGATCTGCTCTTCAAGCGGCGACGCGACCGTCTCGGCGATCACTTTCGGGTTCGCGCCCGGGTACTGCGCCTTCACGATCACGGAAGGCGGCACGACTTCCGGATATTCAGAAATCGGCAGCAGGAACATCGCGATCACCCCGCCGAGCAGGATGATCACCGATAGGACTCCTGCAAAGATCGGCCGGTCGATAAAGAATTTTGAAATGTTCATGTGTGGCTCTGTCTGGTTGAACGCGGATGCGAAGCGGCGCGCCGCTTACGAATCCGCCTTCGCCGGTGCGGCCGGCTTCGCGTTGTCCGCGAGCGGCGCGGACGGCTCGTCGCCGCCCGTCATCGGGACCATGTGCGGCTTCACCTGCACGCCGGGACGCACGCGCTGCGTGCCGTTCACGACCACGCGGTCGCCGGCGGCAAGGCCGCTCACGATCACGCGCCGGTTGCCGTGCTGCATCCCCGGCTGCACTTCGCGATACGACACGCGGCCCTGCTGATCGACGACGAACACGAACTTCTTGTCCTGGTCGGTGTTGATCGCCGCGTCGTCGACGAGCAGCGCCTCGTGCGGCGCGCTGCCGCCCACCTTCACCCGTGCATACAAGCCCGGGACGAGCGTGCCGTCCGCGTTGTCGAAGCGTGCGCGCACGCGGATCGTGCCGGACGACGTGTCGAGCCGGTTGTCGACCGAATCGATCTCGCCGCTGCGCGAGTAGCCGGTTTCGTTCGCGAGGCCGAGCTCGACCGGCACCTTGCGGCCGCTGCGCGCGCCGTTGATGTATTGCAGGTAGGTCTGCTCGTCCGCGTCGAACGACGCGTAGATCGGCGACACCGACACCAGCGTCGTCAGCGGCGCGGCCGATGCGCCGGCCGACACGACGTTGCCGAGCGTGATTTCCGCGCGCGACACGCGGCCCGATACCGGCGCGGTGATGCGCGTATAGCCGAGGTTGATGCGCGCCGTTTCCAGCGCGGCTTCGGCGGCCTTCAGGTTCGCGTTCGCTTCGCGCGCCGCGTTCTGCTTCTCGTCGTAGTCGCGCTTCGCGATCGCGTTGTCGCCGATCAGCCGCTGCGCGCGCTGCCAGTCGGTCTGCGCATAGCCGTTGCGCGCCTGCGCGGCCGCGAGCTGCGCGGCGGCGCGGTCGACTTCCGCCTGGTACGGGCGCGGGTCGATCACGAACAGCACGTCGCCCTTCTTCACGAGCGCGCCGTCCTTGAAGTTCACCGAGACGATCGTGCCCGACACCTGCGGGCGCACGTCGACTTTTTCGACTGCTTCGAGGCGGCCCGAATAGCTTTGCCAGTCGGTCACGGTCTGCGGCACGACGGTCGCGACGTCGACTTCGGGCAGCGGCGCCGCCGCTTTCTCGGGGGCGTTCGCGTTCACGCGCATCGCGCCGAACGTGCCGAGGCCGACGACGGCGAGCGTGACGATCGCCGCGGTCGCGATTCGGGAACGGGAGGTGCGTAGGATGGCCATGTGGATCTCCAGTAAGCGTGGATTGGTTCTGGTTATTCGGGACGGTTCGGCTGGCGCGCCTGGAAGCGGCACTGGAAGAAGCGCACGGCTTCCTCGAAGGCGGCTTCGTGCGTGGCGAGCGCGGCGTGCGTGATGTCCGGATAGCGGATCACCTGCGTGAGCACGCCGGACGAGATCAGGCAGCCCGCATATTTCTCCGCTTCGACGTGCAGCACGTCGTTCTGCGCGGTGACGACGAGCGTCGGCGGCAGCCCCGCGAGGCGCACCGATTCGATCGGCGCCGCGTACGGGTGCATGCGCTGCGCCGCCTGCGGCAGATACGCGCGATAGCAAGCCGCGCATTCGCGCGCGGTGATGTCGGACGCGAGGCGCTCGGCGTCGCCGATGCGCGTCATGCTCGGGTCGAGCATCGGCCCGAACAGCGCCTGCGCGGCGATCGAGACTTCGCCGCGGTCGCGGGCGATGAAGGCCAGGCAGTTCGCGAGCTGACCGCCCGCGTCGTGCCCGGCGACCCCGATCTTCTTCGGGTTGCCGCCGAACGCGCGTGCACGCGTCGCCGCCCACACGGCGGCGCGATACGCATCCTCCGGCGCGGCCGGAAAAGGAAAGGCCGGCGCGAGCGAATAGTCGACCGACACTACGAGCGCTGGTAAGCGTTCTGCTAAAAAACGCGCGGCGAAATCGGCGTCCTCGAGCGAACCGCGGACGAAGCCGCCGCCGTGGAAATAAAGCACTACTGGCAGCCCGGTCTTGTCCGGGCGGCGGTAAAGGCGCAGCACGATGTCCTGTGCGTAGCCGGGAATTTCCACTTCGGCAACCGTCAGCGCCGCGCCCGCCAAGGCTTGAGCGGGCAGCGCGGCTTTCAGGAATTTGCTGAATTCAGAGGCGTCCATGACGATGCAGCATCCATTTCGAGATGGAACGAATTCTGGGTCCGGCAGACATTGGGATAAATGCCTATAATCCGGCAACACAATTCAACGCCCCCGAACAATCCGAGGCTGCGTTTACCCACGAGGTAGCGCAGCCTTCTTGTTCCGGCGGCAAATTAAATTGCGGAGGTTGTGATGGACCGGCTTCAGGCCATGCAGGTATTTACTCGCGTCGTCGATACAAGCAGCTTCACCAAGGCAGCTGAAACGCTCGGCTTGCCGCGCGCGTCCGTCACGACGATCATCCAGAATCTCGAAGCCTTCCTCGGCGTGCGGCTGATGCACCGGACCACGCGCCGGCTCTCGCTCACGCCGGACGGCGCCGCGTACTACGAACGATGCGTGCGCATCCTCGCGGACGTCGAGGAAACCGAGGCGAGCTTCCAGGCCAACAACCGGAAGCCGCACGGAAAGTTGCGTATCGACATGCCGGGCTCGATCGGGCGGCTGCTCGTGATTCCGTCGCTGTGCGAATTCCATACGCGCTATCCGGACATCGACCTGCAACTCGGCCTGTCCGACCGGCCTGTCGACCTCCTGCAGGAAGGCGTCGACTGCGTGATCCGCGTCGGTGCGTTGCAGGACTCGTCGCTCGTCGCCCGCCGCGTCGGCCTGTTCGAATGCGTGACGGTCGCGTCGCCCGACTATCTCGAGCACCACGGCGAGCCGCAGACGATCGACGATCTCGGCCAGCACAAGGCCGTGAACTACTTCTCCAGCCGCACGGGCCGCACGATCGACTGGACCTTCCTGATCGACGGCAAGGAAGTCGAGATGAAGATGGAGGGCATCGTGTCGGTGAACGACGCGGATGCGTACGTGACGTGCGGGGTCGAAGGCTTCGGCCTGATCCAGCCGCCGCTGTTCATGGTGCTGCCGCACCTGCGCGAAGGCCGGCTCAAGGAAGTGCTGCCCGGGGTCAAGCCGCTGCCGATGCCGATCTCGGTCGTGTATCCGCATAGCCGCCATCTGTCGCCGAAGGTGCGCGTGTTCGTCGACTGGATCGCCGAAGTGTTCGACCGCTGCCCGCTGCTGAGCGGCAAGGGCAGCCTCGACGCGACGTGCAGCAAGCGCACGTTCGAGGAAGCCGAGCGCGCGCCGGTGCTCGATACGCCGGTCATCAACGAGTGGGTCGCCTGAGCGAAGGGCATCGCCGCGTCACTTCGCCCGCCAGTTGCGGATGAACGCGCCGACCTGCACGTGACGCGCGACGCGGCCGGGCCGCACCTCGTGCGCCAGCAGCCGCGCGAATTCGACGCGCTGCATGTCCACATGCCGTGCGCAATGGCGATCGATCACCGCGATCTGGTGTTTCAGGAATGCGATCGTCTGCACGATGCCATTGCGCACGCTCGCGTGACACAACGTCAGCAGTTGATATTCCGCGATGTGCATGCGCGCCAGTTGACGTCGCCGCTGAACCAGGGCCTGCACATGTGCCAGTTGCGGATCCGACAGCGGCTCGACGAGGCGCCCGGACGACGGATGGCGGTCCAGCGCGTCGGCGAGCGCGGCCAGGAGGCGCGCCCGCGCCCCTTTTCCGTCGAGCGGTAGCGTCGCCGAATCCGGGAGCCAGTCCCGCGCCTGATGCGTCTTGACGATGGCAAGCGGCAATCGCAGCGCCTGAAGCGCGCATGCCACCTCATGCTCGGCCCCGCCGGCCGATTCCAGCACGATGAGCGCCGGCGCCCATGCGGCGATCGCCTCGGCCAGCGACTCGATGCCGAACGTCTCGTTCCGGTAGCCGAAAATCACGCTCAGCGACGAAATACACATCTCGAGCGTCTCGTGCGTCACGCCGATACCCACGCACACGGGCTCGGGCCGCAGCCCCATTCGGCCGCGATCGGCCATCGCATCGTTCATATGAATCCCCCGCTGACGACCCGCATGTCGTGCCCGTTGCCGGCACGAAATTGGTCTGTTTAACTAAATGTCACAATGAATCTGTAATATAGTGATCATGGAACCGGTACCATTCGCAGCGGCACAGCTCCCGTGGGTAGTTCGTCAGACGATCGAGCCAGCAAACGGCTGCCCTGCCGATGGCCGATGTACCGCGCAGGCGGACTGCCCCCGAAGCGGTCGCGTTGTCACGCCGCCCGTACTCACACACTCATTCGCCGCCATTACATCGTCAGGAATGCTCAGATTGATTCGAATCGGCCGCCGGCGCATCGATCGCGAACCGGCTTCGATCCTGCCCCCGCAACCATGTCGGCTCGCGGCCGACGCCTGACCACGTTTGCCCGGTATCCGGATTGAAGTATTTCGCGCGACGCTTTCTGGCGGGTGTGCCGTCGCCGGGAAAAATCTCGTTCGGCGTGAAGCCGAACTCCTCGACGCAACGCCGTACCTCGAGCAGGACCGTCGCCGCAATGGCAAGACGCTCCCGCTCCAGCTGCGTCTCGAGGAGTGCTTTTTTTTCCACATACGACTTGTAAATCAACATGCCCGCTCCTGATTCGTTCGTTCCTGTCGTTGCGCCGACCTGCTGCCGACACGATCAAGCGTAATCGCGTCGTTCGCGAACATTGACAACGTTTGTCAACAAAAACCGGCCTTTCCATTTCCATCATTCAGCCGAAAATTGAGTCATTGCTCTACATTCACGCATTTCCAGCGTTCAAAATCGTTGACAATTTTTTCGACGCATCGACCCGCATATCGCGGCAAATTACGTGCTGCCGATCGTCGAGCGCCTGCGTCGGATCATCCATTCGCGCCTGGATGCACGATACGGCCCGATCGTTCCGGCCAACATCGAAGGAGTACGTAATATGAACGTCCTCTATCTCGAGGATGACCCCGCCTATGTCGAATTGATCGCCTCGATATTGGAAATGGCCGGCTATCGCGTGCAGACGGTGAGCAACGGAAACCAGGCCATTCGTCACCTGGAGAGTTCGGTGGTCGATCTGCTGATTCTCGACTGGCAGGTGCCCGGCATGTCCGGATTCGAAGTACTTCAGTGGACGCGCGAGCGCATCGGCGGCCGCCTGCCCATCCTTTTTCTGACCAACCGCATGCGCGAGGACGAGATCTTCTCCGCGATGAACGCGGGGGCGGACGACTACATGGTGAAGCCGATCAACCGGTTCGAACTGCTGGCACGGAGCAATGCGCTGCTCAGGCGCGCGTATCAAAGCAGCAACAGCCGGCACAACGTGCTCAATCTCGGCAGCTACGCGATCGACACGACGACGCGCACCGCGCTGCTGAACGGTGTGCCGGTCAAGCTGACGCCGCGCGAGTTCGATCTCGCCGTGCTGCTGTTCCGCAATCCCGGGCGCATCATGCCGCGCGACGCGCTGATTCGCTCGCTATGGGGCCGCGATATGGCCGGCGTGTCGCGCAGTCTCGACACGCATATCTACCGGCTGCGCATGAAGCTCGTGCTGCAGCCGTCGAACGGTGTGCGGCTCAGCGCGGTGTACACGTTGGGCTACCGGCTCGAAGCGATCTGACGCGCCGTCCGCCGTCATGCCGCTCGCGGATTGCCGTCGGCGCGACGCGCGAAGAACGGCACGCGATGCCCACCGCATCGTGTCGCCGTATGCAAAGGACTATTGCGCCACGCGCGCCGCTCGTCGCGACACGCACCCTGGCCGATGCGCTGATTCCGCTGTCGGCGCCGCCCGGCAAGGCCGCGGGCATGCCCTCACTGCGCGTGCGGATTCCGATTGTTCCTGTATGACGACAATTCAATTCGCGTCTGCGCCATTTATCGCGACGGAACGGATACCTAGAGTAAACCCTGTCGCGCACCTCGTTGCGCATCGAACAGATCCCGCCAGGCGGGACCGGGGTCAGCGCCCAGGCGCCAGCTCCGACATCTCCAGGAGTGACACCATGAACCGCCGCCATCTTCTCTCGGCCCTTGCTCTCACACTTGCCGTGTCCGCACCGGCCTTCGCCGATTCGGGTACGCCGCACGCCGGCGATTACGCCAACACGTCGTGGTACTCGCAGCACAACGGCCCGCGTACGCGCGCCGAAGTGAGCGCGGAAGTCGAGCAGGCACGCAAGGACGGCACGCTCGCGTACCTGCGCAAGGCGACTTCGTATCCGCAGGGGCTCGAACTTGCACAAGGCCCGTATCGTCCGCTGCCGGAAGGCAACCAGCTCGCCGGCGGGGGCCGGTAAACGCGCGACGCCGCGCAGCGGATTGCCCGGTGCGCGGCGTCTCGAATCACCTTGTCGACGACTCGCTGAGTCAGTTAGTTGCAGGAGCACATGATGAACGACCAACTTCCTTCGCCGCTCGATCACTGGGACGACACCACGCCGGTATGGACGCCGTTCCGTTCGACCCAGCAATCGCATTGACTGGATTGACCGCCAACTGAGTTGGCGCCGGTCTTCAACGGCGCGGCACCCCGTCGCGCCATTCGCCCCAGTGCGTGACGATGTCCTGCACCAGCGGATTGCCCGCGCGGTACAGGTTTTCGGTCGCCGGGGCGAAACCGCCTTGATCCGCGTAGTTCAGCAGGTTGTCGGCGCTCGTCTGCCCCGCGTACGGCCGATCGAAATCGGACCCCGTGCGCAGCACGGCCACGCGCGACAGGTCGACCCGCTTCACGCTCGCCGCGCGCTTGAGCGCTTCATACGTCGCGTTGTCTTCCTGAGCGGTCATGCAGTAGGTGCCCTTGCCGTCCGTCAGGATCTTGGTCCACTGGCGCGCGCGCTCGCCGATCAGCGTGCCCGAGAACCACGTGTTGCCCGATGACGTATCGCACTGGATCACCGTCGGCGGCCGGTTCGCCGGCGCATACGTGAACTTCGCGCGCGCGGCCTGCGCCTGTGCGCTGTCGGCCAGCACGACGTTGCGCGACAGCGCGTAGGCGGCGTCGGTCAACTGCGGGTTGAGCTGGAATACTTCGGTGCGATAGTCGAGCGGCGGCTTGTCGTTCGGGCTCTTCGTGTTGATGCCGAGATAGCCGGTGTTCCAGCCGGCCGGAATCTCGCGTGCATCGAGCTCCCATTGCAGGCTGAAATCGACGAGGTATTTCGACCACGCGGCCGATCCGACCGTGCCCTGTGCGGGGTCGACGCCCGCGATGCCCGAGACCAGGAAATACGTGCGGCGCAGATCGAAGCGTTGCGAGAACGTGAGCGCCATGATCGTCGCCGACGCGTTCGCATAGCCCATGCCGGTCGTGACCACGCACACGTCCTGCTTGTTGCAGTGGACCGCCGGATAGTCGGGCGACAGGCCGGGCACGGTGACGTCGCGCCACGGGCCGAGCCGGTCGAGCCAGGCCTGGCCTTCCGGCCCGAACATCGTGATGATCATGACCTTGACCGGGCGGCCATGCGCGCCGGTCTCGGCGAAGGCTGCGTTGCCGGCATCGTTGCCCTGGTTGTCCTGCGCGATCGACGGCGCGGTCGCACAGGCGGCAAGCGAGAATGCGGCGGCGGAAAGAATGGAGCGAGTCAGCATCGGCGTTCCTTGTTTCGATGATGTTGGGTGAGAACGGCTGTCGGAGACTGCGCGACGAGTATAGAACGGGCGTGCGCGATGCGGAACCCGACTACGAAACGGCCGGCCGCGTTTCGTGCAAACGGCTGCGTGTTGCGCGACGGAAAATCGCGTATTCGTCGCGGCCTTGCGAACGTCAGGAATGCTATCCGGTTCGTCGCCGCGTGCGGCATCCGCCGCGTCACATCGCGCTACACGTGCAGCAGCCCCGCGATGCCGTAACCGAGCACGACGAGTGCGGCGACCACATGGCTCGCGGCCAGCCACCCCGGCGATTTCACGAAGCGCCCGATTGCACTGCCGCCGAACGCGAACACGAGCTGCCCGATGAGACTGCCGGCAAACACGCATGCGGCACCGAGCAGCCAGTGCCGGTGCGCACCGGCGGCAGCCGTCGCATAGCCGTAGAACAGCAGGATGGTGAGCGGGTTCGCGAGCGTGACGAAGAACATCGACATGAACGGGCGATCGCCCGGCGGCGTCGGCACGTCGCCGTCGAGCGTGCGGCGCCGGTCGCGCAGCGCCTGCCACAGCATCCGCGCGCCCATCGCGAGCAGCACGAGCGCACCAACGATGCGGAACAGCGACAGATGCAACGCCAGCGTGCTCGCGAGCATCGCGCCGATCGTGAACGCGACGACCGCATGGCAGCCGTCGGCCGCGGCCACGCCGATCGCCGCGCGCACGCCGGTCGCGGTGCCGGCGCGCATGCCGTAGTTCGCGATCATCAGCGCGACGGGCCCGACCGACAGCGCGATCATCAGCCCGAACAGGAAGTCGCTCATCGGTCGTCGGTGCGTTCAACGGAAGGCATCGATTCTATCGACCGACGGCGCTCCTGCATGAGAGAAAACGCGTCAGGCGACGTCGACGCGGGCGGGCCCGTCCACCATCTCGCCGATCACGGCCGCGCGGTCGAAACCGTCGGCGCGGAAGCACGCGAGCACGTCGTCGACGGCCTCGGGCGCACACGCGACCAGCAGCCCGCCCGACGTCTGCGGATCGGTCAGCAGCGCCTGCGCGACAGGCGGCAGCCCGTCCGCGAGCCGTACGTCGGTGCCGTACGCGGCCCAGTTGCGGCCCGACGCACCGGTGAACACGCCGTCGGCCACGAACGTCTCGACGCCCGCCAGCCACGGCAGCGACGCATAGTGCACGCGCGCGGTGAGCTGCGCACCGCGCGCCAGTTCGAGCGTATGGCCGAGCAGCCCGAAGCCCGTGACGTCGGTCAGCGCATGCACGCCCGCCAGCGCGGCAAGCTCGGCGCCCGGCCGGTTCAGCTTGGTGGTCGTCGCGACCATCTGCGCGTAACCGTCGGCATCGAGCTGGTTCTTCTTCAGCGCGGCCGACAGTACGCCGACGCCGAGCGGCTTGCCGAGCACGAGCACGTCGCCCGCGCGCGCGGCCGCGTTGCGCTTCACGCGCGACGGATGCACGACGCCGATCGCCGCGAGCCCGTAGATCGGCTCGACCGAATCGATCGAATGACCGCCGGCGACCGGAATGCCGGCATCCGCGCACACCGATTCGCCGCCGCGCAGCACGGCCGCGATCGTCTCGTGCGGCAGCACGTTGATCGGCATGCCGACCAGCGCGAGCGCGAGGATCGGCTTGCCGCCCATCGCATAGACGTCGGAGAGCGCGTTGGTGGCCGCGATGCGGCCAAAGTCGAACGGATCGTCGACGATCGGCATGAAGAAATCGGTGGTCGCGACGATCGCCTGCTCGTCGTTGAGCCGGTAGACGGCCGCGTCGTCGGACGTCTCGGTGCCGACCAGCAGATCCGGGAACAGCGCGGGCGGCGTCGCGCGCTTGAGCAGCTCGGACAGCACGCCCGGCGCGATCTTGCAGCCGCAGCCGCCTCCGTGCGACAGGCTCGTGAGGCGCGGAACGGCAGGCTGGGCTTGGGTGGCTTCGGTCATCGTCGGCATCCGGTGAATAACAACGTTCCATTATCGACAATTCCGCGCGAGCGCGCCCGATACGCTCTCCACGTCGCGAAGAGCCTCGACTCATCTTTGACGGAATCGCAACGAGCCGATATTGCCGTGCTCACCCCTCAAGCCACCGCCACGGCCCCGCCGAACGCCCGCTCGTCGATCGCCTCGGCAAGCGTCGCGAACGCGGTCGCGATCTCGTCTTCCGGCACGCACGCATAGCCGAGCAGCAAACCCGAGGCAGCCCGTGAGCGGTCCGCGTAATACCCGGACAGCGGCCGCACGACGATGTTGCGCTCCAGCGCGGCCTGCGCGACCGCGCGATCGTCGACGCCATCGGGCAACTGCGTGACGAGATGCAGCCCCGCGTCGCTGCCGAGCGCATGCAGCGTATCGCCGTAGCGCCGCGCGACCGCGTCGAGCAGCACCTCGCGGCGTTGCCCGTACAGCGTGCGCATCTTGCGAATATGCGACACGAAGTGCCCTTCCGCGATGAATTCGGCGAGCACGGCCTGCTGCAGCAACTGCCCTTCGCGATACAGCTCGGCGCTCGCGGTCGCGAAACTCTCCGCGAGCGGCTCCGGCGCGACCAGATAGCCGACCCGCAGCCCCGGGAACAGCGTCTTGCCGAAACTGCCCACGTAGATCACCTGCCCGGCCGTGTCGAGACCCTGCAGCGACGCGAGCGGCCGGCTGCCATAGCGGAATTCGCTGTCGTAATCGTCCTCGATGATCCAGCAGCCGTGCTGGCGCGCGTATTCGAGCAGCATCCGCCGCCGCGCGAGGCTCATCACCATGCCGAGCGGATACTGGTGCGACGGCGTGACGAGCATCAGCTTCGGTGGCTCGGCCAGATCGGCGGCCGACGGCGCGATCCCTTCGTCGTCGACCGGAATCGGCCGTGTGGTCAGCCCTGACACGTTCAGCACGCTGCGCACGCCCCAGTAGCACGGGTCCTCGGTCCAGATCGCGTCGCCCGGATCGGTCAGCAGCCGCACCGCGAGGTCGATCGACTGGTGGATGCCGGTCGTGATCACGATCTGCTCGGGCGTGCAGCGCACCGAGCGCGACGTGCGCAGGTAGTCGGCCAGCGCCTCGCGCAGCAGCGCGAGCCCGCCGCCGGGCGCGTAGGTCAGCAGGTCCGGGCGCAGGCGCCGCCAGTACTTGTTGTGCAGCCGCGTCCACACGCGCGCCGGAAAACGCGACACATCGGGCACGCCCGGCATGAACGCGCCGCCCTGGCGCTTCGACACGCCGGCGCCTTCGACGAGCCGCGCGCCGCGCGCGGACAGCCGCCGCGCGGACGGCATCACGACGGCCGGGCCTGCGCCCGCGTCGGGCGGCGCGCCGACGATCTCGTCCGGCGCGCTGTCGGCGACGAACGTGCCGCGCCCCGTCGCCGAGTTCACATAGCCTTCGAGCACAAGCTGTTCGTAAACCTGCGTGACCGTGTTGCGCGCGATCCCGAGCTCGGCGGCCAGCAGCCGCGACGACGGCACGCGCGTGCCGGCCGGCAGTTCGCGCGACAGGATCGCCTGTTGCAGCAGCCGGTGAAGCTGCCGGTAGATCGGCTGTTCGCCGCCGCGCACGAGGCGCTGCGCCAGCCAGTCCGACAACACGCTCGCGCGCATGATTGGCTCCTGAATATTTATTGAAATGGCTCTGATTGCCAGAGCCAAATGTGATTATAGTCGCCTCCATGGGCTGCCAAGGCGCCCGATTCCCTACCCACCGACAGAACATCAAGGAGATGACCGTGAAGAATGCCGACCTGCAGGCCCGCAAGAACGCCGCCACCCCGCGCGGCGTCGGCGTGATGTGCGATTTCTACGCCGCCCGCGCCGAGAACGCGGAGCTGTGGGATGTCGAAGGCCGCCGCTTCATCGATTTCGCCGCCGGCATCGCGGTGCTGAACACGGGCCACCGTCACCCGAAGATCGTCAAGGCGATCGCCGATCAGCTGAACAACTTCACGCACACCGCTTACCAGATCGTCCCGTACGCGTCGTACGTCGAACTGGCGGAAAAGATCAACGAGCGCGCGCCGGGCGACTTCCCGAAGAAGACGGCGTTCTTCACGACCGGCGCCGAAGCCGTCGAGAACGCGGTCAAGATCGCGCGCGCGGCGACCGGCCGTCCGGGCGTCATCGCGTTCTCGGGCGGCTTCCACGGCCGCACGATGATGGGCATGGCGCTGACCGGCAAGGTCGCACCGTACAAGCTGAACTTCGGCCCGTTCCCGGGCGACGTGTTCCACGCGCCGTACCCGAACGCCGTGCACGGCGTGACGACCGCCGACTCGATCAAGGCGATCGAGATGCTGTTCAAGGCCGACATCGATCCGAAGCGCGTCGCCGCGATCATCTTCGAACCGGTCCAGGGCGAAGGCGGCTTCAACCCGGCGCCGGCCGAATTCGTGCGCGCGCTGCGCAAGATCTGTAACGAGCACGGCATCCTGCTGATCGCCGACGAAGTGCAGACGGGCTTCGCGCGTACCGGCAAGCTGTTCGCGATGCAGCACTACGACGTGCTGGCCGACCTGATCACGATGGCGAAGAGCCTCGCGGGCGGCATGCCGCTGTCGGGCGTCGTCGGCCGGGCGGACGTGATGGACGCGGCCGCGCCCGGCGGCCTCGGCGGCACCTACGCGGGCAACCCGCTGGCGGTCGCCTCCGCGCACGCGGTGCTCGAGATCATCGACGAAGAGAAGCTGTGCGAGCGCGCGACGCAACTCGGCGACGTGCTGAAGGCGAAACTGAATGCGCTGCAGGCCGACGTGCCGCAGATCGCCGACGTACGCGGCCCGGGCGCGATGATCGCGGTCGAATTCCTGAAGCCGGGTTCGGGCGAGCCGGATGCCGAATTCACGAAGCGCGTGCAGACGCGTGCGCTCGAGCGCGGCCTGCTGCTGCTCGTGTGCGGCGTGTACTCGAACGTCGTGCGCTTCCTGTTCCCGCTGACGATCCCGCAAGCCGTGTTCGACGAAGCGCTCGTGATCCTCGAGGAAGTGCTGAAGGAAACGGTCGGCGTGCCGGCCTGAGTGCCCGTCCACTTCAACTGAATGCGCCGCCGCCGTCGTGAAGACGGCGGCGGCCGTTTTCATCCGTCCTTTTTCGAAGCAGGTGATGCATATGAGCACGGTTCAGGAAACCCTGGCACTGAAAGATCCGTCGCTGTTCCGCCAGCAGGCGTACGTCAACGGCGAATGGCAAGGCGCGACGAACGGCGAGACGTTCGAGGTCCGCAACCCGGCTACCGGCGGCCTGCTCGGCACCGTGCCGGCGATGGGCACGGCGGAAACGCGTCACGCGATCGACGCCGCGAACGCCGCATGGCCGGCGTGGCGCAAGAAGACCGCGAAGGAACGTGCGGTCATCCTGCGCAAATGGCACGACCTGATGATGGAAAACGCCGACGACCTCGCGCTGATCCTCACGACCGAGCAAGGCAAGTCGCTGGCCGAAGCGAAGGGCGAGATCGGCTACGCGGCGTCGTTCCTCGAGTGGTTCGCGGAAGAAGGCAAGCGCGTGTACGGCGACACGATCCCGACGCCGGCGAGCGACAAGCGCATCGTCGTGACGAAGGAGGCGATCGGCGTATGCGCGGCGATCACGCCGTGGAACTTCCCGGCGGCGATGATCACGCGCAAGGTCGGCCCGGCGCTCGCGGCAGGCTGCCCGATCGTCGTGAAGCCGGCGGAAGCGACGCCGTTCTCGGCGCTCGCGATGGCCGTGCTGGCCGAACGCGCGGGCGTGCCGGCCGGCGTGTTCAGCGTCGTCACGGGCGACCCGAAGGCGATCGGCGGCGAGCTGACGTCGAACCCGATCGTGCGCAAGCTGTCGTTCACGGGCTCGACGCCGGTCGGCCGCCTGCTGATGGCGCAGTGCGCGGCGACGGTCAAGAAGGTGTCGCTGGAGCTCGGCGGCAACGCGCCGTTCATCGTGTTCGACGACGCCGATCTCGATGCGGCCGTGCAGGGCGCGATCGCGTCGAAGTACCGCAACAGCGGCCAGACGTGCGTGTGCACGAACCGCTTCTATGTGCACGAAGCCGTGTACGACCAGTTCGCGCAGAAGCTCGCGGCGGCCGTCGGCCAGTTGAAGGTCGGCCGCGGCACGGAGCCGGGCGTCACGCAAGGCCCGCTGATCAACGAAGCGGCAGTGCTGAAGGTCGAGGCGCACATCGAGGACGCGCTCGCGAAGGGTGCGACCGTCGTGACGGGTGGCAAGCGCCACGCGCTCGGCCACGGCTTCTTCGAGCCGACCGTGCTGACGGGCGTCACGCCGGCGATGAAGGTCGCGAAGGAAGAGACGTTCGGGCCGCTCGCGCCGCTGTTCAAGTTCGGCAGCGACGACGAGGTGATCCGCCTCGCGAACGACACCGAGTTCGGCTTGGCCGCGTACTTCTACAGCCGCGACATCGGCCGCGTGTGGAAGGTGGCGGAAGCGCTCGAGTACGGGATGGTCGGCGTGAACACGGGCCTGATCTCGAACGAAGTCGCGCCATTCGGTGGCGTCAAGCAATCGGGCCTCGGCCGCGAAGGCTCGCACTACGGCATCGACGACTACGTCGTGATCAAGTACCTCTGCCTCGCCGTCTGACGGTTCAGGGCCTGCCGCTTCCCGGCGACAGGCCCTCGCCGCCCGGCCGGAACCGGGCGGCCCGACGCGGGCCGGCGCCTCTCCGTCGCGCCCGCGTCACCTTCCTGCTCCGCGATCAGCGGAACACGTTCACCGCCTCCACCAACCGCGTCGCCTGTTGTTTCAGGCTCTCCGACGCCGCCGTGCTCTGCTCGACCAACGCCGCGTTCTGCTGCGTGATGTTGTCCAGATGCACGACCGCCTGATCGACCTGCGCGACGCCCGTACTTTGCTCGGCCGTCGACGAACTGATCTCGGCGATCAGGTCCGACACGCGCTTCACCTGCGTGACGATGTCCTCCATCGTCTTGCCCGCGCCGTCGACGATCCGTGCACCCGACTCGACCCGCTCGACGCTCGCGCCGATCAGCGTCTTGATCTCCTTCGCCGCGTTCGCGCTGCGTTGCGCGAGCGCGCGCACCTCGCCAGCCACCACCGCGAAACCGCGCCCCTGATCGCCCGCGCGCGCCGCCTCGACGGCCGCATTCAGCGCGAGGATGTTGGTCTGGAACGCGATGCCGTCGATCACGCCGATGATGTCCGCGATCTTGCGCGAGCTGGCGGTGATGTCGTTCATCGTCGCGACGACTTCGTTCACCGCCTGCCCGCCGCGCCCGGCCGCCTCGCTCGCGGACACCGACAATTGATTCGCCTGCAGCGCCGTTTCCGCATTGCTCGACACGGTCGCCGTCATCTCGGCCATCGACGCGGCAGTCTGCTGCACGCTCGTCGACGCCTGCTCGGTGCGCGCGCTCAGATCGTTGTTGCCCTGCGCGATCTCGTTGCTCGCGCGCTGCACGTTCAACACCTGTTCGCTGACGTCGTCGACGAGCCAGCGGAACATCAGCCCGAGCTGGTTGATCGTGCGCAGCGTCATGCCGATCTCGTCGACGCGGTTCATCCGCACGCCGCTGCGGCTCTCGCCGGTCGCCACGCGCAACGCCTCGTCGCGCAACTGCCGCAGCGGCCGCACGATCTGCGCGTCGAGCCACAGCCCGGCCGCCGCCGTCACGCCGACCGCCGCACCGGCGAACGCCGCGAGCCCGCCGCCGGCCAGCCCGGCCGCCCAGCCCGCGCCGACGACCGCCGGCGCCAGCACGCACAGCGTCGACACCAGCCGCGCCCGCACCGACATCGTCTGGAACAGCGACGCGATGCGCAGCACGCCCGTGCGCACGATCAGTCCTTTGTGGAACCGGCGGCTGCCGGCCTTGCCTTCGCGGAAATCGCGATACAGCGCCTCGGCGGCCGCGATCTCGTCGCGCGTCGCCTTCGTGCGCACCGACATGTAGCCCTTCGGCTGCCCGTTGCGCATCACCGGAATCGCGTTCGCGCGCACCCAGTAGTGATCACCGTTCTTGCGGCGGTTCTTCACGAGCGCGGTCCACGGCTCGCCGCCCTTGAGCGTCGCCCACATGTCGGCGAACGCCTCCTTCGGCATGTCCGGATGCCGCACCACGTTGTGCGGCTGGCCTTCGATCTCTTCGGGAGAAAAGCCGCTGACCTGGATGAATGCCGCGTTCGCGTAAGTGATATAGCTGTCGGCATCGGTCGTCGACATCAGCGTCGCATCGTCGGCAAATTCGAATTCGCGTTGCGTGACGGGCTGGTTGTTGCGCATGGTGTGGAGCTCCGGGTGGCGGATCTTGCGTCCGCTCGTCGATTGATTCGAGACCCCGCGCATGGCGATCGATGCGCATGCGTGTGAGTCAGGCTCCTGCACTTTCGGCAAATCCGGCGAAAACATTATGCCGCGTTCGGGTAAATATGCATTAAATCTGCATCACCTCGCTTTCACCGAATATTTTGTTTATGGATAAACGAATTGCCTTGTCCGACAACGGTTTGGGGGCGATTCGTCTGATTATTGACCGCATGATTTCGGCTCGATTTAACACGCGACGAAAAATCTGAAACAAGAATATTTCTCGTTTATCGCCATTCGATTGAATTCGCCAATCTGAATAAGCGCAGTGCGCGACATCGGCATTCATTGATCGAACCCGCACGTCGCGCACGCTTGCATCCATCACCTGAACACGTTCACCGCATCCACGAGCCGTGTCGCCTGCTGCTTCAGGCTTTCCGACGCCGCCGTACTCTGCTCGACCAGCGCCGCGTTCTGCTGCGTGATGTTGTCCAGATGCACGACCGCCTGGTCGACCTGCGCGACGCCCGTACTTTGCTCGGCCGTCGACGAGCTGATCTCCGCGATGAGATCCGACACGCGCTTCACCTGCGTGACGATGTCCTCCATCGTCTTGCCCGCGCCGTCGACGATCCGTGCACCCGACTCGACCCGCTCGACACTCGTGCCGATCAGCGTCTTGATCTCCTTTGCCGCGTTCGCGCTGCGCTGCGCGAGCGCGCGCACTTCGCCGGCCACCACCGCGAAACCGCGCCCCTGTTCGCCCGCGCGCGCCGCCTCGACGGCCGCATTCAGCGCGAGGATGTTGGTCTGGAACGCGATGCCGTCGATCACGCCGATGATGTCGGCGATCTTGCGCGAGCTGGCGGTGATCTCGCTCATCGTCGCGACGACTTCGTTCACCGCCTGCCCGCCGCGCTCGGCCGCCTCGCTCGCGGACACCGACAATTGATTCGCCTGCAGCGCCGTCTCCGCATTGCTCGATACGGTGGCCGTCATCTCGGCCATAGACGCGGCCGTCTGCTGCACGCTCGACGCGGCCTGTTCGGTGCGCGCGCTCAGGTCGCCGTTGCCCTGCGCGATCTCGTTGCTCGCGCGCTGCACGTTGTGCACCTGCTCGCTGACGTCGTCGACGAGCCAGCGGAACATCAGCCCGAGCTGGTTGATCGTGCGCAGCGTCATGCCGATCTCGTCGACGCGGTTCATCCGCACGCCGCGCCGGCTCTCGCCGGTCGCGACGTTCAGCGCCTGCTCGTGCAGCCGCTTCAGCGGTTGCACGATCTGCGCGTCGAGCCACCAGCCGGCTGCGGCCGCCGCGCCGGCCGTCACGCCGGCAAACGCCGCGAGCCCGCCGCCGGTGAGCCCGCAGGCCCAGCCCGCGCCGACGACCGCCGGCGCCAGCACGCACAGTGCCGAATGAACGCGCGCGCGCACCGACATCGTCTGCGGCAGCGACGCGATCCGCAGCAGCCCGGTGCGGATGACGAGCCCCTTGTGGAACCGGCGCTGGCCGGCCTTGCCTTCGCGGAACGCGCGATACAGTGCGTCCGCGGCCCGGGTCTCGTCGTGCGGCGCCTTCGTGCGCACCGACATGTAGCCTTGCGGCGCGCCGTTGCGCATCACCGGAATCGCATTCGCGCGCACCCAGTAGTGATCGCCATTCTTGCGGCGGTTCTTCACGAGCGCGGTCCACGGCTCGCCACGCCGCAGCGTCGCCCACATGTCGGCGAACGCCTCCTTCGGCATGTCCGGGTGACGCACCACGTTGTGCGGCTGGCCGACGAGTTCCTCGTTCGAGAACCCGCTCACTTGCGCGAACGTCGTGTTCGCGTAGGTGATGAT
The DNA here is from genome assembly GCF_902832985.1 of Burkholderia sp. BCC0097. Classification (NCBI taxonomy): domain Bacteria; kingdom Pseudomonadati; phylum Pseudomonadota; class Betaproteobacteria; order Burkholderiales; family Burkholderiaceae; genus Burkholderia; species Burkholderia sp. BCC0097. The sequence goes on from NZ_CADFDM010000008.1 coordinate 74,755, forward strand.
GCTGTCGGCATCGGTCGTCGACATCAGCGTGACGTCGTCGGGAAAATCGAATTCCTGTTGGGTAACGGGCTGGTTGTTGCGCATGCAAGGCTCCGAAAGGCGGATCTGTCGTCCGCGCCGCGCTGAAATCGCGCTCAGTAGCCGAAAAACGGTTGCTCGCTTTACGACACTCTCGTCCTTACTGTCGGCAATTCGCCGGAAAACCTTAATTCCGTTGCGCATAAAACGGGCAATCCAGCCATTGCCATGATTTCGATCAAATAATCCGGCGATAATCGCCATGCACGTTTATCTGGCAGTCACGAAGCGCCGCGCGGCATCGACAATGCCGGCGGCCGTTGCGTGCGGCGAAACGATTCGCTTATCCTGCTCCATTCGACCTGAATTCGAATCCGATGAAAAAGGCATTGCATGAATTGAATCGGCTGTCCTGGAATACGGCGACGGTCGCGCATAACAGCCATAAAGGCGATCAGGCTGCATTTTTCCGCAATGGCGGCTCGACGCTGTTTCCGGAGGAACGCGAACTGCTCGGCGAGCTCACCGGCTTGCGGCTCTTGCACCTGCAATGCAACGCGGGACAGGACACGCTGAGCCTCGTGCGCGACGGCGCGGACGCAACCGGCGTCGACATCTCCGACGAGGCGATCGACTTCGCGCGGCGACTGTCGGCCGACGCGGGCCTGCCCGCGCGGTTCGAGCGCGCCGACATACTCGACTGGATGCCCGAAGCCGCCGCGCGCGGCAAGCGCTTCGATCGCGTGTTCACGTCGTACGGCGCGATCTGCTGGCTGTCGGACCTGAGCGCATGGGCGCGCGGGATCGCCGCGCTGCTCGCGCCGGGCGGCCGCTTCGCGATGGTCGAATTCCATCCGTTCTCACTGTATTTCGACGAACACTGGCAGCCGCGTTACGACTACTTCAAGCACGATGCGACCGAGGAGCCCGCAGGCGTCGGCGATTACGTCGCGGTGTCCGGCACGGGGCTCGGCGCGCAGCACGACCATTCGGGCGTCGTCGATTTCGCGAACCCGCACCCGAGCTACGAGTTCATGTGGGGCATCGGCGACGTGGTGAATGCGCTGGTCTCGGCCGGGCTCGCGATCGACCGCCTGAACGAATATCCGTACTCGAACGGCTGGAAGGGCTTCGACGGCATGCGCGAGCTGGAGGGCCGCCGGATGGTGCCGCCCGAAGGCATGCCGCGCCTGCCGTTGATGTACGCAATCGCCGCGCACCGGAGGACCGCATGACCCGCCGCACCGCCGCCGAGCGCGACGCGCTGTCGGCCCGCCTGCTGGCCCGCGACGACGTGCCGCTCGTGTGGACCATCGACCGGCGAGAAATCATCGAACACCTGTACGTATTGCGCGACGGCGCGCTGCATCTCGTGCCCGAGTTCTACGACGTGTCCGGCTGGCCCGACGGCGAAGCCGACCACTACACGCCGATCCTGCTCGACTGCCACGACCGCGGCGGCTGGTTTCTCGGCCGGTTCGACGGCGCGCGACTCGTCGCGGCAGCGATCGTCGACAGCCGGCCGCTCGGCCCGCGGGGCGACATGCTGCAGTTGAAGTTCCTGCATGTAAGCCACGACTGGCGCGGTTGCAGGCTCGGCGAACAGCTCTACCGCGCGGCGCAGGTGCAGGCACGCGCGATGGGTGCCGAGCGCCTGTATGTGTCGGCGACGCCGTCGCAGCGCACGATCGACTTCTACCTGCGGCTCGGCTTCACGGTCAGCACGGCGCCCGATCCCGAGCTTTACGCGCTCGAGCCCGAGGATATTCACCTCGAAGGGCCGACCGCGTGACGGCCCGGCGCACGGATGAAGCGTAGAGCTTTCCGCCCTGCCCCAGCCGTCATCCGTTGCCATCAGCCGTCACGGAGCGCGACATTGAACAACGACCTGCCACCGCCCGCCTCGCCGAAAATCCTCGTCAGCATGTGCGTGGTCGGTCATCCGGTCCGTTACAACGGCTCGGCGAAGACCGCCGCGCACGAGGCACTCGAACGGTGGCAGCGCGAAGGGCGTCTCGTGGCCGTCTGCCCGGAGCTGGCGGGCGGCTTGAGCGTGCCGCGCCCGCCTGCCGAGATCGCCGGCGGTGCATCGGGGCAGCAGGTGCTGTCGGGGCACGCACGCATCGTCGACGTGAACGGCGCCGACGTGACGGCGCCATTCGTTGCCGGCGCGCAAACCGCGCTGGCCCTCGCGCAGGCACACGATTGCCGCTTCGCGATCCTCGCCGACGGCAGCCCGTCGTGCGGCAGCACGTTCATTTACGACGGAAGTTTCGAGAGCCGGAGACAGGCGGGCGCCGGCGTCACGGCGGCGCTGCTGCGCGAGCATGGCATCGAGGTGTTCGCGGACACCGAGATCGACGCGCTCCACGCGCGCCTCAGGCAACTGTCGCCGGCCGGTTAACGACGATGGGCGGCACGAGACCCCTCGTGCCGCCCATCGTGGCAGAAGCAGCTCAGCGGTAAAGCAGCACGTATCCGGCCGCTTCACCGCATCACGCCGATCAGACGCGTTCGATCGCGATCGCGATGCCCTGACCAACGCCGATGCACATCGTGCACAGTGCAAAGCGGCCGTTCGTGCGATGCAACTGGTACATCGCGGTCGTCACGAGGCGCGCGCCCGATGCGCCGAGCGGGTGGCCGAGCGCGATCGCGCCGCCGTTCGGGTTCACGCGGGGATCGTCATCGGCCACGCCGAGCATGCGCAGCACCGCGAGACCTTGCGACGCGAACGCTTCGTTCAGTTCGATCACGTCGAACTGGTCGATCGTCATCCCGAGCCGCGCGAGCAGCTTCTGCGTGGCGGGCGCCGGGCCGATGCCCATCACGCGCGGCGCGACGCCGGCCGTCGCGATCCCCAGCACGCGGGCGCGCGGCGTCAGGCCAAAGCGCTTCGCGGTTGCCTCGTTCGCCAGCAGCAGTGCGGCGGCCCCGTCGTTCACGCCCGACGCGTTGCCCGCCGTTACCGAGCCATCGGGGCGCACGACGCCCTTCAGCTTCGCAAGCGCTTCGAGGGACGTCTCGCGCGGATGCTCGTCGCGCGACACGACCACCGGGTCGCCCTTCTTCTGCGCGATCGTGACAGACACGATTTCTTCGGCCAGCGTGCCGTCCTGCTGTGCCCGCGCGGCCTTCTGCTGGCTGCGCAGCGCGAACAGGTCCTGATCCGCGCGGCTGATGTTGTAATCGACCGCGACATTCTCGGCGGTTTCCGGCATCGAATCGACACCGTGCAGCTGTTTCATCAGCGGATTGACGAAGCGCCAGCCGATCGTCGTATCGTAGATGTCGGCCTGGCGCGCGAACGCGCTCGCGGCCTTGCCCATCACGAACGGCGCGCGCGTCATGCTCTCGACGCCGCCCGCGACCATTAGCGCGGCTTCGCCCGACTTGATCGCGCGTGCGGCCACGCCGACCGCATCCATGCCGGAACCGCACAGGCGGTTGATCGTCGAACCCGGCACGCCCTCCGGCAAGCCCGCGAGCAGCGCCGACATGCGCGCGACGTTGCGGTTGTCCTCGCCGGCCTGGTTCGCGCAGCCGTAGATCACGTCGTCGATCGCCGTCCAGTCGACGTCGCGATTGCGCTCGACGAGCGCCTTGAGCGGCACCGCGCCCAGATCGTCGGCGCGCACGCCGGACAGTGCACCGCCGTAACGCCCGATCGGCGTACGGATCGCATCACACAGAAAAGCTTCGGTCATCAGTGTCTCCGGTCCCGTGGAAGGCTGGGAAATGAACAGGGCGCGCCCCTTGCATTGCCCGCCGGGATGCGCTTAAATGTTCTATATACGAACATAAGATCGTGTATCGAACGTTCAACGCATCATAGGGAGTGCGGGGACGACCTGTCAAGCGCGCGGTCCGCCGGGCGGTTGGCGCGTCAGGCCCCATGCGCTATCTTCTCGGCTGCACGACAAACCAACCGTTCATGACAACCGAAGACATCCAGAAACCCGGCGACTCCTATGTACAGTCGTTCGCGCGCGGCCTCGCGGTGATCCGCGCGTTCGACGCGGCGCGCCCGGAGCAGACGCTCACCGAGGTGGCATCGGCCACCGGCCTCACGCGCGCGGGAGCCCGACGGATCTTGCTCACGCTGCAGACGCTCGGCTACGTCGAGGCCGACGGCCGGCTGTTCCGGCTCACGCCAAAGATCCTCGAACTCGGCTTCGCTTATCTCACATCGATGCCGTTCTGGAATCTCGCCGATCCGGTGATGGAGCAACTGTCCGCACAGATCCACGAAAGCTGCTCGGCCGCGGTGCTCGACCGCACCGAAATCGTCTACGTGCTGCGCGTGCCGACCCGCAAGATCATGACGATCAACCTGTCGATCGGCAGCCGGCTGCCCGCGTACTGCACGTCGATGGGCCGCGTGCTACTGTCCGCGCTCGACGACGCGGCGCTCGACGAAACGCTCGCGCAGAGCGGCATCCGCGCGCATACGCCGCGCACGATCACCGACATCGGCGAGCTGAAGGCGGCGATCGCGCAGGCGCGCCAGCAGGGCTGGGCCGTGGTCGACCAGGAACTCGAGGTGGGGCTGTTGTCGCTGTCCGCGCCGATCCGCAACCGACGCGGGCAGATCATCGCCGCGATGAACATCAGCGGCAACGCACAGCGGCATACCGCGAAGCAGATGGTGAAGGAGTTTCTCGGGCCGCTGCAGCAGGCCGCGCAGACGGTATCGGAGCTGGTGGCGCGGCGCGGGTGAGCGGTTACTTCGCTTGCCGGATCGGCAATACGACATTCGCGGATGGCGCGAAACGCGCAGAGCACGCATAACGCGGATAAAAAGACGGGCGGCATTCGCCGCCCGCTCAACTCTGACTCTACTTGCAACGTCCTTCTCACGGAACACGGAGCGCACTCCGCGTCGCACAATTTAGTGATGCGCTCCAACACGGTCAATCTGACGAGAACGAAATTGCGGGGCCCCATTCGGACACGCGCCCGTCCCGCCGCTCACGCGCCCAGCAGCATCCCCTTTCGCACCGGCACCGTGCCGGTCACGCGGCCAAGCGGCGCACCGGCCGTCACGAAACGGATCGCGCGGCGCATGTAGAACACGCCATCGGTCGCGCTCGAGATCGTCGTGATCGCATCCGTCAGCGGATCGACGATGTCGAATAGCGGATCGCCCGCACGGATCGCCGCGCCGATCGCCGCACGATGCACGAGAATCCCGCTCACTGGCGCATAGAACTGTTCGCTGCCCGCGAGCGGTGTGGCCGGCGCGGCCAGCGGCGGCAGCGGCGCACGTTCACCGCGTACCGCGCCGCACCACACGAGATAGTCGACGAGCGCGTCGGCGTCGCGTTGCGCGTACTCGTACGTCACGTCGCGCTGGCCCCGACACTCGACCGTCACGGCCACGGTGCCGGCCGCCATCGGCATGCCGTCCGGCAAATGCGCGCGCAACTGCGACCACAGCAGGTGATGCGCATCGTCGAACGCGTGCCCGCCCGAATCCTCGGCGAGCAGCGACACCTGCGCACCGAGATACCGCGCGAGCGGCTCGACCTGCGGCCACGCGGTATCGCTCGTGTACACGTGCATCACCGCTTCGAGCGAACAATGCAGGTCGATCACGACGTCGGCGTCGTGCGACAGCTTCAGCAGCGCCAGCTGCAGCGCATCGAACTCGGTGCGCGGCGCGATTTCGTCGAGCGCCGCGCCGACGCATTCGCGCACGATCGCGCGATTGCGTGCGCCGTCGTCGCCCAGCCGGTCGCGCGCGCGCGCGGCGATCTCCGCGAGCGGCAGGAAGCCGCGATTGAAGTTGCGGCCGCTCGCGAGATCGAAACGGCCAATGAACTGCCCGAGCAGATGATGATTGAGGCCGATCGGGTTCGACACCGGCACGAGCACGATCTCGGCCGCGAGCCGGCCTTCGGCGTCGAGCTGCGCGAGACGCTGCTTGAGCACGAACGCCGCGAGCATCGCGGGCGTCTCGTCCGCGTGCAGCGCGGCCTGCAGGTAGATCTTGCGGCCGCTGTCGGCCGGCCCGAAATGAAAGCTCGTCAGCGTGCGCTGCGTGCCGATCGACGGCGACAGGAGCGGCGTGGTGCGAATCTGCATCGATGGTCTCGAATGGATGAAAGCAGGAAATCGGAAGAACGGGCCAGCACGGCGCTCAGTCGCCGTATGGATTGAAATCGAAATACTGCTTCGCGATCCGGTCGTACGTGCCGTCCTTCAGCATCGACGCGATCGCGCCGTCGATCGACGCCTTCAGCGCGGTATCCGACTGCCGCATGCCGATGCCGACGCCGCGATCGCCCATGTCGAGCGGCGCGCCGACGAATGCGAAACCCTTGCCGCGCGGCTGGCGCAGGAACCCGTAGTCGGCTTCCACGGCGCCGAGCAGCGCCGCGTCGAGGCGGCCGTTCACGAGATCGGCGAACACGTCGTCCTGGCTCTTGTACGGCACCACGCCGACGCCGGCCGGCGCCCAGTGCGCGAGCGCCCACGATTCGAACTGCGTGCCCGACTGCACGCCGACGCGCTTGCCGGCCAGCGACGCCGCCGTGCCGTCGAGCCCGCTGCCGGGCCGCGCGACGAGTCGCGACTTGAAGCGGAACAGCTTCGACGAGAACAGGATCTGCTTCTCGCGCTTCGCGGTGATCGCCATCGACGACAGGATCGCGTCGATCTTGCGCGCCTGCAGCGCGGGGATCATCCCGGAGAATTCGAGCTCGACCCACTGGCAGCGCAACTGCGCGCGGCGGCAGATCTCGTTGCCGAGATCGACGTCGAAGCCCTTCAGACTGCCGTCGGGCGCCTTCGCGTCCATCGGCGGATAGGTGGGGTCGATGCCGAGTCGCACCACGTGCGCGTCGAGCGCATATGCGGACGTGGCCGCCAGGCCAAGGCACAGGGAAACGAACGGAACGAGGAAACGTTTCATGGTCGACGATGGGCAGGAAGAGGAATGAACGGCATGAGCCGAACTGCCTGCGATCGTAGGGGCCGCGCGCGGCCGCCGGAACCATCGGCTGGCTTATCATGATCGGTATTTCCGATCACCGGCCTCGCTGCTTCCCATGGCGTTCACGCTGTCCCAGCTCCGCATCTTCCAGGCCGTCGTCGAGCACGGCAGCCTGCGCGCGGCCGCCCGCGCACTCGATCTCGCGCAAAGCGGCGTCACGCAGCAGCTGCAAGGCCTCGAGGCGACGCTCGGCGCAACGCTGTTCACGCGTACCAACCGCGGGATCGTGCCGACCGCCGTCGGCCAGCGGCTGCTCGCGCGGTCCGGTTCGATCCTCGGCGAATGCGAGCAGGTCGAGCGGGAAATCCGTCAGTTGAGCGGCGCCTACGAAGGCACCGTCACGCTCGGCCTTGTGACCGAACCGCTGATCGACGCGTTCGCGCCGGTGCTGACCGCGTTCCGCGCGCGCTTCGACAAGGTCGACGTGCACCTGCGCACCGGCACGTCGCGGATGATGATCGGCTGGCTGCGCGAGAGCGCGGTCGATTTCGCGATCGCGCTGATCGCGAAGCAGACCGACACGACCGATCTCGCGGTCACGCCGCTGCGCACGTCGGCGCCGGTGGTCGTCTGCCGTAACGGGCACCCGGCGATGCACGCGCAATCGCTCGCCGAGCTGGCCGACTACGGATGGGTGTCCACGCGCTCGCCGAACCTGAGCGCCGATCCGGTCGTCAACCGGCTGCTCGCGTACTTCGATGCGCACGGCCAGCCGCCGCCGAAGATTCTCGCGACCGTCGAAGGGATGTTCGAGACGCTGCAGATCGTCACGCAGACCGATTCCCTCGCGCTCGAAACCGAAGCGATCACGCGGCACGGGCCGTTCGGCGGCGCGCTCGTGAAGGTGCCCGTGCGCGAGCAGGCCGACGCGCAGGACATCTGCCTGCTGCAGCGCGCGGCCGTGCCGCTGACGCCGGCCGCGCAGGAACTCGCGACGATGCTCGCGTCGTATCTGAGGGTGGTGCGCGGGCGGTAAGCGCACACGGCCGCGTCGCCGTCCGCGCCGCGCATCGCGCGCCCGGTCAGTCCAGCGATTCCCGCGCCGTCTCGCGCAGCATCGCGACCGCGATCAGCGACAGCACCACGCACGCGGCCACGTAGCCGGCCGGCGCGAGCTTGCTGCCGGTCGTCTTCACGAGCCAGGTCGCGATCAACTGCGCGGTGCCGCCGAAGATCGTCACCGCGAGCGCATACGCGATCGAGATGCCCGTCGCACGCACGTGGCGCGGCAGCGACTCGCACATCAGCGCCATTTCCGATGCCGAGCCGAGCGAATAGAACAGCAGCATCAGCGCGGTCAACGGCAGGATCACCGACAGCGTCGGATGGTGGTTCATCAGCCAGAACGCGGGAAACAGCAGCGCGACCAGCACGCCGCGGCCGACGAAGATCGGCAGGCGGCGGCTGCCGAGCCGGTCCGACAGCCAGCCAAACAGCGGGCATGTGACCAGCATCACGCAGCCCGACGCGACGCCGACGAACATCGACAGCTTCATCGGCAGGCCGAGCGTGTGGATCGCGTAGGTCGGCATGTAGAAGGTGAGGATGTAGGTCGACACCGTGCCGCCCATCACCGTGAGCATCAGCAGCAGCACCGTGCGCGTGTGCTTCGAGAACAGCTCGCGCAGCACGCCGCGCTCGATGCCGTGATGGCGGTCGCCGGGTGCGTCGTCCGCGAGCCGGCGACGCAGGACCATCCCGACCGGCGCGATCAGCACGCCGACGAGGAACGGCAGCCGCCAGCCCCAGCCTTCCAGCGCATCCTTCGTCATCGTGTTGGACAGCAACGCCGCGAACCCCGAGCCCATCAGCGCGGCGCCGCCCTGCGTCGCGAGCTGCCAGCTCGCGCGGAACCCGCGGCGCGACGTGCCGCCCTGTTCGAGCAGCGTCGACGTCGCCGCGCCGAATTCGCCGCCCTGCGAGAAACCCTGCAGCAAGCGCGCGAACACGACGAGCAGCGGCGCGGCGACGCCCACCTGCGCATAGGTCGGCGCGATCGCGATCAGGCCGGTGCCGAGCGCCATCAGCATGATCGTCAGGTTCAGCGCGGCCTTGCGCCCCTTGCGGTCCGCGTAGACGCCGAGCACGACGCTGCCCAGCGGCCGCGTGAAGAAACCGGCGGCGAAGGTCGCGACCGACAGCAGCAGCGACGTGGTCGGGTCGCTCGACGGGAAGAACAGCTTGCCGATCAGCACCGCGAAGAAGCCGTACACGGTGAAATCGAAGAATTCCAGCCAGTTGCCGATCACGGCCGCGGCGATCGCGCCTCGCTTCGTGACGGCAGGCGCATCGCGCGTGCCGGTTTCAGCGGCCTCCGCCGGCGCGGGGTGCAGCGCGAGATGATCTTTCTGCATCGCTATCCTCTCCTGTCAATGCGCCGGAAGCGCCGGCCGCGCGCCGCCGCCGCGATCACTGTCCGAGGTAACGCTCGACGAGGCGTGTCCAGAACGCCGCGCCGATCGGCAGGTTGCGATCGTTGAAGTCGTATTTCGGGTTGTGCACCATGCAGCCGTCCTCGCCTTCGCCGTTGCCGAGCCGCACGAACGAGCCCGGCCGCTGCTGCAGCATGAACGCGAAATCCTCGCTGCCCATCAGCAGGTCGGTCTGCTCGACCACGTGTGCATCGCCGACGAGTTCGCGCGCGACCTGCGCGGCGAAATCCGTTTCGGCATCCGTATTGACGACGACCGGATAGCCTTCGATGTACTCGACGTTCGCGCTCGCGCCGTAGCTCGCGGCCTGCGTTTCGGCCAATTCGGTGATACGGCGCTTGAGCAACGCGCGCACTTCCGGGCTGAACGACCGTACGCTGAGTTCGAGGCGCGCGCCGTTCGGAATCACGTTGTTCGCGGTGCCCGCGTGCATCGAGCCGACCGTGACGACCGCCGGCTGCGACGGGTCGACGTTGCGTGCGACGATCGTCTGCAGCGCCATCACGATGCTCGCCGCGACGACGACCGGATCGACCGTCAGGTGCGGCCGCGCCGCGTGGCCGCCGACGCCCTCGATCGTGATGATCGCCTTGTCGCCGGCCGACATGAACGGACCGCGCCGCGTGAGGAACACGCCGGGCGCCGCGCCCGGATGGTTGTGCATGCCGAACACCGCGTCGCACGGGAAGCGCTCGAACAGGCCGTCGTCGATCATCTTCTTCGCGCCGCTGTCGACGCCGTGCTCTTCCGCCGGCTGGAAATAGAGGTGGACGGTGCCCGAGAAGTTGCGCGTCTTCGCGAGATGCTGCGCGGCGCCGAGCAGCATCGTCGTGTGGCCGTCGTGGCCGCATGCGTGCATCTTGCCGTGCGTGCCGCTCGCATACGGCAGGCCGGTCGCCTCGACGATCGGCAGCGCATCCATGTCGGCGCGGATGCCGATGCTGCGCGTGCCGTCGCCCACCCGCAGCGTGCCGACCACGCCCGTCTTGCCGACCCCGCGCGTCACCTGCCAGCCCCATTGCTCGAGCTTGTCCGCGACGAGCGCGGCCGTGTCGTGCTCCTCGTACGCGAGCTCGGGATGATGGTGGATGTGGTGGCGGATCTCGCGCAGCCCGCCGGCGGCGGGCATCAGATCCTCGACTTCGGTGAAGCGGGTATCGGTGGTCATCAAGAGGCTCCTGCTGATTGTCTGCGTGTCTCGCACGCGGCGTTTGCATGCGGGAAAGCGAGCCACTATAGCCAGCCGATATCGGTTCAAGAAGATGCTGAATTTTTCACCGTGATAAGTGTTTTTAATCAGGGTTAGTACGGAGATGTCGGTCGAACCTGCACCGTTTCGCCGCACACACTCCATATCGATAGCCCACCCGATAGATGCGGCCGCTATGCGGCCGATCCCGGCCCGCCGGGCTGCGGCACCCGCGCGATATGGTCGATGACGAGCGGGCACCGCAGCGCCGCGAGATGACGCTCCAGCGCCGGCAGCCGCGTGCCCTGCCCCCGCTCGATATGCCATCCGAGGTTCGCGATACGCGCGGCCGCCGCCATCGCAGACGAGCTCAGTTCGTACGAGCCTTCAGTTTCGCCACGAGGACGTCGCCGAATTCAGGCGCCGACATCGGCTGCTGCGCCGTGATCAGTTCGCGATCGACGACCACGTTGCTGTGCCAGTTCGCCACCGTGTCGACGTGAGCGCCGGCTTCGGCCAACGCGTTCACGGGATAGAACTGCACGTTGCCGCCGAGCCCGCTCGGACCTTCGAGCTGCTGCTCCTCGCCCGTCGAGAAGACGGTCATCCGGTAACCGGCATACGGCCAGCCAGCCGCGAAGGAATTCGCGTTGCCGTCGTTGGCGACCATCGATGCAACGAAGGCATTCGGGTCGCGCAGTGTGGACAGCAACACGGTCGGCCCGTGACAGATGATCGCGGTAGGACGCCCGCTGTCGTGGAAGCCGACCAGGATCTTGCCGAGATTCCGGTCCTTGAGCAGGTCGACCATCGGCGCATGGCCGCCCGGAATAAACAGGCCGACGTAACCGCCGGTCCCCTCCGAGACGACGGCGGCCAGCGTCTTCGGATGCTTCAGTTGCGCGATACCTTGCGCGTACTTCAGCGCATCCGCGCGCGCTGCATCGTCGCCGCCGAAAAACAGCTTGTTGTTCGAGTTCGCGTCCATCACCGGCATGTCGCCGTTCGGATTGGCGATCACCGGCTCGTAGCCAGCCTCGACGAGCTTGCGGTACGGAACGACGAATTCGTTGAGGTAATAGCCGGTCGAATATTTCCTGCCGTCGCGCAAATCGAGTTCGTGAGCGCTCGACATGACGACCAGCACCTTGCCGCGCGACTGCGCCGATACGCCCACCGGCAACGCAAACGCGGATGCCGTGGCGAGTACGGCAGCACCGATCCTGAGGATGTTCATCATCAATCCCTTCCGAAAAATTGAGTGAGCCGGTTCAAGCGCCGGTCCCGGCATCCGCCACGTAGCGCGGAGCGGCCTTGGCGTTGGCGAATTGGGGCGTGAGTGCGCGGCGGGCCGCTTCCCATTGCGTCCAGCCGTCGCCGTCGTGCAGCGTCGGGATCGTCACGAGCTCGCCCTGATCGAGGCCCGCAAGCGCGGCATCCACCAGGTCGTCGGCGGTCATCGTGCTGGCGGCCTCCTTCTGCTTCGCATAGCCGGCCACATCCCAGAACTCGGTCGCCGTCGCTGCAGGCAGCACGGTCTGCACGCGTACGCCCTTGTCCGCCAGGTCGCGCTGAAGCGTGTGACCGAAACTCAGCACATACGACTTCGATGCGCTGTACACGCCGTTGAGCAGTTCGACCGCAATACCCACGACCGAGCTGATGTTGATGATGGTGCCCGTGCCCTTGCTGGCGAACACCGGTGCGACCGCGTAAGTCAGGCGCGTGAGCGCCGTGATGTTCAGATGGATCATTGACTCCATCGTGTCGACGTCGCCGTTGAGAATCGACGCGACCGAGCCGATTCCCGCGTTGTTCACCAGCATCGTGATGGTGCTGTTCTCGCGCAGGATGCCTTCGATCTTCGCGAGCGCAACCTTGTCGTTCAGATCGGCGGCGACGGTCTCGACCGAGCGGCCGGTCTCGGCCGTGAGGCGGCGTGCGAGCGTGTTCAGACGGTCCTGGTTACGCGCCACGAGGATGAGGTCGTAGCCGCGTTTCGCGAGGCGGTCTGCGTAAATGGCGCCGATGCCAGCCGATGCGCCGGTGATCAGCGCGGTGCCTTTCGTGGAAGTGGTCATGATTTTTCCGTTCCGTGAATCGAGCCGACCGGGTGTCGGTTCGTGGAACGAATTCTGGCTTCGACCGACCTCATCCTCAATGTCATATATGCAATGATTCATGCCATCCGTGCACTGACCGGAAACCTTGCAGATTCGTCCTTTGGAACAGGCGCTCGATTACCCAAAATCGTTTCTGTCGTTGGCTCCGCTCGGTGCCTTGCGTCCCGAAGGCGGCCGCGCGCAATGCCATTGGATGACACGCCGCCGCAGCCCGTGACGATGTCCGTTTTATGCTAGATTCAATTGATCAGGACACGCACATGGCGGACGTCATGCACACCGTAGGGCTCGTTGTTTACCCAAATTTCCAGTCGCTCGCGCTCGCGGTGGCGAGCGTGTTCGAGTACGCGAATCTGCTCCGCGGCGAGGAGGTGTACCAGTTCCGAATCGTGTCCGAGCACGGCGGCGCGGTCATGTCGTCGCAGGGCTTTTCGGTCAACACCGAACCGCTGGCCAAAGCGGGATATGACACGCTCATCGTCGCCGGGGACAACGAATGCCGGCTTCCGTCGGCGACGCTGGTGGAGTTCCTGCACCGCGCGCCCTTCCACTCGCGGCGCATTGCGTCGATATGTACGGGCGCGTTCGTCCTCGCGGCCGCCGGGCTCCTCGACGGGAAACGGGCCACGACGCACTGGTATCACGCGCGGGATTTCAAGAAGCAATATCCGAACGTGCAACTCGACGAAGATCGCATCTTCGTCGTGGACGGTCAGGTCTGGACGTCGGCCGGCATGAGCGCCGGGGTGGATCTCGCCCTCGCGATCGTCGAAAGCGACTTCGGACTGGAAACGGCGCGCATGGTCGCGCGCAAGCTCGTGCTGTACCAACGGCGCGGCGGCGGCCAGTCGCAATTCTCGACCTTGCTGGAACTGAACGCGCGATCGGACCGCGTGCAAATGGCGCTGACCTACGCGAGCGAAAACCTGGCGAGCGATCTGTCGGTGGAACGCCTGGCAGAGGCGGCACGCTTGAGCCCGCGCCAATTCAGTCGCGTGTTCCGGGAGGAGACGGGGCAATCTCCCGCGAAGGCAGTCGAGCGGCTGCGCGTGGAAGCCGCCCGCCTGATGATGGAAACGACGCGCCACCCGATCGAAATCATTGCGAGAGAAACCGGCTTCGGCGACCGCGAGCGCATGCGCCAGGCATTTCTGCGCGCGTTTGGGCAACCGCCGCAGACCATACAGCGAGCCTCCGGGGTTGCGCCGCTCATGAACCACGGTTTGTTGAACCAATAGGCGGACCGGTACGCGCAGTCTTGCTTACCCAGACCGTGAGCGCTCGCTTCGTCCATCGCAAATGACGAGTGGGTTTCCGTCAATGAAGCGTCAGGGCTGCAAGCAGCCAGCAACCCAGACGAAAAGTCTACTGCTCGCCGGAAGACCACTCCGGGCTATAGCCGCCCAGCGCCGGGTGGTACATTTCGTCGCCGGAATGCTGCGTGAATTCGACATTGAGCCGATCCTCACGCAAGCCGAGAATCTCCACGCAGTGCGCGCAAAGTGCCTGCGCCACTTCCATGCGCTGCCCGGGCGGGCGGCCCTGTCGGATATCCAGCATCATCACGGCGACCGGGACAGGCGCCTCGCCGGCCGCGGCAATACGCCAGACACCGCCTTGCCCCAGCTCGCGGATCGCGACGCTGATACGCCGAATATCGACCGACATCATCCGCGCATAGGTCTCGCTCATTTTGGCGGCGAGCGACTGCTTGGTTTCCACGGAATAGTGGTCGTTCACGTCCAGTTGCAGATAGGGCATGGTATTCAGGATTCCGGGTGATTGATCGAACGCGTGCGGCATCGGCCTGTCCAGATGCCGTCAGCCGATTCTGGCACCCGGCTCGCCGCCCTCACCATGTCGAATAAGCCACGATTCCGGACACGGGCTCAAAAACGACACCTGTTCGCGGAGGCGTCTCGCGACATCCTCCCCGCGCTATGCAAATCCATACAACTTCGCCGGATTCGTGACGAATATCCGCTGCTGCCAGTCCGGCCGCCCGATCCAGCCGGCGATCACGTCCAGCAAGCTTGCATCATCCGGCTTGTCCGTCTTCTGCGTCGGATGCGGCCAGTCGGTGCCCCACAGCATGCGTTCCGGCGCCATGTCGATCAGCGCCTTCGCGACCGGCGCGACGTCGTCGTAGGCAGGCGCGCCCGTCTTGCTGTCGACGTACGGCCCCGACAACGTGATCCACGTATGGCCCTTTTCCACGAGGCGTTGCGCGGTACGAAACGCGGCCGACGGCAGCCCGCCGGGCTGCGGCACATGCGCGATATGGTCGATGACGAGCGGGCAAGGCAACGCCGCAAGATGCGGCTCCAGCTCCGGCAGCCGCGCGCCCTGCACCACCAACTCGATATGCCAGCCGAGGTTCGCGATGCGCGCGGCGAGCGGCGCCAGCATGTCGAGCGTCGTCGCGCCCGGATAGCTCAGGTTGAACCGGATCGCGCGGATGCCGCCGCGATCGAGCGCCCGAAGTTCGTCGTCGCTCACGGTGCCGTCGACGACGGCCACGCCGCGCGCGTCGTCACCGAACTGCGCGAGCGCCGCCAGCGTGCAGCGATTGTCCGTCCCGTACGTCGACGGCGTCACGACCACGTTGCGCTTCACGCCGATCCGCGTCTGCACGCGCCGGTATTGCGCGACGGTCGCATTCGGCGGGCGCAGCGTCGTGCCCGGCGCGACCGGAAACCGGTCGTCGTAGATGTGCATATGGCAGTCGATCGCCCCTTCGGGCAATTGGAACGCCGGCCGCTCGGTGCCGCTCGACCACGTTTCGTCGGCGGCGGCCAGCCTCGGCAATGCAGCCGAAGCCAGCGTCGCGCCGGCGATCCTGAGGAACTCGCGTCTCGCGATGCGCGCCATGATCAGATGGTCCCCGTCTTGCCGACCAGCTTGCCGGCCGCATGATTGCGCGTGAGCAGCAGCAGCGTCGCGACGCTCACGAGCGTGAGGATCGCGAGCGGCATCAACGCGAGCGCGTAGCTGCCCGTCGCCGCCTTCACCCACCCGTACACGTTCACCATCAGCCCGCCGCCGAGCAGGTTCGCGATCGCATTGACCGTCGCGAGCCCGGCCGCCACGGTGCTGTTGGACAGCATGTCGGTCGCGAGCGCCCAGAACGGGCCCTTGAACGAATACGCGCCGACCAGTACCGCGCAGAGCATGCAGACCGTCGGCAGCAGCGATCCGCTCAGCGACGTCGCGAACAGGCCCACGCCGATCAGCAGCATCGGCACGACCGTGTGCCAGCGCCGTTCGCCGACGCGGTCCGAGCGACGGCCCCAGTAGACCATCAGGACGGAGGCCACCGCATACGGCACCGAATTCAGCAGGCCGGTCTCCATGACGGTCAGGCCGAACGACTTCAGCAACTGCGGCTGCCACACGGACAGCGTGCTGCCTGCCGCGGAAGCGCACGTGTCGACGAGCGCGAGGCACAGCACGTAGCGGTTGCGGAACAGTTGCGAAAGCGGCAGCGACGGCACCTTCTTGCGCGTCTTGTGGCCGGCGGCCAGCGTGGTCGAGAGCCACGCACGCTCGTCGTCGTCGAGCCACTTCGCGTTCTCCGGCTTGTTCGTCAGCACGAACAGGCACGCGATGCCGAGCAGCACGGTCGGAATGCCTTCGAGGATGAACAGCCAGTGCCATCCGCGCAGGCCCCAGACGCCGTCCATCTGCAACAGCAGCGCGGAGACCGGCGAGCCGATGAAGCTCGCGGCCGGAATCGCGACCATGAACGTCGCGACGATCCGCGCACGATACTGCGCGGGAATCCAGTACGACAGATAAAGCAGCACGCCGGGGAAAAAGCCGGCCTCGGCCGCGCCCAGCAGGAAACGCAGCACGTAGAACGTCGTCGCGTTGTGCACGAGCGCGGTCGCCGCCGACACGATGCCCCACGTGATCATGATCCGGGCGATCCAGATCCGCGCGCCGTATTTCTGCAGCGCGAGATTGCTCGGCACTTCGCAAAAGAAGTATGAAATGAAGAACAGGCTGCTGCCGAAACCGAACACCTGCGCCGACATCCCGAGGTCATGGTTCATCTGCAGCGACGCCATCCCTACGTTGCCCCGGTCGATGAAGGCAAGCAGGTAGCAGATCATCAAAAAGGGAATGAGTCGCCAGACGACCTTTCGTATGGTCCGGCGCTCGATCGCGGACGCGTCCATGAAAGCGGTTTGCATGTTGTCTCCGTTTATTGTGCGCCTGGGCGCGTTCCTGTAAACCGTTGCCACGCGATGACCGCCACGACGCCGCACGCGAGCACGGTGGCCATTGCGGCGAAGGTGTGTCGCACGCCGAGCGCCTCGGATGCGCTGCCGACGAGCAGATAACCGAACGGCATCGTGCCGTTGTAGGCCATGCCGTACATCCCGACGAGTCCGCCGCGCACGTGTTCCGGACACTGCCGCTGAATCGTCGCGTTCGTCGACGTGGCCGCGAAGGTGAGGCTGAAGCCGAGCGCATAGAACGCGGGAATCGATCCCGCCGCATCGGTCGTCGCGGCCAGCACGGCCAGCGCGCCGACTGCCGTCCACGGCGCATACGCGATGAACCGGTGCGACGCGCGCGGCCCGAGCGCCGACGACAGCAGCACCGCCGCGCTCAACGAGCCGGCGCCGGCGCACGCGAAGAACACGCCGGTAAAGCGCGCCGCGTCGTGAAAGCCCTGGTCCGCGAGCAGCGGCACGAGCGTCTGGTAGCTGCCGGCGAACAAGCCGATGCACGCGAGAATCGGCAGATAGCGGGCCGAGAACGCATCGGACAGCACGTAGCCGACCGCGTCGCGCAGGCCGCTTTCCGCGCGCGACGGGCGGTCCACCGACGCTGCCCGGATCGACCGCACGCACGCCGCCATGAAGCACAGCGCGAGCGCATAGATCGCAAACGACGTGCGGGGCCCCAGCGTCGGATAGACGAATCCGGCGATGGTCGGGCCGACCATGCGTCCGACGTTGTAGACCATCGTGTTCATCGCGACCGCGTTGGACGTGTGCGTCGCATCCTGCAGGCTCGTCAGCAGCAGCACCTGCCGCGCCGGCGTTTCCACCGCGCTCGACACGCCGATCGCCAGCGCATGCGCGAGGATCAGCTTCACGCCGAGCAGGCCGAGCAGCGACAACGTGAAGAGGCTGCCCGTCAGCAGCAGCGACGCCGTCAGCACGCAGAGCGTCACGCGGCGCGCGTTGGCCGAGCCGATGCGGGAGCCCGCCACCGGTGCGACGATCAACTGCGGCCCGTACAGCAGGAAGTTGAGCAGCGCGAGGATCGCCGCCGAGCCGGACAGGTGATAGATCAGCAGATTCAGCGTGACGTTCTGCGTCCAGCTGCCGAGCACCGACGCGACCTTCCCGCTCAGGTAGCGCCGCAGCGACGCCTCCGACAGCGCGGGAAACAGCCTGTTCACCCAACCCGCTTGCGTCGCCACGTTCATGACAGCGCCTTTCCGCGCGTTTCGGGCGCGAACAGCACGACCGCGGCCGCGGCGACGAACGCGACGATTGTCGTCGCGAGCCCGAGCACGAAGCCGCCCGACGTCGACGCCAGCGCACCGATGACCAACGGCGCGATGAAACCGCCGAGCCGGCCGCCGTTGTATGCGAGACCCATGAAGAAGCCGCGCGATGCCGTATTGCCGATGATCTCCGCGAGGAACGGGCCGGCACCCGCGAAGATCCCGTTCACGCTGAAGCCGGTCAGAAAGATCGCGGTCATCAGCAGCAACGGATTCGCCGACACGATATACACGCCGACGGCCAGCGCGCCGACCAGCAGGTAGGCCAGGAACATCGGCCGCCGGCCGAGCCGGTCGACCCATGCCGAGAACAGCAGGAACCCGGTGATCGCGCCGAACTGCAACGCCAGCACGAACTTCAGGCTATGCACGAAGTCGAGGTGCTTCACCGTGACGAGGAACGTCGGCGTCCACGTGAATACGCCCCAGTAGAGGTACTGCAAAAAGAAGATGAAGCAGAAGGCGGTGAGCAGGCCGCGCACGTTCAGCTTCTCGTGACTCGCGGTGTCGAGCTTGCGGGCCTGCGACTTCGCGTGCCGGCGTTCGAGCCAGATCGGCGACTCCGGCGTCTTGCGCGCGACCCAGAACAGAATGAAGAACGGCGACGCGCCGATCAGGAACAGCAGACGCCAGCTGTCGCCGCCCAACCCGCCATGCGCGGCGCCGACGATGCCCGAGATCGCGATCGCGAGAATCGCGCCGATCGGCAAGCCCATCTGCATCAGCGCGCCGCCCTTGCCGCGCCGGCTCGGATGCCAGGTTTCCGCGACGAGCGCCGCGCCGGCGGTCCAGGTTCCGCCCATGCCGAGCGCGCCGAAAAAGCGCAACGCGGCAAAAGAGTGCGCATCGGGCGCAAATGCGATCAGGCCGGAAAACAGCGAGTAGATGCCGACGCAGAGCAGCGCGGTGCGCACACGCCCGATCCGGTCCGACACGAAGCCGAACAGAATGCCGCCGATGATCTGTCCGGCCGCCGTGACGCTCGTGAACATGCCGAGCTGCGCCTTGCTCAGCCCGAACTGCAGCGCGAGCGTCGGCAGCAGCAGCGACAGCAGGAACGAGTCGTAGCTCTCGAACGTCCAGCCGAGCCCCGCGAGCGACAGCGAACGCCACTCGATACCGGTCATGCGCGTAAGTCCTTTTTCCGCGGCTGCGGACGCCATGTCCTGCGTCGCCACGGTTGCATTCGTCTTCATGGGTTGTCTCCGGGAAGCGCGATGCGATACGTCGATGCGGCCGTCCGGCTGAACAGCGCGGCCTTTTCATCGGCCGACATCGCGGACGCGAGTCGCTTGAAGGCGTTCCACAGCACGCGATAGCCGAACATCCCCTTGTCGACGGGGAAGTTGCTTTCGAACATGCAGCGATCGACGCCGAAGAGTTCGACGCAGGTGTTGAAATACGGCTGCCACGCCGCCGCCAGTTCCTGCGACGACGGCGGCAGCTCGCGCGCGGCGAAGTCGAAGCCGAACACGGTCATGCCAGCGCCGCCGAGCTTCATGCGCGTGTTCGGCAGCGCGGCGAGACGCGCGAGTTGCCGTTTCCACTGCGCATGCACTTCGGCACGCCGGCCGGCATGCGGCCCCACGCCAACGGGGCCGCCAAAATGGTCGATGACGACGATGACGTCCTCGGACGCGCGCGCGAGTTCGTACAGATCATCGAGCTGCGTGTGATAGACCCACGCGTCGAGCGACAGCCCGTAGCGGCCGAGCGTCGTCACGCCCTGCCTGAAAGCCTGCTCCGACATCCGGTCGCACGGCGGCGTCACCGGGCTCGACCGCACGTCGGGGCTCGCATGCCATGCGAGCGGATTGCGGATCCCGCGCAGTCGCCCGCCGGACACCTGCAGCATCGTGTCGAGCACTGCCTCGAGTTCCGCGCCGAGCGACAGATCGGCGCCGCCGACGATGGCCTCGCAGCACCGCGCGGGGCCGTATGCGCCGCTGTCGAACATCGCGGCGACGCCGCTCGCGAATTCCACTTCGCCCACCGGCTTGAACGCCTCCGGCCCGCTTGCACGCAACATCGATCGGCACTGCACGTAGACCGTCGACACGACCCGATGCCCGCTGCGCACGTCCGCGCCGAACTCGTCCGCGAGATAGCGACCGGTCTGGCGGTCCCACAGGTGGTGATGGGCGTCGACGACGGCAAGCTCGGGTTCGAGCACCGGCTCGTCGCGCAGGGCGAGCCACTCGGGCCGGACGGGCAGATGGGGCGCATGAACGGTCTGCATCGCGCTCGCCGTCAGAACTTCTGGCGCATGCCGATCACCACGCCCGTCTGGTTGTGATCGGGCGCGACCGTGCCATAGCCGTTCACGCCGAGCGCGGAGCCGCCCTTGTTGCGCGCGAAACCCGCCGTCGCATAGATATCGGTGCGCTTCGACAGCAGATAATCCGCACACAGCACGGCGAGCCACGGGTCGGCACTCGTCGAATGCACGTCCTGGTAATAGGCCGTCGCCGTGACCACGAACGCCGGCGACACCGCGTATTGCGCGCCGGCCCAGTACAGGTTCGCCGCGCTGGCGTCGGCGCCGTTCGCGACACGGATCGGGTTCGCCGGCAGGAACGCGTTCGACGCCTGAAGATAGCGATAACCGGCGAATCCCTTCACCGGTCCGATCGCATACGACGCGGCGGCCGTGGCGCGCCGCTCGATGCCCGTGTTGGTCGCGACGGTGTTGCTGTTGCGCTGCTCGTACGACACGCTCGCGGCGAGCGGCCCTTGCGCGAAAGTCAGCGCCCCGCTGAAGAAGCGGCCGGTGAGTTGCGCGCCCGGCACCTCGGCGCCATACCCGGTGTCGTAGCGGGTGCTGTACATGGCCTGCGCCGTCAGCGGGCCGAACACGCCGGTGTACTTCGCCGAATTGTCGATACGCGCGGCCGCCGCGTAGTCGACCGACAGCACCGAATACCGCGACGACGCGCCCATCGGGTCGAAGGCCACGGCCTGTTCGTAGAAGAGCGAATTCTGGCGGCCGAACGTCAGTTGCTGGCCCCGGTACGCCAGCCCGACCCACGCCTGCCGGCCGAAAATCCGCGACGTCGTGGCGGCATTCGAACCCAGGCCTTTCGTCGACTGCGCGGTCGTGCCGTCATTGATGTTGAAGCCGCTTTCCAGCTGGAAAAGGGCCTTCATGCCGCCGCCGAGATCCTCGACGCCCTTCAGCCCCCAGCGCGAACCGGACAGATTGCCCGACGCTTCGCGCGTCTGCGCGCCGCCGGTGCTCGTGTTGTTGATGTGCTCGATGCCGACGTCGGCAATGCCGTACAGCGTGACGCTGCTTTCTGCATGGGCGGCACCGCACCACGAGGCCGCGCTCGCGACGGTGAGGGCGCCGAGCACGAAGCGGGATGTCGGGCGGGTATTGCGGCTGACGTGATTCGACAACATGAAGTCTCCAAACTGTTTTTTATGGGTGGGTCCGACGAAGAAAAATTCACGGCTCGCGGGCGGCAGGCGCTTCGCCGGCGCCCGAGCCCGGATCGCCGAGCCACGCGATGGTCAACGCGCCGAGCAGCAGCACACCCGACACGGCGATGAGCGGCGCGGTGAAGCCGCCGGAGAATTGCTTGAGCGCACCGATCATCGACGGCCCGACGAAGCCGCCGAGATTGCCGACCGACACGATCAGCGCGAGTCCGCCCGCGGCGGCCCGGCCGGTGAGGAATCCCGACGGGATGGCCCAGTAAGTCGCCTGGAACGCGAGGATTCCGCTCACCGTGGCGCACAGTGCGATCAGCTTGAAAACCGGCGCATGAATGAAGGCGCTCGCACACAACGCCGCCGCGGCGAGTGCCAGTGCACCGGCGACATACGGAATGCGGTTGGCCGCGCGATTGGCGATACGCGCCCACCAAAGCATCACGCCAGCGCCGATCGCATACGGAATGGCCGTCAGCCAACCGACCACCGCGTGTTCGACGCCGAACTGCTTGATGATCTGCGGCATCCACAAGCCGACGCCGAGCGAGCCGACGATCCCGCAGAAGTTGACGAACGCGAGCACGAACACGCGCCAGTTCGTCATCGCGTCGCGCAGTGTGCTGCCGTGCTTCGCGCCGATGTCGCGCTGCTCGAACGCGAGGCGCTTCGCGAGCGACGCCTTCTCTTCGTCACTGAGCCACGCGGCTTTCTCGGGACGGTCGGCCAGCACGAACAGGCACGCGATGCCGAGGATCACCGCCGGTACGCCTTCGATCAGCAGCAGCCACTGCCAGCTGCGCAGCCCATGCAGGCCGCCGAGTTCGAGCAGCGCGCCGGAAATCGGCGAGCCGATCATGTTTGCGACGGGAATGCCGACGAGAAAGGCGGCCGTCACCTTCGCGCGCCACTTGCCGGGAAACCAGTGCGTGAAATACAGGTAGATGCCGGGCGTGAATCCCGCCTCGGCGAGCCCGAGCAGAAAACGCGCGGCCGCAAAGCTCTTCGGTCCGACGACGAATGCCGTCGCCATCGAGAACAGGCCCCACGTGATCATGATTCTCGCGATCCATACGCGCGCCCCGGCCTTCTGCATGATCAGGTTGCTCGGAATCTCGAACAGGAAATAGCCGATGAAGAACAGGCCTGCACCGACACCGAACTGCTCGGCGGTCAGACCGAGATCCTTGTTCATCGTCAGCGCGGCAAATCCGACGTTGGTCCGGTCGAGATAGCTGATCACGTAGCAGACGAAGATGAACGGCAGGATGCGCCGGAACGCCTTCGCGAGCGTGCGCTCGCTGGCCGCGTAATCGTCGCCGGCCAGGCGCTCCGCGGATGGCGCGTCGGCGCGCGGTGCGTCGTCGCCGGCACGCAGCGCGTGCGAAATGGTCATGCTTGTCTCCTTCGTCGCGCGGCTGGCGGCGCGATCTTTCGGCATGCTGGCGGGAAGCCGACGCGCGGCTTCCCGGCTCGTGGGTCTCAGTCCTGCTTCACTGCCCGTTTCGCTGCCTGTTTCGGCAGCGGGCCGGCAATGCTCATGTCCGCTTTCAGGACGGAACCGGACGTCGATTCGGTGATGAAAAGCGTCTTCATGTCGGGGCCGCCGAAGCACACGCTCGTGAGCGACGCCCCTTTCGGTCCGGTCAGGATTTCGACGGGCTCCGCGCAATGGTTGAGCACCCACACGCGGCCGAGCCCCGGATTCGCGACGAACAGGCGGCCTTCGAGATCGACGGTGAGGCCGTCGGGGCCGCTCGGTCCGTACGACGTGAAGAACTGGCTGACCTTGGTGACCGACCCATCGGCCTGCAGCGGCATGCGCCACACGGCATTGCCGCGCGTCATCGCGACGAACAGCACCTTCTCGTCGCGCGACAGGACGAGCCCGTTCGGGCTCGGGCAGGTGCCGAGCAGCATGTCGAGCTTGCCGTTGGGCGACAGCCGATACACGCGGCCCGTCGGATCGTGCAGCCCGGTCTGCCCCTGGTCGGTGAAATAGAGGTTGCCGGCCGAGTCGAACGTCAGGTCGTTCACGCCCCTGAAGCGCTCGGTGTTGCGGCGCTCGAGATACGGGCGAATTTCACCGCGCTCGATATCGAGCAGCATCAGGCCGTTCCGGTAGTCGGTGATGATCAGGTGCGATGCGTCGAAGCGCTTCATCCCGTTGGGCTCGCCGTCGTATTCGACGACGAGATCCCAGTCGCCCGACGGCGAAATGCGGAAGATGCGCCCGTGCGGAATGTCGGTGACGAACAGATAGCCGTCCGGGTCCCAGACCGGCCCTTCGAGAAAGGAATCGGTGACCATGCCGCCGCGGTTCGCGCGCGCCCATTCCGTGCGGGCGTCCGGCTTGCGAAACTTCTCCGGCATGCGCGTGAACACGTCGGCTTCGCGCACGTCGGGACTCGTCAGATAAAACATGCGTACCTCGATGTCCAGGGTTCAAGCCGCGCTGTGCGCGCGTTCGTCGAGCACCGCGAGCACGTTGGCAGCCGCGCCCTTGCCCATGTTCACGTACGCGGCATCGCTCACGCCGCCGACATGTGGAGACAGAATCACGTTGGGGATCTGCTGGAACGGGTGCGGCACCGTCATCGGCTCGACGTCGAAGCTGTCGAGGCCGGCCGCGCGCAAGTGGCCGCTCGCCAGCGCGTCGGCAAGCGCGGCTTCGTCGATCAAGCCGCCGCGTGCGGTATTGACGAGAATCGCGCCGCGCTTGAAACGCGCGAGCGTGTCGCGGTTGAGCATCCGGCGGTTGTCGGCCGTCAGCGGACAATGCAGCGACACGACGTCCGACTCCGCGTACAGCGTGTCGAGCGGCACCCGCTTCACACCGGCCGGCGCTTCCTTCGCGAACGGATCGAACGCGAGCACCTTCATGCCGAACGCCGCACCGATCGCGGCCACACGCCGGCCGATCGCGCCGAGGCCGACGAGGCCGAGCGTGCGCCCGTCGAGTTCGACGGACTTGTGCGTCGCCTTGTCCCAATGGCCCTCGCGCATGCGGATATCGAGCTGCGGAACCGACTTCGCGCACGCGAGCAGCAGCGCCCATGCGTGCTCGGCGACGGCGGCCGCATTCGCGCCGACCGCGGCGCGCACCGCGATGCCGCGTGCGGCGGCCGCGTCCTGATCGATCACGTCGATGCCGCTGCCGTGCTTCGAAATCACCTGCAGGTTTTCGGCGGCGTCCATGATGCGGGCGTTGACCTTGCCGTAGCGGACGATGATCGCGACCGGCTTGTGCCGGGTGCAGAGCGCCACGATGTCGTCCTCGGTCGGCTGCTTGCCGGCGAACACGACGTCGAACTGCGCAAGCATCTCGAGCGCTTGCGGCGCCAGGTCGGCAGCGGTCACGAGGACGACGGGCTTGTGCGAAGCGGTCTGCATCACAGCGCCTCGCCTTCGGCCAGCATGCCGGCTGCGCGCAGCTCCTTCTCGATCCAGCCCGGACGAAGGTCGCCCTTGTGGATCGCCGCGATACGCGCGGTTTCGACGTCGAGCTTTTTCTGCGCGAGATCGACGACGCGCGCGACGTCGGCGCGCGCAATGACGACGACGCCGTCGGCATCGCCGACCACCAGGTCGCCCGGATTCACCGTCGTGCCGCCCAGCGAGATCGGCGCATTCACGCGCCCCGCGACGCTTTTGGTCGGGCCGCACGGATTGAGGCCGGCCGCGAAGATCGGGTAGTCGCCGTTGGCCAGTTCGTGCGCGTCGCGCACCGCGCCGTCGATGACGATGCCGGCGATGCCGCTCGCCTTCGCCTGCGCCGCCATGATTTCGCCGAGCAGCGCGCACGAGATGTCGCCCTTGCCGTCGACCACGACGACGTCGCCCGGCTTCGCGACGGCGAGCGCCGCATGGATCGCCAGGTTGTCACCCGCGCGGACTTCGACCGTGACCGCCGGGCCGGCGACCTTCATCTTCGGCGACAACGGCCGCACGCGGCCATGCACCGTGCCGCGGCGGCCGGCGACGTCGGCGAGGATCGCGGCCTGATAACGCGCGGCCGCCTGAACGAGTTCCGGCGAGACGCGTTCAATGTCGCGGTTGATCGAAGAAGTGCTGGCGGATGTCTTGCTCATGATTCGACCTCGGGTTGCGCGTTGTACTCTGTACAACACTGGTGTACGTGGTGAAATCACTATAGCCAGACGAGGCGCGTCACGGCACTGGCGTTTACCCTTTTACGTGGTAAACCACCGTTTTACTCTGTACAATATCTGTTGTGTGTCGACGGGAGAGAAGCAATGGGTAATGACGGCGTGGTTGCCGTGGAAAAGGCGCTTTCGCTGCTGGACTGCTTCAAGCCCGGCGCCGAATCGCAGTCGCTCGCGATGCTGTCGCAGGCATCCGGCATGCACAAGACGACGGTCTATCGCCTGATGAACTCGCTGGAGCGAATGGGCTATGTCGTGCGCGCACAGTCTGGCAACTATTCGCTTGGGCACCGCGTGCTGTACCTCGGCAAGCTGTACGAGCAATCCTTCCATCTGTCCACGGTGGTGGAACCGGCGCTGCATGCGCTAGCCGCGCTGACGAAAGAAAGCGCATCGTACTACGTGCACGACAACGGGCAGCGGCTCTGCCTGTTCCGGGTCGAACCGTCCGAAGGCCTGCGTGAAACGCGGCTCGCGGGGACGATGCTGCCGCTCGACGACACGGCCATCAGCCACGTGATCCGTTTCTGGGGACTCGGCGAACCGATATACGACAAGCCGCCCGCACTGCCCCTCT
Organism: Burkholderia sp. BCC0097; assembly: GCF_902832985.1. Classification (NCBI taxonomy): domain Bacteria; kingdom Pseudomonadati; phylum Pseudomonadota; class Betaproteobacteria; order Burkholderiales; family Burkholderiaceae; genus Burkholderia; species Burkholderia sp. BCC0097. The sequence continues at coordinate 101,216 of NZ_CADFDM010000008.1, forward strand.
TCACCGCGGGTGCACGCGATGTGCACACAGCAGCGTTCGCGGTGCCGATCTTCGGCGCCGGCGACAAGTTCATGGCGGCACTGACGCTTTCCGGCCCTGCGTCTCGCCTCAGCGTCGCGCACGAGTCGGGCGAGCTGGATCGACCGCAACTGGACGCGGCGGCCGATCTATCCCGGAAGCTGGGGGCGAGTGTCGCGCTCTGCGAGAACCTGTACGGCACCTGATCGCCGTTTTGACACAGGCATGGTTCAAGGCGACGAGCCGTTCGTCGCCTGACCGCGGACACCTTCGCACGACGCCGCACCCGCACGCTGCGGCATGACGAATGCACCGCCGCATCGATGCGACGGCCCGTCCGACCGGGTCTGCCGAGAAAATCGAGCGCGCCGGCACGCGACCCGGCTTGCACGAGCGACGCGCTCGACGCGCCGTCCGCGACGGGGCCGCCCTTACTCGAACGCCTTCAACGCATCCAGCCCGTCCGGCAGCTTCGCATCCGGAAACTGCGTCGACAGCGTGGCGTCCCGCCACCGCGCCACCTCTTCCGCGCGCTGCCGTTCCGCCTGCTCGCACACGAACAGCGCATCGCCGCCGAGCAGCAGGCGCAGCGGCACGTCGTCGCGGCGCGACAGGTCGACGATCAGCGCCGCGATGCGTGCGGGATCTCCAATCTCCTGGCCGCCATACGCGCCGAGCAGGTCGAGGATCTTCCCGACCGACGGCTGATAGTCGGGCAGCAGATCGTCGACGCCGCGCTTCGCCTGCGCGGCCCATTCGGTGCGCATCCCGCCCGGCTCGAGCGTGCACACGCGCACGCCGAACGGCGCGGCTTCCTTCGCGAGCACGTCGCTGAATCCGCCAACCGCCCACTTCGCGGCCTGATACGCGGACAACCCGGGCGTCGACGTCCGCCCGCCGACCGACGACACCTGGAAGATGTGCCCCGCGCGCTGCGCGCGCATCGTCGGCAGCACCGCGCGCGTGAGGTTGATCACGCCGAACAGGTTCGTTTCGATCTGGTCGCGGAAAGCGTCGGCGCTCATCTGCTCGAACGGCGCCGTGTGGCCGTAGCCCGCGTTGTTCACCAGCACGTCGATGCGGCCGAACGCGGCGCATGCTGCCGCGACGGCCTGCGCGGCCGCCGCTTCGTCGGTGACGTCGAGTTCGACCGGCAGCAGCCGGTCGCCATACCGCTCGGCCAGATCGGCCAGTCGCGCCGGATCGCGGGCGCCCGCCACCAGCCGGTCGCCCGCCGCCAGCACCGCTTCCGAAATCGCTCGCCCGAGGCCGCGCGCGGCCCCCGTTACCAACCAGACTTTCGACATTTTCCACTCCTTGATCGTGGTGAAACGATGAAAATGAATGATTACTCACTCATTAATATGGGCGACGTATCGATCCTTCATGACCTGCATCGCCCTGCCTGAAACGCCCTGCCCGTCGTCGCGGCACACGCCGCCACGACGGCCATCCCTGATTCACACCGTGTGCAACACGGCCCACATCGCGCGAAATCCCGCTTCCCGGTATGCGTCGGCCCGCGCCGGATCGCGTGCGATCGACTCCATCGCGGTTTCCGCGATCGACGTGAACAACGCCGAGCAGAACGCATGGGCTTCGTCGCGGTTCAGCGTGCCCGACGCGCCGACCTGTTCACGCAGCAGCGAACCGATCCCGCCGAAGCCTTCCGCGCCGGCCGCCCGATGCGCATCGTCGATGCGGCCGCTCACGCCGAGCTGCTGCAGCGCGCGGCGCCCGTCCGGATTCGCGACGCCCCACGACACGTAGCCGTTCCACGCATGCCGCACGGCCTGCTCGGCCGGCGCGTGTTCCGGAAACCCGGTCATCATCGCCTCGCGCAGGCCGGCCTTCAGGCTCACGTACAGCGCGTTCAACAACGCATCCTTGGTCTCGAAGTACGTGAACACCGTGCCTTCCGCCACGCCGGCGAGCTTCGCGATGCGCGCGGTCGTCGCGCTCGCGCCGTCCTCGGCGAGCGCACGCGCGGCCGCGGCGAGGATGGCGTCGTGCTTGTCGGGACTGCGCGGTCGGGCCACGTTCGATTCCTTTAATGAGTGAGCGCTCAATCATAATCAACCCGGCATCCGGAACGCAAGCCCTGTTACATCCGGGGGAACGCATACGCAAACCATCAAAACGGTGCACTATTGCGTTTTGCCGTACCGGCGCCCGAGCATCCGGCGCCTCATTGCCCTCGACGTTCGTTTCACGTTCACCGTTTCAAACCGCGAACCTCCCATGACGAATCAGCCTTCCCAGACGGCGGCCGACCGGCCCGTCGACATGATCATCTTCGGCGGCGGCGGCGACCTGGCCGCCCGCAAGCTGTTGCCCGCGCTGTACATGGCGCACCTGCACTGCAATCTCCCGCCCGAGACGCGCATCATCGCCGTCGGCCGCCGCGACTGGGGCATCGACGGCTATCGCAAGTTCATGGACGAGCAGTCGCGCCCGTTCATCGACGAGAAGGCGTACGACGCCGACGCGTGGAGCCGCTTCCTCGACCTGTTCAAGTACGTGCTGATCGACGTGAACGTGCCGGACGACTACCTGCGCCTCGCCGAAGCGGCGCGTAGCGACGCGGTGCGCGTGTTCTACCTGTCGACGTCGCCGGAGCTGTTCACGACGATCTGCGACAACCTGTCGGCCGCGCACCTCGTTGACGCGCACTCGCGCGTCGTCCTCGAAAAGCCGCTGGGCCACGATCTCGCGTCCGCGAAGGCGATCAACGATGCGGTCGGCAAGCACTTCGAGGAATCGCAGATCTACCGGATCGACCACTATCTCGGCAAGGAAACCGTGCAGAACCTGATGGTGCTGCGCTTCGGCAACCCGATCTTCGGGCCGCTGTGGCAGGCGCCGAACATCCGCAGCGTGCAGATCACGGTCGCGGAGACGGTCGGCGTCGGCAGCCGCGCGGGCTTCTACGACCATACCGGCGCGCTGCGCGACATGGTGCAGAACCACCTGCTGCAACTGCTGTGCATCGTCGCGATGGAGCCACCCGTGTCGCTCGACCCGGACGCGGTGCGCGACGAGAAGCTGAAGGTGCTGCGCTCGCTGCGGCCGATGTCGCTGTCGGACGTCGCGCGCGACACGGTGCGCGGCCAGTACACGGCCGGCGCGGTGGACGGCCAGCCGGTCAAGGGCTATCTCGAGGAAGACAACGTGCCGGCGGACAGCCGCGCGGAAACCTTCGTCGCGCTGCGCGCGCACATCAACAACTGGCGCTGGGCGAACGTGCCGTTCTTCCTGCGCACCGGCAAGCGGCTGCAGCGCCGCCAGTCGGAAATCGTGATCGAGTTCGCGGACATGCCGTTCTCGATCATCCCGACCGGCCCGCGCAATTACGGCAACCGCCTGGTGATCCAGCTCCAGCCGGAAGAGTCGATCCAGCTGCAGATGCTCGCGAAGGAGCCGGGCAGCGGGATGAACATGGTGCCGGTAAGCCTGAACCTCGACCTGCAGCAGGCGATTCCGGAACGGCGCGCGGAAGCGTACGAACGGCTGCTGATCGACGTGATCCGCGGCCGCCTCACGCACTTCATGCGCCGCGACGAGCTCGAAGCCGCGTGGTCGTGGGTCGAGCCGATCCTCGACGGCTGGAAGCAGCTCGGCGACCGGCCGCGCCTGTACACGGCCGGCACGTTCGGCCCCGCGGCTTCGTCGGCCCTGCTCGCGCGCGACGGGATGTCGTGGGCCGAAGAGGCGTAATCGCAGCACGACGGCGTGCCGCGATGCGGCACGCCCGCTCCCGAAGGGCAGCGCCGCCTGCCCTGCGCCGCTACTGCGGCTCCATCCACGCGGCCTTGCGCCGCGCCGGCGCATCGCCGCCGCTGCCGCCGCCCAGCACCTCGATCAGGTAGTCGACGAACGACGCGATCCGCGACGAGATCGCGGTATTGCGGTAGTACACCGCGTGAATCGGCTGCTGGACGTCGAGCGTGTGGCGCGCGAGCACCTGCACCAGCCGCCCCGCGTCGCGATCCTGCGCGGTCACGAAATCCGACAGGCAGACGACGCCCGTGCCCTCCAGCGCAAGCTGCCGCAGCGTTTCGCCGCTCGACGAATACACGTCCGGCTCGATGCGGTACGGCTCGCCGTCCGTGCCGAGGATCGGCCATACGTTCAACGATTCGGGCTGCGTGAAGCCGAGCAGCGTGTGCTTCGGCAGGTCCTCGACCTTGCGCGGCTGCCCGTGCGCTTCGATGTAGTCGGGGCTCGCAAGCATGCGCACCCGGCTGTTGCCGATCCGCCGGCTGTGCAGCGTCGAATCCTTCAGCCGGCCGATCCGGATCGCGACGTCGGTGCGCCGCTCCAGCAGGTCGATGATGCCCTCGTTGCTGTTCAGCTCCAGCTCGACCTTCGGGAAGCGTTCGCGGTAGCCGCGCACGAGCGGCACGATCACGTGGAGCATGAACGGCGTCGCGGCGTCGACGCGCAGGCGCCCGGACGGCATCTCGCGCCGCGCGAGCATCTGCTCCTCCGCGTTCTCGACCGATTCGATGATCGCGCGCGCATCCTGCAGGAACGCACGCCCCTCCTCGGTCAGTTCGAGCCGGCGCGTGGTCCGGCGCAGCAGCGTGGTCTTCAGCTTCTCCTCGAGCCGCGCGAGCGTGCGGCTCGTGGCCGACACGGTGAGGTCGAGCTGCTGGGCGGCGGCGGTGATCGAACCTGTGTCGACCACGGCGGCAAAGGCCTGGAGTTCGTCGAGCGTGATTTTCATTGTTGATTTGAAATCAAAACAATTTGGTTTATAGACCAGTTTTTCCGCAAAAGTAAAGCCGGCACACTGCGATCCATTCCTACTGAAACCCGGATCCCGTCATGCCACTCGCGTTGCTTGCGCTGACCATCAGTGCCTTTGCCATCGGCACCACCGAATTCGTGATCGTCGGGCTGATCCCGACGATCGGCGCCGATCTCGGCGTCAGCCTGCCGTCGGCCGGCCTGCTCGTCAGCCTGTATGCACTGAGCGTCGCCATCGGCGCGCCGCTCCTCACCGCGCTCACCGGCCGCGTGCCGCGCAAGGCCCTGCTCGCGGGGCTGATGGCGCTCTTCACCGTCGGCAACCTCGTCGCGTGGCAGGCGCCGGGCTACGAATCGCTGATCGTCGCGCGCGTCCTCACCGGCCTCGCGCACGGTGTGTTCTTCTCGGTCGGCTCGATCATCGCGACGACGCTCGTGCCGAAGGACAAGGCCGCCAGCGCGATCGCGACGATGTTCAGCGGCATGACCGTCGCGTTCGTCGCCGGCATCCCGCTCGGCACCTTCATCGGCCAGCACTTCGGCTGGCGCGCGACGTTCCTGATCGTCGCGCTGTTCGGCCTCGTCGCGTTCCTCGGCGCGGTCGCCTTCGTGCCGCGCGGGCTGCCGCAGACGCCGCCCGCGCCGCTCGCCCGCCAGCTGCGCGTGCTGGCCCAGCCGCGCCTGCTGCTCGTCTATGCGATGACGGCAGTCGGTTACGGCGGCTCGCTGATCGCGTTCACCTATATGGCGCCGCTGCTCGAACAGATCGCCGGCTTCACGCCGTCGCAGGTCAGCCTCGTGCTCGTCGGCTACGGCGTGTCGGTCGCGGTCGGCAACGTGTGGGGCGGCAAGCTCGCGGACGCCGTCGGCCCCGTGAAGGCGCTCAAGCGGATCTTCCTGCTGCTCGCGATCGTGCTGCTCGCGCTGACCTTCACGATCCACGTGAAATGGCTCGCGGTGCTGACGATGCTCGCGTGGGGCGCCGTGGCGTTCGGCAACGTGCCGGGGCTGCAGGTGTACGTCGTCAAGCAGGCTCGCCACTTCGCGCCGGACGCCACCGACGTCGCATCGGGCTTCAATATCGCCGCCTTCAACCTCGGCGTGGCCGGCGGCTCGTCGCTCGGCGGCCTGATCGTCGCGAACGTCGGCCTCGGCCACACGCCGTGGATCGCCGCCGTCGTCACGCTCGGCGCGTTTGCGCTCACCGCATTGAGCGGCTGTCTCGACAGCCGTCAGGGCCTGCCGGCACGCACGGCCGAACCCGTCGAACTCGCCCATTGAACGTCACCTTTTCACAGGAGCCACCAGCATGAACGCATCGACCCAACGTCCGCCGTTCGCCGGCAAGACTTTCGAAGTCCGTTACGACGGCCTCATCGCGCTCAACGCGTACGACGAGGACGGCCGCCACATGCGCTACGAGATCACCGAAGGCCCGTACGCGGGCGCGAAGGGCGAAGTCGAATACACGTGGCAGCCCATCGCCGGCGAGACCTACGCGATCTCGTGGCAGGAATCCGATCGCGCCACCGTCGTGCACATCGACGATTTCGCCGCCGGCACGTCACGCTCGTTCTTCACCGCGTCGTCGCTCGATTTCTACCGGCTCGACGGCAGCCTGCGCGCGGTCTGAACGGAGCAACCCGATCATGTCCACCTCCCTCGACAAGCTCGCCGCCGGCGGCTTCAGCATCGGCATCGAACTGCCGCTCGACAACGACTGGACCCCGTCCGGCAACGCGAAACGCCGGCATGACGGCCGCCACCCCGGCGAGCCCGACCTGGAAATCCACGCGGAGCTCGCGCAACTGGCCGACACGCTCGGCTTTCGCGCGCTCTGGGTGCGCGACGTGCCGGTGTACGACCCGTCGTTCGGCGACGCCGCTCAGGTGTTCGAAACGTTCTCGTATCTCGGCTACCTCGCCGGCATCACGCGCGACATCCTGCTCGGCACCGCGGCCGTCGTGCTGCCGCTGCGCGAGCCGCTGCTGACGCTGAAATCGGCCGCGACGATCCAGGAACTGAGCGGCGGGCGCCTGCTGCTCGGCGTCGCGAGCGGCGACCGGCCGGTCGAATATCCGCTGTTCGGCCGCGACTTCGCGTCGCGCGGCGCGAACTTCCGCGACCAGATCGCGCTGCTGCGCGACGGCGCACGCGGACATCTGCCGCCCGGCCTGGACGTGCTGCCCGCCGCCCGCTCGCCGGTGCCGCTGCTCGTCGCGGGCCTCGCGCAGCAGACGCCCGCGTGGATCGGCGAGCACATGGACGGCTGCCTCGCGTATCCGGGCACGCCGGCCGATCACCTGCAGCGCGCCGCGAACTGGCGTGCGGTGGCGGGCGACAAGCCGTACGTCAGCTTCATCCACCTCGACCTCGCGGAAGATCCGCACGAACCGCTGCAGCGGCACCGCTTCGGCGCCCGCGCGGGGCGCATCGCGCTGACGGAGGAACTCGCGGCGATGCGCGACGCGGGCGTGCGGCACATCGGGCTGCATTTCCGCCGCAACCGGCGGCCGCTCGACGAGACGATGGCCGAGATCGCGGCGGACGTCCTGCCCGCATTCCATCCGGAAACGAATCCGCAGACGCTTGCCGCATAAGGCCGGCAAGCGCATTCCAATGGGCGAATGGCGAGCCAATATTTGATTTCAAATCAAATATTTTTGACCTCTAAAGGCGTTTATTTCATCAGTCTCAAGCGCCAGAATGACTTCCATACCGCAATCGTTCCCCCTCTTTCAGGAGCACAGATGAGCAAGATTCCCGCATTCGGCCTCGGTACCTTCCGCTTGCAGGGCCAGGTCGTCATCGACTCGGTCCGAAACGGCCTCGAAGTCGGCTACCGCGCGATCGACACCGCGCAGATCTACGGCAACGAAGCCGAAGTCGGCGAAGCGATCGCCGCATCGGGCGTGCGCCGCGAAGACCTGTTCCTCACGACGAAGATCTGGGTCGACAACTACGCGCCGGAGAAACTGGCGGCCAGCCTCGAGGAAAGCCTGCGCAAGCTGCGCACCGACGTCGTCGACCTGACGCTGATCCACTGGCCGGCGCCGGGCAATGGCGTGTCGATCGACGCGTTCATGACCGCGCTGGCGGAGGCGAAGGCGAAGGGTCTCACGCGCCAGATCGGCATCTCGAACTTCAACATCGAACTGACGAAGGAAGCGATCGCGGCCGTCGGCAAGGATGCGATCGCGACGAACCAGATCGAACTGAGCCCGTACCTGCAGAACCGCAAGCTGGTCGAGTTCCTGAACGCCGAAGGCATCCACGTGACGTCGTACATGACGCTCGCGTACGGCAAGGTGCTCGGCGACCCGGTGATCGGCGCGATCGCGCAGCGTCACGACGCGACGCCGGCGCAAGTCGCACTCGCGTGGGCGCTGCAACTCGGCTACTCGGTGATTCCGTCGTCGACCAAGCGCGAGAACCTCGCGAGCAACCTGCTCGCGCGGACGCTGCGCCTGACCGACGAAGACATGGCGCAGATCGCCGCGCTCGAGCGCAACGGCCGCGAAGTCGACCCGGCCGGCCTCGCGCCGAAGTGGGACTGAGCACGCGGCGGCTTCATCCGATATGACCCATCCGCGGCCCCCGGGCCGCGGCACCGACAGGACCCGACAGGACACCACCATGACCCAGGACCCGCTTTTCCAACCGCTGCGACTCGGCGCGCTGACGCTGCCGAACCGCATCGTGATGCCGCCGATGACGCGTTCGCGCGCCAGCCAGCCCGGCGACGAAGCCAACGAACTGATGGCCGCGTACTACGCGCAGCGCGCGAGCGCGGGCCTGATCGTCAGCGAAGGCACCTACATCGCGCCGCTCGGCAAGGGCTACGCGTGGACGCCCGGCATCCACACGCCGTCACAGGTCGCCGGCTGGCGCAAGGTGACGGACACCGTGCATGCCGCGCACGGCCGCATCTTCGCGCAGCTGTGGCACGTCGGCCGGCTGAGTCACACGAGCCTGCTCGGCGGCCAGCAGCCCGTATCGTCGTCGCCGCTCCAGGCGAAGGGCGTGAACGTGTTCATCGCCGGTGAAGACGGCAGCACGCCGGGCTTCGTGCAGGCGTCCGAGCCGCGCGCGCTGTCGATCGACGAGATCCGCGAGATCGTCGACCAGTACCGCGCCGCCGCCCGCCACGCGATCGAAGCCGGCTTCGACGGCGTCGAGCTGCACGGCGCGAACGGCTACCTCGTGAACCAGTTCATCGATTCGAACGCGAACACGCGCACCGATGCGTACGGCGGCTCGCTGGAGAACCGGCTGCGCTTCCTGCGCGAAGTCACGCAGGCGCTGATCGAAGGAGCCGGCGACGCGTCGCGCGTCGGCATCCGTCTCGCCCCGCTGACCACGCTGAACGGCTGCGTCGACGACGACCCGGAAACCACCTACCTCGCCGCCGCGAAGCTGCTCGGCGAACTCGGCGTCGGCTATCTGCACATCGCGGAAGCCGACTGGGACGACGCGCCGCTGATGCCGGTCGCCTTCAAGCAGCAATTGCGCGCCGCGTTCCCGGGCGTGCTGATCTATGCCGGCGCGTACACCGCCGAGCGCGCCCGCGAAGCGATCGCCGCCGGCTGGGCCGACCTCGTCGCATTCGGCCGCCCGTTCGTCGCGAACCCCGATCTCCCCGAGCGGCTGCGCACCGGCGCCGCGCTCGCGCCGCACGATCGCAACACGCTGTTCGGCGGCGGCGCCCACGGCCTGACCGACTACCCGACGCTCGCGCAAGCCGCGGCCTGAACGCTTCTCCCGTTCGTGCTCGGCCAGCCGCTGTACGTCGGCTCCACGCAGGTCAACATCAAACCGGTCGCGATCCGCTGATCGCGCGCCTGCCCTGCGGCAATCGCGGCGACTATCGGCGCGATTGTCATTTCCGCATTGCAGCCTGTGCGATCGGCGTCTAACGTTGACGGGATCGACGCCGTACGACCGTCACCCGACCTGAAAGGACGCCCCGTCATGCCAAGCCGCTCCCCGACACGCGACATGCTGCTGGCCCTTGCGGCCGGTCTTTCCCTGGCGGTTTTCACCGCGCCCGCCCACGCCGACGAGGCCGCCGGCCTCGCGCCGCCAGCGCCGGCCACGCCGGTGCTGGCGACCACCGCGACCGGCGTGCAGATCTATGCGTGCGAATACGATGCCGACCACCGGCTCGCGTGGGCCTTCAAGCGCCCGGAGGCGATGCTGTTCGATGAAAGCGGCACGCTCGTCGTGCGGCACGGTGCGGGGCCATCGTGGGAAGCGCTCGACGGCAGCCGCATTACCGGCAAGAAGCTCGCGGAAGTGCCGAGCGCAAGCGCGGCCAGCGTTCCGCAACTGCTGCTCGCGGCGACGCCGGCGGCAACCGGCACGCTCGCCGGCGTACGCTTCGTGCAGCGGCTCGACACGGCGGGCGGCACGCCGCCGGTCGCGACCTGCACGACCGAGCATGCGGTCGGCCGCTTCCCGTACTTCGCGCGCTACGTGTTCCTGAAGTGACGCGCACGACGTCGCAAGCGACGGGCATCATCCCGTCGCCTTTCGCCATGCCTCGATTTAATCAACCATCCTATATTTGATGCGGGAAAGCGTGAAATCGCCGACACCCTCGTTCCGTCTGGTCAGCGCGTCCGCATCGACAGTTCGACGTCGCCGCCGAACGGCACCGACAGATAGCCGTTTTCCGGCGCACGCACGTAAGCCAGGTAATCGGGGCTGTATTCCGCGTTGTCGGCCACGACGAACGCGCCCGCCCCGAGCCGCGGCTCGACCCGCGCGAGAATCTCCGGATACAGCGCCTTCGCACCGTCGAGCAGCAGCAGATCGACCGCATCCGGCAGATCGTTAGCCAGCGTACGCAGCGCATCGCCTTCGCGAATCTCCACGAGATGGGCCAATCCGGCTGCCGCCAGGTTCGCCCGTGCGCGCACGACCTTCGACGGCTCGAACTCGCTCGTGATCAGCCGCCCGCCGCCGTTGTCGCGCAGCGCGGCCGCGAGATGCAGCGTCGAAATGCCGAATGACGTGCCGAATTCGACGATTGCCTTCGCACCGCCGCCGCGCGCGAGCATGTACAGCAGCATGCCCGTCTCGCGCGACACGGGAAGCGGGTAGTCCTTCAGGCGCGCATACAACTCGGCGTAGTCCGTCTTGCTGCGCATCAGCCGCACTTGCTCGTCGCGCGACACGTTGGCGAAGGCCGGGCTCGTCGCGGGCGACGACGCGTCGGCTTCGTCGAACAGGCGCGCCAGCAGCGAAGCCAGCGGGTCGAGCATCAGGGTGGTCATGCGATATCTCCGGTAGCAGTTGAGTGCGTCGTTGCACCCGACTAGAATATGACGAACTATTCAGGTTTTACTATTCGCATTGGCAAACCGCTCATGACCGACCGCCGAAACGCCCCGATCGCCACGCGCAAGCAGCCTCGGCAGGCGCGCTCGACCCGTCTCGTCGAGGACGTCCTGCAAGCGGCTATTCAGGTTTTGGCGAGTGAAGGCGCGCAGCGCTTCACGATGGCGCGCGTGGCCGAGCGGGCCGGCGTGAGCGTCGGCTCGCTGTACCAGTACTTCCCGAACAAGGCGTCCGTGCTGTTCCGGCTCCAGCACGACGAGTGGCGGCAGACGCACGACATGCTGTGCGGGATACTGCAAGACACGCGAAAGACGCCGCCGGAGCGGCTGCGCACCGCCGTCCACGCGTTCATCCGTTCGGAATGCGACGAGGCGCCGATGCGCATCGCCCTCGACGATGCGGCCCCGCTCTATCGCGACGCCCCCGAGGCGCAGGAAGTGAAGGTCGAGGGCAATCGTGCGTTCAGCGCGTTCATGCGCGAAGCGCTGCCCGACGTGCCCGACGCCACGCATGCGCTCGCGTGCGAGCTGATCCTGACGACGCTCACCACGGGCGGCAAGGCATTCTCCGAAACGGCGCGCACGCCGGCGGAAATCGACGCTTATTCGGCCGCGATGGCCGACATGTTCTGCGCGTATCTCGCGCATCTCGCGCACGATTGAGGCCCGCGCCGACACGGAAACCGCTCACGCGCGCCAGCCGTATCGTCCGGATGCAGGTGGCGCGCGGCGATGAATCCCGTCACCCGCCCCGGTTCGCGCCGGCTTCCGGCCCATTCTGAAAGCAATTCGCAAGATCCAGTGCCTCGCCCGCTTGCGCGCTGCCTGCCGACCCTGCATTCAAATAGTCGCCTTAACGGATTCGAACTAGGCGTATACACGCGGGCCGGCGCGACGGAGCCCCGTCGCACGCCGATATAAGCGCTGCGACATGCGCTGCATGCTCTTCCCCCGATGGGACGTGATGGGCGGCTCGCCTAACCTTCGCTACGGCAAAGCACACGTGACGGGGTCGCCCACACCACGCGTCGTCCGACGCGACACCCTCGCGATCGTTTCGACTCGCCCGTAACGACACACACCACGCGTCATGCGTCCCAACGACGTTGCCGATCAATCCAACTAGATACGAGACACCCTGACGACGGTTCGCTACGGGCCGTTTCAGCATGCTGATAAAGGAGCAAGCTCATGAGTGATACCCCGGTGCAGCCGACGGTCGGCGTCGGCGCGGAAGAAACCGGCTTGGGCGCCAACGGCGCCATCGACCGGTACTTCGGCATTTCGTCGCGCGGCAGCACGCAGCGCCGCGAGATCATTGCCGGCGTGACCACCTTCCTCGCGATGGTCTATTCCGTGTTCGTCGTGCCCGGCATGTTCGGCAAGGCCGGCTTCGACACGAGCGCGGTGTTCGTCGCGGTGTGCCTCACGACCGCGTTCGGCTCGCTGCTGATGGGCCTGTGGGCGAAGCTGCCGATCGCGATCGGCTGCGCGATCTCGCTGACCGCGTTCACCGCGTTCGGGCTCGTGCTCGGCAAGGGGCTGCCTCCGACGGTCGCGCTCGGCGCCGTGTTCCTGATGGGCCTCGTGTTCACCGGCATCTCGGTCACCGGCGTGCGTTCGTGGATCCTGCGCAACCTGCCCGCGGGCGTCGCGCACGGCACGGGGATCGGCATCGGCCTGTTCCTGCTGCTGATCGCGTCGAACGACGTGGGCCTCGTGATCAAGAACCCGGGCGCCGGCCTGCCGGTCTCGCTCGGCCAGATCACCGCGTTCCCGGTGATCATGTCGGTCGTCGGCCTCGCCGCGATCTTCGGCCTCGAAAAGCGTCGCGTGCCGGGCGGCATCCTGCTCGTCGTGATCGCGATCTCGGTGTTCGGCCTGATCTTCGATCCGGGCGTGAAGTACCGCGGCATCTTCGCGCTGCCGTCGCTCAGCGCACCGGGCCACGCGTCGCTGATCGGCGCGATGGACATCAAGGGCGCGCTGTCGATGGCCGTGCTGCCGAGCGTGCTGGCTCTCGTGATGACCGCCGTGTTCGACGCGACCGGCACGATCCGCGCGGTCGCGGGCCAAGCCGGCCAGCTCGACGCGAACGGCCGCATCATCAACGGCGGCCGCGCGCTGACCGCCGATTCGATCAGCTCGATCTTCTCCGGCTTCCTCGGCGGCGCGCCGGCGGCGGCCTACATCGAGTCGAGCGTCGGCGTGGCCGCCGGCGCGAAGACGGGCCTCGCGGCGGCCGTGGTCGGCCTGCTGTTCCTCGTCGTGATGTTCTTCTCGCCGCTCGCGGGCCTCGTGCCCTCGTATGCGACCGCACCGGCGCTGATGTACGTCGGCCTGCTGATGCTCGGCAGCGTGAGCAAGCTGCACATGGACGACATGGTCGACGCGATGTCGGGCCTCGTGTGCGCGGTGTTCATCGTGCTGACCGCGAACATCGTGACGGGCATCATGCTCGGCTTCTCGACGCTCGTGATCGGCCGCGTCGCCAGTGGCGAATTCCGCAAGCTCAACGTCGGCACCGTGCTCATCGCCGCCGTGCTCGTCACGTTCTATCTCGGCGGCTGGGCCATCTGAGCGCAAGCCATGCGCGACATCGCCGGTAGAAGGGCGGCGCGCATCGGGACGACATCGTCTCCTCCACCATCATCGTTGATGGCCTCCAGCCTGGGAACGCGAGTTTCCAGGCTTTTTTTGCGGGTGCGGCGCGACGCGACGCGCTGCGCGCAAACGGCGCGACACCCGTTCGCGCCCGGTGCTACGATCGCGTTTTGCCTTCAGGAGTCGCGATGAACACACTCGGCATCGTCTCCGAATCGAGCACCCGGGCCTCGGCGCGCAAGCCGCCGTTCATTCCGTCGTTCGGCTTCCACGAAGTGCACGAATCGCAGCCGATCGGCGCGCCGCCCGCGCGCATCATCGACGTCGTCGCGTCGCTCGACATGCGCGCCGATCCCGTCATCGACACGCTGCTGACGGTGCGCGAATTCCCGGCGGCCATCGCCGGCGCGCTGCGCCACGCGCCGGCCCGCCCCGAACGCGCGCGCTTCGGCTTCGACACCTTCACGCCGCTCCATCGCGACGACACATCGCTGTCGCTCGGCCTCGTCGGCCGCTTCTGGCGCCCGACGCCCGACGTGCGCCCGCTCGCGGATGCCGACGCCTTCGTCCGGCACGACGACCCGCGCGATGCGAAGCTGGTGCTGCGGTTCGAGGTGGTCGGGCTCGCGTCGGGCGCGCACATCCTGCGCACCGAAACCTTCGTCCATTGCCCGAGCGCGCGCACGCGCGCGCTGTTCACGCCGTACTGGCTCGCGATCCGGCTGGGGAGCGGCTGGATTCGGCGTCGTACGCTGGCGGCGGTCGAGATCGCGCTGGCCTGAGTCGTTCCGTCAGAACGGCTTGATCACGGCCAGCCCGACGACGAGCGCCATCACGACGATCACCACGCCGGCCGCGTGCCCGAGCCACGGCGCCGGCACGACGACGAGATCGTCGCGCTCCATGCGCCGCAGCGTGCCGGCCAGGACCCCGTGCAGCATCGACAAGGCAACGACGAGCGCAAGCTTCACCGACAGCCACGCGGCGCCGAACCAGTGGCCGCTCAGCGCGAGCGCGAGGCCGGCGATCCAGACGATCGCGAGCGCGGGCGCCGTCACCGTGCGATCCCAGCGCCGCACCGCGCGATGCACGGCGAGATTCGCAATCCGCACCGCGACGGACGACAACAACAACCCGCCGACGAACGTGACGATGGCGGCCAGATGGACGACCTTCAGCATCAGGTAGATCATCGCGCGTGCCGCCTGCGCGCGATCCAGCCGGCGCTCGCCAGCCCCGCGAACGGCACGACGGCCGACAGCACGAGCCGCGCGACCTCGCGCTTGCTCCACAGCCCGCTCGACGCGGTGCCGACCACCGCCCACACGTACATCGCGAACGCGATGCCGTGAACCGGGCCCATGATCGATACCGCCACCGGATAGCCGGCCAGATGCTTGAGCGGCACGGCCACGCACACCAGCACGACGAGCGTGGTCGCCTCCAGCAGCGACAGGTATTGCAGGTTCCGCAACGCGTCGCGATCGTCTTGTTTCATCGGCAGGCCTCCAGGTAGTCCGCCGCGATTGTCGCGTGTGGCGCCGGGTCGAGCCATTGGCTAGAATGACATCTTTCAACGGATTCTGGCCACGGCCTCGAACGCCATGCACACGGTCGCCGTTCTCGCCTTGCCCGAGGTCGTCCCGTTCGATCTGGGCGTCGCCTGCGATACCTTCGCGCGCGTGCGGGCGCCGAATGTCGAGCCGGCGTACCGCGTGCGCGTGTGCAGCGAGCAGCCGCGCGTCGGCGGCGAGCTGTTCGAGCTGCGCCCGCCGTTTCGCCTCGATGCGCTGGCCGACGCCGACACGATCATGGTTCCCGGCACGTCGGTGCCGCTCGCGCCCACGTCGCGCCGCGTGCTCGACGCGCTGCGCGCGGCGGCCGCGCGCGGATGCCGGATCGCATCGATCTGCAGCGGCGCGTTCGTGCTCGCGGAAGCCGGGCTGCTCGACGGCCTGCGCGCGACGACGCACTGGCTCGCGGCCGCCGAACTCGCGCGCCGCCATCCGAACGTCGACGTCGACCCGAACGTGCTGTTCGTCGACAACGGCCAGATCCTCACCTCGGCCGGCGCGGCGGCCGGCCTCGATCTGTGCCTGCACATGATCCAGGCCGACTATGGCGCGGCGGTCGCCGTCGACGCCGCCCGCAGCGCGGTGGCGCCGCGCGTGCGCGAAGGCGGGCAGGCGCAGTTCATCGCGCCCGAATGGCCGGCCGGCGGCGACGGGCTGCACGACCTGATGGACTGGCTGCACGCGAACCTGCGCCAGCCGCTGACGCTCGACGCGATCGCGCGCAAGGCGTCGACGAGCGTGCGCACGCTGACGCGGCGCTTCCAGGAGCAGACGGGCACGTCGCCCGGGCAATGGCTGCAGACCGCTCGCGTGCGGCATGCGCAGCAGTTGCTGGAGGTGACCGAGCTGTCGATCGAACACGTGGCGACGGAAGCCGGGTTCGGTTCGGTCACCGCGTTTCGCGAACGCTTCGCGCGTATCGTCGGCACGTCGCCGCAGCGCTATCGGCAGGCATTCCGCGCGCGCGCCGATGCGTGACCTTCAGCGGGCTCGGCCCCCGAACCCACCGCTCCCGCTCGCGCCAACCGGACCCGACCGATGACCCGCATCCGCAATCCCCTGAACATCGCGCAGCTCCAGGCATTCGTCTCCGCCGCGCACCTGAAGAGCCTGCGCGCCGCCGCGCGCGAGCTCGGCGTCACGCAGCCGGCGATCACGCACACGATCCGCGAGCTCGAAACGGCGCTCAACGCGGAACTGCTCGTGCGCAGCGTGCGCGGCGTCGAGCTGACCGCCTGCGGCGCGGCGCTGCTGCCGCGCGCCGAGCAGTTGCTCGGCGACGTCCGCCGCACGGTCGAGGCCGTCGAGCAGGTGAAAGGCGAGATGTCGGGCCGCGTCGCGGTCGGCACGATGCCGTCGATCGCGCTGACCGCGTTGCCGGATGCGGTGACGGCGTTTCGCCAGTCGATGCCGAACGTCAGCCTGCATCTGGAGGAAATGACGGTGCCGGACGCGCTCGCGCAACTGCGCAACGGCACGCTCGACATCGCTGCGATGCACCATGTGCCCGCGCTCGACCGCGATTTCACGCAATTGCCGCTGCTGTCGACCGAATTCACGATCGTGATGCGCGACGGTCATCCGCTCGCGCGGGCGCGCCGGTTAGAGGAATTGCTCGACGCCGAGTGGATCGTCACCGTGGGCGCCGAGCAGTTTCCGCACAGCGTGATGGTGGGGATGTTCGAGGCGCACGGGCTGCCGCTGCCGAAACGTCTGCTGCGCTCGCCGATGTCGTTCGCGGTGACGCTCGGGCTCGTCGCGCGCTCGGACGTGATCGGCTGCTTCACGCGCCCGCTCGCCGCGATGGTCGCGCCGCTCGGCATCCGCACGGCCGAACTCGACGAAAGCATGCCGCGCTTCGACCTGTCGATCATCGCGCGGCGCGACCTGCTGCCCACGCCCGCCGTGTCGCACTTCGTCACGTGCCTGCAGCGCGCGGTCAACGAAACGCTCGGCTGAATCGTTCCTGTGTGTGAAACGGCTGCGCATCCGACGCGCCGCCGCCGGGCCCGGTATCGGGGCTTGTCCTAGGCGCCCTGCCGGTATTTTGTCTTGATAATCTTGCGCACGTCGCGCGCCCCCATCGGGCGGGCGAAACGGACTGTCCGACGCGAAGCCGCGGCGGGCCGAAGGCTTACGGCGCGGCACAACCGCGCACCCATCGAACAAAACGAGGAGTCACCGAGTGAAAAAGATTCTTGCGGCTGTGACCGTGGCCCTGCTCGCCGTATCGGCCGGCAGTGCATACGCGAAGGACTGGTCGACCGTGCGGTTCGGCGTCGACGCAAGCTACCCGCCTTTCGAATCGAAAGGCGCCGACGGCAAGGTGGTCGGCTTCGACGTGGATCTCGGCAACGAGATCTGCCGCCGCATCAACGCGAAATGCGTGTGGATCGAAAACGACTTCGACGGGATGATCCCGGCACTGAAGGCCCGCAAGTTCGACGGCGTGCTGTCGTCGATGTCGATGACGCCGGCGCGCGCCGAGCAGATCGCGTTCTCGTCGAAGCTGTTCAACACGCCGACGCGCCTCGTCACGAAGAAGGGCGCCGGCCTGCAGCCGACGGCCGAATCGCTGAAGGGCAAGTCGGTCGGCGTCGAGCAGGGCACGATCCAGGAAACCTATGCGAAGACGTACTGGGCGTCGAAGGGCGTGAACGTGGTGCCTTACCAGAACCAGGACCAGGTCTACGCCGACCTGATCTCCGGCCGTCTGGACGGCGCGCTGCAGGACGCGGTGCAGGCTGAAATCGGCTTCCTGAAGACGCCGCGCGGCGCGAACTTCGACTTCGCCGGCAAGGACCTCGACGATCCGAAGACGCTCGGCAACGGCGCCGGCATCGGCCTGCGCAAGGAAGACACCGACCTGAAGACGAAGATCGACGGCGCGATCGCCGGCATGCGCAAGGACGGCACGTACGACAAGATCGCGAAGAAGTACTTCGATTTCGACGTCTACGGCAAGTAATCCGGCCGACCGACGCACGATTCGGCATGATGGAAACGGGCTCCGCAAGGAGCCCGTTTTTTTGCGCGCGGTGCGAGCGATGTTATTTTTTCCGCGCCAACCTGATGATTCTCAACGGAAAACTGCGCGCTCCGGGGCCGGTTTGATGGCGGCGAGGAAGGCAACGTACAATCGATCCTCCAAGCACACGGATCACTCGCGGCTGCGCCGCACTCCCCCATCATGCAAACGCAGACCCATCCGCTGATTTCCCCCGCCGTCGGCACCGAACGCCAGATCACCAGCTTCCACTACGGCCCGCGCGGCGGCAAGAAGGTCTACATCCAGTCGTCGCTGCACGCGGACGAGCTGCCCGGCATGCTGGTCGCCACGCTGCTGCGCCGCAAGATCGCCGCGCTCGAGACGGCCGGCAAGCTGCAAGGCGAAGTCGTCATCGTGCCCGTGCCCAACCCGATCGGCCTGTCGCAGCACGTGTTCGGCGATCACCTCGGCCGCTTCGAGCTCGGCTCGATGCAGAACTTCAACCGCAATTTCCACGATCTCGCGGCGCTCGTGCTGCCGCACGTCGAAAGCCGCCTCACGAACGACGCGCAGCGCAATCTCGTCGCCGTGCGCACCGCGATGCGCGAAGCGCTCGACGAACAGAAGCCCCGCACCGAACTCGATTCGCAGCGCCTCGCGCTGCAGAAGCTTTCGTTCGACGCCGATATCGTGCTCGACCTGCACTGCGACAGCGATGCGGTGATGCACCTCTACACGAATCCCGATCTGTGGGCGGACGTCGAGCCGCTGGCGCGCTATCTCGATGCCAAGGCGTCGCTGCTCGCGCTGAATTCGGTCGGCAACCCGTTCGACGAAATCCACAGCTTCTGCTGGTCGGATCTGCGCAACCGCTTCGGCGACCGCTTCCCGATCCCGAACGGCGCGATTTCCGTCACGGTTGAACTGCGCAGCGAACGCGACGTGTCGTATGAGTTCGCGGAAAAGGACGCGCAGGCGATCATCGAATACCTGACCGAGCGCGGCATCGTCGAAGGCACGCCGGCGCCACTGCCGCCGCTCGCGCATCCGGCCACGCCGCTCGCGGGCACCGATCCGCTCGTCGCGCCCGTGTCGGGCGTGATCGTGTTCCGTACCCCGGTCGGCGCGATGATCGAGGCCGGGCAGGCCGTGGCCGACATCGTCGATCCGCTGACCGATCGCGTCGTCACGCTGAAGAGCAGCGTGTCGGGCGTGCTGTACGCGCGCCAGGTCGTGCGCTTCGCGACGGCCGGCATGGAAGTCGCGCGGATCGCCGGCGCGACCGCGATCCGCACCGGGTCGCTGCTGTCGGCCTGAGCCCGAGCGCCCGGCCCGCGCGCCGGGCCACGGCGCGCACCGCACGCCATCGGCTGTGTCAAACGAAATCGCCCGCTTGCGCGGGCGATTTGCTTTCCGGCGCGCGCGGCGGCGGCCGATACTGCGCCGCCGGCCGCTACGCGCGAAGACCGTTCAGAACGCCGGCACGATCGCACCGCCGAACTTCTGGTCGATGAACTTGCGCACGTCGTCCGACTCATAGGCCGCGACGAGCTTCTTCACCCACGGCTTGTCCTTGTCCTGCGCGCGCACCGCGATCAGGTTCGCGTACGGGCCGCGCAGATCCTCGATCGCGATCGCATCCTTCACCGGCGTGAGTCCGGCCTTCACCGCGTAATCGGTGTTGATCGACGCGGCGTCGACATCGGGCAGCGCGCGCGGCAACTGCGCGGAATCGAGCTCGACGATCTTGATCTTCTTCGGGTTCTCGGCGATGTCGAGCGGCGTCGCGTTCACGCCGTTCGCGCCGACGCCCGGCTTCAGCTTGATCACGCCGTATTTCTGCAGCAGCAGCAGCGCGCGGTTGCCGTTCGACGGATCGTTCTGGATCCCGACTTTCGCGCCGACCGGCAAATCCTTCAGCGACTTGATCTTCTTCGAATAGAAGCCCATCGGCGCGGTGTAGGTCAGCCCGACGTTGACGATCTTGTAGCCGCGCTGCTTGATCTGGCTGTCGAGGAACGGCTGGTGCTGGAAGCCGTTCGCATCGAGGTCGCCCGCGTCGAGCGCCGCGTTCGGCTGCACGTAGTCGTTGAATTCGATGACCTTGATCGCGAGGCCTTCGCGCGCGGCGACCTTCGTCACCTCGGTCCAGATTTGCGCGTCGGGGCCGCTCATCGTGCCGACCTTCAGCGTTTGGGAGTCGGCGTGCGCGCCGGGCGCGGCGAATGCCAGTGCGGCGGCGAGTGCGCCGAGGCCGGTCAGGATCGAACGTCGCATGTGGTGTCCTCTTGTCCCGTGTCAATTGTTGGAGGACGGATCGTGGCATGAGGCGCGGAACGCGATCAACCAAGCTTATTTCATGTGCATATTCCTGTTCGGAATCGAATCTCAGCCGAAATCGGTATAACCCCCGCTATACAACCCGGGCAGAATTTAGGGCCTGCTTGCATAGGGAACGTGCATGCGAACGCCTGAAATCGCTCGCAGGGCAAGGAGTGAGGAGCGCCGTTTGGCCGCGCCAAACAAGCGACGAACGACGCCGCCATGCGGGCGATTTCAGGCATTCCCGTGGATTGATTTTTAGTTTGGGGGTGCCACGAGAACGGCCGCTCGCCGCGTTGCGCTCCTTGGCGATACGCGAGTATTCGCGGCGGCGCGCGCCTCGCGAGCGGCCGTTCTCGTGGCAACGCATGCACGTTCCCTATGCAAGCAGGCCCTAATGTCGCATCGGCACCACACATTCTTCATATGACAGTCGCTGTCATATTCATTACGTGGCCCGCCGATAAAGTTGCGCCGGTCCGTGAAAGCGCCCATAGAGAGCGCCGGAACCGCAACTGGACACGCCATTCATTCGCTCGGAGAATCCTTTGAACAAGAAACTGTTGACCATCGCCGCCCTGGCAGCAACGGCCGGCACGGCGCACGCACAAAGCAGCGTGACCCTGTACGGCGTCATCGATGCCGGTATCAGCTACGTGAACCACAGCAAGACCGCCAACGGCGGCACGGGCAAGCTGTTCAAGTACGACGACGGCGTGGCCCAGGGCAGCCGTTGGGGCCTGCGCGGCACCGAAGACCTCGGTGGCGGCCTGAAGGCGATCTTCGTGCTCGAAAACGGCTTCAACAGCGGCAACGGCACGATCGGCCAGGGTGGCGCGATCTTCGGTCGCCAGGCTTACGTCGGCCTGAGCCAGTCGCAATACGGCACGGTCACGTTCGGCCGCCAGTACTCGTTCTCGACCGACATCCTCGGTTCGAACTACTCGACGGGCGGCAACACGGTCGCGGGTAACTACGCGTACCACGTGAACGACATCGACCAGCTCACGTCGAGCCGCATCAACAACGCCGTGAAGTTCCAGAGCGCGAACTACTCGGGCTTCACGTTCGGCGCGTTGTACGGCTTCTCGAACTCGACCGACTTCGCTGGCGCACCGGCCACGACGACGGGCACGACGACGACCGCTGGCTCGTCGCGCGCATACAGCTTCGGCCTGAACTACGCGAACGGCCCGGTCTCGGTCGGCGCGGCGTACACGGACATCCGTTACCCGAGCCAGTCGACGCCCGGCTTCTCGACGACGATCGCGAACCTGAGCACCGGCAACGTCCGCGACCTGCGCACGTACGGCGTGGGTGGCCGCTACGTCTGGGGCCCGGCAACGGCATGGCTGCTGTGGACGCGTACGCAGTTCTCGACGGTGTCGGGCGCGGGCGGCACGTTCTACAACGCATATGAAGCAGGCGCGAAGTACGCCTTCACGCCGGCACTGTCGGGCGGCCTCGGCTACACGTACACGAACGCGACGCAGAACGGCAACTCGTGGCACTGGAACCAGGTCAACGGTATCGCCGACTACGCACTCAGCAAGCGTACGGACGTGTACGGCCTGGTCGTGTACCAGCAGGCTTCGGGCAAGGGCGTGCAAGCGCAGATCGGCTCGAGCACGAGCTACTTCAATACGTCGGGCACGGGTTCGAAGAACCAGATCGCCGCACGTATCGGTATCCGCCACAAGTTCTAAAGCATCCGCTTAACTGGCCGCGTCACGCGCGGATCACGACGGCACGAAGCGCCCCGCTGCACGCGGGGCGCTTTTTTATGGGCTTTTAAGTTTCGCTTAATTCTGGGCTGAGAGGATGCTTCCACCCCCCCTGTTGGCCGCCTGAGCATCGGCGGCTTTTTTTTTGAGACACCCCTACGGCACCGCCATCAACTGCCCACAAGACAGGATCGGAGGCCACGATGATCGAAGATACCGTTTTCAGCCATCTGCACGCGATTCTCACGTGCCAACACTCGCTGCCGGTCCAGAGCTGCCGCGTCTCGGTGGAAATGCAGCGGCCCTGGGGCCGTCCTTATCGCCTCGTCGAGTGGACGATGCATCTCGACGCGCCCGCGCGGCGCCAGATCGTGCCGGCCGAATCGACCGACGAAGAGATCGCCGAGGTTGTCGCGTCGCACGTGCCCGGCCGCCTTTACGGCGACGGCCGGCTGCAGTTCTGAACGCGTTTGCGCTCCACCCGCTTCCCGTCTGTCGGCCATGCCGCACGCACCGTGCGGCAGTCGGTCTCGTTTGACGCGGCAACGAAACCTGCTACGCTGCGCGTTTTCGTCCACGCACCACACGATGGAAAACGCATTCAACGAACGCGGCGTCATGGTCACACGCAACGGCCTGTCGGCCGCCGGGCAGGTATTCGCACTGCGTGACATCCGCCACGTCGATGTCGTCAAGATCCCGAAGAACCGTCTCGTGCCGTCGCTGATCTCGCTGATCGGCGCGGCCATCGCCGTCGCAGGCGGCATCGGCGCATCGAGCGCCGCGCTGGTGGTCGGCGTGATGCTCGTCGTCGTCGGCTATCTCACGTGGGCCACGCAGGACATCACGTACCGGTTGATGGTCGAGATGCCAGACGGCAAGCGCGAAGCGCTGTCGAGCGTCGACGCCGAATTCGTCGAACGCGTCGCGCAAATCGTGCGCGATGCGCGGTCCGCCACCGCGGCCGGCTGATTTTCCTTCGCATGCGTGCCCGCGCCGGTTCGCGCGGGCCGCACACATTCGCGGCGAATATCGGCTCGCGCGGCGTTCGCGTCGCATCGCGTACCGCCCGCCGCCGCCCCCCACGCACCTCGCCTCCACGGCGGACGCCGACCGCCTAGTATGGAAAGAGCGGCTCGCCGCCGCATCGTCCGAGGAGGCCAGCATGAACGCTCAATCGCTGTCCGGCATGCTTCGCGCGCAGGAACTGCTGATCGTGTCGATGATCCGCGCGCTTCCCCCCGACACGCGCCGTGCGCTCGTCGAGCTCTACACCGAACAGATCGCGTTCGCCGAACAGGCCGGGATCGAGAGCCATAGCGATCGCGCCACGCACGAGGCGTTCATCGCGCATGCGCGCAACCTGCTGATCCGCATCGAAGCGCTGGCCTGAGTTTCTCGAAGACTTTTCCCCACGCCTCGCCCGGGCCGCGCAGGCGAGCGCTCACTCGCACGCGCGGCTTTGCGTCCTTGTATTGATAATGATTCTCATTTACACTGGTAAAGTTGTCAGTTGCCTTTCAAATCGCCGTTTGCCGCATGTCGCGTGCAAACGGGCCAGCCAGGTGAACGCGTCGCCCAGCCAGCCTTCGGGCTTGTTATCGTCAATGGGAGACCACCTGTGCATTGCTATACGCTGGCGCGGCGGCCGATCTGTGCCGCGCTGTTCGGCGCGTTCGGCCTGTCCGCCGCCCCGGCTCACGCCGATTCGTCGCCGCAAGGCGCCACTCCGCCTTCCGCCGTCCTGACCACCGCCGCCGCATCCACGCACGGCGAGGCGGCGCTGCTCGACCCCGTCACCGTCACGGCCACCCGCACCGCCACCGCAGCGAGCCGCACGGCGGCGTCCGTGTCGGTGATCACCGACGAGGATCTCGAAGAACAGCAGGCCACCAACATCAAGGACGCGCTGCGCTACGAGCCGGGCATCACCGTGCGCCGCACCGCGTACCGACCCGGCAGCGCCGCGCTCGGCGGCGGCCGCGACGGCGATTCGAGCATCAACATCCGCGGCCTCGAAGGCAATCGCGTGCTGCTGATGGAAGACGGCATCCGTCTGCCGAACGCGTTTTCGTTCGGCCCGCTCGAAGCGGGCCGTGGCGACTACGCCGATCTCGATACGCTCAAGCGCATCGAGATCCTGCGCGGGCCTGCGTCGGCACTCTACGGCAGCGACGGCCTGACCGGCGCGGTGAATTTCATCACGAAGGACCCGCGCGACCTGCTGTCGATCTACCACAAGCCCTACTACTTCTCGTTCCGGCCGAGCTACGACTCGACCGACCGCAGCATCGGCGCGACGGTGTCGGCCGCGGGCGGCAACGATCGCATCCAGGGGATGATCATCGCCGACGGCCGGCGCGGCCACGAGGTCGACACGCGCGGCAGCAACAACTCGGCGAGCACGCTGCGCACGACGTCGAACCCGCAGGACGTGTATTCGGAATCGCTGCTCGGCAAGCTCGTGCTGACGCCCACCACGCGCGACACGATCAGGTTCACCGCCGAAACAGTGCAGCGGCGCGTGAGCACCGACGTGCTGTCGGCGATCAATGTGCCGGCCACGCTCGGCCTCACGACCCACGACCGGCTCGAGCGCAACCGCTTCAGCGTCGACTACGACTTTCGCGACGACGCGTTCCGCTGGTTCCAGACCGGGCACGTTCAGTTCTACTACCAGGACGCGAAGCAGGACCAGTACGCGTTCGAGACGCGCGGCAGGCTACCCTCGCGCTCGCGCGACAACCAGTACAAGGAACGCACGTTCGGCGGCGCCGCGTTCGCCGAAAGCGGCTTTTCGACCGGCCCGCTCGCGCACAAGCTGCTCTACGGCGTCGACGGCAGCCTGTCGCGCGTGACGAACCTGCGCGACGGCACGGTGCCGGGCGTCGGCGAAGCGTTCCCCAACAAGGCGTTTCCCGACACCGACTACACGCTGTTCGGCGCGTTCGTGCAGGACCAGATCGGCTACGGCCGCCTGCTCGTCACGCCGGGCCTGCGCTTCGACACGTACCGGCTGAGCCCGACCGAAAACGATCCGCTGTTCACCGGCAAGGCCGTGTCGACGAGCGCGAACGAACTGTCGCCGCGCGTCGCCGTGCTCTACGAGATCACGCCCGCGGTCATTCCGTACGTTCAGTACGCGCACGGTTTCCGCGCGCCGACGCCCGACCAGGTGAACAGCAGCTTCTCGAACCCCGTGTACGGCTACACGTCGATCGGCAATCCGAACCTGAAGCCCGAAACCAGCGACACGTTCGAAGCCGGCCTGCGCGGCAAGGGCGGCACCGGCTACGGTGTCGTGCGCTACAGCGCGGCCGCATTCACCGGCCGCTACCGCAACTTCATCTCGCGCACGACGATCGCCGGCAGCGGCCGGCCGGTCGACCCGTTCGTGTTCCAGTACGTGAACTTCGCCGACGCGCGCATCCATGGCCTCGAAGGCCGCGCCGAATGGGTGATGCCGAACGGCATCACGCTGAAGACGGCGATGGCGTTCACGAAGGGCTCGACGCAGAACGACGGCGCGGCGAGCCAGCCGCTCAACACCGTGAACCCGTTCTCGGCCGTGTTCGGCGTGCGGTACGAGCCGACCGAACGCTGGTTCGTGCAGACCGACCTGCTGTTCCAGGCCGCCAAACGCGACAAGGACGTCGACAAGTCCGACTGTTCGAACAAGGCGTGCTTCACGCCGCCGTCCTCGTTCGTCGTCGACCTGCGCGGCGGCTACCGCTTCAACAAGCACGTGAGCGCGACGATCGGCATTCGCAATCTGTTCGGCCGCAAGTACTGGAACTGGTCGGACGTGCGCGGCATCGCGGCCGATTCGCAGGTGCTCGACGCGTATTCGTCGCCCGGCCGCACGGTCGCCGTCAGCATGAAAGTGGATTTCTGATGCGCGCTGCCCGCGCGCCCACCCCAACCGTTACTCGAAGGAGTCCGACATGATGCAATCCGCCCTTCCCGGTCAATCGGCCACGCCGGCCCGCGCGGCCGCCGCGCTGCGCGACGCGTTCATCAAGCTCAAGACCGAGCGCCAGCTGCGCAACCGCGACGTCGCGCAGGCGCTCGGCGTCAGCGAAGGCGAGGCGCTCGCGGTGTTCGTCGGCGAGCACGTCGTGCGGCTCGACGCGCGCTTTCCGGCGATGTTCGAGGAAATGCCGCGCCTCGGCCGCGTGATGGCGCTGACGCGCAACGACACGGCCGTCCACGAAAAGGATGGCGAGTACGCGCAGATGAGCCACGACGGCCCGGTCGGGCTCGCGCTCGGCGACATCGACCTGCGCATCTTCTATCGTCACTGGGTGTCGGCGTTCGCGGTGCGCGACGAGACCGCGCACGGCCCGCTGAAAAGCCTGCAGTTCTTCGATGCGCAGGGCCATGCGATCCACAAGGTCTACCTGCGCGCGCACAGCGATCATGCCGCGTACGACGCGTTCGTCGAACGCTGGCGCGCGCCGTCGCAGGAGCCGGGCCTCGAGGTCGCGCCCGCCGCACCGAAAACGCCGGAGCGCGCGGACACCGAAATCGACGTCGCGGGCTTTCGCGCCGCGTGGGACGCGATGACCGACACGCACCAGTTCTTCGGCATCACGCAGCGTTTCGGCGTGAGCCGCATGCAGGCGCTGCGCCTCGCCGATCCGCACTACGCGTATCCGGTCGAAACCGCGCATGCGTTGCGCCACGTGCTCGAGCAGGCGGCGAAGAGCGGCCAGCCAATCATGGTGTTCGTCGGCAACGCGGGGATGATCCAGATCCATACGGGCCCCGTCGCGAACGTGCGCGAGGTCGGCGCGTGGATCAACGTGCTTGATCCGGGCTTCAACCTGCATGTGCGCGAAGACCTGATCGCCGCCGCCTGGGTCGTGAAGAAGCCGACGAGCGACGGCATCGTCACGTCGCTCGAACTGTTCGACCGGCAGGGCGACCACGTCGCGCTGCTGTTCGGCGAGCGCAAGCCCGGCAAGCTCGAGCGCGATGACTGGCGCGCGCTCGTCGCGACGCTGCCGGCGGCCGCACGCGGGGCCGCGCGGTGAGCGCGCGGCCGTTCGATCCGCACCGCCGGTCGCTGCTGGCCGGCGCGGCGGCCGGCGCGCTCGCGGGTGCGCTGCCCGGCGGCGTGTTCGCCCAACGCGCACCGGCCGCCCCGAAGCGCGTGATCTTGATCGGCGGCGCGCTGGCGGAAACCGCATTCGCGCTCGGCGGCGCCGAGACGCCGCGTTACCGGCTCGTCGGCGCCGACACGACCTGCACGTATCCCGACGCCGCGAAGCGCCTGCCGAAGGTAGGCTACCAGCGCGCGCTGTCGGCCGAAGGGCTGCTGTCGCTGCGGCCCGATCTCGTGCTCGCATCGGCGGAAGCCGGCCCGCCGACCGCGATCGCGCAGGTGAAGGGCGCCGGCGTCGCGGTGACGACGTTCGACGAGCGTCACGACGTCGAATCGGTGCGCGCGAAGATCACCGGCGTCGCGCAGGCGCTCGACGTGCGCGACGCCGGCACCGCGCTGCTGCAGCGTTTCGATCGCGACTGGCAGGCCGCGCGCGACACGGTCGCCGCGCGCGTGCCCGGCGGCGCGCAGCCGCCGCGTGTGCTGTTCGTGCTGAACCATACCGGCGCCCAGGCGCTCGTCGCCGGCCAGCACACGGCCGCCGATGCGATGATCCGCTACGCGGGCGCGCGCAACGCGATGCAGGGCTTCGATCACTACAAGCCGCTGACGACCGAGGCGCTCGCGGCGGCCGCCCCCGACGTCGTGCTGATCTCCGACGAAGGGCTGGCGGCCGTCGGCGGTCACGCCGCGCTGCTCGCGACGCCCGGCTTCGGCGCGACGCCGGCCGGCCGCGCGCGGCGCGTCGTGTCGCTCGACGCGCTGTTCCTGCTCGGCTTCGGCCCGCGCCTGCCGCTCGCCGTCACGACCCTGCATCGACGCCTGTCGGATGCGCTCGCCTGATTTCGGATCGACCCGATGCCCGCTCACGCTTCGCCCTTCAACGCACCGTCGCGTGCCCCGCACGCCGGTGCCGCGCGCCTCGGCACGTCGCGCCGCTTTGCACCGTTCGTCCTGGTCGCGCTCGCCACTCTGGTGGGCGTGATGTCCATCGTCGCGCTGTGCGTCGGCGCATACCGCATTCCACTGGCGGAAGCCTGGGCCGCGCTGAGCGGCGACGCGGCCGCGCAGCAGGCGCGCGCGGTGCTGCTCGACATCCGCGCGCCGCGCGTCGTGCTCGCGCTGCTGGTCGGCGGCGGCTTCGGTGCGACCGGCGCCGCGATGCAGGCGCTGTTCCGCAATCCGCTCGCCGATCCGGGGCTCGTCGGCGTGTCGAGCGGCGCCGCGCTCGGCGCGACCGCGCTGATCGT
The DNA here is from genome assembly GCF_902832985.1 of Burkholderia sp. BCC0097. NCBI lineage: Bacteria > Pseudomonadati > Pseudomonadota > Betaproteobacteria > Burkholderiales > Burkholderiaceae > Burkholderia > Burkholderia sp. BCC0097. Next base: position 129,897 of record NZ_CADFDM010000008.1, read on the forward strand.
GCTCGGCCCCGCACTATTCGCCGCCCACGCGAGCGCGGCCGCATTGCCGGCCGCCGCGTTCGCGGGCGGCCTCGCGGTCGCGGCGCTCGTCTACCGGCTCGCCGCGTCGCGCGGCCGGCTCGCGCTGCCGCTGCTGCTGCTCGCCGGCATCGCGATCAATGCGCTGGTCGGCGCAGCGATCGGGCTGCTCACGTTCGTCGCCGACGACGCGCAGTTGCGTTCGCTGACCTTCTGGAGCCTCGGCAGCCTCGGCGGTGCGCAATGGTCGACGCTGGCGGCCGTCGCGCCGTGCGTGGCGATCGGCTGCGTGCTGCTCGCGCGCGAACGCGACGCGCTGAACGCGCTGCAGCTCGGCGAAACCGAAGCGCTGCATCTCGGCGTGCCCGTGCAGCAACTGAAACGGCGCGTGCTCGTCGCGGTCGCGCTCGCGGTCGGCGCGCTCGTGTCGTGCGCGGGCATCATCGGCTTCATCGGGCTCGTCGCGCCGCATTGCGTGCGCCTCGCATGCGGCCCCGACCAGCGCATCGTGCTACCCGGCGCCGCGTTGCTCGGCGCGTTGCTGACGCTCGCGGCCGATCTTGCCGCGCGCACGCTCGCCGCGCCCGCCGACATTCCGCTCGGCGTGCTGACCGCGCTGCTCGGCGCGCCGTTCTTCCTCGCGCTGCTGTGGAAGAACCGCGGCGCGCTCGGCGGATGATCCCTTCTTCACGACGACCATGCTGACTGCCCACCACCTCGACGTCGCCCGCCGGCACGACACGATCCTGCGCGACCTGTCGCTGTCGATCGAACCCGGCCGCGTGACCGCGCTGCTCGGCCGCAACGGCGCGGGCAAGAGCACGCTGCTGAAAACCTTCGCCGGCGAACTGACCGGCAGCGTCGCGCCGAACGGCGTGCGCGTGACGGGCGACGTCACGCTGAATGGCGAACCGCTCGCGCGCATCGACGCACCGCGGCTCGCGTGCCTGCGCGCGGTGCTGCCGCAGGCCGCGCAGCCGGCGTTCCCGTTCAGCGTCGACGAAATCGTTCTGCTCGGCCGCTATCCGCATGCGCGGCGCAGCGGCGCCACGTCACACCGCGATCGCGACATCGCGTGGCGTGCGCTCGAACGTGCGGGCGCCGATGCGCTCGTCGGTCGCGACGTCACGACGCTGTCGGGTGGCGAGCTCGCGCGCGTGCAGTTCGCTCGCGTCCTCGCGCAGCTGTGGCCGGACCATGACGCGACGGAACCCGGGCCGCGCTATCTGCTGCTCGACGAGCCGACCGCCGCGCTCGATCTCGCGCACCAGCACCGGCTGCTCGATACCGTGCGCGCCGTTGCGCGCGAATGGCAGCTCGGCGTGCTCGCGATCGTCCACGATCCGAACCTCGCCGCGCGGCATGCGGATGCGATCGCGATGCTCGCCGACGGCACGATCGTCGCGCATGGCGCGCCGCGCGACGTGATGACACCGGCCCATATCGCGCGGTGCTATGGCTTCGCGGTGAAGATGGTGGAAACCGGCGACGGGACGCCGCCGGTGATGGTGCCCGCGTAGGAATGGAACGTCTTTCAGATGATGCAGCCGGACCGAATGCCGGCGCGGCAAGCTCAGGCGCGAGCGCTCAATGCTCGACGTCCGCCGCGCCGAAGCTCCGCATCTTCCAGCCGAGCCGCACGGCGAGCATCCGCATCGAGAAGCCGGCCGCCAGCGCGACGAGCGTCACGAACCCCGCGTCGATGCCGAGATACTGCATCCCGACATACAGCGAGCCCGTGACGAACGCGACGCTCGCATACAGATCCTCGCGCAGGATCAGCGGCATCTCGTTGCAGAGCAAATCGCGCAGCATCCCGCCGCACACGCCCGTGATCGCGCCGGCCAGCACGACGATGATCGGCGCCGTGCCGGTCGACGCACCGATGTCGCAGCCGATGATCGTGAACGCCGCGAGGCCGATCGCATCGACGGTGACGAACAGCGTCTTCATCCGCGTGACGTGTCGTGCCGCCCACGACGCGACGGTCGCCGCCACCAACGTGATCACCAGGTATTCGGGATGCGCGATCCAGCCGAGCGGATAGTGACCGAGCAGCACGTCGCGCACGGTGCCGCCGCCGAGCGCCGTCACCGCGCCGACGAGCGCGAGGCCGAAGCGGTCCATCCCGCGGCGCATGCCCATCAGCGCCCCCGACATCGCTTCCGCGACGATCGCAATCAGATAGAGCGTATGCATGGCGCGCGTCAGTCGTCGGTCCGGAACAGGTCGAGCACGCGTTCGCGCTCGGCCGCGTCGACGGCGGCGGGCATCGGTTCGTCGCGCTTGCCGTGGTCGGCCGGCGCATCCGGTGCATCGATGGCCGCCGCGCCGCCGCATGCGAAGCGGCTGCGGATATACGCCGGCACGTCGGCCGTGCAGGTGCCGCGCGTGTATTCGGCGTAGACGAAATCGCCATCGACGAGCGCGACGTCCTGCGGCGGCGTCGCAGCGACCGGCGTGCGCCCGTCGACGGCCGTCTTCATGTAGTCGAGCCACACCGGCAGCGCCAGCGTCGCGCCGGTCGCGCGCCCCATCGGGCGCGGCGTGTCGTAGCCGAGCCACGCGACCGCGACGATGCCCGACGAATAGCCGGCGAACCATACGTCCTTCGAGCCGTTCGACGTGCCCGTCTTGCCGGCCGCGTCGTCACGCCTGAGCGCGAGTGCGCCGCGCGCGGTGCCGGCCCGCACGACGTCGCGCAGCATGCTGTCCATCACGAACGCATTGCGCGCCGACACGACCCGCTCGCCCGCCGGCACGGTCGCCTCGTACATCGCGCCGCCGTGCCGCTGCTTCACCGACAGGATCAGGCGCGGCTCCATCCGCGTCCCGCCGTTCGCGAACACGCTGTAGGCGCTCGCGAGTTCGAGCGGCGTCACGGCGCCCGCGCCGAGCGCAAGCGGCAGCGACGCCGGATTGCGCTGCGCATCGAAGCCGAAGCGCACCGCATGCTGCTGCACGTAGCGCGCGTCGGCGGCCTGCATCAGGCTGACCGCGACCAGGTTCTTCGAGCGCACGAGCCCGCGCCGCACCGGGATGAAGCCTTCGTAGCGATTACCGAAATTGCGCGGACGCCACGGCCGCGCGCCGGTTTCCGCGTGCGTGAGCGTGCGCTGCGTATCGTCGACGAGCACGCCGGGGAAGTAGCCCTTCTCCAGCGCCGCCGAATAGACGAACGGCTTGAAACTCGACCCCGGCTGGCGATACGCCTGCAGCGCATGGTCGAACACGTTGCGATTGAAATCCGCGCCGCCGACCAGCGCGAGCATGTCGCCGGTGGCCGCATCGAGCGACACGAGCGCGCCTTCGAGCCCGTTGCGTGCGTCGCGCTTCGCGCGCGCTTGGCGGCTCAGCGTGCGTTCGAGTGCCGCTTCGGCCGCGCGCTGGTCACGCATCGAGATGGTGGTCGTCACGTCGAGGCCGAGCGTGTACGCGTCGTCATGAAACCGCTCGACCATCATCCGGCGCGCCCGCTCGGCGACGTACGGCGCCGCGACGATGCCGGGCGGCGGCGTGGTCGCCAGCGCGATCGGCGCGTCGACGGCCGCGCGATACGCCGCGTCGTCGAGCTGGCCGAGCGCATGCATCCGGCCGAGCACGTAGTTGCGCCGCGCAGTCGCGCGCGCCGGGTTGACGACCGGGTTGAACGCGGACGGCGCCTTCGGCAGCCCCGCGAGCACGGCCGCCTCGCCCGCGCTCAGCGTGTCGAGCGGCTTGCCGAAGTACACGTGCGCGGCGGCCGCGAAGCCGTATGCGCGCTCGCCCAGATAGATTTCGTTCATGTACAGCTCGAGCAGCTTGTTCTTGCTGTATGCGCGTTCGAGCTTGGCCGCCATCAGGATCTCGGCGAGCTTGCGGCTCAGCACCTTGTCGCGCGTCAGGTAGAAGTTGCGCGCGACCTGCATCGTGATCGTGCTGCCGCCCTGCCCCGGTTGCCCGGTGACGACGTTCGCGAACGTCGCGCGCGCGAGGCCGCCGATGTCGACCGGGCCGTGCTCGTAGAACTTCGCGTCCTCGGCCGCGAGCAACGCATGCCGCATCAGCGGCGGGATGCGTTCGAGCGGCACGAACTCGCGCCGCTCGACGCCGTATTCGGCCAGCAGGTCGCCGTCGCGCGAGAAAATCCGCAGCGGCAGCGCGGGACGATAGACGGCCAGGTGTTCGACGGATGGCAACTGCGTCCAGATACGATCGATCGTCCATGCGCCGATGCCCGCGCACGCGAGCGTCAGGCCGAGCAGCGCGCCCGCGAGCGTGCGCCATACGCGGCGGCGGCGCGGCGGTGTGGATGGCGGCGCGGGCGGCGGCGACGGGTTGGTGGTGGGATCGGTCATGTCGGGCTCCTTCTGCAGTGCCGCGACGGCCGGCGCGAGACAGGCGCCGATCGGTCACGAAAGGCGCGCATTGTCGAAGGGATGGCGCGAAACCGGAACATTCTTTAGCCAAAGTTTGGCTGGCTAAATTTTATTTAGGAAAGCGCTTTTGAGCCTACTCGCACCGTGTATAGGGGTTTGCGGCATGTCGTTGCGGTCGAGTGTGCCGGGGCGCGCGAGCCGGTTCGCTTGTACCATCGTCGGATGTTCGATCGATATCTCGACCTGTGGGGCCTCGTTCCCGACGGCGGCCCGATCCTGACCGCGAGCGGCGGCCTGCTGCCCGTCGTCTGGCACGCGCGTCCGGCGATGCTGAAAGTCGCCACGTGCGACGAAGAACGCCGCGGCAATGCACTGATGGCCTGGTGGAACGGACAAGGCGCCGCGCAGGTGTGGCAGCACGACGGCGACGCGATCCTGCTCGAACGCGCGCAGCCGGCGCCGTCGCTGGCTGCGTTGTCGGCTGCGGGCCACGACGACGATACGATGCGTATCGCTTGCGACGTCGTCGCGCGGCTGCACGCGCATCGTGCGCCGCAGGTGCCTTCGGTCGTGCCGCTGCATGACTGGTTTTACGCGCTGCTGTCGAACGATGCGAACAACGAGGCGCTGCGCCGCTCGGCGGCGGTCGCTCGTCGGTTGCTGGTTGGTCCGTCCGCCGACGAAGTGGTGCTGCACGGCGACATTCACCACGACAACATTCTTCATTTCGGCGATCGCGGATGGCGTGCGATCGACCCGAAAGGGCTGCGCGGCGAGCGCACGTTCGATTACGCGAACCTGTTCTGCAATCCCGCGCATGACATCGCGGTCGATCCGGTCCGATTCGAGCGACGGGTTGTGCTCGTGGCTGATGCCGCGGGGCTCGACCGGCGCCGGCTGCTGCAGTGGATTCTCGCGTGGTCGGGGCTGTCGGCGGTGTGGTTGATGGAAGACGAGCTGCCGGCCGATACGCGGCTGGAGGTTGCGATGCTTGCAGCGGGTGCGCTCGGGTTATAGCGATACGCATCGCCGACGAAAGCGGATTCATTACGCGTTGCCGGGGAATGCCGGGAGAATGGGCGGCTTTCGGCTGCGAATTCAATCCGTCAATGCAACGAATTGATGAAATCGCTACCCGAAGCGCCGCCAACGGTGAATCGACTGTGTACGGCGTCCACTAGTGACACGTCGCCCCCTCGAGACGGGCATCTAAACAGCGAGAAAAATGTCGAGGTAGCATCGTCGATGCTCAACAGGGGGAAGACGGTGATTCGGGAAATCAAGGCTCGCGCAAACTCGATCGACGCCCCTCTTGCCAGTCTGCTTCTCAGCGACCTGATGAGGATCCTGGCGGAAATGGTTGGCTATATCACGCTCCCTTGGTGGATCGTTCACCGGGGCGGCGCTCATGACTTGGCGATCTACAGCGTCAGCATCGCCATCGCCACCATTTTTGCGATGCCACTGCTTGCGCCACTCGGGGATCGCTACGCAAAGAGACGGCAGATGGCATGGGGTATATGCGCCTTGATGATCGTCGCCTTCACCCTCGCGACGCTCGCCTCGCTGTCCGACTACCGACTCATGCTCATCATCTGCCTAGGCGTGGTCACCGTTATAGCGAAAGCTTTCGTTGATCCAGCCAGCTCCACCATTTCGGCTGAACTTGTTCCGGCGAATCGTCTGGGCGAAGCGCTTCGTCTTCGTAAATCGACGCAGGCAGTTGGCCGTGCCTTAGGTCCAGCATTGGCTGGTGCGACACTGACCTTGGGCGGCATGGCTGCAACATTCTGGATGAACGGCATACTGCTCGGCGTCGCTGCTTACGTGACTTTGCATCTTCCACCCCAATCTCGGCATCGCGAACACCATCGCGGTCTAGCCCGTTGGTGGGAAGACCTGCGCGCCGGACTGCATGCTAAATGGATCGTGCCGTTGGAGCGCGGCTGGACACTCGTAAACTTCCTCGTCTGGATATTCCAGGGCCCCGCAGTCGGCATGCTGATCCCACTCAAAGTTCAATCACTCGGACTGTCGGGTCTGTGGTTAGGTGTTTGTGAAGCGGCCTTATCCCTAGGTTTACTACTCGGAAGCTTTCGTGGTTCTGATGCACTGGTCAGTCGTTTCGGCCGATTCAACGTGCGGGTGGGGGCCGCGATGTGCGAAGGGCTGGCACTTGCTGCTTCGGGCTGGGCCCACTCACCCGCCGTTCTCGTATTGACGCTTACATGTGTGGGGTTCGCCAATGCATCGATGGGGCTCGTTGGTGCGACTCACCGCTCATTGGCTATCCCGCAGAATTTCCGCGTGCGCATTCTCGCTGCGAGCATGATGACCACGCAGATTGCGGGCATTCTTGGCCCGATGGTCGCCGGCGCGGCGCTCACGCATTGGGCAGTGGGCAAGGTCTATACGTGCTTCGGTCTCGCCACCTGTCTGCTCGCTTTTGGTTTTGTCTTGATACCACGGTCGCGCGAATTCTTTGCGCTCAGCCACGAGCAGGTGAAAGATTGGTTTCTTAACGAATATCCCCATGCATTCGCATCATCCACGGTGCCCGAATCGAGACAGACCACGTAGATCGCGGCACGGCAACGGCCAGGACATGCCACGCCGCTCAGGGTCGCGTGCTATCGAACGCCGTGGCTAGATTGCGCGATGTATGCCATTCGCATGAGACAGCAGCCGACCAGGAATAGTCGGTCGACAACGCGCTCCAGTTCGTTGACAATCCGCGCGGAATTGAACGATCCAGAGGCCAAGCGTACCGCCAAGCATTATTGAACAACCGGGTCACACACGAATGACATCTCAAGCAGAAGTCTATTTGAAAGATTTTCACCGGCGTCGCGCAGGAGCAACGAGCCGGGCCTATGGCAATCGTCCGGCGCGTTCTACGAAGGCGGAATACCCATCGTCCTATCATGCGCTGGCTCGACGTGTACCGAATGACGAGATGTCGCACACTGTGGTCGATCTGGCATGTGGTGATGGGCTGCTGCTGCAAATTCTGAGCGACAGGGGCCACGCAGGTACGAAGTTGATCGGTATCGACATGAGCGACGGCGAGTTGAGTGCGGCCCGGGCGGTATTGCCAAAGGATGTGCGGTTGATAAATGAGCGCGCACAAGAGCTGTCGCTCCATACCGGATCGGTGGACTATGTACTGTCCCACATGGCCCTGATGCTAATGGACGACATAGAGCAGGTAATTCGTGAAATCCATCGGATATTGCGTAAAGGCGGCAGCTTTTCCGCCGTCGTCGGGCGGGCCTTTCTGACCGGGAAAGTCGGCGAAGTGTTTTTACAAATATTCAGACCGATTGCGAAGGCGAATCTGGCCCACTTACCACTCGGTGATGCTCGCACACGCAGCGAAGCTGGGTGGAGCGAACTGCTCCAGCATGATTTTGTTGATGTCGTCTTTGAAGACCTCGAAATTGATTGGAACCCCACACCCGAGCAGTTATGGTTGGATATGCTGGACACTTACGATACTGACAGGATGTCGGAAGCAACGCGCGCGCAGTTCAAGAGCGAACTATTGTCGGCGCTTGCCCCTATGCAGCGCGAAGACAGTACGTTGAAGACGGGATGGGGGCTGCGTCTTATTCAGGCCACTGCCGCGTAGCGCGCCAGTTGCGGTCGCTCGACATCAAATTCCGGATCATTGAAAATCAAATACGGTTACTGGTTCCGTATGACACGGGCAGAAGCGGTCAGTCAGCGAGGTAGTATGAATTCGCGAAGGTTTTGATCCGAAGTACTCTTGCAGCGCACTTCTCCATCATCCGTACCTCCACCTATGTCACCTTCTGTTGACGAACTTCTCGCGCTTGATGTACTGACGTTACGTGAGCACACTGAGCGAGCCGGCGACGCCTTCGACGTAGACGAGCATCGGGCGAAATTGTGCAAATCCTTGGAGATCAATGAGCTTTGCTACGTGCGACGGGACGGCAAACTCGTGGCTTATGCAATGCTTCGGCCGAAAGCAGGAGCGTGCTGGTTCGTTGGTGCATTGGGTACCCACCCCTTGCATCGGACGTACACCGTAGTAAATGAACTGTTCGCGAAGATTGCGACGCTGGCGAGCGAACGACGGATCGGTGAGCTACGAAGCCATGTCTACAAGACCAACCGGTTGTCTATCGCGTTTCATCGCAAACTTGGGTTTGTGGTGACGCGTGAAAACGAAAAGGGCTTCGAATTCTCCACCACACTGGATGAACTCGCCACGAAACCGGCGGTGCGGCGTGCTACCGCCAGGGCGACATCCCGTTCGGACTAGCGCTCAGGGCCAAGCTTATTCACAGTCGCAACCACAAGCGAGTGCCCCGAGTACCCGAACAACTTCCGCTAGGCTTCGGGCATCAGGATGCGGACGTTGCCCCCTTCATGAGGGGGCCGCTTTCGGACCATGTGACTGTCTCGTGTGGGTCGGCAGTAGTCCGTCGCGTCGAGTTGAATCCGCACCCAACACCGGACATTGGATCGGTGGGACTGAATCGGCGACAATCTATTGAAACCAAGTGAAACATCGACACAGGGGGCGCTGGTGTCCATCAATCGGGGCGAAACGGAAAGCACGTTCCCAACGCTGACAACTTCCCGGCTGTCATTGCGGGAGCTTTTGCCCAGCGACGCACCGTCGCTGTTCGCGATGCACGGCGACGCTGAGGGTATGCGCTGGTTCGGTACCGATCCGATGATCGATATAGGCGAGGCTGACAAGTTGATTCAGGTATTTGCCGACTGGCGGCGCAGTGGCTCTGGCGTCCGTTGGGCTGTCGAGAGACTTTCGGACGGCCATTTACTTGGTACGTGCGGCCTCTTCCGATGGAATCGAAATTGGCGAAGCTGCGCCGTTGGCTATGAGCTAGCTACGTTTGCGCGTGGCAACGGATACATGAACGAAGCCCTTTCTGCCGCGATCGATTACGGTTTCGACACGATGCAGATAAACCGTATCGAAGCCCAGGTTCACCCTCAGAACGCATCCTCTATACAAGTGCTGGAGACGCTGGGCTTTGTCCGTGAAGGGTATCAGCGTCAAGCCGGGTACTGGCGTGGTGCCTATCATGATCTCCTGCAGTTTTCGTTGTTACGTTCTGATTGCCTACCTCATGGCTGATGAGCGGGTCAAAGCCCTTAGCTTCGCCACATGAGCGACCGCTTCCGAGCGAACCGGCTGACCGCTTCGGGAACCCCACGCTGAACCCGAAAAAAAACCCGCCGGCAAACACCGGCGGGCTTTCGCATCCAACCTGCGCCGCGCTTCAACGCGCCGGATTCAGCGTCAGGTTCATGTGCCGATTCACATCCTTGTACAGCAGATAACGGAACCGCCCAGGCCCGCCCGAATAGCACGCCTGCGGACAGAACGCGCGCAACCACATGAAGTCGCCGGCTTCCACCTCGACCCAGTCCTGGTTCAGCCGATAGACCGCCTTGCCTTCCAGCACATACAGGCCGTGCTCCATCACGTGCGTTTCGGCGAACGGAATCACGCCGCCCGGCTCGAACGTCACGATGTTCACGTGCATGTCGTGACGCATGTCGCTCATGTCGACGAAGCGCGTCGTCACCCATGCGCCGTTGGTGCCCGGCATCGGGATCGGCTCGACGTCCTGCTCGTTGGTCACGAACGCGTCCGGCAGCGGAATGCCGTCGACCGCCTGATAGTGCTTGCGCACCCAGTGGAAACGCACCGCGGCATCGCTGACGTTGTGCAGCGTCCAGTCGGCGCCCGGCGGAATGAACGCATAGCCGCCCGGTTTCAGCGTGTGCTTCTGGCCTTGCAGCGTCAGCTCGGCTTCGCCTTCGACGACGAACAGCACGGCTTCGGCGTGCTTGTCCTGCTCGGGTTTGTCGCTGCCGCCGCCCGGGTTCACTTCGACGATGTACTGCGAGAAGGTTTCCGCGAAACCCGACAGCGGGCGGGCGATCACCCACAGGCGCGTGTGGGTCCAGAACGGCAGCCAGCTCGTGACGATGTCGCGCATCACCCCCTTCGGGATCACCGCGTACGCCTCGGTGAACATCGCGCGATCGGTCAGCAGATCCGTCTGCGGCGGGTGGCCGCCATGCGGCGCGTAATACGTTGTCTTAGACATATTGCATCCAGGCAATGGGTTGGGCCGGCCCCGGGCGCAAACGGCATCGGGCGGTTCGCATGCGCGTGGAGCACGCATGCGACGGCGGGACATCGTTGCCGGGGTGGCTTGAAGACGCATGCGCCTTCGTTCGGTCGGCCAGGCTTCGCGTCGGGTCCGCCCGGTTCAGCGGACACGGCGGCCCGGGTTGTCGGGCCGTCGGCCGGGCCGCGGCGCTCGCGGGTCAGGCGGCGAGGCGCGGATGGCGGCACGGTTCGGCTCCGTACGCGAGCATCGCCGACGATAGCGAAGTCGATTGCGATCGACCAATTAAATGTTGCGATGACATCCATTCGATTTCCCACTACCGGCCGGCGCCCGCGATGCGCGGTCGGGATGCGTGGCAGGGGTGCGCCGACTATCAGGGAAATCCTGACGGTTGCGATGTTCGCGCGATGCGTCCGCACACGGCAACGCGGCGTGCAAGGCGCCGGTCTCGATGTATCGCGTTACGCGGATCGAGTGAAGGCGGTCGATACGTGCGCGGCAGTGGAGTGCTGCGTCAGCGGTCGCAGGAGACGGTCAGGTCAGATCGGAGCGAACCGACGTGTCGAAGGACAAGCAGATGTGACTCGGCCGCCCCTGTCCGGGCACATTCGGACGCGGCAACTGATGTCGTCGAGAAACGGAGAAAACGTCGGGAGAAGAATTGCCGGCCCGTCGATCGGGCATCTGGCAGCGGCTGATGAAGCCGGAAGAGAATCGCCGGCCTGGCCGGCGAAGCGGCCCGGCAAAACGCCGGGCTGAAGCTCGCGTCGGGATGCCGACGCCGTCGGCGCGCCGGTGCGCGAATCGCGCACCGTGTCGCGCCAGCGGCGATCAGTCCCAGTCGCGGTGGTGACGATGCTTGCGGTGACGGTAGCCGCGGTCGCCGTGATCGCGATCGTACGAGCTGCGCGACATGTTGCCGCCGAGCGCCGCGCCGGCGCCGCCGCCGACAGCCGCGCCCAGCAGGCCGCCCGTGCGGCCGCCCATCGCGTTGCCGGCCGCGGTACCCGCGCCGCCGCCGAGGGCGCCGCCGATGATCGCGCCGGTGCGCTCGCGACGGTTCGACGTCACCGCGCCGCCGGCGCCGCCGCCGATCGCGCCGCCGATGACGGAGCCGGTGCTGCCGCCGACCGCGCCGCCGACCGCTGCGCCGGCAACCCCGCCGAGCGCGCCGCCGAGCGCGTTGTTCAAGTCACCGGCCATGGCCGGCAGTGCAGTCGCGCCGGTCAACGCGGCGACGACGAGAGCGGGGGCGATTTTCTTCCACATTCCCGTATTCTTCCTTGTTCGCAATTCTGGTTATCGAGGTCCGCTCGGTACGACGATCTGAATCGATCGACGTCGGGCCAGGCATTGTGCCGGACTGCGGACCAATTCATTTCATTGAGCTTGCGGCGAAGAATAGCACCGGTCCCGCATTCCTGCCGTAGACATTGTGGTAACAAGTTGTTTACGAATCGCAGACATTCGACGCGCCCGCCGAATCCGGCTGAAACCCTTGCCGGAGTTGGCTCCGGCGGCAGTCTGGCCCCACGTTGCGACACGCCGGTCATGCATGCAATCGCACGTTCGAGACACACGTGGCAACACATCCGCACACGCCGGTAACGGGCATCCGAACGACGGTGAGAGAAAAGATGACGGGGTCAGTACACGCCGGGCAGCAAACGCCACGTCCGCGCGCAATACGCGTCGTATTCGGCGCCGAATTGCGAACGCAGCAATGCTTCCTCCGAGCGGATTCGCGCGACGAGCGGCACGAGCGTCAGCACGACCAGCAGCACGCCGACGCCCGAGCGGAACACCAGCGCCCAGCCGAGCGAATTGACGACCAGGCCGAGATAGCTGGGATTGCGGATGCGGCTGTAGATGCCGCCGGTCACGAGCGTATGGCCCGGCTGGATCGCGACGAGCCCGCTGAAGCGCTTGCCGAGCACGAACACGGGCCACATGCGCAGCACGCCGCCCACGAGGTACAGCCAGACGCCGATCCAGCGCACCGTGTCGCCGCCGACAGTCCAGACGTCGAACCGGTCGGTCAGCGCCGGCAGGTACGCGAGCAGGAAGCCGCTCACCGCGAAGGCCGCGAGCACCCAGCGGTTGTCGCGGTTCTCGCGTTCGCCGCTGCTCAGGTTGCCTTCGGTGAACAGCGCGGCGACGGCCATCACAAGGGTCGCGATCGCGACGACGGTCAGTTGAGGATGCGAGAAGAACGCAGCGAACCCGCCGCTGCCGAGCACGGCAAGCCCGAGATAGACGAGCGTGGCTACGCTCGACAGGACGACGACCTTGGGGGTGACTGTCACGACGGCCTCGCGGAGATGCGCTTTCCTGTGAAGTATAGGAACTGCGCACACCGGGTGCCGTGCGCGGCCGTCATGCGGCGCGGGAGTTCGCGCACATCGTCAGGCCGAAGGCGCCCGACCGGGCCAGGACGGCCGGCCCACGCGCCGCGACGGGTCAGCGGATGTGGAAGTGGCCGCCGATACCGACGGTGACGGGCGGCGCGTAATACGCAGGCGCATAGCCATAGTAGGCCGGCGCGGGCGCGTAGCCGTACGGCGGCGCGACGTAGCAGCCGGACAGGCCGCCGATCAGGGCAAGCGTGATGAGAAGTCTGGACATGGTTCGGTTCCCGGCGCGAAAAACGAATGGCACCGCGCGAAGGCCGCGCCGCCGCACGATGCGGCGGCCGGCACGAAGAGGTAACGCCCCTTCCTGTCGCTCGATGAAACGATGCGCGGAGTCTAGCGCCGGGCGTGGCCGGCCGAGTTTCCCGGGCCGTTACACGTGTTACCCCGTGTGACCGCTGAAACAGGCTGGATCGGCGCAACGGCCCGCCGGTGGGCGGCCGCCGCGCCGACAGCGCTGAGGCTGTTACACGAAGCGGGCACGGATGCGCTGCGCGAGCGCTTCGAGCGTCGCCGCGTCGGCGATGTCGCGCGCATGCATCCGCAGCTCGGCGCCTTCCCAGCGCGGAATCACGTGGAAATGCACGTGCGGGACGGTCTGGCCGGCTGCCGCGCCATTGAACTGGCCGATGAACACGCCGTCCGGCTCGAGCGCCGCGCGCACGGCCGCCGCGACGCGCTGCGTCATGCGGATACCGGCCGCGGCCGCGTCGCCGGACAGCTCGAAGATCTGCGCGGCCGGCTCCTTCGGGATCACGAGCACGTGACCGTCGGCCTGCGGCATCAGATCCATGATCGCGAGCGTCGCGTCGTCTTCAGCGACCTTCACGCACGGCAGTTCGCCGCGCAGGATTCGGGCGAACGGGTTGTTGTTGTCGTAGGACATGGCGTTTTCCGATCTCGATTGGACAGTGGGACTGGGAGAGCAATGCCGGACGATTATCGGCCGATGGCCGGCCCGATATCAACTCGCCGCCACGCGACGCCGGCCGAACTGTCGGGCACGCGGCAGCGCGAACGCATGCGACCGCCACCACACGTCACGCGGCCGCGATTGCACCGTCTCGCCCGAACCTGCGACACTGCCGGATCGTTGCCGGCCGGCACGCCACCGAGGACGCTCGCGCATGACGATTCCCCTCAAGAAGCTGATGCTGCGCGGTCTCGCGCTCGCGCTCGTGGCCGCGATCGGCTACACGGGCCATATGCTGTCGCGGCTCGCGCCGATCGCGACCGGCTATGCGGCCAAGGCGCTGTGTTCGGGCGTGTTCGTGTCCGGCCGCCCGGCCGCGTCCGTGATCGACGTCGACATCATGGCCGGTGTCCATCCGTTGCTGAAACTGGTGCGGCCGTCGCTCGATCCCGACCATCATCGCGCGGTGGCGACCTTCGCCGGCTTCGCCGAACGCGAAGCCGACTTCCGGCCCGGGCTCGGCTGCACACTCGCGCTCGGGGTCCCGACCGGCGCAGCGGCGGCCACGTTGCCCGCCGCGTTACCGCCCCTCGCCGATCCGCCGCCCGCGCCGCCCGCACCCGCCACGCCGCCCGCCGGCGTCGACGCGCACCAGTTGCAGACCGCGCTCGACCGCGCATTCGACGAACCCGATCCGGCGCGGCCGCGGCGCACGCGCGCGGTCGTCGTGATGTGGCGCGGCCAGGTGATTGCCGAACGCTATGCGCCCGGCTTCACGGCCGATACGCCGCTGCCCGGCTGGTCGATGACGAAGACCGTCACGGCCGCGCTGGTCGGCGCGCTGGTCGCGCAGCACAAGCTGTCGCCGGACGCGTCGGCGCTGCTGCCCGAATGGCGCGGCAGCGGCGATCCGCGCGCGGCCATCACGCTCGACGAGCTGCTGCGGATGACGAGCGGCCTGCAATTCAACGAGGACTACGACGACCCGCTGTCCGACGTCGCGGTGATGCTGTTCACGCAGCCCGATACCGCACGGTTCGCGTCGGCGAAGCCGCTGGCCGCGACGCCCGGCACACGGTGGTCGTACTCGAGCGGCACGAGTGCGATCGTCGCACGCGTGATGCGCGAAGCGCTGGGCGGCAGCGACGCCGACTATCTCGCGTTTCCGCGCCGCGCGCTGTTCGCGCCGCTCGGGATGCGCAGCGCGGTGTTCGAGCCCGATGCGTCCGGCACGCTCGTCAGCGCCTCGTACATGTATGCGAGCGCACGCGACTGGGCGCGCTTCGGGCAGCTTCTGCTGCAGGACGGCGTGTGGAATGGGCAGCGGCTGCTGCCGGAGGGCTGGGTGCACTACCTGACGCGCGCGACGCCGCAGTCGTCGCGCCAGGAATTCGGCGCGCAGCTGTGGGTCAAGGTGCCGGAGCCGTTCAACGATCGCGATCCGCACGCGCGGACGATGCCGGCCGACGCGTTTCATGCGGTCGGCCATGAAGGCCAGTTCGTGAGCGTGGTGCCGAGCCGCGAGCTGGTGGTCGTGCGGCTCGGGCTGTCACGGCCGGAAGCCGCGTGGAATCACGAGGCGTTTCTCGCCCGCGTGCTCGATGCGGTGCCGGCGCCCGGTGCGTGACGACGGAAGGCGCGCCGGTGAATCGATCGTGAAGCGGCGGCGATTGCACTACCGCCGCTTCACGCGCGGCCGGCGCTGCCTTACGGATTCGCGCTGCCCCCGTATTGCCTGAAACCTTCGCGCGTCGCGAGACGTTCGATATAGCGCGACACCGCCGGCAGGTCCGGATGTTCGAACGGCGTGCCGAACCAGCGGTTCGCCGACAGGCCGATCGGAATATCCGCGAGCGTGAAGGTGTTGCCGGCCACGTACGCGCCGGTCCTTTCGAGTTGCGCATTCAGCACGCGCATGTGCGTCGTCCAGCCGGCGATCGACTGTGCGATGCCGTTCGGATCCTGGTGGTCGGGCGACTTGCGCACGAGGCCGAGGAAGGCGCCGACCCACGAGCGGTTCAGGTCCGAACCCTGCCAGTCGATCCACTGGTCGACCCGCGCACGCGCCTGCGGCTCGGCCGGATACAGCGCATCGCCGCCGTAGCGGTTCGCGAGGTAGCGGATGATCGTGTTCGATTCCCAGAGCACGAAATCGTCGTCCTTGATGACGGGCACCAGCGCGTTCGGATTCAGCGCGAGATAGGCCGGATCGTGGGTCGTGCGAAAGCCCGCGCCCCAGTCTTCCTGTTCGAACGGCAGGTTCAGTTCGGTGCACAGCCACAGCACCTTGCGGACGTTGATGGACGGAATCTTGCCGAGGACGTGCAGCATGCAGTCTCCTTGAGAGGTCGGGTGCGGCGTGTTCGGGACGCACGGCACGCTCCGAACGCGTTCACGCCGAATTTATACACGACCACGCGGGAAACGGCAGACCGCGGGCGCGAAATCGGTGTGCGGCCGGTTCGTCAGGTCACGCAGCGCGTGCTCGGCCGTCGGGAAGCGGAACATGAACCCGTCCTGATGCAGGCGTGCCGGCATCACGCGCTGCCCGTCCAGCAGCAGCTCGGCCATCTCGCCCATCGCGGCGCGCAGCGGCGCGGCCGGCATGTGCAGAAATGCGGGGCGGCGCAGCACCTTCGTCACGACCTGCACGAATGCGCGCTGGGTCAGCGGCACCGGTGCGACCGCGTTGTAGACGCCGTGCATGCCCGGATTCGACATCGCGCGCGCCACGATTCGCAGCACGTCGTCGCGGTGAATCCAGCTCATCACCTGCGCACCGTCGCCGAAGCGGCCGCCCAGCCCGAAGTAATGCGGCAGCAGCATCGGGCGCAACGCGCCGCCGGGGCCGAACACGATGCCCAGCCGCAGCACCACCGCGCGCACGCCGTGGCGTTCGAGCGGCTGGGCGGCCGCCTCCCACCGCCGGCACAGATCCGACATGAAACCGGTGCCTGCGCTGCTGCCTTCGTCGAGCCGTTCGTCGCCCGACCGCACGCCGTAGTAGCCGATCGCGGACGCCTGGATCCACGTGCGCGGCTTGACCTCGGCGGTTTCCACCCAGCGCATCAGCGCCTGCGTCACGCCGACGCGGCTGGCGAGCAGCAGCGCCTGCCGGCGCTTGCTCCAGCGCGCGCCCAGCACCGGCGCGCCGGCGAGATTGACGACCGTGTCGAAGCGCTCGTGCGGCTGCAACTGGTCGATGGACGTCACGCTGCGCACGCGGCCTTGAAAGAGGTAGGCGGCGCGCAGCGGATCGCGCGCCAGCAACGTGACCGTCTGCCCTGCGTCGAGCAACTGGTTGACGAGCGTTTCGCCGATGAAGCCGGTGCCGCCGGTGACGAGCACGTGGCCGGGCCGCTGCCCCGCGAACGGGTTGGCGTCCGACGCGCGGCGCGCGAGGCGACACGCGGCGATCCCGTCGCGCACGCCCGATACCGTCACGCCGGCGGCAAACAGGTTGAGCAGCCAGCCGCGCCAGCCGACGTCGATCGCGTGCAGCGCCGTCGGCTCGACCGCCCACGCGGCGAGTTGCATCGCGATCATCCCGAACAGCGCGCCGCCGTTGACGGCCAGCAGCGTGTGCAGCACGCGCTCGGTCGCCGGCAGCTTGCGGCTCTGGTCCTCGACGATGAAATCCCACAACGTCAGCACCACCTCGACGACCACGACCGCCGCGAGGGCCGCGACCCACGCGCCATGAAATGCGACGTTCGCGATCGACGCGAACACGAGGCCGTAGAGCACGGACCTTACCGCGTGAATTGCCAGTTCGAGCCGCGCGCGCGGGCTGTGCGGCAGGTCCTGCGTGAGTTCGTGATGGTAGAGCGTATCGAATGCGCCCATCGCGCCCTGCACGATCAGCAGGTTGAGCGCCCAGTCGAAAGCAGGCAACGTGTTCATGCGGTATCCCTCCTCCACAGCCAGACCAGCGGCGGCACCATCGCGACGAGCGCGACGACGTCGATCACTACATGGCCCCACACCTGCGCCTGCCACGACAACAGCATGTCCTGCGGCGCCCAGATCAACAGGCCGGCCAGCAGCCAGCCCCAGACTTCCCGTTTCCGTAACTGGTTGCCGAGATGGACGAGCGCGAGCATCCAGATCGCGGCGCACTGCACCGTCGCGCCGAGCAGCGACATCCACCAGACCTGCTGGGCGCGCGCGGCTCCGGGTGCCGCTGCCGACCAGAAATGCCGCTCGATGCCGCGGTGATACGCGTCGAGCCAGGATGCGCCCGCGATCCACGGGAGCACCACGCCGACGAGCAGATGCACGATTACGGCTGCGTACATCCAGCGCACGACGATGCGGCGCGGGATGTCTTGTGGCGGGCGATTCGCTGCTGCGCTTTCGGCGTTCCTGCCGATGCTGCACGTACCGCCTTCGCAGCAGGCTTCTGCGCGATACCCGAGCCACCGCGATACCGCTTGCCGATTGCCCGCCAGGCGGCGATACAGCGATGCGAATACGGCACGCATCGCCGGCACGCGAAGCAGCCGGACGAGCCCGCGACGGCCGAGTAGCGTGTGAGCAGCGAGGATGCTGTCGATGCCGGTCAGCATGCGTCCATCGGGTAGACGCGCATGCAGTTCGCGATTCAGCGCGGGCAGGTCGACGCCCAGCGGCGCCGGATCGAAACCCGGCTCGGCGATGTCGACGAACGCGAGCCGGTGTCGCACGTCGTGCTCGCCGAGACGCCGGATTTCCGCGACGCATAACGGACATCGCCCATCGAAATACAGCACCAATTCATTTGCATTCATGCTTTGCACTCCTTCTTGTTTTCGCAAGCATCATGAACCGATCGACTGCTGTCCCGCGTACGCCGCCGCTCCCGTGCGACGACGACCGGCTTACATCGGCTTGACCACCATCAGGAAATAGACGGTCAGCATCGCGAAGAACGCCGGATAACCGAGCAGTTCCCAGCGCTTCGCGTAGCGCCAGTAGCGCGCCGGCAATGCGGCATCGCCGTTCGCGTGCGCGAGCTTCGCCATCGATGCAAGTTCGAGTTGCAGCCAGACGACCGGCAGCCAGCACGCACCGGCGACCGCGTACAGCACGATCGACGCGAGCAGCCACGGCGTATGCCACGGCCAGCCCGTCGTGTGCGCGAGCCACAGCCCGGACGCCGGCTGGAAGATCACGGCCGGCGTCGTGAACCACCAGTCCGCGCGCACCACGAGCCGCGACACGGCCGCGATCGCGGGCACCGACCGCGTACGGTTCGCGAAGAACAGGTAGAACGCGGTGCCGAACCCCGTGCCGACCAGCAGCACCGAGGACAGGATGTGAAGGGCCTTGATGACGAGATAGGTGTTCATACGTGTTCTTCTTCTGAATAGAGGATCAACAGGATGGCGAGAATCGGTACGTTCTTGAGCACGGGGCCGAACGGTTCGGCCAGCAGGCCCGGCATCGTGACCGCGATAACCGCCGAGTACGCGACGATCAGCGCCGCCTGCGCGGCCCACAGGCGCCGCGACGGCGCGACGACGGTCGCGATCCCGAACGCGAAATCCACCGCACTGGCCGCGTAGAGCGCGATCAGCGCGGGCACGCCCGTCAGGTGCGCGGGCGCAAGCAGCGCGAGGCTCGCGGGCAGCGGATGGACGAATGCGCTGGCGATCGCTGTCCAGATCCACACGATCGCGAGCGCGCCCAACAGCAGCGGGCGCCGCCACATCGCGAGCGCGTCGCGGCGAAGCGCGGCGGCTTCCGCGCCGATGAAACTGCCGATGCCGCGCGGCGGCCGGCCCAGCACGGCGGCGGCCGCCGCCGGGTCGCCGGTGTTGCCGCCGCGCAGCATCGTCCACGTGTCGCGTGTCAGCATCGCTCCCGGCCACGCGCCGAGCAGCGCGGCCGCCGCGCCGACCAGCGGGCCCGGCAGCGACACGCGGGCCGCCGGCGGAAACCGAAGCGCGGCGCGGTAGGCGGCCAGCATCTCGCGATATTCGACTTCGTCACGACCGACCACGTCGATCACGCGGCTGCACGCCGCCCGTGAATCGCCCGGCTGTACGACGAGCCGCGCCACGACTTCGGCGAGATCGGCGACATGCACCGGGCGCAGCCGCTGATGGCCGCCGGCCGGCAGCACGTGCACCGGCAGGCTCGCGAGCATCCGGAAAAATCGCGCCGACGCGCCGGCCGCCCCGTAGACGAGCGCGGGGCGCACGATGTGAAAGTCGATCGGCAGCGTCTGCAGGAAACGGTCGGCCGCCTGCTTGCTCGCGAAGTACCGCGTGTCGCCGCGCTCGACGCCGAGCGCGGAGATCTGGATCACGCGCCGCACGCCGGCCCGGCAGCACGCGGTAAAGAGCGCGCACGGCGCGGCGCGATGCACGGCATCGAGCGTCGCGCCGCGTCGATCAGCCAGCACGCCGACCGCGTTGATCACCACGTCGACGCCCTTCAGCCGCGCGAGCCACGCGTGCGGATCGACGTCGTGCGCGAAGTCGATCGCGACGTCGTGCGGGCCGGCCGCGTGACGCACGCCGCGCAGCACGCGATGCCCGCCGGCTTCGAGCTGCGCGCACAACGCCCGCCCGATGAAGCCGTTCGCGCCGCAGACGAGCACGGTCACGCCTCGTGCGCCGGTGCGCTCGGGCGGGCAGGTCGACGGCAAGGCTGCGTTCATTTTCACTCTCTATTTACAGTTATTTCTGTACAGACAGAAATAACAATCTCGAAAAAAGCGGGCTAGCTGCCCGCTCTGCCGTTACCGCTTACTTCGACGGCTTGCGCCTGACCGTCTGGCTGATCTTCGCGCCGATGCCGAGCGCCTTCATCAGCGTATCGGGCTTGAGCCGCAGCATCTCGTCCGACCAGGTCGTCAGCGTCTCGACGAACTGCAGCGTGTCGCGGATGCGCTGCTCGGTTTCGCGGCTCTCGTTCGCGATCTCCGGATTCGTCAGGCAATCGCGCAGCACCGTGAGCGTCGGCTCGATCTCGCGCTGCCGCCGCCCTTCGACGATCAGCTTGAACAACTCCCAGATGTCGGTCGACGTCTCGAAGTGATCGCGGCGGTCGCCCAGCACGTGCACGACCTTCGCGAGCCGCCACGCCTGCAGTTCCTTCAGGCTCGTGCTGACGTTGGAGCGCGCGACGTTGAGCGTCTCGGCGATCTCGTCGGCCGCAACCGGCCGTCCGGCCAGGTAGAGCAACGCGTGAATCTGCGAGACGGTGCGGTTGACGCCCCACCGCGAGCCCATTTCGCCCCAGTGGAGAATGAATCGTTCGGCAATCGGTGTGAGTTCCATGGTGGGGAATTTAGTTTTTTCAGTTATTTCTGTCAAGATAGAAATAACCGGGCGATCCGGCACCTTCCGGCCGCGCCCGCCCGCGATCGGCCGCTTCCTTTACAATGCGCGGGATTTTTCCGATTTCAGGCCGTCCCCGCCTTTCAGACAAGAGGTTTCCATGATCATCAAACCGCGCGTGCGTGGCTTCATCTGCGTGACGACTCATCCGGTCGGCTGCGAAGCCAACGTCAAGGAACAGATCGACTACGTGACTTCGCACGGCCCGATCGCCAATGGCCCGAAAAAGGTGCTCGTGATCGGCGCGTCGACCGGCTACGGCCTCGCCGCCCGGATCTCGGCCGCATTCGGCTCGGGCGCGGACACGCTCGGCGTGTTCTTCGAGCGGGCCGGCAGCGAGACGAAGCCGGGCACGGCCGGCTGGTACAACAGCGCCGCGTTCGAGAAATTCGCCGCGGAAAAGGGGCTGTATGCGCGCAGCATCAACGGCGACGCCTTCTCCGACAAGGTCAAGCAGGTCACGATCGACACCATCAAGCAGGATCTCGGCAAGGTCGATCTGGTCGTCTACAGCCTCGCCGCACCGCGCCGCACGCATCCGAAGACCGGCGAAACCATCAGCTCGACGCTCA
Source organism: Burkholderia sp. BCC0097 (assembly GCF_902832985.1). Classification (NCBI taxonomy): domain Bacteria; kingdom Pseudomonadati; phylum Pseudomonadota; class Betaproteobacteria; order Burkholderiales; family Burkholderiaceae; genus Burkholderia; species Burkholderia sp. BCC0097. The sequence continues at coordinate 151,640 of NZ_CADFDM010000008.1, forward strand.
AGCCGGTCGGCAAGGCCGTCACGTTCCGCGGCCTCGACACCGACAAGGAAGTGATCCGCGAAGTCTCGCTCGAACCGGCGACGCAGGAAGAAATCGACGGCACCGTCGCGGTGATGGGCGGCGAGGACTGGCAGATGTGGATCGACGCGCTGGCCGACGCCGGCGTGCTGGCCGACGGCGCGAAGACCACCGCGTTCACGTACCTCGGCGAGCAAATCACGCACGACATCTACTGGAACGGCTCGATCGGCGAAGCGAAGAAGGATCTCGACAAGAAGGTGCTGTCGATCCGCGACAAGCTGGCCGCGCATGGCGGCGATGCGCGCGTGTCGGTGCTGAAGGCCGTCGTCACGCAGGCCAGCTCGGCGATCCCGATGATGCCGCTCTACCTGTCGCTGCTGTTCAAGGTGATGAAGGAAACCGGCACGCACGAAGGCTGCATCGAGCAGGTGTACGGGCTCCTGAAGGACAGCCTGTACGGCGCGACGCCGCACGTCGATGAAGAAGGCCGCCTGCGCGCGGACTACAAGGAACTCGATCCGCAGGTGCAGGCGAAGGTCGTCGCGATGTGGGACAAGGTGACGAACGAGAACCTGTACGAGATGACCGACTTCGCGGGCTACAAGACCGAGTTCCTGCGCCTGTTCGGCTTCGAGATCGCCGGCGTCGACTATGACGCGGACGTGAACCCGGACGTGAAGATCCCGGGCCTCATCGACACGACGGTCTGACGCGTCGCTCCGCCGCCGCGCTCACGGCGCTGGCGGCGGGTTCGCACGACCGGCGGCGTCAACGCGGCGCCGGCTCTTCCAGATAAACGCCCGACGACAGCGTGGCCTTCACCTGCCGCGTGAACTCGTCGGTCGACACTTCCTCCGCCCCCGCTTCGATGGCGTCGTACGCCTGGCGCACGACGTCGGCCGGCGTGGCCTTCGGCACGTCGAGGCCGGCCGTCAGGTCGGTATCGATGAAGCCGGCATGCAGCCCGACGACCTGCGTGCGCTGCTCGCGCAGCGAATGGCGCAGCCCGTTGGTCAGCGCCCATGCGGCCGACTTCGACACGCCGTAGCCCGACAGGATCGGCCGGTTCACCCAGCTCGCGACCGACAGGATGTTCAGGATCGCGCCGCCGCCGTGGGCCGCGAGGGTTCCCGCGAATGCGCGCGACATCGCCAGCATCCCGAACACGTTGGTCTCCAGGTGCGCGCGCAATGCATCGACCGCGCCGTCGTCGGTCAGGCTGCCGAGCCGCGCGATGCCGGCATTGTTGATCAGCAGCGTGACGTCGCGCGCCGCATCGGCTGCGGCGGCGACCGCCGCCGGATCGGTCACGTCGAGCTTCACGGGCACGACGCCCGGCAACGTCACGCTGGCCGGATCGCGCGCGCCCGCGTAGACCTTCCGCGCGCCCCGTTCGAGCGCCTGCTTCGCGAACTCGAGGCCAAGCCCGCGGTTCGCGCCCGTGATGAAAACGACTGCACCTTCGATCTTCATGACCCTTCCTTTCGGAGATTCGATCCCGTACGCGCCGGTTCGCCGCACGCTCGGGACCCGGTGAAAAAACACGCCGCCATCGCGTACCGAACCGTTGCACCGCCGGTGCCGACAGCCGGGCCGTCCCGCCGCCCGCGCCTCGCCGCACCCCAGACCCTGACCGACTTCGATCCATGCCGCGCCGGTTGCTTCGCTTCGTCCGCGAAGTCGGCTACACTCGAATCTCGATGTCGATCACCATCGTCTTTGCGATGCATGGTGCCAGCGTGGCTTAGGCACGTCAATGGTGATCGCCATTGTGATTTTCAATCGGGGCAATTGCCGGAAAGAGGGAGGCATCAATGGGCGTCTCGAGACAACAGGCGGCAGAAAACCGCCACGCGATCGTCGCGGCCGCCGAGCGGCTGTTCCGGCTGCGCGGCGTCGACGCCGTCGGGCTGACGGAATTGATGAAGGAGGCCGGCTTCACGCAGGGCGGCTTCTACAACCATTTCAAGTCGAAGGACGCGCTGATCGCCGAAGTGATGGACAAGGCGATGCAGGATCGCGCGGATTCGCCGAACGCCGGCAGCGTCGCGAAACAGGTGACGGCGTACCTGTCGGGCGCGCATCGCGACAACGTCGAGGGCGGCTGCCCGCTGTCGGGCTTCGCCGGCGATGCGCCGCGGCTGACCGACGCGGCGCGCGCCTGCTACACGCGCGGCGTCGCCGCGTATCTCGAGAGACTGGAACGCTTGGTGGCCACGGAAGGCTCGGCCGCGGCCGCCGCGCGCGACGACGCGATCGCCGTTCTCAGCCAGATGGTCGGCGCGCTGGTGCTGTCACGCGCTGTCGCCGGCACCGATCCCGCGTTGGCCGACGAGATTCTCGATGCGGCGCGCCGCACGCTCGTCGGGCAGCCGGACGATCCAGCAGCCGTGCCGGCATAGCGGCTCATCGCCGTTCGCGCGCTATCGGACTGCCCGCGCGGCATCCCACAGCGGCTGCGCGCCGCGCGCCGCATTCCACGCGGCAAACTGCGTGCGCCACGACTCGAACGGTTGCGCGAGCGGATGACGCGGATCGTCGCTGAGCCCATACGCCATCCCTTCGATCAGCCAGCGCGGCTTCGTAACGATCGCGACGTTGCCGAGCACTTCCGCCTGCCGGTGATGAATCAGCTCATGCGCGAGAAAGTAGGTCTGCCAGCCGCGCGGGGCGATCACCACGCCGAAATCACCGAGCGTCAGCCCCGCGCGCGAGCCGAGGCCGAACGCATCGGCACACGCGCGCGTCGCGCAGAACACGACGCGCGGTGCGGCCCGGAACGCGCCGACGGCCGCCGCCGCGCGCGCGGAGCCGTCGCGATAGAGCTGCCGTGCATCGCCGAGCTTCGCGGCATCGTCCGTGCAGATGTCGGCGCTCGGGCACGACACGCCGGGAATCAGCGCGGGCGCGACGACGCGCAGCGGCTTGACGAGCGCATACGCGGCAATCGGCAGCGCGACAAGCAGGCCCGTGAGGGCGAAAGCGACGTGGGAGCGTTTCATCCAGGCGGCGGTTCCGTGGCGTTTCGTTGAAGTCTTCTGGCGTGAATATATGGGACCGGCGACGCTTCCGACCCGGATTTTCAGTCCCCGCCGCGAGCGTGAAGAACACAAGCGCCGGGGCGACCGGGTGCATGACGGACGCCATTACACAATTACACCAACTGCTTGTGAAAGAACGTCGTCGCGCACAGCGCGCCATCGGGCATCAGCGCGAAGTTCGGCACGACGCCGACACGCTGCCAGCCGGCCCGTTCGTACAGCCGTTCGGCGTCGCCGCCCGTCACCGTGTCGAGCACGAGCACGGTCTTGCCGGCGTCGCGCGCGGCCGCGTCGGCCGCCGCCATCAGCCGCGCGGCGACGCCCTGGCGGCGCGCGTGCCGCGACACGAGCATCTTCGCGATATCCGCGCGATGCGGCTGGTTCTCGGGCAGCGCCGTCACGACCTGCACGGTGCCGACGATCCGGCCGGCCCCATCCTCGGCGACGAGCAGGATGCGTTCGTCGTTCGCGACGCCTTCGGCCACGCGCGTCCAGAACGCGACGGCGGTGGCCCGCTCGATCGGCAACATGAAGCTGACGGACGCGCCGCCTTCGACGCAATCGATCAGCACGTCGGCCAGCGCGTCGACACAGGCGATCGCTTCGCTCGCGCCGACGCGGCGCACGGTAACAGGTTCGGTCATGCAATCTCCGGTAGTCAGGTAGGCCGCACGCGCGGGTTCGGCATGGGCCGGGTCGGAAAGAACGCCGGCCGGGCGTCGAGGCTCGCTCGGCGACGGCACGCGTCCGGCAACACAGCGCCCGGTCCGCGCGCGTTACCGCCCCACTATCGTACGTGACGAATATTTTCGCTGCTTCGCCGCGCCACCGCCTACACTTAGCCAAATGGATAACCTTCAACCCGGCATCAGCGACGTGTTCCATGCCCTCGCCGATCCGACGCGCTGTGCAATCGTCAGCGCGCTCGGCCACGGCGAGCGGACCGTCTCCGCGCTGGCCGCGCCGTTCGACATGGCGCTGCCGTCGTTCATGAAGCATGTCGCCGTGCTCGAGCGCAGCGGCCTCGTCAAGACCCGAAAAACCGGCCGCTCGCGCACCTGCGCGCTGGTCGGCAGCCGGCTGACCGAGGCCGAGGCATGGCTCGCCGCGCAGCGCGCGCAGTGGGAAGCGCGATCCGATCGTCTCGTCGAATTCGTCGAACGCCGTCACCAGGAGGAGCAAGATGTCAGCCAGCCACGTCGAACCCGCTGAAGCCCACGATCTCGTGATCACGCGCACGTTGCGCGCGCCGCGCCACGCGCTGTGGCGCGCATGGACCGACCCGGAACTGCTGAAGGAATGGTGGTGCCCGAAGCCTTGGACCACCGAGGTGCGCGCGTTCGACCTGCGGCCGGGCGGCGCTTTCCATACGTTCATGCGCGGCCCCGACGGCGGCACGAGCGACAACCCCGGCTGTTTCCTCGAGATCGTGCCGGAATCGCGCATCGCGTTCACATCGATGCTCGCGGGCGGCTGGCGGCCGCAGACGCCGTGGCTAGGCTTCACGGCGATCGTCACGATGGCCGACGACGACGCGGGCAGCCGCTACGAGGCGCGCGTGATGCATCCCGACGCCGCGACGCGCGAGCGCCACGAAGCGCTCGGCTTTTTCGAGGGCTGGAACACCTGCATCACGCAGCTCGACGACTTCGCCGCCGCGCTGCGCTAACGCCGCTGCGCGTGCGGTCATTGCATGCCGCCGCGCCCGCGCCTAGGATTCCTGAAGGAAGCATGACGACACGCCGGGCGCCGGCGTGCACCGTCTCGCACGCTTCGCGGGAGGCGACATGTTGCACACGCACACGCATTCGACCCGGGTCAGCCGGCACCTGAACGCGCCGCGCGGGCGCGTCTATCGCGCGCTGCTCGACCCGCACGCGGTCGAGCAATGGAAGGTGCCCGACGGCATGACCTGCCGCGTGCACGCGTACGACACGCGCGAAGGCGGCGCGCTGCGCGTGTCGCTGAGCTACGACGCACCGTCGGCCGGCACCGGCAAGACCACCGCGCGCACCGACACCTATCACGGCCGCTTCGTCACGCTCGTGCCCGACGAGCAGATCGTCGAGATCGATGTATTCGAAACCGACGATCCGATGCTGCGCGGCGCGATGACGATCACGATCACGCTGTCCGACGAAGCGGGCGGCACGCGCGTGGACGCCGTGCACGACGGCGTACCGCCCGGCGTGCCGGCCGCCGACAACGAGACCGGCTGGGAGATGGCGCTGGCGCGGCTCGCGGCGCTGGTGGAAGCCGGGTGACGCCGCGCCCGCGCGTCAGCCGAGCCGGTACGCCTGCGTGACCGTGCCGCGGAACAGCGCGTCGCGCTCGTCCGCGCTGGCCTGCGCGGTCAGCCGCTTGAACGCGTTCCAGCCGTTCACGAACGAATACGAGCCCTTGTCGACCGGGAAATTGCTCTCGAACATGCAGCGCCCGGGGCCGAACGCATCGATGCAGGTCATCATCCACGGCTTCCACACGTCGGCGAGCTGCGCCGAAGACGGCGGCTTCGCGCCTTTCTCGAAATCGAACCCGTTGATGCGCATCCCGAGGCCGCCGACCTTCACGTACACGTTCGGCAATTGCGCGAGCGTGCGCATCGATGCCGACCAGCGCTCGAACACCTCCGGCCGCTTGTCCGCATAGCTGCCGATCCGCACGACGCCGCCGCAGTGATTGACGATGATCCGCGTGTCGGGGTTCGCCTTCGCGAGATCGAACAACTCGGGCAACTGCGGAAAGAACAGCCACGCGTCGTACGACAGCCCGAGCGGCGCGAGCTGCGCGACGCCGGCCCGGTACGCGGGATCGAGCAGCAGCCCGCGCGGTACCGCCGACAGCGGATTGGCGAGCGTCGGGTCGGCATCCCACGTACTCAGGTGGCGCACGCCGCGAAACCGTCCGCGCCCGGCTTCGACATGCGCTTCCAGCACGTCGCGCACGCGTTCGCCGAGCCGCAGGTCCGCATGGCCGACGATGCCTTTCGCAACAGCCACGGGGCCGTGCTGCAGCGGCTCGGTCACGCCGGCGACGTAAGCCGTCTCGCCCACCGGCTTCAGTGCGGCCGGGCCGGAATCGCGGTAACGCGTCTGCGCCTGCATGTAGACGGACGCCTGGATGTTGTGGCCCGAGCGCGCGTCCCGCAGATAGTCGTCGAGCATGTAGATCCAGCCCGGCCGTTCGTAGAAGTGATGATGCGCGTCGACGATCGGCAGGTCGGGCTCGAGCGCGGGTTCGAGCGCCGACGCGAGCCAGTCGGGGCGAACCGTGAGGTAGTTGCTTTGCGTCATGCGGGGAACTCCATCGTTGGCTGCCGTCTCGGCGAACGCGGGCAGCGCGAGCGAGGCGGCGGCCGCGCCGATCAACCGGCGCCGCTTGATCGAAAAGGTCATCTCATTCGCTCCGGTCGAACGCGTACAGCGACAGCGTGAGCAGCGTCGTGATCGCCAGCACGATCGCGAGGCCGAGCATCCCGGCCGTGAAGGTGCCGAAGCTGTCCTTCAGGTAGCCGACGAGATAGGGGCCCGCGAAGCCGCCGAGCGCGCCGATCGAATTGATCAGCGCCAGCCCGCCGGCCGCGGCCTGGCCGGACAGGAAGCGCGACGGCAGCGTATAGAAGATCGTGCGGCCGGCGATCGTGCCGATCAGCGCGAGCGTGATGCCGACGAGCGCGGGCCCGAGCGTCAGGAAATGGGTCGACACGCCGAGCGCCACCGCGCCGATGCACAAGCCGATCGCCAGGTTCGCGACCGGGCCGCCGCGACGGTCCACCCGTTTCGCCCACCACAGCAGCGCGATCGTCGCGAAGAAGTACGGCACCGCGGAGAGCCAGCCGGTCTGCATCGTCGACATCCCGTGCGCCTTCAGCATTTGCGGCAACCAGATGCCGATCCCGTACGAGCCCATCGTGAAGCCGAACGAGATCAGCGCAAGCACGTACACGCGCACGTCGCGCAGCGCGACGCCGAAGCGCTTCTTGCGGCCGGCAGCCGCCGCGCCGTCGCGTTCGAACGCGCGCTGCAGCGCGGCACGCTCGTCGTCCGACAGCCACGCGGCATTCGCCGGCGAATCCGACAGCAGCTTCAGCACGAGGAAGCCGAGCGCGCACGCGGGCAGCCCTTCGACGATGAACATCCACTTCCAGCCGGCGAGCCCCAGCGTGCCATCGAGCTGCAGCAGCCATGTCGACAGCGGGCCGCCGACCAGCGACGACAGCGGCGTCGACACGGTGAACCACGCCAGCACACGCGTGCGGTAGCTCGCCGGAAACCACACGGCGAGAAAGAAGATCACGCCCGGAAAGAACCCGGCTTCGCCGACGCCGAGCAGCAGGCGGATCGCGTAGAAACTGGTCGGCCCGGTCGCGAGCGCGGTCGCGGCCGCCATCAGCCCCCACGTGATCATGATGCGGGCGAGCCAGCGGCGCGCACCGAAGCGGTACAGCGCGAGATTGCTCGGCACTTCGAACACGCAGTAGCCGGCGAACATGATCCCCGCGCCCCAGCCGAACTGCGTCGCGGTCAGCCCGAGATCGCGGTTCATCGTGAGCGCCGCGAAGCCGACGCTCGTGCGATCCAGGTAGTTGAAGAAATACGCGAGCGCGAGCAGCGGGATGAAGCGCCACGCGGCCTTGCGCACGGCCCGTTGCTCGATCGACGTGTCGGTCTCTCGATCGGCGGGCAGCGCCGGGGAAGCGGATGTCATGGTTGTCTCCGTGGATGCGGCGCTCCTCTGCCGCGCGGTGCGCGGCCCGGACGCCTTTGTTCGTTCGATGAATCGCGGCTGCGCTACGCGCTCGCCACTTCGTTCGCCGACGGCGCGCCGCCCGGCGCGTCGCCGTGCGCGGAAACGTCCGCGCCGTACCGCCCCGCGACGACGCCCGCCTCGATCAGCGCACGCGCGTCGTCCGGCGTGTAGCCGAGTTCGCCGAGCAGCGCGCACGTGTCCTGGCCGAGCGCGGGCGGCGCCGAGCGCAGCCGCAGGCGTTCACCCGCGAGCGTCAGCGGCAGCAGCGCGGTGCGCGTGTCGACCGGCCGCCCGGCGCTGCTCGCGTCGGCCGGCAGCGTCACGGTTTCGAGGCCGCCCGTGGCGAGCAGATGCGGATCGTCGAACAGGTCCTGCGGCTTCGTGATCGGCGCATACGGCAGGCCGGTCGATTCGAAGATCGCGCCGATCTCCGCGGCCGAGTACGGCGCAAGCCGCGAGCGCAGCTCGGGCAGCAGCCATTCGCGCGCCTGTACGCGCAGGTTGTTGGTCGCGAGGCGCGGGTCGTCCTTCAGCGCGGCCAGGCCGAACGCGTCGCAGAACAGCGCCCACTGCGTGTCCGACACGACCGCGAGAAAAATCTGTTCGTCATCCTTGACGGAGAACACGTCGTAGACGGCCCACGCGGAAATCCGGCTCGGCATCGGCGACGCGGCCTGCCCCGTCACCGCGAACTGCATCATGTGCTGCGCGACGAGGAACACGTTGTTCTCGAACAGCGAACTCTGCACCTGCTGGCCGCGGCCCGTGCGCTCGCGCTGCGCGAGCGCGGCCATCGCGCCGATCGCGCCGAACATGCCGCCCATGATGTCGTTCACGCTCGCGCCCGCGCGCAGCGGCCGCCCTTCGGGGCCCGTCATGTAGGCCAGGCCACCCATCATCTGCACGACCTCGTCGAGCGCGGTGCGATGCTCGTACGGCCCCGGCAGGAAGCCCTTGTGCGACACGTACACGAGGCGCGGATTCAGCGCGTCCAACTGCGGGTAACCGAGCCCGAGCCGGTCCATCGTGCCGCTCTTGAAGTTCTCGCTGAACACGTCCGCCGTCGCGACGAGCCGCCGCACGATCTCCAGCCCGCGCGGGTCTTTCACGTCGACCGCGACGCTCTTCTTGTTGCGGTTGAACATCCCGAAGAAGCCCGCGCCGGAACCGCGCAGCGCCCGCGTGCTGTCGCCCGCGATCGGTTCGATCTTGATCACTTCCGCGCCGAGATCCGCGAGCAGCATCCCGCACGTCGGGCCCATCACCATGTGCGTCATCTCGATCACGCGCACGCCTGCATACGGCAGCGCGGCAGCCGGTTGTCGATCGTTCATCGTGCGACTCCCGTCATGCATCCTTCCGGTTGCGCGGCCGACGGCGCGCGGCCATCCGCATAGCGGAATCCCTTCGGCAAGCCCGCGTCCGGCACGTGGCCGTACAGCGCCTCGGACGGCAGCGCCGCCTGCAGGATCGCGCGCGCGGCGAGCAGCGCGTCGACGTCGACGCCCGTGTCGTATCCCATCGCTTCGAGCAGGAACACGAGATCCTCGGTGACGATGTTGCCGGTGGCGCCGGGCGCATACGGGCAGCCGCCGAGGCCGCCCTGGCTCGCGTCGATCGTCGTCACGCCGGCGTCGAGCGCCGCGACGACGTTCGCGAGCCCCTGCCCGCGCGTGTTGTGGAAATGCGCGCCGCCGGCCTTGTCGCCGACTTCGCGCTGCAGCCGCGTGAACAGCCGGCGCACCTGTGCGGGATTCGCATAACCGCTGGTGTCGGACAAGCCGATTTCGTCGACCCCGCATTCGGCCATCGCGACGGCCATCGCAATCGTCTCGTCGTCGGAGACCGCGCCGGCAATCGTGCAACCAAACGCAACCGACACGCCGGCCTCGATCTGCACCGACGGAAACCGCGCGTCGCGCAGCGCGACGATCGCGCGCACCTCGTCGATCATCTGCGCGGGCGTCTTGCGGATGTTCGCCAGCGAATGGGCTTCCGTGACCGAGACCGGCAGCGTCAGCTTGTGCACGCCCGCGTCAAACGCGCCCTCGGCGCCGCGCAGGTTCGGCGCGAGCGCGGCGACGTGCAAACCGGGAATCGCGAGCGCGTGCGCGACGACTTCGCGCACGTCGGCCATCTGCGGCAACAGCGTGGCCGGCACGAACGACCCGACCTCGATCTCGCGCAGGCCGGCCGCGGCCAGCGCGGTGATCCAGCTCAGCTTGGCGGCCGTCGGCATCACGGTCTTGATGCTCTGCAGCCCGTCGCGCGGGCCGACTTCGCTGACCAGCATCTTCGGATTTTCCTTCATTCGACACCTCATCGTTCTATCTGAAAGAACATAGTTCTGTTTGACAGAACTTTAAGCGGGCGTCGAATGGGCGATAAGCGGGGTATACCCGTGAAATCGCGTTTTTCTGGAACTTGTGTTCTGCCAGATAGAACGATATAGTCCGCCGACCATCATTCGAAGGAAGCAGGCCGTGCCCAGGAATCCAGCAGATCACGCCGGCGACGCAGCCGATCCGGCGACGGAAGAAGCGTCCAGCGGCGTCGCGGTGCTCGACCGCGCGTTCGCGATCCTCCGTGCGTTCGGCCAGACCGACGACCGGCTGTCGCTCGCCGAGTTGTCGCGCCGCACCGGGCTGTACAAGAGCACGATCCTGCGCCTGCTCGCCGCGCTCGAGCATGGCGGATTCATGCGCAAGCTCGATGATGGCCAGTACGCGGTCGGGCACGAGCCGTTGCGGCTTGCCGCGCTGTACCAGCGTTCGTTCCGCGTCGGCCCGGTGGTCGAGCCGCTCCTCGAGACGCTGAGCCGCGAGCTCGGGGAAACGGCGTCGTTCTATGTGCGCCAGGGCGACGTGCGCTCCGTGCTGTATCGCGTCGAACCCGCGCGGGCGGTGCGCGTGTCGATCCGCGTCGGCGAGGAATTTCCGGTCGGCCAGGGCGCATCGGGCAAGGTGCTGCTGGCTTTCACCGACACGTACGACGCCCGCTGGAACGACGTGCGCGAACAGCTGTGGGCCGCGTCGTACGGCGAGCGCGACCCGGAAACGGCATCGGCGTCCGTGCCGGTGTTCGGCGCGGCCGGAGAATGCGTCGGCGCGCTGACGGTGTCGGGTCCGAAATCGCGGCTCGCCCCCGCGCCGGCGATGACGGCGGCGCTCACGATGCTGCTGCCGCTCGCGCAGAAGGCGACCGTCGCGCTCGGCGGCGCGGGCGCACGCTACGACGCGGCGGCCGTGCGCGACAGTCTCGCGCGGCTCGCGTCGTCGGCGGACGACGCCGCCCGGTCGTAGGACGCCGGTTGCGCGCGGCACGCGATACGGCAGCGCGAAAGGCGGCCGCATGCGACACTGGCCGCCGATGCACGCAGCGCGCCGTTCGCCGGCGACGCACCGAACGTGCAACCGTCAACCGGATTCGCTCGAGGAGACACCCGCGATGAACGCCGCGCACAGCGCCACCTGGTATTTCGATTTCGTTTCGCCGTTCGCCTACCTGCAACAGGAACAGTTCGACCGGTTGCCGCCCGCCGCCGCGTTCGAGCCGCGGCCGATCGTGCTCGGCGCGCTGCTCGCGCACTGGGGCCAGAAAGCGCCGGCGGAAATCGCGGCCAAACGCGTGTTCACCTATCGGCATGCGCAATACCGTGCGGACAAGCTCGGCATTGCGTTCCGGATGCCGCCCGCGCACCCGTTCAATCCGATCAAGCCGCTGCGCCTCGCGATCGCGATGGGCGGCTCGCTCGACGCGATCCGGCGGATCTTCCGGCATATCTGGCGCGACGGTCAGGACGTATCGACGCCGGAAGGCTTCGCCGCGCTATGCGAAGCCGTCGGTTTTCCGGAGGGCGTGACGGCCGTCGAGGCCCAGCCGGTCAAGGACGCGCTGCGCGCGAACACGGATCGCGCGATCGCCGAGAACGTATTCGGCGTACCGACCTTCGTACTCGACGGCGACTTGTTCTGGGGCGAGGACGCGACCGACATGTTCGTCGACTGCGCGACGTCGCGCGCGTGGCTCGATTCGCCCGAAGTGCGCCGCATCAGCGCGCTGCCCGAAGGCGTCCGGCGCGGCTGACGGGCTGACGGCACGGCGGCCGTCACGCGCCGGCCGGATCGCCCTCGCGCCCTTCGACAAGCATCGGCACGGCCTCGCGCATCATCGCGACGAACCGTACGAGGCGCGACGGATAGAACTGCGCATGCGGATAGGTCAGATAGACGGGCAGCGGCGCGGCCTGCCACTCGGGTGCCAGATGGACGAGCTCGCCGCGCGCGAGATGGCCGGCGAGCATCCATGACGATCCGACGCACGCACCGACGCCCAGCAGCGCCGCGCTACGCAGCGCATACAGGTTCGCGGTGGTGATGCGCGGCCGGATCGCGATGCGCCGCGTGTCGCCCGTGACCGCATGCGTCAGCGTGAGCTCGTTGCGGTAGTAGGTGCGCAACGCGAGCCACGGCAGCGCAGCCAGCGCGTCTGGGTCGGCCGGGACGTCGGCACCGTTCAGCACCGACGGCGCGGCGACCACGAAACGCGGCACCTTCGCGATCCGGATCGCGACCACGCCCGGATCGGTCGGCTCGCCGACCTGGATCGCGCAATCGATGCCGCTGCCGACGAAATCGCGCACCTCGTCCTGCAGCAGCCACTCGACCGACACGCGCGGGTAGTCGCGCAGGAACTGCGCGAGCGGCGCGACGAAACGCTGCTGCCCGAACGCGTGCGGCACCGCGACGCGCAGCAGGCCGTCCGGTTCCTCCTGCGCGCCGCGCAAATCGGCCTCGAACGCCGCCCAGCTCGCCAGCAGCTCCTTCGCCTGCTTGAAGCACCGCTCGCCGTCGACGGTCAGCCGCATCGTATGGGTCGTGCGTTGCAGCAGCCGCATGCCGAGCGAATTTTCCAGCGCCTGCAGCCGCCGGCTGATGGTCGGCTGCGTCGTATGCAGTTGCACGGCGGCCGCCGACAGGCTGCCGGCCTCGACTATGCGCACGAAGGTTTCCATCAGCTCGAAACGATAGCCGGCGCCGTCCACCGGTACCGCCTGGATGCGCCGAGACCCGCCAGCAGTGGGAGAAGGAGAGGATTTTTCGGTCATTCGTGGAGCGTATAACAAATCTGCGCGAGGCGGCACTACCGTCGCCGGCCGTGTACCGCCACACTCGCGTCCATCCAATTCTTCCACCGAGGATGTACGCGATGTCCACCCCGACCCGTCTCGATGCCGCGCCCCGCGCGGCGCATGCTCCGGCCCGTCCGGCCGCGGCCGCCCATTCGATGCCCGATCGCCGGCTCGTGCTGCTGCTCGCGGCCGCCGCCGGCCTCGGCGTCGCTCCGCTCTACTACGCGCAGCCGATGCTGGGCGCGCTCGCGCCCGATCTCGGCGCGTCGGCGCGGGCGATCGGCTTCGTGCCGACGCTCACGCAGCTCGGCTATGCGCTCGGCATCCTGCTGCTCGCGCCGCTCGGCGACCGCTTCGACCGGCGCCGCGTGATCGTGACCAAGGCCGCCGCGCTGGTCGTCGCGCTGCTGCTGGCGTCGATCGCGCCGTCGCTCGGGCTGCTGCTCGCGGCGAGCTTCGCGATCGGCCTCGCCGCGACGATGGCGCAGGACGTCGTGCCGGCCGCCGCGACGCTCGCGCACGACGCGCATCGCGGCCGCATCGTCGGCACGGTGATGACAGGGTTGCTGCTCGGCATCCTGCTGTCGCGCGTGGTGGCCGGATTCGTCGCCGAGACGGCCGGCTGGCGCGCGATGTTCGCGCTCGCGGCCGCCAGCGTCGCCGCGATCGGCGTCGTGGCCGCGCGCGGGTTGCCGCGCTTCGAGCCGACCACGCGGCTGCCGTATCGCGCGCTGATCGGCTCGCTCGGCGCGCTGTGGCGCGCGCATTCGGCACTGCGCCGCGCCGCGCTCGCGCAGGGGCTGCTGGCCGTCGGGTTCAGCGCGTTCTGGTCGACGCTCGCGGTGATGCTGCACGGCGCGCCGTTCCACCTCGGCAGCGCGGCCGCCGGCGCCTTCGGCCTCGCGGGCGCCGCCGGCGCGCTCGCCGCGCCGGTCGCCGGGCGCCTGGCCGACCATCACGGCCCGGAGCGCGTCACGCGCATCGGGATCGGCATCGCGACGCTGTCGTTCGCATCGATGGCCGCCGCGCCGCTGATGTCGCCGCATGCGCAGCTCGTGCTGCTCGCGGTCGCGACGATCGGCTTCGATCTCGGTGTGCAGGCGACGCTGATCGCGCACCAGTCGATCGTCTACCGGATCGATCCCGCGTCGCGCAGCCGCCTCAACGCGGTGCTGTTCGTCGGCATGTTCATCGGGATGGCGGCCGGCGCCGCGATCGGCAGTTTGTTGCTCGCGCAACTGGGCTGGAATGCGGTGACCGCGCTGGCCGTCGCGACGTCGCTGGCCGCGCTCGCCGTGCGGGTGTGGCGCAACTGAAGTCGGGCATCGCGTCACGCCGGCGGGCAAGCCGATGAGGCTTGCCCGTTTTTTTATCGGTGCGCGTGACGCTGCGCCGCCCGGCAGATTCGCGCCGCGCCGGCACGGCAATCGTTCATCCGGCGCAAGGTCAGCGGCGGCGTGCCGAATTGTCCAGTTCACCCAAATATTTTTCCGGCGGCCGTGCACGCCCGCACGCAAACGTCGGACGATTCGGCCTTGCCGCGCCGCACGGCGCGCGCCCATCCGGCCCCACCACCCCGCCCCGCTTTATCAGGGGAATCCCGGTATTTTTTCGCATTTTCTTCGAAATAACGGGTGACATACTTGCCCCCCATTGCGCTCCGTGCGAGCGCGCTTTTCGATCCAGCCGGCCGCCTGTCATGCGCTGCGCGTCCGTCCGGGTCGCACAGGACATGAATAATTTCGACACCACGATCCAGGTCTTCCTCACTCATGTGACGTTCGGCCCGCTGATGAATCACGCGATCCGCGTGATCGCGGGCCTCTACACGTTCAAGGGCTTCGTGCTCATTCCCGTGCTGTGCTGGCTGTGGTTCCAGCCCGGCCCGACCCGCGAACGGCAACGCGAGCTGGTCGTCGCCACCGTCGCGAGCGGGCTCATCGCGCTCGCCGTCGGCCGCGTGCTCGCGCAGGTGCTGCCGTTTCGCATACGGCCGATCTACAACCCCGAGCTGCACCTGCACTTTCCATCGGCCGGACTGCGCGCGGCGACGCTGCAGACATGGAGTTCGTTTCCGAGCGATCACGCGATGCTGTGGATGGCGATCGCGACCGGCATCTTCATCATCGCGCGCCGCGTCGGCATCCTCGCGCTGCTGTATTCGGTCGTGTTCATCTGTCTGCCGCGCGCGTATCTCGGCTTTCACTATCCAACCGACCTGATCGCGGGCGCGGCGATCGGCATCGCGATCGCGTGGCTGCTGACGCGCGACGCGATCCGCTCGCGCTTCGCGCCGCAGGTGCTGGAGATGATCCGGCGCTTCCCCGCGCCGGCCTATACGCTCGCGTTCCTGCTGTGCTTCGAGTTGATCACGCAGTTCGACGAACTGCTGACGCTCGCGCAGTCGGCCACCCGCACGATGTGACGGCCACCTGCGCGATGCTGCCGCTGCTGCTGTCGTTCCGTCGCCCCGGCGCGCGCTGCCGGCCATGCGCGGCCGCGGCACGCGGTGCGAAGACAGCGCACGTCAGTCGCGATCGGGCGCGCCGAGCGGAAAGAACGAGCGATACGGCCGCGCCTCGTCGACCGCGCGCGCAAACGACGGCCGCGCGAGCAGACGCTTGCGGTACGCGATCACGTTCGCGAACGCCGGATCGATCCGGTGCGTCCAGTCCGCATAGAACAGGAACGGCGCCGCGCCGCAATCGGCGAGGCTGAAATGGTCGCCGGCCGCCCATTCGCGATCGGCCATCGTCCTGTCGAGCCATGCATACGACGTGTCGAGCATCGCGCGCGCATCGGCCACCCCGCGCGCATCGCGCTCGGCTTGCGGCCGCAGCGCGTCGTACACGACCTTCTGCTGCGGCGTCGCCACGTAGTTGTCGAAGAAGCGGTCCATCGTCCGCACCTCGAGCGCGGCGCGCGAATCGTCGGGCAGCAAACGCACGGGGCCAGGATGGGTCAGGCCGAGATACTCGATGATGATCGACGCCTCGATCACCGTGCGGCCCGCGTCGACGAGTACCGGAAAACGCTTCAGCGGCCACAGCCTGGTGAGTTCCTGCATCGGCTTCGGATCGTCGTGCGCGAGCACGCGATACTCGAACGGCGTGCCGTTCTCGTACAGCGCGGTCAGCACCTTCTGGCAGTACGAAGAAAAGGGATGGGCGTAAAGCGTCGGCATCATCGCGGGGTCTCCCGGGTTCAGGCACCGCATCGTGCGGCGCCACATGGTCGGATACCTGGACGACGCACGGCGCCCGGCCGTTTCGACATCGGTCCGGAAATTTTTTTGCGTAACCTCCGGCCGCTACGACCGGCCGTCCATCACGACGCGCCCTTCGGCACGCCAGCGCAGCATCCCGCCGCCGAGATTCGCGACCGCATCGAAGCCGGCCTTCTTCAGGATGACGGTGGCCTGCGCGGAGCGCCCGCCGGCCCGGCACACGGTCACGACCGGCCGGTCGCGCGCGATTTCACCGGTGCGCGCGGCCAGTTCGCCGAGCGGGATCGGCGTCGCGCCGGGCAGATGGCCGAGCGGGCCCGCGAATTCGTCTGGCTCGCGCACGTCGACGACCTGCACGGTCGGCAGATGATCCTCGAGCCATTGCGGATCGATTTCCCAGAAGCCGGCGAACGTATAGACGAGCGGCGCCCAGTCGGCGGCCGCCTGCGCATCGGGCACGTTCGCGGCGACGCCGCACTGCAGGTTCGCCGGCACCGCGACGTCGATCTGGCGCGGATGCGCGAGTCCGAGGTTGCGCATGTAGCCGGCGAAATCGTCCTCGCTGAGATCGCCGCCGAGGCGCGGATTGAAACGCCGCTCCTCGCCGACGCTCGTCACCGTGAGCCCGCGATAGTCGTGCGCCGGGTACAGCAGGCACGCGGCCGGCAATGTGAAGAGCCGGCCGTGCACCGCGCGATACAGCGCGCGCGGGTCGCCCTGCTGGAAGTCGGTGCGGCCGGTGCCGCGGATCAGCAGGCAATCGCCGGTAAACGCCATCGATTCGTCGTCGAGCACGAGGCTGATGCAGCCGCTCGTGTGGCCGGGCGTCGCGCACACGGTCAGGTAGCGCGCGCCGAACGCGCAGCGATCGCCGTCGTTCAGGTAGCGGTCGGCGCCGTGCGCGCCGCTCGCGGCCGAGATCGCGATCGCGCTGCCCGTGCGCTGCTTCAGCAGCCACGCGCCCGTCACGTGATCGGCATGCACGTGCGTGTCGACGGTCGCGACGAGCCGCAATCCGAGTTCGTCGAGCAGCGCCACGTCGCGACGCACCTGCTCGAACACGGGATCGATCAGCAGCGCCTCGCGCGATGCGCGGTCGGCGAGCAGATACGTGTACGTCGACGATTGCGGATCGAAAAGTTGCCGGAAGATCATTGCTCTGTGGCTCCGTCGCGGGTTCTTCAGTGGGGTGTAGTCGGATCGGCATACTGCATATCGTCGTCGGACACCGGCGTCGGCATGACGACCTCGCCGCCTCGCGCGCGGCCTCGCGCCCGCCGCATCGCGCACGTTCATATAGCCTAGATCAAAATGCCCGCATCGCCGCGCATTCCCTACGCGGTGCGCGATTCCGACGACGAATCGCACACCGCCGGACGATTCGCCGCGCCGGGACGGCGGCGCACGCTGCCTTACACTACCGCCTGTTCTCGTCTCCGATCACAGGAATACTCGCGACATGTCGATGACGATCGATCCGAAGCAGGCCGCCGCGCTGCTGGCCGTCGCCGACACCGGCAGCTTCGAGCAGGCGGCCGTGCGCCTGCACGTGACCGCGTCCGCCGTCACGCAGCGGGTCCGCGCGCTGGAGGCGAGCCTCGGCACGCCGCTCGTGCTGCGCACGCGGCCGTGCCGCCCGACGGTGGCCGGGCAGCGCGTGCTGCAGCACCTGCGCCGCGTCGCGCTGCTGCAGGCCGACCTGCAAAGCACGCTCGCGGCCGAACGCGAATCGCCGATTTCGGTCACGATCGCGCTGAACGCCGACAGCCTCGGCACGTGGTTCCTGCCCGCGCTGACGTCGGTGCTCGCGGGCGAGCGGATCCTGTTCGAGCTGATCGTCGAGGATCAGGATCACACGTTCGCGCTGCTCGAAAGCGGGATGGCGGTCGGCTGCGTGACGACCGAGCCGAAGCCGATGCGCGGCTGCATCGCGACGCCGCTCGGCACGATGCGCTACCGGCTGCTCGCGGCCGCCGCGTTCGCGGTGCGCTGGTTTCCGCGCGGGCTGAACCGCACGAGCGCGCGCCACGCGCCCGTCGTCGCGTATTCACGGCGCGACACGCTGCAGTCGTCGTTCCTGAAGGAGAAGTTCGGGTTGCCGGACGGCGCATACCCGTGCCATTACGTGCCGGGCACCCATTCGCACTTCGCGGCGGTGCGGCACGGGCTCGGCTACGCGATGGTGCCCGAGCCGCTGATCGGCACTGCGCCGCTCGATGCGCAGGGGCTCGTCGATCTCGCGCCCGCGCATCCGACCGACGTCACGCTGTACTGGCACGCGTGGACGGTGCAGTCGCCGACGATGGCGTCGCTGTCCGAGCGGGTGGTCGAAGCGGCGCGCCGGTTGCTCGCGCCGTTGCCGTAACGCGCTGGCAGCCGCGCCGGTGATCGACACGGCTGGCCGGCGCGGTACGCACTCCGACGAGAAAGTCGGCCGCGCCGCCTATACTTTTCCCATCGGCCTCGCGAACGCGCCGCGCGGCCGATCACCCAGGTCCGGCCGTTCCCTTTCATGTGAGGAGAACATCATGTCCCGCCGCTATATCGATTGCCGCGAGTTTCCCAGCGCGATGCATTGCTCGGTCGCGATTTCCGCCGATTCCGACAACGAACTGCTGGAGGCCGCCGTTCAGCATGCGGTCTCGGTTCACCAGCACACCGACAGCGCCGAACTGCGCACGCAGCTGAAATCGCTGTTCCACGACGGCACGCCACCCGCCGACATGCCGCGGCAAGCTTGATCCGCCGTCACTGCAACGATCGACGGACAAGGCGCCGCGTCACCCCTTCGTGTATTGCGTGATGCCACGTCGCGCCGGCCCGTCGCCAGCCGACGCGTTCTGCTTCATGCGCGCCGCTGCGAGAAATACTCGCCGACCGCGCCGAGAAACGTGTCGATATCCGCGCGCGACACGTCGCAATGCGTGACGAAGCGCGACGCATACAGCATCTGCGTGAGGATCCCGCGTTCCTTGAGCCACGCCTCGAGCGGCGCGCAATCGGCTTCGGGGAATTGCGCGAACACCATGTTCGTCGCGTGCGACAGCACTTTCACGCCGTCGATGCGCGCGAGGCCGGCCGCGAGATGTGCGGCATTCGCGTGATCGTCCGCGAGCCGCTCGACGTTGTGATCGAGCGCATACAGGCACGCCGCCGCGAGAATGCCCGACTGCCGCATCCCGCCGCCCAGCACCTTGCGCCAGCGCTGCGCGCGCTCGATCAGCGCACGGCTGCCGACCAGCACCGAGCCCACCGGCGCGCCGAGCCCTTTCGAGAAGCAGATCGACACGGTGTCGAACGACGCGCACAGCTCGGCGATCGAGCGGCCCGACGCGACGGCCGCGTTGCACACGCGCGCGCCGTCGAGGTGCGTGGCCAGCCCGCGGCTGCGCGCGAACGCGACGGCTTCCTGCACATAGCCTTCCGGCAAGACCTGGCCGCCGATCGTGTTTTCGAGCGCGAGCAGGCGCGTACGGGCAAAGTGGTTGTCGAGCGGCTTGATCGCCGCGGCGATCTTCGCCAGCGGCAGCGTGCCGTCCGGCGCGTTCTCGATCGGTTGCGGCTGGATGCTGCCGAGCACGGCCGCGCCGCCGCCTTCGTACTTGTAGGTGTGCGCGAGCTGGCCGACGATGTACTCGTCGCCGCGCTCGCAATGCGACATCAGCGCGGCCAGGTTGCTCTGCGTGCCGCTCGGGAAGAACAGGCCGGCTTCCTTGCCGGCCCGCTCGGCCGTCACCGCCTGCAAGCGCAGGACGGTCGGGTCGTCCCCCCAGACGTCGTCGCCGGTTTCGGCGGCGGTCATTGCGGCCAGCATCGCCTGGCTCGGACGTGTCACGGTATCGCTGCGTAAATCGATCATCGCTGTGCCCTGAGTGAACGCGGACCGGCATCCCTGCGCCCGGCCCCGCCGAAAACGAGACTCAGAGTGTACGCAATTCACGCGGCATGTGCCGATGGATACGTCGCGACTCGCGCGCGTCAATATCGCGGCGGCGGCGGCTGGACGCCCGCCGGCGGCATCGGCGGCGCCGCGCGCGGCGCGGTGCCGTATCCGCCACCGCCATACCCGCCGCCACTACCGCCGCTCATTCCGCCCGGCACCGGCACGCGATTGCCGGTCGCATACATGCACTGCAGATACGCGTAGTCGTAGCGGCGCTGGACGTCATAGGCCGAGCCCTGCGCGGCGCCCGCGCCGACGACGCTGCCCGCGAGCAGCCCCGCGCCCGCGCCGACCGCCGCGCCGGCGCCGCCGTTGAACGCGGCGCCGGCCGCCGCACCAAGCGCGGTGCCGACGGCCGCGCTGCCGACCGCGCTCGCGGTCGACGCCTGCCCGGCGCTCACGCCGCCCGATTGCTCGAACGCGTACTGCCGGCAACTGCCGTCGTCGGCGCGGAACTGGTCGAACGACTTGCCGGTGCCCGGCAGCGCCATCACGCTCGGCCCGGTCGGCAGGTAGGCGCACGCACCGAGCAGCGCGGCGAGCGACAGTACCGCCGGCACGCGCAGCAGTCGAAATACGGTTTTCATCATTGCGCCTCCGTCACTGCGGCCGCGCCGGCACCGAGCGCCAGCCCGACTTGCAGGTCTTCACGTACGGGTAGTAATACTTCGACGCGTCGCAGTAGTACCAGAGGTTCGCGTCGCCGTTGTCCTGCGGCTGTCCCTGCTCGACATACTCGGTCGGCGGCGGCGGAGCGACCGGCACCGCGACGACGGGCGGCGGGTAGTAGTAAGGCGCAGGGACGACCGGGGCGTAATACGGGTAGCCGGGGCCGATATAGACCCCGACCCGGGCGGCATGCGCCACGCCGCCCGTCGCGACCGCCACTGCGGCCGCCGCGCCCAGTGCGAGCTTCAATCCATTCACGTCACGTTCTCCGGCAAGCCGGTTCGTCGATGCGAACCCGGCATCCCGAACGCTACGCCGCACGCGATCCGGCATCCATTACGGGCGAGCGCGCGAATGTTGCGCGACGTTACCCGTGTGACAAACGGCCCCGCCCGTGCGGGCGGTCGCGTTACGCGCTAACGGATCGAAACCGATCGCCGTCCCCGCACGCGGTTGGCGCGCACGCAAAACCGTTCCGATGACGCGACGCGCCATATTGCCGCACGCGCGGCAGACCGCCACGCCGCGGCCGCATGCGCGGCGAACGACCTTCTTGATACGAATCAACGATTTATCCGGAAATGGCGCGCGGCAGGCTGGACATCTGCGACGAGTTGGCGCATTTCGCGGTGCAACATCGCGGCCCATACTCCAGCCAACCCCGACGCCTGTCCGCCGGGGGCCGCCGGCACCCGCCGGCGGGTATCGTCAAGCTTCGGTCATCTGGTATGGACACCGCACTTTCGGCCCTCGATCTGGCCCGCCTGCAATTCGCGTTCACCGTCTCCTTTCACATCGTCTTTCCGGCGCTGAGCATCGGTCTCGCCAGCTTCATCGCCGTGCTCGAATATCGCTGGCTGAAGACCGGCAAGCAGTACTACAAGACGCTCTGCCTGTTCTGGTCGAAGATCTTCGCGGTCGCGTTCGGGATGGGCGTCGTATCCGGCGTCGTGATGAGCTATCAGTTCGGCACCAACTGGTCGGGCTTCTCGAGCTTCGCCGGCGCCGTCACCGGGCCGCTGCTGATGTACGAGGTCATGACCGCGTTCTTCCTCGAGGCCGGCTTCCTCGGCATCATGCTGTTCGGCTGGAACCGCGTGAGCCCGCGCGCGCACTTCGGCGCGACGCTGATGGTCGCGATCGGCACGCTGATCTCGACGTTCTGGATCCTCGCGTCGAACAGCTGGATGCAGACGCCGCAGGGCTTCGAGATCGTCGACGGCCGCGTCGTGCCGACCGACTGGTTCGCGATCATCTTCAACCCGTCGTTCCCGTACCGCCTGTTCCACATGGCGATCGCCGCGTTCATCGTCGCCGCGCTGGTGGTGGCCGCGACCGGCGCATGGCACCTGCTGAAGGGCCGCCGCGACAAGGGTGTGAAGAAGATGTTCTCGATGGCGCTGTGGCTGCTGCTCGTGCTCGCGCCGCTGCAGGCCGTGATCGGCGACCAGCACGGCATCAACACGCTGAAGCACCAGCCCGCGAAGATCGCCGCGATCGAAGGGCTGTGGGAAACCGAGAAGGGCGGCACCGCGCTCAACCTGTTCGGCATCCCGGACATGAAGGCGGAAACGACCCGCTACGCGGTGAAGGTGCCGCACCTCGGCAGCCTGATCCTCACGCACAGCTGGGACGGCGAGATCCGTGGGTTGAAGGACTTCGCGCCCGAAGATCGCCCGAACTCGACGGTCGTGTTCTGGAGCTTCCGGATCATGGTCGGCCTCGGCTTCGCGATGATCGGCCTCGCCGCGCTCGCGTGGCTGCTGCGCCGCCGCGGCCGCCTGTATGAATCGAAGTGGTTCCAGCGCTTCGCGCTCGTGATGGGCCCGACCGGTTTCGTGTCGCTGCTCGCGGGCTGGGTGACGACCGAAGCCGGCCGCCAGCCGTGGGTCGTGTATGGCGTGATGCGCACCGCGCAGGCCGTGTCGCCGCTGTCGGTGCAGCAGGTCAGCCTGTCGATGATGACGTTCGTGATCGTGTACTTCCTCGTGTTCGGCACCGGCGTGTACTACATGCTGAAGCTGATGAAGGCCGGCCCCGCGCTGCCCGACGTCACGCATGACGCGGCGCACGACCTGCCCGACACGCGCCCCGATCACACCGCGCGCCGCCCGATGTCGGCCGTCGACGACCTGATCGAGACCGTCTGAGCCTACCCCCTTCGCAAACGAGAAAACCTATGGACGTCACCGTAATCTGGGCCGCGATCATCGCATTGGGGCTCTTCATGTACGTCGTGCTCGACGGCTTCGACCTCGGCATCGGCATCGTCTTCCCGTTCTTCCCGGACGAAAAGGAACGCGACCTGATGATGAACACGGTCGCGCCCGTGTGGGACGGCAACGAGACGTGGCTCGTGCTCGGCGGCGCCGGGCTGTTCGCCGTGTTCCCGATCGTCTATTCGACGGTGCTGTCGGCGCTGTACCTGCCGCTGATCTTCATGCTGGTGTGCCTGATCTTCCGCGGCGTGTCGTTCGAGATCCGCGCGAAGGCGCGGCGCACGAAGCAGCTGTGGGATCTCGCGTTCATCGGCGGCTCGGCCGGCGCGACGCTGTTCCAGGGCATCGCGCTCGGCGCGTTCCTGCAGGGCATCGACGTGAAGGACGGCGTGTACGCCGGCGGCGCGTTCGACTGGCTCACGCCGTTCAGCCTGCTGACCGGCCTCGGCCTGATCGTGACTTACGCGCTGCTCGGCTGCTGCTGGCTCGTCGCGAAGACCGAAGGCGACCTGCAGCGCCGCCTGCATCGCGTCGTGTGGCCGCTGACCGTCGTGCTGCTCGGCTTCATCGCGGTCGTCAGCCTGTGGACGCCGCTGCAGGACCCGGCCATCGCACAGCGCTGGTTCGATTCGGGCCTGTTCTGGCGCCTGCTGCCGGTGCCGTTCCTGGTCGCCGGGTGCGCGGTGTGGATGCGCCGCGCGGTGCGCGGCCGGCACGACATGACGCCGTTCGTGCTCGCGCTGGCGCTGGTGCTGCTCGGCTACGTCGGCCTGCTCGTCACGCTGTTCCCGTATGCGATTCCGCAGACGATGACGATCTGGGAAGCAGCGGCGCCGCGTTCGAGCCAGACCTTCACGCTGGTCGGCGCAGCGGTTATCCTCCCGATCATCATCGCCTACACGACGATGGGTTATTGGGTATTCCGAGGCAAGGTGCGCCATGAAGACCAGCATTACTACCACCACTGATTCCACCGCCGGCCAGCCCGGCGCGCCGCGGCCGCGGATGCGCGGCTGGATGTGGTTCGTCGTTCTGTGG
Source organism: Burkholderia sp. BCC0097 (assembly GCF_902832985.1). NCBI lineage: Bacteria > Pseudomonadati > Pseudomonadota > Betaproteobacteria > Burkholderiales > Burkholderiaceae > Burkholderia > Burkholderia sp. BCC0097. Next base: position 175,677 of record NZ_CADFDM010000008.1, read on the forward strand.
GCGGGCGGCGTGATCGGCGCCGTCACGCTCGGCTATGCGTTCAAGGTCTTCATGAACCTGACGCTGTTTGCGGTGAAGTAGGCGGCGCGGCCGCCCGGGTCGAACGATGATCCGGGCGGCCGTTTTGTCGTTGGGCTGCGGCTTCGACCGGATACATCGAGCCGAACAACGCACGAATCCGCCATTTAGGCAGAAATCCATACGAATCACGTCGCCGACGTGAATGAAATATATAGATTTCTACCGAAATACGAACCACGCGGCTGAATCACCCAACCGCGCATCGCGCGTCTACGGCCGCCCGCGCAGCGCCGCCTCGATCTTCCGATCGGTCTTGTACTGGCTCAGCGCATACACCGACCAGATCGCGGCCGGCAGCCAGCCGATGATCGTGAGTTGGAGCAGCAGGCAAATGATCCCGGCGATCGGGCGGCCGATCGTGAAGAACTGGAACCACGGGAGCAGCAGGGCAAGCAGTAGACGCATGAACGATCCTCTCGGTACGTCGTTGAACGGGTGACACCCGGCCAATATGGCGGGTTGCGCGCCCCGTTTCAAGCCCGCGCACGAGGCTCACCGGGCAAAGCCCCGTGCCGACGCCCCCGCGCTACGCCGAATCGGCCAGCCATTGCGCGACCCGCAGGACGAGCCCGTCCGCTTCGTCGAAGCACTCGACGCCCGCGACTTGCGGCGCGCCGCAAATCGTGAACACCGGCTTGCCCCACTGCAACCCGAGCGCGATTTCGGACAGCGTGCCGAGCCCGCCGCCCACCGCGATCAGGCACACCGACGCGCGAGCGACCAGCGCATTGCGCGTGATACCGAGCCCGGTCGGCAGCGCGACGCTCAGGTACGGATTCGCCAGCGCGGCATCGTCTTCGGGCAACAGCCCGATCGCGCAGCCGCCGGCCGCGTGCGCACCGCGCGCGGCGGCCTCCATCACGCCCTGCTTGCCGCCGCCGACGAGCGCCACGCCCGTCGCCGCCACCGCGTGCGCGATCCGTTCCGCGACCCGCATCTGTTCATCCGTCGCGTCGCGCGGGCCGATCACGCCGACCGGCATCCGGTGCCGGTGCGTGCAGCGTTGCCGTTGCGCCAGTCGCGCGAGCGCGTCGCGTGCCGGTTCGGACCACGCACTTTCAATGACGCCGTTGCCGAACAAGGCCTTCCCCCAATGCAAGAACGCAGGTACAGATGGCCGTCAGCACGATCGACAGCACGGCCGCCTGCGAGAAATCGGTTTGCCCGTCCGACAGCTTCAGATACATCAGCAGCGGCAGGATGTTGATCTGCGTGCCGGCCAGCGCAATCGCCGTGCCGTAAGTACCGAGCGCGATCGCGGTCACGAGGCACCACGCGGACGCGACCGACGGCCACAGCTCGCGCCACGCGACGTCGAACCACGCGCGCCACGGCCGCGCGCCGAGCGTCAGTGCCGCCTCGAGCGGCCGCCGGTCGAGATTCGCGAGCGTGGGATAGATCATCAGCGCGACGCGCGGGATCAGGTAGTACGCATAGGCGAGCGCGAGCCCCGGCATCGTGTAGATCGCGCCGCCGACCACGGTCGGATCGGCGCCGAGCGCGGCCAGCAGCGTGGTCACGAAGCCCGCGCGGCCGAATGCGAGGATGAAGCCGTACGCGATCACCAGCCCGGAAAACGCCAGCGGCACGCCGAGCAGCGCGAGCGACCAGTGGCGACGGGCCGGCGATTGCCCGGCGAGCGCGAACGCGACCGGCACGCCGACGGCGACCGACAGCGTGCCGGCGCCGACAGCCAGCGCCAGCGAGCGCGCGATCGCATCGGCGACGAGCGGATCGCGCCACACCGCCGCGAATGCGCGGCCGCCGCCCGCGCATGCCGCATCGACCAGCGCGGCCAGCGGCAGCACGAAGCACACCGCGAGCAAGACCGCCGCGGGCAGCGCGCCGAAGCGGCGCAGCACGCCGCGCTCGGGTAAGGAAGCGTGCATCCCGCGCCCCTTACTGGCCGAGCGTGGCCTGCGACCAGAGCTGGTCGACCTCGGCCTTGCGCGCCGCCGCCTTCGCGACGTCGAGCGGGCGCACCTGCGGCGCGTTCGGCAGCTTCGCCGCGACCTCCGGTGCGACCGGCGTGCCCGGCACCGCCGGGCGCACGTAGCCTTGCGCGAACAGCGCCTGCCCGATGTCGCTCATCACGAGGTTGAGCCAGAGCTGCGCGGCGGACGGATTCGGGCCGTTCTTCACGAGACTCATCGCATAGGGCGCCGACACGCTGCCGTCCTGCGGAATCACGACGTCGGCCGCGTCGCCCATGCCGTCCGCGTACTTCGCCTTGAGGCCGTCGTTCTCGTAGCCGATCAGGATCGGGATCTCGCCCTTCACGAACTTCGCGTACGGCGTCGTGCCCTCGACGCGCAGCACGTTGCCGGCCTGCTTCAGCTTGCCGAAGAAGTCGGCGCCCGGCTTCGGGTTCTCGACGCTGCCGCCGTTCGCATAGGCCGCCGCGAACACCGCGACCTGGCCCTGCCCGGTCGAGCGCGGATCGAGGTAGACCACCGCGTTGCGGTACTCGGGCTTCAGCAAGTCGGACCAGCGCTGCGGCACGTTCTTGACGAGCTTCCGGTTGACGAGGAACGCGATGTTCAGCGAATGCACGGCGAACCAGCGGGCGTCGGCCGCGCGGAACACGCCCGGCAGCTTGTCGAAGTTGACCGGCCGGAACGGCGCGACGACGTCCTTGCCCGCGGCATCGAGCGCCGACGCCGCGAAGTAGTACGCGGTATCGGCCTGCGGGCGGCGGCGCGACTTGTCGAGCGCGACGACGGTCGCGGCCGAGCCGATGTCGTTGTAGGTGATCTCGACCTTCGGGTAGCGCTTGCGGAATTCGGCGAACAGCGCCTTCCAGTTCGCCCATTCGGGGCCGGTATCGAACGACACGACGAGCCCTTCGTCGGCCGCCTTCGCGTACAGCGCGTCTTCGCCCGGATAGAGCGGCGCGGCGTGCGCCGCCGCGCAGGAAAGCGCCGCGAGCGCGCGGGCGGATCGGCCTGCACATGCTCGGGCCGCACCAGCACCGCGATCTCCGCACCCGGCCGATGCGCGCCGGTGTCCGCGCGCAGCGTCGCAAAGCGCACGTCGATTTCGCCGTGCGCGAGCACGCGCCCGTGCAGCAGCGTCGAATGCCCGACGAAGCGCGCGACCTGGGCGGTCGCCGGGCGCTCGTACAGGTCGCGCGGGGTGCCGGTCTGGAGCACGCGGCCGCCGTCGACGATCGCGACGCGGTCGGCCATGCTCAGCGCCTCGTCCTGGTCGTGCGTGACGAACAGCGTCGTCGCACCGCAGGCGCGCTGCAGTGCGCGAATCTCGTCGCGCAACTGATGACGGATGCCGGCATCGAGCGCCGCCAGCGGCTCGTCGAGCAGCAGCAGCTTCGGTTCGATCACGAGCGCCCGCGCGAGCGCGACGCGCTGCTGCTGCCCGCCGGACAGCATCGCGATGCCGCGCGTCGCATGCGCCGACAATCCGACCCGCTCGAGCATGTCCAGCGCGCGCCGGCGCCGCACGTCGGCCGCGACGCCGCGCATCCGCAGCCCGTACGCGACGTTGTCGAGCACCGACAGGTTCGGGAACAGCGCGTAGTGCTGGAACACCATCCCCACTTCGCGCCGCCACACGGGCACGCCGGCCACGTCGTCGCCGCCGATCGCGATGCGGCCGCGCCAGCCGTCGAGCAGCCCGGCCGCGAGCCGCAGCAGCGTGGATTTACCGGACCCGCTGCGCCCCATCACCGCGAGCAATTCGCCCTGCGCGGCGGACAGCGTGACGTCGTCGACGCCATGGCGGGCGCCCGGATACTGAAAGCTGACGTGTTCGAATTCGAGGCTCATTGATGACTCACTTCAGACGTTGCACGGTGCCGACGGACACGAGCGTCGCCAGCACGGCGAGCACGAGCAGCACGACGGTGGCGGCGCACGCCATCCCCGTCGCGCCGTAGAACGCCTGCAGCAACACGATCGGATAGTTCCGGTAGCGAAAGCCGGCGATCAGGTTCGAGATCTGGAATTCGCCGATCGACAGCGCGGCCACCATCACGAGGCCGGAAAACAGGCTGTGCCGCAGGTTCGGCAGCACGATCGTGACGAACTGGCGCAGCGGCGTCGCACCGAGCGTCGCCGCGCAAGCCTCGAGCCGCGCGAGGCCGAGGTGGCGCAGGTCGCCGAGCAGCGTCTGCAGCAGATACGGCAGCGTCAGCACAGCGTGCGCCGCGATCATCAGCGGCAACGTGCCGAGCCACGGCAACGTGTCGCCGCTGAAGATCGCGATATAGCCGAAGCCGAGCGTCAGCGCCGGCACGGCGACCGGCATCAGCATCACGATGCGCGTCGCGAACCCGCCGCCGGCCTGCGCGCGATGATGCAGCGCATACGCGAGCGGCAGGCCGATCGCCGCATTGAGCGCGCAGCACGCCAGCGCCACGATGAAGCTCACGCCGAACGCGCGCGTGAAGCTCCGGTTCGCGGCCAGGTCGGCGAACCAGTGCCCGGTGACGCCGGCAGGCAGCAACGTGTTCGTCCACGATTCGCCCACCGCGCCGATCAGCAGCAACGCGATCGGCAACAGCAGGTAGAGGCCGAACACCGCGAGCAGCGCCTGCAGCAGCAGGCGCCCGACGGAAGGCCGGGCGCGTTTGTTACGACGAATCGGAATACCGTCGGCGATGACCGGGGTGGTTGACGCAGGCATGAAGACACTCGGAGACGATCGGGAAAAACCTCGCACAACGCCCGCCGGACGGGCCCGCATGCGTTGTCGAAGCTGGCGCAGTGTGCGGTTCCGACATGGCATCGTCATGAAAAAAACGTAAAAAGCGCGCATCGACCTATGCAAGGACGGAACAGCTCGCGATGAAGCACCTGTATCCGAACGTGGCGGAGTTGCATGCATTCGCCACGTCCGCGAAGTATCTGAACTTCTCCTATGCGGCCCGCGAACTCGGCCTGACGCCGAGCGCGGTCAGCCGGCAGATCGCGAGCCTCGAGGCGCTGTTCGGCGTGAAGCTGTTCGTGCGCGAGGGGCGCGGGCTCGCGCTCACCCGTGCCGGTCAGGTCTATCACGCGCGCGTCGTCGGGCCGCTGCGCGAAATCGGCAACGCGTCGATCGAACTGCTGAGTGCCCGCGAGAACGGCGACCTGCTGACGATCGCGAGCGTGCCGACGTTCACGACCAAGTGGCTGTTGCCGCGGCTCACACGCTTTCTCGCCGCCGCGCCGGGGGTCACGCTGAGCTTTCGCCGCCATCTCGCGCCCGGCGACGTGTTTCCGTTCGGGCTCGATGCGGCGATTCGCTACGGCGATGGCGGATGGGAAGGCGTGCGAAGCGACTATCTCGGCGGGCGGACCTTCGTGCCGGTCTGCTCGCGCGAATTCGCCGACCGGCATGCGCTGCGCGTGCCCGCCGACGCGGCGGCGGCGCCGCGCCTGGTGCACGAGCAGGCGGAGATCGCGTGGTCCGCGTGGGCGGAACGTCATCGCGCGACGCAGATGAACGCGCTGGCCGGGCCGCGCTTCGAGCAGTATTCGGTGCTGATCCAGGCAGCCCAGGCCGGGCTCGGGATCGCCCTCGTGCCGCGCTTCCTGATTCTCGACAATCTCGCGGCGGGCACGCTGGTCGAGCCGTTCGACGCACCGGTCGACGTGGACGCGCAGGGGCACTACCTGTGCTACGCGCCGGAGCGCCTCGACACGAGCGATGCGTTGAGGCGGTTCAGGGAGTGGATGCTGGACGAAGCCGGGCACGCGTAAGACGGCACGGCGTCGCCCCGGAAACGAACGGCGCGCACCGCCGCACGGCTGCGCGCGCCCTGCCCCGGACACCGCCCGCGGGCGGCGTCCGGCATGCGACGCTCAACGCCCGATGCCGAGCCCCGGCAGCACGCGCGTGTTCTCGGCCACGACCGCCTGCAGCAGGCGCGGATCGGCGCCGAGCAGCGCGAGGATCGTCGGCGCGACCTGCTTCGTGCCGACGAGATCGTTCACCGTGCGCGCACGATGAATGCCCGGATACGACACGAGCAGGCCGAGATGGCTGTCGTCCGGCGCGTTGCCGCCGTGCTCCTCGTCCTTCTTCGTGCTCGACGTGTAGATCACGCCCGGGTTCGGCTGGACGACGATGTCCGGTGTGCGGCCGTTGGCCGGATCGCCGAAGCGGTCGGCGAGCGCCGCGCCGTACAGCACGTACGCCTGCGGGCCGTCCGCGCAGATCCCCGGCGCGTTGCAGCCGAGGTTCGCCTTCAGCGTCTGCACGACGGCCGTGCGCTGGCCGCGGTCGCGCAGCCAGATCAGCCCGACGTCGTCGGTCTGCACGAAGCCCGTGCCGACCAGGCCCGAACCGTCGTTCAGGTTGCCCGTCGTCGTGTTGTTCTGGCCGAAGTTGCCGTTCGGGTCGAGGAAGTCGTTCGCTTCGAGCAGCTTCGTCAGCGTGTCGCCGTTCTTCACGAGCTTCGTGTGATCGCTCGGCGACTGGCCATGCTTCGATGTGACGATCACGGCCGTCGACGAATACAGGTTGGCCTGCTTCAGCGCCGCGACGACATGGCCGATCGCGTCGTCGACATAGGTGATCGCGTTCGCGACCTGCCCGTTCGGCGTGAAGTCGGCGTCGAGATAGCCGCCGCCCTTCGCGACCGGCGCCTTCTGCGCGACGCTCAGCGTCTGGAAGTTCGCGCCGAACAGCGTCGGCACCGGCGCGGTCTTCGTGCCGCTCGAATCGCGGCCGCCGATCTGGTGGATCAGCGCCTGCACGTGCAGGTTGTCGAAGCGCGCGGTGTGCGAGTAGACGTCGGTGTAGGCGGTGTTGGTCGCCGGGTCGATCGAATTGATCTCGGTGCGCATCAGGTCGTCGACGCCGGTGCCCGACGGGCCGTTCAGCCAGTCGTAGCCCCACGCGTGCTTGTCGGCCCACGCGGTGCGCGCATTCGGCACGCCGGCCTTGACGGCCTCGAACACCGTGTTGGTCTTCACGTAGTTGTGCGGGTAGACGGGCACGCACTGGCCGTTGACCTTCGCATGCGGGATCGCCTGCGGATTGAACGCGCCGCCGCCGTCGAGGTGCACGAGCGCGCCGCCGTTCTGCGCATCGATGCCGGTCGTTTCGTCGAACACGACGTTCCAGCCCTGCTTGCCCGAGCACGTCGTGTCGCTCGGCGCGTACAGGTTGCGGTCGTACGACACGTCGTAAAACAGGCCGGCCGTCTTCGGCGAGCCGCCCGTCACCAGCGCGGCAAGGCCCGGGAACGAATCCGACAGGCCCGGCGTGTATGCATTCGCGTACGTCACGCCGCTCTTCGCGAGCACCGCGAGGTTCGGGCACGTGTTCGCGCCGATGCAGCGCGCCAGATCCTGCTCGTGCAGACCGTCGATGCTCAGCAGCAGCACGTGCTTCACGACGCGGGCCGCCCGGCCGTTGCCGCCGCCCTGAGCGTTACCGTCCTGTTGCGCCGCGTGCACGCCCGCGCCGGCGAGCGCCAGCGCACCCGCCACCACTGCCGCCATCTGTCGCTGCTTACCGAAAAACGAAATCATCACCCCACCTCATCGATTGATGTTGAACCGCGTGACCTGCCATCAGGCGCGCAAAATATCGCCGGGCCGTGCGGCGGTCGGATGAAGCGGGGCTTTCTGTTCTCTGTCAAACGTAACCAATCGCAAATGACATGAAGGGGTCGCAATCCACGGCCCTCGTGTGCACCGGCCCGTGCGACGGGATTTTTTTCGACTTGGCCCGCGACTATTGGCGTGTGATAAAGGGTTTTCCCTGACCCGGAGCACGACTATGTCAACCCTGGAAGCTCTCCGGTTCGTGCTGGACGATGCACGTACCCCTGAAATCATTCGCCATCACGTCGTCGACGCGCTGCAGTACGCGTTGCGCAACTACGGACAGGTCTTTACCGCGAAGGAAGTCGAATGGCTGACGCAGTGGGACGACGCGCGTCTGCCGCTGGCCGCGAGGAAGGAGCTGGACAAGCGCGAACCGGCGATCGCCGGACGCTGAAAAAAAAGCCGCCACGCCCGACGGGTGCGGGCGTGGCGGCGGATAGCGGATGGCGGATAGCGGTAAGGCTTACTGCAGCCCGAAGTCGACGCGGGTAGTCGCGCCCTTGTCCGAGATGCCCTTCGCGTCGAGCTTCGGCGCGACGACGAACATGCGGCTCGAATCGATCTTGCCGTCGAGATACTGGCGCACGGCCTGCGCGCGCTGCTGCGCGAGCGCACGCAGCGCGTTGTCGTCGGCCGGTGCGTGATCGGCGAGCGCCTGCTTCATGTCCGCATCGGGCAGCGTCTTCTGCAGGCCCACCAGGTTGCGCGGCTTCTTGAAGTCGGCAGCCTTGTACGCGCGCGTCAGGTACTTCGAGTATTCGGCCTTGTCGACCTTCACCGACATCGGATCGACGCTCTCGCCCTGACCCACCACGTCCCTCAGCTTCTGCTGGCGCACCAGCCGCTCGACGTACGCGTCGCGCAGCCCCGGCGTGTCCTGCGCCGGATCGACGCGGCCGATCAGGTCGAGGCGGATCGACGGCTTCTCGGTCAGCATCTTCACGACGGTGTCGAGCTTCTTCTGCTGCGCGTCGGTCAACGCGTACGAGCCCGGCGCGAACTCGACGTAGCCGAGATCCTCGCCGCCGCTGCCGCCGAACGCATTCGCGAGCAGCGTGAACGGCGACGTGACGGCCTTCGCGATCAGGTTCAGCACCGCGTGCCAGATCAGCCCGCCGACGCTGAACTCCGGATTCGACAGCGAGCCCGACACCGGCAGGTTCACGTCGATCTGGCCGCGCGTGTTCTTCAAGAGCGAGATCGCGAGCTTCACCGGCAGCTTCGTCGCCGTGTCGTTCTCGACACGATCGCCGAACGTGAGCTGGTCGATGAAGATGTGGTTGTTCGCCGACAACTGGTCGTTCGCGAGCTGGTAGTGCAGGTCGACGTTGAGCTTGCCCTTCGTGATCGGATAGCCCGCGTACTTCGCCGAATACGGCGTCAGGTTGGTCAGTTCGATGTCGTGCGCGGTGGCCGTGAGGTCGAGCGCCGGCTTCTCGATCAGCGGGTTCACCGAGCCCTTGATCGAAATCGGCCCGTTGCCCGCGAGGTTCGCGGCGACGTCGACCGGCGCGGACGTCGTCGAATCCGTGCCGAACGCGCCGACCGTGCCCTTGATCGCGACGAGGTTCGCCGTGTAGTTCGGCTTGATGAAGTTGTCCGTGTACGTGACGCGGCCGTTCTGCAGCAGCAGTTCGCCGAAGTGCATCCGCACCGGGTTCTGCGGCTGCGGCGCGGCCTTCACGACCACCGTCGCCGACGCGGCGGCCGGCACGGACGCCTGCTGCGCGGCCGCGGCCGAGGCGGCCTGCGCGGCGGCCGGCGGCGTCACGCCCGGCGACAGCGGCACCGGCTCGCCCTTGCTCGCGTCGCGCGTGAGCGACTGCGCGGGGCCCGTCTCCTTCGCGACCACGTCCTTCAGGTTCAGCCGGCCCTGCGCGTCGAGCAGCACGCGGCCGTAGAAGTTCGAGAACGTCACGCGCGCGGCGTCGACGTCGGTGCCCTTCTCGTCGTAGTTCGCCTTCAAGTTCGACAGCGCGAGCGAGCGCCAGCCGGCGAACGGGTCGGACGTCGCCTTGTCGAGCATCCGCACGTCGACCAGCGCGACGTCGCCGCGATAGGTCGCGCGCGGCTTGTCCTTTACTTGCGCGAACGTCAGGTTGCCCTGCGCGTTGAGCAGCGCGCTCGCGATCGTCGCGTTCAGCGCGCTGCCGAAGTACGGCTCGAACGCGGCCGCGTCGAGGCGGTTGCCGTTGATCTTCAGGCCGAGCTTCAGCGGCTGCGCGGTCACGTCGCCCGTCACGTTCAGCGAGCCCTTGCGGTTCAGCGTCGCCTTCAGTTGCACCGGCAGCGGCTTCGTCAGGTCGTCGCTCACCTTCTGCACCGACAGCTCCAGCGGCTTGATCGCCAGCTTCACCGGGCGCGGCGTCGACAGGTCGGTGAAGTTGGCGGACGCCTCCTTCACGTTCAGCGCGTCGATCCGGTAGTGCCACGACGGCGCGGCGGCCTGGGCCTTGCGCGCGACCGTGCGCGGCGGCACCGCGGCTTGCGCCGGTTCGGCCAGCGCCGCGAGGTCGATCTTGCCGTCCTTCAGGCGCTTCACGTCGAGCGCGAGCCCGCTCGCGTCGACGCTCGCAATCTCGGCGGTGCGCGCGGCGACGTCGATCTTCGCGATCTTCGCGCTCGCGTCGGGCAGCACGATCGCGGGCGCCTTGTTGTCCGGCGCGGCGATCTTCAGCGACTTGAGGCTGACCGTGCTGTCGGCGACTTCCGCGGCGAGCGGCGTCTTGCCCCAGTCGGTCTTCGCGTTGACGGTCGCGCCGAGCGTGCCGTCGAGCACGCGCGCACGCGTCGCCTCGCCGAGATATGGCTGCAGCGCCGGCAGCGCGAGCGCGGCGACCGTCAGCTTCGTGTCGGCCTGCTTCGCGGCGAGGTTGAACGCGCCTTCGGCCTTCACGTCGCCGCCGCGCGACAGCGACGTCGACAGCGTGTACTTGGCGGGCGTCTTGCCCTGCAGCGAGAAGCCGTCGAGCGTCGCGGCGAGCTTCGTCAGCGACAGCGCGGTCGGCGTCGCCGGCACGCGGTCGTCGACGTTGATCGTGCCGCCGTCGATCGCGACATGGCGAATCGTCAGGTCGAGCGGCGGCGCTTCCTTCGCGGCGGCGCTGCCTTCGGCCTTCGCGCCGCTGGCGGCGGCGACGGACGCACCGGACGCACCAGACGCGGTGGACGCACCGGAAACGGCGACGGCCGACGCGCCCGGCTTGCCGGCTGCGGCCTTCGGCGCGGCGGCCGGTTGCGCGACCAGCTTCTCGACGTTCAGCACGCCCTGCTTGTCGCGCGACAGATCGACCACCGGCTGGTCGAGCCGGATCTCGTCGAAGTGCATCGCGTTGCGCAGCGGTTCCAGCCCGGCCGCCGCGACGTGCACGCCGCGCGCGGCGAACAGCGGTGCCGACGCGCGGTCGGTCACCTTCGCGTCGTTCAGGTCGACGGTGCCCGACACGCGCAGCGCGGGCGTCTCGCCGCTCATCACGAAATTGACCGTGAGGTTGCTGCTGAGCAGGCCGCTCGTCACGGCCACCGGCAGCTTCGCCGGCACGTACGAGATCAGCTTCGGCACGTCGAGGCGGTCGAACTTCAGCGCGATCTCCGATTCGCGCGACTGCGCGAACGGCTTGGTTTTGCCGTCGATCGAGATCGGGCTGCCGTCGAAGCGCGCGCGCAGTTTCGGCTCGACGAAGATATCGGTCTTCGAGGCCAGCGTCGCGATGTACGGAATGCCGAGCGTCCAGTTGTCGACCACGTGCTTTTCATTCAGCAGGCGATCGTCGAAGTCGATCCGGCCGTCGTTGACCTGGATGTTCGACACCGAGAATTGCGTCGGCTTGCTGTCGGGCTTCGGCGTCGGCGACGAGAACTTCTCGATCAGGTCGGTGAAATTGAAACGCTGCGCGTCATAGCGGACGACGTGAAAACGTGGCGAATCGAGCCGGACCTCGTTGACGATCGGCGCGCCGCGGAACAGCGACGACCACGACGGCCTCACGACGAGCTTGCCGATGTCGATGAAGTCGCCCTGGCCGCCGCGCTCGCCGAGGTGGATGCCGTCGGCTTCGAGGTTCAGCGTGTACGGGTTCAGTGCGATGCGCTGGATCGTGGCCGGCCGGTCGAGCTGCTTGCTCAACTGCTGTTCGGCGACATGGCGGATCAACGGCGGCGCCGCGAAGAAGCCGAGCAGTCCGAACAAAACGAGGAAGATCAGCACGCCGATGCCGATACGCCGGGTCCGGCGCGAGCGTGCAACGCCACCGAGGGCATGGAGGGTCGAGGGTACGGTTTCTTTGTCTGCGCTTGCCATGCTTGAATATCTCGGGAATGGATGCCGGGCCGCCCCCGGGAACCGGGCGGCCGCGCACGCTATCCCGAAAGTATAGGCTCAGGAGGGGACGGTACGGCGGTCGGGCGCCGCCGCCGCGCCCGCCGATCGGACAACGGCGGCGGTCAACCGTTCATTTCCGGACGACGACGGGCGGCATCCACGAGCCGTCGCTCGCCTGCGGCTTCGGGGCGTACAGGCGCAACGCGAGCGCGAAATCGGTACGCGGCGCCGGCAGCCAGTTGGCCGCATGCGTGCCGCCCGGCGACGCCGACACGACGATGTCGATCGAGCCGTCGTGGTTGCGGCGCAGCCGGTCGCGATCGCCGAGCGAGCGGCGCGCCGACCCGACGTCGGGCAACGCGCCGTTGGTCGTGTACGGCGTGAGCGTCCAGAACGCGCGCACCGGCGGCAGCGCGCCCGGCGCGAAATGCAGCACGTACCGGTTCGCGCCGTTCAGCGGGTGGCCGTCGCTGTCGACGCGGGTGATCGCGAGCGTCTCGTCGTCGCGCGTCGCGGTGCCGAACTGCGTGTAGGCCGCATACGCGCGCAGCGCGTAGTCCTGGCCGTACTTGCCGGCCGTATCTCCGAGCCAGGTCCAGCCATTCGCGTTCAGCAGGTTCGAAGGCGGGGTCGCGAGCCGCGCGCGCGCCTCGGCGACGCCGGCCGTCGCGGCCGTCAGACGGTCGCCCGTCCACAGCACCGGGTAGCCGGCCGTCACGCCGATGTCGCCGAGCGATTCCTGCGCGTGTGCGTCGTCGGCTGGCGCCGGATTGTCCTGCAGCGCCCGCGCGAAGCGCGTGAAGAACGCCTTCGGGTCGAGCGCGGCCACTTGTTCGGCCGGCGTGCCGCCGCCCACCGCTTCGGACGGTGCGCTGCCCGCATGGACCGCCACCGACGCGCCGCGCTCGGCGCCCGTGTAGACCGACAGCGGCACCACGCGGATCGCGCGCTGCAATTTCTTCACGTTCGTCAGATCGCGCCCGCCGCTCGTCTGCAGCCGCACTTCGAGCCACGCATTGGCGGACGGCACGTCGACGCGCAGCACGCCCTTCGGCAGCGTGCCCTGCCAGTCCTTCGCGGCGAAGGCAATCGTTTGCGATCGCGCGGCACCGCGAGCGCCGCGTGCCGCGACGCTCGACGACGACCACAGCACGTTCGTCCACATGTCGAGCGCGCGTGCGTCCCAGTAGCGGCCGCGCGTGTCGGGCAGCGTAACGATCACGGGCTCGGCGGCGACGTCGAGCCAGCCGGTCGAGTCGAGCGTGTCGACGCCCGGCAGCGGCGGATTGACCGCGCCGACGGGCGGCAGCGCCTGCGCGTGGCGCAGCGTGTTGAGCGGCGCCTGTCCCGGTTGCGCGCCGTCGCCGCCCGTCGCCGCTTCCTTCGCGACGTCCATCAGCACGAGCGGATACGCATAGATATAGGAGTCGGCGACTTCCGCGCGCATCCAGCCGGTTTTCCGCTGGATCGCGTCCGGTTGCGACGCGCATCCCGCAAGCAACGCCGCAATGGCCAGCGACGCGCACGCGCGTCGCAGAGAAACTGATTCTCGCTGGTTTTCAATCATCGATTACTGGCCGAATATCGTTCTTTTCAGTCAACGCCCTGTTCGTCTCGCGAACGGCGAAGCAAGGCACCCCAGCGTGCCCGGATGACCGTTTCGTGACGTTTCGTAACGGTGGGCGCTGATGTCAGGCCGGTATCATAGCGCCTAAGGGCATCCCCCAATATGCCGAATAACGGGTAAAACGCTAGCCGAATCGTCAAAAAATCTGAAATAGTTCACGGGATTCCGCAAAAATCTGGAACAGCGTCGGGAACATCGGCCCGTAAACGCCTCGCGAGCGCCAAGCTCGGCGCTTCAGCGCTCACCGGCTGTCCGTACGGAAGGCCGGCGATCGCTTTTTCCGCGTTGTGACACCCTGTGTGCATCGACCTGCGTCGCATCGTCGCCGACGCTTGACCTTACCATCATGGGAATGTTGATACTGGAACCATTCGCGGCACGAACCGCGCTTTTGGGGAATCCGACATGACTGAACCACTTGCCTCCGCGGCGCTGCAAACGATCGAGCTGAACGTCGACGGCATACATTGCGGCGGCTGCACGGGCCGCGTGCAGCGCGCGCTGGCCGCCGTGCCGGGCGTCGTCGATGCGGCGGTCGATCTGGATGCGCATACGGCGACGGTCAAGGCGCAGGAGACCGTCGAGCCTGACCGGCTCGTCGATGCGATCCGTGAGGCCGGCTATCGCGCCGCGGTGCGCGAGACGGCCGACGAAGCCGTTGCGCCCACGCATGCGGTGGACGCGACGGCGGACGCAACGCCGTCTGCGCCGGCCGCCGCCACGACGATCGAACTCGATATCGATGGCATGACCTGCGCGTCGTGCGTGTCGCGCGTCGAGAAGGCGCTCATCAAGGTGCCGGGCGTCACACGTGCATCGGTCAACCTGGCGACCGAACGTGCAACGGTCGACGCATCGGCCGGCGTTTCCGCGTCGCAATTGGCGGATGCCGTGAAGCAGGCTGGCTATGGCGCGACGCCGACGACGCCGAACATCGACGTCCCGGCCCGCGCCCCTACCCTGCCCGCCGCGCCCGCAAGCATCGAACTCGACATCGACGGGATGACCTGCGCGTCCTGCGTGTCGCGCGTCGAGAAGGCACTCGCGAAGGTGCCGGGCGTCACGCGTGCATCGGTCAACCTGGCGACCGAACGTGCGACGGTCGACGCGTCGAACGACGTATCTGCTGCACAGCTTATCGACGCGGTGAAACAAGCCGGCTACGGCGCGACACCGACAGCCGTCGCCCCACCGCCCGCCACCGCTGCTTCCACCGACATCGACCTCGACATCGCCGGCATGACCTGCGCGTCCTGCGCCGGCCGCGTCGAAAAAGCGCTGGCCGCCGTGCCGGGCGTCGCGCGCGCGACGGTCAATCTCGCGACCGAACGCGCGTCGGTGCACGGCGCCGGCGCACTCGACGCCGCCGCGCTGATCGCGGCCGTCACCACGGCCGGCTACCGTGCGTCGCTTCCGGCCGCGTCACCCTCCAGCGCACCGGCCGGCGCCGACTTACAGCCAGCCAGCCCCGCGCAGGACCCCGACGCACGCAAGCGCCGTGAAGCGATTCGCGAACGCAACCTCGTGATCGGCGCCGCCGTGCTGAGCGCGCCGCTCGTCGCACCGATGCTCGCCGCACCGTTCGGTATCGACCTGATGCTGCCCGGCTGGCTTCAGCTCGTGCTCGCGTCGATCGTGCAGTTCGGTTTCGGCGCGTGCTTCTACCGGGCGGCCTGGCATGCGGTGAAGGCACGCACCGGCAACATGGACCTGCTCGTCGCGCTCGGCACGTCGGCCGCGTACGGGCTGAGCCTGTGGATGCTGCGCGATCCCGCGCATCCCGGCCATCTGTATTTCGAAGCGTCGGCCGTCATCGTCACGCTCGTGCGCTTCGGCAAGTGGCTCGAATCGCGCGCGAAGCGCCAGACGACCGAGGCGATCCGCGCGCTGAACGCGCTGCGCCCCGACCGTGCGCGGGTCGTCGAGCACGGCGTCGAACGCGACGTGCCGCTGTCGCAGGTGCGCGTCGGCACGCACGTCGGCATCCGGCCCGGCGAGCGCGTGCCCGTCGACGGACGGATCGTGTCGGGTCGCTCGCACATCGACGAATCGCTGATCACCGGCGAAAGCCTGCCCGTGCCGAAGGACGACGGCGACGCCGTCACCGCCGGCTCGATCAACGGCGAAGGAGCGCTCGTCGTCGAAACCACCGCGATCGGCGCGGAGACGACGCTCGCGCGCATCATCCGCCTCGTCGAATCCGCGCAGGCCGAGAAGGCGCCGATCCAGCGGCTCGTCGATCGCGTCAGCGAGGTATTCGTGCCGGCGATCCTCGGCATCGCCGTGCTGACGCTGGTCGGCTGGCTGATCGCCGGCGCCGGGATGGAGACCGCGATCCTCAACGCGGTCGCGGTGCTCGTGATCGCGTGCCCGTGCGCGCTCGGTCTCGCAACGCCCGCCGCGATCATGGCCGGCACCGGCGTCGCGGCCCGGCACGGCGTGCTGATCAAGGACGCGCAGGCGCTCGAACTCGCGCAGCGCACGACCGTGATCGCGTTCGACAAGACGGGCACGCTGACCGAAGGCAAGCCGTCCGTGACGGCGTTCGACGCCGTCGGCGTGCCGCGCGCCGAAGCGCTCGCGCTCGCGGCGGCCGTGCAGCGGCAGAGCGACCATCCGCTCGCGCGTGCGGTGGTCGCCGCGCATGACGCGGACATGGCCGCGCAGGGCGGCGCGGCCGAGCCGGTCGTCGCGACCGATGCGCGCGCGGTGGCCGGGCGCGGCGTGGAAGCGCACGTCGGCGGGCAACGGCTCGCGCTCGGCAGCACGCGCTGGCGCGACGAACTCGGCATCGCGGTGCCGCCGACGCTCGATGCGCGCGCAGCGGAACTCGAACGCGCGGGCAACACGATTTCGTGGCTGATGCGTGCCGATGCGCCGCGCGCGGTGCTCGCGCTGATCGCCTTCGGCGACACCGTGAAGCCGGGCGCCCGCGACGCGATCGCGGCGCTGTCGGCGCGCGGCGTCGCGAGCGCGCTCGTGACGGGCGACAACCGCGGCAGCGCGGCGGCCGTCGCGGCGGCGCTCGGCATCGGCGAAGTGCACGCGCAGGTGCTGCCCGACGACAAGGCGCGGGTCGTCGCCGAGTTGAAGCGCACGCACGGCGGGGTCGTCGCGATGGTCGGCGACGGGATCAACGATGCGCCCGCGCTCGCCGCGGCGGACGTCGGCATCGCGATGGCGACCGGCACCGACGTCGCGATGCACACGGCCGGCATCACGCTGATGCGCGGCGACCCGGCGCTCGTCGCCGACGCGATCGACATCTCCAAACGCACGCACCGCAAGATCCAGCAGAACCTGTTCTGGGCGTTCGTGTACAACCTGGTCGGCGTGCCGCTCGCGGCGCTCGGCTTGCTGAACCCGGTGATCGCGGGCGCGGCGATGGCGTTTTCCAGCGTCAGCGTCGTGACCAACGCGTTGCTGCTGCGGAGATGGAAAGGCCGCGCGCGTTG
>NZ_CADFDM010000008.1:192725-371443 GCF_902832985.1 Burkholderia sp. BCC0097
GGGTGGTCGGTGGTCGGTGGTCGGTGGTCGGTGGTCGGTGGTCGGTGGTCGGTGGTCGGTGGTCGGTGGTCGGTGGTCGGTGGTCGGTGGTCGGTGGTCGGTGGTCGGTGGTCGGTGGTCGGTGGTCGGTGGTCGGTGGTCGGTGGTCGGTGGTCGGTGGTCGGTGGTCGGTGGTCGGTGGTCGGTGGTCGGTGGTCGGTGGTCGGTGGTCGGTGGTCGGTGGTCGGTGGTCGGTGGTCGGTGGTCGGTGGTCGGTGGTCGGTGGTCGGTGGTCGGTGGTCGGTGGTCGGCGGTCGGCGGTCGGTCAGGAAGGGTCACGAAGCGTGCCGGCATTGGCCAGCTACGCAGTATGTCGAATCGCAACCCCATGTCGATGCATCGCGAGCCGGCGGATTCAGTCCAACACGACCGGTTTGATCAACGTCGTGGTGATCGGCACGAAGCCGCATGAACGATACAGCGCACGCGCCGCCGCGTTGTGATTGAACACCGACAGCCCGATCTCGGTGACGCGGTAGCGACGGGCCTCGGCGTCGAGCGCGTCGAGCGCACGCGTGGCCCAGCCCTGGCGGCGCCGGGACGGGACGATGTCGAGGTCGTAGATGAACAGCGTGCGGTTCGGCCCTTCGGGGACGATCGCGTACCAGAGGTCGCCCACCGTGTCGCCGCTGGCGCCGTCGATGAGCGTGACGAGGGTCTGGCCGGCGGTCAGCAGGCCGTCCGGCAGCAGCGTGTCGAAACAGGCGCGCGCACGATCGGCCGCGTCTTCGACAGCATTTTGTCCGGAGGAAACGAGATCGCGCGCGTAACCTTCAATGGCTCGCGTGCGGTACGCGTGGAATTCGCCGGCCGTCATCGGCCGAATCTGCAGCATGGCCCGGTCGCCGTGAGCGGAGTCGGACTTCCAGTGTAGCGGGACAGTCGCACCGGCGCGCGAGGCGGCGGTAAAAAACGCCCGAGCAAGTGCGGCGGACGCCGTGCCGAATCAGCGAATCAGCGAATCAGCGAATCAGCGAATCAGCGAATCAGCGAATCAGCGAATCAGCGAATCAGCGAATCAGCGACGGTACAGGACGATCGGCACGAGGTTTGCACGGCGCACGCGCTCGGCTTCGGCGTGACGTGCGGCGTACGAGTATTCGGCGTCGAGCGGCAGGTGCGGGGACACGAACAGGTCGTCGATTTTTTGCAGCAAGGCGAAGATGAAGCTCATGTGAGACTCCTGACAGATATGGCTAGGGTTTTCCCTTAGATGACCTCCATTCTAAGGGTTTTCCCTGAACTCTGCCAGCGAACTGCATCGGTTTGCCGCACCCGCGCGACAGCCGATCGTCGATGGGAAATGGCGATCCTTGCTGCGTCGGGCTGCCAGGATGGGGTCGAAACGTTAGCGGCTGCGACGAACCCGTTTCGCAACGGCCGCCTCGCGGTTCGCGTTGCGCTGAAGCCGGTCGACTTGCGACAGGAGCGCTTCGTGGTGCTCCTCGAGCGTCATCAGCGTGGCCTGCTGCGTCGACAGATCGGCCGCGAGGCGATCGATCCGTTGCTGCTGGGTGGCCACGTCCTGTTTCAGGTGCGCGATCTGCCGCGTTTGCAGCACCAGCGCGACGAGCCCTACGAGCACGACGACGGCCAGCGCGAGCAGCAGCCGGTTGACGCGGCGCATCTCGCGATCGGCCGACCGCGTCAGGCCGTCCACGTCGGACTGCATTGCGGCGAGCCGGTCGGTCAGCGGGCGCAGGTGCGTGTCCGGATCGAAGACCGGCGCGGGCAGTTGCGTGCGCTCCGACGAGGGCTTGGTGACGAACGATGCGGCGGATACCGCCGATTGCGCAACCGGCGACGGCGAAGCGTCGGGCTGCGGGGTCGTGTCGCGGGGCTTCGCGGAAGGTGTGGCGATTGCCGGTTCGAGCGGCCGCACCGACTGTGCCGACTGGGTCGGCTGTACCGGCGTCTGTGGCTCGACCGGCGCGGCGACGACCAGCGGCGGGTTCGAGTCAACCGCTTCCGGCTTCGAATCGACGCTCGTCGCAACCGCTACGGTTGGCGTCGGCGCCGCTTCATTGCCCCCGGCGGCCGCCCGACGCTTGCCTCCCGACGATGAGCGACGCTCTTTCACCGCATCCCCCGAAGATTTCCCTTCGCGGGATTTGACGACCGCCGCCTCGACAACAGGCTTCGCGACTTCGCCATCTGCCGCTTGCGCCTGCGCCACCTGCGCCGCCTGCGCCGCGGCGCCGTCGTCGGCTTGCAGCTTCGTCTCCGCGTTCGCGGCGCGGTCGACCACGGGCACGTCGATCTGCGTTGCGCCGCCGTCGACCGCAGGCGAATCGGCGGCCTGCGTTGCAAGCCCCTCTGCCGATGCGCCATCGACGTTCGCGGCCACATCGCCTTCAGGTGTCGAAACGGAAGCGGCCTCGACCGCCCCATCCTGCACCGCCGTACTTTCAGCTTCCGCATGCGTTGCCGCAGCCGCATCCGCCGGCGGGATAAACCCGTCCAGCGTCGCCTGTCGCCCGTCGTCGGCACCGGCCGCCGCCTCGGCTTCCCCGAGCTCTTCCTCGCGCGCCGTCACCGGCATGCGCTCGCCCGGCTCCAGCACCGGATCGCCGAACAGGTCGAGCGTTCGCTCGTCGCGCGGCGCGTCGCCGGCCGGTGCGCTGCCGGAGCGCGCCGTCGCCCTGGCGGACGTACTGCCTGCGGCAGCGGCCGAGCGCTGGCGCGAACGGGCCGACGAACGGGTGGAACGGGAGCGGGAGCGAGGCGTGGAAACGGATTCGGTCATGGAAATCGGATAGCGGGGCCCGCAGACGCGAACCCGGATGTCGAACGGAATCGGTGGTCGGCCATTGTCGCACGCCCCGCAAGCGATTCACGCAACCGGTTCACGCTATTCGTCGCCCCCGAGCCCGTTCCCGCCGTCGAAGCGCGTGACGCCCGGCAACGCACGCAGCTTGTCGCAGATCGCCTTGTATTCGAGTTCCGACACCCGCGCCAGCGCGATGCGCACCTCGTCCTGCTCGCCCGTGTCGTCGGCCCGCTGCACGATGAACTGCTTCACGCGCGCACTGTCCGGGCCGAGCGCCGTGTGCAGCGAATCGAACGTCAGCGTGCCGCTCGCGACCGTCAGGGCGAGCTGGCGCCGCTGACGCACCGTGAAATAGCGCCGCTCCAGCGGCTTGATGCCGGCCAGGATGATCAGGATGATGATCGTCGCCGAAATCGACGCGACGTAGAGCCCGCCGCCCACCGCCAGACCGATCGCGGCGACCGACCACAGGCTCGCGGCCGTCGTCAGCCCGCGCACGATCTCGCCGCGCAGCAGGATCGAGCCCGCGCCGAGGAAGCCGATGCCCGACACGACCTGCGCGGCGATCCGCGACGGATCGAGCACGACGTGGTCGCTGGTGCCGAGCACGTCGGCGAAACCGAACGCCGACACGATCATGATCAGCGTCGAGCCGACGCACACCAGCATGTGCGTGCGCAGGCCGGCCGCCCACGACAGGCGCTCGCGCTCGAAGCCGATGACGCTGCCAAGCGCCGCCGCGAGAACGAGCCGCATCACGAGTTCCAGGTTGCTGAGCATCCGATTTCTCTCCTTTTTTGGTGCCGGCCGCGCGGAATGTTTTATCCTTGGCCCCGGCCGCGCCGATTCTCCGGGCCGCGCCGACACGTTTCGATCCAAGCGCTCAACCCCGCCATGTCCGTTTCCGACTCCGCTTCCGCCCAGGCCGCCCAGCTGCGCCACCATTTCGCGCACGTCGTCTTGCCGATCTGGCGGGGTTCAGGGTTCGACCCAGCATTGCAACTGCCGTTCGAGGCCGTCGATCCGGCCACCCACGCGCCGCTGCCCGCGACCCGTTATCGCGCCATGGCGTGCGCAAGGCAACTGTTCGTGTTCGCGCAGGCCGGCGACACCGCGCATGCGGCCACGCTGTTCGACGCGCTGTGCCGGCACTTTCGCGACCCGCGCCACGGCGGCTGGATCTACAGCGTCGACGCGCAGGGCGCGCCGCTCGATACGACCAAGGATCTCTATACGCACGCGTTCATCGTGTTCGCGTGCGCCGCATGGCATGCGGCGTCGGGCGACGCCGCCGCGCGCACGGTGGCCGAAACCACCGCCGCGCTGATCCAGGACCGCTTCGCGCCGCGTCACGGCGACGCCCTGCTCGACGCCGCGCGCCACGCCGATTTCTCGTCATCCGGCAGCGGCGCGCTGCAGAATCCGCTGATGCACCTGACCGAAGCGTGGCTCGCGGCCGCCGATGCGTTCGGCGACCCGGCATTCGACGATGCGCTCGCGCGCACCGCGCAGGCCGTCGAGCGCACGTTCGTCGACGCGGCGACCGGCTGCGTGGCCGAGCTGCCGCTCGGAGCAGCCGACAACCGTTTCGAGCCCGGCCATCAGTTCGAGTGGTTCTATCTGGTCGATGCGGCCGGTGCGCGGCTCGCGCGGACCGGGCTGCCCGCCGCGCTGTCGCGCGCGTTCGCGTTCGCCGAGCAATACGGCGTCGATCCGCAGACGGGCGGCGTGTGCGCGGCGCTCGACGCGCAAGGCGCATGCATCGACGGCACGCAGCGGATCTGGGCGCAGACCGAATACCTGCGCGCGCTCGCGACGCACGGCGGCACGCCGGCCTCCGCGCCGCTCGCGCGGCAGATCGAGCGGTTCGCCACGCGCTTCCTGCATCCGCGCGGCTGGTTCGAGTGCAAGACGGCGGACGGACAGGTGTCGCGCGCCGACATGCCGTCGACGACGCCCTACCACCTCGCGACCGCCTACGCGGCGCTGCCGACCGGTTCGTAATCCGCCGCGGCGAACGACGGCGCCGCGCGGCCGCCGTGGGCGGCGCGTCCGTCGCCCAGTTCGAACACCGACACCGCCTGCATCAGGTGCGCGGTCTGGTCGTTCAGCGATGCGGCGGCCGCCGCGACTTCCTCGACCAGCGCCGCGTTCTGCTGCGTGAGCTGATCCATTTGCGTGACGGCCTGGTTCACCTGCTCGATCCCGACGCTCTGCTCGACCGACGCCGCCGTGATCTCCGACATCGTCTGCACGACGCGCGTGATCGACGCCGACACCGTGCGCATCGCGTCGCCGGCGCGCTCGACGAGCTCCGCGCCGCCGTTGATCTGCGCGACCGAATCCTCGATCAGCGCCTTGATCTCCTTCGCCGATTGCGCGCTGCGCTGCGCGAGCGAGCGCACTTCGCCCGCGACCACCGCGAAGCCGCGCCCCTGTTCGCCGGCCCGCGCGGCCTCGACCGCCGCGTTCAGCGCGAGGATGTTGGTCTGGAACGCGATGCCGTCGATCACCGAGATGATCTCCGCGATGCGCCCCGAGCTCTGCGCGATGCCGCGCATCCGGTCGATCACGCTGTCGACCACGCCGCCGCCGTGGCTCGTCGCTTCGAGCGCCGCGTCGGCCAGCGCGCTCGCCGCGCGGGCGCTGTCGGTGTTCTGCCGGACGGTCGCGGTCAATTCCTCCATGCTCGCGGCGGTTTCCTCGAGCGATGCGGCCTGCGTGCCCGTGCGCGCCGACAGGTCGGCGTTGCCGCCCGCGATCTCGCCCGCGCCGAGATGGATCGCGTCGGACGCCTGGCGCACCGTGCGCACGGTGCCCGCGATGCTCGTCTGCATCGCGCCGAGGCCGCGCAGCATCCGGTCGATCTCGAACACGCCGCCCGCCTGCACGGCTTCGTCGAGACGGCCCTGCGCGATCCGCTCGAAATGGCGGCCGGCCTGCTCCAGCGGCGCGACGACCGCGCGCCGCGCGGCCGCGTAGATCGCGGCGCTCGCCGCGAGCATCGCCACCAGCAGCACGATGCCGACCGACTTGAACCACAGCATGCCGCCGTCGATCGTGTCGAGCGCCGCGCGGCTCGACGTGCCGCCATAGTCGGTGAAGCGATGCAGCTCGGCGATGTACGCGTCCTGGAAGCCCTGGGTCGGCTGGTCGAGGAACGCCTGGATGTTGTCGGCGTCGAGGAACTGCACGAGTTCGCCCAGCGCGCCGCGCAGCGCGCGAAAGCGCTCGGCGAGCGCCGCGACGCGCGCGCGGTTGGTGTCGTCGATCGACTGCGCGGCCGTCAGTACGGCGAACGCCTTGTCCGCTTCCGCGAGCGACGTGCCCGCGTGGCGGATGATGTCCTCGGGCTTCGGCCCGCCGCGCACCATCCGCGTGCCGGCACGTGACAGGTTGATGCGCGCGTCGAGCAGTTGCTCGGTCGCCCGGCTGGCCGCGTCGACCTGCGCGATCGCGACGTTGGACAGATCGTCGACGCCGCTGCGCGTCGACGTGAGCGCCCAGAAGCCGAGCGCTTCGATCGCGAACAGGAAGAGACAGAACACGGTCAACACGCCGAGCAGACCCGACGCGAGCTTGATTTTTCCGAACATGGGGATTCCTGGAGAGCGGACGATGAGGCAATGCCCCGGCATTAGCGGCATTTCTTCGTCGGACTTTAGGCGGAATGGCCGCCACGCG
Source organism: Burkholderia sp. BCC0097 (assembly GCF_902832985.1). Classification (NCBI taxonomy): domain Bacteria; kingdom Pseudomonadati; phylum Pseudomonadota; class Betaproteobacteria; order Burkholderiales; family Burkholderiaceae; genus Burkholderia; species Burkholderia sp. BCC0097. Next base: position 199,219 of record NZ_CADFDM010000008.1, read on the forward strand.
GATCAATCGCGCGCGTCGCGCGCGCATTCGCGTCGAATCGCCCGCAAACGCGGAGATCTTGCGTATTCGACGCAATAATCGCGTCGCATCGCGCCGGGATTTGCACGAAACGCGGACGAATTTCCTTGCTTATCCGGAGCCCCCTTCCTAGAGTTCAGCGCAAGCGGGCACTCATTTCGAAGGAAGTTCGTTGACGTCCCCCTCTCCCTAAAGGGAGGGGATTCCCACACCTGGCGATGCACGTCCGCATCGGAGAATGTTCAGCGCAGCGTTGATATCACGATCATGCTCGACACCACAGTCACTGCAGGCCCATTCTCTTATTCGCAGTCCCGCGATACCTTTCGGCCGCGTCGTGCTGTCTTTCGATCCGCACGCCGAACAGGACTGGGTGGAACCGCTTTCGTCGACTTCCTCGAACGTGGCCCCGTGCGCGATCGCTTTGTAGCGGAGCTTGTTTCGGAAGGACGACCAGGATGCGTCGTAGACGCTCTTCGCCATCCTGGTTCTGGCAAGTTTGACGGCCGACACGTTGCCGACCGCGAGGTAATCGAAGCGCCGCACCAGATCGAGCGCGAGCTTGTGCTGGAAATCGGCGCGGGCATTCGCGACCTTGGCATGCAGCTTCGCGATATGCCGCCTGTGCTTTCGCGCCCGTTGCGCTTTCGCCAGCTTTTCCGCCGCTCGTCGACCGAACCGGTCATTGGGCAGCTTCTCGCCCGTCGAAAGTGTGGCGAAGTCTTTCAGGCCGAGATCGATGCCCACACCGGAACGGATAGGTCGGGCCGGAACATCGGGCATCTCGATCACGATGTTGAGAAACCAGTTGCCCCGCGCATCCTGCGCAAAGTTGGTTCCGTCCTTGATCTTGCCTCCGGGAAGCGGTCGGCTGTTGAACACGCGGAAGGTGTTGCCGGCAAAGCGGAACGCATCGCCTTCGCGCTTCAGGTCTCGGCCCTTCATCGGCACCCAGCCGAGCGACTTCCTGCCGCGATAGCGCAGGTAGGGCCGACGGTGCTGACTGCGCGACTTCGCGTACTGCTCGCATGTTGCGTTGACCGTGCCGGAATGGATGCTGAGTTCCTTGCTGCTGCCGGTCGTGAGCACATTCAAGTCAAACCCGGTCGGCCACTTCTTGCCCCACTTGAGCGCGTGCTTCTGCGTGTCGTTGCAGAAGTTCCAGACGTAGTTCACCGCACGGCTCTGCTTGTTGAGCAGTCCGTTGAGCGACTTCACGCGGTAGCGATAGACAAGGATCATGCAGGTGATCCTAACCCGTGGAAAAAGCTGCCTGTCAACCGCACGCCTTTCCTTCCCGCCATCAATGGCGGGGTTTCTCGGAGCAACTGATGACCGACATCACGGACCACGCGCGCGGCGCATTGCGCGCGCAGCCGTTCAGCATGCTGCTGGGCACGGAGCTGATGCATATCGGCGACAACGAAGTGTCGCTGTGTCTGCCGGTGCGCGAGGAACTGCGGCAGCAGCACGGTTTCGTGCACGGCGGCGTCATCAGCTATCTCGCGGACAACGCGCTGACGTTCGCCGGCGCGCTCGTGCTCGGCCCGCGCGTGATCACCGCCGAATACAAGATCAACTATCTGCGGCCGGCCGTGAACGGCACGCTCGTCGCCCGCGCGAAGCTCGTCTACGCGGGCCGGCACCAGGCGACCTGCCAGTGCCATGTGTTCGTCATCGACGGCGATCACGAGCGGCTCGTCGCAATCGCGCAAGGCACGATCAACCGCGTCGGCGACGGCAAGATGCCGGATGCGCCGGTGGAGACGGCGTGAGTTGCTGCGTCGGCAAGCATCGATGCCGCGACGCCTGTCGCACTAGCGTTTCATCGCAGCCAGATCGCATCACGCTCGCGGCGGCCCACCGCGATCACCAGCACGATGACTTCCGCGTCGCGCACTTCGTAGACGAGGCGATAGCCGACACCACGCAGCTTGACCTTGTAGCGATCCGGGTGGCCGTGCAATTTGGCTGACGGGATGCGAGGATGCTCGAGCCGCTCGGGCTAGCTCGCTTTGAACTGATCGCGCACGGTTCGATCGAGCGTCCCCCCCTTCAATGCAGGCTCGAAAAAGGCGAGTTCAAAGGTCATTCAGCTTGACCTTGACGACCTTCTCCCTGGCGCGCGAATCGACCAACGCATTGTCTTCGATGTCTTCCAGGCGTTCGACCATCGCCTCCCACGTCTTCGCTGGAATGCAGTAGAACGCGGGTTCGTTGTGATTCAGGATGGCGACTGGAAAACCGTCGCCCGCGGCAACGGTTCCCATCGGATTCCGCTTCAGCTCCGAGACGCTAGCCGTCATGCCAGCCAGAATGGTGTGAGGCATACCCGCTCTTTCTCCAATCGAGCGTCGATTGTACTTAATTTGATACGAGACCAAGCACCAAAATTGACACGCTGATGCACTCGACACTCGACCGTCGACGAACGGGGGCACCCTCCTGAAAGACAGCCCTAGTCTGTTTCATCCCCCGCCAACGGCAAAAACCGCGGCGCCACCCGCGCCCGCACGTTCCCGTGCTCATCCGTCCGATAGATCCCGCGCGCCACATTGTGCGGATGCGCGGCCGCGTCGGCTACGCTCAGCACCGGCGCGAAGCACGCGTCGGTGCCTTCGAGCAACGCGCGCCAGTGCGCGGACGGCTGCTGCGCGAACACTTCCGCGAAACGCGCCTTCAGCGCGGGCCAGCGCGCCCGGTCGTACTGCGACGCGGGATCGACGTCGGTCAGCCCGAGCCGTTCGATCAGCAGCGCATAGAACGGCGGTTCGAGCGCGCCGATCGTCACGCAATCGCCGTCCGCGCAGCGATACACGTCGTAGAACGGCGCGTCGTGGAACAGGCTCGGCTGCGCGCCGTCGAGCTGTCCGTTCGCGCGTGCCCACAGCGCGAGCGAACCGAGCATCGACACGATGTCGACGATCGCGCCGTCGACCACGCGCCCCGGCCCGCCGCCGCGCACGTCGAGCAACGCGCAGACGATTCCGAACGCGAGCCCGAGCGCGCCGCCCGCATCGCCGACGACGGTCGGGGGCACGCCCGGCCGGCCGTCGCGCGGCGCGGACAGCGACAGCAGCCCGGTCAGCGCGACGTAGTTCAGGTCGTGCCCGGCCGCGGCCGCGAGCGGGCCGTGCTGACCCCAGCCGGTCATGCGCCCGTAGACCAACTTCGGATTGCGGCGCGCGCAAACGTCGGGGCCGAGGCCGAGCCGCTCCATCACGCCGGGGCGCAAGCCCTCGATCAGCGCATCGGCATGCGCGATCAGATCAAGCGCGGCGTCACGTCCGGCCGGCGCCTTCAGGTCGAGTTCGACGATCGTCTTGCCTTCGCGCAGCAAATCGCCGTCGCGGGCCCGCAGCGCGTCCGGCGCGCTCGTGCGGCCGGACGGACGCGCGATCAGCGTGATGCGCGCGCCCATGCCGGCGAGCATCCAGCCCGCGAGCGGGCCGGGGCCGAGGCCTTCGAATTCGACGATGTGGATGCCGGAAAGCGGTGCGTTCAATGCCATGGCGGCCTCGCTGAAATGCAGTCGGGACAGGAGCGGCGAAACGTCCCGATTCTATGCGAATGCCTGCACGCGCCCGCTTCGCGCGGTTAGTCCCTGTTCACGCTGATCACGGGATTGCGCTGGCCCCTGGACGAATGTCTCCGAACAGGAGAAACGTGCGGCAGCGGATCACATCGCCGCGCGCTCGGCCAGCGCGGCCCGCATCGCGCGCACGATCGCGTCCCGATGCGGGTCGATCCGCTCGACCGGCCCGGCCACGCCCATCGCCAACGGCAGCCCGTTCCAGCCGTCCGCGATCACCATCGAGATCATCGCGGCGCCCTGCGTCACGGTATGCGCCGAATACGAATAGCCGAGCCGGCGCGTCTGTTCGACCTTGTCGAGCACGACGTCCTCGTCGATCGTCCTGCCCGACTTCCCGATCCGGCGGATGCTGCGCGACACGAGCCGGCGAATCGTGCTGTCGGGCTGAATGCTCAGCAGCGCCCAGCCGAGGCCCGACATGCAGATCTCGCGACGCGTGCCGATCGGCGCATAGAACTGCACCGGAATCGAATGCGAGCCCTCGACTGCGTCGATGTACTGCACGTACAGGTCGCTCTGCACCGCGATCACGACCGCCTCGTGCGTGCGCGCCGCCAGTCGCTTCGCGACCGCATGCCAGTGCCGCCGGCTGCCGGCCGCCGAATCGACCAGCGCTTCGCCGAGATTGACGAGCCGCGCGGTGGGCGCATACGCATGGGTTGCATCGTCGTAGGCAAGATAGCCGAGCGTCTTCATGCTGGTGAGCAACGCCGCCGCGCTCGACCCCGGATACCCGCAGCGCGTCGCGATCTCGCGCACGCTCAGCGGCCGCTGCAAGGTGCTGAAGAGTTCCAGCACCTCGAATACGCGCGCCGCGCTCTTGACCACGTTTCCGCTCATCCCGCCCCCTCCGCAGCGACCGGCACGGGCCTTCCACGTATGTGGAACGGAATTTCCCGCCGCCGACCGTCGTGACGATACTAGGCTTCGGCCCGCGACGTGAAGTCCCGCGGCACAGAACATACGGAGACACCATGGCAGCCTTTTTGATCCATGAACGGCAGGGCCCGATCCTGACCGTCACGATGAACCGTCCCGACACCCGCAACGCCATTTCGGACACCGATGCGATCGACGCGTTGACCGAATGCTGCGACGAAGCGAACCGCGACGAATCGATCCGCGTGCTGATCCTGACCGGCGCCGGCACGACGTTCTCGTCGGGCGGCAACGTGAAGGCGATGCGCGCATTCGTGGAAGCCGGCCCACACGACCCTGCCGCGATCCGGACCAGCTATCGCCGCGGCATCCAGCGGCTCGCGCATGCGTTCGAGCACCTCGAAGTGCCGGCCATCGCGGCGGTCAACGGCCCGGCCGTCGGCGCCGGCACCGATCTCGCATGCATGTGCGACATCCGCATCGCCGCCGAGCGCGCGCGCTTCGCGGAGAGCTTCATCGCGCTCGGTCTCGTGCCGGGCGATGGCGGCGCATGGTTCCTGCCGCGCATCGTCGGCGCCGCGGTCGCAGCGGAAATGTCGTTCACGGGCGATGCGCTGGACGCGCAGGCCGCGCTGCGCTGCGGGCTCGTGTCGCGCGTCGTGCCCGACGGCGATCTCCTCGCGCATGCGCACGAACTGGCCGGCCGCATCGCCCGCCATTCGGGCACCGCGCTGCGGCTGACCAAGCGGCTGCTGCGCGAAGGCCGCCACGCGAGCCTCGACACGCTGCTCGACCTGTCGGCGTCGTATCAGGCGTTCGCGCACGCCAGCCCCGAACATCGCGCGGCCGTCACCGCGCTGTTCGCCGCGCGCGACTGAACCCGCGACGCATCGCGGCCGTGCAGCCGGCGCAGGCCGGCCTGCCGGCCCGCCGAATCCACATCGAAGGAGACATCGTCATGACCAGCAGCAACGAAGGCGCACTCGCAGGCGTGCGCGTGGTGGACCTGAGCCGCGTCTATGCAGGACCGTTCTGCGCGCAGACGCTCGCCGACCACGGCGCGGACGTCATCAAGATCGAACCGCCGCAGGGCGACGAAACGCGCGACTGGGGGCCCGCGATGCCGAACGGCATCTCCAGCTACTACTGGGGGCTCAACCGCAACAAGCGCAATCTCGCGCTCGACCTGTCGCATCCCGACGGACGCGACGTGCTGTTGCGCGTGCTCGAAACGGCCGACGTGCTGGTCGACAACTTCAAGCAGGGCACGCTCGAGCGCTGGGGCATCGGCTACGAAGACTGCCTGCGCGCACGCTTTCCGCGCCTCGTCCACTGCTCGATTTCCGGCTACGGCACCGACGGCCCGCTCTCGCGGTTTCCGGGCTACGACGCGGTCGCGCAGGGCCTCGCCGGCTTCATGTCGATCAACGGCGAGCCGGGCGGCATGCCGCTCAAGGTGCCGTTTCCGGTCGTCGATTACGCGGCCGGCCTGAGCGCCGTCTCCACCATCCTGATCGCGCTGGTCGAGCGGACGCGCTCCGGCCTCGGACAGCACGTCGACATCGACCTGTTCAGCACCGCGCTGTCGATGCTGCATCCGGTCAGCACGAGCTGGATGGCGACCGGCGACGTGCCCGTCGCGACCGGCAACGTGTACGGCGCGATCGCGCCGTACGGCGTCTATCCGTGCAAGGACAAGCCGGTCGCGACCGGCGCCGGCAACAACCGCACGTTCGCGCGGCTCGTCGACGCGCTCGGCGTGCCCGAGCTGGCGCGCGATCCACGCTTCGCGACCAATGCGCAGCGCGTCGCGCATCGCGAAGCACTCGACACACTGCTCGGCCAGCTGACCGCCGAACTGCAGGCGGACGAGGTCGTCGAACGGCTGATGCACGCCGGCGTCGCGACGGGGCCGGTGAACACCGTGGCCGATGCGTTCGGCCATCCGCAGACGGCGCGCAACGCGATGTTCGTCGACACCGATACGTACACCGGCGCGGGCATCCCCGCCAAGCTGTCCCGCACGCCCGGATCGATACGCCGGCCGCCCCAGCCGTTCGCCGCCGACACCGACGCCGTGCTCGACGCATTCGGGATCGACGCGGCGCGCCGCGACGCGCTGCGGCAGGCCGGCGTGCTGCACGACACGCGGGCGAACGTGGCCGGGAGCGCGTCATGACCATCCAGCGATTTTCTTCACCGGCGGGCGACGATGCCCCGTCGATCCTGCGCGACGACGCCGACGGCATCGCGTGGCTGACGATCCATCGCCCGCACGTCGCCAATGCGCTGTCCGCCGAAGCGATCCGCCGCCTGTGCGACGAACTCGTCACGCTCGACGACAACCCGTCGATTCGCGTCATCGTGATCCGCGGCGCGGGCGAACGCGCGTTCAGCGCGGGCGTCGATCTCGGCGACCCCGAGATCCGCGGAATGCAGCCGATGCGCGGGCTCGCACGCAACGTGCACGAGCTGATCCTGGAGCTGCGCAAGCCGACCATCGCGGCCATCAACGGCTACGCGATCGGCGGCGGCTGCGAAATCGCGCTCGCGTGCGACCTGCGGATCGCCGCCGATCACGCGACCTTCGCGCTGCCCGAAGCGCGGGTCGGCATGGGTGCGAACTTCGCGAGCGTGCTGCTGCCGCGCATGTTGCCGCACGCGATCGCGATGGAGCTGCTGTTCACGGGCCGCCGCTTCGACACGGACGAAGCGCAGCGCGCCGGCCTGCTGAACCGCGTCGTGCCCGGCGCCGCACTCGACGACACCGTGCGCGAGCTCGCGCAGACGATCGCCGCGAACGCACCGCTCACGATCCGCCGCATCAAGGAAACCGCGACGCGCAGCCAGGGGCTGCCGGTGGCCGCCGCGCTGCGGCTGGACGTCGGCCCCGACGTCTACGCGAGCGAGGACCGGATCGAGGGCGCCCGCGCGTTTCTCGAGAAGCGCAAGCCGGTGTTCAAGGGACGCTGAGCCCGGCGCCGTACCGCAGCATCCGCGCGCACCGCTCCCAGAACGCGGGCGCGCCCAAAAAACATGGACGGAGACACCTTCATGCAACGGAAAGCATTCCTGGTCGGCGCGTGCGTGCTGTGCACGACGTCGGCGCACGCGTCGTCGGTCACGCTGTACGGGATCGTCGACAGCTACGTCGAATTCGACCGCATCGGCAGCCTGTCGACCCTGCGGCAAAGCGGCGGCGGCTCGTCGACGAGCCGCGTCGGGTTGACGGGCATCGAGAATCTCGGCGGCGGCACGTCGACGAAATTCGTGCTGGAAAGCGGCTTCTCGCCGGCCGACGGATCGTTCCAGGGCGGCACGCTGTTCTACCGGCAGGCGTACGTGTCGCTGCAAAACACGCGCTACGGCGACCTGCGGCTCGGCCGGCAATACACGCCCGCGTTCTACGTCGTGTACGACGGCGATCCGTTCGGACTCAACGAGCGGATGTCGCCGCTCGCGCTGCTCGCCACGTCGACCGACACGATCACGAGCAACACGACCCCGCCGATTCCGCGCTTCAACCAGGCAGCGTCGTATCTGAGCCCCGACTGGAACGGCCTGCGCGTGATGGCCACGTACGGCTTTCCGACGCCGAACGCGCTCTCGACGCAGGCCGGACGCAACTACGGTGCCGGGCTTCAGTACCGGATCGGCGGGCTCTACGTCGGCGCCGGCTTCCAGGGCGATACGTCGGCCGGCAACCTGGCGCCCGTCGTCTCCCCGTCGACGACCCGCCACTACGTGTTCGCGGCCAACTACGCGTTCGCGCGCGTCAAGCTGTACGCCGCGTTCCTCTACGGCGTCGGCACGGCGGCGCGCCTGCCGGCGTTCTCGACCGCCAGCGTCGGCGCGTCGATCAACGTCGGCGCGCTCGATCGCGTGCTCGTGTCGGTCGTGCGCCGCGACGTGAAGGGCTCGGCGAACGACGCGACCGCGCTCGGCGTCGGCTACGACCATCCGCTGTCGAAGCGGACCTCGCTCTACGCACGCTACCTCTATATGAAGAACGGCGGCGACGCCCGCAACACCGTCGTCGCCGGTCTGCAGCCGCAACCGGGCGGTACCGAGCAGGTGTTTGCGCTCGGCATCGCTCATCGCTTCTGACGGAGTGCCCATGCCCTCGACCCTTTCGATCCACCCGGCCGCCGTCGACGATGGCGCGACGCAGGCGCTCTACCGCCGAATCTCGCGCCGGCTGCTGCCGTTCCTGATCCTCTGCTACACGCTGTCGTTCATCGACCGGATCAACATCGGCTTCGCGCACGCACAGATGGCCGCCGAACTGCATTTTTCCGACGCCGTCTACGGGCTCGGCGCGGGCATTTTCTTCATCGGCTACATGGCGTTCGAGATTCCGAGCAACGCGTGGCTCGCGCGGATCGGCGCGCGCCGGACGATTGCCCGGATCATGGTGCTGTGGGGCCTCGGCTCGGCCGCGACGATGTTCGTCACGACGCCCGCGCAGTTCTACGCGTGCCGCTTCCTGCTGGGCGTCTTCGAGGCCGGCTTCTTCCCCGGCATCCTGTTCTATCTCGGCGCGTGGTATCCGCCGCGGCAGCGCGCCAAGGCGTTCGCGCTGTTCATGACCGCGCTGTATCTCGCGGGGTTGGTCGCCGGCCCCGTGTCGGGCGCGATTCTGTCGTACTTCGACGGCGTGGGCGGCCTGAGCGGCTGGCAATGGCTGTTCGTCGTCGAAGGGCTGCCGAGCAGCGCGCTCGGCCTCGTCGCACTGCGCTTTCTCGACGACCGGCCGGACGACGCCCGCTGGCTGTCTGACGCCGACAAGGCCGCGCTGCGCGCCGCGCACGCGCAGGCCGAAGCCGGTACGCCGGAGGCGAACGCGGCGCGGCCGTTGCTCGCACATCGCGATTTCTGGCTGCTGTGCGCGGCCAATTTCGCGATCGCGGCCGCCGGCTACGCGCTCGTGTTCTGGATGCCCGTGATCCTGCATCGCGGCGGCCTGCATGGCGCGATGCAGATCGGGCTGCTGTCCGCGCTGCCCTACCTGTGCGGCATCGTCGGCATGCTCGCGATGGGCTGGCGCACCGAGCGCCGGCGCGAATGGCGCAAGCACGGCGCAGTCGCGATGCTCGCGTGCGCGGCGGCGCTCGCCGGCCTCGCGAGCAGCGCCGGCACGTCGCACCTGATGATCGCGCTGTGCATCGCGGTCGCCACGCACGCCGCCGCGCTGCCCGCGTTCTGGGTGCTGCCGGGGCTCACGCTGCCGAAGCGCTCGATGGCGGTCGCGATCGCGGCGATCACGATGACCGGCGCGATCGGCGGGTTCGCGAGCCCGTTCCTGATGGGCGTGCTCAACACGGTCACCGGATCGATGCGCGGCGGCCTCTATTTCAATGCCGCGCTGCTGGCGGCCGGCGCGCTCGCGTTGCTCGGCACGCTGCACGCCCGCGCGGCGGTGCACACGAACGCCGGCTGACGGCACCGCTTCTTCCTCTCCTGTACGGGCCTACCTCATGAATTTCGAACTCGAACTCGAACACCGGATGATCCGCGACCTCGTCGCGCGTTTCGTGAAGGACGAACTGATTCCGCTCGAAGCGGCGGTGATGGCGCGCGAGGCCGACGGCCAGCGCTTCGGGCTGCTCGCCGGCGAACATGCGCACCTCGACGAACGCTCCCGGCAACTCGGCCTGTGGGGACTCGACGCGCCGCTCGACGTGGGCGGCTCGGACCTGCCGGCCGTCGCGATGGTCGGCGTGAACGAGGCGATCGGCACGACCGTGACCCCGTACATCCTGCCGCCCGACTCGCCGAACCTGCGGATGCTGTGCGATGCGGCCGACGCGGCGCAGCGCGCGCGCTATCTCGACCCGTACGCCCGAGGCGCCACGCGTGCCGCGATGGCGATCTCCGAGCCGGGCGCCGGCTCCGATCCGGGCGCGCTGTCGACGATGGCCGTGCGCGACGGCGACGGCTGGGTGCTGAACGGCCGGAAGATCTGGATCAGCCACGCGGCCGAAGCCGACTGGACGATCGTGATGGCGCTGACCGATCGCAGCAAGGGCAAGCGCGGCGGCATGTCGGCGTTCATCGTCGAGCGCGACACGCCGGGCTTCGTCATCGAGCGCCGGATCCCGATGATCGGCGGCCTGTCGACCTACGAAATCGTGCTGGAAGACTGCCGCATTCCCGCCGCGCAACTGCTGGGCCGGGAAGGCGCCGGCTTCGCGCCGATGCAGGCCCGGCTCGCGAACCGGCGGCTGGAGATGGCCGCATGGTGCATCGGCCGCGCCGAGCGCGCGGTCGCGCTCCTGTGCGACCATGCGAAACAGCGCACGACCTTCGGCGTGCCGCTCGCGGAGCGCCAGGCGGTCCAGTGGTGGGTCGCCGACGCGCTCACGCAAATCCACGCATGCCGCCTGATGACCTACGAAGCGGCCGCGCGCGTGGATGCCGGGCAGGACGCCCGCACGCAGATCTCGATGGTCAAGGTGTTCGCGACCGAAATGGCGTCGACCGTCATCGATCATGCGATGCAGACGCTCGGCGCGATGGGCATGACGAAGGAAATGCCGTTGCAGCAGATGGCCAGCGAAGCGCGGCTGATGCGCATCTTCGAAGGCCCGACCGAGGTGCACCGTTGGGTCGTCGCGCGCAGCGTGCTCTGACCGCGGCGCGCCGCCCACTTCCACGATGGAGCCCTGCATTGGACACCCTGCATCTCGTCGATCCTGAAATCCGCCCGCTGCTCGAGACCTGGCCGACCGTCACGCTCGACGCCGACAACCTCGCGCAGTCGCGCCAGCGCGTGCTGCCGCTGCCGCCGCCCGACCCGGCCGGCAGCACACTCGAACGCCGCACGGTACCCGGCCCGGCCGGCGCGCCGGACGTCCCGCTCCTCGTCTATCTGCCCGAGGGCCACGCGCGGCCGCTACCGGCGATCGTCCATCTGCACGGCGGCGGCTTCGTGCGCGGCGCGGCGAAGGAGCTCGAAGCGGTGCACCGGTCGCTCGTCACGCAGCTCGGCTGCGCGCTGATCTCGGTGGACTACCGTCTTGCGCCGGAAACCGTATTTCCCGGCGCGATCGAGGATTGCTACGCGGCGCTCGCGTGGGTGTTCCGTCACGCCGATCCGCTCGGCATCGACGCCGCGCGGATCGGCGTGGCAGGCGAAAGCGCGGGCGGCGGGCTGGCCGCCGCGCTGGCGCTGCTGGCCCGCGACCGCGGCGAATTCCCGCTCGCGTTCCAGCACCTGATCTATCCGATGCTCGACGATCGCACCTGCACGCGCCCGCCGCATCCGCATGCCGGTGAATTCATCTGGCATGCGGCCAACAACCGGTTCGGCTGGACCTCGCTGCTCGGTCACGCGCCGGGCATCGACGGCGTGTCGCCGTACGCGGCGGCCGCGCGCGCCACGCGGCTCGACGGTCTGCCGCCAACGTTCCTGTCGGTCGGCTCGCTCGACCTGTTCCTCGACGAAAATCTCGACTATGCGCAGCGCCTGCTTCGCGCGGGCGTGCCGACCGAACTGCACGTGCTGCCCGGCGGCGTACACGGATTCGACATCGTGCCCGGCGCGCGGGTCTCGGAAACGGCGCGCCGCCTCAGCCACGACGCGCTGCGCCGCTTCCTGCACGGCTGACGAAAACGACGCGGGCGGCCGACGCCGATCCCGACGGCAACGATCAGAACGCATCCCCCGGCACCCGCACCCACCCTTCCATCAGCACGCGCGCGCTGCGGCTCATGATCGCCTTCGTGACGGTCCATTCGCCGTTCTCCCGCCGCGCTTGCGCACCCACGCGCAGCGTGCCCGACGGATGCCCGAAGCGCACCGCGTGGCGTTCGCCGCCGCCCGCCGCGAGATTGACGAGCGTGCCGGGAATCGCCGCGGCCGTGCCGATGGCGACCGCCGCCGTGCCCATCATCGCGTGGTGCAGCTTGCCCATCGACATCGCACGCACCAGCAGGTCGACGTCGCCCGCGTTCACGCGCTTGCCGCTCGACGCGACGTAGTCGGCCGGCTTCGCGACGAACGCGATCTTCGGCGTGTGCTGGCGCGTCGCGATTTCGTCGAGCGTGTCGATCAGGCCCATCCGCAACGCGCCGTGCGCGCGGATCGTCTCGAACTTCTCGAGCGCCTTCGCGTCGCCGTTGATCGCGTCCTGCAGTTCCGTGCCGGTATAGCCGATCGCTTCCGCGTCGACGAAGATCGTCGGGATGCCCGCGTTGATCATCGTCGCCTTCAGCGTGCCGATGCCCGGCACCGCCAGGTCGTCGACGAGATTGCCGGTCGGGAACATCGAGCCGCCCGCGCCTTCTTCCTCGGCGGCCGGGTCCATGAACTCGAGCTGCACTTCGGCGGCCGGGAACGTCACACCGTCCAGTTCGAAGTCGCCCGTCTCCTGCACCGCGCCGTTCGTGATCGGCACGTGAGCAATGATCGTCTTGCCGATGTTCGCCTGCCAGATCCGCACGGTCGCGACGCCGTCGCGCGGCACGCGCGCGGCATCGACGAGGCCGCCGCTGATCGCGAACGGGCCGACCGCCGCCGACAGGTTGCCGCAGTTACCGGTCCAGTCGACGAATGCGCGGTCGATCGCGACCTGGCCGAACAGGTAGTCGACGTCGTGACCCGGCCGCGTGCTCTTCGACACGATCACCGTCTTGCTGGTGGACGACGTCGCGCCGCCCATCCCGTCGATCTGCTTGCCGTACGGATCGGGGCTGCCGATCACGCGCAGCAGCAGCGCGTCGCGCGCGGCGCCCGGCGCCTGCGCGGCGTCCGGCAAATCCTGCAGCCGGAAGAACACGCCCTTGCTGGTGCCGCCGCGCATGTAGGTCGCGGGAATCCTGATTTGAGGAATGTGAGCCATGTTTGCGTAATCCCAGTGTGCGCCGGTCAAGCCGCCTGCGACGATTCGAGGAAGTCCTGCGCGAAACGCTGCAGCACGCCGCCCGCCTCGTAGATCGACACTTCCTCGGCCGTATCGAGCCGGCACGTCATCGGCACCTCGACGCGCTCGCCGTTCTTGCGGTGAATCACGAGCGTGAGATCGGCGCGCGGCGTGCGCTCGCCGATCACGTCGAAGGTCTCGGTGCCGTCGATGCCGAGCGTCGTCCGGTTGGTGCCCGGCTTGAACTCGAGCGGCAGCACGCCCATCCCGATCAGGTTCGTGCGGTGAATCCGCTCGAAGCCTTCGGCGGCGATCGCCTCGACGCCCGCGAGCCGCACGCCCTTCGCGGCCCAGTCGCGCGACGAGCCCTGGCCGTAGTCGGCGCCGGCGATCACGATCAACGGCTGCTTGCGATTCATGTACGTCTCGATCGCTTCCCACATCCGCATGACCTTGCCTTCCGGCTCGACACGCGCGAGCGAGCCCTTCTTCACCGCACCGTCGACCACTGCCATCTCGTTGACGAGCGTCGGGTTCGCGAAGGTCGCGCGCTGCGCGGTCAGGTGGTCTCCCCGGTGCGTCGCGTACGAGTTGAAGTCTTCTTCCGGCAGGCCCATCTTCGCGAGATATTCGCCGGCCGCGCTATCGAGCAGGATCGCGTTCGACGGCGACAGGTGGTCGGTCGTGATGTTGTCGCCGAGCACCGCGAGCGGCCGCATGCCCTTGAGCGTACGTTCGCCGGCCAGCGCGCCTCCCCAGTACGGCGGGCGGCGGATGTACGTGCTCTGCGCGCGCCAGTCGTACAGCGGCGCCGCGCGTTCGCCGGCGTCGGCGCTGCGTGCGAACATCGGCTCGTAGACCTTGCGGAACTGCTCGGGCTTCACGCTCGACGCGACGATCGCATCGATCTCCTCGTCGGTCGGCCAGATGTCCTTCAGCGTGACGGGCTTGCCATCCTGATCGTGGCCGAGCACGTCCTTCTCGATGTCGAAGCGGATCGTGCCGGCGATCGCATACGCGACGACGAGCGGCGGCGATGCGAGGAACGCCTGCTTCGCATACGGATGGATGCGGCCGTCGAAGTTGCGGTTGCCGGACAGCACGGCGGTCGCGTACAGGTCGCGCTCGACGATCTCCTGCTGGATCTTCGGGTCGAGCGCGCCCGACATCCCGTTGCAGGTCGTGCAAGCGAACGCGACGATGCCGAAGCCGAGCTTCTCGAGTTCCGGCAGCAAGTTCGCTTCTTCGAGATACAGCTCGACCGCCTTCGAGCCGGGCGCGAGCGAACTCTTCACCCACGGCTTGCGCGTCAGGCCCTTCGCGTTCGCGTTGCGCGCGAGCAGCGCTGCCGCGATCACGTTGCGCGGGTTGCTGGTGTTCGTGCAGCTCGTGATCGCGGCGATGATCACCGCGCCGTCAGGCATCTCGCCCGGCTTCTCGTCCCACTGGCCGGCGATCCCGCGCGCGGCGAGATCGGACGTCGGCAGCCGCTTGTGCGGGTTCGACGGGCCGGCCATGTTGCGCACGACGCTCGACAGGTCGAACGTCAGCGTGCGCTCGTACTGCGCGTTCGCGAGCGTATCGGCCCACAGGCCGGCCGCCTTCGCGTAGGTTTCGACGAGCTTCACCTGCTCGTCGCTGCGGCCCGTGAGGCGCAGGTAGTCGATCGTCTGGCCATCGATGAAGAACATCGCGGCCGTCGCGCCGTATTCGGGCGCCATGTTCGAGATCGTCGCGCGATCGCCGAGCGTGAGGCTCGCCGCGCCTTCGCCGCGGAATTCCAGGTACGCGCCGACCACCTTTTCCTTGCGCAGGAACTCGGTCAGCGCGAGCACCACGTCGGTCGCGGTGATGCCGGGCTGGCGCTTGCCGGTCAGCTCGACGCCGACGATGTCGGGCAGGCGCATCCACGACGCGCGGCCGAGCATCACGTTCTCTGCCTCCAGCCCGCCGACGCCGATCGCGATCACGCCGAGCGCATCGACGTGCGGCGTATGGCTGTCGGTGCCGACGCAGGTGTCCGGGAATGCCACGCCGTCCTGCGCCTGGATCACCGGCGACATCTTCTCGAGATTGATCTGATGCATGATGCCGTTGCCCGGCGGGATCACGTCGACGTTCTCGAACGCCTTCTTCGTCCACTCGATGAAGTGGAAGCGATCCTCGTTGCGACGATCCTCGATCGCGCGGTTCTTCGCGAATGCGTCCGGATCGAAGCCGCCGCATTCGACCGCGAGCGAGTGGTCGACGATCAGCTGTACCGGCACGACCGGGTTCACCTTCGCCGGGTCGCCGCCGCCGTCCGCGATCGCGTCGCGCAGGCCGGCGAGATCGACGAGCGCCGTCTGCCCGAGGATGTCGTGGCACACCACGCGCGCCGGGAACCACGGGAAATCGCGTTCGCGCTTGCGCTCGATGATCTGCTTCAGCGAATCGGCGAGGATTGCCGGATCGCAGCGGCGCACGAGGTTTTCGGCGAGCACGCGCGACGTGTACGGCAGCGTGTCGTACGCGCCGGGCGCGATCGCGTCGACCGCGGCACGCGCGTCGAAATAGTCCAGCGACGTGCCGGGCAGGGGTTTGCGGTTGGCGGTATTCATGATGTGGGGCGGGAATTCGGGGTATGACGTGCCGCACGCGCCGACGGCCCGCATCACGGGCGCCGGCGTGCGCGACAGACGATCAGCGCTTCTCGATCGGCACGAACTGCAGGTCTTCCGGACCGGTGTAGTTCGCGCTCGGACGGATGATCTTGTTGTCGATGCGTTGCTCGATGATGTGCGCGCTCCAGCCCGACGTGCGCGAGATCACGAACAGCGGCGTGAACATCGCGGTCGGCACGCCCATCATGTGATACGACACCGCGCTGAACCAGTCGAGGTTCGGGAACATCTTCTTCGCGTCCCACATCACCGATTCGAGGCGCTCGGCGATGCTGTACAGCTTGGTGTCGCCCGCTTCCTTCGACAGCTTGTGCGCGACGCCCTTGATCACCTTGTTGCGCGGATCGGAGATCGTGTAGACCGGGTGGCCGAAGCCGATCACGACTTCCTTGTTCTCGACGCGGCGGCGGATATCGGCTTCGGCGTCGTCCGGCGAGCTGTAGCGGCTCTGGATCTCGTACGCGACTTCGTTCGCGCCGCCGTGCTTCGGCCCGCGCAGCGCGCCGATCGCGCCGGTGATCGCCGAGTAGATGTCCGAGCCCGTGCCCGCGATCACGCGGCCCGTGAACGTCGACGCGTTGAATTCGTGCTCCGCGTACAGGATCAGCGACGTGTGCATCGCCTCGACCCACGACTTCGACGGCGTCTTGCCGTGCAGCAGGTGCAGGAAGTGGCCGCCGATCGAGTCGTCGTCGGTTTCCGTCTCGATGCGCTTGCCGTTGTGCGAGAAGTGATACCAGTACAGCAGCATCGAGCCGAGCGACGCCATCAGGCGGTCGGCGATGTCGCGCGCGCCCGGCAGGTTGTGGTCGTCCTTCTCCGGCAGCACGGTGCCGAGCACCGACACGCCGGTGCGCATCACGTCCATCGGGTGGGCCGACGCCGGAATCTGCTCGAGCGCGGCCTTCAGCGCGCTCGGCAGGCCGCGCAGCGCACGCAGCTTGGTCTTGTACGCGGCCAGTTCGGTCAGGTTCGGCAGCGTGCCGTGCACCAGCAGGTGCGCGATTTCCTCGAATTCGCACGATTCGGCGACGTCCAGAATGTCGTAGCCGCGATAGTGCAGGTCGTTGCCGGTCTTGCCGACCGTGCACAGCGCGGTGTTGCCGGCCGTCACGCCCGACAGCGCCACCGACTTCTTCGGCTTGAATGCGCCTGCGGCGGCCGGTGCTGCTGCGTCTTTCGTCTCGCTCATGTTGTCCTTCTCCAATGGGTATCGGGGGGTGCGGGCCGCGTTACTTCTTGCCCTGCGCGAACAGTTCGTCGAGCTTGCGCTCGTATTCGTGATAGCCGAGGAAGTCGTACAGCTCGGCGCGCGTCTGCATCGTCGGTACGGCCGCCTTCTGCGTGCCGTCGCGGCGCAGCGTCTCGTAGAAGTTCAGCGCGGCCTTGTTCATCGCACGATACGCGCCGCAGCAGTACAGCGCGATGTCGACGTTCGCCTCGCGCAGTTCGTCGACCGTAAACAGCGGCGTCGAGCCGAACTCGGTCAGGTTCGCGAGGATCGGCACCTTCACGGCGGCCTTGAAGCGGCGGTAGTCGTCGAGCGTCTTCATCGCTTCCGGGAAGATCATGTCCGCGCCGGCTTCGACGTACGCGACCGCGCGCTCGATCGCCGAATCGATCCCTTCCGCGGCGGCCGCGTCGGTGCGCGCCATGATCACGAACTGGTCGTCGGTACGCGCATCGACCGCGGCCTTCACGCGATCGACCATTTCGTCGATCGGCACGACTTCCTTGCCCGGGCGGTGGCCGCAGCGCTTCTGGCCGACCTGATCCTCGAGGTGCACGGCCGCGACGCCGGCGTTGATGAACGAGCGGACCGTGCGCGCGATGTTGAACGCGCCGCCCCAGCCGGTGTCGATGTCGACCAGCAGCGGCAGGTCGGTCGCGTTGGTGATCCGGGTCGCGTCGATCAGCACGTCTTCCATCGTGCTGATGCCGAGGTCGGGGATGCCGAGCGAGTTCGCGGCGACGCCGCCGCCCGACAGGTACACGGCCTTGAAGCCGACGGCCTGCGCCATCTTGGCCGCGTACGCGGTGATCGCGCCGACCACCTGGAGCGGCTGCTCGGCCGCGACTGCCGCGCGGAACTTCGCGCCGGCGCTCTGAAGATGCGTATTGCTCATGAACGGCCTCCTGATGGAATGCCTGATAACAGCAAGGTCCGGGCCAGCTTGCGGAATGTCGCTAACCCACTGATTCTTAAGCAAGCGCCTTCAGCGTTGCATCGCCCGTCGATTTCAATTTGGCAATTCCATGTTTCAAAAATGAAATCGTGCGCGCATAATCGGCCGTCATGGACCTCTCCTCGACCAAGCCCGTCGGCCCGGCCGACCGCACGGTGCGCCCGCGCATCTGGGCAATGGGCATCAGCCGGCTGCGCGAGCTGTTTCGCGAGATCGCCGGCGAATTCGACGAACGCGCCGACGTGCGGATCGTCACGCGCGCCTATGAAGATGCGCTGAGCGCGATCGCCGAGGCCGGCACCGCGCGGCCCGACGTGATCGTCGCGGCCGGCTCGAACGGCGGCTTCCTGAAAACGCGCGCGCAGGTGCCGGTGGTGGTCGTGTCGCCCACGGGCTTCGACGTGATGCAGGCGCTCGCCCGCGCGCGGCGCGACGCAGCGCGGATCGCGCTCGTCAGCGCCGGGGAAACGCCGCCCGAAGTGCGCCGCTTCGTCGCCGCGTACGGCCTCGACGTGCAGTTTGCGTCATATCAGTCCGCCCAGGAAGCGGAAGCCTGCGTGCACGACCTGCGCGATCGCGGCATCGAGACGATCGTCGGCCCGGGCCTCGTCACCGATCTCGCGGCCAGCGTCGGTATGGGCGCGGTCTTCCTGTATTCGCATGCGTCGGTGCGCAAGGCCGTCGAGACGGCGCTCGAAGTCGCGTATGCGACGCACGCCGAGGCGTTCCGCCGCCAGCGGCTCGATACTTTGCTGCAGCATCTGCGCGACGGCGTTGTCGCGCTCGACGCGCACGGCCGTGTCGAAGCGATCAACGAGCGGCTCGCGTCGGCGCTGGGGGTCGAACCCGCGGCGGCTGTCGGTCGCGCGCTCGTCGACCTGCGTCCCGAGTTGCGCACGCTGCGCGGCGAGGATGGCGACGCGCTCGCGACCGTGCGCGGCGTGCGTTACGTCGTGCATCGCGGGCCGCTGGTCGATCGCGGCGTCACGTCGGGCAGCGTGCTGACGTTTCAGGAATCGCGCGCGGTCGAACGGCTCGATCGCGCGTTGCGTTCGCAACCGACCACCCAGCAGTTCGCCGCCCGTTACGCGCTCGACGACGTGGTCGGCGCCTCGGCGCCGATGACGCGTGTGCGCGAGCTCGTGCGCCGCTACGCGAAATCCGACGCGACCGTGCTCGTGCTCGGCGAAAGCGGCACCGGCAAGGAAATGATCGCGCAGAGCCTGCATGCGCTGTCCGCGCGGCGCAGCTATCCGTTCGTCGCGGTCAACTGCGGCGCGTTTCCGGAAGCGCTGCTCGAGAGCGAACTGTTCGGCTATGAAGAAGGCGCGTTCACCGGCGCGCGGCGCGGCGGCAAGACCGGCCTGTTCGAGGCCGCGCACCGCGGCACGCTGTTTCTCGACGAAATCGGCGAGATGCCGCCGTCGCTGCAGAGCCGGCTGCTGCGCGTGCTGCAGGAGCGCGAGGTGATCCGCCTCGGCTCGACCGAGCCGATCCGCATCGACGTACGCGTGATCGCCGCGACGCACCGGCCGCTGCTCGCGGCCGTCGAAGCCGGCACGTTCCGCGCGGATCTCTATTACCGGCTCAACATCCTGAACATCGGCCTGCCGCCGCTGCGCGAACGCGCGGCCGACATTCCCGCGCTCGCGGCGACGCTGCTCGTGCAGGCCGCGCGGCGCGAGCCGCGTCTCACCGACCGCGTGCGCGACGCCGACGACGCGCTGCGCGTGCTCGACGCGACGCAGGCGACGCTCGCGCGCTACCGCTGGCCCGGCAACGTACGCGAACTGCAGAACGTGGTCGAGCGGATCGCGGTGGAGCTGGCCGAGGAAGTCGACGAGAGCGATCCGGCCGCCGCGTGCGCGGCGCTCGCCCCCGGTGCGCTGCAGGTAATCGCGCCCGAGCTGTTCGCCGCGCTGCCCGATGCGGCCGGCGCCGGCGACGACGATGCACGGACGCTCCACGCGCGCCGCCGTCGCGCGGAAGCCGACGAGATTCGCGCGGTGCTCGACGCGTGCGGCGGCGACCGCGACCGCGCGTGCGCGATGCTCGGCATCAGCAAGACGACGCTATGGCGGAAGTTGTCGGCGAAATAGGTTCGCGGTTCCGCCCGTCCCGTCATTCGGCCTTGTGATAGTGGCGATACGCCTTCGCGCGATTGCCGCACGACGACATCGAGCACCAGCGTCGGCTGCCGTTCTTGCTGTCGTCGATGAACAGCCACTGGCATGCATCGTTCGCACAGCGCTTGACCTTCGCGAGCCGCGCGCCGCCGAGCAGGTCGATCGCCGACCACAGTACCGGGCTCAACAGCCCTGCGAGCGTCGCATCTGACGTGTCGATCCGCCACGCATAGCGGCCGTCGACGCGCGCCAGCGCGACGCGTGGCGACGCTTGCGCGAGGAAGCCGCCGAGCAGCGCGAGATCGTCGGGATGCGGCTCGCACTGCTCCGCCTGCGCGTGAAAGAGCCGGTATAGCGCCTCGCGCAACGCGAGCGCCCGCGCGAGCATCGCCGGCTCGTCGCCCTTCTCCTTCTCTTTCTCCTTGTCGGGTACGCGACATGCGTCGGCCAGACCGGCCGGCACGCCCGCCTGTTCGCGACACCACGCCAGCAAGTCGTCCAGCGTGCCGAAGGTTTCCGTCGGCGGGTCGCTGCCGCGCCAGTACCGCGTGTTCGCGAAGTCGAGGCTCAACGTCTCGGCCGGCGCCGGAATCAGGCAATCGATCGTGACGGAAGGTTGCGTTTTGCTCATGACGCGATCGTATCTAACCACCATGCCGGTTGACAAGCGCCCGAGCGATTTCTAACATAACCGGCATGGTGGTTAAAAACAGGTCGGCTGGTTGCGTTGATGCCCCTGCAATCCAAGGAGACACAGATGATCGATCGGTTTTCGTTCAGCGTTATCCACATCGCCGCCGGCCGCACGTACGATGACAGCACGCTCGACGCGCTTCGCTACAAGCGGCTGGCACGGTGCCTCCAGGCAGGTTTGCCGCACTGAAGTCCCCTCTCGATTCAAGGAGCCCACACTCATGATCGATCACCTTTCATTCGGCGTTGCCCACATCGACCGCAGCCGCACCTTCTACGACAGTGCGCTCGGCGCGCTCGGCTACAAGCGTCTGTACAGCGACGACGGCGCCATCGGGTACGGCACGACCGAGCCCGAGCTGTGGTTGCAGCACGCGGCTCGCCCCGTCGTCGCCGATCCCGATTCGGGGTTGCACCTGTCGTTCAAGGCCGCGTCGCCGGTCGAGGTCGACGCGTTCTACCGTGCCGCGCTCGAACACGGCGGCAAGGACAACGGCGGGCCCGGCAAACGCGAGCACTACGGCCCGGGCTACTACGCGGCGTTCGTCGTCGACCCCGACGGATATCGGCTCGAAGCGCACTGCGAACTCGACAACGTCGTTTGATCCGCTTCGCACGGGCGCGGACCAGCGACAAGGGCCCGATTCCGCATCGCGCGGAATCGGGCCCCTGGTCTTGGCTACATCGTCGTTCGGTACGCGCCGGTTATCGTCGTCGATCATGCCGACGGGTCTGGCAGCATGGCCAGCGCGCGGGTGGCTACGTCCAGGAGCCGACCCGCACCGCTCACGCGCTTATTGCGCGTTGCGCGTGCGCTGCAACTGTTCGCCGAGCCCTTCGATGCCGAGGCGCACCGTCTGGCCAGCCTTCAGGAACACCGGCGACGGCTTGACGCCCATGCCGACGCCCGGCGGCGTACCGGTCGTGATCACGTCGCCCGGCTGCAGCGTCATGCAGGTCGACAAATAGGCGACCAGCTGCGCGACGGTGAACACCATCGTGCGCGTATTGCCGTTCTGATAACGGTGGCCGTCGATTTCGAGCCACAGGTCGAGGCGCTGCGGATCGGGCACTTCGTCGCGCGTGACGAGCCACGGGCCGATCGGGCCGAACGTGTCGAAGCCCTTGCCCTTGTCCCACTGGCCGCCGCGCTCGATCTGCCATTCGCGCTCGGACACGTCGTTGACCACGCAGTAGCCCGCGACGTAATCCAGCGCGTGCGCTTCGTCGACGTCCTTGCACTTCGCGCCGATCACGACGCCCAGCTCGACTTCCCAGTCGGTCTTGACCGAACCCTTCGGGATATCGATGCCGTCGTTCGGGCCGCAGATCGAACTCGTCCACTTGCCGAACACGACCGGCTCCTTCGGCACCGGCATGCCGGCTTCGGCCGCGTGGTCGGCATAGTTCAGACCGATGCCGATGAACTTGCCGACGTGACCGACGCACGCGCCGATGCGCGGCTCGCCGGACACGAGCGGCAGCGTGGCCGGATCGATGGCGCGCAACCGCGCGAGACCCGCGTCGGACAGCACATCGCCGGCAAGATCCGGCACATGCGCGGACAGGTCGCGAATCCGGCCGGCCGAGTCGAGGATGCCAGGCTTTTCCTGGCCGGACAGGCCATAGCGAAGCAGTTTCATCGTGCTTAACCTCTGTTGTCGAATGGGACAGGATACCGGCCGACGCAGCCTTTCGCAGCCGCGCGCCGGACTGATCGTCGATCGTCGACTGCACGCGTCGGCGCCGCATGCGGCATGCCGTCGACGCGCGAGGGTCGCGCGGGCGCAGCGATCGCGGCGCCGTACGCCAGTAGGGCGCGCATCGAACGGGCGGCCGCCGGTCTGCGCATCGGCGACGACGGCCCGGCATCCGCGACGCGTGCCGGCCCATGCCGGCCGGCTGCACGCGCGGCCGCGCCGTCGCTGGCCCGCCAGCCTTTGTACCATCGGCCGCGCGCCGTGAAATGACGTTCGACGGATACCGACTATTGGTGCGCCTGCCGACGCTGCGGCGCAGCACGCGCTGCACCGGCGTCGATCGATCGGCTGTCGTTAGGGGCGGCGCCTGCCATCGGCACATGAATACTGGCTATTCGGGGTGCCCCTGTCATCGAAAACGTTTGACCATCCGTTCTTGTCCGGTAATGATCGGTAAGAAGACGCTGCATTGCACACTATTTGTTTATTGCTAAGCTCATACGAATGGCTTTCATCGCCATACGCGGCCCGGCCCCTCTACGCGTGCAGAACCGGCCAGCGTGCGTCGCCAACCGATCGACGGTAATCCCCCAACCTCACATCGACAATGCAGACAACCAACGACCCGCTTCCCGGCTGCGACGCACGGGAATCGATGGCCGCTATCGACCGCTATCGCGCACCCGCGCTCGACAAGGGCCTCGATATTCTCGAACTCCTGTCCGAGCAGAAGGAAGGACTCACCCGCACCGAAATCACGAAGGAACTCGGCCGTAACGCGAGCGAAATCTACCGGATGCTCGAACGTCTCGTCGCGCGCCGCTACGTGATGCGTTCGACCGGCGGCGACCGCTACACGCTCAGCCTCAAGCTGTTCGCGCTTGCGCACCGGCATCCGCCGATGAACCGGCTGATCGCCGAGGCGCTGCCGCCGATGCAGCGCTTCGCGGATGCCGCCGAACAGTCGTGCCACCTGTCCGTCTACGATCGCGGCAACATGCTCGTGATCGCGCAGGTGGACGGGCCCGGCCCGTGGGGCGTATCGGTGCGACTCGGCTCGCGCGTCGGGCTCGCCGATACCGCGTCGGGGCGCACGCTGCTGGCGTTCCAGGGCCCCGAGCAACGCGCGCACATGCTGGCCGAGCATCGCAAGGTCAAGGGTGAAGCGCCGCTGAACGAGCAGGAGCTCGCGAATGCGTGCCAGTCGATCCGGCAGTCCGGCTACCTGCGTCAGGACAGTCGCCAGGCGTACGGCGTGACCGACCTGACCGCGCCGATCCTCGGGCCGGCCGGCCATGCGATCGCGGTGTTGACGTGCCCGTACATGCGGCGGATCGATGCGCACATGGCGCCGTCCGTCGACGTGGTCGTCGACGCGCTGCGCGACACGGCCGCCCATCTGTCGATGTGCCGCACCGAGGCCTGCTGACGCGCGGGTTCCCCGGCAAAGCACGCCGGGCACGGCGCAGCGGCACCGACTCCGGTCGCGCGCAATGCCCGCGGTGGCCGATGCGCGATGTCGCATCGGCCACCCGCGGCGCTACGCTAGAATAGCGGCCCTCTCAAAAACTACGGCGGCCGGTTGTCGCGGCCGTCGTGTCCGATGGATGTCATGGCCAAACTTCTGAACGATCAAGAATTCCAGCGTTTCTCCGAACTTCAGCAGAAGCAGGCAAGCTTCACGATCACGCCCGAGGAAGCGGACGAGCTGCGCGATATCGTCGCGCGCGCGCAGAAGAAGCGCGACGATCGTGCCGCCGCAATGCAGGCGATCGAGAACTACATCGAGCAGTTCGACATCACGCCTGACGAACTCTTTTCGCCCGAACAGATCGGCGACGCGGCGCGTACCTACGGGCTCATCACGGCGACCAAGAAGGAACGCACGCTGCCGCCGTCGATCACGTTCAACGGCAAGCCGTACCAGTGGACCAAGACGCTTCCGGACGACGTGCGCGGCGCACTGTTCGACGCGTTCACGTCCGGCGAGTCGGTCAAGCGCTTCATCGCGATGCCGAAAGACACCGCGCGCTGTGCGCTGACGATCGCCCGCCTCGAGCGCGAAACCGGTGCGGTCTACGCCGATCCGCACCTCGAGGAACTCGCGATTTCGCGCGACCAGGTGAACGACGCGGCGTCGAAACTCGCTGCGTGAATGTAATCACGGGCACGGTTCCTGCGTGTCCATACCCCCGCGTGACGCCGGCATTGGCCGGCGCCGCGCTCGCGGGAGCCATGCATTCGCATGCTCCCGAAAAAGCTCACCTCAGCATCCCGCAAGCGCTCACCAAAGCCTCCCGTAAAAGCTCACCCAAGGCTCCCGGAGACGCTCACTGACGCCTCCCGAACGTCCTCACCGATCGCTCCCGCAAGTGCTCACCGGGGCGTCCCGGAAAGGCTCACCGGCCTCTCCCGCAGGAGCTCACCAGCCGTTCCCGGGAAGGCTCACCGAATGCTCCCGTATCGGCTCACCACGCTGTCCCGGAAAAGCTCACTCGCGGCTCCCGAAAAGTCTCACCTTGGTGACGGCTTCGAATTTGCAAGGCCGGGAAACGGTCACGCACGTGTGCAAGTACATCGCTTGAAACGGCTACCCACGGTGAACGCGGGATGAATATCGGCAGCACGTGACGAGCATCGCCGGACATCGCGCGCACCTCGCGGTATCGTTGCGATCGACGGGTTCGACACGTTCGCAGACGCTTCACGCAGCAGGTTGGTCCAAACGCTTTGCATTCCTCATTTAAATTGTGACATGGCGAAACGTCGGGACGCATCGCCGCCATGCACTACCCACGAGCGTCGAACCACAGGGTGACGCCTACGGCTGCAACTTCATCCTGAAACCCACGACGCCCGGCTCCTCCGTCGTCGTCACCGCAAACCCGCACGATTTCGCGAGCGAGATCATCGCCGAATTCTCGCGCAGCGCCTCGCCGACCATCCAGGCGGTGCCGCGCGAGCGTGCGTAGTCGATGATGCGCGTCATCATCAGGCGGCCAAGCCCCTTGCCCTTTTGATCGGGCCGTACCGCGATCGCGAACTCCGCCGTCTCGTTGTCGGGATCGGCGACCGCACGCGCCACCGCGAGCGTATGGTCGCGCCCCGACACATCGGTAAACGACACGATGAAAGCCATTTCGCGGTCGTAGTCGATCTGGGTCATGCGCGCCACCTGTGAATGATCGAAGCTGCGCACCGCGCCGAAGAAACGCATCCGCAGATCTTCCGGCGTCATCGCACCGAGCAGTTCGTTGTGTGCGGCCTCGTCCTCTGGACGGATCGGACGGATCGTCACCGTCTCGCCACGCCACTCGAGTGTCTGCTCGAGGTGCCGCGGATACGGCATGATCGCGAGCCGGCTGCGCCCCGAGGCGAGCGTGATACGCGGCGCGATCACCCATGCGCGGTCGGACAGCACGCGCAACGTAACCGACATCGCAACCACTTCGCGCACGTCGCAGACGACCTGCGACAGTGCCGTCAGCGCGTCGAGCGTCGGCTCGACGGGCGTGCTGCGCGCATACGGCGAGCGCTCCATCACCGCGCGGGCGAGCACGGTATTCAGCGGCGGCAGGCCGTAGACGACGAACGGCGCCGATACACCGTCCGCAGGCGGCACGGCATAGCGAAACACCGGACCGAAATTCGAATCGTCGTACATGTCGACCGCGATATCGACGACCTTCTTGCCGGCCGGCTCGTTGGGCTGCTCGCCCTGCAGACCGAAATGGGACAGCCAGCGCAGCGCGGCTTCACCGGCCAGTTCATGCTGACCGGCTTCAACCATGCGGCGCGCGTCGGCCTGGGCGGACGCCACGCACTCGGCCGGCTGCGGCGGCGTGCCCTCCGGCGTCTGCATCAGCAGTTGGCGCCCGAGGTTGTAGTCGACGAGACGTGCATACGCGCGCGCGAGCCGCTGCGGCGTCGTGTGCACCGGAATGCCGTTCGCGTGCAGCGCATCGCGCGTCGCCGCGTCGACCGCGCCGAAGAAACACGCGAGGATGCCGCGATGCGCGTAGTGCCGCGAGTCGATCAGCGTGCGCGCGACCGAATCGGCCGGCGCGCTGTGCGAAGTGGAATGGACGACGAACAGCGTGCCCGTCTGCGGAAACGGGGCGAGCGCCTTGATTGCCGCCGCAAAGTGCTCGGGGCGCGCATCGTCGCGCAGCGTGAGCGGATTGCCGGGCGCCGCGAGATGCGGCAGCGCGGCCGCGATGGCCGACGTTGCGGCGGGTGACCAGTCGGTCAGCACGTCGCGCACCTCGGCCACCGCATCGACCGCGAGTTTCGCCACGCCCGCGTCGCTCGTCACGAGCGTCGCCGCCCCCCGCGCGGTGACGCGGCCGACACCGAGCGTCTCGATTTCGTCGAGCAGATCGTCGAGCGCATCGACGCGCACCATGCCCGCGCGCTGGAACGCCGCCGTGTAGAGCGCGTCGCCGGGATCGGCACGGCCGGTGCGCAGCGCGAGCACTGGCTTGTTGCGTGCCGCCGCGCGGGCCGCCGACATGAACTTGCGCGCCGCGCGCACGGTATCGAGCTCGAGCAGGATCGCACGCGTGCCGGGATCGCTCGCCAGATAGTCGAGGACATCGCCTGCATCGACATCGGATTCGCTGCCGAGCGCGACGACATGCGAAAAGCCGAGGCCCCGCGCATCGGCCCAGCCCAGCACCGCGTTCGTCAACGCATTCGATTGGGACACCCACGCGACACCGCCCGATCGTGCCGTGTAGGCAGGCGCGCCGAAATGCGCATGCCGCGCGGGCGACAACACGCCCAGGCTGCCGGGCCCGACGATACGGAGCACGAACGGCTTCGCCGCCTTCAGCATGCGATCGACCGCGGCGCGATCGGCATCGGTGCGCGCCTCGCCGACGATCACCGCGACGCGCGCGCCCAGCTCACCGAGCTTGCGCACGATGCCGGCCCAGGTCGCGGGCGGCGTGCAGATCACGGCAACCGACGGCGGCGCGGGCAACCGGTCGACATCGGAAACGACCGCATGCCCGTCCAGCTCGCGATATTTCGGATTGACGGGCCACACGGGCCCCTGGAACGCGCCGTCGAGCACCCGCGACCACACCATCGCGCCGATACTGCCCGCGCGCGACGACGCGCCGACGACCGCAACGGACCTGGGCTGGAACAACGCATCGAGATGGCGAACGGTCACATCGGCTCCCTGCGGTGGCGAAAGACGGCACGATCGGCATGCGGCCGGGCGGGCCGTGCGCCGATCGACGCGAACCCCAAGCATAGGCGAAGCGCCTGCGACTGCCTATATGCCGATCGGCCGACTATTCGACGGACGTCAACGCTCGCACCATGGACTGCAACACATGCGGCCCGGCCTTGCGGCGCCGCACGCACGATGCACGCAATGCGGCACGACATTGCAGCCGCTTTCTCAAAGGTGAGGATTTACAGGAGCCATGGTGAGTATCTTCGGGAATCGCACGACACACCGCGCCAACACGCGAAAGGTGATGAAAATCGGCATCATGCATGCACCGCGAAAAACGCGACTGCCAATGCGTGTGCGTTATGTCATTACACGCTTGTTTACGGAAATTCCCCGCAATATGCGGCCGGATCACGGCGAATTCGCAAAACAGGAGCCGTTAATTGCGCGGCATTGCACTTCAATTCGGCGGGGAAAATCGCACGGCGACCGCACCAAAACAAAACGGTGCGAAGGCCGGAAGGCCGTTCGCACCGTCAGTCGGTACACGAAAGGTGAGGATTTTCGGGAGTCAGTCCTTGATCAGGAAACGTCCGCGATTCTTGCCGAGCCATGCCGGCGCGCGCCCGCGGCCACTCCACGTTTCGCCCGTCTTCGGGTTCAGGTACTTCGGCGGCAAGGTGCGCTTCGGCTTAGCGGCGGCAGCGGCGGTACTCGATCCTGCGGGGCGAAAACCGAGCTCTTCCGGCGTAATGTCGTATTCGTCGATTTTCGCGCGGATATGCGCAATCGCGTCGGCAATCGCCTTTTCGCGTTCCTTGTCGATCTTTTGCTGAAGCCGTTCGAGCTGCGCGCTCAGTTGCCTGTAGGTCGCCATATGGATGGGACTCCGTGAGTGTTATTCGTGAAAAACAAGTGACTCAAAGCAAACGGAAAAGCGCTTCGCCCGATCGTGGTCTCCTCAGCCGGTCATGTCGGGATCAGTAACCGCTCTTCTTCTTGCATGCGAAGAGAAGATTTCGCACGGCGTCATCCGTCGATTGCTGGATCACGTCGAAATCGCCGTTGCACATGGCGCGGGCATTGTCCGTGCAGTTGCTCCAGTCGTTGCCGGTGCATTGCACCTGGGTGGTCGGGCGCCCGTCCGAAGTGAACAGCGGAGCACCGCCACCGCACCCGCCGAGCCCTGCAACCAGAGCCAACATCACGGCCGCCCGAGGCCACCGACAGACCGACGCAAGCATGTGTTTCATTGTGGTTCCCGTCAACCTTTTTTTGAATGTGGCGAGTATGCCATGGGCGGCCCTTCGACCGTCAGTCCGGCGTGCGGTCGGGTTGCCCGCGCGCCTTGTACGGCAAGCGCTTGCGCGGATCGTCGGTGATGCGAACGAAAACCTGCTCCACGTCCGGAAGCGCCTCGAATTCGCGTTGAAGCGCCTGGCGATCGAGCGTCGTATCCGCGCATCCCTCGACGTAGATGAACCGTCGCTGGACGGTGATCCACAGGCTCGTGCCGCGCAGATGATCGGAGCCCGCGAAGTGCGCCTTCGCCGCATCGGCGATCGACGCGTCATACATATAGGAGTTCGGCTTCGTGCAACGATGCGCGAGCCAGCAGGTCGTGCCGCGTTCGGCGCGGTAGTGCGCATCGTCCGTCATCTCGGCGCGCGTCATCCACGGGCCGAGCGGCAACGGGCATTCGGCCACGTCCTGCGACAGCGCGACGAACGGATCGTTGTACCAGTTGCGCCGCGCGTCTGGAGCATCGGGCCCGTCGATGTTGCCGGCCTGCGCGAGTGCGGCGCTCGCCAGCACCATGGTCAGCCATCCTGCGATGCCGATTCGCTTCATCGTGACCTCCTGTTCGATGCGTTACATCGGGAAGCACCGGCCTCGCCGATCGGCCTACCGGTCGATGCCCAGCGCCGCCAGTTTCTTGTACAGCGTCGCGCGGCCGATGCCGATCCGCGCAGCCGCTTCGACGACCTTTCCGTCACAGGCCGCGAGCGCATCGATGAGGAACTGGCGCTCCCACGCCGCCAGTGCATCGGCATACGAGGCGGCCGGCGCAGCGGATGCCGTCGGGGCATCGCCCGCGCGCTGCTCGGCCGGCACCGCGCCAACCCGCTGCGCCGGCGCCGCGCCGTCCGGCGAAATGCGCACCGGCCCGAGAAACGGCGCGAGCGCGCGCGCATCGATCACCGAGCGGTCCGACAGCATCAGCGCGCGCTCGAGCGTATTGCGCAACTCGCGCACGTTACCGGGCCACGGATACGCGCACAGCATCCGCAGCGCATCGTCGGTCAGTTCGCAGTGCGCGGCGCGCCCATGCTGGGCCGCCAGCTCCTCGAGCGTCGCGTAGACGAGCGCCGCGATGTCGGAAGCGCGCTCGCGCAGCGGCGGCGCATGGATCGTCAGCACGTTCAGCCGGTAATAGAGATCCGCGCGAAAACGCCCGGCCGCCACCAGCGCCGGCAGGTCGGCCGACGTGGCGGCGATGATGCGCACGTCCGCGCGCACGATCCGGTTCGAGCCGACCGGCTCGAACTCCTTGTCCTGCAGCACGCGCAGCAACTTGCCCTGCAACGGCAACGGCATGTCGCCGATCTCGTCGAGAAACAGCGTGCCGCGATCGGCCAGTTCGAACTTGCCGACGCGCCCCTTGCGATCGGCGCCGGTGTACGCGCCGGGCGCCGCGCCGAAGAATTCGGTTTCGAGCAGCGTGTCGGGAATTGCGGCGACGTTGACGGTCACGAGCGGCTGCAGCGCACGCGCCGACGCCGCGTGAATCGCGTGGGCGAGCAACTCCTTGCCGGTGCCCGTCTCGCCGAGCAGCAGCACCGGCGAATCGACTTGCGCCGCGCGGCGCGCCTGACGCTTGGTCTCGAGGCTCGCGGCACTCGTGCCGACGAAGCTGGCGAACGTGTATTTCGCGCGGCGTGCCTGCGCGAGCGAGCGCTGCGTCGCGATCAGTTGCTGCTGAAGCTGCGCGTAGCGGGAAAAAATCGGCGTGAGGGTCTTCAACTGGTCGAACAGCGCGAAGCCGATCGCGCCGACCGTCTCGCCGGCCTCGTTCTTCAACGGCAGGCGGGTGACGACGAGCGGCTCGCGGCCCGTCTCCATGATGTCGAGCAGGATCGGCTGCCCGGTCGACACGACTTCCCGCATCAGGCTGTTCGGGATCACGGCCTCGCAGTCGAGGCCGACGGCCTGCTGCGGATCGGCGAAACCGAAGCGTGCCGCGTAACGCTCGTTCATCCACACGACGCGCGCGTCGCGATCGACGACCACCGTGCCCGCACTCGAATCCTCGAAGGTCCGGAACAGCGACTCGGCGGCGCGCCGCAGCACGTCGCCGTAGTTGACGGGCAGGCGCGCCCAGTCGTTCATCATCGTGTCTTCGTCTCCGTATATCGTCGACCGGATGTCTCCGAAACGAGACGGATTATCTCACTCTGGAGACACGTCGCAATCGGTTGTCCGGGAAAGCCCTGCCCGATTTCGAGGGTCGACCGAACGGCCAAATCGTCTCCGGTTGGAGACGTTTTATGTAGAATCGTCAGACCTGCACCGGCGCGGGCCCGCCGGCCGCCGGCGGACCCATGTCCGGCGGCGCAATCCGGCCGATGGCACGAAACCTGCACGAACCCGAACTGGTCCGCGGCGCATCGCGCGATCGAACAACAACCAAAGCCATTCCAAGCTTTTAGGAGACTCCCTTGTCTTTCGTGATCGTCCTCGCCGCGCTGGCGTTCCTGATGTTCGCCGCGTATCGCGGCTACAGCGTGATCCTGTTCGCGCCGATCGCCGCGCTCGGCGCGGTGCTCCTGACCGAACCCGCCGCCGTCGCACCGGTCTTCTCCGGCATCTTCATGGAAAAGATGGTCGGCTTCGTCAAACTGTATTTTCCGGTCTTCATGCTGGGCGCCGTGTTCGGCAAGGTGATCGAACTGTCCGGGTTCTCCGAGTCGATCGTCCATGCGGCAATCCGCTACATCGGCCGCTCGCGCGCGAATGCGGTGATCGTCGCGGTGTGCGCGCTGCTCACCTATGGCGGCGTCTCGCTGTTCGTGGTGGTGTTCGCGGTCTATCCGTTCGCGGCCGAACTCTATCGCCAGAGCAACATCCCGAAACGGCTGATGCCCGGCGCGATCGCACTCGGCGCGTTCTCGTTCACGATGGACTCGCTGCCCGGCACGCCGCAGATCCAGAACATCATCCCGACCACGTTCTTCAAGACGACCGCCTGGGCCGCGCCCGCGCTCGGCACGATCGGCTCGCTGTTCATCATCGTCGTCGGCCTCACGTATCTCGAATGGCGCCGCCGTTCCGCGATGGCGAAGGGCGAAGGCTACGGCACGTCGCTCGTCAACGAGCCGGAGCGCGTCGAGGCGAAGGCGCTGCCGCATCCCGCGCTGGCGATCCTGCCGCTGATCCTCGTCGGCGTGTCGAACTTCGCGTTCACGAAGCTGATCCCGCAGTGGTACGGCGCCGCGTCGTACACGGTCGCGCCGGAAGTGCTGCCGGGCGTGCACGCGCCCGTCACGACGTCGATCAAGACGGTCGTCGCGATCTGGTCGGTCGAGGCCGCGCTGCTGCTCGGTATCGTGCTGGTCGTGCTGACCGCCTTCAAGCGCGTCAGCGACCGCTTCGCGGCCGGCTCGAAGGCCGCCGTCGCCGGCGCGCTGCTCGCCGCGATGAACACCGCGTCGGAATACGGCTTCGGCGGCGTGATCGCCGCGCTGCCGGGCTTTCTCGTCGTCAGCGATGCGCTGAAGAGCATCCCGAACCCGCTCGTCAACGCGGCCGTGTCGGTCAGCTCGCTCGCGGGCATCACGGGCTCGGCGTCCGGCGGCATGAGCATCGCGCTCGCCGCGATGTCGGACCTGTTCATCAAGGGCGCGCAGGCGGCCAACATCCCGATGGACGTGCTGCACCGGGTCGTCGCGATGGCGAGCGGCGGCATGGACACGCTGCCGCACAACGGCGCGGTCATCACGCTGCTCGCGGTCACGGGCCTCACGCACCGCGAGTCGTATCGCGACATCTTCGCGGTCACCATCATCAAGACGCTCGCGGTGTTCTTCGTGATCGCCGTGTACTACGCGACGGGGCTCGTGTAAGCGTTGGCATCCCAGGCGGCGCTTCATTCGCCGCCTGCCCTCGCCCTTCAAGATCGGGCCGCATGCGCACCGGAACGGATTCCGGAATGCGCATCCGGTCCGATTTCATTTCGCTGCCCGTCGAATCAGATCAAATCCCTGCCGTAGCGCTTGTACGCGCGTGGCGGCCACCCGGGGCATTGCGCAGCCCCTCCCTTATGTACCCATTGTTGCCGGCAGCAGAACACTGCGTTGGGCATGATCGCATTTTTCGCACGGCCGCCCCGGCCTACACTGGTTTCAACGTCGCACGGCGCTTCGACGAACGAAGCGCCGCGATTCACCGGAATCGTGGAGGTCCCGATCATGAAGCGCCTGATCCAAGCCGTTGCCATTGCCCTGGCCGTCTCGGCCCCCTTCGCCGCGCAAGCCCAGTCGAACCCGCCGCTCACGCGCGCGCAGGTCCACGCCGAAGTCAAGGCGCTCAAGCAGGCCGGCTTCCAGTCGAGCGACTGGTTCTATCCGGCCAGCATCGTATCCGCCGAAGCGAAGATCGCCCGCGAGCACGACGCCGGATACGGCAGCGATCGCGGCGCATCGTCGGAATCGGGCCGGTAATCCGTCGTCCAACCCGCCCGACGATCCTTCCGCGCGTCGTTACGCCTTCACGGGCTGGATCAGCTTCGTGCATGCCGCCGCCTGCGGATCGCCGGCCGGCAGTTTCCCGCACACGCCGTCGAACTGCTTGACGACCGACCTGACCGACGCATCGTGCGCGCCGCTGCCGCGCCAGCGGTTCAGCTGCGTGACGACCTTGGTCAGCGCGCGCAGGTTCGCGCCGTAGAACGCGTCGCGGGTCTTGTCGGCCTGCGCGAGCACACTGGCGGCAATCCGTTCGATGCGCGCCGAATCGTCCGGCGCCAGTTCGACCGCATTCGCAAAGTAGGTCGCGCCCCAGCGCAGCTTCGTCGCCGGCCCGCTCGCCGCGTCGTACGCCTCGCGATACCAGTCGAGCGCGGCCGCCTTGTCGCCGCGCGCCTTCGCGTTCGCGGCCAGTCCGGACATGAAGTAATACGGCGTGGACGAACGCGGCAACTCGGCCTTCAGCAACGCATCCGATTCGTCGTACAGCCCCGCGTCGGTCAGCGTGTCCGCGCCTTCGCTGACGAGCGCCTGACGCTCGTACGCGTTCGCCGCGCCCTGCACCGACGCGGCGATCTGCTTGCGCGCGGTGTCGGCCAGCGCTGGTGCGGCGAGCGGTGCGCCCTTGCGTGCATCGCCGCGCGCGAGCAGCACGCGGCCATGCAGCGCCATCAGCCGGTCGATCGACGACAGCGTGGTGTCGGTCGACAGGCGCGCGAGCGCCGTGTCGTACGCGCCGCGCAATTTCGTGCGCTGCGCGTCGTCGCCGCCGCCGAGATACGCGACCACGCGCGCGGGCGCGGCGACCAGCACGTCCGAATCGGCCCGCGACAGCGCGGCATCGTGCAGCACCGTGCGCAGCGAATCGGCGAGCGCGGCCTTGTCGAGCGCACCGGCCTGCGTCGGGTCGTCCGACGCGGCGACCACCGCCGACTTCAGCGCGAAGCGCGCCGATTCGGCTTTCGCACCGGCCGCCCGCGCGCGTTGCGCGAGCGACTGCAGCGTCTGCGCGACACGATCGGCCGGCACCGGCAGCGCGCCGTCGGTATCCCACGAATAGTCGGCCAGCAGACGCCATTCGTCCGGCGTCAGCGACGCGCCGTTCTTCAGCGCCGTCGCGAGCGTCTGCCGCACCGGATGCGCGGCCGTCATCCCGAGCGACAGCGCCTGCATGTAGCGGTCGAGGTCCGCTTCGCCCGGTAGCCGCGTCACTTCGGTGCCGTCGGGGCGGAACAGGATCATCGTCGGATAGCCGTGCACCTTGAAACGCTCGCCGAGCTTCTGCGCGCTTTCGGTATCGCCGTCGAGATACACAGGCACGAAGAACGACGAGCGCGTCTTGAATGCCTGCTGGCTGAAGATCGTCGACTTCACCTGGTTGCACGACGGGCACCATACCGCGCCCCAGTACAGCAGCAGCGGCTTGCCCTCGCGCTTCGCGAGCGCGAACGCGGCATCGACGTCGCCGTGTTGCCACGCGATACCGGGCGGCAGATGCGCACCGTTGGGCGATGTGCTCGCCACCGGGACGCCCGCGGGCGTGGCGGCGGCGAGCGCCGCACCGGAGGCAACGAACAGGCAGGCGGCGGCGAGATTGCGGAGAACGGTTTTCATCGAAGCGGGTTCCGTTGAAAAAGACGGTTTCAGGGCGATGCCGCGCACGCAACGAGGGCCGTGAAGCGATGCCGATGAGGCCGGCCGACAGGCAGCGCCGCGCATGCATCGATACCGAAAAAGCGAAGCCGGCCGCGGCGACCGGCAAATCGTTCGACGATACGACGGGTACAGCCGAAGGAAAACGAACGAATTCTCGATTGGATATGACGGGCGGCAGCACGTGCTGCGTGTGCCGTCACGTCCGCGACGGCCAGCCCTTCATTGCCGCGCCTTGATCCGGGCCATGTGATACACGGACGCATGCGCGCCGTCGCGCAACGCGTAATCCGCCGATTCGCCTTCGATGCGGAAACCGTGTTTCTCGTAGAGCGCGATCGCCGCGCGGTTGTCGGTGAACACGGTCAGCTCGAGACGCGTGATGTTCAGCCAGTTCTCCGCGAGATCGATCGCGGCCGCGAGCAGCCGGCCGCCGATGCCGCGCCCGTGACGGGCCGCGTCGACCATCATGCCGAGCGACGCCGCGTGACGCCGGCGCGGATTCGGCTCGGGATGGAGGCCGAGATGGCCGACCACCGTGCCGTCGATTTCGGCGACGAGGCTCATGCCGTGCTCGCGCACGTTGTCGAGCCGCTTCCGCCATTTTTCGAGCGACGGAAACGGCTGTTGCAACGTATTCATGTACACCGCGGGATGCGCGGCGATCTGCCGGATCGCGTCGACGTCGTGCGTCTCGCTGTGCCGGATTCTGATATCGGTCATGGGTGGGCCGGTTCCGAAAAGTCACGCCGAAGGCGCGGACTGCGCAGGCGCGCAGCAACGCGTCGAGCTTAGCCGATTTCATGCATTTGAAACACAGGTGTCACGCCGTCGCCAGTCAGGTTGCATCCGCAACGAAACACGCGCACCACCCCCTAAAATCCGGAAAATTCTGACCGGTCACGCCCACGGAGATCGGTAATTTCTTACCGTTTTCAACCGCCCATTGCGCCTGAACGAATCGTTGCGCACGCAACGTCACGTGCGCGACATGCGATGTCATTTCTTCATCACGTCGACGTCATGTCGACTCCCTAGACTGGGCGCCGCCGCAGTTCCGCATACGCCGGGTTGGTATGTGTGCCGGCACCTGCCGCCGTGCGTCACAAGCGCGCGGCGCGCAGGATCGCGACGACGATGCCGCGGCATCCGCGCGACGTCGGGCGTCGCGTGTCGGGCGCAATGCGTGCCCCGCTGCGACACGCGGCCGACGGCCGAACGCGCACGCATCGGCGAGCGCCCCGGGGCCGGACGACGCCCGGGCACCCCCAAGACGAACGCACGACCGCTCCCACCCTCACAGGACACGAACGCCATGACGTCACGCCGCAAATTCCTTCAGCAGACCGCCGGCTCCGGCCTCGCCGCCGCCGCGCTGTCCGCGTTTCCGCCGAGCATCCGCCGCGCGCTCGCGATTCCCGCCTTCCACGAAACGGGAACCATCCACGACGTCAAGCACGTCGTGCTGCTGATGATGGAGAACCGCGCGTTCGACAGCTACTTCGGCACGTTCAAGGGCGTGCGCGGCTATGGCGACCGCTTCGCAGTGCCGTCGCCGAACGGCCGCGACGTGTTCTATCAGGCGTACACGAAGGCGACGCCCGCCGCGACCGTGACGCCGTATCACCTCGACGCGCGCCAGGGCAACGCGCAGCGCGCGGGCGGCACGCCGCACACGTGGGCCGATGCGCAAGCCGCGTGGGACCACGGCCGGATGAACCGCTGGCCCGACGCGAAGACGCCGCTGTCGATGGGCTATTACGACGCGGCCGAAGTGCCGTTCCAGCGCGCGCTCGCCGATGCGTTCACGCTGTGCGACCACTACCACTGCGGGATGCACACGGGCACGATCGCGAACCGCCTGTTCTACTGGAGCGGCACCAACGGCCCGAACGGCCTCAGCCCGGCCGACGGCAGCCGCGTGAAGATCGCCGCGCTGAACAACCAGTTCAACGGCGGCAACGACATCGGCCCGTCGAGCCAGGGCTGGACCTGGACGACCTATGCCGACCGGCTGCAGCAGGCCGGCGTGAACTGGAAGGTCTATCAGAGCCTGATCGACAACTTCGGCTGCAACGAGATGATGAGCTTCCGCCACTGGCGCGCGGCGATCGAGCAGATGCCGGCCGCGCGCCGGCCCGCGTACGTCGCGTCGACCGACATCACGCAGCCGGTGACGGCGGCCGGCGCGTTCTACGACCCGGCGATCGACGATCCGCTGAGCCCGCTCGCGAAGGGCTTCGGCAACACGATGCCGTACGGCTTTCTCGAGACGTTCCGCGACGACATCCGCAACGGCAAGCTGCCGGAAGTGTCGTGGATCATCCCGCCGTCCGCGTACAGCGAACACCCGGGGCCGTCGAGCCCCGCGCAGGGCGGCTGGTACGTGCAGGCCGTGCTCGACGCGCTGACGGCGAACCCGGAGGTCTGGAGCAAGACCGTGCTGCTGGTCAACTACGACGAGAACGACGGCTTCTTCGATCACATGCCGTCGCCGGCCGTGCCGTCGCGCAACGCCGACGGCACGCTCGCGGGCGGCCATACGCTGTCGGCCGCCGACGTCGCGGCCGAGTACCACGACTTCGCGCCGGCCACGTCGAGCCAGCCGGCGGCCGACGGCCGTCCGTACGGCCCGGGCCCGCGCGTGCCGATGTGGATCGTGTCGCCGTGGAGCCGCGGCGGCTGGGTCAACTCGCAGGTGTTCGACCATACGTCGACGCTGCGCTTCCTGGAGAAGCGCTTCGGCGTCGCGGAGCCGCAGATCAGCGCGTACCGCCGCGCGGTGTGCGGCGACCTGACGAGTGCGTTCAATTTCCGCACGCCCAACAACGAGCCGCTGCCGACGCTCGCGGGCCGCACGACGAAAAGCCAGGTCGACGCGCTGAGCGCCACGCAGCAAACCGCGCCGAAGATCGTGCCGCCCACCACGCCCGCGCCGCCTGCACAGGCGACCGGCGTACGTCCGTCGCGCGCGCTGCCGTACGAACTGCACGCGAGCGCACGCATCGATGCCGGCATCGGCACCGTCACGCTGAAGTTCGCGAACACCGGCCGCGCCGCCGCCGTGTTTCACGTCTACGACAAGCTGCACCTCGACCGGCTGCCGCGGCGCTACGTCGTCGAGCCCGGCAAGCGGCTGCACGGCGACTGGGCCGCGCGTGCCGACGATGGCGGTAAATATGACCTGTGGGTGCTCGGCCCGAACGGCTTTCACCGCTGCTTCACCGGTGACCTGAGCCGCGTGGCCGGGGCGCGCGCGCCGCATCCGGAAGTGCGCGTCGGCTATGCGGGCGCGAGCGGCAACCTCCACCTGCGGCTGCGCAACGACGGCGGCGATACGGTGCGCTTCACGGTGAAGTCGAATCAGGTCTACGGGCCGCTGTCCGGGCGGGGCGGGAACGACGCCCACGGTCACGATCATGGCCACGGCAACGAAAACGGCAACGGCCATGGCACCGGCACCGGCACCGGCACTACATGGACCGTCACGGTGCGCGCCGGCGACCAGTCAGAACTGCACTGGAAGCTCGACTCGACCGGCCATTGGTACGACTTCATCGTCACCGCCGACAGCGACACGAGCTTCTCGCGCCGCGTGGCCGGCCGCGTGGAAACCGGCCGCCACTCGGTCAGCGACCCGGCGATGGGGCTCGCCGACCGCTTCTGACGCCGCCTCGGCGACGCGCGGCGCAGCGCGTGTCGCCGCCCGTGCCGGCGTGGCCGCGAACGCCGTTCGGGTACCGGTTTCGGCCGGCGCCCGAACCGGCGGAAACGCCCGCCCCGCGCGGCTCAAACATCAGAAGGATCGGTGGTATAGCCCTCTTTTCGTCCCCACGAAAATGCTCCGTGTCGCGGCCCGTTCGCGTTAAACTGCGTCAAGCTGTATTCAACAAAGACATCTTTGCCGCCACGGCATCCACGACACGAGGATAGGTTCGATGCGCACTACCGGCTCATCCGGGGCAATGACCCTGCTCACCGAACATGACGCGGCCGACGGCCGCGAACTGCGCTCGCTCCGGCTCGAGGCAACGGGCGACGGCAAGAGCGTGCTGCTGATCGAGATCGACGAACGCAAGCCCGGCATCCACCGTGAGGTCCGCTACGAGATCACGCCGGCCGAACTGATCGCGGCGATCCGCTCGCACGGTGCCGAACTGCCCGGCGAAAACCACGGCGCCGCATCGCTCGCCCGTACGCCTTCCTGATTCCGAACGGTGAGCCGCGTGCAACGCGCCGGCTCACCCACATCCCCCTGCCGCCGTCAGGCGCTTTGCGTCATTCCCGCCGCTGCCTTGAAAAAGGCCGATAATCGGCGCATCTGCATTTCCCGCCCACGCGTTTCCTTTTCGGCCAGCCGTCATGCTCCGTGACCTCGTCGCCCAGTACGGGCCGCTTCTCGTATTCGCCAACGTGCTCGCGGCGGCGGTCGGCCTGCCGGTGCCCGCGATGCCGACGCTCGTGCTGTTCGGCGCGATGTCCGCGATGCACCCCGCGATGATCGGCTCGCAGCTCGTGACGGTCGTGGCGCTGTCGGTGCTCGGCGCGCTGATCGGCGACACGGTGTGGTACGTCGCCGGGCGGCGTTACGGCGGCACGACGCTGAAGACGATCTGCCGGCTGTCGCTGTCGCGCGATACCTGCGTGAAAAAGACCGAGCGTTTCTTCGGCCGCTACGGCGTGCGCGTGCTCGCGGTCGCGCGTTTCATTCCCGGGTTGTCGCTGGTGTCGGTGCCGATGGCCGGTGCGCTCGGCACGCGCTATCGCACGTTCGCCGGCTACGACGCGCTCGGCGCCGCGCTGTGGACGATCGTCGGGCTGGGAGCCGGCCTCGTGTTCTACCGGCAGATCGACTGGCTGTTCGCCGGCGCGAGCCGTCTCGGCCGCGCGGTGCTGCTGGTCATCGTCGCGCTGCTCGCCGTCTATGCGGCCGTGCGCTGGATGCGCCGCCGCGCGCTGATCCGCCAGCTCGCGAACGCGCGGATCGGCGTCGACGAACTCGACGTGCTGCTGCGCGACGCCGCCGCCCCGGTAGTGCTCGACGTCCGCTCGCCCGAGCACCGCAAGCTCGACCCGTTCACGATTCCCGGTGCGCAGTTCGCCGACGAGCGCCAGATCGGCGACATCGTCGCGCGCTATCCGCTCACGCAGAAGTTCGTCGTGTATTGCTCGTGCCCGAACGAGGTGACGGCCGCGCTGATGGCGAAGCGCCTGCTCGATGCAGGCTTCACCGATGCGCTCGCGCTGCGCGGCGGCCTCGACGCATGGCGCGATACCGGCCGCCAGCTCACGTCGCTCGTGGAAGAGATGCCCGCCGCGAATGATCCCGTGGCGGGCTGGCACAAGCCGGCCTGATCGTGCCGATCGCAGGCCGGCCGTGCGAGACAGGGGGCCTTGCGCCCCCTTCCATCAGAACGCGTGCAGCGGCAGGTTCACGACCAGACGGTACTCGGTGTTGGTCGCGTCCGAGTAGTGGGCCGAACCGGCGTGCCACATCGCGATGAACGTGACCTTCGTGTTCTTCAGCTTGCCGCTCTGGAACGTGTACGACGGGATGAAGCCGAACTCGTGGTGACGGCCCTGCACCGGCGCGCCGTTGCTCCAGTAGATGCTCGACTTGCTCGGGTCGTTCGCCGCGCCCGCGCTGCCGTCCGCGCCCCAGCCCGTCACGCCCCACACCATCGCCTTGAAGCCCGGCAGGCCTGCGTCCTTGCCGTAGAACGTGTAACGCAGCTGCAGCGATTTTTCGTGCGGCGCGTTGTAGTCGACGTCCATCGAGTTGGCCAGGAAGATGCCGTTCGTTTCGTTCAGGTAGTCGAAGAACTGGTCGCCGAGCACCTGCTGGAAGCCGAGCAGCAGTTCATGCGGGCCATGCTGTGCGGCGAGCGACAGGCTGTACGCGTTGTTGTTGATCTTGCCTTGCAGCGCATCGCCCGTGTCGTGCGTCGAGTAGACGTTGCCGAAGCCGGTCCACTTGATCGTCTGCGGGCTGCCGATGCTGTGCTTCACCGACGCGTAGTACTGGTGCCACACGTCGTCGG
The DNA here is from genome assembly GCF_902832985.1 of Burkholderia sp. BCC0097. NCBI lineage: Bacteria > Pseudomonadati > Pseudomonadota > Betaproteobacteria > Burkholderiales > Burkholderiaceae > Burkholderia > Burkholderia sp. BCC0097. The sequence goes on from NZ_CADFDM010000008.1 coordinate 240,569, forward strand.
CCTGGTTCGCGTACAGCGCGACTTCGCCGTTCGGCGAGTAGTCCCACGTGCCGCCGACGTAGGTCAGGCGATTGATGCGCGTGCCGCCGTATTGCGTCGTGAGGTTGGTGAGCGTCGTATGGCCGCGCGCGTCGGTCTTCGTGAAGCTGCCGGCCTCGAGCATCACGTTCTTGAATTCATTGCTGACGAGCGTCGCGCCGAGGAACGTCGGCGGCAGCGCACGGTTGTCGTGCTGCTCCATGAACGGGTTGTCGACGGCCTGCAAGCCGTACTTGACCACCGTGTTCGAGATGCGCGCCTTGACGTCGTAGATGCCCGGGTACGCCCACGCGAGCTGGTTGCCGCCGCCACCACCCTTCGCGATGTGCACCATGCTGCCGGCGCCCTGGCCGCCGTCGAGCTTCAGCGCCGCATACAACGACGCATCGAAGCCGATCCCGATCAGGCCGGTCGTGTAGCCCGACTCGAAGTTCGCCATCGCGCCCTGGACCCACGCATGACGATGCGGGCCGCCCTTGTTGTCGAGCACGTCCGCATAGTTGCGGAACAGGAAGTCGAGATGGCTGTCGGCGATGAAGCCGTTCGACTTCGACTGCGCCGACGGCTCGTCGGGCGGCGTGACGGCCTGGGTCGCCTCGGCATTGACAATGGCGTTCGGGGTCGTTGCCTGCGCAACCGATGTGCCCGACCCGGCGGCCGGTGCGGCCTGCGCGACCGTCAACGGCGCGGGGGCCGCGTCGTCGGCGTGCGCGACGCCCGTCAGCGAGACGCCGGCGAGCGCCGGCAGTCCCCAGGCAAGCAGCATCTTCGATGCCGTCCCGATCTTTTTCTGCTTTTTCATCATCATTCTCGTCTTGTGTTGATATCGTCCACGCCGGTTGCGATCCGCTCCCAGCCCCCCGGCGAGCCCGGCTAAGGACGCGCCTGTACCCGCGGCGCGAAGATCGTTCGCGCCGCACCTACCCCTGTTGACCTGCCTTGGTTTTGTTTGCTGCGTTACTTCACGTCACGCCGCGCCCGCGCGGATGCACGCGACGCGCGCCGCCGACCCCTGCCGCACTTCCGGCAGCGGCACGTCCTGCGCGCACGCGTCGATCGCGACCGGGCAGCGCGTGCGGAACGCGCAGCCGGACGGCGGGTTGAGCGGCGAGGGCATCTCGCCCGCCAGCAGCATCGGACGGCGAGCACGCTCGCGCGCCGGCTCCGGCGTCGGCGCCGCATCGAGCAGCGCCTTCGTGTACGGGTGTTGCGGCACGCCGTACACGTCATGCCGCGTGCCGAACTCCATCACGCGGCCGAGATACATCACGAGCACGCGCTGGCTGATGGCCTTCACCACCGCCAGATCGTGCGCGACGAACAGATAGGACAACGACAGTTCGCGTTGCAGATCGCGCAGCAAGTTCACGATCTGCGCCTGGATCGACACGTCGAGCGCCGATACGGGTTCGTCGCAGATCACGAGCTTCGGCTCGCTGATCAGCGCGCGCGCGATGCCGACGCGCTGGCACTGCCCGCCGGAAAACTCATGCGGATATCGCAGCAGGTGATGCGCGTTCAGGCCGACGCGTTCGAGCATCGAGATCACACGGCGGCGCACTTCGGTACGGCCGAGGCCGGCGTGGTGCGTGACGAGCGGCTCCGCGACGACCTGCTCGATCGTCATGCGCGGATCGAGCGATGCGAGCGGATCCTGGAAGATCATCTGCACTTCGCGCCGCATCGCCGTGCCGCGCAGGTGATCGGGCGCCACGGCCTGGCCGCGCCATTTCACGGTGCCGGCCGTCATCGGCACGAGGCCGATCAATGCGCGCGCGAGCGTCGACTTCCCGCAGCCGGATTCGCCGACGAGCCCGACCGTCTCGCCGCGCTTCACGTCGAACGACACGCCGTCGACCGCGCGCAGCGTGCCCTTCGGCGACCATGGATAGCCGCCGAGCGGTACGCGGAAATGCACTTTCAGATTGTCGACGGACAGCAGCGTGTCGTCCGTCGCGCCGGCTTGGCGGCGTTCATCGACGCTCATCGCAGACCTCCCGTCAGATCGGCCAGGGGCCGGTGGCACGCGCGCACCGCGCCCGCGGCGCCATAGGTTTCGAGCGCCGGGCGCTCGGCGCCGCAGCGTTCTTCCGCATACGTGCAGCGCTTCGCGAACGCGCAGCCGGCCGGCGCGGTGCCGGGCATCGGCGGGTTGCCGGGAATCGCGACGAGCGGCGCATCGTCGGCGTCGGTCAGGCGCGGCAGCGCGTTGAGCAGGCCGATCGTGTACGGATGCGACGGCGCCGCGAAGATCGAGTCGGCCGGCGCGTATTCGACGGTGCGGCCCGCGTACATGACCATCACGTCGTCGGCGAGGCCGGCGACCACGCCCATGTCGTGCGTGATCAGCACGATCGCGGTGCCGCGCTCGCGGTTCAGCTCGCGCAGCAGGTCGATGATCTGCGCCTGCACGGTCACGTCGAGCGCGGTGGTCGGCTCGTCGGCGATCAGGATTTCCGGCTCGGAGAGCAGTGCCATCGCGATCATCACGCGCTGCCGCATGCCGCCCGAGAACTCGTGCGGATACATGCGGATGCGGCGCGCCGCGTCGGGAATGCGTACCGATTCGAGCGCCTCGATCGCGCGCTTGATCGCTTCCTTGCGCGACAGCTTGCGATGCAGCTGCAGCGTCTCGGTCATCTGCCGCTCGATCGTCAGGAACGGATTGAGCGACGTCATCGGGTCCTGGAAGATCATCGCGATCCGGTCGCCGCGCACCGCGTTCAGCGCGCGCGTATCCATCTCGAGCAGGTTGTCGCCACGGTAGCGCGCGGCGCCGGTCGTCGTGCCGTTGCCGGCCAGCAGGCCGAGCAGCGCCATCACGGTCTGGCTCTTGCCCGAGCCCGATTCGCCGACGATGCCGAGCGTCTTGCCGGCTTCGAGCGAGAACGACACGCCGTTGACGGCGTCGATCGGCGGGGCATCCTTGCGCGTGAAGCGCACGCCGAGGTTTTCTACTTCCAGCAAAGCAGCCATTTCAGCGATCCTTCGGGTCGAGCGCGTCACGCAGGCCGTCGCCGACGAAGTTCACGCAGTAGAGCGTCACGCACAGCATGACGGCCGGGGCCAGCAGCAGCCACGGCATCGATTCCAGTTTCTGCGCGCCGTCCTGGATCAGCACGCCCCAGCTCGTCATCGGTTCCTGCACGCCGAGGCCGAGGAACGACAGCACCGATTCGGTCAGCACGATGTTCGGCACCGAGACCGTCGCGTACACGACGACCACGCCTAGCAGGTTCGGCACGACGTGGCGCAGCACGATCGACGCCGGCGACACGCCGATCGCGCGCGCCGCATCGACGAACTCGCGATTGCGCAGCGACAGCGTCTGGCCGCGCACGACGCGCGCCATGTCGATCCACGAGAACGCGCTGATGGTCAGCACGACCAGCATGAACGAGCGGCCGAACAGGGTCATCATCAGGATCGCGATCAGCAGGTACGGGATCGCGTACATCATGTCGACGACGCGCATCATCACGGAGTCGACGCGGCCGCCCGCGAAGCCCGCGGTCGCGCCCCACGCGACGCCGAACAGGCCCGACACGAGCGTGCCGAGCAGGCCGACCTCGATCGATACGCGCCCGCCGATCAGCGTGCGCACGAGCAGGTCGCGGCCGAGCTCGTCGGTGCCGAACCAGTGCTGGTTCGCCCAGGTCGGCGGCAGGCTGATCGACGCCCAGTCGCTCGCGGCGGGATCGGCCGCGAGCAGCCACGGGCCGACGAAACAGGCGAGCGTGATCAGCATGAGCAGCGCGAGGCTGAACAGCGCCGCGCGGTTGTGAAGGAAGCGCGCGAACGCCAGCTCGAGCGGCGAGCGCGAACGCGGCGGCGAATCGGTCTGCACGGGCAGGCCGACGACGGGAGTGGTCGGGGTCATCGCTGTGCCTCGCTCAATAACGGATGCGCGGATCGAGCCATGCGTACGCGAGGTCGACCAGCAGGTTGAACAGCACCGCGAAGACGGTCGTCAGCACGACGAGACCGAGCACCAGCGTGTAGTCGCGGTTGATGGCGCCATTTACGACGAGTTGCCCGAGGCCCGGCAGCGCGAACACCGATTCGGTGACGACGGCCGCCGTGATCGATGTGATGCAGACCGTGCCGAACAGCGACACGACCGGCATCAGCGCGGGCTTGAGCGCATGGCGCAGCACGATCGTCGAGCCGGGCAGGCCCTTCGCGCGCGCGGTGCGGATGTAGTTGCTCGACAGCGTCTCGATCATCGAGCCGCGCATCACGCGCGCGAGCAGCGACACGTTGATGAGGGTCAGCAGCGCGATCGGCAGCAGCCGGTACTGCCAGCCGCCGTCGCCCCAGCCGCCGGCCGGCAGCCAGCCGTTGCCGGCCGACGTCTTCAGCAGGATCGCGAAGATCCACACCATGACGGGGCCGAGCACGAACGGCGGCACGACGTTGCCGAAGTTGCCGATCAGCATCACGAAGCGGTCGATCACGCTGTCGCGGCGCACGGCCGCGACGGTGCCGAGCAGCACGCCGAGCACGATCGAGATCGGGATCGACACGCCGCCCACGCCGAGGCTCACGGGCAGCGCCTTCTTCACGAGATCGTTCACCGACCAGTCGACGTAACGGAACGACGGGCCGAGATCGCCGTGCAGCAGCGAGCCGAGATACAGCAGGTACTGCTTCCACAGCGGCTCGTCGAGGTGGTACTTCGCGTTCAGGTTCGCGAGCGTCGCGGCGGACAGCTGCTTCTCCGTATCGAACGGGCCGCCGGGTGTGAAATGCAGCAGCAGGTAGCAGACGGTGATGACCGCGAGGATCGTCGGCACCGCCCACAACGTGCGCCTCAATGCGTAGGCCAGCATGATCGCTCCGTCAGTGCTTGATCAGGTACATGTCCTGCGAAGCACGCATGTCGATCACGTTCTTCAGCGAGTAGCCGCCCACGTAGGACTTCACGAGACGGTCGGCCGAGTACTGGAACAGCGGCACCATCGGCGTGTCCTTCATCGCCATGTCGTGCGCCTGCGTGAGCAGCGCCGTGCGCGCGTTGTCGTCGAGCTTCTGGTTGCCTTCCTCGACGAGCGCGTCGACCTGCTTGTTGCAGTAGCCGACGGTGTTCTGCGAGCTGCCGCAGCGGATCAGGTCGAAGAAGGTCATCGCGTCGTTGTAGTCGGCGAACCAGCCGTCGCGCGCGATCTGCACCTTGCCGTCATGCCGCTGCTTCATCAGCACCTTGAACTCGACGTTCTCGAGCTTCGTGGTGATGCCGAGCTTCGTACGCCATTCCGATGCGGTGAACAGCGCGACCTTCTTGTGCAGGTCGTTGGTGTTGTACGTGAGCGTGAACGACAGCGGCTTCGCGTCCGAATAGCCGGCCTGCTTCAGCAGGTCCTTCGCGGTCGCGATGCGCTTGGCCATCGGCCACGACGCCCATTCCGGCGTGAACGGCTGCACGCCCTTCGTGCCGTTCGGCATCAGCCCGTACATCGGCTTCTCGCCGGCCTGCGTGAGCTTCGACGTCAGCACGTCGCGATCGATCACCATCGACAGCGCCTGGCGCACGCGCTTGTCCTTCAGTGCCGGGTCGCTGTTGTTCAGGTAGTAGTAGTAGGTGGCGAGCTGCAGGCCCGGGCGCAGTTCGGCGCCGAACTGCTTGCTGACCTGCTGGAAGATGCCCGACGGAATCGAGTAGCTGTAGTCGATCTGCCCGGCCTGGTACATGCGCATCGCGGTTTCGTCGCTTTCGATCGGCAGGTAAGTGACCTTGTTGATCACCACCTTCGACGCGTTCCAGTACTTCGCGTCCTTGGTCGCAACGATGCGGTTGTTCGGCTGCCAGTCGACGAGCTGGTACGCGCCGTTACTGACCAGGTTGCCGGGGCGCGTCCATGCGTCGCCGAACTTCGTCACCACGTCCTTGTTCACCGGCACGAGCGGCGCCATCGCGGTCAGTTCGGGGAAGAACGCGACGGGCACGTCGGTCGTCACTTCCAGCGTGTACGGGTCGACGGCGCGCACGCCGAGCGTGGCCGGCGCGGCCTTGCCGGCGATGATGTCCTTCGAGTTCTTGATGAACTCGACGAGGATCGTGTATTTCGAGCCCGTCTTCGGATCGACGAGGCGCTGCCACGAATAGACGAAATCGGCGGCCGTCACCGGCTGGCCGTTGCTCCACTTCGCGTCGTGGCGAAGCTTGAAGATCCACGTCTGCGGCGTCTTGCGCTCCCACGACAGCGCGACGCCCGGCACGACCTGACCGGCCGCGTCGATGCGCGCGAGCCCTTCGAACAGGTCGAGGCCGATCGTGTTGCCGGTCCACGATTCGATGTGCGCCGGGTCGAGCGATTCGACTTCGGCGGGCACCTGTCGCGTCAGGTCCTGTTGGGGAGCGAGTGCGACGTTCGACGGAACGGTTACGGCGTGGGCGACGGGCGTCAGGGCGAGCGCGGCCAGCACGGCCGACATGGCATGCAAGGATTTCATCGTGGCAGTCTTGAGAAGGTGGTTCGGTGGGCGTCGCGAGGCGGATGCCGCGGCTTACGCGTGAGACGCTGACGGGCGCAGCGATTGAGGAGGCCCGTGATTCTCGTATTGCATGTTAGTATTCCTTACATTTCTTTCGACAGGCATCCCGTCGAATGAAACGAAGGAATACCCGTGCGTTAGAACAGTCGCGGCGTACCGACCCAGACCACCACCGACTCGATCTTCGCGGTGTTGACCCAGCTGTGCGGCACCGTCGACTGATAGTGCGAACTGTCGCCGGCCTGCAGGACGAACGTCTTGCCTTCCAGCGTCAGCGACACTTCCCCTTCAATCACGTACAGGAACTCCTCTCCTGCATGTGTCGTCACCTCGGACCGTTTCTGCCCCGGCGGCATCCTCACGAGGATCGCCTCCAGCTGGCGCCCTTCGGACACGTTCGTCAGCCTCGCGAACAGGTTCGCCGAATCGGCAAACCCGAAGAAGCGCAACTGATCGCCTCGGCACACCGAGCGTTCCTCGCTCGGCGTATCGACGAAGTACTGCACCGTCACACCGAGCGCGTGGGCAATGCCGGCCAGCGACGTCAGTGACGGCGACGCGAGCCCGCGCTCGACTTGAGACAGAAACGGCTTCGAAATCCCCGCGGCGGTAGCGGTGTCGTCGAGCGTGCGCTTCAGACGTTGGCGCAACGCGCGAATCTTGCTGCCCAGTGCGACAGCGTCTGCCGATCGCGAGTTTTCAGTGGGGGGAACCATAGCAGGCCGAAAAGTGGTCGTCAAAAAATGTTTGATGGAAAGTAACTAAGTTAATTGGAGATAGCTTAATCTTCGGGTTCGTACACGCCTTCGGCGTTGAGCCCGGTGCACTAAACAGGGCCCGAAGCGAACGAAACGACGCGCTATCTTGCCAGACTCGCAGGCTTCACAGGCAAGCTGCAAGCGGCTCTCCGGGAATTTGCGGAGAACCGGCGTCAAGCTTACAAGTAGATGATGAGACAAATGTTCCTGAAAGCTGCTGCCATATCGGGAGTTTCCCTAAGTGGCGCGGACCCGACGCACCGGACCGGCAAACGTTACCATTCGCGCGCCGGTCGGGGCCGCGCTCCGCCTTCTCAGGTGGAATCCGACCCCGGCCCGGGCTAACCGCCCGACTGCTCCATCGCCGACGCAAGCCTACCCGGCCTCAGTGCTCCGGCGCCAGTTCGACCCCCAAGGCGACGCGCGATCCGCGCCGTCCGTTTCAAACGAGATTGATGATGCACGCACCTGTTTCACAGACCCGATCGTTTACGACGGTCTTCCTCATCGAAATGTGGGAGCGCTTCGGCTACTACGGCATGGCCGCGCTCCTGGTCCTCTTCATGGTCGACCGGCTCGGCTTCACCGACAGCCACGCGAACCTGACCTGGGGTGCGTTCACCGCACTCGTCTACGCCGCGCCGTCGATCGGCGGCTGGATCGGCGACAAGGTGCTCGGCGCCCGCCGCACGATGATCATCGGCGCGACCGTGCTGTGCGCCGGCTACCTGATGCTCGCGGTGCCGAACGATCACCTGACGTACATGTACGCGTCGCTCGGCGTGATCGTCGTCGGCAACGGCCTGTTCAAGGCCAACGCGGCGAACCTCGTGCGCCGCATCTACGAAGGCGACGACGCGCGCATCGACAGCGCGTTCACGATCTACTACATGGCGGTCAACATCGGCTCGACGGTGTCGATGCTCGCGACGCCGTGGATCAAGGATCACTGGGGCTGGCACACCGCGTTCGCGGTCTGCTGCGGCGGCATGCTGCTCGCGATCCTCAACTTCATGCTGATGCACCGCACGCTCGCGCACGTCGGCTCGCAGCCGGACGACGCGCCGATCCGCTGGAAGCGCCTCGGCGCGGTCGCGGCCGGCGGCGTCGCGCTCGCGCTGATCACGCTGTACGTGCTGCAGCACAAGCAGCTCGCGGTCGCCAGCGTGTGGGCGGCGGCATTCGCGATCCTCGCGATCTTCGCGTACATGATCGCGAAGTCGGAGCGCTCGGAACGCGCCGGCCTGATCGCGGCGCTCGTGCTGATCGGCCAGGTGATCCTGTTCTTCATCTTCTACGTGCAGATGTCGACGTCGCTGACGCTGTTCGCGCTGCGCAACGTCGACCCGCGCTTCATGCTGTTCGGCACGACGCTGTTCACGTGGAGCGCCGCGCAGTTCCAGGCGCTGAACCCGATCTGGATCATGCTGCTGAGCCCGGTGCTCGTGTGGGTCTACAACGCCGTCGCGAAGGGCGGCCGCGACCTGCCGGTCGCCGCGAAGTACGCGCTCGGCTTCGGCGCGGTCGCCGCGGGCTATCTGGTGTTCACGATCAGCGGCCGCTACGCGGTCGACGGCCGCGTGTCGTCGTGGTTCATGGTGTGGGGTTACGGCCTGTACTCGCTCGGCGAGCTGCTGGTGAGCGGCCTCGGCCTCGCGATGATCGCCCGCTACGTGCCGGCGCGCATGAGCGGCTTCATGATGGGCGCGTATTTCGTCGCGACGGGCGTGTCGCAGTATCTGGGCAGCGTCGTCGCGAACTTCGCGCAAATGCCGTCGCACGAACTGCCGGCCACCGAGTCGCTGCCGCTCTACCTGTCGCTGTTCGAGAAGCTCGGCTGGCTCGCCGCGATCGGCATGCTGCTCGCGCTGCTGCTGCTGCCGCTGATGAACCGCCTGTCGCGCCAGCATCAGCGCTGCACGGAAGAACGTCGCGAAGAAGCGTTGCAGGCGCAAGCAGCGGCCGCCGCGCAGTAAGTACTATCCCTCGGCGTGCGGCGTGCACGCCACATTCTCCCGCCAGAAACGCGAACGCGTCCTACACTGGTTGCAGGCAACGCATCCGCGTCGCGAGATGCGCACTGGCGGGAGAACACGATGAAAAGCAAGACAACGCGGCTGTTGAGAATCCTGTCGGACATCCGGCACGCGCAGCGCTGTACCGCGATGCGCGCCGCCCGGGCCGCGGCCGAAGCCGACGCAGTACTCGCGGAGCGCGACGAGCCGGCGCAGGACGAACGCGACGACGCCGAATCCGACGACGCAACCGCCACGCCCCGCTCCCGTATCGGCTCACCTCACTGACCCCGCGCGGCGCCTGCCGCGCCGCACACCACCCTGCGCGCGCCTACGCCGCCGCGCCGCGCCAGCGCGCGATCCACGTTCCCGATCCAGCCACCGCCATCATCAGCCCGAGCGCGCACGCGTCGGCGACGAGGCCCACGCCGACATGCCGCAGATCGGCGCTGCCCGCGACCGGATGCAGCAGCGAATCGATCACGAGCGAGATCGCCGCACCCGCGACGAAGCAGATCAGCCCGCGCTGGCCGACCGCCACGACGGGCCGTACGCCCTGCGCGATCCGCGCGATCCAGCCGAAGCGCACGCAATCGGCCATCAGCCACGCGACGGCCGCGAAGCTCACGACGCGCGGCAGCGCGAGATCGCGCTTGAGCACGCCTTCGGGCACCGGCAGCCCCGAGAACAGCTTGTAGCTCGCGCAGCCGAGCACGATCGCGCACGCGAGCCCGGTCGCCGCGGCGCCCCAACGGCCAAGCGCGACGCGCCGGTAGAACGGCTGGCAGCGCGCGAGCACGCCGGCGACGAACATCAGTTGCCACGCGAACGGATTGAAGCTCCAGCGGAAGCCGTCGGTGTCCAGCAATTCCGGGCCGAGCCAGCCCGCGGCGAGCCACGACGCGGCGCTGATCGCGACGAGCAGCCACGGATGGCGCCGCGCGAACGGCACCAGCACCGGCGACGCGAGCGCGAACAGCACGTACATCGGCAGCACCGACGCGAGATACGGCTGGCGCTGGAACGTCAACAGTTCGGCGAGACCCGTGAGCGGCGACGCGAGCATCACGCTGACGTCGTCGAGCGCGAGGTTCGGCGCATCGATGCCGAAGTGATCGAGCACGGCCGACACGACGAGCATCAGCGTCGACGTCGCGAGAAACGCGCGGTAGATCTGCATCGCGCGCCGCACGAACCGCTGCTGCGCGGCGCGCGCGCCGTGTCGCTCGGCGATCGCGCCATACGCGCTCGCGGTCGCGAAGCCGCCGAGGAACACGAACACCTCGGCCGCATCGCACAGGGCGAAGGCGTGCAGCGTCACGCGCGACAACACGCTCGCGCCGATGTGATCCACGACGATCATCAACAGCACGAGCCCGCGAAAGAAGTCGACTTCGATCAGACGGCCGCTGCGCGACGGCTGCACCATGGCGGAACGCGGCGGGCTCAACGACATGAACGCACCTGCACGACGGCGGTGCGGCACGCACCGGGGAAAGGATCGGGAGAGAGGCGGCGAGCGCGATCAGCGGCGATACGCGTATGCCCGTATCGCGCCAATCCGGCTGGCCAGGCGCGGAGATGACCGTTCATGGAAAAGCTGCATACGAAGGGAAGTCGGTCAGGCCAGTCTAGTAGCCGATCAGGGGAGACCCTAAGTAACAAAGTGCAACCGAATCTTCTGTTCGATTACAAGCGCGAGCGTTGCGCGGCGAAGCAGGCAGCGTCGCCAGATTCGCGTCAGCGCGTCGCCAGTTGGCGGTCAGGATCGAGGGATTCGGCGGGAGTCGGCAGCGCGACGCGCGGTGTTCGACGCTCGGATGAAGCGCGCTGCGCGGGCACGTTCCGCACGGCCGGCGCATCGTGACGATGCGGTTATCCGCGCGCGGGCAAGCGCCGCATCAGCATCGCGCTGTGCCATGCGGTCAGCGCGACGGCGACCCAGATCGGCCCGTACGTCGCGAGCTGCGCGACGCTCAGGGTCTCGCCGAGCAGCAGCAACGACACCACGACGAGCAGCACGGGCTCGACGTAGCCGAGAATCCCGAACAGCGCCATTGGCAGCATCCGGCTCGCCTTCAGGTAGCTCGCGAGCGCGAGCGTGCTGAGGAGGCCGAGCCCCGGCAGCAGCGCGGCCCACAGCAGCGGATGGCCGGCGACGCTCGTTGCGCTCGTCGCGACCATCGCGAACGCGATCGGGCACAGCAGCACGATCTCGATCGCGAAGGCGGCCAGCGAATCGGCGTTGATTCGCCGGCGCAGCACGAAATACGGCGGATAGCCGAGCGCGACGACCAGCGTCGGCCACGCGAACGCGCGCGTCGCCCACACCTCGTGCGCGACGCCGAGCGCGGCACAGGCGACCGCCGCCCATTGCAGGGGGTCGAGCCGTTCGTGATAGTAGAAGCGGCCGACGAGCACCATCGTCAGCGGCAGCAGGAAATAGCCGAGCGACACTTCGAGCATGCGGCCGTGCAGCGGCGCCCACAGGAACAGCCACAGCTGCACGCCGAGCAGGCCCGCGCTCGCCGGCAGCGCGATCAGCAGGCGCCAGTCGCGCGCGCTGCGCCGCGCCAGCTCGACGAGCGCCGGCCAACGGCCGCGCAGCGCGATCAGCGCGAGCGCGCCCGGGGCGGTCCACACGATGCGCCACGCGAAGATGTCGAGCCCGGTGAGCGGCGCGAGCAGTTTCGCGTAAGCCGACATCAGCGCGAACAGCGTCGACGCCATCACCGACAGCGTGAGACCGCGCCCGGCTTCCGGATACCCCGTCATGATCGTTTTGTGCCTTTTTTACTGCTGCTGGAAGCGTTCGAAGCGCTTCTCGGTCCGGCGTTCCTCGAACGTCACCTCGGTCACGCGCGCGGCGGGCGGCCCGTGACGCATCCACGCAAGCATCCGGTCGATCTGCGCGCCGGGGCCCTGGATCATCGCCTCGACGGTGCCGTCCTCGAGATTCGCGACCCAGCCGCGCAGCTTCAGCGCATGCGCCTCGCGCACCGTCGCATGCCGAAAGCCGACACCCTGCACGACGCCGCGCACCCGCACGTAGTAGGTCTCGATCCGTTCGTCCAGTTCATTGCGGCTCATCGCATCGCCCTCCCGTTGCATTCAAGCCCGGCATTGTAGTCGCGTCGGCTGCTTCGCACACGCGCCGGCCGGGCGTCGCCGCGCACGCCGACCACGTACAATCTCGCCGATGCCCAACCGCCGCGCCGCCCGCGCGGCCCCGAAGGAAACGCATGACTGATACTTCCCGCGATCTCGTTCTCGTCACCGGCGCGTCCGGTTTCGTCGGCTCGGCCGTCGCGCGCATCGCGCAGCAAAAAGGCTATGCGGTGCGCGTGCTCGTGCGCGCGACCAGCCCGCGCACGAACGTCGCGGATCTCGACGCCGAGATCGTCACCGGCGACATGCGCGACGAGGCGTCGATGCGCACGGCGCTGCGCGGCGTGCGCTACCTGCTGCACGTGGCGGCCGACTACCGGCTGTGGGCGCCCGATCCCGACGAGATCGAGCGCGCGAACCTCGAAGGCGCGATCGCGACGATGCGCGCGGCCCGCGCGGAAGGCGTCGAGCGGATCGTCTACACGAGCAGCGTCGCGACGCTGAAGGTGACGAGCGCCGGCGATCCGTCCGACGAGAACCGGCCGCTCACGGCCGAGCAGGCGATCGGCGTCTACAAGCGCAGCAAGGTGCTCGCGGAGCGCGCGGTGGAACGGATGATCACCGACGAAGGGCTGCCCGCCGTGATCGTCAATCCGTCGACGCCGATCGGCCCGCGCGACGTGAAGCCGACGCCGACCGGCCGCATCATCGTCGAGGCCGCGCTCGGCAAGATTCCCGCGTTCGTCGATACGGGGCTGAACCTCGTGCACGTCGACGACGTCGCGCACGGCCACTTCCTCGCGCTCGAGCGCGGCCGGATCGGCGAGCGCTACATCCTCGGCGGCGAGAACCTGCCGCTGCAGCAGATGCTCGCGGACATCGCGCAGATGACCGGCCGCAAGGCGCCGACGATCGCGCTGCCGCGCTGGCCGCTGTACCCGCTCGCGGTCGGCGCCGAAGCGGTCGCGAAGTTCACGAAGAAGGAGCCGTTCGTCACCGTCGACGGGTTGCGGATGTCGAAGAACAAGATGTATTTCACGTCCGCGAAGGCCGAGCGCGAGCTCGGCTACCGTGCGCGCCCGTATCGCGAAGGGCTGCGCGATGCGCTGGACTGGTTCGGCTCGGCGGGCTACCTCAAGTAACACAAAGCGGCGCCCCTCGCGCCGCTTTGCGCACTTTGTTACACGTCGCGCGCGGACCGGCATCGGCGCAGCGGTTAAAATCGCGGGTCTTACGCAGAGAAGACACGCATGAACCTGAACGATCAGATCGCTTCGCTCGCCACGGGCGTCGATCAGCTCCTCCACGATCACCACGCCGCCCAGCAGGCGGCACGCAGCGCGGAAGCGTTCGCGCGCGCCGCGGCAGCGGAAGCCCGGGCCGCGGCCGAGCGTCACGCGGCGGCGGAAGCCGAAGCGCAGGCCGCCGCGCAGCGCCACACGGCCGCTGCCGCCGATGCCGAAGCCGCGCAGCGGCGCCATGCCGACGCCACCGCCGCCGCCGAAGCGGCCGCGCAACGTCATACGGATGCCGCCACGCAAGCCGAGGCCGCGTCGCAACGCCATGCGGAAGCCACCGCGCTGACCGAAGCGCTCGCGCAACGTCATGCGGATGCCGAAGCCGCGTCGCAGCGCCACGCGGCGGCGATCGCCGAAGCCGAGGCCGCCGCGCAGCGTCATAACGCCGCCGCGACCGAAGCCGACGCGGCCGCGCAACGTCATGCCGCGGCGACCGCCGAAGCCGAGGCCGCCGCGAAGCGCCATGCGGAAGCGACCGCGGAAGCCGAGGCCGCCGCACAGCGCCACATGGCCGCGATCGCCGAGGCCGAAGCGCTCGCCCAGCGTCACACGCAGGCGCTCGCCGACACGCAGGCCGCCGCCCAGCGTCATGCCGACGCAACCGCCGAAGCCGAAGCCATCACGCGGCGTCACGCCGAAGCGATCGCCCAGGCCGAAGCCGCCGCGCAACGCCACGCCGAAGCGACCGCCGCAGCCGAAGCCATCACGCAGCGCCATACCGAAGCGATCGCCCAGGCCGAAGCGGCCGCGCAGCACCACGCGAAGGCCATCGCCGACGCCGAAGCGCTGGTCGAGGCCGTCGTCAAGGAAGCCGCGACGAGCGCGGTTGCCGCCACGGCGGTGACGGCCGAAGCCGTCGAACCGGCACCGGCGGACACGCCGGCAACGGAGCCGGCCGTACACGCAGCCGCACCGGTTGAGGCCGACGCTGCCGACGTGTCGACTGCGACCGTCGACGCCGAAGCCGCGATCGTCCCGGCGGCGCAAGCCGACTCCGCGATTGCAACCGACACCGCTGCCGCACCGGCCGACAAGGCGACGCTGCACGTCGCGCGCCCGTCCCAGAACGAACTCACGCTGACCATCAACGGCCAGTCGATCACGCTGCATCCGGAGCAACTGGGCCAGCTGATCGAGGAACTCGCGCACGCGCGTGCGTCGATGCAGCCGGAGCCGCCGCCCGGCATTCCGGCCGGCTGGCGTTTCGTGACGACGAAGAACCCGATGATGGCCGTGCAGAAGCAATCGAATGGCGACCGCCTGCTGGTCGCCCGCCACACCGGCTACGGCTGGGTCCCGTTTACGTTCTCGCCGGACGTCGTGGTCCAGATGTACATGATGCTGACGCAGCGGTAAGCTCTCGGCATCGGCACACGACACCGCCGAAAACGAAACAGCCCGACCGGTTCGCACCGATCGGGCTGTTTGCTTTCCGGCTGCCGGGAGGCATGCCTCCCGAGGCACACTCGGCGTCAGCGATCCACCGGCGCCTGCACGCGCGCCTTCCACTGCCCGCCCTTGCCGCGCCAGTAACGCCACGCGGACGCGAACGTCGCGCCCACATAGAACAAAGCGACGAGCGGCAGCGCGGGCGCCCACAGCGGCGAGCGCCGGTAGTAGCGCAGCATCGGCGCATACGCGGCGCACATCGACGCCCATGCGAGCCAGGCCGGCCACGCACGCGCGCCGTAGGCGAGCGCAGCGACGGGCGGCACCAGATAGATGATCGTCATCCCGAGCAGCGTGCCGGCCAGCAGCAGCGGCGAATAGTGCAGTTGCGTGAACGCGGTGCGCGCGATCATGTTCCAGATGTCGCGCCAGCTGTCGTACGGGCGCAGCGACACGCTGCGATCGGCGAGATCGAGCCGGATCGGATGGCGACCGCCGCCGCGATGCTTGATTTGCGCGGCGAGGCTGCAGTCGTCGATCAGCGCGCCGCGAATCGATTCGATGCCGCCCGCTTCTTCCAGCGCCGTGCGCTTCACGAGCATGCAGCCGCCCGCGGCGCCGGCCGTCCGGTTGCGCGGGTTGTTGATCCACGAGAACGGGTACAGCTTCGCGAAGAAGAACACGAACGCCGGAATCAGCGCCTTTTCCCAGAACGAGTCGCAGCGCAGCCGCACCATCAGCGATACGAGATCGCGATGCTCGGCCTGCGCGCGCGTGACGAGCTGCGCGACGGCGTCGGGCGGATGGCCGATGTCGGCATCCGTCAGCAGCAGGTAATCGGCCGGCAGGCCGAGCGTCCGCACCGCCGCGATCCCCTGCGACTGCGCCCACACCTTGCCGGACCAGCCGGCCGGCAGCGGCTTCGCGCTCAGCACCGTCAGCCGGTCGGCACGGTTGATCGCGAGCGCGGCCGCGCGGGCCGCGTCGGCGGTACCGTCGTCGCTGTGGTCGTCGACGATGATCAGGTGGAAGTGGCCCGGATAGTCCTGCTCGAGCAGCGAAGTTGCCGCGCGGGCGATCACGTCGGCTTCGTTGCGCGCCGGCACGACCGCCACGACGGCCGGCCAGCCCGCCTCGGCCGCCGCGCCGCGGGCGTCGGGCGGCAGCGGCCGCGCAGGCTGCGCGCGCCAGAAGCCGCCGCGCGCGACGAGCAGCACGATCCAGATCACCAGCGACAGGCCGGACACCAGGAAAGCGATCGCCAGCATCATCGCCCTGCCTCCTGCCGGGCGCTGGCGGGTTCGACATAAATGGGGGTCGGGCACAAAACACCCGAAACCCCACGAGCGGAAGGGCGATACGCGTAAGAATCGACGGTCATCGAATGGCCTTGAAATGAGCGCGATGGCGGGCAGCCGGAGCGGCCGCCGATGAAACCGCGCAGTTTACCGGGTTCCGCGCGCGCCAGCGCCGACGCGGCTCTCCCACAATTGCAACGGAGCCGATACAGCACCAAAGCACGGACGGCCCGATAGGGTTAAAATGCGCGATTAATTCGGGGTACCGGGGCCTGGCCGGCCGGTTCGTTCCTGCCTTCATAACATCAAGCCGGGGCGAGCAAGCGCGTGCCAAGCGCCTCGAACCCGGCGTTTGTCGTCGGAGTTCGCTCACTTATGCGAGTCATCCTTGCCCAGCCCCGCGGCTTCTGTGCGGGGGTTGTCCGTGCGATCGAGATCGTCGATCGCGCGCTGCAACAGCACGGTGCGCCGGTCTATGTGCGTCACGAGATCGTGCATAACCGGCATGTCGTCGAAAATCTGCGTAATAAAGGGGCACGATTCGTTGAGGAGCTCGACGAGGTGCCGCACGGCGCTGTCGCGATCTTCAGCGCGCACGGTGTCGCCCAGACGGTCGAGCGCGACGCGCAGACGCGCGGGCTCGACGTGCTCGACGCGACCTGCCCACTCGTCACGAAAGTGCACGTGCAGGGGCGCCAGTACGTCGGGGCGGGCCGCCGGCTGATCCTGATCGGCCACGCGGGCCACCCGGAAGTCGAGGGCACGATCGGCCAGATTCCGGCCGAGGTGATCCTCGTGCAGAGCGAAGCAGAAGTCGATACGCTGACGTTGCCCGTCGATACGCCGGTCGCGTACATCACGCAGACCACGCTGTCGGTCGACGACACGCGCGGCATCATCGAAGCGCTGCAGCGCCGGTTCACCGACCTCGTCGGCCCGGATACGCGCGACATCTGCTATGCCACGCAGAATCGCCAGGCCGCCGTGCGCGAGCTGAGCGAACAGGTTGAAGTGCTGCTCGTCGTCGGCGCGACGAACAGCTCGAACTCGAACCGCCTGCGCGAGATCGGCACCGAAAGCGGTGTACCGAGCTATCTCGTCGCCGACGGCTCGGAAGTGAAGGCCGAATGGTTCGCGGGCGTGCAGACGGTCGGCCTGACCGCCGGCGCGTCGGCGCCCGAAGAAATGGTCGAGGATGTAATTGGCGCGCTGCGCGCGCTGGGGCCCGTCGATGTCGCGACGATGGCGGGCCGTGAAGAAAAAGTCGAATTCAAGTTGCCGGCGAAGCTCACGCAAGCTGTCGCCCGCGAAGTTTAAGGAGGACATCCCTTGTCTATTCCGCTGCTCCAGCAAGTCCGTGTCGGCGCCTACATCGTGCGCCAGCACCTGTCCGGCAACAAACGCTATCCGCTCGCGCTGATGCTCGAGCCGCTGTTCCGCTGCAACCTCGCGTGCAACGGCTGCGGCAAGATCGATTATCCGGATCCGATCCTGAACCAGCGCCTGTCCGTCGAGGAATGCCTGCAGGCCGTCGACGAGTGCGGCGCGCCCGTCGTGTCGATCGCCGGCGGCGAGCCGCTGCTCCACAAGGACATGCCGGAAATCGTCAAGGGCATCATGAAGCGCAAGAAGTTCGTGTACCTGTGCACGAACGCGCTGCTGATGGAAAAGAAGATGGACGACTACCAGCCGAGCCCGTATTTCGTCTGGTCGGTCCACCTCGACGGCGACAAGGAAGCGCACGATCACTCGGTGTCGCAGGAAGGCGTGTACGACAAGGCCGTCGCGGCGATCAAGGAAGCGAAGCGCCGCGGCTTCCGCGTGAACATCAACTGCACGCTGTTCAACGATGCGGTGCCGGAGCGCGTCGCGAAGTTCTTCGACACGCTGGGCCCGATCGGCGTCGACGGCATCACCGTGTCGCCGGGCTACGCGTACGAGCGCGCGCCGGATCAGCAGCACTTCCTGAACCGCGACAAGACGAAGAACCTGTTCCGCGAAATCCTGAAGCGCGGCGAAGGCGGCAAGCGCTGGTCGTTCAGCCAGTCGTCGCTGTTCCTCGACTTCCTGGCCGGCAACCAGACGTACAAGTGCACGCCGTGGGGCAACCCGGCGCGTACGGTGTTCGGCTGGCAGAAGCCGTGCTACCTGGTCGGCGAAGGTTACGTGAAGACCTTCAAGGAACTGATGGAAACGACCGAGTGGGACAACTACGGCGTCGGCAACTACGAGAAGTGCGCGGACTGCATGGTCCACTGCGGCTTCGAAGCGACGGCCGTGATGGACACGATCTCGAACCCGCTGAAGGCGCTGCGCGTGAGCCGCAAGGGCATCAAGACCGACGGCCCGTTCGCACCGGACATCTCGATCGCGAAGCAGCGTCCGGCCGAGTACGTGTTCTCGCGCCACGTCGAGATCAAGCTCGAGGAAATCCAGCGCGCCGGCAAGGGCAAGCTGCAGAAGCCGGCGAAGTCGGCAACGGCCGCTTAAGTCGCGCGTCGCGCCGCGAGAAGGTTCGCGCCTTCGCAGCGGCTCGAATCGACAAAGCGCCACGGAGCTCACTCGCTCCGTGGCGCTTTTTGTTTTGACGGACGCCGTGTGACGCACAGCGCTTGCGCGCCTGCGTGCGGGGGCGAACGTCGGTTGCCTAGCTTCGCGACTCCGCTGCGGCGATCAGTTGCCAGGCGGTCGGCCCCGGATCGAGCAGCGGGTCGGACGGCGGATCGAGATCGTGCGGATGCGCTTCCTCGGACGGCAACGTCTGCCATTTCGCGATGCCGATTTCGTCGCCGCATACGGTGCACCGATAGATGCCCGCCACCGTCACCTTGCTGCCCGGCGGCAGATTCTCGCTGAATGCGCGGCCACTTCCGCACGTGAAGTAGCCGCCGCTCCTGTATAGCGCCATCGCTCCTCCTGACCGAAACGAATGCGTTCGCGTCGACACGCATGATCGCCGCAAACGCGAGGATGGATCCTCGTCGCCCGGACTCGCCGGGTTCCCAGTCAAGTCATTAGACGGCGCGCGGCCGCGCGATGGAATCGGACGCGTATGAAACACGGCCCGTGGGTGGCCCCTCAATGCAGAACGGCCGGCTCCCGCATCTTCGCCGCGGCCTGCGCGACGATCCCCGGCTGTTCGGCGCAAGCGAACGTGCACACATGACGCCACAGCTCGGCCAGCCGATGCCGCGTGAGCGTCGCGACGCACGCGTCGTTCGCGGCAAGCACGCGTTCGAGCACCGCGCATTCGTCGTCGTGCAGCGTCCACGCACCGCTTTGCGCGGCGCGCGCCACACTCGCGTCCAGCACGCGCTCCGCGTCGACGCACAGGTCGATGGTCGCGTCGGGAGAGACCGCATCGTCGAGCGCGAGGAACACCAGGAACACGCTCGTGCGCAGCCGCATCAGCAGCGTTTCGCTACCGTGCTCGCCGCGCAGCGCGACCAGCGCCATGTGGCATTTCAGCGAGATGTCGCGGGCATGCGCGGGTGGCAGCGGCAGCAGCCATTCGCGCGTCAACGGCGGATGGCGACGGCCTTTTCGGGCGGCCTTCATCAGTTGCTCCGAGAAACCCCGTCCTTCAGGACGGGGAGGAAAGGAATGCTGTTGACAGGCAGCTTCTTCCACGGGTTAGGATCACCGGCATGATTCTTGTCTACCGCTACCGCGTGAAGTCGCTCAACGGACTGCTTAACAAGCAGAGCCGCGCGGTGAACTACGTCTGGAACTTCTGCAACGACACGCAGAAGCACGCGCTCAAGTGGGGCAAGAAGTGGCCTACAGGATTCGACCTGAACGTGCTGACGACCGGCAGCAGCAAGGAACTCGGCATTCACTCCGGCACGGTCAACGCGACGTGCGAGCAATACGCGAAGTCGCGCAGTCAGCGTCGACGCCCGTACCTGCGCTATCGCGGCAGGAAGTCGCTGGGCTGGGTGCCGCTGAAGGGCCGCGACCTGAAGCGCGAAGGCGAAGCGTTTCGCTTCGCCGGGAACACCTTCCGCGTGTTCAACAGTCGACCGCTTCCCGAAGGCAAGATCAAGGACGGGACCAACTTTGCGCAGGATGCACGCGGCAACTGGTTTCTCAACATCGTGATCGAGATGCCTGATGTGCAGGCCCGCCCGATCCGTTCCGGTGTGGGAATCGACCTCGGCCTGAAAGACTTCGCCACACTTTCGACGGGCGAGAAACTGCCCAATGACCCGTTCGGTCGACGAGCGGCGGAAAAGCTGGCGAAAGCGCAACGGGCGCGAAAGCACAAGCGGCATATCGCGAAGCTGTACGCCAAGGTGGCGAACGCCCGTGCCGATTTCCAGCACAAGCTCGCGCTCGATCTGGTGCGGCGTTTCGATTACATCGCGGTCGGCAACGTGTCGGCCGCGAAACTTGCCAGAACCAGGATGGCGAAGAGCGTCTACGACGCATCCTGGTCGTCCTTCCGAAACAAGCTCCGTTACAAGGCGATCGCGCACGGGGCCACGTTCGAGGAAGTCGACGAAAGGGGTTCCACCCAGTCCTGTTCGGCGTGCGGATCGAAAGACAGCACGACGCGGCCGAAAGGTATCGCGGGACTGAGAATAAGAGAGTGGGCCTGCAGTGACTGTGGTGTCGAGCATGATCGAGATACCAACGCTGCGTTGAACATTCTCCGATGCGGACGTGCATCGCCAGGTGTGGGAATCCTCTCCCTTTAGGGAGAGGAGGACGTCAAGATTCGCCCTCGCTCGCGGATGCGCCGTCCGCCGCCGCTCCAGGCCACGTGCTGCGGCAGACGACGGCGCCGCGGCCCGCGTCGCGCGGGCTGTTCGGCCAGCGCCGCATGCCGTGCATATCGGCGCGCCGTCGCGTCGCGCCCGCTTCCGGCAGCCTGCGTATCGCCGGCGCACGCCACACGCTGGACAATCGGTTCGGGCATGCCATGTTCGTCTCCTGCATCAAAACGTGTTCTCGCCCTTCAGGTAGTACGCGGTTTTCACGAAGAACGCCTTCACCGGATGGCCGCTCTGCGCGTCGCGGGCCGCCCGCGCTTCCATCGCGGCCTTCTCGTCGCGCCACCGGTCGGGCATCGGGTTGTACACGCGCTCGAGCGCACGCTGCATCGCGAGCGGATAGTTCTGGTTGCCGGCCGTCGTCGCGCGATAGCCGGCACGCGTCATCTGCATCAGCTGCACATCGGTTTCGGCACGCGCCGCCGACCACGTCAACGGCGCGGCATGCGGGATGTCGCCGGCGCCGATCGACTGCGCGAAGCTGACGGCCGGCAGCGCAGCGAGTGCGCAGGAAAGAACGGCAACGGGAACGAGGGATCGCATAGTGGCCTCCAGATGGTTGTCCCCGCATCGATCCATCATCGATGCGTTGAAATCATCGTATGTCGGGCCGCATCCCGCTTGAATAGCCGAATCCGCAATTGTTATTTTCAGGTGCGGCATTCGGCGTGCAGGCCGCATCATTCGCGAATCCCTTCGAAATGGAATTTCTTTATTTCATTCAACGATCTGATCGGATTTTTACCGGCATCCGATGCGGCGCACATACCGCTCTTTCCATTTCCGAAATGACGTGTTGCCGGTGCGATCGCGGCCGGCGCGCCTGCCCACAAGGCTTCTGGCGTGATATCGCGCATGCGGATAGCGCCGACGCGATTTCGTCGGGTCGTTCGATTCTTCTGATGCAGGACAAATCACTCGCATCGGCGTGCAGGATCGGGACACGACGCAAGCGGCAAGGACGCGCGATAATCACGCATCGGCCGTTTCGCAGGGCCTCTCACGCATTCTTCATTTTTAATCGAGTTTCTTCATGGCTGCCCTCGACACTACCGCCATCGACAGCTGGCACGCGCACGTCTATTTCGATGCGGCGAGCCGCGACGCGGCCTGGGCGTTTCGCCAGGTCGTCGACGCGCGGTTCGGCGCGGTCATCGAACTCGGCCGCTTTCATGAACGCCTCGTCGGCCCGCATCCGGCCTGGTCGTACCAGATCGCATTCGACGCCGCGCGCTTCGACGACATCGTGCCGTGGCTCGTGCTGAACCACGGCGCGCTCGACATCTTCCTGCATCCGAATACGCACGACGAACTGCGCGACCATCGCGATTGCGCGGTGTGGATCGGCAAGTCGTATACGCTGAATCTCGACGCGCTGGCCGGCTAAGGGCCGACGCCCGACCGCCTTCGCCACGGCAGGGCATCCACGTTTCGGGTCGACGTGAAACGTCCCGCGGCGGCGCGCCCCTACAGTGGTTTCCGTGATCGACTTCCGGAAACCCGCCATGGCACCCGCCAACACCGACGCCGCCGCCCGGCGCATCCATGAAGACTGGCACGCCGCCGTCGTCGCCCGCGACTTCGACGCGCTGATGTCGCTGTATGCCGACGACGCGGTGCTCGAAACGCCGCTCGTCGTCGCCACGCTGCCCGAACACGGCTCGGGCGTGCTGCACGGCAAGGCCGCGATCGGCGCATTCTTCGCGGCCGGCCTGCGCAATCCGGACAACAAACTCGGGCGCTGGTACCGGACCGGCTTGTTCTTCTCGAACGGCCGCCAGCTCGTCTGGGAATACCCGCGCGCAACGCCGGACGGCGATCAGGTCGATCTCGTCGAGGTAATGGACCTGCGCGACGGGTTGATCGCGCATCACCGCGTGTACTGGGGATGGGTCGGGTTCAATGCGTTGCGGGCCGCCGCCTCGCCATCGCCCGAACGCGCATGACGGCCGCCGTACCGGATCGGGCCGCCGCACGCCGCGTGCTCGCGGCGACCTGCGTGAGCTACATGCTCGTGCTGCTCGATGCGTCGATCGTCAACGTCGCGCTCACCGACATCGCGCACACGTTCGGCAGCCGCGTGGCCGGTCTGCAATGGATAGTGAACGCTTACACGCTCGCGTTCGCGAGCCTGCTGCTGACGGGCGGCACGCTCGGCGACCGGCTCGGCGATCGCACCGTCTATGTGGCGGGGCTGGCCGTCTTCGTCGCCGCGTCGGCCCTGTGCGGCATCGCGCCGACCTTGCCGGCGCTCGCGGTCGCCCGCGCGTTGCAAGGCATCGGCAGCGCGATGCTGGTGCCCTGCTCGCTGGCGCTGATCAACCGCACGTTCCCCGAGCCGGCCGCGCGCGCGTCGGCGATCAGCCTGTGGATGGGCTGCGGCGGCATCGCGATGGCGTCCGGTCCGCTGATCGGCGGCTTGCTGATCGATCTGTTCGGCTGGCGCAGCCTCTTCTTCGTGAACCTGCCGCTCGGGCTCGCCGGCATCTGGCTCGGCCGAACGGTCACGCGCGCCGCCGTCGATCGGTCGCGGCAGTTCGACTGGGGCGGTCAGGCGGCGGCCGTCGTCGCGATCGGGGCGCTGATCGGCACGCTGATCGAAGGCCCGTCGCTCGGCTGGCGCTCGGCGCCGATCGTCGGCGGCGCGGTGGCCAGCGTCGTGGCGTGGATCGCCTTCATCGCGATCGAGGCGCGGCGCCGCGAACCGATGCTGCCGCTCGCGTTCTTCCGCAACCGGCTGTTCGCGGGTTCCACGTTCGTGTCGATGGCGTCGGCGTTCGTGTTCTACGGTTTGCTGTTCGTGCTCAGCCTGTTCTATCGGCAGGTTCGCGGCGCCAGTCCGCTCGATACGGGGCTCGCGTTCCTGCCGATGACCGCGATGGTCGCGCTCGGCGGCCTCATCTCGGGGCGGGTCGTTGCACGCTTCGGCGCGCGCGGGACCATGTGCGCGGCGTTCGCGCTCTACGCGGCGGGCGCGCTGGGGATGACGGCCATCGGCGCGGCGACGCCCGCGTGGCTCGCCGTCGCGCCGATGCTCGCGATCGGCTTCGCATCGGGATTCATCTCGCCGGCCGCGACGTCGCCGGCGCTCGGGACGATCGACCGGCAGCGCGCCGGCGTGGCGGCAGCCGTGCTGAACGCAGCACGGCAAAGCGGATCGGCGCTCGGCGTCGCGATCTTCGGCGCGTGCATCGCGACGCTGCAACCGTTCCCGGTGGCGATGCGGGTGGTGCTGGCGTTGGCGGCCGGATTGTCGGTGCTCGCCGCGGCAACGTGGTGGCTGACGGTGCAGGCAGCGCCGGCACCCGCCGCAACGACCGCCCTTCCGCGAGCCGCCGCGCGCCGATAGCGCCTTCCCCGGCGGGCACACCGCTCGCCTGGGGCTACCTGCCGGCTCGACGCCCCATGCCGCTCACGCGACATACATCGCGACACTGACGAACTGGCACAGGCTGCCGGCCAGCACGAACAGGTGCCAGATACCGTGCCCGTGGCGGATGCGTTCGTCGTTGATGAAGAAGTAGATCCCCGCGCTGTAGATCACGCCGCCGGCCACGAGCCACGCGGTGCCGATCGGCGGCAGCGCATGGATCAGCGGCCGCACGGCGACGAGCGCCAGCCAGCCCATCAGCACGTAGAGGATCATCGACAGCAGGCGCGTTCGTCGCCCGAGCGTCAGCTCCTGCACGATGCCGAATACGGCGAGCCCCCAGCTCACGCCGAACAGCGACCAGCCCCACGGGCCGCGCAGCGTGACCAGCGTGAACGGCGTATAGCTGCCGGCGATCAGCAGGTAGATCGCCGCATGATCGCATTTCTGCAGGATCGCCTTCACGCGCGGGTTGCGCACGCTGTGATACGCCGTCGAGATCGCGTAGAGCAGGATCAGCATCGCGCCGTACACGCTGAAGCTCACCACCTTGTACGGGTCGCCCTCGAGCGCGCCCATCGTCACGAGCGCGACGAGACCGGCCACCGACAGCACCGCGCCGACGAGATGGGAAATGCTGTTGAAACGCTCACCGACATGCACGACGTGTTCTCCTGCGGTCCATCGGGAAAAGAAAGTGCCCTAATGATACCGGCGGCCGGACGCCGCCGCGCTGCGCCCGGGCAAACGGCACGCGAGCACCGTGCGATGCGCGCCGCCGGCCCGCCAAAGAAAAAGCGCCGTGACATCCGTCGCGGCGCTTTCGTTTCGATACCGGGCTGATTCGTCAGGTCATCGCAACGGCCCGGTTCAGCAACACTTCCCCGCTCCCGACCCGTACCGCGCATTCTGACGCTCGCGGAAGAATTCCTCGTACGTCATCGGCTCGCGGTCCGGATGGGTTTCACGCATGTGCGCGACGTAGGTGTCGTAGTCGGGCAGGCCGACCATCAGCCGCAACGCCTGCCCGAGGTAACGCCCCGCGCTGCGCAGGTCGCTGCCAAGATCGCTGAACATCGCGGCCTCCCCTCAACGTCCGCTGCCGAGCGCCTGCGCGGCCGGCATCGCTTCGTACGGCGTCTCGCGCACCGTCGGCTTCGATTCGCGGCGCGCGCGCAGCACGGCGATCACGCCGTACACCGCGATCGCCACGACGACGAAGATGAACAGCCCGGCCAGCGCCGCATCGATGTAGTCGTTGAAGATGATCCGCTTCATCTGCGCGATCGACTTCGCCGGCGCGAGCACCTTGCCTTCGTCCACCGCGGCCTGCAGCTTCGCGGCGTGCGCGAGGAAGCTGACCTTCGGGTTCGCGTCGAAAATCTTCTGCCAGCCGGCCGTCAGCGTGCAGATCAAGAGCCATGCGGTCGGCACCATCGTGACCCACGCGTAGCGCTCGCGCTTCATCTTGAACAGCACGACGGTGCCGAGCACCAGCGCGATCGCGGCGAGCATCTGGTTCGAGATGCCGAACAGCGGCCACAGCGTGTTGATCCCGCCGAGCGGATCGACCACGCCCTGGTACAGGAAGTAGCCCCACGCGGCCACGCACAGCGCGGTGGCGACGAGGTTCGCGGGCAGCGACTCGGTGCGCTTGAGCGCCGGGTGGAACGTGCCGAGCAGATCCTGCAGCATGAAGCGGCCCGCACGCGTGCCCGCGTCGACGGCCGTCAGGATGAACAGCGCCTCGAACAGGATCGCGAAGTGATACCAGAACGCCATCATCGCTTCGCCGCCGATCACCTGGTGCAGGATGTGCGCCATGCCGACGGCCAGCGTCGGCGCGCCGCCCGCACGCGCGATGATCGTCGTTTCGCCGACGGCCTTGGCCGTCTGCGTGAGCATGTCGGGCGTCAGCACGAAGCCCCATTGCGTGACGGTGTTCGCGACCGCCTCCGGCGTCGAGCCGAGCACGGCGGCCGGCGCGTTCATCGCGAAGTAGATGCCCGGTTCGATCACGCACGCGGCGACCAGCGCCATGATCGCGACGAACGATTCCATCAGCATCGCGCCGTAACCGATGAAGCGCGCGTTGGTTTCGTTGTCGATCAGCTTCGGCGTCGTGCCCGACGAGATCAGCGCGTGGAAGCCCGACACCGCGCCGCACGCGATCGTGATGAACAGGAACGGGAACAGGTTGCCCGACCACACCGGGCCCGAGCCGTCGACGAACTTCGTCAGCGCGGGCATCTTCAGTTCCGGTGCGACGACCAGGATGCCGATCGCGAGGCCGAGGATCGTGCCGATCTTCAGGAACGTCGACAGGTAGTCGCGCGGCGCGAGCAGCAGCCACACCGGCAGCACCGATGCGACGAAGCCATAGCCGATCAGGATCCACGTGAGCTGCGTGCCGCTGAACGTGAACCATGCGGCCACCGTCGGCGAGGCGGCCACGTTCTGGCCGAACGCGATCGCCGCCATCAACCCGATGAAGCCGATGACCGACACTTCGCCGATGCGGCCCGGACGGATGTAGCGCGTATAGACGCCCATGAACAGCGCGATCGGAATCGTCGCGGCGACGGTGAACGTACCCCACGGCGAATTGGTCAGCGCCTTCACGACGATCAGCGCGAGCACCGCGAGGATGATCACCATGATCAGGAACGCGCCGAACAGCGCGATCACGCCGGGCACCGTGCCGAGCTCCATCTTGACGAGGTCGCCGAGCGAACGGCCGTCGCGACGCGTCGAGATGAACAGCACGATGAAATCCTGCACCGCGCCGGCGAACACGACGCCGGCCAGGATCCACAGCATGCCGGGCGTGTAGCCCATCTGCGCGGCGAGCACCGGGCCGACGAGCGGCCCGGCGCCGGCGATCGCGGCGAAGTGATGGCCGAACAGCACGTACTTGTTGGTCGGCACGTAGTCGAGGCCGTCGTTGTACTTGACCGCCGGCGTCATCCGCAGCCCGTCGAGCTGCATGACCTTGCTGGCGATGAAACGGCTGTAGAAGCGATACGCGATCAGATACACGCAGACTGCGGCGATCACGATCCAGAGGGCACTGACGCGCTCGCCGTGCGCGAGTGCGATGGTGCCGAATGCGAACGCGCCGAGCAGCGCGACCGCGATCCAGAGCAGGGTACTGGAAGCCCGATTCATGGCGTCTCCTGGTCTCCAATGTGTTTTTGAGTGGATGCGGCGAGGGGCCGAACCCGCGTGACGTCGATGCGTCGTGCCGCAGCCTCGCGGAGACCGCGGCGATGGGCCGTAGTATTCCGCGCGACGGGGGCCGCTTACAAGCGGATAACTACGTATGAGGATCTACGTAGAATTACGTAGATCGTTGGCGCGTGCGCGCCGTAGGGCGACGATTGCCCGCGACCGGCGAGCCACGTACAGTATTTGCCTGCCCCCACTCCGGAACCCCCATGCCGATCGCATTTCAGAAGATGAACGCGAATGGCGATGATTTCGTCATCGTCGACCTGCGCGGTCAGGAACACGATCGCGCGCATCCCGTCGACGGCGACCTCGTACGGCGCATGGGCGATCGGCATCGCGGCATCGGCTTCAACCAGCTCGCGGTGATCTCGGACGGCGACGACGCGGCCGCGCGCGTCGCGTTCTGGAATTCCGACGGCTCGACGCTCGATACCTGCGGCAGCGCGACGCGCGGCGTCGCGTGGAAGCTGATGCGGGAAACCGGTGCGACATCGGTCGTGCTGCGCACGAATCGCGGGCGCCTGCACTGTTCGCAGGATGCGGACGGGCTGATCAAGGTCGAAATGGGCGCACCGCGGCTCGACTGGCAGGACGTGCCGGTCTCGGAGGCCGTCGACACGCTCGTGCTGCCGCTGCCCGGTGCGCCGGCCGCGTGCAGCATGGGCAATCCGCACTGCACGTTCTTCGTCGACGATCTCCGCGCGATCGACGTCGCGGCGCTCGGCCCGGCGATCGAAGCGCATCCGCTGTTTCCGCTAAAGACCAACGTGCATTTCGTTCAGGTCATCGATCGCACGCATATCCGTCTACGCATCTGGGAACGTGGCGGCGGCGTGCCGCTCGGCTCCGGCTCGTGTTCGTGCGGCGCCGTGGTCAACGGTATCCGGCGCGGGCTGCTCGACGATACGGTGCGGGTGACCTGCGACGGCGGCGACGTCACCGTTCAATGGGACGGCGCCGGCAGCATGTTCCTGAGCGGGCCCGTGACGTTCGGGTTCAGCGGGGTGTGGCTGTGATGACCGACGACGCGGACGCGCTGATCGCAAACGAAAACGCAAACAAAAAAGCGGCGCCCGCCGCATCGCGCAACGGGCGCCGCATCGATACGACGGATCAGTGCTTTTCGTCGACCTTCTTCGGCTTCGGCGGCGACGGCACCTTCGCGTACTGGAACGCCGGCGTGGCCTTCAGCGCTTCCTTGGTCGCACCCGGCAGGTAGATGTTGCCGTTGCGCACGTCGAGCGACGCGATCGGCACCGCGACGTCGTGCGCGGCCACGCCGAGGAAACCGCCGGCCGACACGATCGCGGCGGACACCGAGCCGTCCGGCGCGACGATCAGGTCGCGCACCTTGCCGACTTTCTGGTTCTCGTCGTTGTACACGGTCTTGCCGAGCACGCTCTTCTTCACGCTCCAGCCTTCGAGCAGCGCTTGCGATTGCTCGACGGTCACGCTGATCGGCTGAGCGCCCGCGATCTGCGCGTGCGCGCTGACGCTGGAGGCGAGGACGGTTGCTGCGATGAGGGTCTTGTAGAACTTCATATGTGTTGCACTCCGGTTCGGTTGTTGTTGATTCCGGGACGAAGCGGCGGGACGCAACGGCCGATCGGTGGCCGCCCCGCGGATGGCCGCGCTTCGTCGGTCACGTGGCGGCCGGCCGCGCCGCCATGACATGTGTGCGTGGCGGGCCGGCATGGCCGGACCGCAGCGTGCAACACGTCCTTCATGGTAGCGGCATTCGCCGGATCGTGCGTTCAGGGTGCAACGTGGCAGGTGGGGCGAGCCGGATCAAGATCAATGATCGTGCAGACGGATGGGGCACGCGGCGGGGAAAGATGCCGCCGCGGCCTGTCGATCAGGACAACCCCACAGACGGGCACCCGATCTTGGTGGCGCATCGAACAACGCGGCAATCGCCGCGCCGCCACGCCGCATCACGCGTTGCGCGAATACACCCTGCGATGCCGCACCGCCTCCGCCAGCACGTCGAGCACCGGCTCCGTCTGCGCCCAGCTCAGGCAAGCATCGGTGATCGACACGCCATACTGCAACGGCACACCCGGCTTCAGATCCTGCCTGCCGGCCTCGAGATGGCTCTCCACCATCACGCCGACGATCCGGTGCTCGCCCTGCCCCAATTGCCGCGCGAGATCCTGCGCCACCTCGATCTGCCGCTCGTGCGACTTGTTCGAGTTCGCATGCGAGCAGTCGACCATCACCTGCTCGCGCAAGCCGGCCTTGCGCAGCACCGCGCAACTCGCTTCAACGTGCTCGGCATCGTAGTTCGGGCCGTTCTTGCCGCCGCGCAGGATCACGTGCGCATCGTCGTTGCCGCGCGTCTCGAAGATCGCGGCCATCCCCATCTTCGTCATCCCCATGAACGCATGGCTCGCCGCCG
The DNA here is from genome assembly GCF_902832985.1 of Burkholderia sp. BCC0097. Lineage (NCBI taxonomy): Bacteria > Pseudomonadati > Pseudomonadota > Betaproteobacteria > Burkholderiales > Burkholderiaceae > Burkholderia > Burkholderia sp. BCC0097. The sequence goes on from NZ_CADFDM010000008.1 coordinate 270,743, forward strand.
CGGCGACGATCGCGTCCGACGCGACCTGCACGCCGCCGTCGGTGCCGTTCTTGAAGCCGATCGGACAGCTCAGCCCCGACGCAAGCTGGCGGTGGCTCTGGCTCTCGGTCGTGCGCGCGCCGATCGCGCCCCACGCGATCAGGTCGGCGATGTACTGCGGGCTCAGCAGGTCGAGGAATTCGGTCGACGCCGGCAGGCCGAGCGCGTTGATGTCGAGCAGCAGTTGCCGCGCGGCGCGCAGCCCTTCGTTGATGCGGAAGCTGCCGTCGAGGCGCGGATCGTTGATGTAGCCCTTCCAGCCGACCGTCGTGCGCGGCTTCTCGAAGTACACGCGCATCGTGATCAGCAGGTCGTCCTTCAACGCGTCGGCGGCGGCCTTCAGGCGGCGCGCGTAATCGAGCGCCTGGTCGTGATCGTGGATCGAGCACGGGCCGACGACGAGCAGAAGCCGGTCGTCGCGACCGTGCAGGATGTCGCCGATCGCGCGGCGCGTATCCTCGACGAGCGTCTGCGTGGCGGCCGGCACCGGCAGTTCGTCGAGCAGCAGCGCGGGCGAAATCAGCGGACGCACGGCGCCGATGCGGACATCGTCGATGCGCGTGGTGTCCTGCGTCGCGTCGGCGCTGCCTACCTCGCGATCGTGGGAAGGATTGTCGAGGTTCTGCATGGTGATTCTCCGGGGGACGTCTGTCTGTAATGACGGGCAGGCTCGATTATGGCACCCGGAGGAGGGCGCGGCGGGTTACGGCGGGGGAATGCGGGCGACGGCCGCCGCAGTCACGCGGCCGACGTCGAACGAGGCAAAAAGGCGACCCGCCAAGGGGTCGCCCGACCGTTTGCCGCATTGCGCGGCGTGGCTAGTGCCGCGTCTCGGGCGCGAGCGAGTGGCTCGGCAGCAGCGACGTCAGCCAGCAATTGTTCGGCGCGGCCTTGCCGTTGAAGCGATCGTAGAGCCACGGCAGCATGCCGGCCACCCACGGCACGATCGCGCCCGCGTGTTCGAGCGGATATTCGGAGTACGTGACCGCCGTGCCGCTCGCGCAAAACTTCTGCGCCAGCGCGCGCACGTCGTACGCCAGCATCACGCCGTCGCCCACCTGGCTGCTGAAGGTGCCGTCCAGCGCGCCCGCGGTGCCCTGGCCGATGAACATCGGAATCGTCGGCGACGCGGCCAGCCCCGCGTTCACCTTGTTCGCATAGGTGACGTACACCGGAATGCTGTTGATGTCGTTCGCGTATTGCGGCTTGAACAGCGTGCCCCAGCGCAACCCCGTGTACTTCGGCAGGATGTACGCGAGCGACTGGCTCTGGATGTCCTTGAACACGGCGACGCCCGTCTCGCTGAGATACGGCGTCAGGTCGAAGTTGTAGCCGCGTGACAACCCGGCCAGCGCGGCCGCGGCGACGCCGCCCCACACGATGCTGCCGTCGACGTAACGCAGGTTGTGCGCCGGATCGACCAGCACGCCGCCCTCCGCCGCGCCGACGAGCTGCCGGTTGACGTCGGGCGCGTAGCTCGGCGCGAGTTGCGCGGCCCAGTTCGTCGCGATCGCGCCGCCGGAATAGCCGATCATCGCGACCTTGCTCGACGGGCTCAGCCCGGTCGACGGCGTATTGAGCGCGGCGCGAATCGAATCGAGCGTCGTCATCCCGTATTCGGGGCCGGCCGCGAAATCGGCCGTCTGGCCCTCGGTATCGGGCACGATGATGTTGTAGCCGAGCAGCAGCAGCGTCGACAGCGGAATCGATTCCGCGCTGTACAGCAACGTGCCGACGTTGATGACCTTGGTCACGTCGCGATCGCCGGCGATCACCTGCGACGGTTCGTCGTACGGGTTCAGCGAATCGTAGGCCGACTGGTACGAGATCGCGTGGCCGTTGCTGACCGGGCTGCGGATCACGGAGGTCACGTTGACGACCGGCTGGTTCAGCGCGTTGCTGGTGCGATACAGCAATTGCTGCGCGGTCACCGCGGTCGGAATGCCGGCCACGTGATAGGTGACGTTGCGCGTCCTGATCACGGTGCCCGGTGGAACCGATGCCAGCGGCGTGGTGCCGGTGTACGTGTAGAACGGATCGGAGACGGCTGGTGCCGCGGCGCGGGCCGGCGGTGCCGTGACGGCCAGTGCGGCCGACACCGCGGCCGCAGCCGCGGCAATCATGAAACGTCTGGAGGACATGGGTGGAGGCCCCTGGGATACCCTGCTTTCATCGAAGGAAATTCGGCGGTGTTGCAGACCATCGCGATTGCCGCTTCAACAGCGTTTCGGTGCCATCGACTGTCTCCTGTAAATGAATGATCCGGTTTGTTCCGGTTCTGTAATTTAGTAGGACTGCAAATCTGATTTATTGAAGCACAACGAGAATGCGTTCGAGGCGCGTTTTCGCTTGTTTGAAGGTAAACGTCTAAACCGGTTGCCACGCGAGGTCGGCAGCCCGGCCATTCGGCCGAGTGTTCGCGTTGGAGGGAAGTCCCGTAGGATCACCGTTGTCCGGTACCGAAGCGGCACGTCGTGCGACGCCGGTCGCTTCGCACACCGCTTGCCTGCGACCGATCGTTTCCTGCCCAACCGACACGCCACGATGACCGTCTCCGAACTGCTCCGCGCCATCCGCCAACCCTATGTCGACCTGCTCGCGAAGGCGACCGCGCAACCGGCGGTCGTCGTCGAACCGGCCTACCGGCGGGCCGACGGCACGCTGGCCACCGAAGGCCCGCTCGCGCTGCCGTGCCGCGCCGACACCATCGCGACCGAAGGCGAGGCGGCCGGCCAGCCCGCGATGGTCGATTCGGCCACGCAGCTGGATTTCGAGCCGTTCGCATTCGAACTCGAAACGGCGGCCGTGTCGATCCAGCCGTTCGTGTGGGACTGGGCGGCGGTCGAGGCCGACGGTCTCGACGAAAGCACCGCGAACGACACGTTCAAGACGTGGTTCCTCGCGTGGTTCGACGCGGACGACGAGAACACACCGGCCGAGGACGGGCTGCACGGCATCGTTCACTACCTGTCGGAACCGGTTCGCACGGAACAGGGCTGGCGCATCCACGCGGATCTCGGTTCCGCGCCGGAGACGGCCGTCGAGGATCTGCTGTTCCGGCTAGTCGACGCGGGCGCGACGCGGATCAGTGTTGGTTGATATGCGTCTTCATCGTTCGCGCACCGTCATGAAAGCCATTCGGTTATCGCCGTGATGCGCAGGTTGATCCGAAGCGCGTACGCGGTACCTCGCCCGGCGTCGAGCAGAAGTAACGCGGCGGTGCGCGCGCACCGCCGTCATTGCATCAGGAAGCGATCACGACGCGTCGCCCGGCACGTCGACGTCGATGCCCAATTCGCTCGCCATCCGTTGAACCAGCGCATTCAGGCGCGCCACTTCGTCCGCGAGGCGTTTCTGTTCGGCCTTCAGCGCTTCGAATTCGGACGGCGGCACCGAATCCGCGCCACCGCCTGCATCCGCGCTCGCGAAATCGGCCATGTTCACTTCGCCGCACATCAGGTGCATCCAGCGGTTCTCGCGCGCACCCGGCGCACGCGGCAGCCGGACGACGAGCGGCTGCGCGCGCGCGGCGAGTTCGTCGAGGAACGCCTCGACCGACGAGATATCCGCGAAGCCGTGCAGGCGCGCACTGTTCAGGCGCAGCTCGGCGGCCGTCTGCGGGCCGCGCAGCAGCAGGATCGTCAGCAGCGCGATCGCCTGGCTCGGGATGCCGAGCACGCGGTTCATGTTGTGCTCGAAACGCGGCACGCGGCTGCTGCTGCCCTCCATCACGAGGCTCAGGCGCTTCAGCTCGTCGAGCGCGGTCGTGACTTCGTCCTCGCTGACGTTCATCACCGGCGAGCGCGCGGTTTTCTGGTTGCAGCCCGCGGTCAGCGCGTTCAGCGATAGCGGGTAGGTATCCGGCACCGTGTGCTGTTTCTCGACGAGCACGCCGAGAATGCGGGCCTCGAGAGGCGTGAGTTCGCGAAGGGCGCGGGGCGTGGGCGTATCCGGCGTGGTGTTCATGAGTGGTGTCGCAGCGTGCAGCAGGTGAAGGGAAACGATCGCGGCCCGTACGGCATCGCGCACGGGCGAGCCATATGATAGCTCGCGACACGCGGCCCGGCGCCGCTCGCCACACCGGCGCGCGCGTGCCGCAGCGGGCTTTCGTCCGACGTAGCGGCGCACGCGGTAGCGTGTAGCGCATCGCTGCGATGCGCGTGCGCGGCACCGCAGCTTCATCCTTCGCGCGCGCAGGGCGTTTGCGCGATGCGCATGCCGGCGCTACGATAGACGTTCATCCCGATATCAGCGGCGCCGCACACGACCGCCTTCACACGCCGATACCACGCAGCACCCGCGTTGAATGCGCTGCCGCCGTGCCTACGCGCCGCTCGTCAAATCCGTTCACCCCCTCACCCGTTCACCACCATGACTGCATCTTCTTCCGCACCCGTGCGCGCCATCGTCACCGGACACACCCGCGGCGTCGGCGCGGCGCTCGCCGAACAACTGCTGCAGGAAGGCATCGCCGTGCTCGGCGTGTCGCGCAGCCGTCATCCGTCGCTCGCGTCGCAGGCCGGCGAGCGCCTTACCGAAGTCGAACTCGACCTGTCGGACTCGAAGACCATCGCGAGCTGGCTGGCCGGCGACACGCTGCGCCGCTTCGTCGACGGCGCGTCGCTCGTGCTGCTGTTCAACAACGCGGGCATCGTCGACCCGATCGGCCCGCTCGCCGCGCAGGACCCGGCGATCGTCGCCCGTGCGGTCGGCCTGAACGTCGCCGCGCCGCTGATGCTGTCGGCCGCGCTCGCGCAAGCCGCCTCGGCCGCGACCGAATGCCGGATCGTGCACCTGTCGAGCGGCGCGGCGCGCAACGCGTATGCCGGCTGGAGCGTCTACTGCGCGACCAAGGCCGCGCTCGATCATCATGCGCGCGCGGTCGCGCTCGACGCGAACGGCGCGCTGCGGATCTGCAGCGTCGCACCGGGCGTCGTCGATACCGGCATGCAGGCCACGATCCGCGCGACCGGCGAAGACAACTTCCCGATGCGCGAGAAATTCGACCAGTTGAAGTCGAGCGGCGCGCTCGCCACGCCCGAGGCCACCGCCCGGCAACTGATCGGCTATGCGCTGAGCGACGCATTCGGTACCGAGCCGACGGCCGACGTGCGCAACCTGCCGACGAAGTAAGCGCCGGACGCGGCCCGTCATCCTTCGAGCCGCTTCGTCCAGTCCTCGACCTGCCGCCCGGTCCGGCGCTTTTCGAGCATCGTGCGCCAGCCGGGCGGCAGCAGCGGCACGTCGCACAACGCATCCAGCGCGGCCATGTCGAGCGTGCGTCGATACAGCACGTCGAGCACCGTCGACAGCCGCCATTCCGGGTAGTGGCGCGCATGCAGCGCCAGCATATCGCCCGCTTCCACCCAGCCTTCCTGCAGCACGCGGTAGTGCCAGCCGGGCCGGCCGCTGCGCTGCACGAGCGCCGCCATGCGCGGATGATCGAAGCGCGCGTTGAGCTTCCAGCACGGCTGCCGCGACTGCGACACCTGAAGCATCGCGCCGCCCAGCGTGAACACATCGCCGAGGCACACGTCGTGCTCGGTGATGCCGCGCGTCGACAGGTTCTCGCCGAACGCGCCCGGCCTGGCGAGCACGTCGCGCGCGCCGATCTGCGCGGCCCACCACGGATAGTGATCGTACGCATAGTGGTGAACGGCCTTGTCGGGGCCGCCGTGATGCCGCGCGTCGGCGTGCTCGTCGCCGGCAAAGCCGAGCGCGCCCAGCCACAGGCGTGCGCCCACCGGCTGCTTGTCGATCGCGCTCGCGTGCGGCGTGCCGGCGAGCGGGCGGCTCGCGCCGATCCGCACCGCGCCGATGGCGACCGAGATCGCCGGCCGTGCGTCGTCGCTCATGCCGCCACACCGTCCGGCAGCGCCGCGAGCAACCGCTCGAGTTCGCGCGTGCGTGCGTCGCCGAGCGGCAGCAGCGGCCGCCGTGGTTCGCCGGCATCGAAGCCGCGCAGCCTCAGCCCGGCCTTCACGGTCACCGGCAACCCGCCGTTGACGATGAACTGCAGCAACGGCAACTGCGCGTGAAAGACCGATCGGGCGCGGGCGAGGTCGCCCGCGCACATCGCGTCGAACAACGCGAGCGGCAACGCGGCATTCAGGTTCGGCGCGGCCGTGCACCATCCGGCCGCGCCCGCGGCCAGCGCGGCGAGCGCCATCGGATTGCTGCCGTTGTAGAACGGGATCGTGCCGTCGCTCAATTGCGCGAGCCGGTGCATCCGGCCGATGTCGCCGGTGCTTTCCTTCACCATCGTCACGTTGTCGACCGTCCGGCAGATCGTCGCGATCAGTTCGGGCGACATGTCGACGCCGCTCGTCGCCGGGTTGTTGTACAGCATGATCGGGATGCCGATCGCGTCGCCGATCGCACGGTAGTGCGCGACGATCTCGTCGTTGCCGAGCTTCCAGTACGACACCGGCAGCACCATCACCGCATCGGCGCCGGCCTGTTCGGCGACGCGGGCACGACGCACCGCGCCGGCCGTGGTGAGATCGGAAATTCCGACGACGGTCGGCACGCGCCGGCGCACCGCGCGAATCGACGCGGTAGCGACGGCCTCCCATTCGGCGTCGGACAGGTAGGCACTTTCGCCGGTACTGCCCAGCGGCGCGATCGCGTGAACGCCGTCGGCGATCAGGCGATCGATCAGCGCATCGAGCGCTGTCAGGTCGACGCCGCCGTCGGCGGAGAACGGCGTGACCGGGTAGGCAATGATGCCTTTCAGCAGGATGGACACGATTGGTATTCCTCAATAATTGTCTAAAAAACCGGAACCGCACACTCGCTTACGCGACGCAATCCCGATGCGTACGCAAGGCGCGGCGCGCGTAGTATTCGAACGTCACCGCATCGCGCTTCGGCTTCGAGATCCAGTCGTGCGCTTCGCGCGCCAGCGCCGGCGGCACCGGTTTGATCTCGCCTGCCGACATCGCGAGCAGTTGCAGCTTCGCGGCGCGTTCGATCAGCAACGCGAGCATGCACGCTTCCTCGATCGTCTTGCCGACCACGAGCTGGCCGTGATGCGACAGCAGGATCGCGCGCTTGCTGCCGAGCGCCTTCGAGATGATCTCGCCCTCCTCGTTGCCGACCGGCACGCCCGGCCACTCCTTCAGGAACGCACAGTCGTCGTACAGCGGACAGGTATCCATATGCGACACGACGAGCGGCTGTTCGAGCATCGACAGCGCCGCGACATGCGCGGGATGCGTATGGATGATGCAGTTCACGTCCGGGCGCTCGCGATAAATCCACGTATGGAACCGGTTGGCCGGGTTCGGAATGCCTTCGCCGTCGACGACGTCGAGATCCTCGTTGACGCGCAGCAGGTTCGCGGCCGAGATCTCGTCGAAGCCGAGCCCGAGCCGCTGCGTGTAGTACGTGCCGGACTCGTCCGCGCGGCAGGTGATCTGCCCGGCCAGGCCCGAGTCATGACCAGCGTCGAACAAAATCCGGCACGTCAGCGCGAGCCTTTGCCGCGCGGACCAGCCGCTGTCGCCCACCGCGTTTTCCAGACGCCGCTGCGCCAGCGCGACCAGCGCTTCCTTCGTCAAATTCAGCGTTTCCGCCATGTTCGCCTCCTGAATGAACCCGGTCTGCCGCGCCGTCCGCGGCCGTTTCCCCGATCACGTAGGACACACAATACACTTAATGACACACTGTGTCATGCGTTACAATCGGTTTTTCGAAGGACACTTGGCGCCCCATGACGATTCGCCTGAAGCTGCTCAGAAAACAGAAAGGCTGGACGCTCGACGTGCTGGCCGACGAGACGGGCCTCACCAAGAGCTACCTGTCGAAGGTCGAGCGCGGCCTGAGCGTGCCGTCGATCGCGGTCGCGCTGAAGCTGTCGAAGGCGCTGAACGTCGACGTCGAGCAACTGTTCTCGGAAAGCCGCAACCGCGAATTGATCACGGTCACGCGCGCCGGCGAGCGCACCGCGATGGGCGCCGCGGCCGACAGCCACACGCATCGTTTCGAGAGCATCGCGGCGGGCGTCGCGCCGAAGAAGATGCTGCCGTTCGTCGTGCATCCGCCGCACGAATTCGTCGCATCGACGTTCCGCGAGCACGAAGGCGAGGAATTCCTGTTCGTGCACAAGGGGCGCGTCGAAATCGAATTCCCGAACGAGACTGTGCAACTCAGGGCCGGCGATTCAGTCTATTTCAACGCACTGATCCCGCACCGCACGCGCAGCCTCGGCACCGCGCAGGCGGAGATCCTGGTCATCGTCAGCCACGACGACTAGCCTCGTCACTTCTCGTCACTTTTTCGCGCAAGGATCTTCCGATGGTCACCAAGGCCACCGCACCGTTCCAGCAGATCAAGACGCTCGTGCGCCAGAACGTCGAGTCCGGCGACTGGCGCCCCGGCGACCGCATTCCGTCCGAGCTCGATCTCGCCGCGCAATTCGGCGTCGCGCGCATGACGGTCAACCGCGCGCTGCGCGAACTGACCGAGGAAGGCGTGCTCAAGCGCACCGCAGGCGTCGGCACCTTCGTCGCCGAGGTGAAACCGCAGTCGAACCTGCTGATGATCGCGCACATCCGCGACGAAATCCGCGCGCGCGGGCACGAATATCGCTGCCGCGTGCTCAGCCAGTCGAGCGAACCCGCATCGTTCGACGTCGCGGCCGCGTTCGGGCTGCCGGTCAACACGCCGGTCTTTCACGTGGTGTGCGTGCACGAGGAAAACGGCCGCCCGATCCAGCTCGAGGATCGCTACGTGAACCCGGCCGCCGCGCCCGGCTTCATCGACCAGGATTTCCAGACCGAGCCGCCGTCCGAGTACCTGTACAACAACGTGTCGCACTACGAACTGGAAATCGAGCACGTCGTCGACGCGTCGCTGCCCACCAGCGAGCAGGCGCGGCTGCTCGACATGCGCGCCGACGAGCCGTGCCTCACGCTCACGCGCCGCACGTGGACGGACGGGCTGCCCGTCACGTTCGTGCATTTCCTGCATCCGGGCAACCGCTATCGGCTCGGCTCGCGCTTCAAGCCGGGCGCGGGGCGTCATCCGACCTGATCCTTCGGCGCATGTCTCCAAACGCACGGCGGCCGTTTCGTCATGAAACGGCCGCCGCGTTCGTTACAGCGGGTCAGATCGTGCCGACCTGCCCCGCGTCGCGCGACCACACGACCGGAAACAGCGGGTGATCGAGCGGTGCGCCATCGGCCAGTTGCGCCGCCAGCCCGGGGAAATCGGGCGACGTTTTCCAGCGGCGCGGCGCGTGACGGATATCGTCGCCGACGAAGCGGATCGAGAACGCACGGCGGCGGTTCTGGGTGCCGCCCGACGCATGCAGCGTGAGCATCCGGAAGCACACCATGTCGCCGGGTTCGAGCGCCCAGCGGCGAATCGGGAAGGCCGAACGGTCGGCTTCGATGTCGGGCAGGTCGGCGAGGCTGCCTTCCGGAAACCACTTCGCCTCCTTGTCCATGAACGTGCGCGGCATCAGCCACGGCCCGCGATGCGAGCCCGCGACGAATTCCAGCGTCGATTCGAGCGGCACCGGATCGACCGGAATCCACATGCTGACGTTGTCGTCGCCTTCGATGTCGTAGTACGGCTGATCCTGGTGCCACGGCGTGCGCTGCCGCGTGCCGGGCTCCTTCACGAGCAGGTGATCGTGATGCAGCCGCACGTGGTCGGTGCCCATCAGCGCGGCGGCGACCGACGGCGCCGGCGAGCGCACGATGAAATCGCGATACGCGTCGTTGTGCTGCCAGTTGCAGAAATCCTCGAAGAACCAGCCCGGATCGTCGGGCCGGCTCGCGACTTTCGCGCGCTCGCTCGGCTGCGCGAGGTTCGCGTCGATGCCGGCCCGCAGCGCGGCCACTTCATCCGGCGAAAAGATGCCCTTGATGCAGACCGCGCCTTCCTCGCGGAACGCGGCGATCAGTTCGGGCGTCACGGCTTGCGCGACGCGCTCCTGGATACTCGTCATGGTGTGCCTGTCGATCGAATGAGTCACGGGGTCACGGTGCCGAAGTCAGTTGCTGCTTCGCGCCGTAGATGTCGAAGTCGAAATATTTCGCGGCGATCTTCTGGTAGGTGCCGTTCGCGCGGATCGCGACGATCGCGTCGTTCAGCCGCTTCTTCATGTCGGCGTCGCCCTTGCGTATGCCCATCGCGACGCCGTAGCCGGTGATCCGCGCGTCGGTCACGTCCGGCCCCGCGAACGCGTAACCCTTGCCGCGCGGCGTCTTCAGGAACGAGTAGCCGGCCTGCGTCTTGTCCTGGAAGGTCGCGTCGAGGCGGCCGTTGACGAGATCCTGGTACACCTGATCCTGATTCTGATACGAGACGATCGTCACGCCCTTGGTCGCCCATTCGGCCTTCGCGTACGCCTCCTGCGTCGTGCCCTGGTCGATCCCGATGCGCTTGCCGGCGAGCGACGCGGCGCTCGGCAGCAGCTTCGAGCCGACCGGCGCGACGAGCGCCCCCGGCGACGCATACAGCTTGTTCGAGAAGTCGATCTGCTTTAGCCGTTCGTCGGTGGCCGTCATCGCGGACATGATCACGTCGAACTTGCGCGCGCGCAGCGCCGGGATCATCCCGTCGAAGCCCTGCTCGACCCACACGCACTTCGCATGCAGTTGCTCGCAGATCGCATTGCGCAGGTCGATGTCGAAACCGGCGAGCGAGCCGTCGGGCTGCTTCGCCTCGAACGGCGGATACGTGGGGTCGATACCCCAACGGATCGTCGACGTGTCCTGCGCGAACGACACGAGCGGCGCGAACGCCAGCGCGGTGACGAGGAGCTTTGCGGTGCGGTTCATGGCGGGTCCTTGAAAGTCTCGACGCGGCGGGCGATGCCGGCGTACGGGGGTGGCGCCTCGACGGGAGGCCGGCGCGGAGCGTGAAAGACGACGGATTTCGGTGAAACTGCGGTGCAGTCTAGACTGCTTGATTTTTGAGCGCAAGCGGGGAGATCAAGAACAGAAAAGGGTAAAGACGGGCGCGAACCCGAAGGCCGCGCAGTGCTTGATTTACAGCTGATAAGCCGGGAATTTCGCGTGTTTACCCTGCGCGATGCGCATTCGCCACAGAGCGTACTTCCCCGGATATTCGCGGAACGGCGATGTCTATACAGGCGATCGGCATAGCGCTTTCCGAATGCGGTTCCCGCCGTCCCCGCAACGCACCCTATACCGCTCGTTGAATATGGGCCAGGCGCCTCAAACCCCGCAAAACACCACTCCCAAGTCCGGCGAAACCGCGATTGCCCGCGATGTCCGGCCATGTTAAAAGTCATCGCACGCATTTGAAAATGAAATGCCCGAATCCACAGAAGTGCAGAAATGAATAGACCCCTGTTCGACATCGACCTGCTGCGCGCGCTGGTGATGGTCGCCGATTGCGGCAGTTTCACGACGGCTTCCGCGCGCCTGCATTCGACACAGTCGACGGTCAGCCAGAAGGTGCGCCGGCTCGAGGAAATCGCCGGCCACCGCCTGCTCGATCGCGGCGCGCGCGACGTGCGGCCGACCGACGCGGGCGTGACGGTGCTCAGCTATGCGCGACGCATGCTCGCGCTGAACGACGAGATGCTGGAGGCGCTGTCGGGCGCGACGGTCGCGCTGACGATCCGGCTCGGCGTACCCGACGATTTCGCGGCGGGCCGCACGACGCACGCGCTCGCGGCGTTCAAGCGCGAGCATCCGCAGGTGAAGCTCGAAGTGACGTGCGGGCTGAGCCGCGACATCAGCGCCGCGTACGATCGCGGCGAACTCGACCTCGTGCTGATCAAGCAGCGGCGCGACAGCCGCGAGGCCGTCGTGCGCTGGCCGGAGAAGCTGCGCTGGATCGACAGCGCGAAGCATCCGTCGATCGATCTCGATCCGGTGCCGATCGTCGTGTTCCCGCCGCGCGGGCTCTATCGCGACGACATGATCAAGGCGATCGAGGAGCGCGGCCGCCGCTGGCGGATCAGCTTCACGACGTCGAGCCTGAGCGGCATCCAGGCGGCCGTCGCGGACGGGCTCGGCATCAGCGTGCTGCCCGCGCGCGTGGTGACGGACGAGCATGTGGTGCTGACCGCGAAGCAGGGCTTCGCACCAATCGAGCACATGGACATCGCGATCCTGCACCGGCCCACCGCCGACCCGATGGTCAGCGCGCTGACGAAGGCGCTCGCGGCGATGCTGGAACTCGAAGGGCGGTAGGCGAAGCGGATTTCAAACGGAAGCGGCGCACCGGGGCGCCGCTTCCCGCACGTGTCAGAACAATCAGAACATCGTGTTGCCGTTCGCCGCCTGCTCGGGCACCGGCTGGTTGACGTCCCAGTGTTCGACGATCTTGCCGTGCTCGAGCCGGAAGATGTCCATGATCGCGCTGCCGCGCGTGCCCGGTTCGCGCACCGCGTGCACGTGCAGGATCACGAAGTCGCCGTCGACGAACGAGCGCTTGATCTCGCTGTGCGACTGCGGATATTTGTCGCGCAGAAAGGCGACGAACTTGCGGAAGCCGTCGCGGCCGTCGGCCGCGTTCGGGTTGTGCTGCACATAGCGATCGCCGACATACGCGAGCGCGGCGTCCGCATCCTTCTCGTTCAGCCCCTTCTCGTAGAACGCGAGCACCGTGCGCCGGTTGGCTTCCTGCTGCACGTCGGCCGGGCCGTCCGCCACCGCATGCGCGGCGGTCACGGCGAACAGGGCCGCCGCCATCCATCGTGCGGCTCGTGCCGCGGTCGTGCGTCGCATCGTCGTCTCCCCGGAAATCCGGCTGAAAACCGGATCATACCGGGGCGACGCGGCACTCAGACCAGCACACCGTGACGCGCGACGATCTTCCCCGACGACACGACGAGCCGCCGCACCGGCCGGGCGACGACGGCCTCGGCCACCGTCAGCGCATCCACGAGCACGACGTCCGCGCGGCTGCCCGGCTGCAGCCCGTAATCCGCGAAACCGCAGCCGCGCGCCGCGCCGTGCGTCACGCAATCGAGCGCGGCTTCCAGCGCGTCGTCGCGGCGGAAATCGTTGCGCATGCCGATCAGCATCGCGCGTTCGAGCATGTCGGGCGAACCGTACGGCGTCCATGTGTCGCGCACGCCGTCGTTGCCGCCGATCACGGTCACGCCGGCCGCGCGGCACGCGGCCACCGACGGCACCGGCACCGCGGCCGGCGCGGTCGTGACGATCGCGACGCCGAGCTCGGCCATCCGCGCGAGCAGCGTATCGCGCTCGCGTTCGGCGAGATCGCCAAGACAGAAACCATGGCTGATCGTGACCTTCCCCTGCATCCCGTGCGCCGCCGTGCGCTGCAGGATCAGGTCGAGCGAGTACGCGCCCATCGACCCGCGCTCGTGCAGATGGATATCGAGCCCGCGGCCATAGCGCTCGGCGATCGCGAACAGCACGTCCACCGCCTCGACCGGATCGCCTTCGATCGCGCACGGATCGAGCCCGCCGAGCAAGTCGGCGCCGGCGTCGAGCGCGTCGGACAGCAGCGCATCGGTGCCCGGCCGCTTGAGCACGCCCGATTGCGGAAACGCGACGATCTGGATCTCGACCTGCCCGCGCAGCGTCTCGCGCGTCGCGAGCACGCCGTGCAGATGGCGCAGCCCGGCGTCGGTATCGACGTCGACGTGCGTGCGGATGCGCGTCGTGCCGGCCGCGAGAAACGCGCGCGCCAGCCCGAGCGAGGCAGCGCCCGCGTCGTGGCCGCTCGTCGCGCGATAGTGGCGCTCGTTCTCGATGCGGTCGACGAGGCGAGGCCCGACCTGGTTGCGATACCACGGCATCCCCCAGTGGGTCTTGTCGAGGTGGGTGTGGCCCTCGACGAGGCCGGGCAACGCCAACGCGAGCGCGCCGTCCTCGATCGCGCAGCCGGCGGGCGCATCGAGCACCGGGCCGACCCGCGCGATGCGATCGCCTTCGATCAGGATATCGAGCGCCGCGTCGGCGCTCGTGCGGACATTGCGGATCAGCAGGTTCGTCATGTCGGTTCCGGTCAGGTCGGTCAGTGCAACGCAGGCACGGCGCGGGCCGTGCCGCCGGTCGGGTGGATCAGCGCGTGAAGCGCAGCGACGGCGCGAACGGCGCGCCCGTATCGCTTTCGCCGCGGCGGAATACCCAGCGTTCGGCCGGCACGCCGGCGACGGCCGCCGCTGCGTTCGGCGCACGCACCGCGACGAAGCTCGCGTCGCAGCCGACCGCGATTCCGTAGTTCTCCTTGCCGATCGCGCGCGCGCCGGCGTGCGTCGCCATGTCGAGTGCGATGCCGAGCGCTTCGTCGGTGTAGAAGCCCGACCGGTAGCCGACCATCATCGCGCGCTGCAGCATGTCGCCGTTGCCGTACGGCCACCACGCGTCGCGAATGTTGTCGTTGCCCGCGAACACATGCACGCCCGCGTCGCGCAGCCGTTGCACCGGCGGAAATGCGCAATCGCCCGGCGCATTCGTCAGGATCGACACGCCGGCTTCGGCCAGCGCCACGGCGGTGCGCTGCACGTCGTCGTCGCTCACCTGGCCCAGCGCATACGCGTGGCTCACGTTCACGCGCCCGCCGAGCCCGGCCGCGCGCGTTCGCGCGGCGATCCGCAGCAGTTGCGCGATGCCCGTGTCGCCCGGTTCGTGCAGGTGGATGTCGATTTTCGCGCCGCGCTTCTCGGCGATACCGAACACGATGTCGAGCTGGCCGTCCGCGTCGCCGTCGAGCGTCGTCGGGTCGATCCCGCCGACCACGTCCGCGCCTTCGCGCACGGCTGCGTCGAGGATCTCGGCGGTGCCCGGGCACGTGATCACGCCGGCCTGCGGAAACGCGACCAGCTCGATGTCGACGATGCCGCGCCATTGTTCGCGCGCGGCCATCACGGCGTGCAGGTTCGACAGGCCCGTCGTCGCATCGACGTCGACGTGGCTGCGCATCGCGATCGTGCCGAACGCGGCGGCCTGCGCGATCAGCGCGTTCGCACGCTCGACGATCGGCGGCGCGGCAGCGAGCTGGCGCTTCTCGACCGCGAGCCGCTCGCGCAGCGAGCCGACCGGCTCGTGCGGCACCCAGCGATCGCCGACGAAGCTCTTGTCGAGATGGATGTGGCCGTCGACGAAACCGGGCAGCACGACGCGGCCGTCGAGGTCGATCGTCTGCGCGCCGGGCACGGCGGTGCACTCGGCGCCGATCGCGGCGAAGCGGCCGTCGCGGACGACGAGGTTGACGGGCTGGCCGCCGGCGTCGACGGCGTTGATGAAGAGTCGTTCGGTCATGGCTTCGAATGTGGGGCGGTCGCGGCGCGTCACCGGCGCGGATCGAGGAAGGACCGCGGCCGGCGCGGCGCGACCGTTGGCAGGGAATCCGGCCACGATATCGAACGCTGCCGCCCGAGGCCAATTAAATGTCGCGATGCCGCGCATTCGATTTCGCGATGCGCGGCGCGGAAGCCTGCCGGGCCGGGCGCGACGGGGGCGCGATCGTCGAGGAAATGGCCGAAATGTCTTCGACAATGCACGGGCCGCGTCGTCAGCACGCGCGCGCCGGAAAGCCACGCCACGTCCTTGCCGCGCACGACTTCGACGCCCGCCCCACCGGGGATTTACGCGGCAACAGACTTTACACGTTGTTACCCGGCCGCACCGGACGCGCATCCGGCCATTCCTTATACTCACGCCGAGTTCGCCACCCATGACGGGAATCCATCGGCGGACACGTTGCCGATGCAGGAATCATCATGATGCGCATGCCTTCCACGAAGACCGTTCTGTTCGCCTCGCTCGTCGCCGTGGCGGCGCTTCCGCTCACTGCCTGCGTCGCGCCGGGCTACTACGGCGCGCAGCCGGGCTATCCGCAACAGCAGCAATACGCGACGCCCGGCTATGCGCAGCCCGCGTATTCGCAACCGGGCTATGTGCAGCAGCAACCGGCGTATCCGAACCAGGCGCCGCAGCCGTACGATCAATACGGCAACCCGTCGCAATACGGCTCGCAACCGTATGACCAGTACGGCAATCAGCAGCAGCAATACGCGACCCCGTACGGCACGCAGTACGGCACCGTGTCGAACATCCAGCCGGTCAACGGCTCGGTCGCCCCGTCAGGCATCGCCGGCACCGTCGTCGGCGCGCTGGTCGGCGGCCTGGTGGGCAACCAGTTCGGCCGCGGTCACGGCCGCGATGCGGCGACCGTGATCGGCGCGCTCGGCGGGGCGGTGGCGGGCAACCAGATCGGCCAGCAGATGGGCGCCGCGCAAGGCCCGAGCAGCTACCGGATCGACGTGCAGGTGAGCGACGGCTCGATGCGCTCGTTCGACG
The DNA here is from genome assembly GCF_902832985.1 of Burkholderia sp. BCC0097. Taxonomy (NCBI): domain Bacteria; kingdom Pseudomonadati; phylum Pseudomonadota; class Betaproteobacteria; order Burkholderiales; family Burkholderiaceae; genus Burkholderia; species Burkholderia sp. BCC0097. Next base: position 287,047 of record NZ_CADFDM010000008.1, read on the forward strand.
TGCAGTCGCCGGGCAACCTGCGTCCGGGCGACCGCGTGCAGATCAACGGCAATCAGCTGTCGCGCTATTGATGCCGCTGGCGTGCGCGTGAATTGATCGCGCGCACGTCGCCGGTTTGACGTCGGGCGCCGGTGCGGCGCGACAGCGCACGCGCTTTAGACCCTTTCCGCGCGCTCTCTTGATCACGGCACGACGCGCCGCCATTCCCTGTCTTCTCCGTTCACGATCGTGCCCGCAGCCCGTGCGACGCACCGACCATCGCTCCGCGACATCCGGATTCCTATTACGATAAGGGCGATGCATCCCGCGGCGCGCGGCAGCGGCGCGCCGGCATGCACGCCCCTCAACCGGAATGCTCCCGATGACGATCACGATCCGCCTGCTTGACGCCGCCGACGCGGCGCAGTTCCAGACCGTCCGCCTGCGTGCGGTCGACACCGCGCCCACGTCCTTCCTGCCGACGCTCGACGAGGAATCGCAGGTGCCGGTCGACGAATTCGCGAAGCGCCTCACGCCGACGCAAGCACAGGCCGTGTTCGGCGCGTTCGACGGCGACACGCTCGTCGGCATCACCGGCGTGCGCCGCGATGCGCGCACGAAGATCGCGCACAAGGCGACGATCTGGGGCGTGTACGTCGATGCCGCGTATCGCGGGAGACGCATCGCGCAGGCGCTGCTCGACAGCGCGACCGCGCATGCGGCTCAGGCGTGGGGATGCGGTCAACTGATGCTGTGCGTGAACGAGGTCAACAGTGGCGCGGAGCGGCTGTATGCGTCGCAGGGGTTCGTGCGGTTCGGCACGGAGCCGCGCTCCCTGTTCGTCGATGGCCGCTTCTACGATGAGCACTACATGGTGAAGACGCTGGCGTAGTGTATTCGCGTTCGCGTGCAGGTTACCGGCCGGCCGTACGCGAACGTCGTGGCGCATTACCTCATCTCATCGCTTGTCGGCGATCGTCGTGTTGACGACCTGCCCGGCGATCGTCGCTTACGTCGGCGTCATCGCGCTCACGCTGAACGCGTAGATCAGCCCCGGCCACGTGACCGCCCCGTTCTGCACGACCGGCGCTCGCGTGCGCACCGCATCGTTCGCCATTGGGTAGTCGCAGTGGAACGTGACGATGAAGGCGTGGCGCGTTACCCGCTGCGAGGCGGGTGATCGGAGAGCGCAAGATGAACGACGACGATGGGCGCCATGGGCATGCCTTCCGGGGAAGGGTATCGACGCGCCGGGCTATGGAATCACATTTATACGTCGTCGTACCATGCCGAGCAGTCTGGGCACGCGTGGCGCGGAACACGCATCCGTTGCTTATCGAGCTTCTCCGCGCATAATCCTCTATATGTGAGCACACACTCACATTTCATCGCCTCACGCCAAGAGATATGTTGTCGTATGTTTATGCGCAAAAACTTCAATTAAATCGCCTCGGCGGACCCTATCCGCCACGGCGATTTCCCTGCTCGCCAGCCTCCGTCGGCTCGCCTCGGTCATTCCGCCTTTGGTCAGCCCCGCGCCACCCGCGCTATCGTTTCCCCATCCCCGCAGCCCAGGAGTTGCCTCTGCCTTCCCGCCACGGAGTCGACCTCATCCGCGCCCGCTCCGCTACACCGCCTTCAACGCGCGTCGCGCCACTTCCGCGAAATACCGCGCGCCCACCGGCAAAATCTCGTCGTTGAAATCGTACGTCGCGTTGTGCAGCGGCACACCGCCCCGCCCGGCCGCTTCGCCGTTGCCGATGAACACGAAATTGCCCGGCACCGCCTGCAGGAACGCGCCGAAATCCTCCGAGATCATCATCGGCTGCACGTCGGCGTTCACCGCGTCGGCGCCCACGATATGCGCGGCGGCCTGCACGGCCGTGCCGACCCATTCCGGCGAATTCACCGTCGGCGCGAACTCGTACGTGTATTCGAACGTGCAAGCCGCGCCGTGCGTGCGGCAGATCCCTTCGCTGATCTCGCGCATCCGCGCCTCCAGCAGCGCCTGCACGTCGCGCGAATAGCTGCGCGTGTCGCCCTTGATCGTCACCGTCGACGGCAGCACGTTGCGCAGCCCGTCGGTGATGAATTCCGTGCACGAAATCACCGCCTGCTGGCCCGGGTCGAGATTGCGCGACACGATCGTCTGCAGCGCGAGCACGATCTGCGCACCGATCACGATCGGATCGATGCCCATGTGCGGACGCGCCGCATGCGTGCCGCGCCCGTCGATCCGGATCACGAAATTGTCCTCGCTCGCCATGATGCCGCCCGCACGCGTCGCGAACGTGCCCGCGCGCATGCCCGGCATGTTGTGCGCTCCGAAGATCGCATCGACCGGAAAGCGCTCGAACAGCCCGTCGGCCATCATCGCCTTCGCACCGCGGCCGTGCTCTTCCGCCGGCTGGAAAATGAAGCGCACCGTGCCGTCGAAATCCTTGCGCTCGGCCAGCAGCCGCGCGGCGCCGAGCACCATCGACATGTGGCCGTCGTGCCCGCACGCGTGCATCTTGCCCGGTGTGCGCGACACGTGTTCGCGATCCGGTGCGTGCTCGGCGATGTTCAGCGCGTCCATGTCCGCGCGAATGCCGATCGCGCGCTGGCCGGTGCCGGCCGTCAGGTTCGCGACGAGCCCCGTGCCGCCGATGCCGCGATGCACGTCGAGCCCGAGCGTCGTCAGGATGCGCGCGACGTAGTCCGACGTGTTGACCTCTTCGAAACCCGTCTCCGGATACTGGTGCAGATGGCGTCGCCAGGTCTTCAGTTGCCCCTGCAGCGTGCTTGCTTCGATTGTGTCCATTTCGTTTGCCTCGTCGGTCGTCATGTCGGTTGTCACGTCGTTCAGGCCGCCACCGCCGCGCGGCTCAGCCAGTCGCGCTGGCGCGCCAGCACCGCGTCGGCCGAATCGCCCACGCAATCCCGGTATACGGACGGCGCGGTCGCGCCTTCCGTGTTGATCGCCAGCACGCGCGCATTCGCGTCGAGTCCGACCTGCCGCGCAAGCGCCGGGTCGCGCATCAGCACGTCGAGCCCCGCCACGCCGGCCGCCCCCGATTCGCCGGCGACGAGCGGCACGTCGCGTTCGCTGCCGGCCGCGAGCCCGCGCATCGCCTGCACCGCGTCCTCGTCGTCGATCAGCATGAAATGGTCGATGCACATTTCGAGGAAATCCCACGCGAGCGGCGACGCCTCGCCGCACGCGAGCCCGGCCATCACAGAATCGACGCTGCCGCTCGCCTTCGTCGCGCGCCCGGCCAGCGCGCTCTGGTACAGGCAATCGGCCTGGCGCGGCTCGACGACGACGAAGCGCGGCCGCCGCGCGCCGTCGCGTTCCCACAGGTAACTCGCGACGCCCGCGGCGAGGCCACCCACGCCGCCCTGCAGGAACACGTGCGTGAACGGGCGGCCGTCGTCCTCCGCCGCCTGCGCGGCCGCTTCGGCGGCGATCACGCCGTAGCCCTGCATCACGTCGCGCGGAATCGCTTCGTAGCCGTCGTACGACGTATCCGACACGACGTACCAGCCGTTCGCCTGCGCGAGCTGCGCCGCGCAGACGACCGATTCGTCGTAGTTCCCCGCGATGCGCACGATCCGCGCGCCGTACGCCGAGATCGCGCGTTCGCGCTCGGCGTCGACGTTCGCGTGCAGCACGATCACGCAGCCACAGCCGATCGCGCGCGCGGCGGCGGCCAGCGCGCGGCCGTGATTGCCGTCGGTCGCGCTGATCACCGTCAGGTCGGCCAGCTCGGACGCGTAGCAGCCGGTGACGAGCCCTTGCGGATCGAGTGCCTGCGTGCGGCGCAGCCGCTTCACGAGCCGCACCAGCGCGATCGGCGCGCCGAGCGCCTTGAAGCTGCCGAGCGGCGAGCGGCACGACTCGTCCTTCACGCTGACGCTCGCGACGCCGAGCCGCGCGGCCAGATCGGGCAGCGCACGCAGCGGCGTGCGCGCGTTGCCGACGAGCGGCCAGTGCGCGAGCCATGCGCCGCTTTCGTCGGCCGACGCGATGTTCATCACGCGGCGCAGCGCGTTTGGATAGGCGGTGCGCGACGCACGCGGGTTGGCGATCAGCATGGCGAAAGGCTCCGGATCGGGACCGCTGGCGGTCCGTCGGGTGAGTCGGATCGGGCAGGCGCGTGTTGCGCTCGCCGTCGGTTGGAAAAATAATATTGCGCATGCTGGTCAACAAAATCGCCAAATCGACCGCTCCGACGCAAAAATTTCTCATTCTTTCGAGGCTTCACGCGCCATCATGACGACCCCTCTCGATGCGTTCGATCGCAAGCTGTTGATGGAAGTCCAGCGCGACGCGCAGACGCCGCAGGCCGAGCTCGGCGCGCGCGTCAACCTGTCGACCGCCGCGGTGAACCGGCGGCTGCGGCGCCTCGCGGAAGCGGGCGTGATCGAGCGCTACACGGCCGTCGTCGCGCCTGACAAGGTCGATCATCCGCTGACGATCGTCGTGAACGTCGAGGTCGAAAGCGAGCAGATCGACCAGCTCGACGCGATGAAGCGCGCGTTCGAGCGCTGCCCGCAGATCCAGCAGTGCTACTACGTGACGGGGGAATGGGATTTCGTGCTGATCCTCGCGGTGCGCAACATGGATCAGTACAACGCGCTCACGCGCGAGCTGTTCTTCGCGAACAACAACGTGAAGCGGTTCAAGACGCTGGTGAGCATGAGCCGCGTGAAGGTCGGGCTCGACGTGCCGGTCGATGCCGGCGAGTGAATGAATGAGGCCATGAAGCGGCCGGCACGTCGTTACACGCGCCAGCCGCCTCCCATCGACGGCTACGTCAGCGACAACTGAAGCTCGCCGCCGAGTTCAGGTCGCCCGAACCGTTGTAGCGCGCGACCTGCGGATACGGGCACAGCGGCCGCGTGCGTCCCGCACCCCACGACGCCGGCACCTCCGCATTCGGCACCGCGTTCGTCGTGTCGCGCGCGGTCGCCACGACCGCCGCCGGCGCCTGCCCCTGTTCGACCCACGCGACGAGCGGCGTCAGCATGTCGAACTGGTCGGCGGCCGGCCCGCCCGAGCAGTGGTTCATCCCCGGCACCGGATAGAAGCGAGCAAAGCTCGACGCATCGCCGCCGTTCGCCTGCGCGACCTGCGCATACCAGTCGCGCGTGTCGTTGAACGAGAACACCGGGTCGCCAGTGCCGTGATAGACGAGCAGCTTCGCGCCGCGCGACTTCAGCGCGGCGAGGTTCGTCTCGTCGGGCGGCGTCATGAACGACCACGACGATTGCGTGTAAGTGCCGTTCGTCGCGAAGATCGCCGGCGCGTCGTTGTCCATGTCGAAACCGAGCGCGAAACCGGGCAGGTTCGCGAGCGCGGCGGCGGTTTTCGGCGGCGTCATGAACGTGAACGCCATCGCGGCCGGGTCGAGCGTGATCGAATTCGACTGCTTCCACGCGGCCCAGCCGCCGCCGGCCACGCCCGGATCGTACGGAAAGCTCGCGTAGAGCGCCGTGCCCGCGCTGTTGCGCGCACCGGCGAACACGTTCTCCAGCGCGGTTTTCTGCGCAGGCGTCAGGCAGGCGCCCGTGCGGGTGCCGTTCGCGCAGGTCGGGATATCGGCGTCGACGCTGAAGTGCGCCTGGCACGCGGCGACGTCCTGCACCATCCCGTCGGCCGCGCCATCGAGCGCATCGCATTTCTCGAGAATCTTCGCGCCGACGAACTGGCGCTCCGCATCGTTGAAACCGCTGCGGATATCCGGCAGCCCGTTCGTGCCGGTGGCCGACGCGATCTTCGCGAACTGCTGGGCGCCATACATCTCGCCGATCGCCGCCTTCGGCAGATGGAAGCCCGGGTCGCCCGCGATGATGCCGTCGTAGTCGGCCGGGTTGCGCACCGCCGTGACCATCGCGTGACGGCCGCCGTTCGAGCAGCCGCCGAAATAGCTGCGATCGGGCGCCTTGCCGTACGCGAGCCGGATCACCTGCTTCGCCATCGGCGTCAGCGCGTCGACGGCGCCGTAGCCGTAATCGATCCGCGCCTGCGGATCGAGACCGAACAGCGGATTCTGCGCGGCGCTGTGCCCCGAATCCGAGCTGATCACCGCGAAGCCCTGATTCAGCGCGTTGGTCAGCGGCCCGCCGCCGCCGATCTCGCCGGTCGCGGTCACGACGTTGCCGTCGAGCCCGCCGTTGGCCTGGTAGAAGAAGCGGCCGTTCCATGCTTTCGGCAAACGCATCTCGAAGCCGATCGCATAGGTCTTGCCGTCCACCGCGCTCACGCGCTCGTTCATCTTGCCGGCGATCACGCAGTGCTCGGCGACCGGCTTGCCGGCCACCGTCAGCGCGCCGGCGGCCGCGGTCGTCACCGACGTGAACGACGTGTTCGCATACGCGAGCTTCGCGGCGAGCGCGTCGCAGGTCTGCGCCATCGTGGCCGGCGTCGCGGCGCTCAGGTGCGTGGGCGGGGCGCTGATCGAATCGTCGCCGCCGCAACCGGCGAGCAGGGCGGCGGCGGACAACGGCGCAATACAGAGGAATGCAGATTTCCTGTTCAAGATAACTCCCGTTGGGTTCGTCACGCCGGTGAATCAGAACATGTGCCGCATGCCGACCATCGCGCCGAGCTGCCCCATCCCCGCGCCGGGCGTCGTGCCGGGCCCGCCGCCGCTGACCGAGTAGCGTGCATGCTCGCTGTTCCACAGATAGGACGATTGCGCATAGACGGCCGTGCGCTTGGTCAGCAGATAGGTCGCGCGCAGCGTGGCCATCGTCGCGCGCGTGTCGTGCGCGCTGTTGACGATGCGGTAGCCTTCGCCATCGACGATGAAATCGGGCTTCACCGCATACGACGCGCCGACGAAGAACAGGTCGGAATGCGCGCCCGCCGCGGCCGGCGAACCGGTCGACACGCGCCGCCCGATCCAGCCCGCGCCGATCTTCGCGCCGGCCGCCTGCGCATACGCGCTGACGTGCGTGCGCGCATCCTTGCCGCCGCTGCTGGTGAAGGGAACGGGCGCCACGCCGTCGAAGAAGTTGGCGGCCGCGCCGGTGCCGCCGCGCTGTTCCTCGTACGACGCCGCCGCGCCGAAATACGCGCTGTCGTACTTGAGCATCACCGACCAGTTGCGGCACTGCACCGCGTCGCCCGGCACCTGCCCCGCGCACGTGCCCTGCCCCGGCGAATTGCCGGTGCCCGCGCCGTCGCGGCCGAACGAATACGCGGCGCCGAACGTCACGCCGCGATACGCGCCGACGTAGGTCACCGCGTTGTCGGCGCGGCCGTTCGGCACGTACGCGTCGAACGAGCCGAGCCCGTAGATGTCGGGGCCGATGATGTCCGCGCCCTGCAGCGCAAGATAGGTCATCGTGTACTGGCGGCCGAACGCGAGCGTGCCGAAACCGCTCTTCAGCCCGACGAACGCCTGCCGCCCGAACAGCCGGCCGCCCTGCCCGAGATCGCCGCCGCGCACGTTGAAGCCGCTTTCGAGCGTAAACACCGCCTGATAGCCGCCGCCGAGATCCTCGGTGCCGCGCAGCCCCCAGCGCGACGGCAGCTCGCCCGTCACGCCCGGCATCCGCACCACGTGATCGCCGGCCGCGTTCGCGTGCGACACGAATTCGACGCCCGTATCGATGATCCCGTACAGCGTCACGCTCGACTGCGCATGCGCACCCGGAGCGGCAAGCGCGCAGCAAGCGCCGGCGGCCAGCAGGCCGTTCCTTGTCTTCGTCTTCATCGTTGCGTCTCCAGACCTTGAGTAAGCGCGCTCTGACGGCGCGCATTGAAAAAAATCGAAATCTCAGTCGCCGGCTTGCGGGCGGCGAATCAGCACGAACGCAGCGAAGGCCGCGACGAGCGTGACGGGGATGCTCGCGCCGATCACGACGGGCGCGCTGCGGCCCGCGGCCAGCAGCGTCGCGGCCGCGAGCGGCCCGACGACGGAGCCGAGCCGGCCGACCGCCACAGCCGCGCCGACGCCGGTGCCGCGCATCGCGGTCGGGTAGTAGATCGCCGCGAGCGCATACAGCACCGACTGCCCGCCGACGACGAACATCCCCGCCGCGAACGCGGCCGCCGCGAGCGACCCGAAACCCGGCGCGGCCGCGAGCGCGGCGAGCGACAGCACGATCCCGACGTACATCCCGCCGACTACGCGCGACGCGCGCATCCGGTCGAGCGCCGCACCGATGCCGAGCGCGCCAAGCCCCGCGCCGACGTTGAACGCGATTTGCACGAGGCCGACGTGTGCGCGATCGAGCCCGCGCGAGGCCACCAGCGACGGCAGCCAGTTCAGCAGGAAGTAGAGGACGATCAGCGTGCAGAAGTAGCTGACCCACAGCGCGACCGTCGACGTCGTGCGGCCGTCGCCGAACAGCGTGCGGCCAACGCTCGCGCGCGCGGCTTGCGTGCCGGCGACGTCGAGATACGCGCGCGATTCCGGCAGGAACCACACCAGCAGCGGCACGAGCAGCAGCGGCCCCACGCCGCCGACGTAGAAGATGTGCCGCCATTCGGTGTCGCCGGCGAGCAGCACGCCGATCACCGAGGCGATCACGCCACCGAACGGGATTCCGCAGTACATCGTCGCGACCGCGCTGCTGCGCGAGCGCGGCTCGACCGCTTCGGACGACAGCGCGATCAGGTTCGGCATCGCGCCGCCGAGGCCGATGCCGGTCAGCACGCGCACGACGACGAGCATCGCGAACGTCGATACCTGCGCGGTCGCGATCGACAGCAGCCCGAACAGCACGACCGATGCGATCAGCACGCGCTTGCGGCCGATCCGGTCGGCGAGCCGCCCGCCGAGCATCGCGCCCGGCAGTAGCCCGAAGGTGCCCGCGCTGAACGCGATGCCCATCTGCGACACGGTCAACCCGAATTCGCGCGCCATGCGCGGCGCGGCGACCCCGACCGACTGCAGGTCGAGCCCTTCGAGGAGTGCGATCGCGAAACACAGCGCGAGCGTGGTCGCGACCGTGGATTTTTCGGCAACGTAAGTGTTCATGTCTCCAGTCCCATGTCTTTGTAGTCGGTCGGCCGTGCAACGACCGCCGCGCGCCGCCGCCGGCCAGTGGCGGTTCGGCGCGCGAGGTGTCGTATGAACGGCTGCCTTTATCAGGCAACCTGATTCACTGGCCGCGAAAGTGCCTGCCGGTGCTATAGCCGGCCGGTCGTTGTGCCTGCTTGCTGCTTGTTGCTTGCTGCTTGTTGCTTGTTGCTTGTTGCTGCTCGTTGCTGCCCCGGCGTGCTGTCTACGCGTAAATCACGTCGGGGTCACGCCGAGCCGGGTCGTACAGCGCGTCGATCATCGCCGCGCGATGCTTCTGCACGGCTGCCTGGTTCAGCGAACCCTTGTCGGTCACTTCGCCGAGATCGAGCGACGGCGGCGTGTCGATCAGCCGGATTCGCGCGACGAACGTCGACCCGCCGCTCGCGTTCCGGTTCAGTGCAGCCAGCCACGCCGCGAACGCCGCGCGCACGGCCGGCGCGCGCAGCACGTCGGTCACGGACGCGTCGGCCGCGAGCCCTGCCAGCGCACGGCAGGCATCGACGCGCGGGAACACCAGCAACCCGATGTCGTCGCGATTGATCCCGGTGACGACCACGTCCTGCACGTACGGCGCGCCCGTCGACACTGCGTTCGCGCGCAACGGACCGACGCTCACGAACGTGCCGCTGCTCAGCTTGAAATCCTCGGTCAACCGCCCGTCGAACAGCAGCCCGAGTTCCGGCCGCTGCGGATCGGCAAAGACGCCCGCGTCGCCGCTGCGGTAATAGCCTTCTTCGTCGAACACGTCGCGCGGATCGACGTCCGCGTGCCAATAGCCGCCCATCACGTTCGGCCCCTTGAAGCGCAGTTCGTGCTTGCCGCCGCACGGCACGAGCTTCGCGTCGCAGCCGGGCGCGGGCAACCCGATATAGCCGGCGCGCATCAGCGGCCCCGTCGTGAACAGGCACGACGGCGACGCCTCCGTCATCCCGAGGCCAGCCATGATCCGGATACGCTCGCCGCAATGCGCTTCGGTCACGCGGTCGAGCCGGTCCCACGCAGCCTGCGACAGCCCCGCGCCGCCGAAGAAATACAGCTTCACGCGCGAGAAGAACGTGTCGCGCAATTCGGCGTCGCGCTCCAGCGCGGTAGTCAGCTCTTCCCAGCCCTTCGGGACGTTGAAGTAGATCGTCGGCGCGATCTCGCGCAAGTTGCGCACGGTTTCGTCGAAGCGGCCGGGCATCGGACGGCCGTCGTCGATATACAGCGTGCCGCCGTTGTACAGCGCGATGCCGAGGTTGTGGCTGCCGCCGAACGTGTGATTCCACGGCAGCCAGTCCACCAGCACCGGCGGCTCGCGCGTGAGCTCCGGCATCGTCTGGCGCAGCATCTGCTGGTTGCTGCACAGCATCCGGTGCGTGGTCGGCACGGCCTTCGGCTGCTTCGTCGAACCCGACGTGAACAGGATCTTCGCGAGATGGTCGGGGCCGACCGCCTCGTGGATCGCATCGATCGTGCGCGGGACGGTGGCGAGCAGGCGCGACAGCGGCACCGCGCGGCTTTCGACATCGGTTTGCGCATCGGCATCGCGCGCGACGATCAGCGTCGCATCGGCCGGCAACGTCGCGTCGAGCGCCCGCGCGAACGGCGCGCGTTCGGCGACGAACACCGCGCCCGGCCGCAGCACGCCAAGCGTGTGACGCAGCTTGCCGTAGTCGGTCGACACCAGCGAATACGCGGGCGAGATCGGCGAGTACGGCACGCCGGCGAGCATCGCGGCGAACATCATCTGCAGATGCTCGAGATCGTTGCCGGACAGCACCGCGAGCGGACGCTCGGCCGACAGCCCGAGATCGACGAGGCCCTGGCCGAGCGCGCGGGCGCGTTCGAGCATCCGGGCGTAGGTGATCTCGATCCAGTGCCCGTCGGCGCCGCGCCGCGCGGCCAGCACGCGGTCGGGGTGTGCTTGCGCGCCGCGCACGAGGCAGTCGGTAAGGCGCGTCGGGTAATCGCCGAGCGGCTCGCGCGAGCGCAGGTACCAGGTACCGTCGTCGGCGCGGTGAATCTCGGCCGCGCCGACCGCGACGGCGGCCGCGCGATAGCGCACGCCGCCGGCGTGTTGGCCGACCTGAAGCTGCGCCTTCTCTGCATTCATCGTCGGCTCGCTCATATCGGGTAGTGGCGCAGCGCGGTCTGCACGGTGATCCAGCGCAGCTCGGTGAATTCGGCGATCGACGCGCGGCTGCCGAAGCGGCCGTAGCCGCTCGCCTTCGTGCCGCCGAAGGGCATCTGCGCTTCGTCGTGCACGGTGGGCCCGTTGACGTGGCAGATCCCCGATTCGATCCGTCGCGCGACCGCCATCGCACGTGCGATATCGCGGCTGAACACGCTCGCCGACAGCCCGAACTCGCTGTCGTTCGCGAGCGCGACCGCTTCGTCGTCGCTGTCCGCGCGCAGGATCGCGACGACCGGTGCGAACGATTCCTCGCGATAGAGCCGCATGTCGCGCGTGACGCCGTCGACGATCGCGGGCTGCATCGTCGCGCCTTCCACACGGCAGCCTAGCGGCAGTTGCGCGCCCTGCGCACGCGCATCCTCGACCAGCGACGCCGCGCGCGCGGCGGCCGACGCATCGACCATCGTGCCGAGCGGATGGCCGGCCAGCGGATCGCCCGCGACCAGCGTGCGCGCCTTCGCCGTCAGCCGCTCGACAAGCGCGTCGGCGATCGGCCGCGCGACGATCACGCGCTCGGTCGACATGCAGATCTGCCCCTGGTTGAAGAATGCGCCGAACGCGATCGCGTCGACGGCTGCATCGAGATCGGCATCGTCGAGCACCAGCACGGGCGCCTTGCCGCCGAGTTCGAGCAGCACGGGTTTCAGGTGCGCGGCCGCGTGGCGCGCGATGATGCGGCCGACGTGCGTCGACCCGGTGAAGTTGATCCGCTTCACATGCGGATGCGCGATCATCCGCTCGACGAGTTCGGGCGCATCGGCCACCGCGTGCGTGATCACGTTGACCACGCCCGCGCCAAGCCCCGCTTCGTCCAGCACCGCGCCGATCAGTGCGTGCACGCCCGGGCACGCCTCGGACGCCTTCAGCACGACCGTGTTGCCGCAGGCGAGCGGCATCGCCAGCGCACGCGTGCCGAGGATCACCGGCGCGTTCCACGGCGCGATGCCGAGCACCACGCCGCACGGCACGCGCATCGCGAGCGCGAGATTGCCCGGGACGTCGGACGGGATCACGTCGCCGGCGATCTGCGTCGTCATCGACGCGGCCTCGCGCAGCATGTTCGCCGCGAGCGTCACGTTGAAGCCGAGCCAGCCGGGCGTCGCGCCCGTTTCGGCCACGCCCGTCGCGATGATCTCGTCGATGCGCGCGTCCATCAGGTCGGCCCCCTTCAGCAGCCGGCGGCGCCGCTCCGTCGGCGCGAGCGCCGCCCATGCGGGGAATGCGCGGTGCGCGGCGTCGATCGCCGCGTCGGCGTCGGCAATGCCGGCCGCCGGCGCGCGCGACGCGAGCGCGCCCGTCGCGGGGTTGAAGCGGTCGAAGGTGCGGCCGTCGCGGGCGTTGCACCACTCGCCGCCGATCAGCATCCGTCTGTCGGTCATGTCGTCTCCTGCCTTGCCTGTCTCTTGCGATTACGCCGGCGGTGATGCCGGCGGCTGCGTGGGCGCTTGTATCAGCGCTTGTATGCCTGCAGGCCCGGCTTGATCGTCTTGTCGTCGAGGAACTGCTTCAGCCCCTGCTCGCGGCCGCGCTCCGGGTCGCGCAGCTGCGCCTGGTCGAGCTTCGCATACAGGTAATCCTCGCACTGTTCCCACGTGAGTTCGCGCGACCGCTTGAAGCCGTGTTTCGCCGCGCGCAGCACGACCGGATTCTTGTCCATCAGCCGTGCGGCGAGCGCGATCGTCGCGTCGCGCAGTTCGGCGAGCGGCACGCTGCTGTTCACGAGGCCCATCTCGGCCGCTTGCGCGCCGGTGAACGTGTCGCCGGTCATGATGTAGTGCAGCGCGCGGCGGTGCCCGACCGTGTCGGCCATCGCCTTGCTGACGAGGTTGCCCGGCGGGATGCCCCAGTTGATCTCCGACAGCCCGAACACCGCGTCGTCCGCCGCGATCGCGAGATCGCACGCGACGAGCGGCGAGAACCCGCCGCCGAAGCACCAGCCGTTCACCATCGCGATCGTCGGCTTGTTGTACATCCGCAGCCGGCGCCACTGCCATTCCGACGCGTCGCGGCGCACTTTTTCCTGCAGCGCGTCGGAGCCGCCGTCGATCTCGCGGAAATATTCCTTCAGATCCATGCCGGCCGTCCACGCGGCGCCCGCGCCGGTCAGCACCAGCACCTTCGCCTCGTCGTCGAACTCGACCGCGTCGAGGACTTCCAGCATCTCCCGGTTCAGCGTCGGGCTCATTGCGTTGCGCTTCTCGGGGCGGTTCAGCGTGACCCACGCGATGCCGGCCTCCACTTTCACTTCAACGGTCTGCCAGCGGTTGTCGTACTTGCTCATGTCTGTTCCTGTCGTTCGTTTCCAGTGCGATTCGGTGCGCAACATTCCTGCTGCGGACGGCTTCATTTAATATCAGGCTACCTGATATTGCAAGCGGCACGAGCGCCGGTGTAAACCCGGAGCGGGACACGGAGGAAGCGGCGGGGAAATCAGGGAGCGGTCGGGCGAATGCCGATTGCGCGTAGGAAGCGAGCGCGGGCCTGGCCGGCCCGCGTCGTGAGAATCGGGGAAGCGGTCAGCCGCGCAGGTTGCGCGAGAACAGTTCGAGCGCGCGCTGCACGTGCGCGGCGTCGTCGGCCGGGATGTCGCCGAGCATGCGTGCCTCGACCGGCCGCAGCGCGGCTTCGCATTCGCGCAGCATCGCCGCGCCTGCATCGGTCAGCGTCAGCAGGATGATGCGGCCGTGCGACGGGTCGGCTTCGCGCGTGACGAAACCGCGGGCGGCCATCACGCTCATCACCTCGTTCGCCGACTGCGGCGTGATCCACGAGCGCTCGGCCAACTGCGCGTTCGACGATGCGCCGCGCGCTTCGAGCACCGACAGCGCCGTGTATTGCGCGAGCGTGATGCCGAGCGGCGCGAGCGCGTCGGTCATGTGGCGGCGCAGCAGCCGGTCGAGGCCGCCGATCACGTAGGTCAGGCGCTGTTGCGCACGCGGCTTCGGCTTGTCGCTCGGCGTGCGGGCGGCGTTCTTCGCGGCGGGTTTCGAACGGGCGGGCTTGGTTGGGGTGGAACTCATGGCGCGGGCTGGGTGGAATTGCGGGCCATCTTACCAGCAGGTGGGGGGACGAACGCATAGTCGCGACATCACGCTCAGCGTCCCCCCATGTTCTCAGTTGCCTCGTATAAGTACGGAATTACTGGTCCGCACATCCATTAAATTACCAAAAACAATCGATTCTCATCTTGAAAATGGTTCGTCACTTCGTGATGGGGTAAAAGAACAGCTTCACTCAAACCTTCACAGGACGGAGTGACTGCGATACCGGAAAAAAATTGGTTAACATAGGACGAAATATGCAGACCAGCCTCGCCCGACTCATTGGGCTAGCCATTTTTATGTTTTTGCTGATTGGCTTTTCCATTCATATGACCAGGCCAAATTATGGTCGGTGTGATTTTTTTGAAAAAGAATTGAATGGAGGGAAGAAAGAATTCGGAGGTGTGGAATATTACGCAAAGTTGTGTGGCGCGAATATTCGAAATGGGCACGAAGTGAGATTTCAGCTTTTTGACGAGACTGGAGAATTGCGTGCTCAACGCTATTTTTCATACTACGTAAATTCTGCAACTGAGCGAGAACTGGCAGACGGTGTCGGCGGAATCGTATATTACGATAGCTCGAGCAGTGATGTGATGCAGTTGCTCGCGATTCCGCCTACCAAATGGGATTGGATTCGTGCTCGACTACCTTTATTTTAATTGTGGTGATTGCGTGTAAAAGAAAAGCCCCCGAACCTTCACAAGTCGGGGGCTTTCGTTTTGCCTGCCAATCGATGGAACCTGCGGTCCACCCTCGCCATTCATCGAGGACGTGTCCCCGCGAATCGCGCAGTCGGCAGCCCCACGTGCCGCGTTTGCGCGACGAACACGCCGCCCGCGTGCGCGTCGCCAGCCAGCGCGTCATCGCTCAATCCGACACGCGCACTCGTCACATACAACCGGCCTTCACCGTCGATCGCGACGCAGCTCGGCTGCGCGGTCGGCACGACCACGCGGTCGGTTTCAACCCCATCCAGCCCATAACGCACCACCCGCCGCCCACCCCACTGCGCATTCCACAGCCCGCCGTCACGATCGACGATCGAGCCATCCGGGTCGCCGTCCGCATTCGTCAGCCGCGCGAACGGCCGCACATTGGCCACATCGCCGCCCGCACGGTAATCGCACACGAAAATCTCGCGCACCAGCGAATCGCAGAAGTACATCTTCGACCCATCCGGCGAGAACCCGATGCTGTTCGCGATCGCGGCCGGCGGCAGCGCGAGCCGTTCGAGCGTGAGGTCCGGATTGAGCCGATAGAACCCGCCGACCGCGCGCGGCGGCTCGGCGCCTTCGTCCTTCATCCCGAACACGAATGCGCCGGCCCCGTCGCAGCGCCCATCGTTCAGCCGCGTCGGCAACTCGGGCTCGACGTCGACGATCCGCGTGAACGCGCCGCTGCGCAGATCGAACAACGCGAGATGCGTCGCGAGCCCGACGAGCAGCACGTCCGGATCGCCGGTCAGCGCGAAGCACGCGAGCCGTTCGGGCATCGCCCACTGCGTGAGGTCCGAGCCATCCGCCCGACAGCGCCACAGCCGCGCGCCTTCGATGTCCACCCAGTACAGCGCGTGCGCCCTGTCGCACCACGTCGCGCCTTCGCCGAGCGTGTTGCGGCTGTCGGCCAGCAGCGTCGCCGACGCGGCCGGATGAGTCTGTTGCATGCCGTCTCCCGATATCTGATCTGTCGCGTTCGCGGGCGGCCGCGCAATCACCGGAATCAGATCTTCATCGCGCGCCGCTGGTTGCGACGATACTGGTCGAACAGCACCGCGAGCAACAGAATTCCGCCGCGTATCAGATATTGGTAAAAGGTCGGCACGTTCAGCAGGCTCATCGCGTCCTGCACCGAGCCCATGATCAGCACGCCGACGAGCACGCCGGAGATCGTCGCGACGCCGCCCGTCAGCGACACGCCGCCGAGCACGCACGCGGAAATCACGCCGAGTTCGAGACCGACCGACGTCTTCGGGTCGCCGAGGCTCATCCGCGACGCGAGCATCACGCCGGCGAAGCCGGTCACGAGCCCCTGCAGCACGAACACCGCGATCTTGATGCGCATCACCGGCAGCCCCGCGAGCAGCGCGGCCTCGCCGTTGCCGCCGACGGCCAGCACGTTCTTGCCGAACACCGTCTTGCGCAGCAAAAAGCCGAACACGACGAAGCCGACGATGTTGCTCCAGATCGGATACGAGATGCCGAGGAACGACCCGCCGCCGAGATCGAAGAAGCGCTCCTCCGAGATCATCACCGCGTCGCCGTTCGACGTGATGAACGCGAGCCCGCGCACGACTTCCATCATCGCGAGCGTGACGATCAGCGAGTTGATCCGCCAGCGCGCGATCAGCACGCCGTTCACGAGCCCGACCGCGCCGCCTGCCAGCACGCCGCCCGCGATACCGAGCACGACGCTGTGCGTCGCGGTGATCAGCGTCGAGGCGACCACGCCCGAAAAAGCGACGATCGACGCGACCGACAGGTCGACCTCGCCGAGCGCGAGCACGAACATCATCGTCACCGCGATCGAGCCGATCAGCGTGACCGACAGCAGCAGGCCCTGGATGTTGCGGGACGTGAGGAAGTCCGGCACGGTCAGCGACAGCGCCGCGAACAGCACCACAAACACCATCACGATGCCGGAGCGGTTGATCACCTGCCAAACGCCGCTACGCGGGCGGGTGGGCACGGCGGGCGTATCCGGGGAGGGGGAAGTACGTTGGGGTTGCATTGCCTGGCTCATAACGTTTGCTTTCCGGTTGACTGCGGGCCGCTAGCGCGGCAGCGCGAGCTTGATCAGCGCGTCGGGCGTCGCGCGCGCCTTCTCGACCTCGCCCGCGATCCGTCCTTCCTTCATCACGATGACCCGGTCCGACACGCCGATCACCTCGGCCAGATCGCTCGACACGAGGATCACCGTGCGGCCCGCTTCCGCGAGTTCGTAGAACAGGTTGTAGATCTCGGCGCGCGCGCCGACGTCGATGCCGCGCGTCGGCTCGTCCATCAGGAACACGTCGATGCGCTCGGCCAGCCAGCGCGCGAGTACGACCTTCTGCTGGTTGCCGCCCGACAGCGCGCCGATCGGCGTCTCGCCGTCGCGGGTCTTGATCGCGAGGCGCTCGATGTATTTCTGCGCGAGCTCGCGTTCGCGCCGCCCGTCGAGCAGCACGCGCGCCGGGCTGAAATGACGGCGCGCGCTGATGTTCAGGTTGTCGGCCACCGACGCGATCGCGACGATGCCTTCCTGCTTGCGGTCTTCCGGGCACAGCGCGATGCCGGCCCGCACCGCGTCGCGCGGGCTGCCGAACGCCACGCGCTTGCCGTTCAGCTCGACGTGCCCGGCGCTCGGTCGCACCGCGCCGTACAGCAGCTTCATCAGTTCCGAGCGGCCCGCGCCGACGAGCCCGAAGAAGCCGACGATCTCGCCGCGCCGCGCGGTGAACGACACGGGCTCGGCCAGCCCCGGCCCCGCCAACCCTTTCGCTTCGATCAGTACGTCGCCGGCCGGGCGCGGCCGGTAGCCGTACACGTCCTCGATCGAACGGCCGACCATGCAGCCGATCAGCCGGTCGCGGTCGAGATCGGCGACGGAATCGAACGTGTCGATGCGGCGGCCGTCGCGAAACACCGTCACGCGGTCGCACAGTTCGTAGACTTCCTCCATCCGGTGCGTGACGTAGATGATCGCGCGGCCTTCCGCGCGCAGCGCGCGGATGATCCGGAACAGTTGCGTGGTCTCGCGCGCGGACAGCGAACTCGTCGGTTCGTCGAACGCGATCACGCGCGCATCGCGCATCAGCGCCTTGCCGATCTCGATCATCTGGCGCTGGCCGATCGACAGATATTTCACCGGGATGCCCGGATCGATGTGCTCGCCGAGCCGCTCCAGCGCATCGAGCGCGCGTGCCGCGAGCGTGCGCTCGTCGACCACGCCGAGCCGGCTCGGCAGTTGCCCGAGCATCAGGTTTTCCGCGACCGTCAGCTCGGGCACCAGATGCAGTTCCTGATAGATGATCGCGATGCCGGCCTCGAGCGCCGCGCGCGTCGACGCGAAGCGCTGCGCAGTGCCGTTCAGCGTCAGCGTGCCGGCTTGCGGCTGGTTCACGCCGGACAACACCTTCAGCAGCGTCGATTTACCCGCGCCGTTCTCGCCCATCAGCCCGTGCACTTCGCCCGCGCGCACCGACAGCGACACCGCGTCGAGCGCACGCACGCCCGGAAACGTCACGGTGATGCCGTCGAGCGCGAGCAGCGGGCCGTCCGGCGGCGTACCCGCTTCGGCGTCGTGGCCGGACGCGGCCGTCATCGTCTGCATCGTCATCGCGTTCTCGCCTCGCCCCGCTCAGATACCGAGTTCGGCGCGCACGGCCTGCCAGTTCGCGCGCGTCATCAGCTTGCCGCTCGTCTGCGTGTCGGCCGGCGGCACCTTGCCGTTGCGGATCCAGTCGACGAGGTTCTGCGTGCTGTCCTTGCCGTGGTTCGTCGAGCTGACCGCGATCGTCCCGTAGAAGCCGGTCGGCTCCTTCTTCTGGAATTCGGCGAACGCCTCGCCCGCGCCGTTGATGCCGACGCCGATCACGTCGGCCGCCGGGATGTGCAGCTGTTCGGTCGCGCGCACCGCGCCGAGCACGGTTTCCTCATTCAGCGCGTAGATCACCCATTTCTTCACGTTCGGATGGCGCGCGAGCACCGGTGCCGCCGCGCTGAAGCCGCCTTCGTCGTCGGTCGTCTTCTGCGGCGCGTCGAAGATGTTCTCCTTGCGGAAGCCGTTCGCGAGCAGCGCCTGCGTCGCGCCGTCGGTGCGCAGCTTCGCGGTCGGCAGCTCGTAGTTGGTGATGCGCAGCGCGCCGACTTCTTCCGGCTTCCAGCCGCGCCGCTTCATCTCGTCGGAGATCGCCTGGCCGACCTGGTTGCCGATCTTGGTCGCCGACATCCCGAGGTGCGGCACGTTCGGCAGCGGCTTGCCGCTCGAATCGACGAGCTGGTCGTCGACCGTCACGAACTTCATGTTGTAGCGCTTCGCGCGCGACGCGATCGCCGGCCCGAGACGCACGTCCGGCGCGCAGATCACGAACCCTTGCGCGCCCTGCGAGCCGAGGTTGTCGATCGCGGCCAGCACCTTCTCGCCGTCCGGCGTGCCGATCTTCACGACCGAGAAATTCTCCTTCTGGCCGAGCGCGGACGCGGCGTTCTGCTCGTTGATGAACCACGCCTGCTCGGGCATCTTCACGAGAAAGCCGATCTTCAGCGGCGCGTCGGCGTGCGCGGCGCCCGTCATCCCGAGCGGCGCGATGCAAAGCGCGGCCAGCAGCGCGCGCAGGGTGTGTCGACGGATCGTGTGAGTCGTGCGGTTCATGGGTGTCTCCTTTGTACCGGCTGATGCCGTGATGTGTGCCGTAATCAATCATTCGTCGCGTGCGCTTCTTCGTACCGAAGCGCGCACGCGGGTTCAGCGGCCGAACGCGTCGGTCTGCACGCGCCGGCCAAACAGGAAGGCATCGGCGACGAGCCGCAGCGGCCGCACGTCGACGTCGCTTTCGCCCCGCGCGATCAGCGCGTGGAAGTGCGCATACAGCGCCGGGTACTCGCGTTCGGGCCCGATCTCGACCGGCTCGCCCGCGATCGACAATTGCGCGCCGCCGCGGCTGATCGCGAGCACGCCGTCGGCCGTGTCGACCGCGATCTCCCATTGCTCGACCGGGCCGTGGCGCCAGTCGAATTCCGCGCGCACCGGCACGCCGTCGGTATCCGCGCAATCGAGTTCGGCCGCGATCGGCATCTGCGCGTCGCTCGGCACGATGAGCGTCGCCTCGCGCAGCACGAGCTCGCGCGGCAGGATGCGCGTGACGATCGACAGCGCGTTGATGCCGGGATCGAACACGCCGAGGCCGCCCGGCTCCCAGATCCACTGCTGCCCCGGATGCCAGCGCCGCACGTCTTCCTTCCAGCGCACCTGCACCGCGCGGATCGTGCGTTGCGCGAGCCATGCACGCGCCGGCTCGACCGCGCTCGCGCAGCGCGAATGCCAGGTCGCGAACAGCGTGAGGCCGCGCTCTTGGGCCAGCGCGTCCAGCGCGGCCACTTCGCCGAGCGTCGCGCCCGGCGGCTTCTCGAGCATCACGTGCTTGCCGGCTTCGAGCGCCGCGCGCGCCTGCGCGTAGCGCACCTGCGGCGGCGCGCACAGTGACACGGCGTCGAGTTCGGGCTCGGCGGCGAGCAGCGCGTTCAGATCCGGATAATTGCGCACGCCGTTGACTTCCGCGTGGCGGCTCGCGCAGGCGGTCAGCGCGAAGCCCGGCTCGGCGGCGATCGCCGGCAGATGCTGGTCGCGCGCGATCTTGCCGATCCCGACGACACCCAGCGAAATCGGATCACTCATCCTGCATGTCTCCTTCGTGAATCGCTCAGCGCGCCCAGCGCAGCACGAGCGGATCGAGCCGGCGCGCGATCGCGAGCAACTCCGCGCGCGTGTCCGGGTGCAGTTCCGGCATCGGATGCCGCGGCCGCTCGCACGCGATCACGCCGCCTTCGCGCATCAGCGCCTTCGCGGTGAGGATCCCGGACTGGCGGTTCTCGTGATTGATTAGCGGCAGCCACGCCTGGTAATGCGCGAACGCATCGTCGTCGCGCCCTTCGCCGAATGCTTCGAGGATCGGCCGGATGCCGTCCGGGAAGCCGCCGCCCGTCATCGCGCCGGTCGCGCCCGCATGGAGATCGGCGAGCAGCGTGATCGCCTCCTCGCCGTCCCACGGCCCCTCGATCGCGTCGCCGCCGAGCCGGATCAGCTCGCGCAGCTTGTTCGCGGCGCCCGGCGTCTCGATCTTGAAGTACGCGACCTGCTCGATCTCGCGGGCCATCCGCGCGAGGAACGGCGCGGACAGCGGCGTGCCGCTCGCCGGCGCGTCCTGGATCATGATCGGGATGTCGATCGCATCCGACACGCGCGCGAAGAAATCGAAGATCTGCGCTTCGGGCACGCGGAACGTCGCGCCGTGGTACGGCGGCATCGCCATCACCATCGCCGCGCCGAGCTGCTGCGCGCGCAGGCTGCGCGCCGCGCACACCTGCGTGCTGTAGTGCGACGTCGTGACGATCACCGGCACGCGGCCGGCCACGTGCTCGAGGATCGTGCGCGTCAGCACGTCGCGTTCGTCGTCGGTGATCGCGAACTGCTCGGAGAAGTTCGCGAGGATGCACAGCCCGTCCGAGCCGGCGTCGATCATGAAATCGACCGCGCGCTTCTGGCTCGCGAGGTCGAGCTCGCCGGTATCGGTAAACGTCGTCGGAACGACGGGAAAAATGCCGCGATGGCGCGGCGTGCTGCTCGATGTCATGGTTCGCGTCCTGCTTCGGCCCGGTTGTCACCGGCCGTCATGCGTTCACGGTTTCATGAAGCGCGGACCGGGAAGGCCCGCAACCGGCGGCGGCGCATGTCGCGCCGCCTGCCTGCTCAATGCGAATGGCTCGGCACGTCCGCGCCGCGCGTGCCGACCAGGAAGTCGAGGTCGCACCCCTCGTCGGCCTGCAGCACGTGATCGATATACAGCCGCGCGTAGCCGCCCTTGCCGAGCTGGCCGGCCACGCCCGGCGCCGCGGTCGGATCGACGTCCGACAGGCGGCGCTGCAGTTCCTCATCCGTAATGTCGAGATGCAGCGTGCCGGCCTCGCAGTCGAGCTCGATCCAGTCGCCGTTGCGCACGGCAGCGAGCGGGCCGCCGGCGGCGGCTTCCGGCGCGACGTGCAGCACGACCGTGCCGTACGCGGTGCCGCTCATCCGCGCATCGGAAATCCGCACCATGTCCTTCACGCCCTGGCGCAGCAGCTTCGGCGGCAGCCCCATGTTGCCGACCTCGGCCATGCCCGGATAACCGCGCGGCCCGCAGTTCTTCAGCACCATCACCGAGCTCGCATCAATGTCGAGCGCTTCGTCGTTGATCGTCGCCTTGTAGTGGTCGAGGTTCTCGAACACCACCGCGCGGCCGCGATGCTTGAGCAGTTCGGGGCTCGCCGCCGACGGTTTCAGCACCGCGCCGCGCGGCGCGAGATTGCCGCGCAAGATGCAGATGCCGCCGTCCGCGATCAGCGGCCGGTCGAGCGGACGGATCACCTCGTCGTCGTAGTTCGGCGCTTCGCGCACGTTGTCCCACAGCGACTTGCCGTTCACCGTCAGCGCATCCGGGTGCGGCAGCAGCCCGCCTTCGCCGAGCCGGCGCAGCACGGCCGGCAGCCCGCCCGCGTAATAAAACTCCTCCATCAGGAAGCGCCCCGACGGCATCAGGTCGACGATCGTCGGCGTGTCGCGGCCGATGCGCATCCAGTCTTCCAGTTCGAGCGGCACGCCGATGCGGCCGGCGATCGCCTTCAGGTGGATCACCGCGTTGGTCGAGCCGCCGATCGCCGCATTCGCGCGGATCGCGTTCTCGAACGCCGCGCGCGTCAGGATCTTCGACAGCACGAGCCCTTCGAGCGCCATCTCGACGATGCGGATGCCCGACATGTGCGCGAGCACGTAGCGGCGCGAATCGACGGCCGGAATCGCCGCGTTGTGCGGCAGCGCGACGCCGAGCGCCTCGGCCATGCACGCCATCGTCGATGCGGTGCCCATCGTGTTGCAGGTGCCGGCCGAGCGCGACATGCCGGCTTCGGCCGACAGGAAGTGATGCACGTCGATCTCGCCGGCCTTCAGCGCTTCGTGCAGTTGCCACACAGCCGTGCCGGAGCCGATGTTCTTGCCCTCGAGCTTGCCGTTCAGCATCGGGCCGCCCGACACGACGATCGCCGGCACGTCGCAGCTCGCCGCGCCCATCAGCAGCGCGGGCGTCGTCTTGTCGCAGCCGGCGAGCAGCACGACCGCGTCGATCGGGTTTCCGCGGATCGCTTCCTCGACGTCCATCGACGCGAGGTTGCGCGTGAGCATCGCCGACGGCCGCAGGTTCGATTCGCCGTTCGAGAACACCGGGAACTCGACCGGGAAGCCGCCGGCCTCGAAGATCCCGCGCTTCACGTGTTCGGCGAGCTTGCGGAAGTGCGCGTTGCACGGCGTCAGTTCGGACCACGTGTTGCAGATGCCGATGATCGGCCGGCCGTCGAATTCGTGATCGGGGATGCCCTGGTTCTTCATCCAGCTCCGGTACATGAAGCCGTTCTTGTCGTTCGTGCCGAACCATTGGGCGGAGCGCAGCCTGGGTTTTGTTGCCGACATCGTCAGTCCTGTGGTGACGGGATACCGGCGCAGTCTAGGCAGAATTTTGATAACTGGCTAATGACGATTTAGGCGATTACGATATCCATTCCGATATCGATATAAACCCGTACGATGACCGAAGCCAGCCCGTGGGGAAACCGCGCCCGTCTGAAGACGCGCCAGTTGCTGCTGCTCGTCGCGCTCGCCGACGAAGGCAGCATTCACCGCGCGGCGGCCGCGCTGAACATGACGCAACCGGCCGCGTCGAAGCTGCTGCGGGAACTGGAGGAGTCGATCGGCGCGGTGCTGTTCGAGCGCCTGCCGCGCGGGATGCGGCCGACGTTGTACGGCGACGCGCTGATCCGCCACGCGCGCGCGGCGCTCGGCAGCCTCGACCAGGCGCGCGAGGAGCTGGCCGCGCTGAAGGCCGGCCATCTCGGCCACGTGGCGGTGGGGGCGATCACGTCGCCGGCCCTGCGGCTCGTGCCGCCGGCCGTCGCCGCGGTGAAGGGTACGCACGCGGGCCTGCACGTGTCGGTCGAGATCGACACCAGCAACGTGCTGCTCGAACATCTCGCGCAGGAAAAGATCGACATCGTGCTCGGCCGGCTCTCCGCCGAGCACGACAAGCTGCGCCTGCGCTACGAGCCGCTGACCGGCGAATCGGTGGCCGCCGTCGTGCGAACCGGCCATCCGCTGCTCGCGCAAGCGTCGGTTGCGCTCGCCGACGTGCAGCGCGCCGCGTGGGTCGTGCCGCCGGCCGGCAGCGTGCTGCGGCACCGCTTCGAGCTGGTGTTCCAGCGCGCGAGCCTCGCGCCGCCGGCGAACCTCGTCGAAACCTCGGCGCTGCTGTTCATCACGCAACTGCTCGAACAGAGCGACATGATCGCGGTGCTCGCCGAGGACGTCGCGCGCTACTACGCGCGGCACGGGATCGTCACGATGCTGCCGCTGGAGATGGATTGCCGGATGGACGATTTCGGGATCATCACGCGCACCGACCGGCTGCATTCGCCGGCGGTGACGGTGATGGTCGAGGCGATTCGGGCGGCGGCGCGGGAGGTGTACGGCGTCGCGTCGTGACGACACGGCGGCAATCGGGTTGCCGGGTTGCCGTATCAGCCGAAATGCATGCGCGCCGCGTGGCGCGCATGCTGCCGCACTCGCGCGCTACACCCAGGGCGCCGCGAGCCCTTCCGTCTTCAACGCCCGCTGGATCGCCGGGCGCGCGAGCACCTGCTGCAGATACCCGCCGAGTACCGGCCGCTGGCGGGCCGGCGCCGCAAAGCCGCGCGTCCAGCGGCACAGCATCAGCGCGTAAGGATCGAGCACCGTGTAGTGCGCACCGAGCAGCCACGGGCCGCCACTCGTTTGCAGTTGCTGCTCGAGCTGATCCAGCAGCGTCGCGATCTTCTCCTCCGCATGCGTCTTGACCTGCGCGGCGCCCGACGCATTGCCCGCATCGACCCAGCGCTCCGGATAGAAATACGCGATCAGCGTCGCCTGCAACGTGTTGGTGAGCCACATGAGCCACTTGTAGAACTGCGCACGTTCCGATGTGCCGAATTCGGGCGCAAGCCGCTGCTCCGGATGGGTATCGGCAAGATGCAGGCAGATCGCGGCGGTTTCGTACAGCACGAGATCGCCGTCGACCAGCACCGGAATGAGTCCATTCGGATTCAGCGCGAGATAGTCGGGCGACTTGTGCTGGTCGCGCGTGCGGTCGACGTACACGAGCTCGAACGGCCGGCCGATCTCTTCAAGCACGAAGTGCGGCGCCATGCTGGCATTGCTGGGGTAGTAGAACAGTTTCATCGTCGATTTCGTTTGGCGGGCGGCGGCGTCAGGCGGCGGCAAACTCGATCACCGGTTCGCAGCGAATCGGGAAGTTGACCGAATTCGCGATGTAGCACTGCGCATGCGCATCGTGATGCAGATGCGCCGCCCGTTCGCGATCGTCGCCGGCCCGGATCGTCACCCGCGGGCGCAACATGATTTCGGTGAAGCGCCCCGCTCCCGCGCCGTCGAGCATCGTGCCTTCCGCATGGTCGACGTAGGCCAGCACGCGAATGCCGGCCTCGGAACACAGGTGCAGATACCACAGCTTGTGGCATGCCGACGCCGACGCGAGCAGCAGGTCTTCGGGGTTCCAGCGCGCCGCGTCGCCGCGGAACGCCGGGTCCGACGAGCCGGGGATATCCGGCTTGGAACCGGCGCGGATCACGTGATCGCGGCCGTACTCGCGATACCCCGACGTGCCGGTGCCGCGATTGCCCGTCCACTCCACTGCGACGCGATAGTGATGTTCACTCGATGCCATCTCGCTCTCCATTGATGTCGGTTGCCTTGACCGGGCCGAGCGGGCCGATCGCCGTTGCGTTCGGCCGCCGATGGTCGCCATTGTGGCACCGGATCGTCGTTTGGTATACCATTATTCCAAAATGACGGAACAGGCAGGCATGGAAGCCAAACTCGACTCCACCGCGGACGCGGTCGCCGCGTCGCTGCGCGACATGATCATCAACGGCGAACTGGAGGCCGGCGAGCGGCTCGTCGAGCGCGACCTGGCCGAGCGGTTCGGCATCAGCCGGATTCCGATGCGCGAGGCGATCCAGCGGCTGGAACGCGAAGGCTTGCTCGATATCTTCAGGAATCGCGGCGCCGTCGTGCGCATGCTGAGCACGTCGGACGTGCAGGAAATCTACGATCTGCGCGTGCTGCTCGAAGGCGATGCGATCTACCGCAGCGTGAAGCAGCTCGACGACGAAACGCTCGCACGCGCCGAACTCGTGCATCGGCTGCTCGGCGATGCAACCATGCCGCGCCGGCAGGGCGAGCTGAACCGCGAATTCCACGCGTTGCTGTATGCGTGCTGCGGCAACGCGCGGCAGTTGAAGTCGATCGCCGAGCTGCGCAGCCAGGTCGAACGTTACGAGCGCCTGCAGGCCACTCTGCTCGCCGATACGCCGTCGTTCCAGGTCGAGCACGAAGCGATTCTGCAGGCATGCCGCGAACGCAATGCGCGGGCGGCACGCGCGATGACCGTCGCGCATCTCGATTCGGCGCGACGCATCGTGCTGCGGCTCGTCGAAGGAAGTTGAGTCCGGCGCGCGACCACGCGCGCTTCGCTATACCGCGCGCGGCACGGGCCCGGTCGTCCCGCGCACCGTCAGTTTCGGCAGCGACGCGACCCGCACGCGCGACGCGTCGTCGCCCTGCCCGCCCGCCTCGCGCAGCGTATTGAGCAATTCGACCGCGAGGCCGGCCGCCTCGGCGGTCGGGATCGCGACGGTCGTCAGCGTGGGCCGCGTATCGCGGGCGAGATGGATGTCGGTGATGCCGACGATCGACAGATCGTCGGGCACGCGCCTGCCGCGATCGGCCGCCGCATGCAGCGCGCCGATCGCCGGCAGGTCGTTGGTCGCGACCAGCGCGGTCAACCGCGGATGCGCATCGAGCAGCCACCCCGCCGCGCGCACGCCGCCTTCGATCGAATCGGGCTCTGCCGCGACGATCGACGCGTCGAGCCCGGCCTCGCGCATCACGTCGACGAAACCGTCGTAGCGCGCCGCCTGCACGCCGCTCGCGGACCCGCCGATGATCACGCCGATTTTCTCGTGGCCGAGTTCGAGCAAATGCCGCGTCGCGATCCGTCCCGCCTCGCGAAAATCGATCGCCACGCACGGCAACCCGTCGGGCGGCGCCTCGGGCCGCTCCCACAGGCACAGCACGACCGGCACGCCGCGCCGCGCGACGTCGAGCAGATCCGGCAGGTGCAGGTTCGCGTTGGTCACGAGAATCCCCTCGGAGATCGTGCCGGCGATCTGGTCGAGATACGCACGCCCCTGCAACGGATCTTCGTTCGTATTGCAGACGATCAGGAACTGCCCGTTGCGGCGCACCGCGCGCTCGACCGCCAACGCGAACTCCGGATAGAACGGGTTCGCGATGCTCGATACCATCAGCGCGACCGTCGGCGCGCGCCCTTCCGCCAGCGCCCGCGCGGCGAGGTGCGGCCGATACCCGAGCGCGTCGATCGCCTCGAGCACCCGTGCCCGCGTCGCGTCGCCGACCCGGCCGCGGCCGCGCAGCACGTTCGACACCGTCGCGGCCGTCACGCCCGCGCGGCGCGCCACTTCATCCAGGGTTGCCATCGTTTGCCCACTATATGAGACGTCGATCCAGTATTTGCTTCGCTCACCGAAGCGGCGCACTATCGCCGCACACCTTGCCGCCCGACCGACGGGCGCGACTCGGCCGCGATCGCATCGCCCCTTTTTTTGATCGCGATGATTAAGCGCTTAATCAAGCAGTACGGCGCATTAGAACATGGAGCGGAGACAATGGCGAGCATCTCGATGCGGCGCGTGCAGAAAGCCTATGGCGAGCACGCGCCGGTCATTCGCGACGTCGATCTGGAGATCGGCGCGCACGAGTTCTGCGTATTTCTCGGGCCGTCCGGATGCGGGAAGTCGACGCTGCTGCGCATGATCGCCGGGCTCGAGGATCTGAGCGCAGGCGAGCTGTCGATCGACGGCCGCCGCGTCGACGACGTGCCGGCCGCCGAGCGCGGCGTCGCGATGGTGTTCCAGAGCTACGCGCTGTTTCCGCACATGACGGTGTACGAGAACATGGCGTTCGGCCTGAAGCTCGCGCGTGTGCCGAAGGCCGAGATCGACCGCAAGGTGCGCGACGCCGCGCGCATCCTGCAGCTCGACATGCTGCTCGAGCGCAAGCCGAAGGCGCTGTCGGGCGGCCAGCGGCAACGCGTCGCGATCGGCCGCGCGATCGTGCGCGAGCCCGGCGTGTTCCTGTTCGACGAACCGCTGTCGAATCTCGACGCGGCGCTGCGCGGCCAGACCCGCATCGAGATCGCGCGGCTGCACCGGCAGTTCGAACGCGCGAGCGTCGTCTACGTGACGCATGACCAGACCGAGGCGATGACGCTCGCCGACAAGATCGTGCTGCTGCACGCCGGCGCGGATACCGCGCGGCACGGCAGCATCGCTCAGGTCGGCGCGCCGCTCGACCTCTACCACCATCCGGCCAGCCGCTTCGTCGCGGGCTTCATCGGCTCGCCGCGCATGAACTTTCTGCCGGCCGTCGTGACCGCGTGCGACGCCCGTCGCACGACCGTCACGCTCGTGCCGTCCGGCGAAACCTTCACGCTGCCGCGCGACGGC
The DNA here is from genome assembly GCF_902832985.1 of Burkholderia sp. BCC0097. Classification (NCBI taxonomy): domain Bacteria; kingdom Pseudomonadati; phylum Pseudomonadota; class Betaproteobacteria; order Burkholderiales; family Burkholderiaceae; genus Burkholderia; species Burkholderia sp. BCC0097. Next base: position 315,629 of record NZ_CADFDM010000008.1, read on the forward strand.
TCGGCGCTCTCCGCCGGCGCCGCCGTGACGCTCGGCATCCGCCCCGAACACCTGACGCTCGGCGCCGCGCCCGACGCGACGACGCTCGCGCGCGACGTCGCGCTCGTCGAACGCCTCGGCGAGCAGACCTACGTGCACCTCGATCCGTCCGGCCAGCCCAGCGCGACGCCGCTGATCGCGAAAGTGCCCGGCGACGCGCCGGTGCGCCCCGGCGAGCGCGTGCACGTGCACGCGCCGGCCGCAGCCTGCCACCTGTTCACCGAAGACGGCCGCGCGGTGCCCGCGCGCGCCGACCTTCCCGTCCACCACTACGCATAAGGATCGGGCATGCGCCTCGGAGTCTGTTACTACCCGGAACACTGGCCGGAATCGATGTGGGCCGACGACGCCCGCCGGATGAAAGCGCTCGGCATCGAGCAGGTGCGGATCGCCGAATTCGCGTGGAGCCGCATCGAGCCGTCGCCGGGCGAATACGACTGGGGCTGGCTCGACCGTGCGGTCGACGTGCTCGGCGCGGCCGGCCTCGAGATCGTGATGTGCACGCCGACCGCGACGCCGCCGAAATGGCTCGTGGACCGCCATCCCGACATCCTCGCGATCGGCGCGGACGGCCGGCCGCGCGCGTTCGGTTCGCGCCGCCACTACGATTTCTCGTCGCCGGTCTATCTCGAAGCGTCGCGCCAGATCTGCACGGCGGTTGCCGAACGCTACGGCCGCCATCCGGCCGTGCGCTACTGGCAGACCGACAACGAGCTCGGCTGCCACCAGACCGTCGTCAGCTATTCGCCGGCCGCGCTCGTGCGCTTCCGCGAATGGTTGAAAGCACGCTACGGCACGATCGACGCGCTGAACCGCGCATGGGGCACCGTGTTCTGGAGCATGGAATATCGCCATTTCGACGAAGTGGACGCGCCGGTGGGCACCGTGACCGAAGCCCATCCGTCGCATCGCCTCGACTACCGGCGCTTCGCGTCCGACGAGCTCGCGCGCTATCACCGGATGCAGGTCGACGTGATCCGCGCGCACTCGCCGGGCCGCCCGGTCGCGCACAACTTCATGCAGCTCTTCACCGAGTTCGATCATTACGAAGTCGCGCGCGACCTCGATCTCGCGACGTGGGACAGCTATCCGCTCGGCGCGCTCGAGGAGCTGTGGTTCGCGCCCGACGTGAAGGCGCGCTGGCTGCGCACCGGCCATCCGGATTTCGCATCGTTCAATCACGACCTGTACCGCGGCATGTCGAAGCTGCCGTTCTGGGTGATGGAGCAGCAGCCGGGCCCGGTGAACTGGGCGCACTGGAACCCCGCGCCGCTGCCGGGCATGGTGCGGCTCTGGAGCTGGGAAGCGTTCGCGCACGGCGCCGGCTGCGTGTCGTACTTCCGCTGGCGGCAGGCGCCGTTCGCGCAGGAGCAGATGCACGCGGGCCTGAACACCCCCGACAACCGGCTCGACGCAGGCGGCCGCGAAGCGCAGCGCGTCGCGCAGGAAATCGCCGCCGTACTCGACGCCGGCGCGGATGCCGACGCGAACGGCGCGGTGCGCGCACCCGTCGCGCTGGTGTTCGACTACGACGCGAAGTGGCTGTTCGAAGTGCAGCCGCAAGGCGCCGATTTCCACTACCCGCGTTTCGCGTTCGAGTACTACTCGGCGCTGCGCTCGCTCGGGCTCGACGTCGACATCGTGTCCGCGCACGCGCCGCTCGACGGCTACCGGCTCGTCGTCGTGCCGCCGCTGCCGGTCGTACCCGACGATTTCGCGTCGCGGCTCGCCGCGTCGGGTGCGCACGCGGTGTTCGGCCCGCGCACCGGCTCGAAGACCGCCGACCTGCAGATTCCGCCGGCGCTGCCGCCCGGCCCGCTCGCGTCGATCCTGCCGGTACGCGTGTGGCGCGTCGAATCGCTGCGGCCGAACGTGACCGAGCCGATCGACGGCACGCTGCGCGACGGTTCGCCGCTCACGGGCGAAGCCCGCCACTGGCGCGACCTCGTCGAATTGAACGACGGCGGCGCACGCAGCGTCGTGCGCGCCCGCTTCGCCGACGGCCATCCGGCCTGCGTGTCGCATGGCGCGCTGCACTACTGGGCCGCGCTGTTCGACGATGCGACCACCACGCGACTGTTCGCCGAGGTCGCGGCCGAAGCGGGCCTCGCGCCGACGCCGCTCGCCGACGGCGTACGCGTGAGCCGGCGCGGCGGCCTGACCTACGTATTCAACTATCGCGACACGCCGCACACGATCGACGGCGTACCGCCGTCCGCGTTCGTGATCGGCGCCGCGCAGGTCGAGCCGCAAGGCGTCGCCGTGTATCGAAGCCGTTCGTAGCACCCGCCCCCGGCGCCGTGACGCGCCGGTCACGCACAACGACATACAGGACTGGAGACACTCATGACCCATCGCCCCCTTCGCGTCGCTGCCCGCCTGGCGACCGCCGCCGCCGTCGCGTGCGCCTCGTTCGGCGCTGCCGCGCCTGCCGGTGCCGGCACGTTGACCATCAACATCGCATTCAAGGGCGCAAGCCAGCGCGCGGTGTGGCAGTCGACGATCGAAGCGTTCCACAAGGCCCATCCGGACATCGACGTGAAGCCTACTTTCGTCGACGAGGAAGCGTACAAGGTGCAGTTGCCGGCATGGCTCACGACCGTCGCGCCGGACGTCGTGAACTGGCACGCGGGCGAGCGGATGGCGTACTACGCGAAGCGCGGGCTGTTCGAGGACCTGAGCGGCGACTGGAAGAAGAACGGCTGGGACGCGATGTACGCGTCGACGCGCAGCGCATCGTCGTACAACGGCAAGCAGTATGCGGCGCCGACCGTCTACTACTCGTGGGGGCTGTTCTACCGCAAGGACCTGTTCAGCAAGGTCGGCATCCCCGACGAGCCGAAGACCTGGGATCAGCTTCTCGACGCATGCAAGAAGCTGAAGGCCGCGGGCATCACGCCGATCGCGATCGGCGGCCGCGACGCGTGGACGCTCGCCGGCTGGTTCGACTATCTCGACCTGCGCCTGAACGGCAACGCGTTCCACCAGCAGCTGATGGCCGGCGACGTGCCGTACACCGACCCGCGCGTGAAGAAGGTCTACACGACGTGGAAATCGCTGATCGACTCGGGCTACTTCATCGACAACGCGCTGTCCTACGATCTCGACGGCGCGCAGCCGTTCCTGTTCCAGGGCAAGGCCGCGATGATGCTGATGGGCACCTTCATCGCGGCCGGTTTCCCGCCGAACGTGAAGCCGAACATGGGCTATTACCGCTTCCCGATCATCGACCCGAAGGTGCCGACCGCCGAGGACGGCCCGGTCGAATCGCTGCACATCCCGACCAAGGCGAAGAACAAGGCCGACGCGCACACGTTCCTCGCGTTCGTCGAAACGCCCGAGATGGGTGCGAAACTCGCCGAAGGGCTCGGCTCGCTGTCGGCCAACAGCAAGTCGCCCGAGCCAGCCGATCCGATCTCGCGCATCGGCTTCCGGATCCTCGCCGACACGAAGGGCGGCGTCGCACAGTTCTACGACCGCGACATGACCAAGGAAATGGCCGACGAGGGGATGAAGGGGATGCAGCAGTTCCTCGCGAATCCCGCGCAGCTCGATACGGTGCTCGCGCAACTCGAGCAGACCCGCAAGCGGATCTACAAGAAGTGACCGCGTGACCCAACCGGCGGCCGCGCGCCGCCGTGTCCGTTCAGGAGGCTTGCCGTGTCCAGTCCAATCACGTCCCCCCCGCCCGCCGGCACCGCGCCGCCGCCGCGCGGCTCATCCGTCAGCGCGCTGCCCGCGCGCCGTCCGTCGCCCGCCGTGCGGCGGCAACGGCGTGCCGCATGGCTCTTTCTCGCGCCGGCCTGCGCGATGGTGGCCGTCTATGTGGTCTGGCCGATCCTGTCGACGCTGTGGCTGAGCCTGTACAACTGGGACGGGATGACCGAGCGCACCTTCGTCGGTCTCGCGAACTATGCGGAGCTGCTGCATGCGCCGACGTTCTACACGGCGCTGCGCAACAACGTGATCTGGCTCGTGCTGTTCATGCTCGCGCCGCCGCTCGGCCTCGCGCTCGCGCTGTACCTGAACCAGGCGGTCGGCGGCATCCGGCTCGTGAAGTCGCTGTTCTTCGCGCCGTTCGTGCTGTCGGGCGTGGTCGTCGGGCTGATCTTCTCGTGGTTCTACGATCCGACCTTCGGGCTGCTCGCGCTCATCGCCGGGCACGGTATCCCGGTGCTCGGCGACGCGCGCTACGCGACCTTCGGCATCGTGTTCGCCGCGCTGTGGCCGCAAACGGCGTACTGCATGATCCTGTACCTGACCGGCCTCACGTCGGTCAACCCGGAACAGATCGAAGCCGCGCGGATGGAAGGCGCGCGCGGCTTCGCGCTGCTGTGGCACGTCGTGCTGCCGCAACTGCGGCCGACCACCTTCATGGCGATCGTCGTCACCGTGATCGGCGCGCTGCGCAGCTTCGACCTGATCTCGGTGATGACGGGCGGCGGCCCGTTCGAGAGCTCGACCGTGCTCGCGTATTACATGTACGACCAGGCGATCAAGTACTACCGGCTCGGCTATTCCGCATCGATCGCGGTCGTGCTGTTCGCGATCATGCTCGTCTACATCGTGTTCCAGTTGCGCCGCATGCTGCGCAACGAGCAGTGACCTTCCGGGAGCTCACTCATCATGTTTCCGACACCCGTTGCCCACTGGAAGCCGATATCGCGCCGGCTGTACAAGCTGTCGCTGCCCGTCGCGCTCGTGATCTGGCTGCTGCCGATGATCGCCGTGTTCGTCACGTCGGTGCGCTCGACCGAGGAACTCGTCGAAGGCCACTACTGGGGCTGGCCACGGCATTTCTCGATGATCGAGAACTATCGCGACGCGCTGACGACGTCGCCGATGCTGCATTACTTCTGGAACAGCGTGCAGATCACGGTGCCGTCGGTCATCGGCTCGATCGCGCTCGCGGCGATGGCCGGCTTCGCGCTCGCGACCTACCGGTTTCGCGGCAATACCGCGCTGTTCGGCACGTTCGTCGCCGGCAACTTCGTGCCCGTGCAGGTGCTGATGATTCCGGTGCGCGACCTGTCGCTGCGGCTCGGCGTGTTCAATACCGTCGAAGCGCTGATCCTGTTCCACGTCGCGTTTCAGACGGGGTTCTGCACGCTGTTCCTGCGCAACTTCATCAAGCAGTTGCCGTTCGAGCTGATCGAGGCGGCACGTATCGAAGGCGCGGGCGAATGGACGGTGTTCTGGCGCATCGTGCTGCCGCTGATCCGGCCGGCGCTGGCCGCGCTCGCGATTCTCGTGTTCACGTTCGTGTGGAACGATTACTTCTGGGCGCTGTGCCTCACGCAAGGCGACGAAGCGGCGCCGATCACGGCGGGTGTCGCGGCGCTGAAGGGGCAATGGACGACGTCGTGGAACCTCGTATCGGCCGGGTCGATCCTCGCCGCGCTGCCGTCGGTCGCGATGTTCTTCGCGATGCAGAAGCATTTCGTCGCGGGGCTCACGTTCGGCGCGACGAAAGGCTGAGCGCGCGCCGATCGCGTTTTCGCATCTCCCCCTCCGCATCGTGAGGTTGCCCGCTTCGGCGGGCTTTTTTTCATGCTTTGCGGATCGAGGCGATGGCGGTTGGCGACCCTGGCCCGCCATCCAGGCTTCAACGCCGTCAACCGATTAGATGCGCAGCTTGCTGGCGGTTTCGACGCGCCTGGACGTCTGGGCGCCACTTTGCTCGACATCGATTCGGCTACGCGTACTTGTCGCCGACCGTACTGCGAATCGGATGGGTGTCGTAGACGATGATCATCCGTTCGATGAGCCCCTGGATGTCGAACTCGAACACGTCGACGCACTCGAAGCGCGCCACCGAACCGTCTTTCAGGCCCCAGTCGTAGATGAAGTAACCGGTCGCACGGCGAGCGCCACTCGTGCTGACGCAGATATCGATCGGCGTAATCCTGCTTTCTCCCGACGCGGCAGCGACCTTCGAAAAGAAGGGCTCAGGCTGCATCCAGCCGAGAAATGGCGAGAAAACCTGCGCGTCCGGCGTGAATAGCGCGCAGATGGCGCCGACATCGCCGCGCTCCAGTTCCCGAAGGTAGGCGCGAACCTGTTGCGTATATAGTGATCCCGACGTTGAGCCCAAGACTATCCTCCGATCATTCGTTGACGACCCCGTTCGTTCCCAAGAACAGGGCATCCGGTACACGCACGATAGCGACGCCCCGATGACCGAACAATCGAAAAATTTGCAACCCGGGTATGTCGCGCATGCATACCCGCTGGCCGACCTGACGCGGCCGCTACCGCCGTTGGCGGCGCTTCAGTCGTTCGTCGCGGCGGCGCAGCTGGGCAGCGTCAGCAAGGCCGCGGATCATCTATGCCGCACGCAAGGCGCCGTGAGCCGCCAGATACAGCAGCTGGAAACGCATTACCGATGCGCGCTCTTCGTGCGCCATGTATCGGGCCTGACGTTGACGGCGGAAGGAAATGGACTGCTGTCGGTCGCGATCGACGTGCTCACGCAATTGGTCCGGCACGCGGACGTTCATGCACGGGCGACTTCGGTGCTCACGTTGAAGTTGCCGTCCACGTTCGCCGTTCGCTGGCTGCTCCCGCGGCTGCCGGACATTCATCGCGCGATGAGCGGCACGGAGCTTCGTATTTCGACATCCGCGGACGATACGCCGGATTTCACGACGTCCGATGTCGATGCCATCGTCGTGCGCGGCACGGGACAGTGGACCGGCATGGAGGCGATACCGCTGTTTTCCGAGATGCTCACGCCGATGTGCGCGCCCGCATTGGCTCCCTCACTGCGATCCGTTGCCGATCTCGCACAGGTCGATTTGCTGCATCCCGGGCCCAGCCACGCAGAGTGGCGGTGCTGGCTCGATCATGTCGGGGCACGCCAGATCGACGCGGGACGCGGACTCGTGTTCGATACCCTCGAATTGACGCTCGCGGCATCGACGGAAGGACACGGCATTGCAATCGGCGACCCGCGAATGGCAAGAGACCGGCTCCGTGCCGGATCGCTGGTGACACCATTCGAGGATGTGGCTCAAGACGGCCTGTCCTACTTCCTCGTCTATCCGCCCCAACGTGCGGCACAACCGAAAATCCGCGCGCTCGCCGACGTCTTGCTACGACTTGCGCGAGAAGATTGATTGATGGGCGAGAGTCGAAGCCGCACGGTCACCCGTGGTCAGAGATCCCCGCGCACTTCACCGGTTCCCAGCGCGCTCCGCTGCCGGTTGACTTCCGCCCACAGCTCGTCGCTGTCGTCCTCGCGCAGCACGACCATGCAGTCCAGTTGATCCTCGGTCACGCCGAAGTACTCCCGAATTTCCCGCCGAACCCCGTCGATGAACTCCGCGTATTCCGGGGTGGCCTGCGCCCGCGCGTGCAAGGCGTCGTATTCCGCATCGTCCATGCCGCCGCCGTGCTCGTCGATATAGCGCGAGATCCACTGGTCTCGTTCATGGTCGTAATCCGCCTCGGCGCGCATCGCTTGCACGGCCGTGTAGAAATCCAGTTGGGCAAACGCGGCGATCGCCGCCGTTGTCGCCTCGTTGAATGTCGTCGTCATTCCCTCTCTCACTTCAGTCATCGCACATCGTCGGTCATGCCGGGAAGCCCTTGTCGCGGTCGGTTTCAGGTCGCTCACGAGAAAACCGGCCGTGATGTTCCGAACCGCTCGTATTCCGTTCGCCGTATCGGATGAATCAACCCTGTCAGACGCATTGAACGGGAAGGGTTCAGGCTACCTGGACGGTTTGCCGGGCTTGCCCCGACCACCCGCCGATTTGCCGGCCGGCTTCCCCGCCGCCGCCTTGCCAGCCGGTTTGCTGCGCGGCTTCTGCACGCTGAACGGGCTACCGATGGTGTAGTCCGTTCCCGTGCCGACGGCGGGCTTCGCATGCTGCGCCACAGGCTTGCGCTTGCCTTCGCCACCTTGCGTATGCGGCTTCTTGCCCGGCGCTTGCTTGCCGACCGGCACAGCTTGCGGCACCTTGGGTTTCTTCGGCTTTTTCGGTTTCTTGATGATCTCGCCCGTCGCGCTGGTTTCCGGTACGCGGTGTTCGGCTTCGAAACCCGGCTCTTCTTCGCGCCGCAGCGTCTGCCGGATCAGCGCTTCGATCGCGGCGAGTTGCGGCGCTTCGTCGGCGCACACGAGCGACACCGCGACGCCGCTGGCGCCCGCGCGGCCGGTGCGGCCGATACGGTGCACGTAGTCTTGCGCGACGATCGGCAGATCGACGTTGATCACGAGCGGCAGATCGTCGATATCCAGCCCGCGCGCCGCCACGTCGGTGGCGACCAGCATCTGCACTTCGCCCGTCTTGAAGCGCTCCAGCGCACGCAAACGCGCGGGCTGCGGCTTGTCGCCGTGGATCGTATCGACCGCATAGCCCGCTTTCTCCAGCATGAGCGCCAGGTAATCGACGCCATTGCGGGTCTTGACGAACACCAGCGCGTGCTCCCACTTGTTCTGGGCCACCAGGTGCATGAAGAGGTCGGGCTTGTTCCGCTTGTCGACCGGCACGACCCACTGCTTGATCTTGCTGGCCGTGGCGTTGGGCGGGCTGACGCTGATGTCGACCGGGCTGCGCAGAATGCCGGCCGCCAGCGTGCGGATTTCGTCGGAGAACGTCGCGGAGAACAGCAGCGTCTGGCGCTTGGCGGGCAACGCGGCAAACACCGCATCGAGTTCGCGCGCGAAGCCGAGATCGAGCATGCGGTCGGCTTCATCGAGCACCAGTGTCTGGACCTGGTCGAACTGCACCGCGTTCTGGCGATTGAGGTCGAGCAAGCGGCCCGGCGTGGCCACGAGCACGTCGACGCCCTTGCGCAGCTTCATCATCTGAGGATTGATGCTCACTCCGCCGTAGGCGGCCAGAAATCGCAGATCGAGGCCTTTGCCGTACTCGACGAAGCTTTGCAGCACCTGTTCGGCCAGTTCGCGCGTGGGCACCAGCACCAGCACGCGCGCACGGTTGCTGGATACCGCCGGGCCGTGTTGCACCAGCCGTTGCAGCAGCGGCAGCGCGAAACCGGCCGTCTTGCCGGTACCGGTCTGGGCCGCGGCCATGACGTCCTTGCCGCCGAGCACGACAGGAATCGCCTTGGCCTGCACCGGCGTGGGTGTCTGGTAATTGAGGCCCTGCAGATTACGCAGCAACGGCTCGATCAGGCCAAGCGAGGCAAAAGACATGGACGTGTTCCGGGCTAAAACCGCAATTCTAGCGGTTACCGCGCCGGCCAAGCCCGCCCGGTCGCGTCCAGCCATCGAGCCGCAACGTCGACGCGTGGCGGCCCGCGATCGAGGCCGGTGCGGCAGCGATCGTGCCGACTGCGAGCGGCTGCGGCGCTTTCGTCAACGAATACGGCGATCTGTTGGGCTCCGACCCCGTCCATGCGGAGAAGGGCGCGTCCGAAAGCCGGCCGACGCGGCTCGGCTTCGATCTGACGAATGTCGCCAACGGCCACCTGGGCCGCGGCTCGGGCGGCACGTATCCGCTGACGCCACCGAACTCGCGACGACGTTGCGCGACGTCGAATCCGACGCGCTGGAAGCCGCGCAGCCGAACCTGATTGTCAGCGCCGACATGCGCTGCCAGACTTATCCGCACGACGCGGGCCGCGCGCCCGCGCGCCACTGGATCGAGCACGTCGACACCCGGCCGGTCAACTGACCGCCGACTCCGGAGGAAAGCCATGCAAACGAAACCCGAACTCGAACTGGCCGATGCCGAGCGCATGCTCGCCGCCGCCCGCGCGGAAGCGGAACACCACGGCTGGGCCGTGTCGATCGCCGTCGTCGACGACGGCGGCCACCTGCTCGCCTTCGCGCGGCTGAACGGCGCCTCGCCGGCCAGCAGCACCATTGCGCAGGAAAAGGCGCGCGCGGCGGCGCTCGGCCGTCGCGAGACGAAGGCGTATGAGGATATGATCAACGGTGGCCGCACCGCGTTTCTGAGCGCGCCGCTGTCGGGATTGCTCGAAGGCGGCGTGCCGGTCACGGTCGACGGCCGGATCGCAGGCGCGATCGGTGTGTCTGGCGTAAAGTCCGAACAGGACGCGCAGATCGCCCGCGCCGGTACACAAAGCGTCGTGGCCTAGGGCCTGTTCACGCTGATAACGGGCTTGCGAACGTGCCTTTGCGCCGTCCCCAAGGGGACTTCCTTCCGGCGCAGGCAAGGAGAGTGGAGGCGCGATAGCCGTAGCTATTGCAACGACGAACGACGCCGCCATGCGGGGGGAAAGGCGCGTTCCCCTGTTTGGAGAAAATCGTTCGTGGGGCTGGCCCCAGAAGGGCCGATCGCCGCGTCATGCTCCTCGCGAATACGTCGAGTATTCGCTCGTCGCAATCCTTGCGCTCGGCCCTTCTGGGGGCCAGCGCAAGCCCGTTATCAGCGTGAACAGGCCCTACAGCCAACGCGCGCGTTTTTCATTCCCCGGGAGGAATCACGATGATCGACCAAGCAGGACTGCAAGTCGCGCCAGCGCTGAGCCAGTTCATTGAAAACGAAGCGCTGCCGGGCACCGGCATCGACAAGGCCGCGTTCTGGAGCGGTTTCTCGGCCCTGGTGCACGATCTCGCGCCGCGCAACCGCGAGTTGCTCGCCGAACGCGACCGCCTGCAGCAGGAACTCGACGCGTGGCATCGCGCGCACCCCGGCCCGGTACGCGACCATGCCGCGTATCGTGCGTTCCTCGAAAAAATCGGCTACCTCGTGCCGGTCCCTTCGAACGTCGCGGCAGCCACCGCGAACGTCGACAGCGAGATCGCCACGCAAGCCGGCCCGCAGCTCGTCGTGCCGCTGTCGAACGCGCGCTATGCGCTGAACGCCGCGAATGCACGCTGGGGCAGCCTGTACGACGCGCTGTACGGCACCGACGCGCTGCCGGAAGACGGCGGCGCCGAACGCACCGCGGCCTACAACCCGACGCGCGGCCAGCGCGTGATCGACTACGCGCGCAACGTGCTCGACAACGCGGCGCCGCTCGCGAGCGGCTCGCACCGCGACGCGCTGCGCTACCGCGTGCAGGACGGCCAGCTCGCGGTCGAAACCGCGAAGGGCGTCGTGCACCTCGCGCAGCCGGCGCAGTTCGTCGGCTACCAGGGCGCGGCCGATGCGCCGTCCGCGATCCTGCTGAAGCACAACGGCCTGCACCTCGAGATCCAGATCGATGCGTCGACGCCGATCGGCCGCGCCGATCTCGCGAACGTGAAGGACGTCGTGCTCGAAGCAGCGGTCAGCACGATCATCGACTGCGAGGATTCGGTCGCGGCGGTCGACGCCGACGACAAGGTCCAGCTCTACCGCAACTGGCTCGGCCTGATGCAGGGCACGCTGGTCGAGGAAGTCGCGAAGGGCGGCAAGACCTTCACGCGCCGCCTGAACGCCGATCGCGAATACACGACGCCGGCCGGCGGCACGCTGTCGCTGCACGGCCGCTCGCTGCTGTTCGTGCGCAACGTCGGCCACCTGATGACCAACGGCGCGGTGCTCGACCGCGACGGCAACGAGATTCCGGAAGGGATTCTCGACGGCGTCGTCACGACGCTCTGCGCGCTGCACGACCTGAAGGCGAAGCGCAATTCGCGCACGGGCTCGATCTATATCGTGAAGCCGAAGATGCACGGCCCGGTCGAAGTCGCGTTCGCCGACACGCTGTTCGCGCGTATCGAGGATCTGTACAACCTGCCGCGCAACACGCTGAAGATGGGCATCATGGACGAGGAGCGCCGCACCAGCGTGAACCTCGCCGCGTGTATCGCGGCAGCGGCCGCGCGCGTCGCGTTCATCAACACCGGCTTCCTCGACCGCACCGGCGACGAGATGCACACCGCGATGGAAGCGGGCCCGATGATCCGCAAGGGCGACATGAAGGCGTCGGCGTGGATCCAGTCGTACGAGCGCAACAACGTGCTCGCGGGCCTGTCGGCCGGCCTGCGCGGCCGCGCGCAGATCGGCAAGGGCATGTGGGCGATGCCGGACCTGATGCATGCGATGCTCGAGCAGAAGATCGCGCATCCGCGCGCCGGCGCGAACACCGCCTGGGTGCCGTCGCCGACCGCCGCGACGCTGCACGCGCTGCACTACCACCTCGTCGACGTACAGGCCGTCCAGCAGGAACTCGAGAAGACGCCGTATGCCAGCGAGCGCGACGCGCTGCTCGAAGGGCTGCTGACCGTGCCGGTCGTCGAGCGTGCCGCGTGGAGCGAGGCCGAGATCCTGAGCGAGGTCGAGAACAACGCGCAGGGCATCCTCGGCTACGTCGTGCGCTGGGTCGAACAGGGTGTCGGCTGCTCGAAGGTGCCGGATATCCACGACGTCGGCCTGATGGAAGATCGCGCGACGCTGCGCATTTCGAGCCAGCACATCGCGAACTGGCTGCGCCACGGCGTGATCACCGAGGCGTTCGTGCTCGACGTGTTCAAGCGGATGGCCCGCGTCGTCGACCAGCAGAACGCCGGCGATCCGAACTATCGCCCGATGGCGCCCGGCTACGACCAGTCGACGGCCTTCCAGGCCGCGTGCGCGCTCGCGCTGCAAGGCACGTCGCAGCCGAGCGGCTATACCGAGCCGCTGCTGCATCGGTTCCGGCTCGCGTTCAAGGCGCAGCAGCACGGCGCATGAACCTGCGCATGCGGGCGCGTCCCGCATGCCGGGGCGCCGGTTGAACACCAGCCTGGCGAAACGGGCAGCCTCACGGCTGCCCGTTTTCATATTCGCATTCACCCGATCGCTGAAACCGATAATCGGCGCCTATCGTCGGCTTTCGCGTGCAATGGCCTGCTGACTGTTAATCCGCCGTTTCCGCGGCCGTATGGCGCGCCGCCTTCCGCCACACCGCAAAGCCTTGCGTGGCAACGCTTCAGCCGATATTGGCAAGCCCGGGATTACACCGTAATTTGACCCCGATCAACCGGGTGCAACATTTTCCGCGCACGCAAACACGCGCGTTATACTCCGTGGAATTCGCATCGCGCGATTCATCGGATCGTCGAATTGCAGTAGACGTTTACCTATGAATACAGGGTTTATCCGGCCGCGATCGTCGATAATCGGCGCCCGTCTTCTCCGCTGAACGGAAGGCTGGCACGGGCAGGGCAGCGCACCGGATCGCCACCGGTAGTCATACGAACAATCGCATCGGCCCGCCGCCCGGCGACGATGCCCCCGATCCACGGACCATGGCCGAAACCGACTACGCAATGCCCAGCGAATCCGGCCTGACGAGCCGTGTCGCCGCTCATCTGCGCCGGTTCCTCCTGCCGCACCTGATCTTCTATACGGGGCTGCTGATCGCGCTGATCCTGCTGCTCCTGTGCGGGATCGTCCTGTACGAAGGCCGTATCGATGCGCGCGACCGCTCGCGCAGCATGCAGCAGAACCTCGCGCTGATGGCGTCGTGGGACATCGAACGCAACATCGAGATCTATTCGCTGTCGCTGCAGGCGGTGGTCGAAGGCGCGAACGACCCCGAAGTCACCAGGCTGCCGATGCCGCTGCGCCGCCAGGTGCTGTTCGACCGCGCGACGACGGCCAAGTACCTCGGCGGCATCTACGTGCTCGACGCGAAGGGCGACATCGCGGTCGACGGCAAGAGCGACGTGCCGCGCAAGGCCAACTTCGGCAACGAGCCGTACTTCACCGTGCACCGCGACCACCCCGACGTCGGCCTGTACGTCAGCGATCCGTATCATTCCCGGTTGCGCGGGGGCTCGCCGAGCATCGCGCTGAGCCGGCGGATCACGCGGCCCGACGGGTCGTTCGGCGGCGTCGCGGTGATGTCGATCCGGCTCGAATATTTCCAGAACCTGTTCTCGCGCCTGTCGCTCGGCGATCGCGGTTCGGTTGCGCTGATCAACACGGACGGCAAGATGGTCGCGCGCGAGCCGTACGACCCCAAGATCGTCGGCCGCGACATCAGCCGCGCGAGCACGTTCCGGCAATTCATGACCGCCAGCGAAGGCAGCTTCGCCGATACCGCATCGATCGACGGCGTGCGGCGCCTGTACGTGTTCCGGCACCTCGACGGCCTGCCGCTCATCGTCATGGTCGCGCGCTCGGAAGCGGACACCTACGCCGCGTGGTACGACCGTGCGATCCCGATCGGCTCCGCGATGGTCTTGCTCGCGATCGGCTTCGTCGGCCTGTCGCTGCTGCTCGACGTGCAGCTGCGCAAGCGCCATCGCGCGGAAACCGAGCTGCAGGCGCTCGCGCGCACCGACGGCCTGACGGGCCTCGACAACCGCCGGATGCTCGACGTCACGCTCGCGCGCGAATGGCGCCGCGCCGCACGCTCGCAACATGCGTTGTCGCTGCTGTTCATCGACGTCGATTACTTCAAGCACTACAACGACACGCAGGGCCACCAGGCCGGCGACGACGCACTCGCCGCGGTCGGCCACTGCATCGCCGGCTGCCTGCGCCGGCCGGCCGACTATGCGGCGCGCTACGGCGGCGAGGAATTCGTCGTGGTGCTGCCGGACATCGACACGGACGGCGCGGTGACGATCGCCGAAACGATCCGCACGGGCATCCTCGATCTCGGCATCCGGCACGACGCCAGCACGGTCGGCCGGCTGACGGTGAGCATCGGCGTGACGACCAGCTACCCCGAGCGCGACGACAACATCCAGGCCGCGCTGAAGCTGGCCGACGAGGCGTTGTACCGGGCGAAGGAAGGCGGGCGCAACCGCATCGTCGTGCAGGCGGCCACGTCGCCGGACGATCTCGAATCGCGGCAGGCCTGAGCGTACGGGCAACGGCCGGGCCGCCGCCGTCCGCGTGCAAAATCACCGACAATATCGGCTCGATACGCCCCCGCGCCGCCGCGCGGCCGATGCGCGCGGCCAGCCCGCGCCTGACCGGTCGCACCCGTTCGCGGCCGCTTCGCACCACCATGAGACTCAAGGCAAAGATCTTCCTTCTGGCCATCGTGCCGTTCCTGCTCGCGATCGCCGGCATCGGCTTCGGCGTGCGCCAGCAGGCAACGTCGCTCGCGCGCACTCAGCACGCGACGATCCAGGCCGCGTACCTGTCGAGCAAGGAAGTCGAGCTGAAACACTACGTCGAGCTCGCGACGAGCGCGATCATGCCGCTCTACGACGCGAGCGGTCGCAATGCGCGCGACGACGCGCTGCTGCGCACCCAGGCGCTCGCGATGCTGCAGAAGATGGATTTCGGCCCCGACGGCTATTTCTTCGTGTACGACCTGCACGGCAATTCGCTGATGCATCCGCGCGAGCCCGAGCGCGTCGGCCACAACTTCTGGTCGATGCGCGACCCGCAGGGCGCGCTGACGATCCAGAAGCTGATCGGCGCGGCATCGCACGGCGGCGGCTACGTGCGCTACGCCTGGCAGCGGCCGTCGACGGGCCGCGTCGCGCCGAAGCTCGGCTATGTCGTCGCGCTCGAGCGCTGGGGCTGGATGGTCGGCACCGGCATCTATCTCGACGACGTCGACACCGCGCTGCAACGCATCGACGCGCGCGCGTCCGCGAACATCGAACGCACGATGAGCTGGCTCACCGCGATCGCGCTCACCGGCGCGGCGGCGATCGCCGTGTGTGCGCTGGTGTTGAACGTCAGCGAGTCGCGCAGCGCCGATGCGAAGCTCAAGCTGCTCGCGCAGCGCGTCGTCGAATCGCAGGAGCAGGAGCGCGCGCGGTTGTCGCGCGAACTGCACGACGGGATCAGCCAGATGATGGTGTCCGCGAAGCTGATGCTCGAATCGGCGCTCGCACGCTTCGAACGCGGCACGTCGCGCGTGCCCGAAGCCGAGCAGGCGCTCGCGTCGGGCGTCGGGCGGCTCGGCGACACGCTGCGCGAAGTCCGGCGCATCTCGCATGCGCTGCGGCCGTCGATGCTCGACGATCTCGGCCTCGCGGCCGCGCTCGAGCAACTCGTGCGCGAACTCGGCGCCGAAAGCGGCATCGACATCGGCTATACGCAGGTCGCGCACAGCGGCACGCAGCCGCTGCCCGAAGCCGTCAACACCGCGCTGTTCCGGATTGCACAGGAAGCGCTCAGCAACATCGTGCATCATGCGCGGGCGTCGCGCGCGGCGGTCACGCTCGACGTCGGCGCGCAATCCGTCACGCTGACGATCGCCGACAACGGCTGCGGCTTCGACGCCGAACGCTCGCAGGCCGACGCGCGCCGCGGCATCGGCCTGCGCAACATGCGCGAACGCCTCGACGCACTCGGCGGCACGCTGACGATCACGTCGCAGGTCGGCCATACGATCGTCGCCGCGAGCGTGCCGCTGCCCGGGGCGGCGTGACGACGCGCCCAATCACAGGAGACTTTCACGCATGAGCGCCCCCGATACCGCCCGGCCCGCTGCCCGACTGCTGCTCGTCGACGATCACCCGCTCGTGCGCGACGGCTTGCGGATGCGGCTGGAAGCGGCCGACCTGTCGGTGGTCGGCGAGGCCGGCAACGCGGACGAGGCGCTCTCGCTCGCCGAGTCGCTCGAACCCGATCTCGCGCTGATGGACGTCGGCATGAACGGAATGAACGGCATCACGCTCGCGGGTGTATTCCACGAGCGGTTTCCGGGCATCCGCGTGCTGATGCTGTCGATGCACGACAACATCGAATACGTGACGCAGGCGGTGCGCGCCGGCGCGAGCGGCTACCTGCTGAAGGATTCGCCCGCGAGCGAGATCGTCCGCGCGATCGGCGCGGTACTGGCCGGGCAGACGTTCTTCAGCGAAGGGCTGGCCGCCCGGATGATCCAGGCCAGCGCGATGGCATCGCCGCTGGACCGGTTGACGCCGCGCGAGCGCGACATCCTCGACGCGCTGGCCGAAGGGCTGTCGAGCAAGCAGATCGCGCAACAGACGGGGCTGTCGGTACGCACGGTCGAGACGCATCGGCTCAACCTGAAGCGCAAGCTGGAGATCGAAGGACAGGCCGAACTGATCAAGTTCGCGGTCGAGCATCGGCGGCGGTAGGGCAAGCGCGCCCGGATGGCGCGCCGGGACGCGCACATCACCCTCGAATTTCATACTTGTCCAATCGACCTCACCTTGGGGGGCGATGGAATCCTCTCGCTTGCCGAAACGAGCACCGTGCTCGTGATTGTTTTTTCCCGTCAAATGAAACTCGTGACTGTAGTAGCAGGCGCACTTGTCGGTGGAGCGCTCGCGACAATGATCTGCTGGGGAACACTCTACGTTTACGGAGCATTCGTCCTGCATGGCAAGGGAAGTCTCTTCGACACGAACCCCGCGATCGCGAATCTATTTTTCGTCACATGGGGCGGATTGATTTTAGTTTTCGCAATGGCCGGCGCAATTGTCGCGACTCGCGGGAAATCGCGTTAACCATCCGCCCGACGGGCAACGCACAATGAGACGCGTCGGATACTCGCTCCCGTACTGGATCGCCGCCCTGATTCGCTAAGTCAGCATCGCGCAGGAGTCGCCCCCTCTCCACCGCTCGGCCGACCTACGAATAGAAAAGGCGCCCGAAGGCGCCTTCCATGCATCCGAACTACGCGCAACAACCGTCAGTTCGTCCGCGAATTGTGTTTCTGCAGATACGCGATCAGGCCGTCGATCCCGCCCGTCGCGAGCTGGCTCTTGAATTGACCCTGATAGACCTGGATCAGCCACGCACCCGACATGTCGATGTCGTAGATCTTCCAGTCGTTGCCGACCTTGCCGAGACGATAGCCGACCGACTGGCTGTCGCCCGGCGTCGTCACCGTCGACTGCACGAGCGCGTCGGCGCCCGACGCGCCGCCCGGCTTGAACGAGAACTTCGCGTCCTGGTTGCCGAGCTGCGCGAGCGACGCGGCATAGGTGCGCGTCATCAGCAAGCGGAACTGCTTGTACAGCTCCTGCTGCTGTTGCGGCGTGGCCTGCTTCCACGCGTCGCCGACCGCGATGCGGGTCGTGCGCTCGAAGTTGGTCACGGGCAGGAAGCGCTGCTCGACGACCTGCGTGATCTTCGCCATGTCACCGCCGCGCGCGGCCGGATCGGCCTTCATCGCGTTGACGGTGCCCTCGACCGCCGTGCGGACGAGATCGACCGGCGCACTCTGCGCGAAAGCGGAAACCGACACGGCGGCCGCCGCGACGAAAGCAAACAGATGACGTTTCATACGAATTTCGCACTCGATGGAAAAAAACGGCCGGCGCTTTGCATCGACCGGGTGGAGCAAAGTATACCGGGCCCGACGCCGCGTTGCCGCGCAGTGACCGACTGTTACCTTTCAGCGCCGTTTGTCACAGCGGCAAGGGCACGGGGGCGTGCCGACGCATCGCCCCTGTGATTATGTAAATATCCCCATACAAACGAACCGGCCGCGCGGTCCGATTGCGACGCCGGTAGCAAATATCCTTCCCGCCCCGATTCTCCGCAACGTCACGACCGTCGCCGCGCCGCGCCGGTATACTTGGCTACTTTGCCCTAGCCAGCCGCTCCCCACCGCCACATGGTGACATCTCTCATCGTCCGACTCGTTGCGTGGTCGGTGCGCCGCCCCGTCTGGGTCGTCGTCCTGTCGCTCGTCATCGCCGCGTTCAGCGGCGTCTACGTCGCGCAGCATTTCAAGATCAACACCGACATCAGCAAGCTCGTCGATGCGGAGCCGCAATGGGCCGCACTCAGCAAGGCGGTCGACAACGCGTTCCCGCAACGCAACGGCACGATCCTCGCGGTCGTCGAGGCGCCCGCGCCCGAATTCGCGACTGCCGCCGCGCACGCGCTCACCGAAGCGCTGCGCAAGGACGCCGATGCCGGCCGTATCGGCCCGGTCGCCGAACCGGGCGGCGGGGCGTTCTTCGAGCACAACGGGCTGCTGTTCCTGTCGCCGCAGGAGGTCTCAGATACGACCGCGCAGCTCGCGAGCGCCCGCCCGCTCGTCAACGAACTCGCGAAGAACCCGAGCCTCACCGGGCTCGCCACCACGTTGTCCACCACACTCGGCCAGCCGCTCCTGACCGGCCAGGTGAAGCTGCCCGCGATGGCGAAGCTGCTCGCGCGCAGCGCCGCGACGGTCGACGACGTGCTGGCCGGCAAGCCGGCCGCGTTCTCGTGGCGCGCGCTGGTCGACAACGACGCCGCGCGGCAGCCCGCGCGCGCGTTCGTCACCGTGCAGCCGGTGGTCAACTACGGCGCGCTGAAGGCCGGCGCGGCAACGAGCCAGGTGATCCGCGACGCGGCCCGTTCGCTCGATCTCGACAAGCGCTACGGCGCGGTCGTGCGCCTGACCGGCGAACAACCGCTCGCCGACGACGAATTCGCGTCGGTCGAAGACGGCGCCGCGCTCAACGGCGTGCTCACGCTGCTCGCCGTGCTCGTGATCCTGTGGCTCGCGCTGCGCTCGAAGCGGATGATCGGCTCGGTGCTCGTCACGCTGTTCGTCGGCCTCGTCGTGACGGCCGCGCTCGGCCTCGCGATGGTCGGCTCGCTGAACATGATCTCGGTCGCGTTCATGGTGCTGTTCGTCGGCCTCGGCGTCGATTTCTCGATCCAGTACGGCGTGAAGTACCGCGAGGAACGCTTCCGCGACGAGCGCATCGATCACGCGCTGATCGGCGCCGCGCACTCGATGGGCATGCCGCTCGCACTCGCCACCGCGGCCGTGGCAGCCAGCTTCTTCTCGTTCATCCCCACCGCGTATCGCGGCGTGTCCGAGCTCGGCCTCATCGCGGGCGTCGGGATGTTCGTCGCGCTGCTGACCACGCTCACGCTGCTGCCGGCGCTGCTGCGCCTGTTCGCGCCGCCGGGCGAATCGAAGACGCCGGGCTTCCCGTGGCTCGCGCCGGTCGACGATTACCTCGATCGCCATCGCAAGCCGATCCTGATCGGCACGCTCGCGGTCGTGATCGGCGCGCTGCCGCTGCTCGCGTTCCTGCATTTCGACTTCAACCCGCTGCACCTGAAGGACCCGAACAGCGAATCGATGGCGACGCTGCTCGCGCTGAAGGATTCGCCGGAAGCCGCGGTCAACGACGTCACGCTGCTCGCGCCGTCGCTCACGCAAGCCGATGCGGCCGCGAAGCGCCTCGACGCGCTGCCCGAAGTCGGCCGCACGACCACGCTGTCGACCTTCATCCCGGCCGACCAGCCGGCCAAGCGCGCGGCCATCGCCGCGGCCGCGAGCGAACTGCTGCCCGCGCTGACGCAGCCGGCCGCGCCGCCCGCGACCGACGCGCAACGCGTGGCCGCGCTCAAGCGCGTGTCCGACCTGCTCGGCTATGCGGCCGAGGATCACCCGGGCCCGGGCGCAGCGGCCGCGCAGCACCTGTCCGCGTCGCTCGCGAAGCTCGCCGCCGCCGACAGCGCGACGCGCGACCGTGCCGAGCGCGCGTTCTCCGATACGCTGCGCATCGCGCTCAGCCAGCTCACCGCGCTGCTGCAGCCGCAGGACATCACGCGCGAATCGCTGCCGCCGCAGATCGTGCGCGACTGGGTCGCGCCGGACGGCCACGCGCTCGTGCAGATCTCGCCGAAGGTGCCGAAGGGCGTCGATCCGAACGACGACACGATGCTGCGCCGTTTCGCCAAGGCCGTGAAGGCCGCGGAGCCGGGTGCGACCGGCGGGCCGATCTCGATCCTGCATTCGGCCGACACGATCATCAACGCGTTCCTGCATGCGGCGCTGTGGTCGATCATCTCGATCACGATCCTGCTGTGGGTCACGCTGCGCCGCTTCGGCGACGTGCTGCGCACGCTGGTGCCGCTGCTCGTGTCGGGCATCGTGACGCTCGAGATGTGCGTCGTGCTCGGCATGTCGCTGAACTTCGCGAACATCATCGCGCTGCCGCTGATGCTCGGCGTCGGCGTCGCGTTCAAGGTGTATTTCGTGATGGCGTGGCGCGGCGGGCAGACGGGGCTGCTGCATTCGAGCCTCACGCACGCCGTGCTGTTCAGCGCCGCGACGACGGCAACCGCCTTCGGCAGCCTGTGGCTGTCGCACCATCCGGGCACGTCGAGCATGGGCAAGCTGCTCGCGCTGGCCCTCACCTGTACGCTGATCGGCGCCGTGGTGTTCCAGCCCGTCCTGATGGGCAAACCGCGCGTCAAACGCGCCAAGAACCAATCGCAAGGAATCAATGAATAAGGTGCGAATCATTGCGGCGACCGTCGCCGCCAGCGCGATGCTGACCGGCTGCGCGACGGGACCGAACCGCAACCCCAACGACCCGCTCGAGCCGATGAACCGGGCGATGTACAAGTTCAACGACACGGTCGACACGAACATCGCCCAGCCGATCGCGAAGGGCTACCAGAAAGTCACGCCGACGCCCGTGCGCACCGCGATCAGCAACTTCTTCTCGAACCTCGGCGATCTCGGCAACATGGCCAACAACCTGCTGCAGTTGCGCATCACCGATGCGACGCAGGATCTGATGCGCGTGGCGATGAACTCGCTGTTCGGCGTCGCCGGCCTGATCGACATCGCGACGCCGGCCGGGCTGCCGAAGCATCACCAGGATTTCGGGCTGACGATGGCGCGCTGGGGCATGCCGTCGGGCCCGTACCTCGTGCTGCCGGTGTTCGGGCCGAGCACGATCCGCGACGGCGTCGGCCGCGCGGTGGACGTGCGCTTCAACCTGCTGAACTACATCGAGCCGGCCGCGCGCAATCCGATGTACATCGCGCAGTTCATCAGCGCGCGCTCGGACCTGCTCGGTGCGACCGACCTGCTGAAGCAGGCCGCGCTCGATCCGTATTCGTTCGTGCGCGACGCGTACCTGCAACAGCGCAAGTCGCTGACGTATCACGGCCAGTCGGCATCGGCCGCGGCGCCGAACTACGCGGAGCCGGGTGAAGCCGGTGCGGTGCCGGCGGCTGCGCCGACCATGCCGGGCAGCTTGCCGAACTACGAGGATCCGGGCGAGTCGGGCGGCGCATCGGGCGCGGCGCCGAACAATGCGCCGGCCGCGCCCGGATTGCCGCAGTACGACGATCCGGGTGCGGATAACGCGATGCCGGCGAGTGCGCCTGCTGCGGCACCGGCCGCTGCGTCGGCCGGAGCGACGACAGCGCCGGCCGCCAACGGCGCGCCCATCGCACCAGCGATGCCGACGTTGCCCGCGAGCAGCCCGGCCGCGCAGTAACGCCGCCACGGCGACCGCGCAAAAGCAAAGAGCGCTGCATCATGCAGCGCTCTTTTTTTGTCCGCGCGAAACGGCAAACCGAAAAGCGGGGGGAGAAGGCAGCAGCGAACGCCGCTCAAACGATTCGCATCGCGCCCGCCCGCTCGAACGCGTGCCGGGCCTGGATCAGCGTCGTACGCGCCGCGCGCGCGTCGCTGGCGACTTGCAGCAGCGGGCCGAGCTGCGACGGCTGCTTCAGCAATTCGCGCAGGATCGGCAGGATCGCCGTGCTGCCGTCGTCGCGCAGGCCGGCCGTCGCCGCGCTCGGCAGCGTGCGCCACGCCGGATCGACGATCGCGCGGCACACCGCGAACGGCACGCCGCGCGCGGCCGCGAAGGCCGCCGCGATATGCGACTCCATGTCGACGGCCAGCGCGCCCTTCGCGTGATGGAGCGATGCCTTGTCCTGTTCGCTGACGACCGGCGCGCCGACGGCCGCGATCGTGCCGCGCGTGACGCGCGCCCACACCGGCGTGTCGTGCAGCGCGGCGACGAGCCGCGTGCTCCAGCCCGCATCGGTCGCCACTCGACCGAACGGCCCGTCGATCGCGTTCGCGATCACGAGCGCGCCGGGCACGAGATCCGGTGCGAGCCCGCCCGCCGTGCCGAAGCTGACGATGCCCGCGCAACCGCGTGAAGTCGCCTCGGTCAGCGCCCGCTCGAGCCGGTCGGCTCGCGCGGCGAACACGGCCTCGACGCCGTCACCGCGCGCGATGCGCGCCTCGAACGCCATCCCGGTCACCGCGATGACGGGCAATGCGCCGTTGTGCTGCGTCGTCGCCACGCGTTACATCCCGACCGTCACGCGCGTCGCGTTCGCGCGCTTCAGGTTGCGGTAGCGCGCCAGCGCCCACAGCGGGAAGAACTTGCGATAGCCGTGGTAGCGCAGGTAGAACACGCGCGGGAAGCCCGTTGCCGTGAAGCGCGTCTCGTCCCACAGCCCTTCTTCGTTCTGCTGAGCGACGAGGTAATCGACGCCGCGCGCGACGGCCGGGTTGTTCACTTCGCCGGCCGCCATCAGGCCGAGCAGCGCCCAGGCCGTCTGCGACGCCGTGCTCGGCGCCTGCTCGTAACCGCGGTAGTTCAGCTTGTAGCTGTCGCCGTCCTCGCCCCAGCCGCCGTCCTTGTTCTGGATCGACAGCAGCCACTGCGCAGCGCGCTTCATGCGCGGGTCGTCCGGCGTCAGGCCGGCCGCGTTCAGCGAGCACAGGGCCGTCCACGTGCCGTACACGTAGTTCATCCCCCAGCGGCCGTACCAGCTGCCGTCCGGCTCCTGTTCCTTCAGCATGTAGTCGAGCGCGCGGCGCGCCGGCTCGCTGTTCAACGGCGTCTCGCCGAGCTGCGCCAGCATCGACAGGCAGCGGCCCGACACGTCGGCCGTCGGCGGATCGAGCAGCGCGCCGTGATCGGAGAACGGGATGTTGTTCAGGTAGTACTGCGTGTTTTCCGGTTCGAACGCGCCCCAGCCGCCGTCGCTGCTCTGCATGCCGACGACCCATTCGCGCGCGCGCGCCATCGATTCGCGATACGTGTCCGATTGCTTGAGCTTTTGCGCGCGATCCATCGCCATCACGACCACGGCCGTATCGTCGACGTCAGGGTAGTGCGCGTTCGCGTACTGGAACGCCCAGCCGCCGGGCCGCACGTTCGGGCGGCGCGAGATCCAGTCGCCGCGCACGTCGAGGATCTGCAGCGGGCGCAGCCATTCGAGGCCGCGCAGCACGGCTTCCTCGGCACGCGCGTCGCCGGTTTCGAGCAGCGCATGCGCAACGAGCGACGTATCCCACACGGGCGACAGGCACGGCTGGCAATACGCCTCGTCGTCGTGCACGACGAGCAGCTTGTCGAGCGCCTTGCGCGCGATTGCACGGTTCGGATGATCTTCCGCGTAGCCGAGCACGTCGTACATCATCACCGCGTTGGCCATCGCCGGATAGATCGCGCCGAGGCCGTCCTCACCGTTCAGGCGCTCGTCGACGAACGACACGGCCTGACGGATCGCGCGCTCGCGCGTATAGCTCGGGAACAGGCCGTCGACCGCGCGCAGCGCATGGTCGACCACGCGGAAGAACGCGAACCAGCCCGCGCTCTGGTGGCCCTGGCGCGGCAGCAGCCCGGCGTTGACGGGCGGGTCGATGAACAGCTCGTCGATGCGCACGCCGCGCGGATTCTTCGCGAGCGGACGCTTCGCGTTCAGCACGAGCAGCGGCACGATCACGGTGCGCGCCCAGTACGACACCTTCGACAGATGGAACGGGAACCACTGCGGCAGCAGCATGATCTCGACCGGCATCATCGGCACCGCGCGCCACGGAATCGCACCGTACAGCGCGAGCTGGATGCGCGTGAACACGTTCGACATCTCGGCGCCGCCCATCGCGTGGATGGCACGGCGCGCGCGCTGCATGTGCTCGGCGTTCTCGTCGTCGCCGATCACCTTCAGCGCGAAATACGCCTTCACGCTCGCGCTGATGTTCGGCGCGCCGTCGGTGAACAGCGGCCAGCCGCCGTCGGCCTGCTGGATGCGGCGCAGATACTTGCCGATCTTCTGTTCGAGCTCGAGGTTCGGCGTCTCGCCAAGATAGTGGACGAGCAGCACGTATTCGGCGGGAATCGTCGAATCCGCTTCGAGTTCGTAGACCCAGTGGCCGTCCGCTTGCTGCGCGGCGAGCAGCGCGTCGGTCGCCCGCGCGACCGCCGTGTCGACGCCTGCCGGCACGGCGCCGGCGGACAAGGTAGCCATTTCGGTGAGATCGTTCATCGGTCCCTCTCGTTATTGCGTCTGGAGCACGTCCGCGGCCAGCTGGCCGGAACGGATCGCGCCCTCGATCGTGGCGGGCAAGCCGGTGGCAATCCAGTCGCCCGCGAGTACAAGATTGGTCCAGCGCGTACGCACGGCCGGACGTTTCATTTCCTGCGACGGCACCGCCGCAAAGCCCGCGCGCGGCTCGACGACGAGCTGCCACGCGGGAATGGTTTCAGGGTTCGCGCCGCTCGCGCGCGCGACGTCTTCCCAGATGCGCCGCGCGAGCGTGTCGCGCGGCATGTCGAGCCAGCGGCCCGCATCGCGGATCGTCGCCGCGAGCAGGCCGTCGCCGGTCCGCACCGCGTCGACGACACCGTTGACGACGGTCGTCTGCAGCGGGTTGCCGGTCGACGCGTCGACCGCGAAATACGCGGTCACGACCGCGCTGAACGTGTCGGGCGCGGCGAGTTCGGGCACGAGCGGCTGCGCGACCTCGGGCGGCACGGCCAGCACGACCGCGTCGCCCGGCGCGAGATCGATGCGCTCGCCGCCGACCGATACCGCATCGACCGCATTGCCGTGCGCGCCGAATTCGAACGCGTCGAGCCGCGAATTCAGGCGGATCTGCGCGCCGCCGTGCTGCAGCATCCGCAGCGCCGGTTCGACGAACGCGCTGCCGAGCCCGCGGCGCGCGACGAGCGGGCGGCAGCCGGGGCCGCCCGCGGCAAACGTGCCGCACAGCGCGGCACGCGCGAGCTCGGCGCTCGCGTGGCGCGGCTCGATATTCAGCACCCCGAGGAAAAACGGTCGCAGCCAGCGATCCCACAGCACGCCGTCGCATCGCATCGTCTGCGCGAGCGAGCGGCCCGTGCGGGCGAACGCAAGCGGGGCCAGCGCGAGGTAGTCGAGCGGCGTCGTGCCCGGTGCGCGCGACGCGGCATCGAACAGCCACGACGGCCAGCGGCCGTTGCCGAAACGCAGCGTCCAGCGCTGCTGCGACGCGATGTCCACGACCGGGAATTCAGCCAGCGCGGGCCCCGCGAGCTGATCGGCCGCGCCGATCGCGCGCAGGTAGCGCTGCGTCGCGGGCTGTCCCGCGAAAACCGTGTGCAGCCCGCTGTCGAGCGTCGTGTTCAGCGTCCCGTCGAACCACGAGCGGCAGCGGCCGCCCGCGTGTGCATGCGCGTCGTGCAACACGATGCGGCGCCCCCGACGTTGCAGCTCGACCGCGGCCGACAGGCCCGCGAGTCCTGCGCCGATCACGTGGACGGTTCTGGGCATCGCCTCGGTCGACTCAGAACAGCGCGTAGCGCGCGGCGATCATCAGCATGCGCGCCTTCGGCTTGCGCAGCGGCGCGCGCGGCGCGGCAAAGCCGCGTGCGATCGCGGCCTCGAGAATGCAGCGATACGCGCCCGACATGATGCGCGGCGCCTTCACCTGCGCACGCGGGCAGGTGTCCATCACCGCGTCGGCCTGACGGAAGTGCTCGAGCGCGCGCTCGACGAGCGTCGCGCACACGCGCGGCAGCGCCGGATCGCGCACGATCGTCGCCGGATCGGTGATCGCGATGCCTTCGCGCTCGAGCAGCTCGCGCGGCAGGTAGCAGCGGTTGATCGCCGCGTCGTCGTCGATGTCGCGCAGGATGTTCGTCAGTTGCAGCGCGCGGCCGAGGTGGTGCGACAGCGTGATCCCTTCGGCTTCCGGCATCCCGAAAATCCTCACCGACAGCCGGCCGGCCGCGCTCGCCACGCGATCGCAGAAGAGGTCGAGCGTCGGCTCGTCGGGTGCGCAGATATCTTCGGCCGCATCCATCGCCATCCCGTCGATCATCGCGTGGAAATCGTCGCGCTGCAGGTTGAACGCGCGGATCTCGCGATCGAGCGCGACCAGGTGGCGCGGCGGGCGACCGGCGAAGCAGGCGTCGATGTCCGCGCGCCAGCGATTCAAGCCCGCGTTGCGCTCGGCGCGCGGCAGATCGCTGTCGGCGATGTCGTCGACCGCGCGGCAAAACGCGTAGACCTGGAACATCGCATCGCGCTGCACGGCCGGCAGGATGCGCATCGCCAGATAGAAAGAACTGCCCGATGTGACGGCAGCGGCGTCGGTTTCTTGTTCGTCCACGACGGAATGGGAAACGGCCAAGACGAGCTCCACGGAGACACCCACGCGGGGCGATTGAAGAAGCCATGCCCGGCAGGGATGGTCAGGGCGTCGAATGCGTGCGGGATAGGCGAACGATCGACGCAGACAGGCACAAATTACCGGCCGGAAGCCGGAATTGGCCGAAAGTATAGCAATCTTTGAAGTTCGATGGCGGACACGCGCCATGTGTGGCGGGGTGTTGAGCGCCCTCGGGAGGGCGGCGCGGCCGGCCTCGGCGAATGGACCCCGCGCGACGCGTCAGCCGTAGACGATGTCGCGCTGCAGATCGAGTGCGATGAGCCCCATTTCGCGTGTGAGTTGCAGCATCGAGCGGCGCTCGAGGCGCGAGCCCATGAAGCTCGTCACGCGGCCGTCGGGTTCGGCGGTGAACTGGAAAACCGCGCCGCCCGTACCGAACCACGCGCCCGGCACGTCGGGCGATTCCTGCCAGTCGATGTGCTCGAACACGCGCGCGATGCCCGCGCGCACCAGGTCGCCCGGGCCGATCGGCGGCGCGATGTCGCCCAGGTCGTCGAGCGAATAGGGGCCGGGTTTGTTCGGCTTCCGGTAGAAGAGATAGTCGACGTTCATGGGGCGCAATCGCGAGTAAAGCAACAAATTAGCGTGCTTCGGCACAAATTCAAATCAGATATGGACGAAATGTGGCCTGCGCGACACAAAGGGGCGGATCGTTGCCGCGCGGGAGACACGCTGCGCGAGCGCGTTTCGATGGCGGCGGGTTCGTCTAAGATGACACCTTTATCGAAAAAATACGGACACCATGGAGACGAACGACACCGCCACCCCGCAGTCCGGTCATCCCGTTTTCGTGCTCGTGCACGGCGCGTGGCATGGCGCGTGGTGCTACGCCCATCTGGCGGCCGCGCTGGCCGCGCGCGGCTACCTGTCGATCGCGCGGGACCTGCCCGCGCACGGCATCCATGCGCGCTTTCCCGCGTCGTACCTCGCCCGGCCGCTCGACAAGGACGCGTTCGGCGCCGAGCCGTCGCCGGTCGCGAACACGACGCTCGACGACTACGCGACGCAGGTGATGCAGGCCGTCGACGACGCGTACGCGCTCGGCCACGGCAAGGTCGTGCTGGTCGGGCACAGCATGGGCGGCCTCGCGATCACGGCGGCGGCCGAACGTGCGCCGGAAAAGATCGCGAAGATCGTCTATCTCGCGGCCTTCATGCCCGCGTCGGGCGTGCCGGGCCTCGACTACGTGCGCGCGCCGGAAAACAAGGGCGAGCTGCTCGGTCCGCTGATGCTCGCGAGCCCGCGCGTGGCCGGTGCGCTGCGCGTCGATCCGCACAGCGGCGATGCCGCGTATCGCGAATTGATGAAGCGCGCGCTGTACGAAGACGTGCCGCAGGCCGACTTCGATGCGGTCGCGAACCTGATGAGCTGCGACGTGCCGGCCGCGCCGTTCGCGACCGCGATTCCGACGACCGCCGCGCGCTGGGGTGCGATCGACCGTCACTACATCAAGTGCCTGCAGGATCGCGTGATCCTGCCCGCGCTGCAGCAGCGCTTCATCGACGAAGCCGACGCGTTCGCGCCCGGCAACCCGACCCACGTACACCAGCTCGACAGCAGCCATTCGCCGTTCGTGTCGCAGCCGGCCGTGCTGGCCGGCGTGCTCGCCGACATCGCGAAAAGCTGAGCGAGGCGGGCGCGGTCGGTCAGGCGTACGCGACCGATCGATCGCGCCCGAGCCGCTTCGCGCGATAGAGCGCGGCGTCGGCCTCGTTGACGAGTACGTCGCAGGTCAGCGCACCGGCTTTCGCGCAGGTGCCGCCGACGCTCGCCGTGACCGGCACGCTGACGCCCTCGGCATCGACCGGCAGGCTGCCGATCGCCTCGCGCACCTTATCGGCCACCCGCATCGCCTCGTCGAGATTCGTGCACGGCAGCAGCAGCGCGAATTCCTCGCCGCCGAAACGCCCGAACGTATCCTGCGCGCGCACGATCGACGCGACGCGGCGCGCGGTCTCGCGCAGCACGGCGTCGCCCGCCGCATGCCCGAAGCGGTCGTTGATCGTCTTGAAGTGGTCGAGGTCGAACAGCAGCACCGACAGGTCGCCGCCGTAGCGCTGCCAGCGCGCGAATTCGTCGCCGAGCCGCGCCTCGAAGAAGCGCCGGTTCGCGATGCCGGTCAGCCCGTCGCGGTTCGCGTGTTCGCGCAGCTTCGCGACTGCTTCCTCGCGCTCTCGTTGCATCACGCTCACATGCGTGACGTCCGAGATCGTCACGCACACGGCCTCGACGTCGCGGCCGCGCGTGAGCGGCATGAACGTGCAGTCCTGCTGCATGTAGTCGACGCCGCCCGTGATCGGCCGGTCGTGTTCGAAGCGAAACAGGTAGGGCCGCTGCTCCCACGAGCTGAACGCGAAGCTGCCCAGCTGGAACACGCTCTCGAGCTTGCGCGACAGCCACGCGCGCGGCAGGTCCGGAAAGCGGTCGAAGATGTTGCGGCCGATCACGTCGGCGGCCGGGATGCCGCTGTGGTCCTGCATGAAGCGATTCCACATCAGGACGGTCATCGAACGATCGAGCACGAACAGGCCGAAGCCGACCCGCTCGATCACGAGGTCGCTCAGCGACGGGGCGGCGGCCGTCATAGCGCGGACAGCAACGCATCGAGCGCGTCGCCCATCAGGCGGATCGAATCCTCGGCCATCAGCATCACGAAATGCGCGCGGAACGTGTGATCCTCGAGCCCGAAGTTCACCTCGAGCAGCAGCGCGACGCTCCACCCCAGTTCGTTCGGCTGGAAGACGTCGTCGAACGACACGTTCGCACCGAGCAGCCCCGGCGGAAAGAACACGGGCTTGCGGCCGAGTTCGTCGAGGATCGATGCGACGCAGGCGCCCATCAGCACGTTCGCGACGTCGAACACGATCTCGTCCGGCGTCGCCATCCCGCCGTACACGCCGTCGCCGAACGTGCGGTCGACGACCGACATGAGCCGTGCGACACCCGCCGTGCGGCACAGCACGATCGCCTCGCCCTTGATGTCGGAACGGAAGCCCTGGCGCACGGCAGTCACGTTGTCGTGGATGCCCGTCATCTCGCGCAGCGCGTCGCCCGCGTCGGCCGCTTTCACGACGCGCACGCGCGGCACCGACAGCTCGATGAAATGCCCGAGCAGCAACGCCAGCCGCGCGGCGGCGCGGCCCATTGCAAGGTTGGCGATTTCCTGCAACGCGTCGCGTTGCTCCGCCGTGAACACCGATTCAGGCATACAACCCATACTCCTTGAGAATGGGCAGCAATGCCTCCGACGTCACGGGCTTGGCAACGAATGCGATCGCGCCCAATTCACGCACGCGTGCTTGCGCCTGCGGCTGGATATCGGCGGATACCACGATCACGAACGTGTTCAGATCTTCGTGGCGCAGTGTTTCCAGGACCTGATATCCGCTCATGTCGGGCATCGTCAGGTCCAGAAACATCACGGAAGCTTTGCCGTCACGATAGAGCGCCAAGGCCTCGCGACCATTCGCTGCATACGCGACGTCAACGTCCCAGTCTCCCGGCAGCGCCTTTGTCAGAAGTTTGCGAGCGAGCAGCGAATCGTCGGCAATTACAATCGGCAAAGGCATGGGGCGATGCGGTATACGGAATGGTCTCTCTCGCGTTAACGACCGCGCGGCGCTCTTCTTTAGTGCCTTGCGTTTCGGGCGCGGCCAACCGCCTTGCGACCAGGCACGGGCGCCGCGACGCAGGTGCGCGCGACGCACCGCGCGGCAACCGCCGGCGGGCGCATGTATCTGTCATAGGGGAAAGCAAGGCGCGATTCTCGGAGTAAACCGGAGGCGATGCAACTCGCCATTTTCACCATTTCGAACAGAATCGATCCGATCCCGCGTGATTCCGAAAACAGCTCCGACCATTTTCGAGATAAGCACGCAAAATTTTTCCTTGTGTACGTTTGCGCTGCCGGATTCGTCGCGTTTTCAATCTGACGGTTTACCTCTGTCATATACGACAGGTTTGCGCCCGTACGGCACCGCACGGCGGGCCGCCGCAACTCGTTTATGATGGCAGATACCTCTGCCTCACCCGCCTTCCTCGATGACGTCCGAACGGCCTGCCGACTCCCGCGCCTCCGCCCCTTCTCCCGCCGACGACTGGCAGGATGACGGCAGCTACGCGTCCGGCGCACCCGAGCACGATTTCGCGGTGCGCCGCGTGACGCTGATCGTGCTGCTCGTCGCGGCGATCGTGCTGCCTTGCATCTACGTGGTGGTGATGGCTTACAACGACCTGAAGGCGCGCGAGGCCGCCGCGAGTGACGTGACGATGCGCACGGTGCGCGTCGCCGAGGAGCACGCACTCAAGGTGTTCGACCTGAGCGAAACGCTCGATGCACGCATCGTCGACCTCGTGCAGGACATGGACGACGCAACCGTGCGCAGCCGGGAATCCGACATCCACGAAGCACTGAACACGATCGGCGGCGGCTATCCGCAGGTGGCCGCCGTGTCGATCTTCGGCGCGAGCGGAATGCTGCTCGCCAACAGCCTCTACTATCCGGCGCCGTATGCGTCGATCGCGAACCGCGACGACTTCGCCGGCATCCGCGACGGCAAGGTCATCGAACACATCTCGAAACTGATGATGGGGCCGCTCAAGCTCGAGAACATTCCCGTCTTCAACACCGGCGTCGCGCGACGCCATAGCGACGGTTCGTTCGCCGGCATGGTGTCGATCGCGCTGAAGTCGTCGTATTTCAATGCGTTCTACCGCGACCTGCTCGGCGGCGCGAGCACGCCGATGACGATGGCGCTCGCGCGCTCGGACGGCGCGGTGATCGCATCGTATCCGCCGCCGCCGTCGCTCGCGCACACCGACCGCTCGGTCACGTTCGGCAACCCGCGCAACGATCCGCGCGCGGGCGTGGTGCGCGTGGGCCACGACGGCGCGAGCAGCGAGATCGTCGCGTATCGCCAGGTCGGCAGCTATCCCGTCTACGTGACCTGCGCGTACCGCACGTCGGCGATCTGGCATGAATGGTACGAACACCTGAGCGTGCTGTTCATCTCGATGTTCGCGCCGTCGGTCGCGCTGTGGTCCGTGATCTGGCTGTCGCTCAAGCGGCTGAAGGCGGAAGAGGAAGCGTGGGACCGCTGGCAGGCCGAAGCGTCGATGCGGCGCTCGATCGAATCGGCGTACCGGCAGTCGCGCAAGATGCAGGCGCTCGGCAATCTCGTCGGCAGCGTCGCGCACGACTTCAACAACCTGCTGATGATCATCTCGAGCAACGTGCAGATCGCGCGGCGACGCGGCGTCGAGCATCTCGACAAGGAGCTCGGCGCGATCGAGCGCGCGCTGAAGAACGGCCAGTCGCTCACGCGCCAGCTGCTCGGTGTTGCGCGCA
Source organism: Burkholderia sp. BCC0097 (assembly GCF_902832985.1). NCBI lineage: Bacteria > Pseudomonadati > Pseudomonadota > Betaproteobacteria > Burkholderiales > Burkholderiaceae > Burkholderia > Burkholderia sp. BCC0097. Next base: position 348,033 of record NZ_CADFDM010000008.1, read on the forward strand.
AGCAGCCGCTGCACAACGAGACGATCGACATCGGGCAATGGGTCGGCACCTGCCGCGAACTGCTGAAGACGTCGCTCGGGTCGAAGTCGTCGCTGGTCGTCGCGATCGAGCCGGGCGTCTGGCCGATTCGCGTCGATGTCGCGGAGCTCGAGCTCGCGGTGATCAACCTCGCGGTCAACGCGCGCGACGCGATGGCGACCGGCGGACGCTTCACGGTCGGCGCACGCAACGTCACGCTGCGCCGCGAGGACGGCTTCCCGCTGACCGGCGACTTCGTTCAGATCTCGCTCGACGACACGGGTTCGGGCATGGCGCCCGACGTGCTCGCCCGTGCGTTCGAGCCGCTGTTCACGACGAAGGCGCAGGGGATGGGGACGGGGCTGGGCCTGCCGCAGGTATTCGCGTTCTGCGAACGCTCGGGCGGCCTCGCGACGATCGACAGCGCGGTCGGCGCGGGGACGTCGGTGCGTCTGTACCTGCCGCGCGCGCGGGCCGAGGACGTCGCCGCGCGGCCGGCAGCCGTCGCGCACGACGCGGGCAGCGGCGCGCTCGCCGGCCTGCACGTGCTGCTGGTCGAGGACAACGACGAAGTCGCGGCCGGCACGGAAGCGCTGCTGTCGCTGCTCGGTCATCGCGTGACCTACGCGCCCACCGCCGACGACGCGTTGCGCCTGATCGAAGGTGCCGCCGCGAACGACGCGTTCGATCTCGTGATTTCGGATATCCACATGCCGGGCCGCCTGAACGGCATCGACCTGGCCGAAGCGATCGAAAAGCGGCCGGGGAAGCTGCCCGTGATTCTCGTCACGGGTTATGCGGAGGAACTCGACCGTACGCGCACCGTCAACGTCCGCGTGCTGTCGAAGCCGTTCGACATCGCGCTGCTCGACGAAATCCTGCTGGGCATCCGCGAAGCGCGCGACGCACGACACGCCGGCGCGTGACCCGCTCTGGGTGAGGCGCGCCCCGCGACGGCGTGAGCGCGCGACGGCGGTCAGGCCGATTTCAGCAGGCGCACCCAGCTCGCGTAGCGATCGACGAAGCCCTGCAGGAACTTGCGGGTGTCCTCGCTGACGATCTGCCCCTGGTCGTCGATGCGCGCCGGGTCGTGCTTGATGAACATCTCCGGCTGACCGAGCGTCTTCACGTCGAGGTACGCGAGCACGTTGCGCAGGTGCTGCTGCGCGAGCGCGGTACCCACCGCGCCCGGCGACGTGCCGAGCACCGCGCCCGGCTTGCCCGACCACGAGTTGGAACCCCATGGGCGCGAGCCCCAGTCGAGCGCATTCTTCAGGACGCCGGGAATCGACCGGTTGTACTCGGGCGTGACGAACAGCAGCGCGTCGGCGGCTTCGATCGACTGCTTGAAGCGTTTCGCGACTTCCGGGAAATCCGCGTCGTAGTCCTGGCTGTACAGCGGCAACTCGCCGATCTCGACGAACTCGAACGAAAAATCGGCGGGGGCGAGCGAGATCACGGCGTGCGCGAGCGCGCGGTTGGTCGATGCGCGACGCAGGCTGCCGACGACGACCGCAATACGATAGGACATGGCATTCTCCTTCCGGTGAGTGAGGAATCGGATCGATTGCTTCCGAATGGGCGACAAAGGTCTGTTTATAGGCAAGCCAGCCCGCGAGCCGTCCCACGGGGCGGTCCGGCCGACTTTCCACAAGGTTTTCCACAGAAATTGTGGATAACTCGACCGTTATGTTCCGACGTTACAGATTGCCCGACGCGCGTCGCCGGCGACGCGCGAGTCGGGGGTTCGGCAAGCATAGCGCAGCGCGGCAGCCGGTTCCGCGAATTCGTGACGGAACATTGCATTGCAGGCGGAGACCGCGCCCAGTAAGCTGCTCGCACCGCGATGCGTCCGCTCCGTGACGCACGCGCGATCGCTTCGAGACACCGCCATTCACCCATGCTGTCCGCACACGACGACCCCGCCTATCTCGCGCAACTGCGGCACGACCTGCTGCGCTTCGCACGACTCCAGCTCCGCGATACCGACGCGGCCGAAGACGCCGTGCAGGAAGCGCTGACTGCCGCGTGGTCGCATGCCGGCGAGTTCGCCGGGCTGTCGGCCCACAAGACCTGGGTGTTCGGCATCCTGCGCAACAAGCTGATCGACGTGCTGCGCGCACGGCAGCGGATGGTGAGCCTGACCGCGCTCGATGCGGAGCTCGACGGCGAATCGATACTCGATCGCGAATTGTTCAAGGACAACGGACACTGGGCCGCGCATGCGAAACCGCGACCGTGGCCAAAGCCCGACACGCTGTTGCAGCAACAGCAGTTCTGGACGCTGTTCCAGGTCTGCCTCGACCATCTGCCGGAGCAGATCGGACGCGTGTTCATGATGCGCGAATTCCTCGATGTCGAGATCGCGGACATCTGCAACGAATTGACGCTGACGACGAATCATTGCAGCGTGCTGCTGTACCGGGCACGCACGCGCCTGCGAACCTGCCTGAGCGAAAAAGGACTGACGACCGAAGATGCTGCCGGGGAAATGTACTGACGTGACACGCCTGCTGTCGGATGCGCTCGATCGGCATCTGACGCTGCACGAGCGCCTGCAAGTGCGCGTGCATCTGCCGACCTGCAGCGGATGCCGCGCCTATCGCGGGCAGATCTCGCTGTTGCGGATGGCCGCGAAGGCGGCGGCGGGGCGGGAGCCGGACGACGATGATGGGTCGTCCTCCGGTAAAGGCTAGACGCCGCGGTGGCGACATATCGTTCCCGGGGGCGGCTGGCGGCGCATGCGGCCTGACGGGCGCGTCGGTCTGGGTTGCCGTTATGTGTGCAGCGCGGGGTCAGGCCGCGTTGATGCAATAAGAAAAATACGCCGGGCAAGAATTATTCGAACAGCCCCTTCACCGACTCGGGTGGACGACCGATAGCCGCCTTGCCGCGGTACACGACGATGGGACGTTGCAACAGGATCGGATGAGCGACGATCGCCGCGTAGGCTTCAGCGTCGGTCAGGTCCGCGCGGGCAAGGTTCAGTGTCTTGTACGGCTCCTCGCCGTCGCGCAGCATGTCGCGAACCGGGCGGCCGAGTTGCCGATGCAGCGTTTCCAGTTCCTCGACGGTCGGTGGCGTCTTCAGGTACTCGACGACGTTCAGCGGCGCGCCGGCCGTATTCAGCGACTCGACCAACGCAAGCGTCTCGCGGGACTTCGAGCATCGGGGGTTGTGGTAGATCGTGATCATCATTCAAGCCTGGATGGTGGAGCCCTGTATTGTAGCCAGTCTGCATGGGAGGCTCGGCGGGCGGGGCAGCTGAGAACGTGTGCCTTTCCTCGTGACTGTCGGTCGCTGGCGCGGTTCGGTTTAATGATGCGTCGTGATCGCGAGAGGGCGAGTGTTTGATGTCGTGGGACATGCGTCATAGAGTGGTTGTTTATGCGCATAAACTGCGGGCGGGCAAGGGCTTCATGGAGACTAGAGAGCGGCGGTTAGCCCGCCTAATCTCTCGTGAGGGTTGCCTCGGGCGGCGAAAAGAGAGCGGGATCGCGGGACACTTCGGGTCGGTGTATGCGCATAAGGCCTGCGCGGTGAGGTGCGGCTCCAGGCGTCGACGTATGCCGACAGAAGACGGCACCGGACGACGGTCGCATCGATAGGCTATCGCCCCAACATCATTGCGCGCCTGACGCAGGTCAGGTCTCTGCCTTGCCCTCCGCCGCAGGTCATCGTTGCGCCCGGTTTATGCGCATAAACGCTGCGGGCAAACGGAACGTTGCCTCGATGCATACACGTTCAACGACGTGCTCGTAGGCCATGCATCTGACTGCGGCCACAGAAGACACCTATCGGTGGCGAATTCCGAGCGCTCCAGCCACTAAATCGATCACCCCGGCCGCCGCAGACTTTATGCGCACAAACTCCCGGCTCGCCGACAACGCAGCGCGTCCAGCGAAAGGGCAGCACACCGGGACATCGCCGCGACGAACCGCCCCGGCGATCGAGCACGTGAAGATCCCACCATCAAGCACTGCATCGACTGCTCTACGTCAGTCTCGCCATCTCCCACACACCGTCCCAACCAGCAATCCAATCTCCACCACCCCGTTTATGCGCATAAACCGATAGTCCGAATGGCCAACGCCTAGTTGATGAACGACAATTTCATTGAAATTCAAATATCGTCCTGTAGAATTCCAACGACCAAAACAGGAGTGAAAATTGGCCGCGGAAATCATTGCAGTCACTCAACAAAAAGGTGGCGTCGGCAAAAGCACGATTGCCATGCATCTCGGCGCCGCGTTCCATGAAAAAGGGGAGCGCGTCCTCGTCATCGACGCAGACCGTCAAAACACGCTGGTTCACTGGTCGAGCGCATCCGGCGACAGCGACAACGGCATCCCGTTTCCGGTTGTCAACCTTGCCGAAGCCGACGGCCAGATCCATCGCGAGATCAAGAAGTTCATCAACGACTACGACATCATCGTCGTGGACTGCCCGCCGTCGATCACCGAGAAAGTGTCTGGCGTCGTCCTGCTGGCCGCATCGATTGCCGTGATCCCGACATCGTCGTCGCCGGCCGATTACTGGTCGAGCGTCGGGCTGGTCAAACTGATTCAGCAGGCGCAGGTGATGAACGAAGACCTCCGCGCGGTCTTCCTGCTGAACAAGACCGAAGAGAAGCGCATGCTGACCCGCGAGCTCAAGCGTGCACTCGAAGAACTCGGCTTCCCGCTGCTGAAAACGCAGATCCCGACTCGGGAAGCGTACAAGCAGGCGATGGCGCTCGGTCAGACCGTGCTGCAAATGAACGATCGCGGCGGCAAGCTCGCCGCAGCCGAAATTCGCGCATGTGCCGACGAAATCGTCGCCATGCTGCCCTGACTTTATGCGCATAAAGGAGTCACATGAAACCCTCCCAATTCGCCAAAGGATTCCAAGCGCGCCCGGATATCACGACGAGCGAGAAGCGCACGGCGCTTGATCGGCTCAATGCGATCGACGGCATCGTCAAGTCCGAGACGCCGACCCCGGTGCCGACCAAATCCGCGAAGAAGGACATCGCACCGCCGCCTGCTCCGGAATTCACGATCGATCCGTCCATCGACGAATCGCCGCAATATCGCGCGTGGCGTCTCGAGAATCGCTATGCGCCCGGGCAGGTGATCGAGCTGCCGCTGAAGGCCATCAAGCACAGCCCGTTCAACCCCCGGCACTTCTATCTGAAATCGTCGATTGCCGAACTCGCAGTCAACCTCGCGAAGCAGGGGCAGCAGCAGGCGATCCACGTGATTCCGGATTACGACAATCCGGGCACGTATTTCGTCAGCGACGGCGGCCGCCGCGTGCGGGCGCTGAAGGAAGCGAACAAGGAGTCGGTCAAGGCGATCGTGATCGACGTGCCGATCGGCATCCAGAGCTACAAGCTCGGCTACGACCTCAACGTTCAGCGCGATTCGCAGACGGTGTTCGACAACGCGGTCGTGTGGCGCCGCTTCCTCGACGACAAGCATTTCCAGAGCCAGAAAGAACTCTCCGAGCATCTCGGCCTCGACGAGTCGACGGTGGCCGTCGCGCTGTCGATCGGCAAGTTGCCGGAAGCGATCATGCAGGAAATGGTCGCGCGTCCCGATCGCTTCGGATCGAACATGGCGTATCAGGTCGGCCGCTATCACAATGCGCGCGGCACCGAGGCCACGCTGCGGTTGATCAACAAGATCGTGTCGGACGATCTCAGCACGCGCCAGGTGTCGGACATCGTCAAGGGCCGCGTCGCGGCGCAGGAGACGCCGAAGGCCGCGGGCCGTCAGCGCTATGCGCAGCGTCTCGAGATCAAGCTTGGCGGCAAGTCGGTCGGCGACCTGAAGTCGTATGGCGAAGACCGCATCGAACTGCGCCTGCGTGGCCTCCCGAAGGACAAGCGCGACGCGATCCTCGAGCAGCTCGAGCGAATGCTGTTGTCGGAGTAAGGGAAACGGCCGGCAAGGCCTGGTGAGGACGCCGGCCCTGCCCGATGGGGGGTAGGACCGGCGGCGGCCCGTCAACGGGCCTGAGCGGGCCTCAAGCGGCCCGCGACTGGTTCAGCGTGAACGACAGCAGGTCGCCGTCCGTCGGCTCGCCCCAGGTCTTCTGGGCCAGCCAGTCGAAAAAGGCCGTCTCGGCCAGCTTGGAATCGAGGCCGCGCTTGCGCCAGTCGTCGCGCAGATGCGAGCCCATCGTCGGCAACGCCTCGGACTCGAACGACTCGCGCGCCACTTCGCGCTCCGCGTCGCCCTGCTCTTCGTACAGCACCTTCGCTTCCTTGCGGCGGAACGCTGCGAACTCGCTCAGCAGGCGCGCCTTCAGATCGTCCGGCTGCGCAGCCGCAACCTTCGAGGAAGGCGTGCCGGCAGGCAGCGCGTCGACCGATTCCACCGGCGGCGCATAACCCTTCTTCAGCGCGTCCTTGAACAGCGCCGGCGCACTGCGCACCGGCGGCAGCGTCGTGCTGCGCATCCGCTGCTCGGTCATCTGCAGCGCGGCGCGAATCCGGTTTTCCTCGCTGTCCGCATAGAGCGTCTGCGCTTCCTTCAGCGGGATCCCGAGCTTCACCATCCGGTCGACCAGCGTGCTGTCGAACACGTTCGGGTGTTCGTCGAGCGCGAGCATCGGCTGCTTGCGCTCGGTCACGCGGAATTGGATCTCGGCCACCCGACGCCCTTCGCGATGCTCGATCAGCTCGACGAAGATGTTGGTGACCGCGTTGACTTCCGCGATCGCGGGGCGCAGGTAGTCGCGCTTGAAGTACTTGTACTCGCGCTTCGCTTCGTCGCCGGCTTCCGTGTCGGGCGTGCCCGACAGGATCGGCCGCCACCACTCCCACGGCTCGCGCATCGTCAGATGGCTCGGGTTCGTCAGATAGCGCACGCAGATCTCGTACAGCGCGAGACCGGCGCTGCTGCGCAGCTGGCTCTGGAACTGCAGGCTCAGGCGCGCATACTGGACCGGGTCGAGCAGTTTCTTCTTGATCTTCGGCGCGAACGAGAATTCGACCCACACGCGGCGGGTGGTCGGGTCCTCGAGGATTTCCGCATCGGCGATCAGCGTGGAGATCCCCCACTTGCGGCCCGGCTTCTGGCTCGACGTCCCCGTGCTCCATTCGACCTGCACCGACACCATGCGGCGCAGGTGTTCCTTCACCAATGCGGTGTCGTTCGAATCGAAAGCGGAGTTGGCGACGATGTCCGACAGCAGCGCGCGATATGTATCGCCCGAGTCGTCGGCCTGCTGCGCGACGGCCAGCAGGACATTGAACAGCTTGCGAGTGAGGAGCGTGATCTTGCCGCTCTTCGGCTGAATGGCGATCGCCTCGACGGCCTTTCGCAATTCGGCTGAACTGGCACTCACCACATCCACATCGGTTTTCTTGGCGCGCTTCGTCGTGGCCATACGTCGGGTCGGAGGAGAAGTTTCCCGGAAGGATAGCGCCTGCGGTGATGTGCGTCCAGAACGACATGCTCACCATAGCCGGTGAAGCGCGCCGGCAAAACGGCACTCACCCGAACCGCTCCCGAAAATGCTCACCGGTCCGCCAGTGCGGCGTTCCGGACTCTTCCAGACGTGCCGCGGCATGCGCCGATTCACAGAATTTCACCTGTGCACGACACGTGCGAAATTGGCTCCCGTATCGGCTCACCTTTCGATTTGTCGTAATTTTGCGACTGCGCAGACGTGAGTTCGACACAGGGCCACGATTGCACCTCACCGTACCTTTTCCGACTGTGCCGATCGGCCTGTATGCATGTACAGGCGCGGCTCGCCGAGATATCGATTTGGCTTCGACACATGGAAAAGCGCGGTCGAAACCGGCAAGCGCGGCCCAATGAGTGCCTATTTGGCCGAGCCGGGCGCGCATTGTACAGCGCGCAAATCGTATCCGGTCCCGAAAATGCTCACCTCAAGCACAGCATGTTGATTCGTCGGGGTGCCGACGAAGGCCCGACACACGGGCGACCGGCTGCCAATGACTCCCGAAAACACTCACCTCAACAAAAAAATGCGGCACAGCAACGGGTACGGAAATGGCTCCCGAAAAATCTCACCGTAACCGGCGCGGTATCAAAAATCCCAATCTCTTCCGATACTTATGCACAGCAGGCATTTGGCTGTGCATCCCCAGGAGCCCCCGAAAAGCCTCACCTTTCGACGGGCATCCTTCATACGACAACCGTATGCCGCCCCCCGAAAATTCTCACCTGTGCCAAAAAGTGGCACAGCAAAAACGAGATTTCTTCCAGTCCTGGCGGGCTTTTCGACGAATTCGGCCGGTCACAGGTCCCGAAAAGCCTCACCTTTGACCATTTTTTCAGCAAATACGTCTCCCGAAAAACCTCACCTGTGAGCCAAGTCAGCGCCTGTGATCCATGCCCCGAAAAAGCTCACCTTAAGGCGAACGAGGCAGGAAAACCCGGATTTCCCTCCCGGAAAGCCTCACCTTTGGGGCATCACAGGCCTCGGAGAGCACTTTTGCTGTGCAAAATGGCGTCCGCTTCCCGGAAATCCTCACAGCAAATTCCCGTGGAGTCCCGTGGAACCTCACCTTTCGCCAAATCTGCCCAAAAGATGGGCAGAATCGGGGCGCGAAGCAGATCCCGCAAATTCTCACCTGTGTCTGCACAGGCAGAAAATTGTGTAGTCAGGCACAGCGCGGGTTCTAGGGCTGTGTGGCCCCGAAAACCCTCACCTTTAGGAAAACGCGTGTTTTACTGTGATCCCGAATCCGCTCACGACCCTTCCTGCAACAGCTCACGCAGCTCCCTGAACCCCATCACGTCAGCTCCCGCAGAAGATCACCTTGGCTCCCGTAAAACTTCACCTTGTCGGCCGGAAAGCCTTGCACCATAAGGCTGTGCCGTGGCGTTAACGTTTTTAACTAAGGGTTCAAGGGTGTTTACTTCTAATACTCTCAAGACAGCGGGCTGACGAGTTTTCCACAGACACTTCAACCCCTGAACACCCACGGGCAAAGAGATCGCTGTCATGTGAAACAAAGGCAAAAATTCGGGATCCGCTGAAAAATGCTTGTCGGACAAGGACTTGGATAACTTTCTTCGCTTTGTTTCACGGAATTCCGGCCCACCTGCGGCAAGATCGGCTCCCCAATCCGATTTCTGCGCAAAACGACGTAAATTCACAACGGACCCTCGAAACAGGTATCAAGCAATACGTATTTCGTTATGATCACCACAATTCATTGTCTGTGAGCGTGGTCATGACCCTGGACGAAATGCGTCAAGTCATTCGGGAAGAACTGGAATCGCTGCGTGCCAGCGGTGCACGGCGCCAGGAATTGTCGCTGCATGCATGCAAGCGACTGTTTTTCGATCTCGGCATTCGGCCGTCAGCCGCCAACGTCCGCGATCTCACCCAGACCGGCAGCGCCAGCGACATCCCGAAAGACATCGACCATTTCTGGGAACGCATCCGTTCCGCGTCCAAGATCCGGCTCGACGGCGCGGCGATCCCTAAAGCCGTCGAGGAAAAAGCCGGCGCGTTGCTCGGAGCACTCTATGAAGAGGCATTGAAAGCGGCGCGCGACAGCCTCGATGCCGACCGCGAACAGGTTCGCGCCGACATGGCCGACGCCGAACAGCGCTTGCGCGACGCAACCATCCGCCAGGAAACGCTTGAAGGCGCGCTCGCGCGCGGTGAAGCGAGAAACGAGCAATTGCAGGCGCGGGTGACCGAACTCGAAGTTCAGCTCGCGTCGCAAACGACCCACGGTTCTGCAAGCGAGGCAACGTTGCTCACCACAGTCGCCCGACTCGAAAAGGAATTGGCCGCGGCCGCTGGCCGCATCGATGCCGAACAGGCGCAGAACGCCGTGCTGCGCGACCGCATCGATGCATTGCAAGCCGAATTGCAGCAGCGCACCGAGCACTACGCGCAGCAAATCAAGGATGCGGTGGCCGAAGCCGAACGCCGCGTCAAGCCGATGCTGGTCGAACTGGACTCGTTGCGCAGCATGGCGTCGACCTACCAGAGCGGGTTGCGCGACGTTCAGCGCAAGGAATTCGATTTCCTGCAGCAGTTGAGTTCAGCCAAGGCGCGCGCTGATCGGCTCGAGGAACAGTTGCGCACCCAGAGCGACGAACTGGAACGCGCCACGCGCGACGTGAGTTCGTTGCGCGCGAACCGCGGGATGAATCCGGAAATCGCCGCGCTGCTGCGGCGCCTGGCCGATGCCGGACGACTGGACGCGGACGCGTATGCCGCAATCGGCACCTCGCTGGACCAGGAGATTCCGGCGCCGACCCGGTGCCCGCATTGCGACGGCGAACCGGAGCTGTCACATGGTGACGAGGGTTTTGAAGTCGCGTGCCCCGAGTGCGAGCACGCTTCGGGCGCGTGGCCGTCCCGCTTCGAAGCCGTCGCGCGTTTTGCGCAACCCTGACCGGGAAGCCGGCGACGCCGCACCGGTGAGATGATCCGGGAAGCGTGAGGTGAGGTTTTTCGGGAGCTGTGAAACGGTGAGGCTGCGCCACACAAGGCTGCTCACGGATCGCTTCGCGTGAGCAGCCGTTTCCCGATCAGTGAGTTTCGTCGCGGTCGGATGCGTCACCGTCACCGTTGCTGTCGGCCAGCCCGTCGCGCCAGTTTTTCCAGGCGCGATGCAGGCGATTCGACGAGATCGGCCGCATGAAGCCCAGCCATTTGCCGACCCGCTCGGGCGGCACGTCGTGCTCGAACAGTTCGGCTGCGTAGGTATTGCGCAAGGTTTGCGGGCTCGCGCGTGCGGTACGTGACGACGTGAGCCCGGCCGATTCGACGATCGCGTCGATCGCGCGCAGCATCGTCGCCTTGTGCATCGGCCGTCCGGCATGCGAGGCGGGGAAGACCAATTCCCCTGGAATCTCTTGCCGCTTGCGCTCGGTGAGCCACGCCTCGAGCAACGCGATCGCGAACGAGGCCAGATGAGTTTCGCGCGCGTAATCGGGATGCGTCGATTCGATCCGCAGCGATGTGCCACTCGTATTGATGCAACTAATCGTAAGTGCGCGCGCTTCGCCGGTTTTGATGCCGGCGCCGAGAAATGCGGCGACGAGCGCGCGGTCGCGGCGCTCCTTCCAGTACGCGGAACCCGACACGCCGATCGGCGAAAACAGATACGCGAGCAACGTCGCGCGTTCCGCCGGCGTGAGAAAACCGGTCGGTTCGTTGTCGCGCGCCTTGCGCCAGGTCGCTTCGCCATCCTGAGCAATGAAGCGGGCCGGATTGGTCGATGCATATTCGGTGCGGCGAATATGGTCGAGGACGCGCTCGATCAGCCGCAGATAGCGCATGCGCTGCGTTTTCTTGATCGGCAACTCGCCGACGAAGTTCGCGATGGTCGGTGTATCGACCGTTGCCAGGTTCTTTTGATGCGCACGCATCCACGTGAGGAACGCACCCCATTGCGCGCGATAGACATCGGCCGACGAGCGGCGATAGTCCTGCATTGCCAGCCATGCGTCGAACGCGGCTTCGGGCGAGAGAACCCAGTCGGACGCATCGCGGTCGAACAGGTCCTTTTCTTCCGGCGGGGCGGCGGTATCGGGAGAGGCGGGAAGGGACATGATATTAATTCCGTTAGTTGCGTATATGGTAGCCCTTTCCGCAACGTCTCGGGCAGCAAAAGGGTAAACCGGCCGCCATGCGCGGCGGCCGCGGTTGAGCCGTCAGTCGCCCCACGCCTTGGACTGGCGGTGAGGGCGCGAGGGACGCACGGTATCGTGTGTCGTTGCCGCGGCTTCGTACGCGAGAACGGCGAATGAAAAGACCGCGGGCAGCGCGTTCGAGCGCCCGAAGTCGATCGGATCGTCGGTCTCGGGAAACGTCATGTCCGATGGCCGTTCGAACAGTTGACGCATGCCGGCGTCGTGCCGGCTCGCAAAGCCGAGATCGGCGAGCGCCTCGGCTTCGATCGCGTGCAGCAGGCGCCACGTCAGCGGCACGCGCTGACGGATGTAGCGCCCGGCGATATGGCGAACGATCAATTCGAGGTCATGCGCGGCAGCCTTGAAGCTGAGCGCGGCCAAATCTTGTTCTTCTGTCATTGCAGGCTCCTGTCGACCGGAGCGGGCGCCTCGGTGCGCCGGCTCCGGCCCATGCATGGCGGAATGTCCGTATACTGTACAAACATACAGTACTTTCCGCAACTGGCCTGCGACTGACCTTTTGGCCGGCTACCCGCGCCGTCAGCGATGGATCACGATCAACAAGGCCCGTGCTTCGGCCTTGCCGGGATTGCGGATCGCATGCGGCTCATCGGCCGGGTAGCGTGCGGTGTCGCCCGCCTTCAGGCGCCGGCTCGCTGCGGCGGCCTCGATTTCCATCGCGCCCTGCAGCACGGTGAGGTGCTCGCGCGTGCCCGGTTCGTGCGCATTCGATACCAGGGCGCCGCCGCCCGGCAGCGTCAGCTCGTACCACTCGAACTTGCCGGCGAGGTCGATCGGGCCCCATACGCGCAACTGGTACCGGCCGTCGTGGCCGGCGAGCGTCGGAATGTCGTGCGGGCCGTCCACACGGATCGTCTCGGGCGCCTTCGGCTGCGAGAACAGTTCGTCGAGCGTGATGCCGAGCGCGTTCGTCAGCCGCCATGCCACGGCGATGGTCGGGTTGGCCTTGTCGCGCTCGATCTCGGAGAGCATCGATTTCGATACGCCGGCGGCGCGCGACAGGTCGTCGAGCGTCAGCTTGCGCTCGTTGCGCAGGCGCTGGATCTGCTCGCCCACGCGCGGCGGGGTCGCGGCCGGTGGTTGCGGGGCGGCGTCGGCGGCCGGGCGCCGCGATCCTGAGGAACTTGCCATTTGGATTCCGTTCGCTTAGAGTTGTTCGATATTTCGAATTCTAGTTCGGAATATCGGATAAATGCGGTCAACCGAACGACCGACTATAACAGTAGCAGGCCGTTGCGCCGCCACGAGCGGTGCGCTGCGGAATGCGAAACCCTGTCAGGAGCTTTGCGATGCGTGATGCCTTTCTCGCCCAGGTGCGCGGGACGCTCGACCAGATCCGCGCGGACGGTTTTTACAAGACCGAGCGCGAGATCGCGAGTCCCCAGGCGGCAGCCGTGCGGCTCGCCGGCGGCGCCGGCGTGCTCAATTTCTGCGCGAACAACTATCTGGGTCTGGCGAACGATCCGCGCCTGATCGACGCGGCGAAGGCCGGCCTCGACCAGGACGGCTTCGGCATGGCATCGGTGCGCTTCATCTGCGGCACGCAAACCGTCCACAAGCAATTGGAAAGCGCGCTGGCCGCGTTTCTCGGCACCGAGGACAGCATCCTCTATTCGAGCTGCTTCGACGCGAACGGCGGGCTGTTCGAAACATTGCTCGACGAGAACGACGCAGTGATCAGCGACGAGCTGAATCACGCGAGCATCATCGACGGCATTCGCCTGTGCAAGGCGAAGCGTTTTCGCTACAAGAACAACGATCTGTCCGACCTCGAGGCGAAGCTCAAGGAAGCCGACGCCGCTGGCGCGCGCCACAAGCTGATCGCGACCGACGGCGTGTTCTCGATGGACGGCATCATCGCCGATCTCAAAGGCATCTGCGATCTCGCTGATCGCTACGGCGCGCTCGTGATGGTCGACGATTCGCATGCGGTCGGTTTCATCGGCACGCACGGCCGCGGCACGCCCGAGCACTGCGGCGTCGAAGGCCGCGTCGACATCATCACGGGCACGCTCGGCAAGGCGCTCGGGGGTGCCTCGGGCGGCTATGTCGCCGCGCGTCGCGAGGTGATCGAGCTGCTGCGCCAGCGCTCGCGTCCGTATCTGTTCTCGAACACGCTCACGCCGAGCATCGCCGCGGCGTCGCTGAAGGTGCTGGAACTGCTCGGCAGCGACGAAGGCGCGAAGCTGCGGGAGCGCGTGCGCGAGAACGGCGCGCGGTTCCGCAAGCAGATGACCGAAGCCGGCTTCACGCTCGTGCCCGGCGCGCATCCGATCATCCCGGTGATGCTCGGCGACGCGCAGCTCGCGACGAACATGGCCGACAAGCTGCTCGGCGAAGGGGTCTACGTGATCGGCTTCTCGTTCCCCGTCGTGCCGCGCGGCCGTGCGCGCATCCGCACGCAGATGAGCGCCGCGCACACGCCCGAACAGATCGACCAGACGGTCGCCGCATTCGTGCGCGTCGGCAAGTCGCTCGGCATCATCTGACGGAGGCGCGACCATGAAAGCACTGGCAAAGCTCGAACGCGGCCCCGGCCTCACGCTCACGCGCGTGAAGCGTCCCGAAGTCGGCCACAACGACGTGCTGATCAAGATCCGCCGCACGGCGATCTGCGGCACCGACATCCATATCTGGAAGTGGGACGACTGGGCGCAGAAGACGATTCCGGTGCCGATGCACGTCGGCCACGAATACGTCGGCGAGATCGTCGAGATGGGACAGGAAGTGCGCGGCTTCGCGATCGGCGATCGCGTGTCCGGCGAAGGTCACATCACGTGCGGTTTCTGCCGAAACTGTCGCGCCGGGCGCCGGCATCTGTGCCGCAACACGGTGGGCGTCGGCGTGAACCGCGAAGGCGCATTCGCCGAATACCTGGCGATTCCGGCGTTCAACGCGTTCAAGATTCCGCCGGAGATCTCCGACGATCTCGCATCGATCTTCGATCCGTTCGGCAACGCGACGCATACGGCGCTGTCGTTCAATCTCGTCGGCGAAGACGTGCTGATCACCGGCGCGGGCCCGATCGGCATCATGGCCGTCGCGATCGCGAAGCACGTCGGCGCGCGCAACGTCGTCATCACCGACATCAACGACTATCGGCTGGAGCTCGCGCGCAAGATGGGCGCGACGCGCGCGGTCAACGTCGCACGCGAGTCGCTGCGCGACGTGATGGCCGACCTGCACATGACCGAAGGCTTCGACGTCGGTCTCGAGATGTCGGGCGTGCCGAGCGCGTTCACGAGCCTGCTCGAGGCGATGAACCATGGCGGCAAGGTCGCGCTGCTCGGCATCCCGCCCGCGCAGACGGCGATCGACTGGAACCAGGTGATCTTCAAGGGGCTCGAGATCAAGGGCATCTACGGCCGCGAGATGTTCGAGACCTGGTACAAGATGGTCGCGATGCTGCAGAGCGGCCTCGACCTGTCGCCAATCATCACGCATCGCTTCGCGGCCGATGATTACGAGCAAGGCTTCGCCGCGATGCTGTCCGGCGAAAGCGGCAAGGTGATTCTCGACTGGACCGTCTGAGGCGAGTGAGTGTCGAGACGGGGCAGCGCGGCGCGATCGCCGCCTGCCCCGTTTTCGTTTGCACGCGCATCGTTGCGCGTCGGAACACGTGATTCAGCGCTTGAGGTGAGATTATTCGGGAGCTGTGTGTGCGTGCCGAATCGCCGCAAGATCCCGTATCGGTGAATGGCGATTTCACGTTCGCTTCACCTGTCGGTAGCCACTTCGCCTTTTCTCGTTACGCCATTCGGCGCCTGCTTTTCCCTTCTTCCATGCACTTCCCTGCTTCGCCTGGCGAGCGTTTGCTTGCCGCCGTATGCGACATCGCGCCGAATCGGGACATCAACCGTGAGCCGCACACAGTGTTGCGCCTCACTGATAGGCGATGCGGTCGACATCGATCGACCTTGATCGGTGCGCAGCCCACTACTTGATCCATTCACCATTCAATCAGCAAGGATCGAGCTGAAGACTCGACATTCAGGCACGATTCAACCTTCCCACCGGCAGGGCCTTTTCATTCGGGTATTGACGACGGAGAACGATCGTTCTACCGTAAACCCATGAACACACTTCTCGACTCTTCCGGCGAACCGGGCGTTCGCGACCGGCTGCTCGACGCGGCCGAAGCGCTGATCTATTCGGGCGGCATCCATGCGACCGGTGTCGACGCCATCGTCAAGCGATCCGGCGCGGCACGAAAGAGCTTTTATTCGCATTTCGAATCGAAAGAAGCGCTGGTGGTCGCCGCGCTCGAACGGCGCGACGAGCGCTGGATGCGCTGGTTCGTCGATGCCACGCTGGCACGCGGCAAGGCGCCGCGTGCGCAACTGCTCGGCATGTTCGACGTGCTGCGCGACTGGTTCGGGCAGCCCGACTTTCACGGCTGCGCGTTCCTGAATGCGTCGGGTGAGATACCCGACGCGGACGATCCAGTGCGCGTCGTCGCCCGCATGCACAAGGCGCGCCTGCTGGCATTCGTGCGCGAGCGCCTCGACGCCTATGCCGACGAAACGGGCATCGAGCGCCGCGGGCTTGCGCGCCTTGCGCGCCAGTGGCTCGTATTGATCGACGGCGCGATCGGCGTGGCGCTCGTCAGTGGCGATGCAAACGCCGCGCGCGATGCGCGCGCGACGGCTGAACTGCTGCTCGATACCGCATCGCGGTAGCCGACGCAGCGAATCCGAACCGGCTGCGCGCGTTCGCGGCCAGAACCCTGAACAGGAGCAACCCATGTCCGCTTCCCCCGAAGTTCGTCCGCCCGTTCCGCCCTTCACGCTCGACACGGCGCGCCAGAAAGTGCGCGCCGCCGAGGACGCGTGGAACACGCGCGACCCGCAACGCGTGTCGCTTGCCTATACGCCGCAAAGCCGCTGGCGCAACCGCGCGGAATTCGTGACGGGCCGCGATGAAATCGTCGGGCTGCTGCAGCGGAAGTGGGCGCGCGAATTCGATTACCGGCTGATCAAGGAGCTGTGGGCGTTCGGCGGCAATCGCATCGCGGTGCGCTTCGCGTACGAGTGGCACGACGATGCGGGCAACTGGTTCCGTTCATACGGCAACGAGAACTGGGAGTTCGACGAAAACGGCCTGATGGCGCATCGCCACGCGAGCATCAACGATCTGCCGATTCGCGAGGCGGACCGTCTTTATCACTGGCCGCTCGGCCGTCGTCCGGATGATCATCCGGGGTTGTCCGACCTCGGGCTGTGATGATGCGCGCACGCGTTCAACGGATCGGCGAACGCATCACCCAGGTTCAATGGTGAGGAAATTCGGGAGCTGTCCGCTGAAGGTGAGATTTTTCGGGACGAGGTGAAATGTCGCGTCGAACTGTGTGCATGGAACAGATCGACGTGACATCGCGCGGGTAAAGCGGTGCAGACCTCGGAGTGCAGCGGTGTGCTTTCCTGCGTGATGCATCTCACCGATCGCGTCGAAGCGGTCGTGTATTGGCGATCGGTGTGTGCGAGTGTGACGTGCAACTCACCGATCGGATCATCTTTCGAGTTTCAACGAAAAACCGCGCAAGCAGTGCGCGTTGCGATAGGGCGTTGCTCACCGCTCGATGTTCACCGCCGCCGCATCGTCAAAGTCAGCACACGTGCGCAACCGCATCGTGTATCGCTCATCGCAGAGCGATTCACGAAGCCCCACCCGGCGCCCGCGCCGGGCACGACCCTCACCTCTCACCCCGCAATCCGCGCGGCGATCGCCTCGCCCACTTCCTGCGTGCCCGCGTTGCCGCCGAGATCGCGCGTACGCGGCCCGGTGCGCAGCACGTCCTCGATCGCGGCGACGATCGCATCGTGCGCTTCGCGTTCGCGGCCCGTGCCGTTGCCAAGGAAGTCGAGCATCATCGCCGCCGACCAGATCATCGCGACCGGATTCGCGATGTATTGCCCCGCGATGTCGGGCGCGGAACCGTGCACGGGTTCGAACAGCGACGGGAACGTGCGGTCGGGGTTCAGGTTAGCCGACGGCGCGATGCCGATCGTGCCCGTACAGGCCGGCCCGAGATCCGACAGGATGTCGCCGAACAGGTTGGACGCGACGACGACGTCGAAGCGGTCCGGCTGCAGCACGAAGCGCGCGCACAGGATGTCGATGTGCTGCTTGTCGACCGCGATCTCCGGATAGCGTTCGGCCATCTCGGCCGCGCGCGCATCCCACCACGGCATGCTGATCGCAATGCCGTTGCTTTTGGTCGCGACGGTGACGCGCTTCGCGCGCCGCTGCGCGAGCTCGAACGCGAATTTCAGCACACGCTCGGTGCCGTGCCGCGTGAAGATCGACTGCTGCATCACGACTTCGCGCTCGGTACCTTCGAACATCGTGCCGCCGACCGACGAATATTCGCCCTCGGTGTTCTCGCGCACGATCATGAAATCGATGTCGCCCGGCCGGCGGCCGGCGAGCGGCGACGGCACGCCGTCGAACAGGCGCGCGGGCCGCAGGTTGATGTACTGGTCGAATTCGCGGCGGAATTTCAACAGCGAGCCCCACAGCGAAATGTGATCGGGCACTGTCGCCGGCCAGCCGACCGCGCCGAACAGGATCGCGTCCATGCCCGACAGTTGCGCTTTCCAGTCGTCCGGCATCATCGTGCCGTGCTGCGCGTAGTAGTCGCAGCTCGCCCAGTCGATCTCGACGAAGTCGAAGCGCACGCCGAAGCGTGCGGTCACGGCGGCGAGCGCGCGCAGGCCCTCGGGCATCACTTCGCGGCCGATGCCGTCGCCGGGGATCACGGCAATCCTGTAAGTCCTGTCGGTCATGCAAATCTCCTTGGCTGGTTGGCCGGCTGCCGGGGAGGCAGCAGCCCGTCACGACATTCTATTTATTTCCATCTGGATTAAAATCGCTCAAAAGTTAATCGACTTTCCACGAATCGTGAATAAATCGCCGAACCTCGACGACCTGCGCGTGTTCAGCCTGGTCGTCCGCCTCGCGAGCTTCAGCGCGGCCGCCGAGCAGCTCGCCGTGTCGCCCGCGTACGTCAGCAAGCGCGTCGCGATGCTCGAGGCGCAGCTCGGCACGCGCCTGCTGCATCGCTCGACACGCCGCATGACGGTTACCGAGGCCGGCGAACGCGTGTTCGCGCGCGCCGAGAAGATTCTGGACGACGTCGATCATCTCGTCGAGGACGTGTCGACCACGCGCACGGTGCCGCGCGGCACGCTGCGCATGTCGAGCAGTTTCGGCTTCGGCCGGCACGTCATCGCGCCGGCGCTGCTCGACTTCAGCGCGCGCTATCCGCAGTTGAACGTGCGGCTCGATCTGTTCGACCGGCTCGTCGATGTGGCTGGCGAAGGCTACGACCTCGACGTGCGCATCGGCGACGAGATCGCCGATCACCTGATCGCCCGCCGCCTTGCCACGAACCATCGCGTGCTGTGCGCGTCGCCCGACTATCTCGCCCGACGCGGCACGCCGCGCTCGCTCGCGGATCTGGCCTCGCACGATTGTCTTGCGATCAAGGAGCGCGATCATCCGTTCGGCGTATGGCGGCTGAACGTGCGCGGTGAGACGGTCACGGTGAAGGTCGGCGGCGCGCTGTCGACGAACCATGGCGAGGTGGCCGTGCAATGGGCGCTGGCCGGACGCGGCATCGTGCTGCGCTCGATCTGGGAGGCCGGGCCGCTGATCGAACGCGGCGCGTTGTGCCGCGTGCTGCCGGACGCGATCCAGCCCGCGAACATCTGGGCCGTGTATCCGGAGCGCGTCGCGGCGTCGGCGAAGGTGCGCGTGTGCGTGGATTTTCTGGTGGAGACGCTGGCCGGCCTGAATGCCGCCGCGGGTGACGATACGGCCTGAAACCGGCTAAAGGTGAGCTTTTACGGGGGCGTGCGCAGGCATCGTCGACGATGCCTGCGGGCGCGTCACGCCGCGTGTCGCGCGCCGAGCATCAGGTCGAGATTCTGCACGGCTGCGCCGGACGCCCCTTTGCCGAGATTGTCGAACACGGCGGACAGCAATACCTGCCCGCCATCTGCGTTGACGAACACGCCGAGCCGCAGATCATTGGTGCCGTTCAGCGCTTGCGGATCGAGATGCGTTGCCGCGGCGGCGTCCGCGAGCGGCATCACGTCGACGTGACGCGCGTCCGCGTAGTGGTGCGCGAGACACGCATGCAGCCGCTCACCCGTCACGCCGGCCGGAAGCAGGCGCAGCTCGATCGGAATGGTGAGCACGATGCCTTGCCGATAGGCACCGTAGGCTGGCACGAAGAACGGGCGGTGCGCGAGCCCCGCATGCTGCCGGATCTCGGGCACGTGCTTGTGCTCGAGCGCGAGGCCGTAGACCTGCAGCGGCAACGCGCGTGCCGCGGCGTCGCCGGATTCGAATGCGTCGACGGCGGCTCTCCCGCCGCCCGAGTAACCGGACACCGCGTGGATGCTCACCGGGTAGTCGCGCGGCAGCAGCCCGGCCTGCAGCAGCGGGCGAAGCAGGCCGATCGCGCCGGTCGGGTAGCAGCCGGGATTGGTCACGCGTTTCGCATGCGCAATGTTGTACGCGTGTCCGTCGGCCATCTCGGGAAAGCCGTAGACCCAGTCGGGCTGCGTGCGATGGGCCGAACTCGCATCGATCACGCGTACCGCCGGGTTCCGGATGAAGCCGACCGCTTCGCGCGCGGCCGCGTCGGGCAGGCACAGGATCGCGATATCGCATGCATTAAGTGCATCGGCGCGCCGCGCCGCGTCCTTGCGTTCGGCGGCGGGAAGCGTGAGCAGCCGCACGTCGGTGCGGTCGCGCAGACGCGCGTGAATCTGCAACCCGGTCGTGCCCTGGTCGCCGTCGATGAAGACAGTGGGGAAGCTCATGATGGTCGTGCTCGTCGCGTTCGGTCGTCGGGGAAACCGTATCGTCCACCGAACGCCTAGAATAGGAAAAGTTGAATTTGCTGATCGTCTGATTCAGCTTTTCTGAACGAGAGGTGTGTGATGCGCGAGATCAGTCTGGACCGCCTGCGTACGCTGGTCGCGATCGCGGACCAGGGTTCCTTCGTGGCGGCGGCGCAATGGCTTCATCTCGCGCCGCCGACCGTCAGCCTGCATGTCGCCGAGCTGGAAAGCCGCGTCGGCGCGCCGCTGCTGTCGCGTACGCGCGGCAACGTGCGCCCGTCGGTGATCGGTGAAGTGCTGGTGGAGCGGGCGCGGCGTCTGCTGGCGGAGGTCGAATCGACGCTGGACGACGTGCAGCGACAGGTGCAGGGGTTGACCGGGCGCGTGCGTCTCGGCGCCTCGACCGGTGCGATCGCGCATCTGCTGCCGCAGGCGGTGGCCGGACTGCGCGCGCAGCATCCGGATATCGACGTGCAGATCGCGGTGCTCACATCGCAGGACACGCTGGCGCGCATTGCACAGGGCACACTCGACGTCGGGCTGGTCGCGCTGCCGCAAGCACCGGTCGCGGGGCTGTCGATCCGCCCGTGGCGCCGCGACCCGGTGATGGCTTTCCTGCCGGCCGACTGGCCGCTTCCGGCCCGTGTGACGCCGGCGTATCTGGCCGCGCGGCCGCTGATTCTCAACGATGCGACGACGCGCCTGTCGAGGCTCACGACCGAATGGTTCGCGCTCGGCGGCCACCGGCCCGTGCCGCGGATCGAACTCAACTACAACGATGCGATCAAGAGCCTGGTCGCCGCAGGGTACGGCGCGACGCTGCTGCCGCACGAGGCGGGCGCCCCGCTGCCGGATACGCGTATCGTCATGCGGCCGCTACGTCCGGCCTTGTGGCGCGAACTCGGGATCGCCCATCGGGCCGGCCCGGTCGAACGGGCGACGCAGCATGTGCTCGATGCGCTGCGGGCGCTCGGCGCGCGATAGCGGGCCGTCGTGCGGCTGACCCGTGCGGGCCGCCCGGCCTGAACGCACGTTCAGAGCCGGTTGTCCTTCGCCAGCGTGAGCACGCGCGCCCAGCGCTGCGCATCGCGCTTGTCCATCATCGGCAGTTTCCATTCGCCGCGCACGGTGTCGCGTACGCGCACGACGAGATGCCAGCGGCCGTCGATCGGCGCAGCCTCGCAACCGTCGAGCTGCGACAGCGTATAGCGGCCGTCCGCGCTGTCATGCGACAGCCACAGCAGCCCTTGCGTCGTGGACACGCGTAACTCGCCCCACGCGCGATGCACGATATGCGTCCAGCCTGCTTCCTTCGTGTTGGGTGCGATGTCGCGGCGGCGCTTGAGCCACCACGCGATCAGCGCGATCAGGAGCGCGGCGGCGAGCACGGCGGCCGCGATCGCGACCGGCTGGCCGAACTGCGCGGCGATGACGTGAAACAGGTGAACGGCGCCCCATCCGAGGGCGATGAGCGCGAATAGCGCAATGAAAATCGGCATGTCGAATCGGAAAGGAGGACGGGCCGGCGCATGCGGCGCACCGGCCCGTTGCACACGGCATTACCGGCGGCGGTGAATGTCGTGCGTGACGAAGCCCGCGTCGTTGGTGGGCAGCGCGAGGCCGTCCTTCACCGCGAGCGTCTTGCGGATGTCGTCGAGACCCGCGGACCAGTGGTCGCGCATCGTCGACAGACCGAACTGATAGTCCTTGTAGTGATGCTCGTACGCTTTCTGCTGATAGATCAGATGCTGGATGTTGTACTTCTTTCCGCTCGACATTTCTTCGGCTTCGACGCACCACGGATCGTTCTTGCGCTGCTCTTCCGGCACCTGTTCGAGCACGTGGCGCAGCACGTTGCGGTAGCGCTGTTCGCGCTGCAGCGTGTCGGTGACGAAACGCGTGCGGCTCGAATACTGCACGTCCTTCGTGCGCTCGGCGACGTCGGCCATCGTGCGCGGCAGCGGCCCGCGCGCGCTCCACAGATCGACCTGGAACGCGAGCGTGTCGCTGCGCGGCCGGGCGCGCAGCACTTCCATCAGCGGCGTGTTCGACACGACACCGCCGTCCCAGTAATACTCGCCGTCGATCTCGACGGGCGGGAACGCGGGCGGCAACGCACCGGACGCCATGAAATGCTCGGGCGCGAGACGGATGCGCGAGTTGTCGAAGTACACGAAGTTGCCGGTGCCGACGTTGACCGCGCCGACCGACACGCGCGTCTCGCCCGAATTGATCCGGTCGAAATCGCACAGCTTGAGCAGCGTCGTGCGCAGCGCCGACGTGTCGTACCAGCTGATCTTTTGCGGATGATCGGCCACGCCCGGCAGCGGCGGCGGGAAGCGCGGCACGAAGAAGCCTTGCTGGCCCTGCATCATCGCGCTCGCGGCCTGCGACGCGGTGAAGAACGTGCGCACCTGGTCGATGCTGTTGAACAGCGCGAATTCGAACGCGGCCGGAATCGCGGGAAAGAACGCCGGCTGGCAGATCGTTTCCCAGAATTCACGCAGGCGCTCGACGCGATGCTCGGGCGCGTTGCCGGCGATCAGCGCGGTGTTGAGCGCGCCGATCGAGATGCCCGCGATCCAGTCGAGCGGAATGCCCGCCTCGTGCAGCCCTTCGAACACGCCGGCCTGGTACGCGCCGAGCGCGCCGCCGCCCTGCAGGACGAGCGCGATCGTTTCGTACGGCAGCGACCGCGCAGAGGCCGGTGCGCCGGCTTCGTGGTGCAGGTCCGCCGCATCCACGGCCTGCTTTTCGGTGCGGGCGTGCGGCTTCATTGCATGAACCAGCCGTGGCTGACGATGAACGACTGGCCCGTGAGCGCGGCGCTCGGGAATGCCGACAGGAACAGTACCGTCTGCGCGACGTCCTGCACCGTCGTGAACACGCCGTCGAC
>NZ_CADFDM010000009.1:0-316086 GCF_902832985.1 Burkholderia sp. BCC0097
TAATCCCGCTGCGTCCGCTTGATCCCTTGCTCCACTTGCCACCTCTTCGTCTCGGCGAAAAAGTGTCAACCTATTTCAGGATGGGTCAGCCAGACAAAAAAAGCCGCTCCGGAGAGCGGCTTTTGGATCGGGCAAGCGGGGCGAGGTAAGGCGCTACCGGTCGCCCGCAGCCCGCCGCATCAGTCGTCGAGCAGCGACAGATCGCGCACGGCGCCCTTGTCGGCCGACATGACGAGCTTCGCGTACGCCTTGAGCGCCGCGGACACCTTGCGCGGACGCGGCTGCGCAGGCTTCCAGCCCTTCGCGTTCTGCTCCTCGCGGCGGCGCGCCAGTTCCTCGTCCGACACCAGCACGTCGATCGTGCGGTTCGGAATGTCGATGCGGATCCGGTCGCCGTCGCGCACGAGGCCGATCGCGCCGCCTGCCGCCGCTTCCGGCGAGCAATGGCCGATCGACAGCCCCGACGTACCGCCCGAGAACCGGCCGTCCGTCAGCAGCGCACACGCCTTGCCGAGCCCTTTCGACTTGATGTAGCTGGTCGGGTAGAGCATTTCCTGCATGCCCGGGCCGCCCTTCGGGCCTTCGTAGCGCACGATCACCACGTCGCCGGCCTTGACCTTGTCGTTGAGGATGTTCTCGACCGCTTCGTCCTGCGATTCGGTCACGTGCGCGGAGCCTTCGAACACGAGGATGCTTTCGTCGACGCCGGCCGTCTTCACCACGCAGCCGTCGAGCGCGATGTTGCCGGTCAGCACCGCGAGGCCGCCTTCCTTCGAGAACGCATGCTCGTACGAGCGGATGCAGCCTTCGGCGCGGTCGAGGTCGAGGCTCGGCCAGCGCGTGTTCTGGCTGAACGCGACCTGCGTCGGGATGCCGGCCGGGCCGGCCAGGTAGAACGTGCGGACCGCTTCGTCCTGCGTGAGGACGATGTCCCACTGGTCGAGCGCATCCTTCAGCGTCGGCGCATGGACGGTCGGCACGTCGGTGTGCAGCTTGCCGGCGCGCTCGAGCTCGCCGA
Source organism: Burkholderia sp. BCC0097 (assembly GCF_902832985.1). NCBI lineage: Bacteria > Pseudomonadati > Pseudomonadota > Betaproteobacteria > Burkholderiales > Burkholderiaceae > Burkholderia > Burkholderia sp. BCC0097. The sequence goes on from NZ_CADFDM010000009.1 coordinate 1,019, forward strand.
GGATCGCCATGATGCCGCCGGCGCGGTGCACGTCCTCGATGTGGTACTTGTTCGTGTTCGGCGCGACCTTGCACAGCTGCGGCACGGTGCGCGACAGGCGGTCGATGTCCTTCATCGTGAAGTCGATGCCGGCTTCCTGCGCGATCGCGAGCAGGTGCAGGATCGTGTTGGTCGAGCCGCCCATCGCGATGTCGAGCGTCATCGCGTTCTCGAACGCCTTGAAGCCGACCGAGCGCGGCAGCACGCGTTCGTCGTCCTGCTCGTAGTGCTGGCGCGTCAGTTCGACGATGCGGCGGCCGGCGCGCTTGAACAGCTGTTCGCGATCGGCGTGCGTGGCGACCACCGTACCGTTGCCGGGCAGCGACAGGCCGAGCGCTTCGGTCAGGCAGTTCATCGAGTTCGCGGTGAACATGCCCGAGCACGAGCCGCAGGTCGGGCAGGCCGAGCGTTCGACTTCGGCGACGTCGGCGTCCGAATACGACTGGTCGGCCGCGATCACCATCGCATCGACGAGGTCGAGCTTCTTCAGTTCGACGGTCTTGGTGACCGGGTTCGCGAGGCGCGTCTTGCCGGCTTCCATCGGGCCGCCCGACACGAAGATCACCGGAATGTTCAGGCGCATCGCGGCCATCAGCATCCCCGGCGTGATCTTGTCGCAGTTCGAGATGCACACCATCGCGTCCGCGCAGTGCGCATTCACCATGTATTCGACCGAGTCGGCGATGATGTCGCGGCTCGGCAGCGAGTACAGCATGCCGTCGTGGCCCATCGCGATGCCGTCGTCGACCGCGATCGTGTTGAATTCCTTCGCGACGCCGCCGGCAGCCTCGATCTCGCGCGCGACGAGCTGGCCGAGATCCTTCAGGTGCACGTGCCCGGGCACGAATTGCGTGAACGAGTTGACGACCGCGATGATCGGTTTCGAGAAATCGTCGTCTTTCATGCCGGTGGCGCGCCACAGCGAGCGCGCACCTGCCATGTTGCGGCCGGCGGTGGAGGTTTTGGAACGGTAAGTGGGCATGGTGATGGCTGAAGAAATATCGCGGGAAAAGGGTGGAGGCACGGGAATAAAGGCCTCTCTCGCGCCCGTGCGAACAACCTCTTGAGCTGCGCCCTGGGCAAACTCCGCGATTATCCCACAGCCGCCGGGCGGAGCGGGCGAGTGGTGCCGGTGGTGCCCCGGACAGCGGTTAAGTGCACCGGGCACACCGACGTCACGAAGCACGAAGCCCCAAGCCCCAAGCCCCAAGCCCCAAGCCCCAAGCCCCAAGCCCCAAGCCCCAAGCCCCAAGCCGGACGCAGGCCCGCCGGCGGCTTCATTGCCCGTTCTGCCGACGATGAAGCCGCGCCATGCCACTCGATCGCGCGTCAGTCGAGCAGCGTCAGGATCTCGTCGTACAGCGCCTTCGGAATCCGCACGCCGTTCGCGATGCTCCGCGCGCGGGCGTCGAAGCGCCGTTGCGACGGCAGCCGCGCGCCCTGCGCGACGATTGATTCGAACATCCGCTCGCCGCGCGCGAGCCCCGCGTCGAGATCGTCGCCGAGAAACACCTTCGGATCGAACGCGATCACGAGTTCGCCGTGGCACGGCGTCGCGCCGACGCCTTCGTCGAAGTCCATCGATTCCCGGCTCGTCATGTCGCCGATCAGCGCGCCGCCGAGCAACTCGACCATCGCCGCGAGCGCCGAACCCTTGTGGCCGCCGAACGTGCGCATCGCGCCTTGCAGCGCGGCTTTCGGGTCGGTGGTCGGCTGGCCATCCGCGTCGATCGCCCAGTGCGGCGGAATCGCCTTGCCTTGCTTCGCGTGCAGCTCGATGTCGCCGCGCGCGATCGCGCTCGTCGCGAAATCGAACACGAACGGCTCGCCGCCCGGGCGCGGCCACGCGAACGCGATCGGGTTGGTGCCGAACACCGGTTCGCGGCCGCCTTCCGGGGCGACCCAGCTATGGCTCGGGTTCATCGCGATGCCGACCAGCCCTTCGGCCGCGATCGCCTCGACCTCGGGCCACAGCGCGGAGAAGTGATAGCAGTGGTTGATCGCCATCGCGGCGATGCCGTGCTGCTTCGCCATCTCGACCAGCACCGGCAGCCCGGTCTCGAAGCTCAGCAGCGAGAAGCCGCGATGCGCGTCGACCGCGACGATCGACGACGACAGCCGGCGCAGCGTGGGCACGGCTTGCGGATCGACCTTGCCTTTCCTCAGCGACCGCACGCAGACGAGCAGCCGGTACACGCCGTGCGAATGGCATTCGTCGCGCTGGCCTTGCGTGATCACGTTCGCGATGGCGCGCGCATGTGCGTCGGACATCCCGTGGTGCGTCAGCACGCGCAGCGCGAGCGCATGGACTTCATCGAGCGACAGGACGACTTCGGCGGTGGGCTCAGCCATGGTTCACCTCGCGCGGAACGGGCACGCCGTCGATGCGTTGCGGCACGTGCAGCGGATTGCTGCTGCGGAGCGCGTGCGGCAGCAGCGCGTCCGGCACGTCCTGGTACGACACGGGGCGCAGGAAGCGCTCGATCGCGCGGGCGCCGACCGACGTCGTGCGGGTGTCGGACGTCGCCGGGAACGGGCCGCCGTGCACCATCGCGTGGCCGACCTCGACGCCCGTGCCGAAGCCGTTGACCAGAATGCGGCCGGCCTTGCGTTCGAGCGTCGGGCGCAGCGCGGCGAACAGCGCCGCGTCGCCATCGGTGATGTGTGCGGCGATCGTCAACTGGCCTTCGAGCGATTTCAGCACGCGATGCAGCGTGTCGGCGTCCGGGCAGCGCACGATCAGCGATGCGGGACCGAATACTTCGTCGCGCAACTGGGGGTGGGCGATGAACGCGTCCGCAGAGGTTGCGAACAGCGCCGCACGGGCCTGATGGCGGCCGCCTTCAACGCCTTCGGCCAGCAGTTCGATGGCCGAGTGATCGCGCAATGCCGCGACGCCTTGCGCATAGCTCGCATGGATGTGCGGTGTCAGCATCGTCTGCGCGGCGACGGCGCGCACGGCATCGGCGGCAGCGGCCTCGAATGCGCGCAGCGGGGGGCCGTCGACCGCGAGCACGAGGCCCGGGTTCGTGCAGAACTGGCCGGCGCCGAGCGCGAGCGACGCGACGAACTGCGGGGCGATGGTGTCGTGACGGGCCTCGAGCGCGGCCGGACACAGCAGCACGGGATTGATCGAGCTCATTTCCGCATAGACGGGGATCGGCTCGGGGCGTGCGGCCGCGATATGCATCAGCGCGACGCCGCCGCGGCGCGACCCGGTGAAGCCGACGGCCTTGATGCGCGGATCGGCGACGAGCGCCTGGCCGATCTCGCGCGACGCGTCGAACAGTAGCGAGAACACGCCGGCCGGCATCCCGCATTCGCGCGCGGCCTGCTGGATCGCGCGGCCGACGAGTTCGGACGTGCCCGGATGCGCGGAATGCGCCTTGACGATCACCGGGCAGCCGGCCGCCAGCGCCGATGCCGTGTCGCCGCCGGCCACCGAGAACGCGAGCGGGAAGTTCGACGCGCCGAACACGGCCACCGGCCCGAGCGCGACGTTGCGCAGGCGCAGGTCGACGCGCGGCAGCGGTTTGCGCTCGGGGCGCGCCGGATCGATGCGCGCATCGAGGAAACCGCCGTCCCGCACCAGCGACGCGAACAGCGCGAGCTGGCCGACCGTGCGGCCGCGTTCGCCTTCGATGCGTGCACGTGGCAGCCCCGTTTCGACGACGCAGCGCTCGATCAGGTCGTCGCCGAGCGCCATGATGTGGCGGCTGATCGCGTCGAGGAACGCGGCGCGTGCTTCGAGCGACGTTTCGCGATAGGTGTCGAACGCGTCGTCGGCGAGTGCGCACGCCGTTTCCAGGTCGTGCAGGCTCGCGCCGCCGAACGCCGGTTCGAGCGGTTCGCCGGTCGCGGCGGCGAGCGCGTGGAGGGTGCCGTTCTGTCCGGCGACGGCCGACTGGCCGATCAGGAGCTGACCTGTGAGTTGCATGGGTTTCCTCGGAAAAGGCAGGGCCGGGCGTACTGCGCCCGGCCGATGGAAGGGAAAAAGGGCGCGGGCGCGTCAGTCCTCATCGTCGTCGAGTTGCAGCTTGTCGGCGCGCACGCCGGTGTTCGCGCCCCAGTAGTAGATGACGAGTGCGACGGCCGCGACGACGACCGTGTCGTACGGATGCGCGAGCCGGCCCGTGCCGCCGAAGCCGCCGAGATACGACAGCACGATCATCGCTGCATAGAACGCGATCAGCCACGCGGACGAACGCACCTGCTCGGCGAGGCTCAGGTGCGCGGTCGGCACCCAGCGGCGGCACGCGAGATAGATGACGAACATCACGATCTGCAGCCCGAGCAGCCAGGACACCGTGCTCCAGCCCGACCAGTAGACGATCAGCGCGGCGATCACGAACGACGCGGGGCCGGTGAGGCCGAACGCGCTGGCGCGGAACGGCCGCGGCAGGTCGGGCGCGGTGCGGCGCAGCGCGGCGACCGACACGGGCGCGACCGCATAGCTCAACACCAGCGCGGCCGACACGATGTTGATCAGCGCTTCCCACGACGGGAACGGCAGTGTCCAGAAGATCGCGAGGCCGAACGTGAGCCACAGGCCCGCGCGCGGGATGCCCGACGCTTCGTCGACGCGTGTGAACACCTTGAAGAACGTGCCCGTCTTCGCCCAGCCGTAGACCACGCGCGGCGTCGCGTTCATGTAGATGTTGCCGCAGCCGCTCGGCGAGATCATCGCGTCGGCGACGACCATCACCGCGAGCCAGCCGACGCCGAGCGCGAGCGCGATGTCGCGGTACGGCAGCGAGAACGCCTTGCTCACGTCATGCCAGCCGGCGGCGAGCATCGCCGTCGGGATGCTGCCGATGAACGCGAGTTGCAGCAGCACGTAGATCAGCGTCGACAGCAGGATCGACAGGATCAGCGCGATCGGGATCGTGCGCTGCGGATTGCGTACCTCGCTCGCGACCGACACGATCGGCGTGAGCCCGAGATACGCGAAGATGATGCCGCCGGCGGACACGGCCATCTCGATGCCCGGCATGCCGAACGGCGCGAAGCCGTGCACGGTCAGGTTCGCGGGCTTGAAGAACGTGAACAGCACGCCGATCACCGCGAGCGGCACGATGAACTTGAAGACGCTGATGATGTTGTTCGCCTTCGCGAAGGTCTTCACGCTCGAATAGTTCAGGTAAAAGAAGAAGCAGAGCAGCGCGGCCTGCACGAGCCAGCCGACGGTGGTCGGGTCGCTCGATCCTTCGACCGTGAGGCCCGGAAACCATGCGGCCGCGTACTGGCGCGCGGCGACGACTTCGATCGCGATCAGGCTCGAGAATGCGATCAGCGTGATGAAGCCCATCAGGTAGCCGAGCAGCGGGCCGTGCGAGAACACCGGGTAGCGCACCACGCCGCCCGCGCGCGGCAGCGCGGCGCCGAGTTCGCAGTAGACGATGCCGAGCAGCAGCACCGCGAAGCCGCCGAGCAGCCACGAGAAGATGCCGGCCGGGCCCGCGATCGTCGATACGTGACTCGCGGCGAACAGCCACCCCGAACCGAAAATGGCGCCGAGACCGATGAACGTGAGATCGGTCAGCGACAGCTGTTTCTTGAACTTGCCGTGACCCGCGTCGGGGTGCGCGGAACGGGAAAGCGGGACAGACGGGTGTGCGTTGCCTTGGCCTGGCATGGGCGTGTCTCCTGGAGGGAATATCGGCACAGGCTTGAGGTGCGCCACGCTCCGACGGAGCAGCAGCGCCTGCCTGTCGGCCGGCAACGCCCGGTTCGAGCGACCGGGGCGGGCTACGGGGCATTCACGCGGGGCACGCTCTGGCGCCGGGGCGAACGGGCCCGCATGCCATGCCGGACCGGAGAGGGCGGCGCGCAGGCACAATGCCCGCGCGCCGCCGCAGGGCATCGATCAGAGACCGACGTCGGGCAGCGCCGGGCGCGTTTCGAGCGCCTTCGCGACGATGGCCTTCACTTCCGCAAGCGTGTCGCCTTGCAGCGCGAGGCGCGGCGGACGCGTGATCGCGCTGCCCCGGCCGACCAGCTCTTCGCACAGCTTGATGCACTGCACGAGGTCGGGGCGTGCGTCGAGGTGCAGCAGCGGCATGAACCAGCGATACAGCGCGAGCGCTTCGTCGAAGCGCTTTTGCTTCGCGAGGCGGAACAGCGTCTCGCCTTCCTTCGGGAACGCGTTCGACATGCCCGACACCCAGCCTTCGGCGCCGACCGCGATGCTCTCCACCACGACGTCGTCGAGGCCCGCGAACAGCACGAAGCGATCGCCGACCGCGTTGCGCAGGTCGATGAAGCGGCGCGTATCGCCCGACGAATCCTTGAAGCAGACGATGTTCTCGCAGTCCTGCAGCGCGATCAGCACGTCGGGCGTCACGTCGTTCTTGTAGATCGGCGGGTTGTTGTAGACCATCACCGGCAGGTCGGTGCTCGTCGCGACCGCGCGGAAGTGCGCGGCGGTTTCGTGCGGCTTCGCCGAGTAGACGAGCGCGGGCATCACCATCACGCCGTCGACGCCGACGCGCTGCGCTTCACGCACCGTGTTGCGCGCGAATTCGGTCGTGAATTCGGCGATGCCGGCGATCACCGGAATCTTGCCGCCGGCCGCGTCGCGCGCGGCCTCGATCACCTGGAGCTTCTCGCTCGTCGACAGCGACGTGTTTTCGCCGACCGTGCCGCAGACCACGAGGCCCGACACGCCGTCGTTCACCAGGTTCTTGACCACGCGGTGCGTGGCGTCGATGTCGAGGGAAAAGTCCGGCTTGAACTGGGTGCTGACGGCCGGGAAAACCCCGGTCCACTGAATGGCTTTGCGGCTCACTGAAATCTCCTACGTTCGTATCGGTCGGCCGACGGGTGTGTCGGTGTGGCAACCAGTATCGCCGCGCAAACGCCCATCACGCTTGAGTCGTATCGCGGAGCAAAATGACGAAATCGGCACAGCGGCCGGCAGGGGCGGGAGGGGCCCGCCGCACTATGCCGATTTCGTCGTCGTCCTCATCGAAAAGCCACAAGCGGACGGACGCGCGACGGAGGAAGCTATGCTCCTTTCCCCACTTCGGACGGCTCATGATGAAGCGCATCCAGATCATCGATTCGCACACGGGCGGCGAACCCACTCGGCTCGTCGTGTCCGGCTTTCCGTCGCTCGGCAGCGGCACGATGGCCGAGCGCCGCGACGTGCTCGCGCGCGAGCACGATCGTTACCGCACCGCGTGCATCCTCGAGCCGCGCGGCAGCGACGTGATGGTCGGCGCGCTGCTGTGCGACCCGGTGGCGCCCGACGCGGCGGCCGGCGTGATCTTCTTCAACAATAGCGGCTATCTCGGGATGTGCGGGCACGGCACGATCGGCGTCGTGCGCACGCTGCATCACATGGGGCGCATCGCGCCCGGCGTGCACCTGATCGAGACGCCGGTCGGCACCGTCGAGGCGACGCTGCACGACGATCTGTCGGTCAGCGTGCGCAACGTGCCCGCCTATCGTCATGCGCAGGGCGTCGCGCTCGACGTGCCGGGATACGGCCCCGTGAAGGGCGACATCGCGTGGGGCGGCAACTGGTTCTTCCTGATCAGCGACCACGGGCAGCGCGTCGCCGGCGACAACGTCGCGGCGCTCACCGCGTATGCGTCGGCCGTGCGCGAAGGGCTCGAACGCGCGGGCATCACCGGCGCGAACGGCGGCGAGATCGATCACATCGAGTTGTTCGCCGACGATCCCGAGCACGACAGCCGCAGCTTCGTGCTGTGCCCGGGCCTCGCGTACGACCGTTCGCCGTGCGGCACCGGCACCAGCGCGAAGCTCGCGTGTCTCGCGGCGGCCGGCAAGCTCGCGCCGGGCGCCGTGTGGCGGCAGGCGAGCGTGATCGGCAGCGTGTTCCACGCGAGTTACGAGCGGGCCGACGGCGGCGGCATCGTGCCGACGATTCGCGGCAGCGCGCACCTGAGCGCGGAAGCGACGCTGCTGATCGACGAAGACGATCCGTTCGGCTGGGGCATCGGGTCGTGAGCGAAACGAAGACCGACGTCGTCGTGATCGGCGCGGGCATCGTCGGCGCGGCCTGCGCGCACGAACTCGCGCAGCGCGGGCTGCGCGTGCTCGTCGTCGACGACGCCAGCGGCGGCGCGACCGGCGCGGGCATGGGCCACCTCGTCGCGATGGACGACAACGCGGCCGAGCTCGCGCTGAGCCATTACTCGATCGAACTGTGGCGCGCGTTGAGCCGCGAGATGCCCGACGGCTGCGCATACCGCAACTGCGGCACGCTGTGGCTCGCGGCCGATGCGCACGAGATGGATCTGGCGCGCGCGAAGCAGGCGACGCTCGCCGCGCACGGCGTGGCCGGCGAGCTGATCGACGCGGCGGCGCTCGCGCAACGGGAGCCGATGCTGCGCGCCGGGCTTGGCGGCGCGCTGAAGATTCCCGGCGACGCGATTCTCTATGCGCCGGTTACCGCGAACTGGCTGATGCAGCGCGCGCCGCGCATCACGTTGCGTCGTGATCGGGCCGTCGCGGTCGACGGCCCGAGCGTGACGCTTGCAAGCGGCGACACGCTGCGCGCGGAACGCGTGGTCGTCGCGAACGGCGTTGCCGCGCGCACGCTGCTGCCCGAGCTGCCGCTGCGCCCGAAGAAGGGCCATCTGCTGATCACCGACCGCTATCCAGGCCACGTGTCGCATCAACTCGTCGAACTCGGCTATGCGGCGAGCGCGCACGCGAGCGACGGCACGTCGGTCGCGTTCAACGTGCAGCCACGGCCGACCGGCCAGTTGCTGATCGGCTCGTCGCGCCAGTTCGACACCGAGGACGCTCAGGTCGAGCCGCCCGTGCTCGCGCGCATGCTGCGCCGCGCGGTCGGCTACCTGCCGGATCTGGCCGACTTGAACGGTATCCGCGCATGGACCGGCTTCCGTTCGGCGAGCCCCGACGGCCTGCCGCTGCTCGGCGAGCACCCCGCGCGGCCGGGCGTGTGGCTCGCGGTCGGCCACGAAGGGCTCGGCGTGACGACCGCGCCGGGCAGCGCGCGGCTCGTCGCCGCGCTGATGGCCGGCGAGCGGCCGCCCATCGATATCGAACCGTATTTGCCGGGACGCTTCCTCACCGCGTCGTCCTTGGCCGGAGCGCTGACGTGAAACGACCCCCACGCTTACTTCATTCGCGATCGACCGGAGTTGGCGCTTCAGCGCTTACTCCGGTCCCATGCAAGGTGCCCCCCGCAGGGGCTGTCAGCCGCCCACGGCCGGCTTTGCAAAGCCGGCCGGCTACGCAGGCGCAGAGCGATGCTCTGCGAATTCCCTGCTACGCCCTTGGGGCGGCCCGGCGGAGGCTGACATGATCATTCATCTGGACGGCCGCGCGCTGACCGTGGCCGACGGCGCGACCGTCGCGGCCGCCGTTGCAGCGAGCGGCGACGACACGACGCGCGTGTCGTGCACGGGTGCGGCGCGTGCGCCGTTTTGCGGGATGGGCATCTGCCAGGAATGCCGGATGACGATCGACGGCCGGCGCCGGCTGGCGTGCCAGACGCTGTGCCGCGACGGCATGCAGGTGGAGCGCACGCGATGAAACAGGAACGACTGAGCGCTGACGTCGCGATCATCGGCGCGGGCCCGGCTGGACTGTCGGCCGCGCGGGCCGCCGCGCGCAGCGGTGCGACGGTCGCGATCGTCGACGACAACCCGCGCGCGGGCGGACAGATCTGGCGGCAGCCGGCAGCCGCCGCACCGACGCCGGCCGCCGCCGAACGCCTCGCCGTGCTGCGGCAGCCGAACGTCATGCACCTCGCGGCGACGCGCATCGTCGCCGAAACGCAGCCGGGCACGTTGCTGCTCGAAGACGACGAACGCGGGCGGCTGCTCGATTTCCGGACGCTGATTCTCTGCTGCGGCGCGCGCGAGCTGCTGCTGCCGTTTCCGGGCTGGACGCTGCCGGGCGTGACCGGCGCGGGCGGCTTGCAGGCGCTGATCAAGTACGGGCTCGACGTGCGCGGGCAGCGCACGGTGATCGCGGGCAGCGGGCCGCTGCTGCTGGCGAGCGCGGTGACGGCCCGGCAGGCCGGCGCACGCGTGTCGCACGTGCTCGAACAGGCCGCATGGGGCGACGTCGCCGGCTTCGGCGCGGGGCTGTGGCGCTGGCCGTCGAAGCTCGCGCAGGCCGCGAAGCTCGCCACCGCTGCTTATCGGCCCGCTGCGTACGTCGTCGAGGCATTCGGCGACCAGCGGCTCGAACGTGTGCGGATCCGTCAAGGCGATCGCGAATTCGACGTCGACTGCGACCGGCTCGCGTGCGGCTTCGGCCTCGTGCCGAATACCGTGCTGCCGCGTCATCTCGGCTGCCGGATCGAGCACGGCGCGGTGGTGGTCGACGCACACCAGCGCACGAGCCGCGACGGGTATTTCGCGGCGGGCGAGTGCACGGGCGTCGGCGGCAGCGAGCTGGCGATGGTCGAAGGCGAGATCGCCGGCTATGCGGCGACCGGGCAGACCGACCGACTGGCCGCGCTGGTCGCACGCCGCGCGCGCTGGCAGGCGTTCGCGGATGCCGTACGCGAGCGCTTTGCGATCCGCGAGCCGATCCGCCGGCTCGCGCGGCCCGACACGCTGCTGTGCCGGTGCGAAGACGTGCGGTTCGATACGGTCGCACGGGAACCGGGCTGGACGGCTGCCAAACTGCAGTCGCGTTGCGGGATGGGCGCATGCCAGGGTCGCGTGTGCGGCGCGGCCGCGCAGGCGCTGTTCGGCTGGACGCCGCCGGCGCCGCGCACGCCGCTCGTGCCCGCGCGGGTCGGCACGCTGATGCTCGACGGTACGGAATCCTGCGATGGCGCGTGACGCGCGCCGCATGACGCGTACAGCGGCCCGGTTCGCGCCGGGCCGCGCTCGTTACGCCTGTTCCGCCTGTCACTCCACCTTCACTTTCTCCCACCCGCCGACCTGCGGCGCCGCACAGGCGCGCAGGCACTCGATCGTCGCGGCCACGGCCGCGCGGTTCGCGCTGTCGGGGTGCCAGTACATCGACACCGCGCCCTGGCCCTCGAGCTCCATCGGCAGGATGCGGATCGCGTTCAGTTGCGCGAAGCGCCGCGCGGCGCGGTGCGACGCGACGCCCAGCAAGTCGGTGTTGTTCAGCAGCGTGAGGTTGAGGATCGACGAATTCGATTCGACGCAGTGCGGCGGCTGCACGCGGCCGGCGGCTTGCAGCGCGGATTCCAGCGCATTGTGGACGGGCGTGCCCGCCGGCCACACGATCCACGGATAGGCGAGCACGTCGTCCCAGCCGAGCGACGTCGCGCCGGCCAGTGCGTGGTCGGGCCGCGCGACGAACACGACCGGATCGACGTACAGCGCTTCGGCATGCAGCAGCGGATCGACGGACGTCGAACCCGAGCGGCCGACGACGATATCCAGTTCGCCGCGCGCGAGCTGCGGCATCAGCTGGTTCATCGTGCTTTCGGTGAGCCGCACCTGCGCGCGCGGCATCCGTTTCAGCAATTGCGACACCGCGAACGGCACCGTGTCGGCCGCCGCGACGCCCGACGTGCCGATCGTCACGAGCCCGCTGCCGCCTTCGCGCAACGCGGCCATGTCGTCGCGCGCGATGTCGAGTTGCGCTTCGACGCGTCGCGCATGCTCGATCAGCGCTTCGCCGTAAGGCGTCGGCCGCAGCCCGCGCGCATGCCGCTCGAACAGCGGCAGCCCGACATCCTCTTCCAGCTCCTTCAGCCATTTCGACAGCGCCGGCTGCGTGGTCGCGAGCGCGACCGCCGACTGGCTCAGATTGCCGGTGCCGGCGAGGCTCAACAGTACCTGCAGATGTCTCAGCCGCAGCCGATGGGTCCAGTCCATTGCGTGCCTCGTCGCGAGAAGGTATATCCGGAACTATATGGATCAGATGATTTGACCATTTTACCGGGTATGTCTGCGTCGAATATAAATGCGCTAACGGACTGCAGCACGGTCCCCGCCCCGACATAGCGCCGACGCCGATCGGCCACCCCGAAGGAGACATCATGACGACCCATCCGGATGCGACGCGCGCCGCCTACTACGCACGGATCGCCGAGCAGCGCCTCGCGCCGCTGTGGGAATCGCTGCACAACCTCGTGCCGACATCCCCGCAGCCGGCCGCGCAGGCCGCGATCTGGAAGTACGCGCAGGTGCGCGATCTCGTGATGCAGGCTGGTAGCGTGATCAGCGCAGAGGAAGCGGTGCGTCGCGTGCTGGTGCTGGAGAACCCTGGGCTGCCGGGCAAGTCGAGCATGACGCCGAGCCTGTATGCAGGATTGCAACTGATCCTGCCGGGCGAAATCGCGCCGAGCCACCGTCATACGCAGTCGGCGCTGCGCTTCATCGTCGAAGGGAATGGCGCGTGGACGGCCGTGAACGGCGAGCGCACGACGATGCATCCGGGCGACTTCATCATCACGCCGTCGTGGGCGTGGCACGACCACGGCAATCCGTCGGTGGAAGACGGCGGCGAGCCGGTCGTGTGGCTCGACGGACTCGACATTCCGCTGGTCGCGAACCTCGACGCCGGTTTCGCGGAGAACTACCCGGAAGCCGTGCAGCCGGTGAATCGTCCGGAAGGCGACAGCTTCGCGCGCTTCGGTCACAACATGGTGCCGGTGCGGCATCGCGTCAGCGACCCGACGTCGCCGGTATTCAGCTATCCGTACGCGCGCAGCCGCGAGGCGCTCGACGCGCTGTACCGAAACGGCGAGCTCGATGCGTGGGACGGCGTGAAGCTGCGCTACGTGAACCCCGCGACGGGCGGCTGGCCGATGCCGACCATCGCCACCTTCATGCAGTTCCTGCCCGCCGGCTTCGACGGCCGCCCGTACCGCAGCACCGACGCGACGGTCTATTGCGTCGTCGAGGGCAGCGGCACCGCCGTGATCGGCGACCAGGCATTCGCGTTCGCGCCGCACGACATCTTCGTCGCGCCGTCGTGGGCGCCGGTGCGGCTGTCGGCGTCGCGCGACAGCGTGCTGTTCAGCTACTCCGACCGGCCCGTGCTGTCCGCGCTGAACCTGCTGCGCGAAGCGCGCGACTGACGCCGGCTGTTTTTCCACTATCCGTTTTTCCGTGCGCCGCCGCCAAGGCGCGCGCCCCTTCATTCATGCCCACGCTGGAGCCGTTCATGACTTTCGTATTCCCGCCCGAAGCGCCGGTGGCGCTGCCCGTCGCCGGCAGCGACGCCCGATTCGCGGTACGCCGCGTCTATTGCGTCGGCCGCAACTACGCGGCCCATGCGCGTGAAATGGGCTTCGATCCCGATCGCGAGCCGCCGTTCTTCTTCTGCAAGCCGGCCGATTCGATCGTGCCGGTGGCATACGGCGACACGCTCGAGCTCGCCTATCCGTCGCAGACCCGGAACTATCACTACGAAGCCGAACTCGTCGCGGTGATCGGCAAGGGCGGCGCGGACATTCCGCTCGAGCGCGCGCTCGACCACGTCTGGGGCTATGCGGTCGGCCTCGACATGACGCGCCGCGACCTGCAGATGAAGATGCGCGAGATGGGGCGGCCGTGGGAAATCGGCAAGGCGTTCGACCGTTCGGCGCCGATCGGGCCGGTGCATCCGGCGAGCGACGTCGGTCATGTCGAGCAGGGCGGCCTGTGGCTGACCGTCAATGGCGCGACGAAGCAGAAGAGCGACGTGTCGCACCTGATCTGGTCGGTCGCCGAGACGGTGGCCGACCTGTCGAAGTTCTTCCGCCTCGAACCGGGCGACGTGATCTTTACGGGCACGCCCGAAGGCGTCGGCGCGGTGGTCGCGGGCGACGTGATGAAGGTCGGCGTCGAGCGTCTCGGCGAACTGACCGTGCGCGTGGTTTGACGCCCGTTCGTCGATTTCCTCGAAAGGCCACATCGTGCAACTGCATAGCTTCTTCAACAGTTCGACTTCCTACCGGGTGCGCATCGCGCTCGCACTGAAAGGGCTGCCGTACGACACGCTGCCCGTCAACATCCGCACCGGCGAGCATCGCGATGCCGATTACGTCGCGCGGGTGAACCCGTCGGCCGCGGTGCCGGCGCTGGTCGACGGCGATTTCCGTCTCGGCCAGTCGCTCGCGATCCTCGATTACCTCGACCAGATCCAGCCGACGCCTCGGCTGATTCCGCTCGAACCGCGACGCCGCGCGCGCGTGCTGGAACTGGCGGCGCTGATTGCCTGCGACATCCATCCCGTCAACAACCTGCGCGTGCTGCGCTATCTCGACAGCGAACTGAAGGTCACGCCGCAGCAGAAGACCGCGTGGTACCGGCACTGGATCGCGGAAGGGATGGCCGGCGTCGAGCGGCTGCTGGCCCGCGCGGACGACGGCCCGTGGTGCTTCGGCGATACGCCGACGCTCGCCGACGTGTGCCTGGTGCCGCAGGTCTCGAACGCGTTGCGGATGGGTTGCGACCTGAGCGCGTATCCGCGCTGCCTCGCGGTGGTCGAGCACGCGCGGCACGAGCCGGCGTTCGAGGCCGCGCAACCGCAGCGGCAACCGGATTACGTCGCGTAACACGAATCGCGTACCAGAAGCAGGAGACGAACATGGACGAGACAATCAATAAAGGCCGGCACGTACTCGTGATCGGCGGCGGTATCGGCGGGCTCGCGGCGGCGCTGGCGCTTGCGCGTCAGGGCATTCGCGTGAAGCTGCTCGAACAGGCCGAACGGATCGGCGAGATCGGTGCGGGCATCCAGCTCGCCGCGAACGCGTTCAATGCGCTCGATGCGCTGGGTGTTGGTGAAGCGGCGCGCGGCCGGGCGGTATTGACCGACTGGCTGCAACTGATGGACGCGCTCGATGCACGCGAAGTCGCACGCATCGATACGGGCGCCGCGTATCGCGAACGCTTCGGCAATCCGTACGCGGTGATCCACCGCGCGGACATTCACCTGTCGATCTACGAGGCGGTCGAGGATCACCCGCTGATCGAATTCCGGACGAGCACGCAGGTATGCGGGTTCGAGCAGGACGGCCACGGCGTGACCGTGATCGACCAGCACGGCGAACGCTATCGTGCCGACGCGGTGATCGGCTGCGACGGCGTGAAATCCGCCATCCGTCAGGCGCTGATCGGCGATGCGCATCGCGTGACGGGCCACGTCGTGTATCGCGCGGTGGTGGACGTCGACGACATGCCGAAGGATCTGCAGATCAACGCGCCGGTCGTATGGGCCGGCCCGCATTGCCATCTCGTTCACTATCCGCTGCGCGGCGGGCGGCAGTACAACCTCGTCGTCACGTTCCACAGCCGCGAGCAGGAGACCTGGGGCGTGCGCGAGGGCAGCAAGGAAGAGGTGCTGTCGTACTTCGACCGCATCCATCCGCTGCCGAAACAGATGCTCGATAGGCCGACGTCGTGGAAGCGCTGGGCGACTGCCGACCGCGATCCGGTCGAGCGCTGGAGCACGGGCCGCGCGACGGTGCTCGGCGACGCCGCGCATCCGATGACGCAATACATCGCGCAGGGCGCGTGCCAGGCGCTCGAAGATGCGGTGACGCTCGGCGCGGCCGTTGCGCAGACCGACGGCGATTTCGAGGCCGCGTTCGCGCTGTACGAACGCGTGCGGATTCCGCGTACCGCGCGCGTGCTGTATTCGGCGCGCGAGATGGGGCGGATCTATCACGCGAAGGGCGTCGAGCGGCAGGTGCGCAACGGGCTGTGGGTCGGGCGCACCGATGCGCAGTTCTACGACGCGCTCGACTGGCTGCACGGCTGGCGTGCGGAGGATTGCCTGAAGACGGTCGCATGACGCACCAGTTCAGCCCGATTCCGGCGACGCACATTTCAACGACAGACGACGCGCGCCGCCTTCCTGGAGGAGACACCATCATGGCCGATACGCTGTCCATCGACGTCAGCGAATGGATCGACCGGCATCGCATTGCGCCGTTTCAGGCCGCGATCGTCGTCCTGTGCTTTCTGATCGTCGCGATCGACGGATTCGATACCGCGTCGATCGGGTTCATCGCGCCGGTCATCCGCGCGGAATGGGGCCTGTCGCCCGCGCAGCTCGCGCCGGTATTCGGCGCGGGATTGGCCGGGCTGATGGCCGGCGCGCTCGTATTCGGGCCGTTCGGCGACCGGTTCGGCCGCAAGCGGCTGCTGCTCGCATGCGTGGCGTGCTTCGGCATCGCGAGCGCCGCGTCGGCGAGCGCGGGCGGCCTGACGGAGCTGATCGTGTGGCGCTTCGTGACCGGGCTCGGGTTGGGCGGCGCGATGCCGAATGCGATCACGCTGACGTCCGAATACTGTCCGGCGCGACGTCGCTCGCTGCTCGTGACGACGATGTTCTGCGGTTTCACGATCGGCTCCGCGCTCGGCGGGCTCGCGGCCGCGTCGCTGATCGAGCACCACGGCTGGCGCGCGGTGCTGGTCGTCGGCGGCGTGGCGCCGCTGCTGCTCCTGCCGCTGCTCGCGTGGCGACTGCCGGAATCGGTGCGCTATCTCGTCAACCAGGGCGCGCCGTCCGCGCGGATCGCGGCGCTGCTCGGTCGTATTGCGCCGGGTCCGTACCTCGCGCACGCGTCGTTCATCGCGCCCGCCGGCAAGCCGGCCGGGTCGCCGCTCGGGCGGCTGTTCGCCGCCGACCTGCTGCGCGGCACGCTGCTGCTGTGGCTCACGTTCTTCATGAGCCTGCTCGTCATCTACCTGCTGTCCAGCTGGCTGCCGACGTTGCTGCGCGCGACCGGCGCGACGTTGCAGACGGCTGCACGCGTGACCGCGATGTTCCAGGTCGGCGGCACGCTCGGCGCGATCGTCCTTGGCTGGCTGATGGACCGCTTCGATCCGCATCGCGTGCTGGCCTGCAGCTATGCGGCGGCCGGCGCCTGCGTCGCGGCGATCGGCGTATTCGCCGCGACGCCATGGGGTGCGGCGCTCGCGGTGTTCGCCGCCGGCTTCTGCGTATCGGGCTCGCAGGTCGGTGCGAACGCGTTGTCGGCCGCGTTCTATCCGACCGAGTGCCGGACGACCGGCGTGAGCTGGGCGAACGGTATCGGGCGCGGCGGCTCGGTGGTCGGCTCGATGGCGGGCGGCGCGATGCTGGCGATGGGCGTGCCGCTGTCGACCGCGTTCGCCGTCGTTGCCGCGCCATGCGTGATCGCAGCGGTTGCAGTGCTGGCGCTCGGCGTGGTTCGCGCCGGTGCGGTACGCGCGGCAACCGCCGACGGGATGGCGGGCAGGCAGGCCTGACAGAAGGAGGACGGCCGGATTGCCGATCCGGCAAGCAGCGGGACACAACGATATACAAATTAATATAATATCTATTCTTTAATCGTATTCCCGCTGCGATGAACGACGATTTTCCCGCCGGGTTGCCCGGTCCCGATCAGATGCGCGCCGCCGCCGAGTCGGCCTGCGCGCTCCTCAAGGTGATGTCGAATCCCGACCGGCTGCTGCTGCTGTGCGAACTGTCGCAGGGCGAGCGCTGCGTGAGCGATCTCGAGGCGCGACTGGACATCCGTCAACCGACGCTGTCGCAGCAGCTCGGCGTGTTGCGGGACAACGCTCTCGTCCGTACGCGCCGCGAAGGCAAGACCATCCGCTATTCGCTCGATAGCCCGCCCGTGGTCGCGGTGATGGGCGTGCTGTACGAACAGTTTTGCGGCGCGACCGCGGAGGAGGCGCGCGATGCAGGTTGATACGCTTCATTTCACGCCGTGGCTGTCGCTGGCCGGCGGCGTGCTGATCGGGCTCGCGGCTGCGGCGCTCGTCGCGTTCAACGGCCGGATTGCCGGCATCAGCGGGATCGTCGGCGGCTTGTTGACGGCGGGCGGCGCAGAGCGCGGCTGGCGCGCGGCGTTCATCGCCGGGCTGATCGCCGCGCCCGTTGCGATGCGTTTCGCCGGGAGCGGCCTGACGCCGCAGATCGACGCCGGTTGGCCTGAATTGCTGGGGGCCGGGCTGCTGGTCGGGATCGGCACGCGGTACGCGGGTGGCTGCACGAGCGGTCACGGCGTATGCGGGGTATCGCGCGGGGCGCTGCGCTCGGTGGTCGCGACGGCGACCTTCATGGCCGCCGGCTTCGCGACCGTCTTCGTGCGGCTGCACGTGCCGGGAGGCTGACATGCAGGCAGGATTCTCGTTTCTGGCGGGGCTGCTGTTCGGCATCGGCCTCATCGTGTCGGGCATGGCCAATCCGCGGAAGGTGCTCGGTTTTCTCGACCTGGCAGGCCGCTGGGATCCATCGCTCGCGTTCGTGATGGCGGGAGCGATCGGCGTCGCGGTGCTCGCGTTCGCGTGGGCGAAGCGTAGGACACGGTCGTGGCTCGGCTTGCCGATGCAGTTGCCGGCCGCTCGCACCATCACTGTGCGCTTGGTCGCGGGAAGTGCGGTATTCGGCATTGGCTGGGGGATTGCCGGCTTCTGCCCGGGGCCCGCGATCGTGTCGATCGGCTTCGGGGCGGCCAAGGGGATCGGGTTCGTCGTCGCGATGCTGGCCGGGATGGCGCTGTTCGAGTGGATCGAGCGCCGGCGGAACGGGCGGTGACGCAGGGGCGCATTCGATCGGCACCTGCACCGGTTTCGCGAGCAGTTGCGCGTGCAGCGCGACGTGACGACCGACGCGATTGCGCGGCATTTCCCGGCTGGCACGCGGATGAACCAGCCGCCGGGCGGGATGTTGCTGTGGATCGCGTTGCCGGCAGGCGTGCGCTCCGATGCGCTGTTCGATGCCGCGCTGGCGCAGGGAGCAGGGAGTCAAGATCGCGCCCGGTTCGATCTTCTCGAATTCGGACCGTTTCGACGGCTATCTCCGGCTCGCCTGCACGCGCGTGTTCGATGCGGCGCACGAGGCAGCGTTCGACACACTCGCCCGCCTCGTACGGGAAGCCATGGCGGCCGTGTGAGCGCGACGGCGGCAGCCGGCCGGACTTCCGAATACGCGTGTGCTCCGGCCGGACGCGGTACCGAAGCGGCAAGCCGCCGCCATTTCATCGGCTGACCGAGTGCGTGGCGAGGTGCTGGCGAATCAGCGACAGATAACGGTCGCCGACCGAGAAATCGCGTGCCGCGCGCGGCCGGGCGGCCGCCGGCCGCAGCGTGGCCGGCGCGCTCATGCCCAGATACCGGCACACGGCGGACGGGAAGGGCTTGCGCGTATGCCCGAGCTGACGCGCCGCGCGCTCGACGCGGGCATCGCCGACCTGGGCTCGAAGCCACGCCAGCACTTGGCGATCGGTTTCGTTGACGATACGGACCAGATGTTCCATCGCGCACCTCACTGTTCATAAATACAGTACTGTAAATATAACCAGTGTTTGCGCTGACCGCAAGCGGGCGCGCGTCGGCTGGCCGTTCGGCCAGGGGTCAGCGCACCGGCGCGGCGGCGGCCGGGGCGGCGCGGCCGGTATAGCGCGCGTCGGTCAGCGTGCCGAGGAACGCGACGATGTCGTCGATTTCCGCGTCGGTGAGCGCGGGCGGCGTGCCGGGCCGGCGGTTCATCGGCGTCGAGTTGACGTTGATGTTGCCCCGATAGGCGGCCGGCACGTCGTCGAACGTTTGGGCGCCGTGGTACCAGAAGCCCGGGTTGGTCGAGCGCGTGTTGTAGAACGCGACCGCGTCGCGCAGCGTCGTGAATACGCCGTTGTGCATGAACGTCTGCTTGACCGCGACGTTGCGCAGCCCCGGCGTGCGCAGGTAGCCGCACCATTGCGTCGGCTCGGGCCAGCGCAGCCGCCGCGCGGTGTCGCACAGCCCGTTGTCGAAATGGTGCGGATCGCGGTTCGCGGGCAGCGCGCGATTGCGCGGCACCGCGATCGCGTCATAGCCGAAATCGGTGAACAGCGAGCGCTCCGGGCGGCTCGACGTGTCCGACAGCGTATGGCAGGTCATGCAATTGCCCTTGTCGGGATTCCGGAACAGCGCGAGGCCGCGCATCTCGGCCGGCGCGAGCGGCTTGCGTGTGCGCAGGAATGCGTCGAAGCGCGACGTGAACGGCGCCATCTCGTCGCTCTGCAGATAGGCTTCGACGGCCGAACCCAGCGCGCGCACCAGTTGCTCGGGATCGCGCCGCACCGGCGCGCCGAAGCGCGCGGCGAGCTCGGGCGCGAGTTCGGTCGCGTTGACCTTGCGCAGCAGCGCGGCCGGCGACCGATTGTTCATCTCGTTCGGATCGAACAGCGGCCCGCGGATCTGTTCGGCGAGTGTATCCGCGCGGCCGTCGCTGAACAGGCCGCCGAACGGCGACGGCGCAGGCGCATCGTCGTCCTGGTAGAAGTGGCGGCGCGGCACGTAGCGCACGTACAGCAGCGACGGCGCATTGCGCCGGCTGAAGCGCCCGGGCCGGCTGCCTTCCGGCACGCCGGGCCCCGCGAGCGATGCGGCCGACAGCGTCGGCGCGAACGCGCGGCCCGGATCGTGGCAGCCCGCGCACGACATGCCGCGCGGCTCGGACAGCCGCGGGTCGAAGAAGATCCGGCGGCCGAGCGCGACGAGCGTCGGGTCCGGCGCGAAGCGCGCGGTGGCCGCGTCGATCTTGCCCGTCACCTGCGGCGTGCCGTTGCCGATCGTGTCGACGACGCGCGACGGTGGCGCGCCGGGAAGCAGGACCGTTTCGGCCGGCGCGGCGTGGGCCGCCAGCGTCAGACCGGCGAGCAGGGGCGCGACAAGCGTGCGCAACGTCCGCCGGCCACGCCCCCCGCGGCCGTCACATCGAACTTCTTCCGTCACGGCGCGATGAACCCCGTCTTGTCGCAGGCGAGCGTCCTGCCCGACTGGTTGCACGACGCCAGTAACTTGCCGGCCGCCGAATACGCATGGAACACCCAGCCCGTCGCCGGTGCGGCGTTGCGCTCCATGATCAGGAAACCGAAGCTGTTGTTGTGCGACAGCCGCTCGATCACGGCGCCCGGCGCCGGTGTCAGGCCGGCCGGGAACGGGTCGGGCAGCGCGACGTCGAGGTTGTCGCCGCCGTTGCCGGACACGATCGTCGCCGGGTGCCCGGACGAGAAGTTGATCGCCTGGAAATCGTGCACGTGGCCATGCAGCGCGACGTGCACGCCCGGCGGGTAGTACGCCTGCGCGTTGAGGCTCGACATCACCGACTGCAGCGCGAGGTTGCCCGGCGCCGGCGTGCTGCCGGCGATCGGCGCGAACGCGAGGATCGGGTGATGGTTCGTGAAGATCGTCGTCGTCATGCCGGCTTTCGACGCGAGCGATGCGACCGTCTGGAACTGCTTCTGGTAGATGCCGAACTGCGCATCGGTCGTCTTCAGCGGCGTGCGGCCGACCTTCGCGGTGTCGAACACGATCACCTGCGAGCCGCCGCCGAGCGACACCGCATAGGGTTCCGAATAGTTGGCGTTGTTGTCGTTGGCCGGATCGTCGCACGAGCGGGCGGCAGAATACGGGCGCGGGTCGAGGAAGCGGAACCAGCCCTGGCCCGCTCGCGCGCATTCCTCGTGGTTGCCGCGCACGACGACCCACGGCGCCTTCGCGAGCAACGGCGCGGCCGGGCGGAACAGGTCGGCCTGCCACGTATCCCAGCCGTAGCCCCACGGGCTGTCCTTGCAGCCGGCGATGTCCGGCGGGCACGCGTTCTCGCGATAGTGGTAGTCGCCGACGTGCAGCACGAGATCGGGTGACAGCTTCGCGACGCTGGCCGCGATCGTCTCGAGCGGCCAGACCGCGGCATCGTTGCACGCCTGCCAGGCGTTGTCGGCCTTCTTCATCCGGCAGCCCGTGTCGGCGATGATCGCGATGCGCTGCGGCTGCGCTTTCGGCAGCGGCAGCGTGCGGCCCGCGACGCTCGCTGCCTGCACGCCGGCCGGCAGCGTGGCCTCGCAGACGGACACCGGGAAGCTCGAGGGCTTCGAATCGGCCGGATCGCTGGCGGTCGGCCGCTGGGCGACGGTCGCGGCGCCCGCGCGCAGTGCCATGCGCGACACCTTGCCGTCGACGGTCAGTTGCGGGCACAGCGGATCGCTGGCCGACGCGGGC
Source organism: Burkholderia sp. BCC0097 (assembly GCF_902832985.1). Taxonomy (NCBI): domain Bacteria; kingdom Pseudomonadati; phylum Pseudomonadota; class Betaproteobacteria; order Burkholderiales; family Burkholderiaceae; genus Burkholderia; species Burkholderia sp. BCC0097. Next base: position 22,966 of record NZ_CADFDM010000009.1, read on the forward strand.
GTGTAGTTCGTGATTACGCGCGCGATCGCCTGGTTCGCGTCGCCAATCTCGACCCATGCGGCCTGGACGTTGGCCGAGGCGCTGGCCGGATCGTCCGGCGTATCGATGTGATTCGAGCACGCGGACAGCGCGGCCAGGGCAGCAAGGGGAGCGCAGCGCACGAGCAGCGCACGCGTGAGGAATCGTCGCATGGGAGGGGCAGGCACCGTAGGAAAGTCGTCAACGATACGCAGCGCGAATGTAAGAAATGTGAAAAGCGGGGCGCGCGCCGGCCACCCTTGACTTCAAGCCGGCTTGAAGCAGCACAGTGCGATTCGTCATCAATGAATCGGAAGGGGATCGACGATGGAAGCCAACCGGCCCAACGAAGCGCAATCCGCGCTCTGGAACGGTCCGTCGGGGCGCGCGTGGGTCGATGCGCAGGCGCCGCTGGACCGGATGTTCGAGCCGTTCGCAACGCTGCTGGCGGAGGCCGCGGCAGCGTCGTTTGCCACGCGCGTGCTCGATGTCGGCTGCGGTACGGGGGCGGTCACGCTCGCGATCGCGCGGCGGCTCGGTGCGAGTGCGCGGTGCACGGGCATCGACATTTCGGCGCGGATGATCGATGCCGCCCGGGCGCGTGCCGAACGCAGCGGCGTGCCCGCCCGGTTCGTGTGCGCGGACGTGCAGACGCACGCGTTCGAGCCGGCGAGCGTCGACCTGATCGTGTCGCGCCTCGGCGTGATGTTCTTCGACGATCCGGTGCGGGCGTTCGCGAACCTTCGGCGTGCGGCGCGGCCGGGCGCGCCGATGCGGTTCGTCGCGTGGCGCGGCGCGGCCGACAATCCCTTCATGACGACGGCCGAGCGGGCGGCCGCGCCGCTGCTGCCGAACCTGCCCGTGCGGCAGCCCGGCGCACCGGGCCAGTTCGCGTTCGGCGACCGGCAGCGGATCGCGTCGGTGCTGTCGGACAGCGGCTGGGCGGACATTGCTATCGAGCCGGTCGACCGGGTGTGCGTGCTGCCGGAATCCGCGCTGGACGACTACATTGGCCGGCTGGGCCCGGTCGGCTTTGCATTGCTGGAGGTGGACGAAGCGACGCGGCGGCGCGTGATCGACACGATACGCGTCGCGTTCGAGCGATACGTGCACGGCGCCGAGGTGCGCTTCGAGGCGGCGTGCTGGCTCGTGACGGCGCGCGCGCCGTCCGCATGATGCGTGGCGTGAAAGCAGCGGATCTAGGCCGGGGCGGTGGCCCGTTCGCCCCGCACGCGGCCGTGCCCGCGTGACGAAGCGGGGACATGCGACCTGCGTGCGTCAGCGTTTCCGCGCGCGCAGCATCAACCAGGCGCAGCCGCCGGCCGCCAGCGCGAGGCCGAGCAGGACGGCCTCGGCGCCGAGCGCGAAACCGGGCGGCATGTCGCCGCTGTTCGGCAGCGGCGCCAGGTTGCCGGCCATCGCGACGGCGCCGCCGGCGAGCAGCGCCGCGCAGACGATCCAGTAGATCTTGCCGGGCAGTGCCGCGGCGCGGATTCGCCACAGCGCGATGCCGGCGCCGCCGAGGTACAGCACGGCGAGCGTGCCGAGCGCGATGATGTCGGCCGCGCGGCTTTGCAACAACCCGCTCATTCGGCCTCCGTCGCGTGCCCCGGTGCCCGGCTCAGCAGATGCGTGCGGGTGTCTGCCGCGAGCGACACGTAGCGTTCGTATTGGCGCAGCACGTCGGCGATCACTTCGTCGCCGCGCAGGTATTCGATGTCGTAGCCGAGCCGGCCGTCCTCGAAGAACGTGACGACGCCATGGACGTGCGCACGCGTCTCGTCCGGCTCGGCCGCCTCGCGCACCAGGAACGCGGCCGCGGATTTCGCGGTGACGCGCACGCCGTAGACGAAATCGCGGTGTTCGGCGGTCGGCACGGTGAGCCGCACCGCATCGTCGCTGTCGCGCTGCACGTGCGCATCGACGCCGCTCGCGCGCAGTTCGTCGGCGACCTTGCGCAGCGCGGGTTCGACCGTTTCCGCGACGAACTGGCGTGCCTCGGCCTCGGTCGTCTGCCGCAGGATGTGCGTCAGGCGATGGCGCCAGTGCTGGCCGGTCCAGAAGCTCGTTGCAGGCGCAACGTCCTGCGAGTAGTGCGCGCGGTCGGCCGCGAGCCCGCGCCACAGCCCGTAGCAGAGCGCGAGCATGATGATGGCGACCGGCAGCGCGGCGATCAGCGTCATTGCCTGCAGCGCGCCGAGCCCGCCCGCCACGAGCAGCACCGCGGCCGTCACGCCGAGCAGCGCGGCCCAGAACAGCCGCTGCCAGACCGGCGAATGCGCATTGCCGCGCGTCGCGATCTGGTCGATCACGAACGCGCCCGAATCGGCGGACGTGACGAAGAACACCGCGATCAGCACGATCGCGACGATCGACAGCAGTTGCGGGAACGGCAGGAAATCGAAGAAGCGGAACAGCAGCGCATCGACGTTGGTCGCCGTCTGCGCGAGCGCGCCGGCCGCGCCGTGCGTATCGAGCCAGATCGCGCTGTTGCCGAACACGGTCATCCACACGAGGTTGAACGCGGTCGGCACGAGCAGCACGCCGATCACGAACTGGCGGATCGTGCGGCCGCGCGAGATGCGCGCGATGAACATGCCGACGAACGGCGACCACGACACCCACCACGCCCAGTAGAGAATCGTCCAGCCGCCGAACCAGCCTTCCTCGCGCGGCGGCGCGTACGCATAGGTGCGGAACGACAGGTCGACGAGGCTCGACAGGTACTGGCCGATGTTGTCGCCGAGCGCGCGCAGCAGAAAGGCCGTCGGGCCCGCGACCACCACGAAGGCGAGCAGCAGGAATGCGAGCAGCAGGTTCAGCTCGGACAGCCGGCGCACGCCCTTGTCGAGGCCGGTCGCGGCCGACACGCCCGCGAGGACCACGACCACCGCGACGAGCCCGATGCGGAACAGGTTGCTGCCCGTGTCCCATCCGGCCACCGTATGCAGGCCCGCGCTCAACTGCATCACGCCGTAGCCGAGCGTCGTCGCGATGCCGGCGACCGTGCCGACCAGCGCGAACGCGTCGACGGTGTGGCCGATCCAGCCGTTGATGCGCTCGCGCAGCACCGGATACAACCCGGAGCGCAGCGTCAGCGGCAGGTTGTAGCGAAAGCCGAAGTACGCGAGCACGAGCCCCATCAGCCCGTAGATCGCCCACGCATGGAAGCCCCAGTGGAAGAAGGTCATCAGCATCGCCTCGCGCGCGGCGGCGGGCGTGCCGGGGTCGACGGTGGGCGGCTTGAGGAAGTGCTGCATCGGCTCGCCGACGCCGAAATACATCAGGCCGATGCCCATGCCGGCCGCGAACAGCATCGCCGTCCACGACACGAAGCTGAATTCGGGTTCGGCGTCATCGGGGCCGAGTCGGATATTGCCGAAGTCGCTGGCGGCGATCAGCACGAGAAACACCAGGAAGCCGGTGACGGCGAGCACGTAGAACCAGTCGAACCGTGCGATGACCCATTGCTGGCCGGCGGAGAACAGTGCGCCGGCTTCGCTCGGGTGCAGTGCGCACACGACGAGTAGCGCGCCGATCACGGCGAGCGCGGGCAGGACGACCTGTGGCTTGAATGTCGTGCGGGGCGAGGGACGGGAATCCGGCATGGCGGGCATCCAGTTGTGGGCGCAACGAGGCGCGACGCCGCCCGGCGCGCACGTTGCGCGTCGGACCCTGATACGGCGTGCGTCGAGTGTACCGCGGTGTCAGGACTGCAAGAAGGGGCATGCAGAAGGGTAAACCTGACGAATTGTAAGGTATCAGGGCGATCGAGAAAACCCGCGCGGTGCGCGCGGCGGGCCGGCGGGGCGGGAAAATGCAGCGACGAACGCGGATCGGGCACCCGGACGGCGCACGCGCGGTATACGCATCGTCCGGGCAAGGGGCGGCGCTCGGAAGGCGTCGCCAGGCGGGTTCAGAACGTGACGGCGATCCCGGCCATGCCGACGAACTGGCCATGCGTCGTCGACGGCGTGAGCTGCTGCGAATCGCCGACGATCGGCGCCGCGTCGACGATGTGCCCGGCGCCTTGCGCGCCGAGCGTCCGCCCGCTCGAATGCGTGTACGCCTGCAGCGCGTAGAGCGTCGTGCGTTTCGACAGGCTGTACGACTCCTTCAGCGAATACTGCTGATAGCGGGCCGCGTTCGCGACGCCGTTCGCCTTCGATGCGAGCGTGTACGCGAATGCGCCGGCCACCGAGAACGTCGGCGTGAAGCGGTACGCGGCAAGCGCGCCGTAGGTGTTGAACACGGCCGTGTCGGTGAATGCCGAGCCGTTGCCGGGCAGGTACTTCACGTTCGAATAGTTGAGCCCCATCGTCAGGTCGCCGAGCGTGTAGTTGCCGGCCGCCGCCACCTGTTCGACCGCTTTCGCGCTCAGGTAGCCCTGGTTCAGCACGGACACCGCGAAGCTGCCCGACGATGCGGTGGCCGGATTCAGGAAGCCCGCGGACGAGCCCGAGCTGTTGATCCGCAGGTAGCCGGCCGCGATTCCGATCGGCCCGTTCGCGTAGCGCAGCGCGGCGCTGAACGTGTTGCCCTTGCCGGTCGCGCCGGCGATGCCGCCGAATGCGTACATCGCGCTCGCGGTCAGCCCCGCGAAGGTCGGCGACGTATAGGTTACCGAATTGTTCACGCGGATCGTGGTGTCGAGACCGTCGATGTCGCCCGGATGCGCGCCGGTGGCGCCGGTCAGCCAGCTGCTCGACGCGTACGGGCCGACGAACAGGAAGTAGGGCGTGTACTGGCGGCCTGCCGTGACCGTACCGTAGCTGGCGTTGCGCAGGCCGACGAAGGCCTGGCGATTGAACATCGTGCCGGCGGCGGCCTGCGCGCCCGTATTCAGGTTGAAGCCGGCCTGCAGGTCGAAGATCGCGTGCGTGCCGCCGCCGAGGTCCTCGTCGCCGCGCAGCCCGAACTTCGACGCATACAGGTTACCGTCGCGCATGTAGACGTTCGAATGTCCCTGCTGGTTGTTCACGTACGCGAGCGAATCGTCGACCACGCCGTACAGCGTGACGCTGCTCTGTGCGTGGGCGGCGGTCGTGCCGAGCGACGCGGCCGATAAAATCAGGATTACAGAACGGTTGACGGATGCTTTCATGCTCGATCTCCAGGTCTCTTCATCTTTTCAAGGGGGCGGGAGGCTGAATGCCTCCTCTGTGGCAGGCGGCGGGCCGCGCGAACGGCCCGCCTGATCGGGGTGGCTTCGACTTCAGTCGTTCAGTGGCTCATTGATCGAACGCGACGACGAGGCGGCGCCACGCGCCGTCCCGCGCATCCTGCTCGACACGCGCGCCGCGCACGGCAATCGCGCCTTGCAGCGACGCGGGCAGCAGGATCTCGACGCGGTCGGACGGACGCGCCGGGCGGCCGTCCCAGCGGACCGACACGCCGAGCACGCCGGACGCCTCGCGGCCGGTCTCGATGCGCCACAGTCCGTATTCGCCGTCGCGCCATGCTTCCGTCTCGCCGTCGTCCTCGACGCATTCGCCGTATGCGATGCCATCCTCGATCCGCGGTGCGACGAGGAAGCCGCGCGTGTCGGCGCGCGCCCCGAAATGCTGTTCCGCGACGTTCAACGGCAGCACGCGGCCTTCGCGCAGCAGCATCACCGGCGTGTCGAGCGGCGCGGGCAGCGTCACGCTCGCGCCGCCGTCGAACGACTGCGCGCTCGCGCAGCACGTCCAGCGTGCGCCCGACGGCAGATACACCGTGCGCTCGGTCTGGCCGGGCTCGACGACCGGCGCGACCAGCAGCGCGTCGCCGAGCATCATGTCGTCGCACGCGTCGTAGCAGCGCGCATCGCCGGGGAAATCGGCGAGGGTCGGCCGCAGCACCGGCTCGTAGCGCGTCGTCGACAACCACAGCAGGTGATAGAGGTACGGCAGCAGCCGGTAGCGCTGCTTGATCAGCGACGCGATCTGCCCGGTGATCTCGGGGTACATCCACGGTTCGTTGACGGTGCCGTCGTCGTTCCATGAATGGATGCTGAAGCGCGGCATGAAGATGCCGAACTGCACCCAGCGCAGCAGCAATTCGGGCGACGGCGCGGGGCCGGAGAAGCCGCCGATGTCGTGGCCGATGTTCGACACGCCCGACAACGCGAGTCCGAGGCCCATCTTCAGGTTGTAGCGCAGCGTTTCCCACGACGTGTAGTTGTCGCCCGACCACGTCTGCACGTAGCGCTGCATGCCGGCGCCGCCGGAGCGCGACACGAGGAACGGCCGCCGCGCCGGCGCATGCGTGCGCTGCGCGTCGCGCGATGCACGCATCATCAGCATCGTCTGCAGCACCTTCGCCTCGCGCGCCGGAAACGGCTGGCCGAAGCCGTGCGCGATTGCGTCGGGCGACCAGATCTCGTATTCGTTGTTGTCGTTCCAGGTTGATTCGATCCCGTATTCCAGCAGCGCCGACGTGACCTGCTCGCGCCACCAGCGGTACGCGTCCGGCTGCGTGAAGTCGAGATACGCGCCGACTTCGTCCCAGAACTGCACCCATGCGGGCTCGCCGGACGCGGAGCGGATCAGCAGCCCGCGCCGCGCCGCGTCGTCGAACGCGGGATGGTCGCGCAGCAGGCACGGCTTGATGTTCGCGCACAGGCGGATGCCGTGGTCGCGGTAGTGCTGCACGAAGCCCTTCGCGTCGGGAAACTTGTCGCGGTTCCAGTTGAACACGTAGCGCTTCGCGCCGATCGACGTATAGCCCGACGACAGGTGGAACGAATCGCACAGGATGTCGTGCTCGTCGCACTGCTCGACGAACCGGTTCATCTGCTGCTGCGCGTCCGGCGCGTCGGTGTAGCTCATCGTCGAGCCCGAATAGCCGAGCCCCCATTTCGGCGTGCGCGCGGGGCGCCCGGTGAGCCACGTGAAGCGCCGCGCGGCCGCGAGCGGCGTAGCGGGCGACGCGATGAAGTAGTAGTCGAGATCGCCGTGCTCGGCGACGAAATAGCGATAGAGCCCGTGGTAGTTGTCGAGCTCGCGGCCCATGTCGAACGCGCAGTCGGACAGCGTGTCGTAGAACAGCCCGAAGCCCTGGCACGTATCGGGCGACCACGTGATGTAGAACGGGATGTGCTTGTACAGCGGGTCGGTGTGCTTCGCGCTGTAGCCCATCGCGTCGATGTTGCGCATCTCGAAGCGGGCGCCCGTGCGATCGAGTTCGCCCGCGCGTTCGCCGAGGCCGAACACCTGGTCGCCGCGCTCGCGGGCGACGTAGTGATATGCGCGATCGTCCCACCAGCCGAAGTTGTACGCCTGCGTCGCGCGGTCGGCGAGCGCGACGCGCCATGCGCCGTCCGCGCCGCGCAGCGACCACGTGCAGTGGCCGCCTTGCCGGCGCACCGCGAGCCGGACCTGCGCGGTTTCGATGCGCACGCCGTCGTCGTCCTCGGCGAACTCGTAGTGGGGCAGCGCGAAGCCGCTCAGGTCGAGGCGGTCGCGCCCGTCGAGCGGCACGTCGTCGAGGCCTGGCGCGATCGTCCACGTGCGCGGCGTGCGCGCCGTCGCGTCGGGCAGCACGCGCACTCGCACGATGTCGTCCTCGAGCACGAAGATTTCGACGGTGGCGCCGGTATCGGCTGCGAGCAGCACGCGGTTCGCGTGGTGGCTGGCGACGCGGAACACGGGCGGATGAAGAAGCGAAGTCATGAATGCGGTTCCTGGTGAAAACGGAGGTCAGGCGTGCTGCGCGAGCAGGCGTTCCTGCTTCGATTGTCCGCGGATCAGCACCGCGAGCAGCGTGACGCCGATGATGTCGAACAGGCCGAGACATGCGAACAGCGGCGCATAGCCGATCTTGTCGGCGAGCGCGCCGACCAGCAGCGAGAAGCCGAGGCCGCCGATCCACGCGGCCATCCCGGCGAAGCCGCTCGCGGTGCCGACTTCCTCGGGATCGAACACGTCGGCCGACAGCGTGTTGACGAGCGCGGAGATCATCTGGTGCGCGAAGCCGCCGACGCAGAACAGCGCAATCGCCGTGTACGGCGACGACACGAGCCCGATCATCGCGGGCCCGAGCATCAGCAGCGCGCCGAGCGCGACGCCCGCGACGCGCGACCACACGAGCGGCAGCTTGAAGCGATTCGCGAGGTACGGCGACAGGTAGCCGCCCGCGATGCCGCCGGCGTCGGCCGCGAGGAACGGCATCCACGCGAACACCGCGATCTGGGTGAGCGGCATGTGGCGCTCGGTGGCGAGGTACAGCGGAATCCAGAAGCTGAAGGTTTGCCACGCGGGTTCCGCGAAGAAGCGCGGCAGCGCGATCGCCCAGAAGCGCCGCGCGGTGACGACGTCGCGGATACGGCGCTTCGACACGGGCGGCATCGTGGCCTGGCCGTCGCGGATCAGCGTGCGCTCCTGCGGCGTGATGCGCGGATGGTCGGCCGGCGACCGGTACTGCGTGTACCAGAGGGCGGCCCAGACGAACCCGAGCGCGCCGGTGGCCATGAACGCGGCCTGCCAGCCGAACCGCATCGACAGGAACACGACGAGCGGCGGCGCGATCGCGGCGCCGAGCGACGTGCCCGCGTTGAAGTAGCCGACCGCGACGGATTTCTCGCGATCGGGAAACCATTCGGCGACGGCCTTCATCCCTGACGGAATCGCGGCGGCCTCGAACAGGCCCAGAAAGCCGCGCAGGATGCCGAGCGACAGCCAGCCCGACGCGAAGCCATGCGCGACGCCGACCACCGACCACAGCATCGCGAACAGCGCGAACCCGAGCCGCAACCCGATCAGGTCGACGATGAACCCGCATACAGGCTGCATGATCGTGTAGCCGATCTGGAACGCGCCGACGATGTACGAGTACTGCTGCGTCGAGATCGCGAACACCTGCTTGAGCTCGGGCGCGAGCACCGCGAGGGAATTCCGTGCGAGGTAGTTGAGGATCGTGCCGAGACACACGAGCACGATGATCCACCAGCGCAACGCCTTGACTGTCTTCACTGCTGTCTCCTGTCAGGGAGGGCGGGCGCGTGGCACCTGCCCGGTCCGTGAGGGCCACCCGTCGGGGGATGGCGTGTTTCGTTTTCGTTCGTATGATGTCTGATCTTGATGCGCGCCGGCTTTGCCGGCTTATATCGAAATCACGGTATTCGAGCGAACATTTCGTCGCCATTGAGTCGCAATGTTATCTGACGACTGATCATTTTCGAACATCCTATGTTCGAATGCGAATCTGGTCAACGTGAATCTGCATTCGAACGAACGTACTCGGGGTTTTCCCGATGAGCGGGGCGATCGCGCGAGCGGCGGCGCAGGTCCGCCGCTCGTCAAAGGCCCGTGCAGCGGGGCCGAACGATCGTCCGGACGGTCGGCGCACGCCGGATGGGGCGTGACAACCCTGATGAAAATTTATTTCTTTTCGGGAATCTGATTGTGTAAATTCATTTTCATCGAACCTTGCAACAACCCTTCGCATGACGCCTCTCGCTCCGCCCGATGTCAGTCACGACGAACCCGCGATCGCCGAGCGGATCGCATCGGCGATGCCGTTGATGACGCCGATTCACCGGCGCATGGGCGAATTCGTGCTCGCGAACCCGTTTCGCGCGGCGACGATGCGGATCGACGAGCTCGCGCAGGCGGTGAATGCGTCGATCGCGACCGCGAACCGCTTCGCGAAGGCGCTCGGTTTCGACGGCTATCCGGCGATGCGCGCGGCGCTCGTACGCGGCTTCGAGGCCACGCTCGGGCCGGTCGAGCGGCTGCGTTCCGCGCAGGAGCAGGAGCCCGGCGTACGCGGCGCGGCGTGGATCGATGCGGTGTTCGACCAGGCTGTCGCCAACATCGAGAACACGCGTGCGCAACTGGACGCGGCCGATGTCGAGGCGGCGGTCGAGGCGATCGTCGGCGCGCGCCGCGTGCTGATTCTCGGCGCCGGGTCGAGCGCGTTCCTCGCCGGGCTGATCGAGCACGGCCTGTCCGTCTGCCATGACAGCGTGCAGTCGCTCGCGTTGCTCGGCGGGCCTTCGCATGCGGCCCGGCGCCTGTACACGGCCGATTCGCGCGATCTCGTGATCGCGCTCGCGTTTCCGCGCTACGTGAAGGACACGATCGAGCTGGCCCGCCGTGCGGCGGCCCGCGGCGCGCGCGTGCTCGGCATCTCCGACGGCCCGCAATCGCCGCTCGCGCCGATCGCGTCGCTGAACCTGTACGTCAAGGCCGAACGGCGTTTCGCGGCCACGTCGGAAGCCGCGGTGCTGACGATGATCGAGGCGCTGATCGATGCGGTCGCGCTGCGCACCCACCGATCCGCGAAATCCGCCGCCGAGATGACCGAATTCCTGCTGCCGTGGCTCGTGCAGCCGCAAGCGGCGCTGCCGGCCGCCAACCCTTCTTCCCCACGTCCGAAAAAATCATGACTTCATCCGCGATCGTCGCGATTCACGGCGGCGCAGGCACGATCCTGCGCGAAGCGATGGATAGCGACACCGAACGTCGGTACCGCGCCGAACTCACCGCGATCCTGCAGGCCGCGCAACAGGTGCTGGCCGACGGCGGCAGCGCGCTCGACGCCGTCACCGTCGCGGTGCGGATGCTCGAGGATTGCCCGCTGTTCAACGCCGGGCGCGGCGCCGTCTATACGGCCGAAGGCAAGCACGAACTCGATGCGGCGGTCATGGACGGCGCGACGCTCGGCGCCGGCGCGATCTGCTGCGCGACGCGCGTGCGCAACCCGGTGCTCGCCGCGCGGCGCGTGATGGAGGCGAGCGAGCACGTGCTGTTCGCCGGCGCGGGCGCCGATGCGTTCGCGGCCGCGCAGGGGCTCGAACTCGCGGAACCCGGCTACTTCGACACCGAATCGCGGCATGCGCAGTGGGTGAAGGCGCGCGCGGCGGCCGGCATGATGCTCGACCACGACGCGGCCAGCTTCGCGTTCGGCGCTGCCGCACAACCCGCCGCACAAGTCGCCGAGCCGCTCGATCCGGACCGCAAGCACGGCACGGTCGGCGCGGTCGCGTGCGACCTGAACGGCCACATCGCGGCGGCGACGTCGACGGGCGGCATCACGAACAAGCAGCCGGGGCGCGTTGGCGATTCGCCGATCATCGGCGCCGGCTGTTACGCGGACGACGCGACCTGCGCGGTCTCCGCGACAGGTACCGGCGAGATGTTCATCCGGCTCGCGACCGCGCATGACGTGGCCGCGCAGATCGCGTATCGCGGCGCGTCGCTCGCCGACGCCGCGCACGACGTCGTGATGAACAAGCTGCCGCGCCTGGCGGGCCGCGGCGGGATCATCGCGGTCGACGCGCACGGCAACGTCGCGATGCCGTTCAACACCGAAGGGATGTATCGCGGCTACGCACGCGTCGGTGAAGCGCCGGTCGTCGGCATCTACCGCGACGACGCGGCCTGATCCGGATCGCACGAGGAGATACGCCATGACTTCGAGCCGTAACCCGTCGCCCCTGGCGCTGCCCGAGCAACGCGTGGTGGCCGTCGACGACCTGTCGGTGACGTTCCGCCGCGAAGGCGCGACGTTCGACGCGGTGCGCAACGTGTCGTTTCACGTCGATCGCGGCGAGACGCTCGCGATCGTCGGCGAATCGGGCTCGGGCAAGTCGGTCACGTCGCTCGCGCTGATGCGGCTCGTCGAGCACGGCGGCGGCGAGATCACGAGCGGCCGGATCGCGTTCCGGCGCCGTGGCGGCGCGCTGGTCGATCTCGCGCGGGCGAGCGCCGCGACGATGCGCGGCATCCGCGGCGCGGACATCGCGATGATCTTCCAGGAGCCGATGACGTCGCTGAACCCGGTGTTCAGCGTCGGCGACCAGATCAGCGAGGCGATCGCGCTGCACCAGTCGAAGGGCGCGGCCGAAGCCCGCGCGGAAGCGCTGCGGCTGCTCGATCTCGTGCGCATCCCCGAAGCGCGCCGCGTGTTCGCGCGCTATCCGCACCAGTTGTCGGGCGGGATGCGGCAGCGCGTGATGATCGCGATGGCGCTGTCGTGCCGGCCCGCGCTGCTGATCGCCGACGAGCCGACGACCGCGCTCGACGTGACGATCCAGGCGCAGATCCTGCAACTGGTGCGCGGGTTGCAGGACGAAATGAACATGGGCGTGATCTTCATCACGCACGACATGGGCGTGGTGGCCGAAGTGGCCGACCGCGTGCTCGTGATGTATCGCGGTGAGAAGGTGGAGGAGGGCGAGTCGGAGCGCATCTTCGCGACGCCCGCGCATCGCTACACGCGGGCGCTGCTCGCGGCCGTGCCGCGGCTTGGCTCGATGCAGGGCACCGACGCGCCCGAGAAATTCCCGCTGCTGAAGGTGGACGGCACGCGCGCGACGGCCGAGGCTCCGACCGCGGCGTCCGCCGCGAACGACGCTCAGCCGCCCGTCGATCACGCCGCGCCGCCGATCCTGCGCGTGCGTGATCTCGTCACGCGCTTTCCGGTGAAGAGCGGCGTGTTCGGCCGCGTGTCGCAGTACGTGCACGCGGTCGAACGCGTGAGCTTCGAGCTGCGCGCGGGCGAGACGCTCGCGCTCGTCGGCGAATCGGGCTGCGGCAAGTCGACCACCGGCCGTTCGCTGTTGCGTCTCGTCGAATCGCAAAGCGGCTCGATCGAATTCGACGGCCGCGACATCAGCGCGCTGAAGGGTTCGGACCTGCAGGCGCTGCGCCGCAACATCCAGTTCATCTTCCAGGATCCGTTCGCGTCGCTGAACCCGCGCCTGACCGTCGGCTTCTCGATCATGGAGCCGCTGCTCGTGCACGGCGTTGCGAGCGGCCGTGAAGCACAGGCGCGCGTCGACTGGCTGCTCGAGAAGGTCGGCCTGCCGCCTGAGGCCGCGCGCCGCTATCCGCACGAATTCTCGGGCGGCCAGCGCCAGCGGATCGCGATCGCGCGCGCGCTCGCGCTGAACCCGAAGGTCGTGATCGCCGACGAGTCGGTGTCGGCGCTCGACGTGTCGGTACAGGCGCAGATCGTCAACCTGATGCTCGACCTGCAGCGCGAGCTCGGCGTCGCGTACCTGTTCATCTCGCACGACATGGCGGTGGTCGAGCGCATCAGCCATCGCGTCGCGGTGATGTATCTCGGCCAGATCGTCGAGATCGGCCCGCGCCGCGCGGTGTTCGAGGCGCCGCAACATCCGTACACGAAGAAGCTGATGAGTGCGGTGCCGGTGGCCGACCCCGCGCGCCGGCATGCGCCGCGCCAGCTTGCCGCGGACGAGATTCCGAGCCCGATCCGCGCGGTCGGCGACGAGCCGGTCGTCGCGCCGCTCGTCGCGGTCGGCCCCGATCATTACGTCGCGACGCATCGCGTCGGCGGCGCGTATTGAACGCGCGGGAGGTTGATATGGACCGAAGCTGCGCACGAGCAAGGCAACGGCGGCTTTTTCCCGAGACGGGGCAGTCACGCCGCGATTTCCACCACGCGTTACCGAATCATCCACAGGAGCCCAGCAAGATGAACAAGCCGTATTCGTTCCCGATGTTCCGTCCGCGCGCGCTGTTCGCCGCGGGGGCCGGCGCGCTCGCGCTGTCGGTCGCGGTGCCCGCGTTCGCGCAGCAGAACGTCGTGGTCGCCGTGTACTCGACGTTTACGACGATGGACCCGTACGACGCGAACGATACGGTGTCGCAGGCTGTCGTCAAGTCGTTCTACGAAGGTCTGTTCGGTTTCGACCGGAACATGAAGCTCGTCAACGTGCTCGCGACCAGCTATACGGCGTCGCCGGACGCGAAGGTGTACACGGTCAAGCTGCGCCAGGGCGTGAAATTCCACGACGGCACCGACTTCAATGCCGCCGCGGTGAAGGCGAATTTCGACCGCGTGACCGATCCGGCGAACAAGCTGAAACGGTACGGCCTGTTCCGGGTGATCGAGAAGACCGAAGTGGTCGATCCGAACACCGTGCGGTTCACGTTGCGCGAGCCGTTCTCGGCGTTTATCAACACGCTCGCGCACCCGTCCGCGGTGATGATTTCGCCGGCCGCGCTGAAGAAGTGGGGGCGTGACGTGTCGCTGCATCCGGTCGGCACCGGGCCCTTCGAGTTCGTCGAATGGAAGCAGACCGACGACATGAAGGTGAAGAAATTCGCCGGTTACTGGAAGAAGGGGTATCCGAAGGTCGACGCGATCGACTGGAAGCCGGTGGTCGACAACAACACGCGCGCCGCGCTGATCAAGACCGGCGAGGCCGATTTCGCGTTCACGATTCCGTTCGAGCAGGCGACCGATCTGAAGAGCAATCCGAAGGTGGACCTGATCGAGGCGCCGTCGATCATCCAGCGCTACATTTCGCTGAACACGCGGCAAAAGCCGTTCGATAACCCGAAGGTGCGCGAAGCGCTGAACTACGCGGTCAACAAGGAGGCGCTCGCGAAGGTCGTGTTCGCCGGTTACGCGACGCCACAGACGGGCGTGGCGCCGACGGGCGTCGAATACGCAACGAAACTCGGGCCCTGGCCGTATGACCCGGCGAAGGCGCGTGCGCTGCTGAAGGAGGCTGGCTATCCGAACGGCTTCGAATCGACGCTGTGGTCCGCCTACAATCACACGACGGCGCAGAAGGTGATCCAGTTCGTCCAGCAGCAGCTCGCGCAGGTCGGCGTGAAGGTGCAGGTACAGGCGCTCGAGGCCGGCGAGCGGGTCGCTCGCGTGGAGAGCGCCCAGGATGCGGCGAAGGCGCCGGTGCGGATGTACTACAGCGGCTGGTCGGCGTCGACCGGCGAGGCGAACTGGGCCCTGTCGCCGCTGCTTGCTTCGGAGTCGGCGCCGCCGAAACTGTACAACACGGCGTACTACAAGAACGGCCTGGTCGATGACGATCTCGCGCAGGCACTCTCCACGACCGATCGCGCGAAGAAGGCCAGCCTCTACGCCGACGCGCAGAAGCAGATCTGGGCCGACGCGCCGTGGATCTTCCTCGTGCAGGAGAAGATCGTCTACGCACGCAGCAAGCGCCTGCAGGGCATGTACGTGATGCCGGACGGCTCATTCAACTTCGACGAAATCTCGGTGAAATGACGCCGGTTCACCTGCCACGCGGCGCCGGCGGTGCAATCCGCCGGCGCGTTGACCCGATCGGTGCCCCATGCTGAATTTTCTCGTCAAACGCCTGTTCGGCCTGCTGCCCACGCTCGCGATCGTCGCGGTGCTGGTGTTCCTGTTCGTGCACCTGCTGCCCGGCGACCCGGCGCGGCTCGCGGCCGGCCCCGAAGCCGACGACGCGACGGTCGCGCTCGTGCGTGCCGATCTCGGGCTCGACAAGCCCATGCCGACCCAGTTCGCGAACTTCTTCGTGAAGATCGCGCACGGCGATTTCGGTGTGTCGACGCGGAGCAAGCGACCGGTGTCGACCGAGATCGGCGAGCGTTTCATGCCGACGCTGCTGCTCACGCTCGTCAGCATGGTGTGGGCGACGGCGTTCGGGATGGCGATCGGGATCGCGTCGGCGGTCTGGCGCAATCGCTGGCCCGACCGCCTCGGGATGACACTCGCGGTGTCGGGCATCTCGTTTCCGGCATTCGCGCTCGGCATGCTGCTGATGGAAATTTTCTCGGTGAAGCTCGGCTGGCTGCCGGTCGTGCCGGACGGCACGTGGAAGAGCTACGTGCTGCCGTCGCTGACGCTCGGCGCCGCGGTCGCGGCGGTGATGGCGCGCTTCACGCGCGCGTCGTTCGTCGAGGTGCTCAACGAGGACTTCGTGCGCACCGCGCGGGCGAAGGGCGTGCACGAGCCGATGGTCGTGCTCAAGCACTGCCTGCGCAACGCGATGATTCCGGTCGTCACGATGATGGGGCTGCAGTTCGGCTTCCTGCTCGGCGGCTCGATCGTCGTCGAGGCCGTGTTCAACTGGCCGGGGCTCGGCCGCCTGCTGGTCGATGCGGTGACGATGCGCGACTACCCGGTGATCCAGGCGATCGTCCTGCTGTTCTCGCTCGAATTCATCCTGATCAACCTGACCGTCGACGTGCTGTACGCGGTCATCAACCCGACCATCCGGTTCAAGTGAGGCGCGCATGAACGCGACTGTCCAGCCCGCGGCGCCGGCCGCACCGACCGCGATCCGCACGCCGTGGCGCGAATTCTGGCGCAAGTTCCGCAAGCAGACCGTCGCGCTCGTCGCGGGTGGCTTCGTGCTCGCGCTCGTCGTGCTGGCGTTCGTCGGCCCGCACATCGTGCCGTTCGATCCGGAAAACTATTTCGACTACGACGCGCTGAACGCGGGGCCGTCGGCCGTGCACTGGTTCGGCGTCGATTCGCTCGGCCGCGACATCTTCAGCCGGATCGTCGCGGGCACGCGGATCTCGCTCGCGGCCGGCTTCTTCTCGGTGGCGCTCGGCGCGGTGATCGGCACGTTCTTCGGGCTGCTCGCGGGCTATTACGAAGGCTGGTGGGACCGCATCACGATGCGCGTGGCCGACGTGCTGTTCGCGTTCCCCGGCATCCTCCTCGCGATCGGCGTGGTCGCGATCCTCGGCAACGGGATGGTCAACGTGATCTGCGCGGTCGCGATCTTCAGCATCCCGGCGTTCGCACGGCTCGTGCGCGGCAACACGCTGGTGCTCAAGCACATGACCTACGTCGAGGCCGCGCGCAGCATCGGCGCGTCCGACTGGACGATCATCATGCGGCACATCCTGCCGGGCACCGTGTCGTCGGTCGTCGTCTACTTCACGATGCGGATCGGCACGTCGATCATCACCGCCGCGAGCCTGTCGTTCCTCGGGCTCGGCGCGCAGCCGCCGACGCCGGAGTGGGGCGCGATGCTCAACGAGGCGCGCGCGGACATGGTGACGGCGCCGCACATCGCGGTGTTCCCGAGCCTCGCGATCTTCCTGACCGTGCTCGCGTTCAACCTGCTCGGCGACGGGTTGCGCGACGCGCTCGACCCGAAGCTGGAGCGCCGTTGATGTCGGCTGCATCGATGTGGACGGCGACGCTGCCGGTCGGGCCGCGCGGCACGATCGCCGACGTGCCGGGCGTGACGGTCGGCCATTGCACGCTCGATGCCGGCAGCGTGCAGACCGGCGTGACCGTCGTGAAGCCGCATCCGGGCGACGTGTACCGCAGCAAGGTGCCGGCGGGGGCGGCCGTGATCAACGGGTTCGGCAAGAGCGTCGGGCTCGTGCAGGTCGACGAACTCGGCACGCTCGATACGCCGATCGCGCTGACCAATACGTTCGGCGTCGGCGCGGTCGCACAGGCGCAGATCCGCGCGGCGATCGCGGCGAATCCGCGGATCGGCCGCGACTGGTCGACCGTCAATCCGCTCGTGTTCGAATGCAACGATGGTTATCTGAACGACATCCAGGCGTTCGCGGTCACCGCCGCGCATTACGACGTCGCGTGCCGCGCGGCGTCGCGCGACGTCGCACGCGGCGCGGTGGGCGCCGGGCGCGGGATGTCGTGCTTCGACCTGAAAGGCGGGATCGGTTCCGCGTCGCGCGTGGCCGTCGCGGCCGGCCGGCCCTATACGGTTGGCGCGCTCGTGCTCGCGAATTTCGGCCGGCTGCCGATGCTGACGCTCGGCGGCGTGCCGCTCGGGCGCATCGTCGCGCAACGGCGCGCGGCCGAAGCGGCCCACGCGGCGGCGCCCGAGCAGGGCTCGATCATCCTGTTGCTGGCCACCGATGCGCCGCTCGACGCGCGGCAACTGGCGCGGCTCGCACGCCGCGCGGGGGCGGGGCTGGCCCGCACGGGTTCCGTGTACGGGCATGGCAGCGGCGACATCGCGCTCGCCTTCTCGACCGCCTACACGATCGCGCACGACGCATCGACGATCGCGCTGCCGGCCCTCGTGGCCGATGCGGCGCTCGATCCGCTGTTCATGGCCGCGGCCGAAAGCATCGAGCACGCGATCGCCGACGCCTTGCTGCAGGCGGTGACGGTCGCCGGGCGCGACGGCCACGTGCGGCAAGCGCTGCGCGACGCGGTGCCCGATCTCGACCGGTTGTTCCACGAAGATAACGAAGGGCATCTGACCCAGTCATGAAGATCCTGATCTCGACCGACATCGAGGGCGTCGCCGGCGTATTCGCGACCGAACAGACGCGCGCCGGCAATCCGGAATACGAACGCGCACGCCGCTGGATGACCGCCGAGGCGAACGCGGCGATCGAAGGCGCGTTCGCGGGCGGCGCGCAGGCCATCTGGGTCAACGATTCGCATGGCGGCTATCGCAACCTGCTGCCCGACGGGCTCGATGCGCGGGCGCGCGTCGTGCTCGGCAAGCCGCGCACGCTCGGAATGATGGCGGGCCTCGAGCAGCAGCCCGATCTCGTGTTCATGATCGGCTATCACGCGAAATCGCAGACGCACGGCGTGCTCGCGCACACGATCAACAGCTTTGCGTTCACGCAGGTGTGGCTGAATGGCGTCGAGCTCGGCGAAGCCGGGCTGTACGGCGCGCTGGCGCGCGAATACGGCGCACACGTCGCGCTCGCGACCGGCGACGACGTATTCGCCGAGGAAACGCAGCCGCTGTTTCCGGACGCACGTTTCGAGACGGTCAAGACGGCCGGCGGCACATCGAGCGGCGAGACGCTCACACCGTCCGCATCGTGCGCCCGGATCGCGACCGCGGCGCGCGAGACGGTCGCGCAGGCGCTGTCGTCCGGCCGGCGCGCGGGCGCCCATCGGCCCGCGCCGACCGCCTGCACGCTGCGCGTACAGACGGCCGCGCTCGCCGACCTCTTCTGCGTGCTACCGTCGCTCGAGCGCGTCGATGCGGTGACGCTGCGCTT
This sequence comes from Burkholderia sp. BCC0097, assembly GCF_902832985.1. Lineage (NCBI taxonomy): Bacteria > Pseudomonadati > Pseudomonadota > Betaproteobacteria > Burkholderiales > Burkholderiaceae > Burkholderia > Burkholderia sp. BCC0097. Next base: position 41,694 of record NZ_CADFDM010000009.1, read on the forward strand.
CGACGGGCCGTCGGTCGAGCACGTGGTGCGCACGCTGAACAGCCTGTCGGCGATGTCGTTCATGCTGCGGTGATGCGTGCCGCGACGATGCCGCCGGCGCGCGGCCGGTCAGCCGATCGCGACGGGGCGGGCCGTCGCGGCGAGCAGGAATGCTTCCATCGCCGCGACCAGCGCGAGCGGGGTTTCGTTCATCGGATAATGGCCGGCATTGCGCAGCACGTCGACGCTGGCGAGCGGATACCGCCGCAGGTAGGTGCGAGCCATCAGCGCCGCGTCGAACGCCGGATCGTGCTCGCCGATCAGTACCTTGACCGGATGGATGCCTGTGATCTCTTCGCTGAAATCCGTATCGGCCCACGCGCGGAAGTATGCGGCGAATGCCCGCGCCGACGAACAGGCTGCCGAATACGCGGCTTTCCACTCGATCCAGGCGGCGGGCAGCCGGTTGCCGGTGCTGCGGTCGATGATGGTCCGGCGATCGGCGAGGTGGTCGGCGGCCCGCTCGAATAGCGCGCGTCGCGCGGCGTCGAACGGCAGGCCGCCGCACGGCACGGGTGCGATCGCCACCAGCGCGCGCACGCGGTCGGGCGCGATGGCGGCGATCTTCTCGATCGCCATGCCGCCCATCGAATGGCCGACGAGACTGAAGGTCGGAAAGCCGAGCGCGTCGGCGAGCGCGAGCGTATCGGCGGCGATCTCGTCGATCGTGTAGTTGCCGTGTGCGTCGCGCATACGGCCGTAACCTCGGTAGTCCATGAATACATAGCTGAAGTGCTCGCGCGACAGCCAGGCTTCGAGCGGTTCGAACGCGCGGGCGTCGCCGAACCAGCCGTGCAGCACGAGAACAGGGTGGGGGCCTTCCCCCACGCGATGAAACGTATTGGGCATGTCCGCTCCGATGAGGTTGTCATCCGGCCGATCGGGCCGGCGGGTGTCGCGGCCGCGAGGTCGCGCAACGGTGGAGCGGATCGTAGATCGTTCGAAGGCGACCCGCCTTCGATATCGGGTCATTGATGATGGAATTCGGGCCGTGAGAAATACGCTGCTAGATCCCTACGAACACATTCCCCGGAGCGTGGTCGTGCTCGCCAACGACTTTGCGGCTGGCACGACGTTTCCGGATCACGCGCACGTGCGCGGGCAATTCGCGTTCGCGTCGCGCGGCACGATCAGCGTGTCGACGCCGCACGGGCGCTGGCTGGTGCCGCCGCAGCGTGCGTGCTGGGTGCCGGCCGGCGTGCGGCACGAAATGACGATGACCGGGCCGGTCACGATGCTCAATGCATTCGTGTCCGTCGACGCTGCGGAGGCGGCCGGACTGCCGGCCCAGTGCGGCGTGTATGGCGTGTCGCCGTTGCTGCGACAACTGCTCGACGATGCGATCGACCTGCCGGCCATGTACGACGTCGACGGTCGCGCGGGCAAGCTGATGGATCTGATGGTCGCGGAAATCGCGACGATGCCGCGCCTGTCGCTGCATGCGCCGCTGCCGGCCGATGCGCGGCTGGCGAAGGTGTGCCGGCACCTGTTCGCGGCGCCGTCGATCGACGCCGATCTCGACCGGGTCGCGGCGGACGCAGGCGTGAGCCGCCGCACGTTCACGCGGCAGTTCCGCGCACAGACGGGCGTGAGTTTTGCCGCCTGGCGCCAGCAGGTCTGCATGCTCGCGGCGATTGCCCGCCTGACCGACGGGCAGCCGGTGACGCGCGTGGCGCTCGATCTCGGCTACGCGAGCGCGAGTGCGTTCACGTCGGCGTTTCGCCGCATTCTCGGCGACACGCCGAGCCGCTATCTCGAGATTCGTCGCTAGCCGGACGCCGCCAAAAAATACGCGTCCGCCAACTTCGGCCAGACGCGTTTAAAGGCACTCTGTCTGAAAAAAATGCGCGGGCCGCCTCGGGGGGCAGCGTCGCGCACGATGCATGTCATTGTTGCTTCGTCCGATTTAATCCTGTCTGCTCGTTGCGGATAACGAAGCATACGCCGCATAACGCGCAAACGATATCGTGTCGACCCGCCGATTGATGTGCTGTCGCAGCATACGTTTCAATGGCGCGTTCGATATCGGGGCGGGAAACCGATGACGACGGGCATCCGCGGCCCTGTTGGTCACAATGCAGTGCATCATCGAATGATGGCGACGCCGTGCGCAAAAACGCCGTGTGGCGCGATGCCCGTCGGTATCGCGCCACACGGCGAAGCGGTTGCACCCGAAGCCGTCAAGCGTCGGCGCGTGCGTGCGTCAAACGTCGAAGAACACGGTTTCTTCCGGCCCCTGCATGCGGATGTCGAAGCGGTAGACGATCGGCCGGCCCGGCTGCGCGTCGCGCTTCGCGACGAGCGTCGCGCGGCGCTCGGCCGGCACCGCGTTCAGCACGGGGTCGATCGCGTTCGCGGCGGCTTCGTCGTCGAAGTACACGCGTGTGAACGCATGGGTGAGGATGCCGCGCATCATCACGGTCACGTTGATGTGCGGCGCCTCGTCGGCGGCGACGCGGCCCGGCTTCACCGTCTCGACGACGAAGCGCTGCTGCGGGTCGGTGCCCGTGCCGACTCGCGCGAAGCCCGTGAAGCCGGATTTCGCGATGTCGTCGCGCGACGCGGGGTAGCGGCCCGCGCCATCCACCTGCGTGAATTCGAGCACCGCGTCACCGACCACGTTGCCGTCGCCGTCGAACACCTGCCCGACCAGCAGCACATGCTCGCCCTCGGCGTGCGCCGCGGCGATCGTCGGCGTGAACAGGCTTTTCAGGTCGTAGTCGTATTGTTGCGGGCACAGGCCGTACGCGAAGTACGGGCCGACCGTCTGCGAAGGGGTTTGCTTCAGCGTCGTCATGGTTCAGCGCTCCATCGGGGTGGCGTCGCGGCCGCGCAGCACGATGTCGAATTCGTAGCCGAGCGCATAGCCTTCTTCGGTGATGTCCATCGAGAAGCGCGAGATCAGGCGCTCGCGCGCGGCTTCCGGCGTGCCCTGGAAGATCGGGTCGTACGCGAGCAGCGGATCGCCGGGGAAGTACATCTGCGTGACGAGACGCGAGCCGAAGTAATCGCCGAACAGCGAGAAGTGGATGTGATTCGGGCGCCACGCGTTCGGATGGTTGCCCCACGGATACGCGCCGGGCTTGATCGTCAGGAAGCGGTAGCGGCCTTCGTCGTCGGTCAGGCAGCGGCCCGCGCCGAGGAAGTTCGGGTCGAGCGGCGCGTCGTGCTGGTCGACCTTATGCACGTAGCGGCCGGCCGCGTTGGCCTGCCACACCTCGACGAGCGTGTTGCGCACGGGCTTGCCGCCTTCGTCGAGCACGCGGCCGGTGACGACCATCCGCTCGCCGAGCGGCTCGCCGTTCTTCACGGCGTTCTTCGTCAGGTCGTGGTCGAGCGCGCCGAGATCTTCCGCGCCGTAGACGGGCGCGTACTGGTCGCGCAGTTTTTCCTTCAGCGGGATCAGCGGGCGGGTCGGGCCGCGCTTCACGGATGAACGGTACTCGGGGTGAACATAGGCCGGATGCGACGGCCAGTCGCGCGGCGTGAGGATCGTGGGGGAATCCATCGGGCGTCTCCTGGTAAGTATTGGGCGAGGTGGATGGCAAGACTTTAGCCAATCCGGAAAGTTATGAAAAATGACCTTTTCTCGCGAATCGCATAACCATTCGTTATGTGCGTCCCCGTAATGAAAAATCCGCCGAACAGGAAGCCCGTCCGGCGGAAAAAAGCGATCGGGCTTCGCGTCGTCGGTGACGACCCCGTGCACGGCCCTCCAGCCAGCCCGTCGCTGTTTTTTGTCGTTCGTTCTCGTTGTTATCCGGTCTCCCCGAGCGCGCCCGTCGTCAGGGATGGCGGGGATCGAACACGATCCCGTCGAATTCGAGCGCCAGCGTGCCGCTGCGCAGCAGGGCCGACGGTGTCGCCGCGTGGCCGGCACCGAGCACGTCGGTCACGTACTGCGCGCAGAAGCCGCGGCGCGCGCGCAGGTTGAAGCGGCTGCCGAGCAGCGCGTCTATTCGCTGCTCGGCCAGCGCATGGATGCGGCGTTGCGCGTCGGCCGACGCTGCCGCGACGCGCCGCGCCAGCGCGATGCGTCCGCCGTCGGTACGGGCGACGAAGCGCGACAGCGGCGTGAGCTTCGTCCACGCGAACACCGTGGGCTCGGCGATCACCGGTTCGTCGCCCGACGTATCGACGACGATGCCGAAGCGGTTGGCCCACGTGCCGGCCGAGCCGGCCGTGGCATCCGGTGCACCGGCCGGCACGCGGATGAACACGAGATCGCCGACGCGCGCGCCGGCGGCCAGCGTGCGCACGGTGGCGAGCGGCATCGTGCGATCGGTGTCGCGTGCATCGCGTGGTGCGGTGAGGTGTGGTTCGCAGGCGGCTGTGTCGATTCGGGTGGTCATTTCGGCTCCGTCGTTGCATGACAGGACGGAGCGGATTATGCAGACAAGTATCCAAAAGTGCTGATGTAGATGCGTGAGTAGCCTAATATCCGACCTCGAGCATCATTTTTTGATACCGACATGACCGAGACTGCCCAACTCATCGAAACGCTGAAGCGCCAGCTCAAGGCGCAGGGAATGACTTACCGGGACGTCGCGCGTGCGCTCGACGTTTCCGAGACGAGCGTGAAGCGGCTGTTCGCGAGCGGCCGCTTCACGCTGGAGCGCGTCGCGGAGATCGCGCAGCTGCTCGGCTATACGCTCGCCGAGCTCGTGCAGGAAGCATCGGCGTCCGCGCCGCGCCTGCGCGTGCTGACCGAGCAGCAGGAGGCATTGCTCGTGTCGGACGAGAAGCTGCTGCTGGTCGCCGTCTGCGCGATCAACTACTGGACCGTGCAGGACATCGTGACGGCTTATCGGCTCACGCGGGCCGAGTGCGTGAAATACCTGCTGATGCTCGACCGGATGAGCGTGATCGCGCTGCTGCCCGGCGACCGGATTCGCGTGCGGGTCGCGCGCGATTTCGACTGGCTGCCGGGCGGCCCGATCCGCCGTTACTTCCACGCGCACGTGCTCGACGACTTTCTCGGTAGCCGCTTCGACGGCCCGGGCGAGACGATGACGTTCCTGCAGGGGATGCTGACGGACGCCGCCGCCGCGGAGCTCGAGCAGGAACTGCGGCGTCTCGCCAGCAAGGCGGCCGCGCTGCATGCGGAGTCGTCGTCCGCACCGCTCGGGCAGAAGCACGGCACGGCCCTGCTGATCGCGAAACGGATCTGGGAGCCGACGGGATTCCACGCGCTGCGGCGTCACGGATGACGCCGAGCCGAACGCTTGGGCCTTTCCGGAAAGTTATGCAAAATGACGGTTCATCGTCATTCGCATAACCATCCGTTATGAATAACCGTATCGCCGACGGCCGCGTCAAATTCCGGCACCTGCAATGCTTTCTCGCGGTCGCGCAGTTGGGCGGCGTGCAGAAGGCGGCCGAAAGCCTGTCGATCACGCAACCGGCCGTGTCGAAGACGATCGCCGAGCTCGAGGCGATCCTCGGCGTGAAGCTGTTCGAGCGCGGCCGGCACGGCGCGCAGCCCACCCGCGAAGCGCAACTGTTCATGCCGCACGCGAATGCGTGCGTGCTGGCGCTGCGGCAGGGCGTCGGGCTGCTGGCGCGCGAGGGCGGGGCGGCAACCGCGACGCTGGAAATCGGCATGCTGCCGACCGTCGCGGCCTCGCTCGCGCCGGCCTTGATGAAGGCGTTGACCGCGCGCTGGCCGCGCATCGTCGTGCGGATCGCGACGGCCGCGAACGCCGAGTTGCTCGAGCGCCTGAAAGCCGGGGCGATCGAATGCGCGATCGGGCGGCTGTCGGAGCCGGAGCGGATGATCGGGCTCGCGTTCGAGCAGTTGTACAACGAGCCGCTCGTCGCGGTCGTGCGCGCCGGGCATCCGCTGCTCGCGAGCGCGGCGCCGGCCGCCGAGCTGGCGCGCTATCCGGTCGTGCTGCCGCCGTTCGGCACGCTGATCCGCCAGTCCGCCGAGCAACTGCTCGGCGCATGCGGCGCGCCGCCGCTGGATTCGTTCATCGAGGTGCTGTCGGTATCGGTCGCGCGCGCGCTCGCGCTCGAGAGCGACGCGGTCTGGTTCGTGCCGCTCTATGCAGCCGAATACGATCTGTCGGCCGGTGCGCTGGCGCGCCTGCCGCTGCCGGCGGCGGGCACCGACGAGCCGGTCGGACTCGTGCTGCGTACCGATGCGCAGCCGTCGCCGGTCGCGCGGACGCTGATCGACGCGGTGCGCGACATCGCGCGGTCGCGGTTCGGCGATGCACGCCCGCACCGGGCGTCACGCACGGCGCGCAAGCCCGTTCGCGGCAAGCGTTGATCTCATCGGGCCCGGGGCGATCCACCGGGCCGATTTCCTTCGTTGCCGCAGGATTGGCCATCCGGTCAGTAGCCGTCGTCGGGGCGCTTGGCATATCGTATCATTTTTGATACGATGAGCGACAAGACGATGGCGAGACAGCAGATTCAGGTCACGCTCGGCGTGCGGTTCTTCCGGACGGCCCGCGGCCACGAGCCGGTGCGCGAATGGCTCCACGCGCTCGGGCAAGCGGAGCGAAGGGCGATCGGCGAAGAGATCAAGACCGTTCAACTCGGCTGGCCGCTCGGCATGCCGCTGGTCCGGAAGATGGCGAAGGATCTGTGGGAGATCCGCGTGACGGTGCCGGGGCGAAGCGCTCGCGTGCTGTTCACGGTCGTCGGCGACACGATGGTGCTGCTGCACGGCTTCTTCAAGCAGTCGCGGGGCACACCGTCGGACGATCTCGACGTGACCGTCGCGCGCCTGAAAGCGCTGACGCGCGCCATCTGAATTCCCCGGTTGCGCCGGCACGCACCGTCTCCGACGGTCGGGCAGCCGGCAACGCCATGCACCTGGAGTACGACATGACGACCACGAACAATCCGCATATCGGCAGCGATTTCGACGCCTTCCTCGAAGCGGACGGCAATCTCGAAGCGGCCACCGCCACCGCGATCAAGCGCGTGATCGCGTGGCAGATCGGGCAGGAAATGAAGGCGCAGCACATCACCAAAACCGCGATGGCCGCGCGGATGAAAACCAGCCGCGCCGCACTCAACCGCCTGCTGGACGAAACCGACACGAGCCTCACGCTGGCGACGCTCGCGAGCGCGGCTGCCGCGCTCGGCAAACGGCTCAGCTTCGAGCTGGTGCCGGCTTGAGCGGCGCGAACGATCGGCGCGCGGCCGGATCGGCGTGATGGTTCGCGCGACGGGCACGGCGAGCGGGGTAGCGTCGTCGACCCGCGGGCGCTTGCCGGGTCATCGACGCGGGCCGGTGATCTGCAGATAAAGCAACGCACCGCCCGCCAGCAGCAGCGGGCACAGGAAATACCAGCCGGTCGTCACGAACAGCCCGGCCACCGCAATCAGCGAAATCCACGCGCAGCGGTACGCGATGCCGCCGCGCGGCAGCAGCTTCAGCGCGGCTGCCGCACCGAGCCCGTACACCATCACGAAACATCCGGACGTCACGAGCACGAGCGGCTTCGGCCCGACGTCCGACAGCGCCGTGGCAGCCAGCGCGACGGCCGCCAGCACCGCGATCACGCCGAGGCTGCGACGCGGCACGCCGCCGACCTGGCTGCCCTGCGCAAGCCACGAAGGCAACGCGCCGTCGCGTCCGAGCGCGGCGCCGAGCTTGGCTGCACCGGCGAAATACGCGTTCATCGTGCCGAGCGTGAGCAGCAGCGCGGCGGCGGCGGCCAGCACCTGCGCATGGCCGCCGATGCCGCCCGCGATCAGTTCGGCGAGCGGCGCGCCCGATGCGCCCGCGGAAGGCCCGAGCACCGTCACGCTCGCGGCCGCAACCGACAGATACAGGAACCCGACGACCACGACCGCGATGCCGGCCGAGCGCGGCATGTCGTGCGCAGGCCGGCGGAATTCGGCGGCAAGGTGCGTGATGGCTTCCCAGCCGGCGAAGCTCCACACGAGCAGCGCGGCGGCCTGGCCGACCGCGAGCCAGCCGTGCGGGACGAACGGATGCAGGTTCGCGGCGCGCGCATGCGGCGCGGACGCAAGCACCGCGGCGAGCAGCAGCGCGACGAGCAGTGCCGACAACACGAGTTGCATGCGGCCCGACACGGTGACGCCGAATGCGTTCGCGGCCGATACGGTCGCGATCAGTGCGGCGGCGGTGACGACGACCGTCGTATGTCCGCCGCCCGTGACGGCCGCGACGTAGGCGCCGCCGAACATCGCGGCGGCCGGCGCGCCGGCCGGCACCGCGAAATAAAAGCACCAGCCGACGACGGCCGCGGCCTTCGGGCCGAATGCGCGCCGCGCGTAGGTCGATACGCCGCCCGCATCGGGATAGCGGGCGCCGAGTGCGGCGAAGGTGGCCGCGAGCGGCCCGGACAGCACGACGAGCGCGGCCCACGCGAGCAGCGAGGCGGGCCCGGCGACTTCGGCGGCGAGCGCGGGCAGCGCGATCACGCCGGTGCCGAGCACCGCGCCGATATAGAGTGCTGCGCCCTGGAAAATGGTCAGCGAACCCGCGTGATGGGCAGTGGGCGAATCGGCATGCGAAGGCATGAGCGGCAGTCTCCGGAAAGTTCTGTTTGTGTGGGCGACGTGCGGAAGTTCGCGCGGTCGATCGTCCGATGCTACCCGAACGATGGCGCCCGCGCGGCCCGGCGATCAGTAGTCCGGTGCCGCTTGCGTGTCAGCCGATGTCAGCAGGAACGCGCGAGCCGCAGACGTGCGTCCTCGCGTGCGGTGGGCGGCAGATCGGGCGCGTAGTGGAACGTACCCGATACCAGCGAGGCGACGGGCACGCCATCGCGAAACAGCACGCGATTGCCGGCCAGCGCCGGCACCTTGTCGCCGGGCAGCAGCGTGCCGGCGAGATTCAATGGGTCGGCGCCTGTCACGCACACATACTGCCCATCGCCCGGCTGCCGCCGCAGTTCGCGCAGGATCGGGATGGCCTCGGGCAGTGCGAACTGCTCGCCCGCGAGCCCGGCGACGAAGCGTCCGCCGCGAATCTCGCCGCGTGCTTCGAGGCGTTGCAGCACGCGCACGAGTTCGCGCCAGCTCGGCAGCCAGTCGGCTTCGCGTTCGAGCAGCCGCCAGAACACGACGCCGTAGCGGCGCAGCAGCGTCCACACGATATGTTCGAGCGCGTCCGGATCGGTCGTGGCGGGGCCGCGTTTCGATGCGTGCGCGTCGTCGTCGGGCTGCGAATGACGCTGCACGAGCGCCCAGCGGCCCGCGTCGTCCATCCCGCCGATCAGCGCGCCGCCGCGCCGCGTGCGAGGCGCATAGGTCGCGCTGCGCTTGACGGCCGGCTTCAGCAGCGCGCGCAGGCCCGCGTAGCTGTCCGCATTTACCAGGCCGGCCGACACAAGTTCGCCGAGCGCCTGTTCGAGCTCGACGGGCAGCATATGCAGATCGTCGAGCAGCGCATCGAAGAACATCGCGCCGTGCGTGGCGAGCGCGTCGCGCACTTGCGTGGCGCGCGCGGACAGTGCCGGTTGCGCATCAGGGTCACGCAGCGCCTGCCATGCGGAAAGATGGCGGCGCGGCAGCAGCACGATCGGCGTCGTCTTCACGGGCGTGCCGGCCGCGCGCGCCGGCGCGCCGATGCGGGTCCACACCAGCTTGCCCGAGCGGCACAGCTCGTCGAGGCCGCCCGCCGTGTAATCGGTGAGCCGCGCGGGCAGCAGCGCGTCTTCCCATGCGCTCGCCGCGGCCTCGTAGCCTTCGAGCTGTTCGACCACGGCTGCCAGCGCGTCGCGCCCGGTGCCGCGCGTGTCGGGTGTCAGGTGCTGCCAGTGGAACAGGAAGCGCATGAAATCGGCGCGTTCGACCGGTTCGATCTCGCGGCGCAGCCGCTTCACCGTATAGCGATGAATGCGCGCGAGCAGATGGCGTTCGCACCATTCGTCGGTCGTCGCGCCCGGCGTGAAGCGGCCGCGCATCACGTAGCCTTCGCGCTCCAGCGCGGCGAGCGCCGTCGCGATCGACGCGGGCGGCAGGTCGAGCGGCGCGGCGATCGCATTGAGCGTGAGCGGCCCGAAGCCGGTGAGCCGCGCGCGGATCACGTCGACGAGCGCCGCATCGGCTTCCCACGGCTGCGCGCACGCGGCCGGCACCTTGAGCGCGGGTGTCGCGCGGGCGTCCGGATGCAGCGCCCGCACGCAGACGAGCCGCTCGACCGGCACCCACAGCGCGGCGCCGCCCGGCGTCGCGAGTTTCGTCGCGCGGCGGCGTTCCGCGAGTTCCGCGAGTCGCTCGGGCCAGCCTGCGTGGGCGTGCGCCTCGTCGTCGGCGACGCAGGCGAGGGTGAGCAGCGCATCGTGCATTTCGTCGGCGTCGCGCACGAGCGGCCACGCTTCGTCGCGTACCGCATCGATCGCGTCGGCATCGAGCGCGCCGAGATCGTCGGCCGTTTCGGGGTCGCTCCAGCGGCGCGACTGCACGGCCTGCGTGCGCCGCTCCTCGAGCGGCGCATCGTCGAGGAACGCGTAGGGCTTTGCGTTCAGGATCTCGGCCGCGAGCGGCGACGGCGCGGGCAAGTCGCGCGCGACGAGCTCGATCGCGCCGCTTTCGATCCGGCGCAGCAGCGCGAGCCAGCCGTCGGTGTCCATCGCGTCGTGCAGGCAATCGTCGAGTGTCTGGTCGACGAGCGGGTGATGCGGAATCTCGCGTTCGCCGACGATGTTCTCGAGGCACGCGACCTGGTCGGGAAACACCGTCGCGAGCAGATCGTCGCTCTTCATCCGCTGCAGTTGCGGTGCGGTGCGCCGGCCGCCGGTGAAACGCGGCAGCGCGAGCGCGGTGGTCGCGTTCCAGCGCCAGCGCACGCCGAACATCGGCGCATCGAGCAACGCCTGGATCAGCACGTGCTCGGCGCTGGCCGAACGCAGGTAGCGCCACACCTCGTCGAGCGCGAAGCTGTGCGCAAGCGACAGCGACAGGATGATCGCGTCGTCGGTTGCAGCGGCCTGCAATTCGAAGTTGAAGTTGCGACAGAAGCGCTTGCGCAGCGCGAGCCCCCATGCGCGGTTGATGCGGCTGCCGAACGGCGAATGGATCACGAGCTGCGTGCCGCCCGATTCGTCGAAGAACCGCTCCATCACGAGCGTGTCCTGCGTCGGCAATGCGCCGAGCGCGGCGCGGGTGCGGGCGAGGTAGTCGGCGATCTGGCGCGCGGCGTCGGGCGACAGGCGCAGATCGTCGACGAGCCAGCGCAACGCGGGCGCGAGGCGGCTTTCGGTGGGAGCGAGCGCGGCGCCGCCGGGCGCGTTGTCGGGCGAGGTGGGCGGCGCGTCAGTCTCGGCGGCCATCGGTCGGGATTTGCCGCGGGTGGTCGTCTTGCCGGCCTCGGTGACGTTCGCGTGCTTCGCCGCGTCGGTCCGCGCATGCCGGTCGCCGTCGGCGAACAGCCCGTCGAGCCGCGCACGCAGCCGGCCGACCGCCGCCGACAGTTCATCGCTGCGCCCGAGCCCCTCGCCGAGCCAGAACGGAATGCTCGGCGATTGGCCCTGCGCATCCTCGACGCGCACGCGGCCCGTTTCCACGCGAATGATCCGGTACGACTGGTTGCCGAGCTGGAACACGTCGCCGGCCAGGCTCTCGATCGCGAAATCCTCGTTGACGGTGCCGACCTGGATGCCCTGCGGCTCGAGCAGCACCGCGTAGTCGGCCATGTCGGGGATCGTGCCGCCGGAAGTGGTCGCGGTCATCATCGCGTTGCGGCGGCCCCGCACGGTGCCGCCGACCACGTCGCGGTGCAGGTACGCGCCGCGCACGCCGCGACGGCTCGTGAACCCTTCGGCGAGCATCTTCATCACTTCGTCGAAGCGTTCGCGCGCGAGCCGCGCGTACGGCGCGGCGCGCGTGAAGCTCGCATACAACGCGTCTTCCTGCCATTCCGCGCACGCGACTTCGGCGACGATCTGCTGCGCGAGCACGTCGAGCGGCGCTTCGGGAATCCGCAGCGCATCGAGTTCGCCGCGCTGCACGCAATCGAGCAGCGCCGCGCATTCGACCAGCTCGTCGCGCGACAGCGGAAAGAGCCGCCCCTTCGGCACGCCGCCGACGTGGTGTCCCGAGCGGCCGACACGTTGCAGGAACGGCGCGATGCCGCGCGGCGAGCCGACCTGGCAGACGAGATCGACGTCGCCGATGTCGATGCCGAGTTCGAGCGACGCGGTCGCGACGAGCAGCTTCAGTTCGCCGCGCTTCAGGCGCTGCTCGGCGTCGAAGCGGTGCTCCTTCGCGAGACTGCCGTGATGCGCGGCGATCGCGTCCTTGCCGAGCCGGTCGGCGAGATGGCGTGCCATGCGCTCGGCGGTACGCCGCGTGTTGACGAACACCAGCGTCGTGCGATGCGCGGCCGCGAGCCCGGCGATGCGGTCGTACACCTGTTCCCACACGTCGGTCGCCATCACCGGTTCGAGCGGCACGTTCGGCAGTTCGAGCGCGAGGTCGCGCTCGCGCGTGTGGCCGGTGTCGACGATCGCGCAATCGCGCGGCGCGTCGGCCGGCCCGCCGACGAGGAAGCGCGCGACCGCGTCGATCGGCTTTTGCGTGGCCGATAGCCCGATGCGCGGCAGCGCGCGCCCGGTCAACGCGTCGAGGCGTTCGAGCGACAGCGCGAGATGGCTGCCGCGCTTGGACGACGCCAGCGCATGGATTTCGTCGACGATGACCGAGCGCACGTTCGACAGCATCTGCCGCCCCGACGTGGACGACAGCAGCACGTACAGCGATTCGGGTGTCGTGACGAGGATGTGCGGCGCGCGCTTGCGCAACGCGGCGCGCTCGGCCTGCGTCGTGTCGCCGGTGCGCACCGCGGTGCGGATCGCCGGCACCGGCAGGCCGAGCTGCGCGAGCGATTCCGCGATGCCGGCGAGCGGCGCGTCGAGGTTCACGTGGATGTCGTTCGACAGCGCCTTCAGCGGCGACACGTAGACGACCAGCGTCGCATCGGGCAGCGTGCCGTCGTGCGCGAGCGCATCGCGCACCAGATCGTCGAGCGCGCACAGGAACGCGGTGAGCGTCTTGCCGGAGCCGGTCGGCGCGGCCACGAGCGTCGAGCGGCCGGCCTTGATGTGCGGCCACGCGAGCGCCTGCGCGCCGGTCGGCGCGGCGAACGTGCGTGTGAACCACGCGGCGACGGCCGGGTGGAACACGTCGAGCGCACGGGCGGCAGGGCGGGTAGCGGTGACGTCCATCGGAGCGTTGAAATAGGGTGCGAGCGGGGTGCGAGCGCGCGGACGCATCGCACGCGAATCGAATCGTCAGTGTGCCAGACGTCACGGGCGCGTGCCGGGCATGCGTGCCGACGATTCACACTCAGGTGGGGGCCCGCGGCGCGCTTTCAATGGACCGAAAGTTGCGTACGCGTCGGCATGCCGATCGCGCACGGAATTGCGTCGAATTGCAACTAGACGCGATGCAGCCAGCCGAGCCACTGTTCGATCAACGGCGCACGCGACCACAGCGACTGCGCGAGCCACAGCGTGCCGCCCCAGGCGGCCGCGACCACGATCAAATCGCAATGCCCGCTGTTCCACAGGTTCAGCGAATGACGTCGCCAGATCCACGGTACGCCGAGCGGATTCGGCCAGTCGGCGAGCAGGTGCATCACGCCGCCGCAGGCGAAGCCGAACAGCGGCGCGGCCCACAGCGGATGCGGATGATGGATGAGCCCGTGCCAGCCGAGCGCGAGCAGCGCGACCCAGCCGATACCCCAGTGCGTGATGGTGCGATGCGTGATCCACAGGCGGCGCTTGCGGCTCCACCAGGCGACTTCGAGCCAGTCGGGCGCGGTGCCGCCCGCGACGCCCGCCGCGAACGCGGCGAGCATGCCCGAGTGCCACGGGCCGGTTGCGCCGGTTTGCGCGACGAGGACGGCGGCGGCGACGCCGGCTGCGAAGCCGGACGCGTGATGTGCATTGTGTGATGCCATAGGGAGCGAGACGAAGCAACGTGAAGCGGCGCGTGCACGAAACGATGATGCGGCGCGCAAGCGGGGCGCTATCTTCGCAGATCGGGCTGTGCCGCGGGCGGGTCGTTCGCGGATTTTTTTACACGCGCTGCGCCGCTTGCCGCGCTGTTCGCAACTTTCGGTTTTGTGCACTGCGCGACGGCGCGCGCCGTGACGAGGTCGAGCGATTCGCGTGCGCGTCGCGGCAGCGCAACGTGACGGCGCGCACACGATCGCCGCGCTTTCGTCGGCCCCCGCGTGTTCGACCCTTTTTGTCCCCCTATACTACGTAGCCGGCACAGGGCCGTCGGCGCGCCCGCGGCCTTCCACGGATCAGGTGCTCGTCGTGCCTGAAGGAGATCCACATGGGGGACATGCAATGACTACGCTGAATCGCTTCAAATCATCCGCGGCCGTGCTCGCGACGGTGGCGGGCATCGGCTTCCTGCCGAACGCGCCCGCGTATGCGAAAGGGCCGCAGCCCGCGGTCCTGACGAGTTCCGCGGTGGCGGTGGCCGACAAGTACAGCGCGGATGCCGCGGAGCGGATCTTCAAGGAAGGCGGCAACGCGATCGACGCGGCCGTCGCGATCGCGTTCACGCTGGCCGTCACGTACCCGGAAGCCGGCAACATCGGCGGCGGCGGCTTCATGACGATCTACAAGGACGGCAAGCCGTACTTCATCGATTACCGCGAGCGAGCGCCGCTTGCCGCGACGAAGGACATGTATCTCGACAAGGACGGCAACGTCGTCAAGGGCATGAGCCTGTACGGCCCGCGCGCGGTCGGCGTGCCAGGCACCGTGGCGGGCATGTGGGAAGCGCAGAAGCGCTTCGGCAAGCTGAGGTGGAAACAGGTGCTCGCGCCGGCGATCCACTATGCGCGCGACGGCTTCGTCGTCGACGAGCAACTGGCGCAGCGCGGCGTCGACGCATCGAAGGAGTTCGGCGGCAAGACCAACTTCGACAAGTACTTCTCCGGGCTGAAGGCGGGCGCGAACTTCAAGCAGCCCGATCTCGCCGACGTGCTGACGCGCATCGCAGACGGCGGCGCCGAGGGCTTCTACAAGGGCAAGACGGCCGAGCTGATCGCCGCGTCGATGAAGACCGGCGACGGCAACGGGCTGATCACGACCGAGGATCTCGCGCAGTACCGCGCGGTGTGGCGCCAGCCGGTGCAGGCGAAGTGGAACGGCTATGACGTGATCACCGCGCCGCCCCCGAGCTCGGGCGGCATCGGCCTCGTGCAGTTGCTGAAGATGAAGGCCGACCTCAAGCAGGACTTCGAGGGCGTCAAGCTCAACTCGCCGCAGTACATCCACCTCGTCGCGGAAATCGAGAAGCGCGTATTCGCCGACCGCGCGCAGTATCTCGGCGATCCCGACTTCTACAAGGTGCCGATCGCGCAGCTGACCGACGACGCGTACATCGCGAAGCGTGCGGCCGAGGTCAATCCGAAGGAGCCGTCGGATACGAAGAGCGTGCAGCCTGGCCTCGGCACGACGATGCCGGAGAAGGCCGAAACGACGCACTTCTCGGTGGTCGACAAGTGGGGCAACGCGGTGTCGAACACGTACACGATCAACGGCTATTTCGGTTCGGGCGTGATCGCCGACGGCACGGGCATCGTGCTGAACGACGAGATGGACGACTTCTCCGCGAAGCCGGGCGTCGCGAACATGTTCGGCGTGGTGGGCAGCGACGCGAACGCGATCGAACCGAAGAAGCGCCCGCTGTCGTCGATGTCGCCGACGATCATGACGAAGGACGGCAAGGTATCGCTTGTGATCGGCACGCCGGGCGGCTCGCGCATCTTCACGTCGATCTTCCAGGTGATCAACAACATCTACGACTTCAAGATGCCGCTGAAGGAAGCGGTCGGCGCGATGCGTTTCCATCACCAGCTGCTGCCGCCGAACACGATCTTCTGGGAGCCGTACCACCCGATCGAAGGCGAACTCGCGAAGCAGATCGAAGCGCGCGGCTATACGCTGAAGGGGCAGGACTTCAGCGGCGACATCCAGGTCATCAAGATCGACGGCAAGACGCCGGAAGCGATGGCCGATCCGCGCGGGCGGGGGGTGACGCGAGTCATTCGGTGACGTTGATGTTGATGTCGACGTGAAGCGACGCGTGCGCGACAGCGACAGCGACCGCGCACGCGGTTCGGCAGCCGGTGTTTCGAGCCGGCTGCCGAAATTTTTTCAGCCCGTCGTTCGAATGAAATCAGCGATCCGCGTGGCAATGGCATCCGGCGCATCCTCGAAGCAGTAGTGCCCGACGCCCGCCAGCCGCTCGACGGGCGCGGACGGAAACAGCGCGGTAAAGAGCGGCAGGAAGTGGTCGGCGCCGAGCGTTTGGTCGGCGTCTCCCCAGATCGCGAGCGCGGGCTTGCTGCGTATCGCGCGCAGCGCCGCCGCATCGGGCGCCTCGAACCGGTGTGCGCCGACCGCGAACCCCCGTGCCCATCCGATCGCGCCGAGACAGTCGGCCGGTTGCACGAACGGCGCGCCGTATGCGGCGATCCACGTGTCGGTGATGATCGCGTGGTTCTCGAAGCCGTTCAGCTTTAACGTGCTCAGGATGTTGAATCCGAGCTGCCCGAGCACCGTTTCGAGCGTACCGTCGGCCGCCGCACGCATGATCCACTGGAACCACGGCGCATCGCGGCCGTTCGCCGTCAAGCGCTCGGCGAGATCGGTCTGCCCGAACGGCGTCGGTCCGTTGGCCGACACGATGCGCCGAATCCGGTCCGGATGCCGCGCGGCGAGCCCCATGCCGACCGGGCCGCCGAAGTCGTGCATCACCAGCGTGATGCGATCGAGGTCGTGCGCGAGCACGAAACGCTCGAGATTGTCGATGTGATCCTGCAGCCAGTAGCTGCGGTCCTGCGGCGTCGCGCTTTTGCCGAAGCCCATGTGATCGGGTGCGACGACGCGGTATGTCGGGCTCAGCGCCGTCACGAGGTGACGGAACAGATATCCCCATGTGGGTTCGCCATGCAGGCACAGCACGATTTCGCCGTCGCGCGGGCCTTCGTCCACGTAGTGCATCCGGAAGCCGGATGCGTCGTCGAAATGCGGGGCGAATGGAAAGGTGCCGTCGAACGTGGCATCGGACCGGATCATCGAATGCTCCTTCGGGGAGTTGGACAAAATGGTTTCAAGTTGAAACTGATTCGAGCGTAGATGATTCGGTTTCAAGTTGCAACCTCGTAAATCATGAGGGCAGTTGCCGAATGCGGGGCCGATGAAGTGGGGCGACGTGATGAAGCCCTTCAATGTATGGATTTATGGGCTGGAACGAATGAATTCATATGCCAATTCCGGCTGGAACGGTCATTCCGTTCACCGCTCCCGAACAGTCGGCGACCCAGCATTGATCTTTTCTACGTTCGGTTTTATATTGCAACCACATACTTCAACGAAAGCGATCGCCGTCGAGCCCGTATCCCGGCCAAGGCATCGCCGCCTGCCCCGATGAATCGACGCACCACGCACGAAAATTCCCTTTGCGGCGTCGCCCGCCCGCTGGACGCGATCGGCGACTGGTGGTCGCTGCTGATCGTTCGCGACGCGTTCGATGGCCTGCGCCGCTTCGGCGAATTCCAGAAGAATCTCGGCCTCGCGAAGAACATCCTGGCCGCGCGCCTGCGCAACCTGGTCGCGCACGGAATCATGGACGTCGTGCCGGCCGCCGACGGCGGCGCGCATTACGAATACGTGCTGACCGAGAAAGGCCGCGGGCTGTTTCCGCTGCTGGTCGCGCTGCGGCAGTGGGGCGAGGACTTCTTCTTCGAACCGGACGAGGCGCACGTACTGCTGGTCGACCGGAAGACCGGGCTGCCGGTCAGGAAGCTGGAACTGCGTTCGCAGGACGGCCGCGTGCTCGGCCCCGAGGACACGGTCGTGCTGCCGCCGCCCGACTGATGTAGCCCGAATCGGCGGGTATCCCCGCTTCAGCCACGTAGGCGGCTGCGTACGGGCGCGGTAAGCGACGAGCGGAATCGCGATGCGCCGTCGTTGAACTTCCGACCGGCCGGCACATCGACCTTTTCCTTGAAGGTTGTGTACGCAAGCTTGCTCGGGATACCGACGTATGGGACATCGCGTTCACCCCCGATCGCTCGCCGCGTTGCTGTCGAGGAAACTGTCCACCGCGATCAGCGATTGTTCGTCGAGCGTGCCGAGCACGCTTTTCAGCTTCAACTGAAGCTTCAGCGCATCGAGATAGCTGTCGAACAGCTTCTGCCGGATGCCCGAGATGTCGCGCCTCAGGTTCAGCGTTTCGTACGTCGTGCTGTAGCCGACCTGATGCGCTTTCATCGACGCATCGTAGGCGAGCCGCGCGGCCTGGAGCGACTGCTGCAGCGCGCGAATGCGCTTGCCGACCGATTCGAGCGCGGACAACGCCTCGCGGTGATCGGCGCCCAGTTGCTCCTCGACCTCGCGCAGCCGGTTGCGGTACTGCTCGGTCACGTGCTCGGCCTCGACCTGCCGGTAGTACACGCTGCCGCCGGAGAAGATCGGAATCGTGACTTGCACACCGACCGCGCTTTGATGGAAGTCCGAACGATCGGTGAGCCCGCGCAGGTTCGGGTTGAGTCCGCGTGAATACGACGCGAACAGGTCGACGGTCGGCAAGTGTTCGGCGCTGACGCGTTTCGCGGCAAGGCGCGCGACCTGGACGTCGCGATAGGCCTGCCGGTACGCGGGGTTGTCCTGCGGCGCATAGTCGCCGGACGGAATGCGCGGCGACGAGCCGCGCATCGCAAGCCGCGGCCAGCGCGAGAAATCGATCGTCGAACCGAGCAATGTCTCGTAGCGGGCGCGCCGCGCGTCGACGTCGGTCTGCGCGAGCGCTTCGTCGGATTGTGCGAGACTGCGGCGCGCCTCGATCTCGGCGGTGTCGCCGATCGTCTTCATCCCGAGTTGCGCCATGCGCCGCGTATCGCTTTCGAGCCGCGTGAGCGCGCTGACTTCGTCGTCGGCCGATTGCAGTTTCTCGCGCGCGCTCAGCAGATCGAAGCACGCGTTCGCGACGCGCAGGATCAGGTCCTGCTTCGCGACCTCGAGCTTCTGCTTCGCCGCTTCCTCGTACTCGGTCGCGCGCCGCATGTCGTACAGGTAGGGCACGTTGAACAGCGCCTGCGTGACCTGCGCGGAACCGTATGCCGCGTTGCTCGACCCGCTGACGTCGATGCCGAACAGGTTCGCGTGCGTGCCGTAGCGCCCCCACTCGAGCTGCGCGGCGGCCTGCGGCAGCATCTGCGCACGCGCCTCGGGAAATTTCTGGCGGGCCGCGTCGTATTCGCTGCGGGCCTGCAGGTAGCGCGGATCGTGCACGGACGCGTACTGGTAGGCGGTATCGAGGCAGAACGCACGGGCGTGTGCCGGCGCGCCGGCTATCGTTACAGCGAACAATGTCATGGTTGCAAGCCGGGGATTCCACCTAGTCGAAAATCTTGATAGGGAAATACCCGCATCCGGTGTCGCCGACTCGCGATTCGTGCGCCTCGTTTCAAACATGGCCGTCTCCGTCTCCTGTCCGTGCCACAATGCATTGCGGCGGGATTTAAACGTTTTGAAATTGAAATCCAAACAGCATGAATGCCTGCTACTCGCCGTGCATCGGAAAATGCGACTGTAAGAGTGTGTCCTCCATTGAATTCCGATGCGCCCGCATGATAGCCTGATTTCGGCTGGTAATCGCAGTGATTATTAGATTAACGAGTCGCTCGGGATTAAAAGCCGTTTGTCTTTCAGTGAAGGTTCTTTGCATCATCTTTATTTTTTACGAGGAGAGAATGATGAAGGTCATGACGACGGAACAGGTCAGGAATGTGCATGGCGGCGGTGCGATCAGCTCGCTGGGTAGCCTCGCCGTTGACGCCGCGCCGGTGGTGACCGCGCTCGGCCAGTTCCTGCCGAGCCTCGGCAATTACCTGCAGAACCCGAAGACGTTCAATAACACCGGCAAGTAACCGCCGTGCGCGGGGAGGCGCCCCCCGCGTCAGATGCTGCGAAACAGAAGGAAAAGAATCGATCGCCGCAGTGGAAATAAAGTGACTTCGGAATGCATTATTTCGAAATCGGGCGATTATCAGGAGACTGGAGTGCCGGATTATCACGTAATAAAGTGAACGGCCATCGGGCTTGCAATTGGCTGACGGCTGTTGGCATTCCGACAATATAAAGGCCACCACAAATGCGAGACATCACGGAAGAACAGGCCCGCCAGATTCGCGGCGGCGCGTCGCTTTACTCCAATTCGGCCGCCTATACGGTCGATCTCGTCAATCAGTCGATCGGGACCACGCTGCAGGGCCTGATGACCCAGTACCAGGCCCACGCCGTCGAACAGTTCCGGATGTCGCTCGGCTCGTCGCGCTGAGCGGCCCGCCGAGCGGCCGGCAACACCGATCTTCCGTCGCAGCCGGTAGCGCCGGCTGCGCCCATGCGTATCGCGCACGACCCGCCACGGGCCCGCACCGGCTGGCCCGGGCGGCGCGTCGTCGCGCCCCGGGTGCCCGACCATGCTCTTCAATACGCGTAAAGTCCGTCCGGTCCTGCAGGACGAAGTGACGGAGTGCGGCCTGGCCTGCCTCGCGATGATCGCGTCGTGGCACGGGCGCGAAACGACGTTGCGCACGCTGCGCAACCGCTATCCGGTGCGGATCGACTCCGGCCTGTCGTTCTTCGACCTGATGGAGATCTCGAACGATCTCGGCCTGCGCGCACGCGGGCTGCAGTTCGATGCGGGCGAGCTCGACGCGCTCAAGACGCCGTGCATCCTGCACTGGGGGATGAACCACTATGTCGTGCTGACGAAGGTCGGCTACGGCAGCGTGCATATCGTCGACCCCGCGCTCGGCGAGACGAGGCTGCCGCTCGCGCAGGCGCTCACGCACATCACCGGCTATGCGCTCGAACTGAATCCGGACATCGGTTTCACGCGGGCGGGGCAGGCCGACCGCATCCGGCTGCGCGACTACCTCGAAGGGCTGACCGGCATCCGCAAGAGCCTCGCGATCGGCATCGCGGGCGGCGTCGCCGCGCAGCTCCTGCTGCTGCTCGGCCCGTCGTACGTGCAATTGACGATCGACGAGGCGCTGAAGAAAACCGACGTCGACATCCTGTACCTGCTGACGATCCTGTTCGCGATCGTGTTCCTGTTCGACACGCTCTACGCGAACCTGGTCGGCAACATCAAGAGCTATCTGCGCAACATCGTGTCGCAGCAGTTGTCGGCGAACATGGTCGGCCATCTCGCGCGGCTGCCGATCGGCTATTTCCTGTTTCACAACACCGGCGATTCGATCTCGCGCGTGGCGTCGGTGTCGGAGGTCGGGCGGTTTCTCGTCGACGGGCTGGTGGGCGGGCTGCTGAACCTCGTCACCTGCACGCTGACGCTCGTGCTGATGCTGTATTACAGCCCCGTACTGGCCGGTATCAGCCTCGCGGGAATGGTGCTGTTCGCGTTGAGCCGGCTCGCGATCCAGCCGCAACTGCAGGACGCGATGTCGCAGATCCTCACGCGCGGCGCCGAGGCCGATGCGCTGCTGATCGAGAACATCCGGTCCGCGCATTCGATCAAGCTGCTGTCGGCCGAGACCGCGCGCAGCAGCCTGTGGGTCAACGCGTTCACGCAGAAACTGCAGGCAATGCGCCAGCAGGAGCGGCTGCAACTGCTGTTCGACGCGATCTCGAAGGGGATCGTGCACGTCGAGCAGCTCGTGATCGTCACGTACGGCGCGTGGCTCGTGATGCACGGCCAGAGCACGATCGGCGTGATCTACGCTTTCATCCAGTACAAGAACCTGTTCGCGGACAAGTTCATCGATTCGATCCAGCTCTACGTGCGGCGCAAGGTGCTGCAGGTGCACATGGATCGCGTCGCGGACGTGCTGCAGACCGAGACCGAGGAGCCGGCGCCGGACGCGGTCGTGCGGCCGGTCGACGGGTTCGACGGCGCGCTGTCGATCCGCGCGCTGTCGTACACGCCGAAGGGCGGCCATCGGCCGATCCTGAGCAATGTGGCACTCGACGTGCCGGCCGGCAGCAAGATCGCGATCGTCGGCCGTACCGGCAGCGGCAAGACGACGCTGCTGAACCTGATCTGCGGGCTCGTGCGGCCCGAGCCCGGCACGCTGTTCGTCGGCGGCGTCGATCTCGCGGAAGTGAACCTGAGGCAATACCGCAAGCATCTCGCGGCCGTCACGCAGTCCGACCAGCTGTTTCGCGGGACGATCCGCGACAACATCACGAATTTCGCGCCCGCGCCGCGGATCGGCGCGATGTTCGACGCGGCGAAGCTCGCGTGCATCCACGACGAGATCGAGCGGCTCGACCATCGCTACGACACGCCGCTTGGCGATACGCAGAAATTCCTGTCGGCTGGCCAGATGCAGCGGCTGCTGATCGCGCGGGCGCTGTATTGCGAGCCGCACCTGCTGATTCTCGACGAGTTTTCGTCGAACCTCGACCAGGCGACCACGCACGAAATCTGCCGCAACGTGCTGACGCTGCCGTGCACGATTGTGCTCGTCACGCACGATGCGTCGATCCTGTCGATGGTCGACCGGATCTACCGGATGGATGACGGCGTGCTGACCGATGCGACCGAGGCCTGGCGCACGAACGAGGAGGCGCGGTGATGCTCGGACGACTTTTCCTGCTCAATCCGTTCTCGTACGCGTTCCTGGTGCGCCGCGCGGTGCGGGCGATCGCGCTGCGCACGTCGCCCGCGCGAGGGCTCTGGCTGATGCGCTGGTGCTCGGGCGCGTGCCTGCGCTGCTTTCCGTGCATCCGAGAGTCGATCGAGCGCGCGGTCGCTTACATGTTGAGCGCCCACCTGAACGACGATCCGCGGCGCGTGCGGGAAGTGTCGGCCGCGATCGTGCGCGAGCTGTTCGAGGCCGAATTCGCGGGGCTCAAGCTGCGCACGCACAGCCTGGCATCAATGAAGACGATGATCGACGGGATGGCGTGCGAAGGCGAGGGCCAGTTGCGCGCGGCACTCGCGCGCGGCGGCCCGCTGATGCTCGCGGGGCTGCACTTCGGCAACCTGATGCTGTTCGTCACGAAGCTGCGCTTCATGATTCCCGACGACCGCAAGCTGATGGTGATCCTGCACCGCGACGCGCCGGGCGCGTTCTTCGACGATGCGCTGCGGCTCGTCGCCGAGTACGGCGCGGGCGAAGTCGAATTCATCGACATCGAGGAGCGCGTGCACCTGCGGCGGCTGATCACGAGCCTGCGGCGCGAGGCGCCCGTGTTCCTGCTGTTCTCCGACCTGCACGGCAAATTCGGCAAGACCAATCGCTGCCGGCTCGGCGGCCGCTGGGTGCGGATGGCCGGCGGCGGCGTGAAGCTCGCGGTCGAGCAGGGCATTCCGCTGCTCGTCGCGTATGCGACCGGCGTGCCGTTTCGCGATCGCTGCGCGGTGCATTTCACCGAGCTCGCGCCCGGCCCGCTCGCGCCGATGCTCGGTACCGACGACGACGCGTCGCCCGTGCGCGCGACGCACCAGCGCATCGTCGACCGTCTCGAGCAGGCGCTCGTGCGCCAGCCCGAGCAGTGGCATTTCTGGGAACACTTCACGCCTTACCTGATGCCGACGCCGCTGCTCGATGCGGCCGCGCGGCGTCGCTCCTGACGAGCCCGCCCCATGCCGACCTGGAATTCCGCCCTCCGAGAACAGAAGCCGTCGCGCAAGCTCGCGCGCGGCACGACCTTCGGCACCGTGATTCACGGCGTCGTCGACGTGCCGGTGTCGATGCGGTTCTTCTGCTACCTGTCGCTGGCGATGTTCGCGATGTTCGTGACCGCGCTCGTCGAGCTGAGCTATGCGAATACCGAGAGCGTGTCGGGGATGCTGACGCCGCGCTCGGGGCTGATCGGCGTCGGTGCGCCGCCGGGCTGGGCGGTGCGCGACATCTACGTCGGCAAGGACCAGCACGTGAAGGCCGGCCAGCGGCTGCTCGCGGTGACGCGCGACACGAGCTTCGTCAGCCAGGCGAACAACGTGCAGGGAATGCGCGCGGCGCTCGACCGACAGCGCGTCGAGGTGACGCAGCAGATCGATGCGGCGCGGCTCGAATACCGGTCGTCGGTGCAGCAGATCAATCAGCAGATCGCCGCACAAGGCGAGAGCCGCGGGCTGATCGACCGGCAGATCCAGGACCAGAAGCGCATCGTCGACGAGTATGGCGAACGGCGCGCGCGCGTGAAGCAGTTGCTCGACGAACAGGTCGTGACGCTCGAACAGTACAACCAGGTCAACACGCAGTACCTGCAGGCCGGGCAGGCGTACCAGGACTTGCTGCTGCGCCGCGCCGAACTCGCGAAGAACGCGATGAAGCTGCGTGGCGACCTCGACACGATGCAGAGCAAGTACGACGGCGCGAACGCGGAACTGAAGATCAAGCAGGAGGAGTTGAACGCGAAGGAATACAACATCGACGAGAACGTGAACCAGGTGCTGTACGCGCCGGCCGACGGGCAGATCGTGCGGCTCGACGTCGTGCAGGGTGGCGTGATCGACCCGCCCGGCACGCGCGTTGTCGAGATCCTGCCCGCGAAGGCTGACGGGCTGATCGCCGAGGTCTACATTCCGTCGTCGAAGGCCGGCTTCGTGAAGAAGGGGCAGGCGGTGAAGGTTGCGTACGCAAGCTATCCGGTGGAGAAATTCGGCACGTATCGCGGCAAGGTGCTGTCGATCTCGCCCGTCGCGTTCTCGGCGAAGGAGCTGAACCTGCCCGGCGATGCGGCCGCGCCGCAGACCTACTTCAAGACCTGGGTCGAACTCGCCGACCGCACGCCGTCGTTCGACGGGCGGCCGTTGTCGCTACGGGCCGGGATGATGCTGAAGGCGGACATCGTGCTGGAGCGGCGCAGCCTGCTTGAATGGCTGTTCGAGCCGTTGTACCGGATTCGCCAGCGTCTGTTCGGCGTGCCGGCCTGAGGCGATGGGCAATCGCGACACCCGCGGCCTCCGCGCGCGGCCGGGCACCGTGCGTCCGCTGTCGCGCTGGCTCGGCGCGACGCTGTTCGCATGCGCGGCCGCCGCGCATGCCGCGCCGCAGCCCGACGGCGACGCCGCGCCGCGCTGGCAGGCCGGCGCCGACGGGATCGGCTTCTGGCCGGGCGGCGATGCGGATGGCTTCGATGCGAGCGCATGGATGACCGATGCCGGGCCGGCGCGCGGCGCACGCAACGAAGCTTCGGCCGACGGGCGGCAATCCGAGACCATCCCGCTGACCGCCCGCAAGATCACGCTCGGGCAGCGAACCGGCGCGGCAGCGCGCGCCTGCGCGGCCGTCGGCGACACGGGCGCGGACGGCATCGGCTTCGACGATGGCCGTGCCGGCGGCGGTTGCGATCCGGCCGCCACGCACGATGCACCGGCCGACGACGCAGCGGCGCGCGGCGTCGTCCATGCCGACCGGATGCCGTACGAACTGCATCCGGTCGATCCATCGCGCCTGCCCGATCTGCCGGCCGCGCAGGCGCCGCCCTTGCTCGAGCAACTGATGGG
Organism: Burkholderia sp. BCC0097; assembly: GCF_902832985.1. Lineage (NCBI taxonomy): Bacteria > Pseudomonadati > Pseudomonadota > Betaproteobacteria > Burkholderiales > Burkholderiaceae > Burkholderia > Burkholderia sp. BCC0097. The sequence continues at coordinate 67,182 of NZ_CADFDM010000009.1, forward strand.
CGACGACCGCAACATGATCGGCCTCGGCTGGCACTTCGTCGGGACGACCGGCCGCTCGACGCCCGTGACGACGCGCACCGACGCGCTCGGCCTGAACAGTTTCCAGAACGCGGGTTCGAGCCTGTCGCTCAGCAATACGAACACGCTGGCGTTCACGTTCACGCATTTTGTCTCGGAGCACTGGGCGGCCGAACTGGGCGCCGGCATTCCGCCGGTGCTGACGCTGCGCGGGCACGGCAGCATCGCACTGCCGCTCGAGCGCATCTTTGCCGGCGTCCACGGGCGCTTTCCGCTGATCGATCTCGGAAACACGCAAAGCAACCCGCTCGCGACCACGCGGGCCTGGCTCGGCTCGGTCGTGTTCAAGTACTACCTCGGCGAGCGCGACGACCGTTTCCGCCCGTTCGCGGGCATCGGCGTCAGCTACACGCGCTTCACGAACACGAACCTGAACCCCGTGTTCCAGCGCAAGCTCGCGTCGCTCGGCGGGCTGCTCGCGGCCGGCGCGGACATCGGCAGCCTGCAGTCGCTGCTGCTCGATCCGGCGCTGTTCCAGCGGATCTGGGATGCCGGTGGCGATCTGCTGCTGTCAGGGCGGACCAATGTGTCGGCGAAGGTGAAGAGCGTCTGGGAGCCGGTGTTCACCGTTGGCGCGAGCTACCAGATCACGCGCCGGTTCTGGCTCACCGGGATGGTGACCTACATCCCGCTGCGCACCCGGATCACGCTCGACATCAACCAGCCGAACCGCCTGCTGGCGTCGAATACGTTCGATATTTCGGCGAACCCGGTGCTGGCCACCGTACTGCTGAACTTCCGCTTCTGACGGCGCAGCCGGCCATTTTCATGAATTTGACGCGCGACGCTGGGATAATGGTCGAGTTTGGCTGCGTCAATGATGGAAGGAGGCCCCATGGGCGACAACGATACCCGCACCGAGACCGACAACCGCACCGAGACGCGCTCGATGGAGGAGCGCCAGCGCCGTTTCGAGGAAGATCTCGTCGACGCCTACGACGAAGAACTCGAGATGGAGCTCGACGACCGCCGCTTCGACAACAGTGAGGACCTGCTGTTCTCGCCCGAGCGTCGCGAAGCGCGCAAGGCGTATTTCCGCGAGTTGTTCCGCTTGCAGGGCGAACTCGTGAAGCTGCAGGACTGGGTCGTGAACACCGGGCACCGGCTCGTCGTCCTTTTCGAGGGGCGCGATGCGGCCGGCAAGGGCGGTGCGATCAAGCGCATCACGCAGCGCCTGAACCCGCGCGTGTGCCGGGTGGCCGCGCTGCCCGCGCCGAACAACCGCGAGCGCACGCAATGGTATTTCCAGCGCTATGTCGCGCATCTGCCGGCAGGCGGCGAGATCGTGCTGTTCGACCGCAGCTGGTACAACCGCGCGGGTGTCGAGCGCGTGATGAATTTCTGTACCGACGACGAGTACGAGGAATTTTTCCGGTCGGTGCCCGAGTTCGAGAAGATGCTCGTGCGCAGCGGGATCCAGATCGTCAAGTACTGGTTCTCGATCACCGACCACGAGCAGGAACTGCGCTTCCAGAGCCGGATCGAGGATCCGCTGAAGCAGTGGAAGCTGAGCCCGATGGACCTCGAAAGCCGCCGCCGCTGGGAGGCTTATACGGCCGCGAAGGAAGAGATGCTGCAGCGCACGCATATTCCGGAGGCGCCGTGGTGGGTCGTGCAGGCCGTCGACAAGAAGCGCGCGCGGCTGAACTGCATTCACCATCTGCTCGGCCAGGTGCCGTATCACGAGGTGCCGCGCCCGACGATCGATCTGCCGCAGCGCGAGCATCACGAGGATTACATTCGCCGGCCGGTGCCCGACAACATGATCGTGCCGGACGTGTATTGAGCGGTTCGGGGCGGCCGGACCGGCCACGGAGGCGCGCCGTGCAACGCGGCGCGCGGTCTTCTATCGAGCGAATCCAATCACAGGTCGGGGAAGCCCGAGCGCCCTTGCGTCAGGTCGAACAATTCGGCCCTTGCCGCGGCTTCGGCGTTTTCGGGCAGCTTGATCACCAGCTTCACCGTCATCCCGTACGCGCTGTCCACTAGCGCGTAACCCGCCTGTTCGATCCAGCGGCGCACGCGCGCCTCTTCCGGGTAGCCGATCTCGATCGCGAGCCGCGTGTGCCGAATGCGCTCGATGCGCTCGGCATCGAGCAGCGCCGATGCGATCGCATCCGTGTACGTCCGCACCAGCCCGCCCGCGCCGAGTTTCACGCCGCCGTAGTAACGCACGACCGCGCCGAGCACGCCGTCGAGGTCGTGATGGCGCAGCACTTCGAGGATCGGCCGGCCCGCCGTGCCCGACGGCTCGCCGTCGTCCGACATACCCGACTGGCCGCCCGCCAGCAGCGCCCAGCACACGTGGGTGGCCGCCGGATGCTCGTCGCGCAGGCGCTGCAGCACCTGCATCGCGGCATCGCGGTCCTCGACGGGAACCGCGTACGCGATGAAACGGCTCTTGCGGATTTCGAGTTCGCGGAGGCAGGAGGTGGCGAGCGAATAACTCATGCGTCGCGACGCGGAAAGCGTAGGGAAATCAAGGTGATGATGCCTGGTCGATGCTCGTGGTGCTGGCCCGCGGGCCGATGGATGGCGTCTGCATGAGCGCGGGGCGAAGACGGAATTTTACCGTGGCGCGCGTCGAGGGTATCCAGTTTGGCCGGCGACCGCCGTCTGGATGGCGAGCATGGCTTGAATCGGGCACGGTACCTGCGCGCGACATGCGCTGCTTTCGTTTCCTGCGCGTGGGTCAAGTCGATTGATCGATGCCGCGCACGGCATCAACGCACACCGACCGACGACCGCAGCGCCGCGCCCAGCGTGCGCAGCGCCTGCCGGGCGTGCGCATCGGTCAGGTTCGAGTAGAGCACCACGTCGCGCGTCGGCAACGGCGGCAGCCCGTAACGCATTCCCACGTCGACGGTGCCGGCGGGCGCCACGCGATGCCCGAGCGCCGCGACGGCCAGCCCCGCGGACACCGCCGCGCCGATCGTCGCCACGCCGCCGCCGACGAAGACTTCCGTCCACGCGACACCGGCTTCGTCCAGCGCGTCGACCGCCATGCGGCGCACGCTGCATGGTTCGGCCTGCGTGGCGAGCCGCAGCGGTTGCGGCGGATGGTATTCGAAATCGGCCGCCGCCATCCAGCCGAACGACTCCGACAGAATGGTTTCGCCGTCGAGCCGTCGGCTGTCGTGCTGCAGCGCGACGGCCGCATCGAGCAGGCCGCGATCGAACGCATCGAGCACGTCGCGCGACGCGGCGACGCGGATCTCCAGCACCAGCGCCGGCTCCGCTTCGCTCATCCGCCGCAGCAGCATCGGCAGATCGGCGCCGACGACATGGTGGCTGACGCCGATCACCAGCCGTCGCTGGCTCGTGCCGAATGCGCCGAGCGCGCCATGGTGAGCGGCCACCAGTTCGCGCGCCGGTTCCAGGAACGCGGTGCCGTCGGCCGACAGGCGGACCTGCCGTGGCGTGCGTTCCAGCAGGCGGCGGCCGAGCCCGTCTTCCAGCCGCTTGATCTTCAGGCTCACCGCGGATTGTGTCGTGTCCAGCGCTTCCGCGGCCCGCGTGAAGCTCTTGAGGTCGGCAGTCAGCACGAAGGCCTGCACGGCTTCGATGTCGAGCGTTTTCATCGCACCCTCGTTCATTTCAGAATCGAATCATTGAAATATTCTGCCATCGTCTTTTCAAATGATTCAAGGTCTTCTACGCTGCGTTCATGCCGTCCGGAATGCCGTCCGTTTCTTTCGTCAGGAGTCGATCATGCTGACCGCGTACTACGTGCACCGCCTGCCGGCGGACTACGACCTCGACATCATCCGCAATCGCGTGCGCGAGCGTGGCCGGCTGTGGGACGACACGCCCGACCTGCTGTTCAAGGGATTCCTGCTGCGCGAGGCCGGCCGCCACGGCGCGACGGAAAACGGCTATGCGTCGTTCTACCTGTGGCGCAACGAACAGGCGTTCGCACGGTTCGTGACGGACGGCCGCTACCGGGTCGTGACGGACAGCTTCGGCCGCGCGCCGATCGACACGCAGGTTGCGCTCGACGCGCGCAAGGGCGGTGCGTCGACGGGACGTTTCGCGCGTCTTGAAACGATCGAGATTCCGGCGGACGCCGATCTCGATGCGGTACTGGCGCGGGAGATTGACCGCAATCATGAAGCGGCGGCACGAGAGGGCGTGGTCGCGGCGACCGTCAGTCTCGATCCGCTGCGCTGGCGGTTGACGCGTGCGCTCGTGACGGAACACGAGCCGGACGACGGCGGCCCGGGCACGGTGTACCAGGTTCTGCATCTGGCGAGGCCGTTGCTCGATACGCTGGACGCCGGCGGCGCATGATGGCCGGCATCGCGTCGCGATTGCCGGCCGGCGTGGTGATTGCCGCGCATCTGGCGGGTGTGGTGGCGGGCATCGTCACGATTGCGGCGCTTGCGACGGTGCTGGCGCTGCTGTTCAGGTAACCCGCTTCAGCGCAGTGGTGGTTGGCGCGGGGGCGCCGCGCCTACGATGCACGGCGCCCCCGGTCGGTTCATCGTCGCTCGCTCAGTGGCCCTGCAAGCGGATATCGCGCGACGACGCGCCGACATACACGGTCCCGCCCGGCACGACCTTCCAGCCGTTGCGCGACGTATCCCACACGCTCTGCATCCGCGGCGACACGGTCACGCGCACACGCCGCGCCTCGCCCGGATTCAGCCGGATCTTCTCCCAGCCGACCAGCCGCTTCGGCGGTTCGTCCTTGTACGGCACGCCGAGATAGACCTGCGGTGTTTCCGCGCCGGCAACGCGCCCGTCGTTGCGCACGGTGAACGCGACGCTCAGCGAGCCGTCCCATTGCTTCGACACCGACAGCCCCGAATACGCGAAGTGCGTATACGACAGGCCGTAGCCGAACTCGAACATCGGCTTGATGTTGCGCGCGTCATACCAGCGGTAGCCCATGTCCAGTTTTTCCGCGTACACCGGGTCGGTGTCGAACGTGCCGTTTTGCCCCCACGTCGGCGAGTCCTGATCGCGCGCCGGGAACGTCACGGGCAGCTTGCCCGACGGATTGACCGCACCGAACAGCACGTTCGCGATCGCCTTGCCGCCGGCTTCGCCCGGATACCAGGCCTCGACGATGGCCGACACGTTGTCCTTCCACGGCATCAGCACCGGATTGCCGCTCTGGACGACCACGACCGTATGCGGATTCGCGCGCGCGACGGCTTCGACGAGCGCATCCTGGTTCGACGGGTTCGCGAGGCTCAGGCTCTGCAGATCACCGAAATCCTCGCCGGCCGGCTGCGCGACCACGACGATCGCGACATCCGAGCGGCCCGCGAGCGCCGCGGCCTGGTCGATCTCCTGCTGCGTGTACGCGCGGAACGGCGACTGCTGGTCGCTGTTGCCCGCATACGTGACCTGCGCGGCCGGCGCCAGCGCGCGGATCGCGGCGACGATCGGCACGTCGACCTTGAGCCACGGATTGCGCCACCAGCTGCAGCCGGTCGACGATCCGAACGTCAGGCCGCCGCAACCGGCGAACGAACCGGATACGGGGTCGCGCGTGTTGCCCGAGCCGCCGCCGGACAGCACGGCCGCATCCGCATGGCCGCCGATCACGGCGATCCGCGACAGTGCCGACGCGACGAGCGGCAACTGGTTGCCGTCGTTCTTCAGCAAAACGATCGATTGCTCGGAAGCCGCTTGCGCGAACCGGTTCCCGGCAGTGAAATCGATCGTGCCGCCGCCTTGGGCCGGATCGTCCATCACGCCCACGCGGATCATCACGGCGAGCTTGCGGCGCACCATGTCGTCGAGGCGCGCGGTCGACACCGAGCCGTTCGCGATCGCCTGCTTGACGGCCGCCGGCGTCAGGTACACGCTCGGCCCGACGTCTTCTTCCTCGTCGAGCCCGGCATTGATCGCGGCGGCGGTGCTGTGGGTGGCGCCCCAGTCGGACTGCACCTGGCCCTGGAAGCCCCACTCGTTCTTCAGCACGTCGTTCAGCAGGTGAGGGTTCTCGCACGCATAGGTGCCGTTCAGGCGGTTGTAGCTGCACATCACGCTACCGGGCCGCCCGCGTTTCGCGGCGATCTCGAACGGCAGCAGATACAGCTCGCGCAGCGTGCGTTCGTCGATCTGCGTATTGCCGCCCATCCGGCCGTGCTCCTGCTCGTTGCCCGCGTAGTGCTTGATCGTGGCGATGACTTTCTGCCGCTGCGTGGCGAGCGTGCGTTCGGCGAGCAGGTCGCCGGCGAGCAGCGGATCCTCGCCGAGATATTCGAACAGGCGGCCGCCGCGCGGCTCGCGCGCGAGGTTGGTGCCGCCGGCGAGGCCCATCCCGAATCCTTGCGCGCGCAACTGGATCGCGACCTGCTTGCCGTAGTCGTACGACAGCCGCCGATCCCAGCTCGCGGCGACCGCGATCGTGGCAGGGAACGTCGTGCTGGCCTGCGACGTGCTGCCGGAGCCGGTCGCCGAATCGACCATGTTGAGATCGGGAATGCCGAGCCGCGGCACGCCCTGGATGTAGCCGGCGCCGCCGCCCGGCACCTTTGACATTTCGTATTGCGAATGAATGAATTGAAGCTTCTCGTCGAGCGTCATCTTGCGCACGAGCAGGTCGGCGCGCCGTTGCGCGGCGGCCGATGCGAACGCGTCGGTCGCGTCGCCCTGCGCATTGAAATCGGCGTCGCCGGCGTAGGCATTGGTGCAGAGGGTCGCTGCCAGCACGACGGCCGGCCAGAGTTTGTCCCGCATGTTGCTCTCCTGATCGTATTGCCGGTTATTCGAATGATGTCTGGAGCTGCACACGTCCGGTGGATTCGCACCGGACGGATTCGGCTGGCGATGCAGGGTGGTTGCGCGTCGGCATGCCAGGCCAGGCGGGGAATCGTTACGGCCGGTTGGGCTCGACCAGTCAATGCGGGCGGCGACGCAGGCCGGTCCTCACTGTCGAATCGGGTGTAGCGATTCTCTGCTGCGACCAATGGTATGAATGTAGTTTGACTACAGCATCGGTGTTTCTACCGATCCGTGTGATCTTTATTTCGTAGTCATGCGGGGTGGAGTGGAAAGGCGGTCATCGTTCCCGACGAGGCGTGTTTGGTCGGGTAAGAAGTACCTGGGTGCAAGCGGTTTTGCATGGGAATGCGTCGGGCGGAGACCGGCTCGTTGCGTGCGCATCGAATGCGGGGAGGGCGCATCGGGCGAATCCGCTCCCCGCGTGCGGAAAGTGCGATTACTTCGTGACGAGTGCGCCCGTCAACCCCGCGCTGATCGCCGGCAGCAGCAGGTTCAGCACGCGGCTTGCGCGGACGAGCCCGGTGTTGTCGACATACACGACGTCCTTCGACGCGAGCGGGAACTGGTTCGCGAGCAGCATCGATACCGGCGACTGCATGTCGAGGTGATAGATGACGGGCGCGCTATCGGCGGCCTTGCGCAGCACGAACACCTGTTTCGCATTCGACGTCTGCTGGTTGAGCTGGCCGGCCTGCGTGAGCGCTTCGCTGAGCGTGAGCGAGCCGTCGCGCAGCGGTGCGACGGCTTGCGGCCTGACCACTTCGCCCATCACGTACACGGGATTGTCGTCGCGCGCGCTCACATGCAGCATGTCGCCGGGTCTCAGCATGATGTCCGCCGGGTTTTTCCCCGTCTTCATCATCTGCGCGACGTTCAGCGGGTAGATCGTGCCGTTGCGGGTGATCGTGACGCGGCTCTGGTCCGCCGTCGGCGCAAAGCCGCCCGCGCGGCTGACGGCTTCGATCAGCGTCATCGGGATGTCGTTGATCGGCTGTGCGCCCGGATTGCGGACCTCGCCGTCGATATAGACCTGCGTGGCGCGAAACGACGCGACGCGAACCGTGACCTGCGGCTTGACGAACACCTTGGCGAGCTCGGCCCTGACCTCGTGCTGGAGCTGCGCGACGGTCTTTCCGACCGCATGGATCGGATGCGGCACATACGGAAACTGCACGTTTCCGTTGCTGTCGACGACGAAGCCGGGCGCGGCGTCCGCGGCCTTCGTGTTCTGCACCGGCTGCCCGGCGGCCGTCGCGAATTCCGGGTGATCCCACACCGTGATCTGCAGCACGTCGCCGGCACCAATCCGGTACATGTCGGACTTCGCGAACAGGTTCGGCGGAATGGACGCACCGGGTGCGCGTTTCTGCTCGGCCCGGATCTGTTCGATCTGCGTCAGGTCGATCTGCTTGACCGGAACCTGCATGTCGCTGGTGACGTCGCCGTTGTCGGCGGTCGTGACCGGCAACGCGGTCGAACTCATGTGCTGCCCTGGCACCGTGCATGCGGACAGCGTCGCGATGGTCGCGAACGAGAATGCCATGGCCATGCGGCGCATGGCTGTGCGAAGGTGGCCCGGCGCCACGGAATCCAGCGGTTGAGCAATTTTCATTTTTTTATCCAGCATCGTTGAATCGATTGATACGTTATCCGGATCGAATCGAAAGCGCTTGTCGCACCCTCGATTCGTTCTGCACATCGTGACGACGCTCGCGGGCGGCGTTCAGGCGCACGGCAGTCCGCGCGTCGTTCGCGGCGACGCTGCTTCCGGCATCGATTGTCAAACATTGCCAATGACGGAAGGAAGTCGTCATGCGGGGGCGGGGACGTGACGGCGATTTCGATGCCGGTTCGCACGTCGCCGTGCCGGTCGCGAACAGAGCGTAACGCAGGTTGGACGCCTCGATTGAGCGCTGGCGGCTTAATGTAAGCCATCGCACGCAGCGTGCCGGACATCTATCGCATAGTGGCGCCAACGAACATGGTCGTGCATTCCCGGCCGAATGTGCGGGAGCGCGAACGGCATCGGGCCGACGGCCGACTCACTGTCTGCGAGAGATTTCATGACACGCTTCATTGCCCGTTCGAGGGCACCTTTGCGGTTGGGTCTGGGCGGCGGCGGAACCGACGTGCCGCCTTATTCGGACCGGTTCGGCGGTCTGGCGCTCAATGTGACGATCGAGAAATTTGCGTATGCGTCGATCGCGCCGCGCGACGACGCGAAGATCGAACTGGTGGCGGCGGATACGGATACGCGCTGGATCGGCCCGGTGTCGCCGGTGCTCGAAGTGCAGAACGGGCTCGGGCTGCATGTCGGCGTCTACAACCGGATCGTGCGGGATTTTCACGGCGGTCATCCGCTGGCCGTCACGATCACGACGTGCTCCGAGGCGCCGCCGGGGTCCGGGCTCGGCTCGTCGTCGACGATCGTCGTCGCGCTGGTCAGGGCGTTCTGCGAACTGCTGTCGTTGCCGCTCGGCGAATACGACATCGCGCATCTCGCGCACAACATCGAGCGAGAGGATCTCGGGCTTGCCGGCGGCAAGCAGGATCAATACGCGGCGACGTTCGGCGGGTTGAACTTCATGGAGTTCTATGGCGATCGCGTGATCGTCAATCCGCTGCGGATCAAGCAGGAAATCAAGGCCGAGATGGAGGCGTCGCTCGTGCTGTATTACACCGGCGTATCGCGCGAGTCGGCCAACATCATCAAGGAACAGAGCAGCAACGTGACGGAAGGCGTCGTCGATTCGCTCGCTGCGTTGCACGAAGTCAAGGACGAAGCCGTACGCATGAAAGAGGCCGTGCTGCGCGCCGATTTCGATGCGTTCGCCGCGTCGATGCGCGACGCGTGGGAATCGAAGAAACGGATGGCGAAGAACATCTCGAACTCGATGATCGACGACCTGTACCGGGTCGCGGTCCGGGCCGGTGCGAAGGCCGGCAAGGTGTCCGGCGCGGGCGGTGGCGGTTTCATGATGTTCTTCGTGGACCCGGTCGACCGGTCGACCGTGATGCGCGCGCTGGACGCATACAACGGAATCAACGGCCAGGTGCTCAACTGTACGTTCACCGACATCGGTGCGCAGTCGTGGAGAAAGAATCAATGACGATCGGGGCAGAGAGCGAAATTCGCCAGACGCTCGCGGTGCTGACGGCGCTCGTATCCGACCGTGAGCAACTGGCGCGGGTCGAGCAGGTGGCCGAGCGCGTGACGGAAGCGCTGCGGACGGGCAACAAGGTCCTGCTCGCGGGCAACGGCGGCAGCGCGGCGGACGCGCAGCATATCGCCGGCGAATTCGTCAGCCGTTTCAACTTCGACCGACCCGGGCTCGCGGCGTTTGCGCTGACCGTGGACAGCTCGGTGATGACCGCGATCGGCAACGACTACGGTTACGAGAAGCTGTTCGAGCGCCAGATTCAGGCGACCGGACGCCCCGGCGACATCTTCTGGGCGTACTCGACGTCGGGGCGGTCGCCGAACATCCTCCGCGCGCTGGAAGTGGCGCGGACAGCGGGCATGTTTTCCGTCGGCTTCACCGGCAACGGACCCGGCGCCGCCGAGATGCGCAAGCGTGCCGACATCTGCATCGAGATTCCGTCCGCGTCGACTCCGAAGATCCAGGAGGGGCACCTCGTGTGCGGCCACATCATTTGCGGCATCGTCGAAGAGCGGATCTTTGCATGAGCGCGATGCTGCCCTGCCTGATCCTTGCCGGCGGACTCGGCACGCGGCTGCGCCCGGTGCTGGGCGACGCGCTGCCGAAGGCGCTCGCGTCGATCGACGGCGAGCCGTTCCTGGCCTGGATGCTGCGCGGGCTCCAGCAACAGGGCGTGACGGAGGTCGTGCTGTCGCTCGGTTACGGCAGCGACCCGATCAAGTCGTTCGTGACGTCGCGCGACTTCGGCATCGCGGTTTCCGTGATCGAGGAAGACGAGCCGCTCGGCACCGGCGGCGCGATCGTTCATGCGCTGAATGCTCACGGTGCGCGCGACATGATCGTGATGAACGGCGATACGTTGTCGAATCTGGATCTGCGCGCGTTGGCGGCATTCCATCACGCAATGCGCCCCGATCTCGTCGTGGCGGCGACGCGCGTCGACGATGCGTCGCGCTACGGTACGCTCGAATTCGATGCGACGTCGCGCCGGCTGTCGGCATTCCGCGAGAAACGGCCGGCGCCGGGCTACATCAATGCAGGTACGTATGTCGTCAACGCGCGCAAGCTGCTCGGCTTCGCGCTGCCGGCGAAATTCTCGTTCGAGCAGGATTTCCTGGCCGAACGGGTCGACGCGCTCGACATCCGCGTATTCCCCGAGGTCACGGCGTTCATCGACATCGGCGTGCCGGCGGACTACCGGCGCGCGCAGACGGTGATTCCGTCGATGCTGGAGACCGGGACCAGTGAAGCCTAAAGCCCTGTTCCTGGATCGCGACGGCGTGATCAACGTCGACTACGGCTACGTGCACCGTCAGCAAGACTGCGTGTTCGTCGACGGCATCTTCGATCTCGTGCGGCTGGCCAATGCGACCGGGTATCAGGTGGTCGTCGTGACGAATCAGGCCGGGATCGGCCGCGGATATTTTTCGGAGTCGCAATTCGTCGCATTCATGGACTGGATGCGACGCAGGTTCGACGAGCGTGGCGCGAGAATCGACCGCGTCTATTTTTGCCCGCATCACCCGGTGGCCGGAATGGGCCGCTACCGGCAAGCATGTGCCTGCCGGAAGCCGCAGCCCGGCATGCTGCACGACGCGCGGCGAGATCTGGACCTCGACCTGTCCGCGTCGATCCTGGTCGGCGACAAGCCGTCCGATCTCGATGCCGGTGCGCGCGCGGGCGTCGGGCGGCGGTTCCTGTTCGTGGGCGACCGGCCCGGCCATGCGCAAGCCGACCCGGCGGCCGAGGTTGTCGCGCGGCTGTCGGACGTCGGCGCGGCGCTGCAACGCACGGGAATCGCCGCGGCGGGCGTGTAGCGGGCGGCAGTATCGACGACGGCACGCCGGAATGAAACCAACGAGGACTCGACGACGGCTGGCCGGCCGTTGCGCCGGTCGGGAAGCGCGGGGCATCCAGGCTCCGGACGCAACGCGCTCCGGGGCGGCACTGAAGGGTTTCCAGCCGGATTTTCAAAGACATGAACGTGAATCACAACACGCGTAAAGCGGCGAAGCCAGCCGGATCTTCCATTCTGGAGTTCAGCATGAAGATGGACCGACCTGCATTGACCGGGCATCAGAACGAACCGAAACAGGCTGCCGGACATGCGACGCGGTTGTCGCCGATCGATTTGCTGGAGAACGCGCTCGACAACGGGCGCCTGTTTGCGGCCGTGTTCGCGGCGTGCCTGCTGCTGGCGATCGTCTATGCGATGGCGGCCACGCCCGTGTATTCGGCCGATACGCTGATCCAGATCGAGGAGAACAAGGCCAGCGCGCTGGGATCGCTGTCGTCGATCTCCAAGGCGCTCGATATCCAGAATTCGGCGGTGGTCGGCGAAATCGACATCGTCCGTTCGCGCTCGGTCGTCATGGAAGCGATGAACGCGACGGCCGCCCAGGCGGAGGTGTCGGTCGAGAACCGGTTTCCGATCGTCGGCGGGCTGATCGGGTCCTTCCTGCCGAAGGATGCGAACGGCCTCGTCGACGCGCCGTTCGGGATGTCGTCGTGGGCCTGGGGCGGCGAGCGTCTGGAGTTCAGTGCGTTCGAGGTGCCGGCCGCGCAGGTCGGCAAGGCGCTGACGTTCGATTATCTCGACGGCAATCGATTCCAGCTGAAGGACCGCAGCGGCCAGGTGCTGCTGAGCGGGGTGGTCGGCGTGCCGAGCGCGAGCAATGGCTATCGCGTGGACGTGGCACGGATCGTCGCGCACCCGGGCGCGGAATTCCGGGTGCGACGCGTCGCCACCGACGTGCGTCTCGAAGCAATCCTGAAGAAACTCGGCGTGACCGAGACGAAGCGTCAGTCGGGCATCATGCAATTGAGCTTCGAGGATGCCGATCCCGTTTTTGCCGCGCGCATGCTCAATGCGATCGCCGCGGCCTACCTGAACTTCAACGCGAGACGCCGCGCCGACGATGCCGAGCGCACCCTCACGTTCCTCAACGCGCAGATGCCGATCGTCAAGGCCAGGCTGCAACAGGCCGAGCAGGCGCTGAACGCGTTCCGCAATCAGCAGGGTTCGATCGACGCGCAGGGCGATATCCGGCTGTTGGTCGAGCAACTGGCGTTCGTCGACAAGTCGCGGCTCGAAACGCGGCTCGAGTATCAGGATCTGCTGTCGAAATATGTGCCGGGGCAACCGCAGGTCGTTGCGGCGGCCAACAAGCTGAAGGAACTCGACAAGCAGGCCGCCGTGTTGAAGGACAAGGCTGCGCGCCTGCCGTCGCAGCAGCAGACGTACTTGCGTCTCGCGCGTGACGTCGAGGTCAACAACCAGCTCTATGTCGGCTTGCTGAACAATGCGCAGCAGTTGCAGATCGCGGAAGCCGGCACGGTCGGCAACGCATCGATCGTCGACAAGGCGGTCGTCAGCGACAAGCCGATCCGGCCGAAACGCCTGATGGCGATCCTGGCGGGCGCGGTGATCGGGCTGATGCTCGGGTTTCTCGCGGCGCAGGGCCGTGCACTGCTGGCCGGCCGCATTCGCGATCCGCATGAGCTGGAAGCGGCGCTCGGTATCCCGATGCTCGGCATTCTGCCGAATTCGCGCCGCCAGGCCGACGCGGATGCGCACGGAACGCCGGCGTTCTTCGCGACGCAGGCGCCGGCCGACGAGCCGCTCGCTGACGCGATGGACAGCCTGGCGCTGACGTTGCGGCACCGGCTGGCGGCCTATGGCGGCGACGCGAAGGTCGTGCTGGTGTCGTCCGCGGCGCCCGCGCAAGGCAAGTCGATGATTGCCGCCAATCTCGCGTACCTGTTCGCCGAGAGGGGGCTCAAGACGGTGATCGTGGATGCCAACCTGCGTGCGCCGGCGTTGCATCGCTATTTGCCCGTCACCGCGACGCAGGGGCTGTCCGACGTACTCAAGGGCACGCTGCCGGCCGACCAGGCGATTACCCGCGTGGCCGGGCAGCTCGATGCACTGCCCGCCGGAACCCAGCGCACGTCGGTGCGCAACCGGTTCGACATCGCGCGTCTCGACAAGCTGGTCGTGTCGCTGCGTAGCGGCTACGACATGGTCATCGTGGATGCGCCGGCCGCGCTGCCGGTGGCCGACATCGAGGCCTTGTCGCGGGTGGCCGACATGACGCTGCTGGTGGTGCGCCAGGGTTCGGCGAACTCGGCCGGCCTGACGGACGCGCTCGACAACCTCGGCAAGATCGGGGTGCGCATCGACGGGCTGGTGTTCAACGGTTTCGAGCCGTCGCCGTTGCGCGGCGTTCGCCGGATGGGCGCCGGCTTCGCCGCGGCGCGCGCGTGATCGCACGGGGAACGCGATGCAACCGGGCGAGGAGCGCAACGCATGAGTGATTCGATGGCAGGCAATGACGGGCTGCGGCGCGAAGCGCCCGCGGTGCGGGTCGTGTGGTTTCTCGGGCCGCGGCCGGTGAGCTGGAACGGCGTCATGCGATACAGCCTCAAATGTATCGACTTCATCCCGGCATTGGCGGGATTCGACGTGGAGCCGGTCGACATTCCGGCCGAGCCGCGTTCGTTGCGGCGCTACTGGACACAGTTCGTGCTGTATCCGCTGCGTTCGATCGCGGCGGCGCGCGCGGGGCACTTCGTGATGCTGTACCAGGAGGACCTGGCCTTCATGATTCCGCTGATTCGCTGGGCGGGCGGCCGCGTCGGCATCGTGCTGCATCACGTGCAGCGTCCGGGGCAGGTGCGCGGCGTCGTCGAGCAGTTGAAGAATGCGTACATGCGGTTGACGCAATCGCTGATTGCGACCGCGGACGTGGTGCTCGCGCCGTCCGACGTGACCGCGCAGGAAGCGCTGGCCGATCTGCGCATTCGTGCTGACCGGATCCAGGTCGTGCCTAATGCATTCGACGACCGCTATGCGCCGATCGACACCGAGGTGCGTGCACGGGCGCGCGCGATGCTGCTCGCGCGCTTCGGCATCGACACCGGCGAAGCGTGGGTCGTGCTGAACGTCGGCTCGGACGAAACGCGCAAGAACAATGCGACGCTGTTTCGCGCGCTCGCGTCGCTCGGACGCAAGGACGTGATGATGCTGCGAGTAGGGAGCGCGCAAAACCAGGCGAACCGCGAGGAATGCCGCGGCATCGCCGCCCAGGCGGGCATTTCCGCTCACTTCGTCGAGAACGTCGGCGACGAGGATCTCGGCTACTTTTTCCAGGCATCGGATCTGTACGTATCGCCGACGTTGCACGAAGGCTTCGGTCGCACCGTAATCGAAGCGCAGTTCGTCGGCGTGCCGGTGGTCGCGACCGATTTGCCGGTGTACCGCTATACGATGGGCGACTCGTTCGTGGCCGTCGCCAATGCGATGGATGCCGCCGAATGGGGGCGACAGATCGAACGCGTCGCCGGCGACCCGTCGCTGCGCGCTGCGCTGGTGAGCGCCGGGCGGGCGAACGCACGGCGCTTTTCGTCCGGCGCGGTCAGCGCTCAACTGCACGATGCGTTGGAGCGAGCCGTGCACGACCGGCCGCGCGCCGGCCGGGCACCAGCGTGAAAGAGGCGCCGATGCGAACGATTCGGGCCGACGGCCGGACCGCGGCGCTCACGGGTATGGCCGTGTCGACGCTGCTCGTGCTTGCGTTGAGCGTCAATGCGATGCTGCCGGCGCTCGGCGAGATGGAGCCGAGCGCGACCTGCACATTGCTGGTGGCGGTCGCGGGGTTGATCGCGCTGATCGTCGCGCGCCCGGTATTCGCCGTGTCGATCCTGTACACGCTCGTGATCGGCCTGACCGCATTCGTAGCCGGCGTGGGGATCGAATCCGGCGGTTTCCTGCGGGAAACGGACATCTTCGGCGTCGCGAACGGTGCGTTCAGCCGGCTGCTGTCGTTCTATGTCATTTTCGTCGCGTGCGCACTGTTCACGTTCGACCGGCTTCTGAACGCGCGCGCCGTCCACCCGCCGATCCGTGCGCGGATGACGCTTCAGCCGGTCAGCGTGGCGCTCGGGCTGGGACTGGTCGGCGCGATCCTCGCGACGGGCGTGCTGGCCGGCCTGACCGGCGGCTTCGCGGTGCTGAGCGGCGTGAACCGCTATGCGCTGCGCAACGACGCGTCGAACAGCACGCTGTTCAACCTGTTCCTGAACAACCAGACGTTCGTCGCGGTGCTGCTCGGCACCTTCTGCACGAGTTCGAACCGGGTCGTGCGCTGGACGTCCGTGTGCCTGATCGTCGTCGATCTGGTGCTCGAGGCGTTGCACGGCGAACAGTTCATGGCCGTGCTGCACGTTTGCCTGACGGTCCTGATCCCGTTCATCGCGATCCACGCGATGAACGGCAAGCCGGTCATGCGTTACCTGGGAATCGGCTCGGTCATCGCGCTAGTGATCGGCAGCGTGTCGGTGTTCTACGCGTACCGGGGGCAAGGGCTCGACATCGCGGAAACGGTGGTGTCGCGGTTTCTCGAGCAGGGGCAGGCGTGGTACGTGGTGGACGGCGACGCACACCTGTTCGGCGCGCCGACGTTCGGGGGCATGGCGGCGTTCGGGCGCTTCGTCGATTCGCTGGGCTCGTTCACCGAGCCGACGTTCTTCAGCGACGCGCCGGTGAGCGGGTTGCGCGACCTGATGCTGTCGTACGGCACACCCGACATCCTGAAGGCCTACGTGTTCGACGACGTGACGTTCACGATGGGCAACATGGCAGTGCCGGTCTACTGGTTCGGCTATGCGGGCGGCGCGCTCTTCATTGCGCTGACGGGCGCGATCTACGGCGTGGCGAGCGCGATGCTGATCCTGGTCGCGATGCGCGGCGGGGTCGTGATGCTGTGGCTCGCCACGAAGATCTTTGCCTACGCGACCTATGCGATGCAGCAGGGTGATTACTGGACGCTGTTCGGTGCGCGCACGCTGTTCTACCTGGCGATCGCGCTGATCTGGTGGCATTGCATCGACGCGCGGCGCGTGCACGCCGATGCGATGCGGACGGGGACATCTTGAACGCGTTCATCAGGCTCCTGTTTTCGTCGTTCGCGGGCGTGGTGTGCGAAAAGATCATCGGGGCGCTCGCGGCGATCGCGAGCAATCACCTGTTCGCGAACATCTACGGCGCGCGGCTGTTCGGCGAGCTGCAGTTCGCGTTGTCGCTGGCCTACGTGATCGGCAGCGTCGCGCTGATTTTCGGCGCACAGGTTATCCAGCCGATCCTCGGCAAGCACCCGCGTCTGCGGCACATGGTCGTCTACCGTGCGTTCCGCCTGCGGCTCACGCTCACGCTGGCCGTCATGCTGCTGTTCATGGGGATCGTGGTGATCGTCATGCGGCCGTCGAGCGTATCCGAGCTCACGTTGATCGCGGCCTTCGCGTTGATCGTGGAGCCGATCGCGCTCGGTTCGCTGATGGCCTATGCCGAATCGAAACCATGGGTGATCACGCGGGCGAGGGCGTACGCCAGCTGTGTGCGCGTGCTGTGGCTGTACATCGCGGCACATGCGTCGCTGGGCGTGATCGTCGCCGCGTTCGCGTGGCCGCTCGAAGCCTGCGTGGCGGCCGCGGCACCGTTCAGCCGCTATCGGGAACTGGCGTTGAAGTCGCCGAAATCGTTTCGCGGCAGCGCGGCCGTCACGAAAGCGCTGGTCGTGCGCGGGCTGCGGATCTGGCCGGCCATCGCGGCCAGCGTGCTGGTACTGCGCATGGACCGGCTGCTGCTCGGCGTGCTGGTGTCCAAGGCCGATCTCGGCATCTATGCGTCGGCGGCGTCGTTGGTCGAACAATGGAATTCGGTCGGCACGACGCTGGCGCTGGCATTGGCGCCGAGCATGGTCTTTTCGGCGCGGACCGAGCCGCTCGTGCGCGCCAAGGCGTTGAAGCTCGGCCTGTATCTTGGCCTCGTCGGCTGTATCGCGTGGGTCGGCAGCTACTTCGTCGGCCGCAAGGTGTTCCTGATGATCTACGGGCCCGCGTTCGTGCAGGGCGTGCCGATCATGATCTACGCGACCGGCTGCGCGATCGCCACGTTCGTCGATGCGGGGCTGAGCACGTGGCTCCTGGCCGTGCGCCGCTACCGGCTCATCATGATCAAGCAGGTGCTGATCGTCGCGGCGATCGTCGCCGCGCCGTTCGTCATGCCGCGCGCGCTGGTGATGTATGCGCCTTCGACGGGCATTGCGGTATCGCTTGTCGTGTTCTGGTGCGTGGTGCTCGGCAATCTCGCGTTCAACCGGGAGCGGCCATGAGCGGGTGCGCGGGCGGTCGTTCGCCGTGCCGGCAACGGGCCGCACGCGTGCGCCGGCATGCACCGGCGGGGCATGGAATCGGCAAGGTTTCGAATCGTTGGGGAGGTCGCTCGTGAAAAACCGGGTGTTGATGGTGATGACGCGGGACATTCCGCAGGACGTATCGAACGGGCGGGAGCGCACGCTGAGCTTCATCCGGAAGGCGATCGGCGACCACATGGACGTGACCGAATTCAAGATCCGGTCGGTGTTCGAGGACGGCGGCTGGCGCGCGAAGATCGGGGCCGCGGTGCGGGTCGGATGGAGCGTGTTGCGCGGCGCGCCGTGTGCGCTTCAGGTGGCGATGTTCTCGCATCCGCGCAAGCGCACGGCGCTGCTGCGCGCCGTCGAGACGATCAAGCCGGACGTGATCTATTTCGACGGCATCCGGCTCGTCGATTACGCGATCCTGGTGCGGCGCAGCGTGCCGGGCTGCCGGATCGTGGTGGATTTCGACGACCTCATGTCGCGCCGCGCGAACATCCTGCGCGAACAGGATTTTCCGTTGTCGGCCGGATATCTGGAGAAGTCGATTCCGGGGCCGTTCGTCAGGCTCGCCAACGCGAGGCTGGTCCGCAACGCATTCCTCGGCTATGAAGCGTTCGCGCTGAAACGGCAGGAGCGCGCGGCGATCGACTCGTCGCATGCCGTTACGCTGGTTTCGACGGAGGACGCGCAGTCGCTGCGGCGGTCCCTCACGAACGACGAGGCCGTGAAGACGCACGTGATCGCGCCGCCGATGCATGCGCTGGTGCCGATGCGGCGTCCGACGGCGCCGTTCCGGTTCATCTTCATCGGTTCGGACCGGCAGTTGCAGAACCGCCTCGCGATCGAATACCTGGTGGCGTTATGGGCGCGTATCCGGCCGGCTACGCCGCTTGTGATCTACGGGCGCATGGCCGGCCGGTACGCGCCCGTTCCGAACGTCGAATTCGCCGGATTCGCGCCGACCCAGGCGGATGTCTACACCGGGTGCTCGATCGCGTTGTGTCCTGCGTTTCTGCGCGGCGGCATCAAGTCGAAGGTGCTGGAGGCGGTTTCGTACGGTTGCGTGCCGGTCGGCAACGAAGCCGCCTTCGAGGGGCTGGGATTCCACGACGAGGCGCTTGCGATGAACGACGCGCGACTGGAGCGGTTCGTCGCCGATCCGGCCGCGGATCTGGATCGCGTCGTGGCGGCGGCCACACGCTTCGCCGCCTACTGCGAGCAGCATTTCAGCATGCCGGTATTCGATCGTCGGTGGCGCGAGCTGATCGCGCCGCCGGCCGGTAGCCCGTCGTGACGGGCGCCGCAACGAAGAGGAGGGCCTCGATGGTGTGATTCGAACGGCTCGCGGCCGGCCGGCTTCCGGACCTTGCATGTGCGGCATGGATACCGGAAAGGGGAAAGGCTTCCGCGAGCGATTTGCCGTCCTGCGGCCGATCGATTCAGCAGTCGGGCCGTCGGACGCCGTACCCATTCTTCACCGATACCTAATAGAAAATGAGACCGATCATATTTGGCGGGCGGTTCGGATGGCTGCATCCGGGCAACGGGACGCGGGGCGTCGTCCTGTGCAACGCTTACGGACACGAATCCGTCTGGAGTCACGGCGGCATGCGGAATCTGGCGGATCGCCTGTCGGCGAGCGGAATGCCGGTGTTGCGTTTCGATTACCGCGGCACCGGCGATTCCGCGGGGGCCGATGGCGCGAACGACCAGTTCGAAACGGCCGTCGACGACGTGTGCGCGGCGATCGCGCGATTGCGCGAGGAAACCGGCGTCGCACGGGTGACGCTGTGCGGCCTGCGGCTGGGCGCGGCATTCGCGTTGCTGGCGGCGGACCGATGCGAAGTCGACCAGCTCGTGTTGCTGGCGCCGGTGGCAAGCGGACGCAGCTACGTGCGCGAACTGTCGATCATGCGCAATATCTGGCTCGACCAGTTGCCGGCGCCGTTGCGCGCGGCCCAGCCGAAAGACGCGCCGCTCAACGTGCTCGGGCAGGTCTACAGTGCGGCGTTCCGTACGCGGCTCAATGCATTCGACGCGATCGACGCGTTGAAGGACCGCACCGGCGCGCCGGCATCGAGAACGCTGATCGTCGACATGAGCGCCGGCGGCACCGACGCGCTGCAGAAGCGGCTCGAAGCGCTGGGCGGCAAAGTCGAGCAAAGGCCGTTCGAAGGCTATGCGGCGTTCATGCAGGAGACGACGTTCTCCAGCTTGCCGACGCGCGTATTCGATGCCGTCGTCGACTGGATCGCGGCCACCGATGGCCGGCCGAGGCCGTCGTCGCGCGCCGTGTTGAAAACGGACTGGGAACCCGACCTGATGCTGCGCACGCCCGAAGCATGCGAGCGGCCGGTCAGATTCGGCGTGGCCGGCCGCCTGTTCGGCATCCTGTGCACGCCGCACGAGATGCACGACCGTGGGCCGGTGCTGCTGATCACGAACACGTCGGCCAGTCCGCACGTCGGCGACAGCCGGCTGTCGGTGCGGATTGCCCGTGAGCTGGCGCGTCGCGGCATCGCGTCGCTGCGCTTCGACGGACGTGGGATCGGCGACAGCTCGCCGGTGCACGGCGCCGGTTCGCCGCAAGATGAGCGCCAGCCGGTCTATTCGAGCGCCGTCGTCGAGGACGTCGCGACGGCCGCGCACTGGTTGAAGGAGCAGGGGTATCGACAGGTCGTGTCGTTCGGCATCTGCTCGGGTGCATACAGCGCATTGCGTGCGGCGCTCGCGGGACGCGCGCTGTCTGGCGTCATATCGGTGAACCTGCAGCGCTTCCACGTGCCCGACGGCATCTCGACCGATGCGCTGCGCCAGCATCGCCCCAATTCGATGGCCGGTTACCGCTCCTCGTTCTTCGAGCTGAAGAAGTGGAAGCAGGTGCTGAGCGGCGATCGAAAGATCATGCCGTTCGTCCGGCTCGTGCTGAAGCGCTCGACCACGGCGCTGGCGGTGCGGATCGGGGCGTGGCGACGCCGGATCGCCGGCTGGTCGTGCGCGGAGACGATGCCGGTCGATCCGCACGAGATCCTGCGTACGCTGCAGCGCAAGGAGGTGAGCGCGTTGTTCGTCTGCGGTGCATACGACAGCAGTCTCGATCTGGTGACGATGTATTTCGGGCCGCGCGGCAAGCGGCTGTCGCGATTTGCCGGCGCGCGCGCCGTCGTGCTCGACGATCTCGATCACAGCGTGTTCGGTTCGCATGCCGCCGACGCGGTGGTCGGGCTGTGCAGCGAATTCGTCAAGGGGCTCGAATCGCGTCGCGCGACGGCAGCGACGATCATCAACGCGGAGTCGCCGGCGTGATTCGATCCGGGCCGGGCTGTGTCACATGTCGAACAGTTGGCGCACGGAGGCGGTGCTACGGTAACGCATCCGTTCTCTGGCGATACCGCCCGGCTTCTACGCGACCCTGACGATGCATTCCGAACACTCCGGACGTCTGGACCATATCGATGCGATGCGCGCCGTCGCGGTCCTGCTCGTCATCTGGACACACTACGCCGAGCGGTTCGTCGCGCTGGCGGGCGCCCAGCAGTGGCTCGACACGCTGCAGCGCTCGGTCAATTTCGGACGGATCGGCGTGGTGGTCTTTTTCGGCATCAGCGGCCTGCTGATCCCGGTCAGTTTGCGCGGCCAGGCGGGACCGGGCACACGGCGCTTCCTGATCCGCCGTTTCCTGCGGCTGTATCCGGCATTCTGGTTGTCCATTCCGATCGGCTGCGTCGTCTTCTGGACGTTGTTCGGCAAACCGGTGAGCGTGGCGCTGCTGATCGCCAATGCGACGATGATCCCGACCGCGTTCGGGCAGGAACCGGTCATGGGGCATTACTGGACGCTCGAAACGGAACTGTATTTCTACGGGCTTTGCCTCGTGCTGTTCTGGTGGGGCGGGCTGCACCGGATGCGCGACCTGTCGTTCGCCTGCATCGGGCTGTGTGCGGTGTTCGTGATCACCGTCGCGCTGCACGTCTTTCCCGATGACACACTGGGCCAGTACAAGGCCATGCCGTACCACCTCGCGATCATGTTCTGGGGCGCATGCTTTCGTCAGGCTTACGACCGACCGCTCGACACGGTGCGGGTGAGCCGAGGGCGTGGCGGTATCACGCTGACGTACCGGTCCGTGGCGGGCCTGCTGACGGCGATGATCGTCGGCGTGGCGCTCGTCGGGGCGGCCAACGACTGGCGGCATCACAACGTCGACCATCTGCCGTCGTCGCTGGCTTACGTGGCCGGCATCGCGATCTTCGTGGCGATGGCGACGGTATTGAAAGTCCGCGCGCGCGGGATGGCGAAGCTGGGCGAGGTCAGCTACTCGATTTACCTGTTTCACGCGATCCCGCTGTTCGGCTTCTACTGGCTGTGCGAACACTACCGATGGACCGGATGGCCGCTGGGCGTCTACATGATCGTTCCGGTCGTCCCTTTGATTGCGTTGTCGTACCTGAGCTACCGGTATTGCGAGGCGCCCTGCGTGCAGCTCGCGCATCGCCTGACCGCGTCGCGGCCGCGCGATGATCTGCCGCTCGGCAATCGGCCGGTCAATGCGACGCAGGACCCGGTCGGGAACGGATGACACGCGCGGACGGATGAAACGACGCGGCGCGGCGATCCCGCGTTGCCGATACGAATGGAATGAACGGTATGGAGAGGCGATGATGCTGGCGAGTACGGTGGTGCACGACGATTGCGGCGGCATGTCGCGATACCGGATGGTTCAACACACGTTTGGGATATCGAATTGAACGGTTTGTCGTCAATCGGCTCCCGGGAGGAAGCGACGCGCATCGTCGTCGTCAACGACTACGCGCGCAAGGGTGGCGCGGAGGAGGTCTACCAGACCTCCATCGAGGTGCTGCGAAACATCCCGGACGTGGAGGTGACCTCGTTCGACGAGACCAATTTCCCGGCGGGCGCAGGCGCGCTCACGCGCGGCTGGAATCGCGCCGCGGCGAACGCGCTGGCGGCGTTGCTCGACGACGTGCGTCCGCATCGCGTGCTGGTGCACAACTATCACAATCTGCTGACGCAATCGATCCTGCCGGTGCTCGCGCGGCGGCGCCGCGAGCAGGGATTCCGCACGTATCTGACGTGCCACGACTACCATCTGGTGTTCTACAACCCGAACCTGCTCGCCTATCGCGACGGGCGTCCGGTGCCGGTTCCGGTCGATGCGCTGTCGAATCCGGCGCGCTTGCTCGCACTGGCGAGCCCGCGCGGGCGGCTGCACGACACGGTGAAGAAACTGCACTGGCACGCGGTGTACGCGTATTGCAATCCGCGGGACGTATTCGACCTGTTCCTGTGCCCGAGCCCGTACATGCGTACGGCGCTGGCGCAGCGAGGCATCACGCGAACCGCATTGCTGCCGAATCCGGTGAGCACGCTGGCGGAGCCGTTCCCGCCGCGCGTGGGCGATCGCGAGCAGTTCGATCTCGCCTATGTGGGGCGGCTCGACGCGGAGAAGGGCATTCACGAGTTCATCGAACTGGCGCGGCAGACGGCGTTTCACCGTATCGGTACCCTGACGCTCTACGGCGACGGGACCTTGCGCGCGCAGCTCGAAACGCGCCACCACGATCTGGTCGAGGCCGGCCGGCTGCGTTTCGCCGGGCGACTCGGGCACGGCGAGCTGTTTCATGCGCTGCGCGCCCACGATGCACTGGTCCTGCCGTCCGTCTGGGCCGAAAACGCGCCGCTCGTGCTCGTCGAGGCCGCCACGCTGGGGCTACCGGTGCTGGCGCACGAGATCGGCAGCCTGTCGACGTTCGGCAGCGAGATCGGCAACAAGATCCTGTACCGGAATTCGCCGGCGGGCCTGACGGGGGCGCTCGATGAACTGGGGCGCCACCTGCACACTGCCGATCGACACTACGATTGTTCGGCTTACACGCCGTCGCGCTACGCGGCCCAGCTTGCGTCGTGGATGGGGCTCGGCGGGCAGCACGCCGGTTAGGGCGTGCCGCCGCGACACTCACGCGGGAGAAAGATCATGCGGGCATTGCGACGTATTGCGGCGGTCGCGCTGGGTGCGCTGGCGCTGTCGGCCGGTTCCGGCTCCAGCCATGGCGGCGAGCGGGTGGCGGCGCTCGCGCCGGCCAATACGTCCGGCAGCCGCGATTTCAAGGGGTCGTCGAACGGGCTGCTCGCCGGCACGTCGTCGATATCGAAAATCGATGTGCACACGCTGCTGTATTCGGGCAGCACCACGCAGGTGCTCGCGCACTATCTGCCGTGGTGGGGCCCCGACCCGCGCGGCGTGAATGTCGGCTATCGGTCCGACGATCCCCACCAGGCGTTTCGCACCTTCGCCGACATGCGTTCGAGAGGCATCGACGGCGTGATCGTCGACTGGTACGGCGCAGGCCATTTCGTCGACACCGCGTGGCAGGCATCGCTGCCCGAACTGGCGAAGTTTCCCGGGATGACGTTCTCGATCATGATCGACAGCGGTTCCTTCAAGTTCAATGCGTGCCGCGGCTGCGACCTGACCGAGACGATCCTGCACAACCTCGCGTACATCAGCCGCGAATACTTCACGTCGAGCCAATACCTGCGCTACGACGGTCATCCGGTCGTGTCCGAGTTCGGGATGGATGCGGTCGGGAAGGCCGACTGGGCACGGATTCACGCCGCATACCCCGACATCTACTGGATTCATACGTTGGCGCAGGGCTTCGATCTTCCGTACAGCAAGGGCGCGTATGTGTGGGCGCAGCCGTCGCCGCGGGCCACGCCGCAAGCGATCGGTACGCGGCGCGACCTGCTGTATCGCGAGCGCTTCTACGACATCGCGCGGAACCAGCCGCCGGGGGCGATCACGGTCGGTGGCGTGTGGAGCGGCTTCGACGATACGAAGGCATCGTGGGGCGCCGCCGCGCCGCGCTTTCTTGCGCCGTCGTGCGGCCGGACCTGGCTGGACACGTTCAGGAGCATCAACGAACGCTACAGCGTGCAGCGGCAACTGCCGTTCGTTCAGCTGATCACATGGAACGACTACGAGGAAGGCAGCGCACTCGAAACCGGCATCGCGAGTTGCACCGCAATCGACGCGCAGCCCGTGGGCGCGAGCGTGGCCGTGCGAATCACCCATGCGGAAACCGTCGACCATCTCGAGCTGTACGAGCAACTCGGCGACGGAACGTTCAGCCTGGCCGGCCGCTATCCGGCCGATACCATCAGCATGCCGCTGCCGGACGGCCGGGCAGGCACCTACTTCATCAAGGCGGTCGGCAAGCCGTTCATCCAGAACGTCGTGTCGACGGCCGTCGTCGTGCACTGACGCGCGGGCGCCAAGCCCGTTCGGTCAGCGTGCGTCGTCGGACGCCGGCACAGCAAGCACGGCCGTCTTCTGCGTCGCCGGTTCCGGCGGTACGCAAGTCGCCCGCCCATACTGATCCTCGAACCGCACGATATCGTCCTCGCCGAGATAGTTGCCCGACTGCACCTCGATGATTTCGAGCGGAATCCGGCCGGGATTCTCGAGTCGATGCACTTCGCCGACGGCGATGTACGTCGATTCGTTCTCGCACAGCAGGAATGTGTCGGCGCCGCGCGTCACCTTCGCGGTGCCGCGCACGACGATCCAGTGCTCGGCGCGGTGATAGTGCATCTGCAGCGACAGCCGCTTGCCGGGTTCGACGACGATCCGCTTCACCTGGAAGCGCTCGCCGAGATCGATCGAATCGTAGTGGCCCCACGGCCGCTGCACCTTGCGGTGTTCGCTCGCCTGCGGGCGCTGGTCGGTCTTCAGGCGCGCGACGATGTTCTTCACGCGCTGCACGTCGTGCTTGTTCGCGACCAGCACCGCATCGGCCGTCTCGATCACGACGACGTCCTTCATCCCGACGCACGCGACGAGGCGGCCTTCCGAACGCACGAGGCTGTCCTGCGTATCCTCGAAGACGATCGGCCCGCGCGCGACGTTGCCTTGGTCGTCCTTCGGCATGATTTCCCAGATCGCGTCCCACGTGCCGACGTCCGACCAGCCGGCCGCGAGGGGCACCACGATGCCTTCGATGCCGAGTTCGGGGTGTTCCGCGAGGCGCTCCATCACCGCATAGTCGATCGAATCCGCCGGACACGCGTCGAAGGCCGCCGCATCGATCCGGAAGAACGGATCGTCGGCGATGCCCGCGCGCCACGCACTGTCGCAGGCGGCGTGGATGTCCGGCGCGAGCGCGCCGATCGCCTTCAGCCAGACCGATGCGCGTGTGACGAAGATCCCGCTGTTCCACCAGTAATCGCCCGACTGCAGATAGCGCTCGGCGAGCGTTGCATCGGGCTTTTCGACGAAACGCCCGATCGCGTAGCCGCCCTGGCTGCCGTGGCGGCCCGAGCGCGGTTCACCGACCTGGATGTAGCCGTAGCCTGTCTCCGCGCGGCGCGGCAGCACGCCGAGCGTGACGATCGCGCCTTCCTGCGCATAACGCGCCGCGCGCGCGATCGCGTCCTGGAACGCGCCGACGTCGACGATCACGTGATCGGCCGGCATCACGGCGAGCACGGGATCGTCCGCGAGCGCGCTCGCGTCGAGTGCGGCAAGCGTCAGCGCGGGCGCGGTGTTGCGCGCGGCCGGCTCCAGCAGGATGCGGGCAGGCGCCGAGCGACCGTGTACCTGCTCGGCGCTCATGAAGCGATGCTGTTCGCCGCATACGAGCAGCAGCGTGTCGCCGAGCGACGCGTTCGCGATGCCGTTCAGGCGGCGCGCCGTCGCCGACAGCGGCGATTCGTTCGAGACCAACTCGATCAACTGCTTCGGATACTGCTCGCGCGACAGCGGCCACAGCCGCGTGCCGGAGCCGCCGGCGAGAATCACCGGCAGGATGCTCGGCAGGTCGGGTTCGGGAACCGGGCGGAGGGTGCGGGTCATCGGTTCGCTCCGGTATCGGCGGGTAGCCGGGGGTGAGCGCGGCCGTCGGCGCGTGCGTCGTCGTTGCGCGAGACCGAAACGGCTCGCGAGAGCAGCTGACGCAGCGCGCCGGCCGCGCGGTCGGCCGATCGGACCAGGCCAACGAACGGCGCGCCCTGTTCGAGATACGGGCCGTAGGCCTTGCGGAATCCGAACTGTTTATAGAACGCCTGACGTGGCGCAGGCACGTGCGTGCGCACCGCGGTGTCCGGCCAGGCGGCCTGCGCGGCGGTGAGCGCGCGCTCGATCAAGCGTTCGAGCGTGTCGTCGTCGCGGCAGCTTTCGCTCGTCAGCACCTTGTCGATCACGACGTCCGGATCGATGTCGTCGCCGGGCAGGATGCGCGCGTAGGCGGCGACTTCCGTCGTGTCGCCGTCGCGCACGCTCGCATAGACGTGCAGCGCGCCCGCGTCCTTGCCGTCGATGTCGAGATGCGTGTGTGCGTCCTCGACCACCAGCACGGCGTTGCGCGCGCGCAGGATTGCATAGAGATCGACGGCGCTCAGATGTTCGAATTCACAACAATGCCATTCCATGATGCTGTCCTCGCGTGATGCCTTCGGCATGCCGCGCCGCACGGACGCGATCGTTCCGTGCAGCGCGGCGATTCTCATCATCCGGATGCGCGGTACGGCGGTCTGTTCGAAAGCGTACTCACGCTCGGGATTCGCACGCCGGTGCGGGATGCGGGGCGATGCGCGTGACGCGCGAGCGTCGCAAGGTGCGGTAGCACACACCGTCCGGGCCGGTGCCTTTTCATAATTGATTCATCGTGACGGCCTGCAATGAAGCATGGCCGGAGGACATCGCACGCAAACGAGGCACGGGAGGCGGGACCGGGAATTGCGATCGTTCAGGGCGAGTAATCGCGGGCGGCAGTACCGGACACAGGGTCGCCGCGAATTGGGTGGCGCCGGCGGGTTCATGCGCTCTCGCCGCGCTCCAGTGGAATGGCGCGCACCTGCGCGGTGCACCCGTCCGTCGTCGGTATGCTGCCGCTCGCGCGCATGCGCGGCCGCCGCGATCTGTCAGGCGTCGGCTGGCGTGCGAGCCTTGCGGCTGGCGCGGCGCGCAAGGAAGACGATCATGCTGCACCGCACGACACGCGCGCCCGCGCCCGGTATTCACGCCGACTCATGCGGGTCGGCGTGAACCCGCCGAAAAGAGCCGGTTCGGCGCGACGTCGGGGATTACGCGGTGATTACGACGTGTAACGGCCGGGCGGCCCGGCCGCGGCCGCGATGCGATTCGGCTCCCAGGCGGCGCGCGGGATTATGCGGCGCGGCGAACACGGCGCCGCGATTTTTGGGGGATTTCGATGGAAATAACGGGCAATCGGCGGAATCAATCTTGCGGAAAAGTAGTATTTGCCACTGATTGACGGGAATGGTCATAGATAATCAAATCTCAGTGGTCAAAAGCGCACAGCGCCGCGCCACGGCCAGCGTAACCGACTGATTCAGGTTTATCGTTTGGTAACAAGACCAACGCGAAACGGGGTGTAGATTCAGGTGCGGATGAAATGGAGCGATCAATCCGGGCGCGGTTTGGCCGCCCTCCGGTTCAGCATCGGGCGCGACTGTCGTGTACGACGCGACGCACATGCGGACGGAATTTCCGTTGCCGACGTGCCCCGCCTGACGGCGGGTCGCTTCAAAGCCGGAATGTCGTGGCTCGCGTAGCCGCGCATTCCGTTCGAGTTCGATGACAACGAGGCCGGATGACATTCGGCTCGACCTCCGGGGGTTCTCGCCGTGTGCAGTTTCGATCTTCGCCAAGGCTGCGGAAACGCAGCGCGGAAAGGTGGCCATGCGCCGCCGGCCGCAGCGCACGCGTACGGTTCGCGGAGTGCAGAAAATGATGGTTCGTTATGAATATGCCAATAACGCGCGATAAGAGCGCCGGCGTGGGGAGCGGTAACGGGCAGCGTCCGCTGATTTACTGGACGCAGTCGCCGTCCGTGATGCTGCGAAAGGAATTGTCGCGCCGCGACTGGAAAGTATCGGTCGTCGCGCATGCGAACGAGCTGCGCGACACGTCCGGCGAAATTACCTGCGGCATTCTCGACTTGAGCGGCGGCCACGCCGATGCGATCGGCAGCATCGCGTCGACCTGCGCGTCGATGCGCGATGTCGTCTGGGTGGCGCTCGTGGATGTCGGCCAGACCGCCTCGCCGAACGTGCGGGCGCTGTTGCGCGACTACTGCTTCGACTATGTGACGTTGCCGGCGTCACACCAGCGGATCGCCGATACGGTCGGCCACGCCTACGGCATGGAATGCCTGTTCGCACGCGATCGCGAACAGCTCGAATCGGAAGAAAAGGGCATCGTCGGCACCTGCAGCGCGATGCTGCGGCTGTTCGATACGGTGCGGCGTTTCGCGCGCACCGACGCACCGGTGTTCGTGTTCGGCGAAACGGGAACCGGCAAGGAACTCACGGCCGTCGCGATCCATCGTCATTCGGAACGGCGCAAAGGCCCGTTCGTCGCCGTCAACTGCGGCGCGATCCCGCCGCATCTGCTGCAATCGGAACTGTTCGGCTATGAGCGCGGTGCGTTTACCGGCGCGAACGCGCGCAAGATCGGCTACGTCGAAGCCGCGAACGGCGGCACGCTGCTGCTCGACGAAATCGGCGACCTGCCGCACGAAAGCCAGGCGAGCCTGCTGCGATTTCTGCAGGAGCGTTCGATTCACCGTCTTGGCGGAAGCGATCCGGTGCCGGTCGACGTCCGGATCGTGTCGGCGACGCACGTCGATCTGCGCGAGGCAATGGAAGAAGGGCGTTTTCGCGCCGACCTGTTCCACCGTCTCTGCGTGATGCGCATCGACCAGCCGCCGCTGCGCGCACGCGGAAAGGACATCGAACTGCTCGCGCACCACATGCTCGAACGCTTTCGCGGCGACGCGCGCCATCGCGTGCGCGGGTTCTCGACGGATGCGATCACGGCGCTCTACAAGCACGACTGGCCGGGCAATGTCCGCGAGCTGATCAACCGCGTGCGCCGTGCGGTCGTGATGACGGAGGGGCGCCTGATCACCGCGCAGGACCTCGAGCTCGAATACTGTCTCGACGCGGCGTCGCCGTCGGTGGCCGACATCCGCAAGTCGATCGAACGCGAGGCGATCGAAACCGCGTTGCTGCGCACGCGCGGGCGCGTTGCCGCTTCGGCGCGCGAACTCGGCGTGTCGCGCGCGACGCTGTATCGCTGGATGGAGGCGTACGGTATCGAGCGGCCGCGCGGAACGGGCTCGTCCGATTGATACATGGCGGCACGACGCTCGCGGTAGCCGCGAGCGTCGCGTCAGCCGGCCTGCGTGGCCCGCACCGCGCGCGCGGCGTTCACGGCGCGGATTTCCACCGCGGGCGGCAGGCTGTCGTCAGCCGCCGCGGGCTTCCCGTCGATTCGCAATGGAATCAGCGCGATGCGAGCCGGCGTGCCGGGCGCGAGATGGAACCAGTCGTCGCTCGGCATGAAACCTGGTGCGTCGATTTGCACGTGGCGGGCGACGTGCCGGGTGTCGATGTCGACGTGCCAGGTCTCGCCGGTGCGCGACACGCATGCCTCGATCCCGGGTTCGCGGCGCGCCAGCACGGCCGGATGCGTGCGGGACGGAAAATGGAACGCCTGCGACAGCAACGTGCCGTCGTCGGCGCGCAAGGTCGCGACGACCGTATCGTGTTCGCACGGCCCGAAACGGTACGCGTAGGTCCAGTCGAAGAAGCGGCCGAGCAACTCGGCCGAGCCGAGCCGCACCGTGTCGTACGCGGCGATCCGCACCGGGCAGCCGGCCCGCGCGACCGGCGTGCGGCCGTCACGCAGCGCGACCAGCTCGATCGCCGCCGACAGCGGCGCCGGGCGCTCGTTGACGACATGCACGTCGAGCCCGTTCAGCCCTTCGTCGACGAGCAGCACCTGGATCGGCTGCAGCACCTGGCGCAGCGCATACCAGGCCGATTTCGGCCGGTGCGCGGCGTCGATCACCCCCCATCCGGCGCCCGGCATCACGTCCTGGAACTGCCACACGAGCGCGCCGGCGCAGCGCGAGCCGGCGCGGCGCCATTCGGAAAACGTCTCGCGCATCACGTCCGCGATCACCGCCCGCGACAGCTCGATATAGCGTGCCGGATCCTCCCGCCGCAGCCGGTCGGGCGCGACGTCGTAGAGCGTCTGCAGATAGTGGTCACGGATATCGTCGAAATCCCACGACGTGCCGGGGTCGCGCGGCACGGCCGCCTTCCAGCGCGGCTCGTGCACGCCGGGCCAGCCGAGTTCCGCGAGCGTCGCATCACACGGCACGTTCGCGAACGCGAGGCATTCGCTCGCGAAGCGCACGTCCGCGCGGCGCGCGTCGTCGAGCGGACGCAGGTATGCGCCGACGCCGTAGTAGTGCGACACGCGTTCGCGCGGCGTGAACGGCAGCACGCCGCCGTCGGGCGAATCGGGCACGTAGGGGACATCGGGGCGGTGCGCGGCCGCGTGGCCGGCCAGCCGGTCGGCCGTCAATTCGAGGAAGCGCTGCTTCGGCCCGAGCCCCGACATCGCGGCTTGCTGCGCGATCTCGCTGCCGCCGCACAGCACCGCGAGCGACGGCGAGGCGCCGTGACGCGAGAGGAACTGGCTCGCTTCGCGATCGACGTTGGCCGCGAACGCGGGATCATCGAGCGCGTAATCGAAGTTCGCGAAACCGAAGTCCTGCCACACCAGCAGCCCGAGCCGGTCGCACGCCGCGTGGAATGCGTCGGCCTCGTAGGTCATCGTGCCGCCGACGCGGATCATGTTGAAACCGGCGTCACGGGCGAGCCCGAGCAGGCGGCCGTAGGTCGCGTCGTCCGCGTGCAGCGCGAGCGGCGCGGCGCTGCTCCAGCATGCGCCGCGCGCGAACACGGGCACGCCGTTGATACGCAGTCCGAACCCCTTGCCGTCGGCGCCGGGATCGATCTCGATCGTGCGAAAACCCGTCGAGCCGAGCGGCCGGCGCGTAGCGCCGATATGCAGCGCGATCTCGTAGAGCGCCGGTTCGCCGTGCGTATGCGGCCACCAGCGGCGCACGTTGGGGATCGCGACGCTCGTGCGCAGCCGGTCGGCGCCGGCCCGCTCGAGCGTCGCGTGATGTTCGCCGCACGACAGCCGCGCCGCGAACGTGTCGGGCAGCGGCGCGGCGAACGTCAGTTCCGCATCGAGCCAGCCCGTGTCGCCTTCGACGCGTGCCTGCAGTTTGTAATCGGTGAGAACGTGCCCGTCGGCCGGATCGAGGACGTCGACGGGCCGCCACGGGCCGGTTGGCACGTACGGCGGAAACCAGCCCGGCATGTGCCCGAACAGCGACGTGCGGATCGTGCGCAGCCCGGCCGGCTCGGCCAGCCGCGTGCGCCAGCGCGCACGGCGCGGTGCGCGTGCGTCGCGCAGATGCGGCGCGAGTGCGCGGAAACAGATCGTCAGCCGGTGCGTGCCGTCGAGCGACACGGGCACGTCGTGCGCGACGAACATGCTGTCCGAGAGGAGGATCGGCGTGTCGTCGAGCCAGGCCTGCGCGAGCGTCGCGAGGCCGTGAAAGCGCAGGATGCGCGGCCCGCGCCCGCGCAGCTCGAGGCGGTACCAGTGGTCGCGCTCGTCGAGCGACGCGGCTTCGTCGAGCCGGCCGGCCAGCGCGAGCGCCTGCGCGACCGTGCCGGGCACCGGCGCCGCGATCCAGCCGCCGTGGTCGGCAGGGAGGTCGCGCGGGTCCCGCACGGCGCCCTCGGCCGTCGCCAGCATCGACCACGCGGGCAGGGGGCGCGCGCGCGTCACCGCATGGCCGACACGGGCTCCGTGTCGTAGCGCACGGGCGTCACGTGCCGCAGCGGCGCACCGATCTGCCGCGCGCACGCGACGAGGTCGCCGTATGCGGTCTCGATCGCTTCGAGCGTCGAATCGCCGCGCTCTTCCTTGCCGCGTGCGCACGCGCGCGCGAGCCGGAATTCGAGCACCATCGCTTCCGACGCGATGCGATCGCACGCGGCGCGGATCTCGGCGAACGGCCCGGTGCAGCCGCTCGCCTGCAGCCAGCGCGCATAGTGGCCGAACAGTTCGAAATTCGCGCCGAGCTGACGCACCGAATTGAACGAATACGCATGGAAGCGCTCGAGCGGCGCCTCCGCGAGGATGGGCGCGTCGGCCTGCAGCTGCCGACGGAACGCCGCGATCGGATCGACGACCGGCAGGCGCCGCAGGTGGCGCTGCAACGCGGCGAGCGACGCCTCGCAGAGCGCGCGCTCGTCGAGCGGCGCAAAGCGTCGCTTCGCGCATTCGACGTACGGCGGCAGCGTCATCGGCGAACTGCTGCCGACGAGCCCGTTGTAGTCGAAATCCTCGGCGACGTAGTAGCCGGTGTTGTGGAAGTAGCCGATCTGGTGGTTCGCGCGATCGATCGCATCGATGCCGATCGTCGTCTTCGTGTGCTGGGTGCGGTAGCTGCTGCCGCGCGTATCGGGCAGGAACCACGCATCGACCTCGACGATCATCAGGTGGCCGCGTGCGACCTGCGTCTCGATGTGCTGGTCGAGCGGTTCGTAGATCGAATGTTCCTGCACGACGATCCCGTAGAGCCGTTCCAGCTCGTCGTGCGGAAACTTGAAGAACGTGAACTGGTCGCCCTCGAAATCGAGCGCGATCGTAAACGGCAGTGCCGCGTACGGATTGAGGCCCCACCACCGGAGCACCTCGAGCCACATGTCGACGTAGCAGTTGGTCTGTTTCCAGACCATCTCCTGACTGTGCAGCGGGTGCGGCCGGTAGTGGCGCGCGCGGTGGCGCACGCTCTCGAACGACGCGTCTTCGCCGTCGCGGGAAACGAACCTCATCGCGTGCCCCACAGCACGTCGCGGACTGCTTGCGGCCATGCGTCGATGTCGAAGCCGTGGTGACGGAACAGCGCGAGCGTGAGCCGCTCGAGACCGAAGCCGACGCAGCCCGTGTGCGCGACGTCGCCCGTCGCGGTGCGGATGTCCCACAGCAGCCCGAAATGGTCCATGTGGTAGTTGAAGCTCAGGCACGCGGTCTGGCGATCGTCGTGCTCGATCGGGATCAGCAACTCGAACTTCAGGTTCTGCTCGCGCTGGCTGTTCGCGACGATCTTGCCGCCGCGCCCGAAGAACGGGTCGTTCGCGAGATCGATCGCATTCGGCAGGCCCAGCGACTCGATCATCCGCGTGCCGCGTTCGATCCACGTCTCGCGGAACGAGACGATCTGCTCGGGCGTGCCGATCCGCACGTACTCGCGCATCCGGAACAACTGCATGCGGGTCGGGTCGAGCGACGGTTCGTGACGGAAGCAGTACGAGAACACGTCGACGATGCGGCCGTCGGCCGGCAGCGCGCCCGCGCGGGCGACGACGGGATAGACGGGGTAGCACGCGGCCGGCGTCATCACGACGTAGGTCGGCTTCTGGTTCTCGGTCCAGTCGTCGCCGCGATCGAGGCATTGCAGCACGCGCTGATGCTGGCGTTCGTCGCCGCAGAACGCATGCACGCTGCCCGCCAGTTGCGGGAAGCTCTTCATGTATTCGCTGCGCTCGAACTCCAGGCGGCTCATCGCCGGCGGAAAGCGCAGCACTTCGGCCTGCTGGTCGGCGCCGATGCGCGTGACGAACGCGTCGAGCGCCTCGACCACGCGCTCGAATCGTTCGCTGCGGCCGAACAGGCCCTGGATACCGGTCGAAACCAGCAGGCCCGCATCGATCAGCGCGTCGCGCAGCGGATTGACGCCCGCGCGGTCGAGCGGTGCGTCGGCGGGAACGGAGGCGGCGGAGGGCACGGCGAGGCGATCGTTCACGTATGTTTCTCCAGCGTCGCGGGACGCAGCGCGAGCAACAGGCTCGCAGTGTTGGCGGCAATGCGGTCGTTGCTGATCATCAGCGGCGCCGCGTGCAGGTCGCGAATGTGGCGGCCGATGCTGAACGGCGTGCCTTGCTTGTAGCCGGCCATTCCGCAGATCATCATCGCCTGCTGCGCGACTTCGAGCGCGGTCGCCGACACGTAGGTCTTCAGCGTATTGATCTCGGCGGCCCACGCCATGCCGGCCGACCACGAGCGGGCCGACGCGTTCGCGTGGAGGCGCAGCACGTTGTCGACGCGGGCCTGCATCGCCTGCATCAGCGCAAGCGATTCGGCGATGCGCCGCGCGGCGGGCGATGGCGCGCCGTCGGTCTGGCGCGCCTGTGCGCGGAAGAACTGGTGCGCGCGATGAAACGCGTCGCCGGCCACGCCGATCCATACCGCGGCCCACAGGATGTGCGAGACCGGCACCATCGTTTCCTCGGCGATCTTCGCGAACGGCACCGGCAGGCATTGCACGGCGGCGCCTTGCGCGTCCAGCACGAAGCCGTTGCTGCACGTGCCGCGCATGCCGAGCGTGTCCCATTCGCCGCGGCGCGTGAGCGTATAGCCGTCGCGCAGCAGCGTGACGAGCACCTGCTCGGAAGCCGGCGCATCCGCATCGCGTCGCGCGGTGGCGAGAATACCGTCGGCGTAGTCGCCATACGAGATCGTCGGCGCGGATTTGTGCAGCCGGAATCCACCGCCGTCGATTTCGAGTGCGCACTGGCTCGCGCGCAGGTTGCCGCCGACGCCGTCTTCCGACGTGGCCGATGCGAGCAGCCATTGGTGGCGCACGAGCTGTTGCAGGAACAGCCGGTGCCAGCCCTGGTCGGCGGCGTGGTCGACGATGCAGGCGACCTGGATCTGGTGCATCGCAAACACCATCGCCGACGACGCGCAGGCCTGGCCGAGGATCGAGCAGGCCGACGCGATGTCTTCCAGCGACGCGCCAGCGCCGCCGAGATGGGTCGGCACCATCGCGCCGAGCAGGCGGCGCGCGCGCATCGCCTCGATCGCCTCGACGGGGCAGCGCGCGTCGCGATCGACCGCATCGGCATGCTGGGCGGCGATCTGCGCGACGGCATGCGCGGCCTCGTCGAGCCGATGCGAATCGCTGTCGGACGCGAGTTCGGGAAGCAGCGCGCTCATGCGGAATGCTCGGTGCGTTGCAGCGTGGCGATCGTGTCCGCGAGCGCGTCGATGCTGCGGAACAGGTTGCGGTTCAGCATCTCGTCGGGAATCTCGATGTTGAACTGCTTTTCGATCGCGAGCATCAGCTGGATCGTATCGAGCGAGGAAAGGCCCGCTTCGTAGAGGTCGTCCCCGTCACCGATCGAATCGATCGCGGCTTCGAGGTGGGCGACGTGCTTCAGGATGGTTCTGATTTCGTTTTTCACGTGCTGCTCCGGCGTGCGTGGTGTCGTCCGCTCGGGCAGACGCGCGATCAGCGCTGACATCCCCCCGGCAGTCCGGCATCAGTAGACCATTGGCAGACACGGCGTTCTGTTCGCCACCCTACAAACGGCTGACCCGGCACGCGGGCGGCGTCGAAACGCCGTCCCGGCCGGTGCGCCGATCACGCGCGCGACGCGGCCGGCACGCCCGAGTCGGCCGACAGGATGCGCTTCATCTCGTCGCGCACGATCGCGCGGCAGCCGCACGACATTTTTTCGAGGCCGTCGAGGTCCGCGAGCTCGATCGAGCTGCGGTATTGCCGGATCAGGCCGAGCTTCTGGATCTCGCCGGCGGCGTCCGTGACCGTTTCGCGCCGTACGCCGAGCATTTGCGCGAGCATGCTGTGCGTCACCTGGATCTCGATGCTGCGCGTGCGGTCGAACGCGAGCAGGAACCATCTGCATAACTGATGTTTGAGCACGTGATGACGGCTGCAGAACGTGATCTGCGACACCTGCGCCATCAGCAGCCGCACGCAGACGAACACGAGGTGGCGGATCACCGGCGACGCATCGAACGCGGCGGCGAACACACGCCGGTCGAGCCGGTAGACGAAGCCGTCGCGGCACGCGAGCGCACGACACGGCATCCGGCCGCTGCCGCCGATCACATCGTCGCAGACCACGCTTTCGCTGCCGATCTCCGCGACTTCCAGCGTCATGCCGCCGGACGACACGTACTGCAGCGAAATCGCGGTCGTGACCGGCAGGTAGACCGCGGCGAGCATTTCGCCGGGTTCGCAGAGCACTTGCCCGGATTTCAGGTGAACGAGTTGAAGGTGGGGCGTCAGTGTGGCGAGCTCGTCGCGGTCGATGGCCGCGAGAAACCGGTTGGCGTCGAAGCTGTGGGAAAGCTCGATCATGCCGTTCGCATGCGCGACGGCGTCGGCGGCCAGATGAGTCACGGCGCATCCTCGCAGGTTGGCGGTCGCGCGTCGTCTCGTCGAACCCCGGAATGGGATTTCGCACGATCGTGCGGACTTTTGTGGATCAAAAAACGGAATGACGATACTCGCGAAAAAGGCTAGCACGCAATTGAATTCTTTCAATTCCGCATTCTGTAATTTTACAAAGTTTGACGGTTGAGATTGAGCGCAAACGTTATGCCGATTTAAGAATTCATTTCGCCAGAATTAATCATCCTGAAATGGAATCGTGTGCTCGCTTGCCATTCGATGTCGATAGGGAATCAATCGAACGACGTGCGGATCGTACAGCGAAAGTGTCGGGAAGGCATTGAACATTATTTGACAAATAAATGGGGTTCGCCTGATTTTCCATTTGAATCAATGGCTTGTGGGTGATGTGTGCGGTAGCGAACAGAGTGCCGAACGGGTGTGCCGATTCAAATTTGAGACAGTTTGAAACGAGTGTGTGCGGTGCGGCGGACCGGGCAAATGCTGCGCCGCACATCACGGAAACAATTGAAAATCGGTCGTAAGTATTTGAACGATAAGCGTCGTGGTCGCCGTTTGGTCACCCGGATCCGATACGCCGGAATTGATCAGTCGAATGCGCGCTGTGTCCAGTGGATGGAGGAGTGTCCGGAAATGAGACGTTTTTCAGCTTTTGGGGTCGGTTATTCGAGGGCGTTAAATCGGATGTGATTCATATATTAAGGACAGGCGGCTATTGGCACGTAAATCGCTTATTCGGGCTGGCGTGTAGAGAACGGGACAGTCGACTCAATCGGGCAATGACAAACCGATGGCCAGTCGGATTCAGGGTTGTGGGCCGCAACCGCTGTCAATGTCCTGGCGCGCATCGCGATAACGAGTTCCGTGCATGCGGTTGCAGGCGGCGCGGACGATAAAAGGGATACAGACATGCTTCATCTTCACTCGAGCTATTCGGCGAATGCCATTCTTGCTGCCCTCCCGGAGGACAGCATCCGCACCATCGCACCGCATCTCGAACTGGTCAGGATCAAGGCCGGGATGCTCGACCGGGTTGGCGAGCCGATGCGTCATCTGCATTTTCCGACGACGGCGATGATGTCGGTCCAGCACCTGATGGAGGACGGTGCGATGGTCGAGGTGGCGGTGGTCGGCCGCGAGGGCGTGGTCGGGCTGGGGACGCTGGTCGGCGGCATCGCGGCGTCGAACCGGGTCGAGGTGCGGATCGGCGGGATGGCCTATCGCGTGCCGAGTTGCGTGATGCGCGCTGAATTCGAGCGGTCGCCGCAGACCTATCGGCTGCTGCTCAACACCTGCCAGGCGACGATGGCACAGATCTCGCGCAGCGCGCTGTGCAACCGGCACCACTCGGTCAGCGAGCAGCTCAGCCGCTGGCTGCTGCTCGCGCACGACCGGATCGACGGCGACGAGCTGGCGGTCACGCAGCAGACGATCGCGAACATGCTCGGCGTGCGGCGCGAGGGCGTGACGGAAGCGGCCGGGAACCTGCAGGAAGCCGGGCTGATCCGGCAGCGCCGCGGCCGCATCACCGTGCTCGACCGCGACGGCCTCGAACATCACGCATGCGAATGCTATGACCTGATTCGCGCGGACTATCGCCGGTTGCTCGGTACGCGCGGGAATGCGATGCCGGCGACGGTTCGCCCGCGCATGCCGGAGGGGCACCGCGGATTTCCCGCACACGGTGCGTGACGATGCAGTCGATGTCCGGTGGAACGAATGCGATGCGGCGTGCCGCGATCGCGGCGGCCGACGTTGTGCTCGTGCTGGCCGGCGCGCTCGTTGCGCAGGCGGCGTCGGGTCTCGGCTGGCATGCGCTGTCCGACGCGCAGCGCGGTGCGATCGCGCTGCTGTGCGTGCTGACGGTGGCGCTGCTGCCGCGTTACCCGCGCACCGTGCGCGGCGGCGTGGCGGTGCAGGGTGGCGCGCACGTGTTGACGCACACGCTGGTGGCGGTCGTTTGCGCGAGCGTGCTGACGGTGGCCGGCACGATGTGGATCATGAATCGCGGCGGCACGGTGACGGCTCACTGGATCGTGCGCACGGTGCTGGCCGGCGACGCGGCGCTGCTGCTCGGGCGCGCTGCGCTGCTGGGGCTCGCGCTGACGCGCGGCGACCCGCGGGCGCGGCAGCGCCGCGTCGCCGTCGTCGGGGCAACGGCGTACGGGCGCGTGGCGATCGAGCGGATGCAACTGGCGCCGAATGGCCCGTTCGTCGCCGCATGCGTATTCGACGACGATGCACAGGCTGGCGCGGGCGGCATCGGCGGCGTGCCGGTGATCGGCGACTGGAACGCGTTGCGCGAACTGATTCGCGGCGGCGACATCGACGAGGTCTGGCTCACGCTGCCGATGTCGCACGAGTGGCGAATCCAGCGCATCGTGCGCGAGCTGCGCGACGAGTTCGTCGAGTTGCGGCTGTTGCCCGACGTGCGGCAGATGGCGGTCGTCGATCGCTCCGCGACCGACGTGCTCGGCATGCCGGCGATCAATCTCGCGACCACGCCGCGCTCCGCGCCGGAGCTGTGGGCCAAGTTCGCGTTCGACCGGCTGTTCGCGTTCGGCGTGCTGATTCCGTTGCTGCCGCTGCTGACGATGCTGGCGATCGCGGTCAAGCTGTCGTCGCCGGGGCCCGTGCTGTTCAGGCAGCGCCGCAAGGGGGTCGACGGCCGCGAGTTCGATATCCTCAAGTTCCGGACCATGCGTGTGCATCGCGCCCAGCCGGGCGTCGTGCGGCAGGCGTCGCGCAACGATTCGCGCATCACGCGCGTCGGCGCGTTCCTGCGCCGCACGTCGCTCGACGAGCTGCCGCAGTTCTTCAACGTGCTGTTCGGGCAGATGTCGGTGGTCGGCCCGCGTCCGCACGCGATCGAACACGACGACTTCTACCGGCAACTGATCGACTGCTACATGTACCGCTACCGCGTGCGGCCCGGCATCACCGGATGGGCCCAGGTGAACGGCTATCGCGGTGAAACGCGCAAGGTCGAGGCGATGGAGGCACGCGTGAAGTTCGATCTGTTCTACATGCAGAACTGGAGCTTCTGGTTCGACATCAAGATCATCCTGCTGACGGTGGTGCGCGGCTTCATTGGGCGCAATGCATTTTGAGGATGACGAATGATCGAAGCGGCGCCGCGCGAGCGATCTTCCCGATGGCGTGAGGCCGGTTCGGGCGCGCGGATGCAGCGCCGTGGCCGCGCCGGAATTGCTGCGCTGCGGTTGTGCCGGCGGGCTTCGGGGCGCGCGCGGCGGGGCGGAATTCCTCGTCCGTCCCCAGTTTCCCACCTTCGCCGCTGCATGGCCGGCACGCTGATTCCGGTCAACACACGCGTGTTCAATGGGTTTATCCTGCGTCGCATGCGTCCGGCGTTTTGCGCGTCCGGCCGCTCATCCGGATGCGACGGCACGGGGCATGCCCGCGTGCCGCACACCCGCGCGATACCGCGCGCCGCTCCTTTTCGCGCGGAACCCGGAACAGGAGAGACGGCCATGTCGCTCGACCCACAACAACGGCAGACGCTGAAGCAGCGGCTGAACGAGAGCGAGCAGACGCTGCGTGCGGAGATCCGCACCAGCGAAGACCAGCGCGCGTCCGAATCCTATGCGGAGCTTGCCGGCGCGGCGCCGGACGAGGGCGACGAGGCGAACGCCGACCTGTTCGTCGACGTCGATCATGCGTTGATCGGCATGAAGCTGACCGAACTGCGCGCGATCGGCCGCGCCCAGCAGCGGATGCGCGACGGCAGTTACGGCGAATGCATCGACTGCGACGGCTCGGTCGGCTACGAACGCCTGCTGGCGCGCCCGACCGCCGAACGCTGCACGCATTGCCAATCGCTCTACGAGCGGCGCTACGCCACGACGCCGCGCGCGTCGCTCTGACGTCGCGGTTCCCACCGCGCCGCACGTACGGCGCGACCGGCGCAGGATGACCAACGGACGCCCGGCGGCGTCGACATGCGGCGCCGGGCGGGCAGACGCCGTCGAGCAGGCGCGCGGCGCCATCCACGTGGAAGGGAGCCACGCCAATCATGCCGATCCACAATGCCGAGTGCGCGGCCGTGTTCGCCGAGATCGCCGACATGCTCGAGATCCAGGGCGCCAATCCATTTCGCGTACGTGCGTACCGCAACGCCGCGCGGACGATCGCCGACTACGGTCGCGACATCCCGACGATGATCGCGAACGGCGACGATCTCGGGAAGATTCCGTCGATCGGGGCCGATCTTGCGTCGAAGCTGCGCGAGATCAACGCGACCGGCACCTGCGAACTGCAGCAAACCTTGCGTCATGCGTTGCCGGGCGCGATCGTCGAGCTGCTCGACGTGCCCGGCCTCGGCGCGAAACGCGTGAAGGCGCTGCATGACGCGCTGCACGTCGATTCGCTCGAACAGCTGCGCGCCGAAGCGAAGAACGGGCACGTGCGCGAGCTGCCGGGCTTCGGCGCCAAAACCGAAGCGCATCTGCTCGAAGCGATCGACGATCGCCTGCAGCGCGAGCCGCAGCGCTTCCTGCTGCCCGAGGCCGCGCACGCGCTGATGCCGTTGCTCGAACGCCTGCGTGCGGTGGCCGGTGTCGGCAAGGCCGTGCCGGCCGGCAGTTTCCGCCGCCGCCGCGAGACGGTCGGCGATCTCGACATCCTCGTCACCGCACGTGATCCGGTCGCGGTCACCGAAGCGTTCGTCGGTTACGGCGAGGTGGCGCGTGTGCTCGCGCACGGCAAGACCCGGTCGAGCGTGATGCTGGCCAACGGATTGCAGGTCGACCTGCGCGTCGTCGATGCCGATGCGTTCGGCGCGGCGCTCGTCTACTTCACGGGGTCGAAGGCGCACAACATCGCGCTGCGCCGGATCGCGCAGGCCGGCGGCCTGAAGATCAACGAATACGGCGTGTTTCGCGGCGACGAGCGGATTGCCGGCGCGACGGAGGCATCGGTCTACGCGGCCATCGGGCTGCGCGAGGTGCCGCCCGAGTTGCGCGAGGATCGCGGCGAAATCGATGCGTCGCGCGCCGGCACGCTGCCGGCGCTCATCGAGCGCAAGCATCTGCATGGCGACCTGCACGCGCATACCGATGCGTCGGCCGGTCGCGACGGCCTGCGCGCGATGGCCGCCGCCGCGCGTGCACGCGGGCTCGCCTACCTGGCCGTCACCGACCGCGTGCCGCCTGACGGCGGCGATCGCGACGGTTTCGACTGGCTCGCGCGGCAGCTCGACGAGATCGACCGCATCAACGCGACGTTCGACGATTTCGTGTTGCTCAAGGGCGTGGAAGCCGGTATTCGCGAGGATGGCAGCCTGGACGTGCCCGATGCGATGCTCGGCCGGCTCGATCTCGTCGTCGGCGCGGTACGCGATGGTTTCGACCTGCCGCGCGGCGCGCAGACCGATCGCATGCTGCGTGCGATGGAGCATCCGTATTTCACGATTCTCGCGCACCCGACCTGTCGCGTGCTCGGCGAGCGCGACGCGTGCGAACTGGACGTGCCGCGCGTGCTCGCGCAGGCCGCCGCGCGCGGCTGCTTCGTCGAACTCGATGCGCAGCCGCGGCGCTTCGACCTGCCGGACGTCTGGTGCCGCGAGGCCGCGAAGGCCGGCGTGCCGGTCGCGATCGGTTCGGATGCGTACGGCGCGGACGAACTCGACCATCTTGCGTTCGGCGTCGATCAGGCGCGGCGCGGCTGGCTGACGCGGCAGGACGTGCTGAACACGCGCACGCTTGCGCAACTGCGGCCGCTGCTGGCACGCACGATGGACGGTGCGGGCGGCGGCGTGAAGCGGACCCCGTCGAGGGGCGCGTGAACGCCACGCGGCCGGCCGCGCTGCGTTCGCCTCATGCCGGCAGGATCATGCGAGTACGCCGGTCGCCGGGACGTAGGGCAGGCCGAGCGCCAGCGCGACCGCTTCGTACGTGATGTGACCGTCGCACACGTTCAGGCCCGCGCGCAGATGCGGATCGTCGAGCATCGCCTGCTTCCAGCCCTTGTCGGCGAGCGCGAGCGCATGGCCGAGCGTTGCATTGTTCAGCGCAAAGGTCGACGTGCGCGCGACCGCGCCGGGCAT
The DNA here is from genome assembly GCF_902832985.1 of Burkholderia sp. BCC0097. Lineage (NCBI taxonomy): Bacteria > Pseudomonadati > Pseudomonadota > Betaproteobacteria > Burkholderiales > Burkholderiaceae > Burkholderia > Burkholderia sp. BCC0097. The sequence continues at coordinate 110,566 of NZ_CADFDM010000009.1, forward strand.
GTTCGCGACGCAGTAGTGGACCACCCCGTCGACCACGAAGGTCGGCGCCGCGTGCGTGGTCGCATGCGAGGTCTCGAAGCAGCCGCCCTGGTCGATCGCGACGTCGACGACGACCGCTCCCTTGCGCATCGTCGCGATCATGTCGCGCGTGACGAGCCGCGGCGCCGACGCGCCCGGCACGAGCACGGCGCCGATCACGACGTCGGCATCGCGTACGGCTTCGTCGACCGTATGCGCATTCGAGCAGACGGTTGCGATCCGGTTGGCGAACACGAGATCGAGCTGGCGCAACCGGTTCACGTTGTTGTCGAGCACGGTGACGCGCGCGCCGAGGCCCACCGCCATCTGCAGCGCACCGGTGCCCACGACGCCCGCACCGAGCACGACGACGTGCGCGGCCGGCACGCCCGGCACGCCGGCCATCAGCAGGCCGCGGCCGCCGCGCGGGCTTTCGAGGTGGGTCGCCGCGACCTGGATCGACATGCGGCCGGCGACTTCGCTCATCGGCGCGAGCAACGGCAGGCCGCCGCCGGGGCCCGTCACGGTTTCGTACGCGATGCAGACCGCGCCGGATTTCACGAGCGCGGCGGCCTGGTCGGGATCGGGCGCGAGATGCAGGTACGTGTAGAGGATCTGGCCGCGCCGCAGCATCGCGCATTCGGTGGGCTGCGGCTCCTTGACCTTGATGATCATGTCGGCGCGCGCGAAGATTTCTTCGGCGCCATCGCTGAGCGACGCGCCCGCGGCCGTGTAGTCGTCGTCGAGCAGGCCGATCGCCGTGCCCGCGCCGCGCTGCACCAGCACGCGATGGCCGTGCCGCGTGAGCTCGCGCGCGCCGGCCGGCGTGAGGCCGACGCGGTATTCGTGGTTCTTGATCTCCTTCGGCACACCGATCAGCATGAGTCGCCTCCATGGCCTTCGTTATCGTCGTCGTGCGGGTAGCCCGTTGCGCAGCGCCTTGCCGACCGCAGTACTGGAATAACAGGGTAGTAGTGCGCGGAGGGAAGTCAAGCGACCGGGCTGGGCGCTGGCGCATGCGCACTGCAACGCAGCATGCGTCGCCGTCGGTTGCGACCGGACGTCGCAATGCGCGCGTAACCGGGTTTCGGTATCGTCATGCGTGTCGCGGGCCGGGGCCGCGAGCCGAACATCTTTCGGCAAAACGACGAGACAACGAGACGAGGACCTTGATCGACATGACCGGTGCGTATTTCAGCGTGCCGACGCTTTGCGCCATCGCGCTCGTGCACGTCTACTGGGCGTTCGGCGGGCGATTGGGCAAGCGCGCGGCCATTCCCGAGCAGGATGGCGTACCGCTGTTGCGGCCGACCGCGGTCGGCACGCTGGCCGTCGCGCTCGCGCTGCTGGGCGGGGCAGGCGTGGTCGCCGCGCGTGCCGGCTGGCTGGGGCGCAACGCGTATCCCTGCACGATCGCGTTCGCGGTCGTTGCGCTCGCATTGATCTTCGCGGTGCGCGCCGTCGGCGATTTCCGCTACGTCGGCTTCTTCAAACGGATTCGCGGGTCGCGTTTCGCGCGGATGGACACGCTGTATTACTCGCCGCTGTGTGCGGCACTGGCGCTGTCGATCGCGTCGATGTTCTGGCCGTGGTGAGAGAGGAACGGTGCGCGATTCAGTCCGCGTGCGTGTCGATCAGCTCGAGATATTCGGCCGGCATGGCATCGGTCGGCTCCGCACCGTTTTCGGCGGCGAAGAACGCGTGGCCCTGCCGGTGCATCCGCTTCGCCTTCACTGCGAGGATCGCGGGCACGCCGTAACGCGCCGCGGCCAGCGCCGTCCGGATCTCCGCCGACAGATGCACGCCCGGTTCCGCCGCCGCCGCCCGATCCTCGCTGTCCGCCATCACCTCATCCTTGCACATTCGGGCATCCGGTTTTCCCATTGTTGCTGATTTCGATGCACTGAATTGCATTGAACCCCCTAGAAATGGAACCGGTTCCATATATAATTCGCCGCACTCGTCGCCGCGCCCTGAAAGAGGGTCGTGCACGTTGCGCTTGCCGTCGGCGGACGCGACGTCTAAGTTGAACAAGGGTCATGGGCGATGACGGGTAGATGCCGGCCAATGCCGGTATTTGTCCGACGATAGGGCCCGCAAAGAGGTCGATCCGCGCAACGCCGCCGGCACCGGCGGCGAGCGCGGCTGCAATGACGGCGTCACCGCGAATCGCGGCCGGGCGCCTGCATCGAGGTTGTGCGCAACACACGAAAGAACAGGGCGACCGGCCGCCTGAGGCACGGCTGCCGTGCCGGGCACGCGGCATGCGGAATGCGCGCGTCCGAACCCCGATCCCCAACGATCAACATCCGACCATGTCCACGCCACCTGACAAACCCAATTCGCGTCGCCGTTTCCTGCGCACATCGGTCGCGCTCGTGCCGATCGCGTCGGTCGCCGGCTGCGACCTGCACTCGTCGTCGCCGTCCGCGACGACCGCCGGCAACGCGTCCACTGCATCGGCCAGCGCCGAACGCGCGCCGTACAAGCCGACCTTTTTCGATGCGAAGGAATGGGCGTTCGTCCAGGCCGCCGTCGACCGGCTGATTCCGGCTGACGCCGAAGGCCCCGGCGCGCTCGAGGCGGGCGTGCCCGAATTCATCGATCGCCAGATGGAGACGCCGTATGCGCACGGCGCGACGTGGTACATGCAGGGGCCGTTCCAGCAGGGCGTGCCCGAGCTCGGCTACCAGTTGAAGCTGGTGCCGCGCGACATCTACCGGCTCGGCATCGCGGCCGTCAACCGCTATTGCGAGAAGACGCACGGCAAGGCGTTCGCGGATCTCGACGCGCCGACGCGCGACACGGTGCTCGGCGCGCTGGAAAAGGGCGGTGCGCAGATCGACGACGTCCCGCCCGGCGTATTCCTCGGCCAGTTGCTGCAGAACACGCGCGAAGGCTACTTCTGCGATCCGGTGCATGGCGGCAATCGCGACATGGCCGCGTGGAAGATGATCGGTTTCCCGGGCGCACGCGCGGATTTCATGGATTTCGTCAACCAGAGCGGCAAGCCCTATCCGTACGGCCCCGTCTCGATCAACGGGGAGCGCAGCTGATGGCCGCAGACAAGAAGCCGCACGTCGATGCGGTGATCGTGGGCTTCGGCTGGACCGGCGCGATTCTCGCGAAGGAACTGACCGAAGCGGGATTGAACGTCGTCGCGCTCGAGCGCGGCGAATATCGCGACACCTATCCGGACGGCGCGTACCCGAACACGATCGACGAGCTGACCTACAACATCCGCAAGAAGCTGTTTCTCGACCTGTCGAAGACGACCGTGTCGATCCGTCACGGCCTGCAGGACACCGCGCTGCCGTACCGGCAGCTCGCCGCGTTCCTGCCGGGCGAAGGCGTCGGCGGCGCGGGGCTGCACTGGTCGGGCGTGCACTTCCGGATCACGCCGGAAGAGCTGCGCCTGCGCAGCCACTATGAAGAGCGCTACGGCAAGAAGTTCATCCCCGAAGGGATGACGATCCAGGATACGGGCGTGACCTACGACGAGCTCGAGCCGCATTTCGATTTCGCCGAGAAGGTGTTCGGCACGTCGGGGCAGGCGTACAAGGTCGGCGGCAAGGTGGTCGGCGACGGCAACGTGTTCGAGGCGAACCGCAGCGACAACTTCCCGCTGCCCGCGCAGCTCAACACCTATTCGGCGCAGCGCTTCTTCGATGCGGCGCATTCGCTCGGCCTGCACCCGTACCGGCTGCCGTCGGCGAACACGTCGGGGCCGTATACGAACCCGTACGGCGTGCAGATGGGCCCGTGCAACTTCTGCGGCTACTGCAGCGGCTACGCGTGCTACATGTATTCGAAGGCGTCGCCGAACCTGAACATCCTGCCCGCGCTGAAGCAGGCGCCGAACTTCGAACTGCGCTCGAAGTGCCACGTGCTGCGCGTCGACCTCGACGACACGAAGAAGCGCGCGACCGGCGTGACCTACGTCGATCCGGCCGGGCGTGAAGTGCACCAGCCGGCCGATCTCGTGATCGTCGCCGCGTTCCAGTATCACAACGTGCACCTGCTGCTGCTGTCGGGCATCGGCAAGCCGTACGACCCGATCTCGGGCGAAGGCGTGGTCGGCCGCAATTTCGCGTACCAGAACCTGTCGACGATCAAGGCGTTCTTCGACAAGGACACCTACACGAACCCGTTCATCGGCGCGGGCGGCAACGGCGTCGCGGTGGACGATTTCAACGCGGACAACTTCGACCACGGCCCGCTTGGCTTCGTCGGCGGCTCGCCCCTGTGGGTGAACCAGGCCGGCGTGAAGCCGATCAGCGGCATCGCCACGCCGCCCGGCACGCCGCAGTGGGGCTCGGCGTGGAAGAAGGCCGTCAAGGACAACTACGCGCACACGATCTCGATGGATGCGCACGGCACCAACATGTCGTACCGAGACGTGTATCTCGACCTCGATCCGACCTATCGCGATTCGTACGGCCAGCCGCTGTTGCGGATGACGTTCGACTGGAAGGACAACGACATCAAGATGGCGCAGTACGTGACCGGGCAGATGAAGAAGATCGCGGAAGCGATGGGGCCGAAGGCGATCGGCGTGTCGACCCGCGAATTCGGCAAGCACTTCGACTCGCGCCAGTACCAGACGACCCACCTCGTCGGCGGCGCGATCATGGGCACCGACCCGAAGACGAGCGTGCTGAACCGCTACCTGCAGTGCTGGGACGTGCACAACGTGTTCGTGATGGGCGCGTCCGCGCTGCCGCAGGGCATCGGCTACAACCCGACCGGGATCATCGCGGCGCTAGCCTACTGGTCGGCACGCGCGATCCGCGAGCAATACCTGAAAAATCCCGCCCCGCTGGTGACCGTATGAAGAGGACGATGAACCACCACAACGCCGCGCGTCCGGTGTCCCCGTTGCGGCGCGCGCTGGCGATCGGCACGGCATGGGCGGCATTCGGGCTGGCGGGCGGCGCCGCGTTCGCGCAGCCGGCGTCCACGCCGGGTGCGGCTTCGGGCGCGGCGGCTGCGCCTGCCGCCCAGTCCGCCGACGCGGCGCTCGTCAAGCGCGGCGAATACCTCGCCCGCGCAGGCGACTGCATCGCCTGCCACACCGCGAGCGGCGGCAAGCCGTTCGCGGGCGGCCTGAAGTTCGACACGCCGATCGGCGGCATCTACTCGACGAACATCACGCCGGACCCGAAGACGGGCCTCGGCGGCTGGACTTACGAGGACTTCACCCGCGCGGTGCGCGAAGGCGTGCGCAAGAACGGCGACACGATGTATCCGGCGATGCCGTTCCCGTCGTACGCGCGCCTGACCGACGACGACATGAAGGCGCTGTACGCGTACTTCATGCACGGCGTCGCGCCGGTCGAGCACGAGAACCGCAAGGTGGACATCGTGTGGCCGCTGTCGATGCGCTGGCCGCTCGGCATCTGGCGCAAGATGTTCGCGCCGTCGCCGAAGCCGTTCGACGCGGCGTCGTACACCGACCCGGTGGTCGCGCGCGGCGCATATCTGGTGCAGGGGCTCGGCCACTGCGGCGCGTGCCATACGCCGCGCGCGCCGACGATGCAGGAGCGGGGGCTGACCGACGCGGACGGCCTCGACTTCCTGGCCGGCGGCGCGGCGATCGACGGCTGGGTGCCGACGAGCCTGCGCGGCGAGCCGCGCACGGGCCTCGGCACGTGGAGCGAAACCGAGATCGTGCAGTTCCTCAAGACCGGCCGCACGCTGCGCACGGCCGCGTTCGGCGGGATGACGGACGTGGTCGGCCACAGCATGCAGCACATGACCGACGACGACCTGAACGCGATCGCGCGCTACCTGAAGACGTTGCCGCCGCGCGTGCAGGGCGAGCAGCCGCACGTGTACGACGCGGCCGCGGCGAAGGCGCTGCAGGCCGGCGACGCGAGCAAGCCGGGCGCGGCCGTCTATCGCGACAACTGCATGGCCTGCCACCGCAGCGACGGCCACGGCTACACGCGCGTGTTCCCGGCACTCGCCGGCAACCCGGTCGTGCAGGGCGACGATCCGACCTCGCTGATCCACGTCGTGCTCGAAGGCAGCGCGCTGCAGGGGACGCGCACCGCGCCGTCGACCTTCACGATGCCGCCGTTCGGCTGGCGCCTGTCGGACCAGGAAGTCGCGGACGTGTCGAACTTCGTGCGCACGAGCTGGGGCAACACGGGCGCGCCGGTGACGGCCGCGCAGGTCGCGAAGGTGCGCAAGAGCGTGCCGTCGACGCGGCCCGAGCCGCCGCCGGGCGCGCGATTCCCGCAAGCGTCGCGCTGACCGCAGCGGCGGGGCGTCCGCCCCGCCTGCCGCCCGGCCCACGTCGACGTGCGGCCGGGCGCGCAACGCCTTTCCCTTCGCCGGGGTCGCGCCCCGCAACCCGCGCCGCCGCGTGAAATTTTCGCGGCTGCGCGCCATTTTTCCGCCTCATCCCTTATCCTTCCACTCTTGAACCTTACTAAATAGTTACAAGAGCTTGGGAGGGGGGATGCCTCATGACGTCAGCCTGATTGCGTTGCTCGCGGCCGGTTTCGGTCTCGCGATGATCTTCGGTTACCTCGCGTCGCTGCTGAAAATGCCGCCGCTCGTCGGCTATCTGCTCGCCGGGATCGTGATCGGCCCCGGCACGCCCGGTTTCGTCGGCGACCTGTCGCTCGCCCAGCAGCTCGCGGAAGTCGGCGTGATGCTGCTGATGTTCGGCGTCGGGCTGCATTTCTCGCTCGGCGATCTCCTCGCGGTGCGCAAGATCGCGCTGCCGGGCGCCATCGTCCAGATCACCGTCGCGACGCTGCTCGGCGGCGGGCTCGCGCTCACGTGGGGCTGGAGCCTCGGTGCGGCGCTCGTGTTCGGGCTGGCGCTGTCGGTCGCGAGTACCGTCGTGCTGCTGCGCGCGCTCGAGGGGCGCGGGCTCGTCGAGACGGTCAACGGGCGCATCGCGGTGGGCTGGCTGGTCGTCGAGGATCTCGTGATGGTGCTCGTGCTGGTGCTGCTGCCGCCGGTGGCGGGGCTGCTCGGCGGCACGCCGCCTGGCGACACGCATGCGGCCGGCGGCAGCGTGTGGGGCACGCTCGGCGTCACGATGCTGAAGGTCGCCGCGTTCATCGCACTGATGCTCGTGGTCGGCAAGCGCGTGTTCCCGCGCATTCTGTGGCTCGTCGCGCGCACCGGCTCGCGCGAGCTGTTCACGCTGTGCATGATCGCGGCTGCGGTCGGCATCGCGTTCGGCGCGGCGAAGCTGTTCGACGTGTCGTTCGCGCTCGGTGCATTCTTCGCCGGGATGATGATGCGCGAGTCGGAATTCAGCCGGCGCGCGGCCGACGAGACGCTGCCGCTGCGTGACGCGTTCTCGGTGCTGTTCTTCATCTCGGTCGGCATGCTGTTCGACCCGAAGGTGCTGCTCGACGAGCCGCTGCACGTGATCGAGGTCGCGGCGATCGTGCTGATCGGCAAGACGGTCGCGGCCGTCGCGCTCGTGATCGCGTTCCGTTATCCGCTGAACACGGCGTTGACGGTCGGCGCGGGCCTCGCGCAGATCGGCGAATTCTCGTTCATCCTCGCGGGGCTCGGCCGTGCACTCGGGCTGCTGTCGGCCGAAGGGCAGAGCCTGATTCTCGCGGTTGCGCTGATCTCGATCGCGATGAACACGCTGCTGTTCGCGATGATCGATCCGGCGCTCGCGTGGATCCGCAAGCATTCGGCGTTCGCACGCAAGCTCGAGGCGCGCGACGATCCGCTCGCCGCGCTGCCGATGTCGACGCCGCAGACGCATCTGACCGGGCAGGTCGTGATCGTCGGCTACGGGAAGGTCGGCACGCGGATCGCGCATGCACTGGATGAGCGCGGGATCGCGTATGTCGTCGTCGAGCAGAATCGCGAGCTCGTCGAGAAGCTGCGTGCGGACGGCATCGCGGCCGTGTCGGGCGACGCGATCGAGCCGATCGTGCTCGTGCAGGCGCATATCGCCCGCGCCGGGATGCTGGTCGTCACGCTGCCCGACGTGTTCGACGTGCGGCAGATCGTCGAGATCTCGCGCACGCTCAACCCGGCGCTCGAGGTCGTGCTGTGCACGAACAGCGGCGACGAGGCCGCGCTGCTGTCGAGCGAGGGTATCGGCACCGTGTTCATGGGCGAGACCGAACTCGCGCGCGGGATGACCGAGCACGTGCTCGGCCGGATGGTGAAGCCGGTCGCGGCCGCGCATTGACGGCGCGCGGCCGGGCCCCTGGCGTCGTCAGCCCGCGGCAGCCGCCTTCGCGGGCGCGGAAGTGCCGGATTGCGCGGCCGTCCTGAGCGATGTCGACGGTTTCTGCGCGACGGTCGCCGTGGCCGGCCCCGTCGCTTTCGGCGCCGCGACCGTCTTCTGCGGCGCGGCCGCCTTCGCCGGCGCATTCTTCTCCGGTTCGACCGGCGCATCGGGCGGCACACCGAGCAACTGCAGCGAGCCGCTCGTGACCGACGCGAACACCGGGCCGGCCACCGTGCCGCCGTAGTAACCCTTGCCGCGCGGCTCGTCGATCATCACCGCGACGATCAGGCGCGGGTCGCTCATCGGCGCCATCCCCGCGAACAGCGCGCGGTACTTGCCCTTCGCATAGCTCGCGCCGACCTGCTTGCGCGCGGTACCTGTCTTGCCGCCGATCCGGTAGCCGTCGACCCGCGCGCGGCGCCCGGTGCCGCCTTCGCCGACCGCCATCTCGAGCATCGAGCGGATCGCGGCGGCCGTTTGCGGCGACGTCACGCGGTGGCCGCGGTGCGCGTCGATCGTCTGCTGGTCGGTGCCGTTCTTCAGCAGCGACACCGGGTGCAGCGTGCCGTCGCCCGCATAGGCGGTGTAGGTCTGCGCGATCTGCAGCAGCGACATCGACAGTCCGTAGCCGTACGCCATCGTCGCCTGCTCGATCGGCCGCCAGCGCTTGTAGCCGCGCAGCCGGCCCGACGCGACGCCCGGGAACGTCAGCTCCGGCGCGCGGCCGATCCCGTACTCCTGGTATTTGTTCCAGATCGTTTCGGCGGGCAGGTTCAGCGCCAGTTTCGCGAGCGCGACGTTGCTCGACTTCTGCAGCGCCTGCGATACCGTCAGCGACCCGTGGTTCGACGTGTCGTGGATCACCGCCGGGCCGATCTTGTAGGTGCCCGGCGACGTGTTGATGATCGTGTTCGGCGTGACCTTGCGCTCGTCGATCGACAGCGCGACGACGAGCGGCTTGATCGTCGAGCCCGGTTCGAACGTGTCGATCACCGCACGGTTGCGCAATTGCTGGCCGGTGAGGCGGGCGCGGTCGTTCGGGTCGAAGGTCGGATAGTTCGCGAGCGCGAGGATCTCGCCGTTCCGCGCGTCGAGCACGACGACACTGCCGGCCACCGCGTTGTTCTCGATCACGGCCGCCTTGAGCTGGCTGAAGGCGAGCTGCTGGATGCGGCGGTCGATCGTCAATTCGATCGTCGCGCCGTGCTGCGCGGGGACGAGCGGCCGTGTGTCCGACACGATGCGGCCGAGCCGGTCGCGGATCACCTCGCGCTGGCCGGACGTGCCTTGCAGGCGCGCATTCGCAGCGAGCTCGACGCCTTCCTGGCCCTTGTCCTCGACGTTCGTGAAGCCGACCACGTGCGCGGCCGATTCGCCTTCCGGGTAGAAGCGCTTCGAATCGGCGATCTGCGTGATGCCGTCGATCGCGAGCTTGTCGAGCCGGCTCGCGGTGTCGGCGTCGACCTGCCGCTTGAGCAGCACGAACGTCTTGTCGTTGCCGAGACGCCGCTTCACCTCGACGAGCGGCAGGTCGAGCAGCTTCGCGATCTGCGGGTAATCGGTGTCGGCGACCTGTTTCGGGTTCGCCCAGATTTCATAGGTCGACAGGCTGACCGCGAGCATTGCGCCGTTGCGGTCGACGATGCGCCCGCGCATCGCGTCGAGCTCGATCGTGCGCTGGTAGCGCTTCTGGCCCTGGCCGACGTAGAAATCCTGGTTCGCGACCTGTACCCAGAAAGCGCGCGCGATCAGCGCGGCGAACGCGAGGAACACGACGACCACGATGAGCCTCGAGCGCCACATCGGCAGGCGCGACGCGAGCATCGGATTCTTGGTCGCCGCCGCGTACGGATCGGCAGGGTGGGTCTTCTTTTTCACGCTCATGCAATGGCCGGGTCGGGCCGCCGGGCGGCGGCGCGTCAGTCTGAATAATGCGATTGTAATAAATGAGTAAACGTCATGTTGGGAAAGTATGTTCCGGCCCTTCAAAAAAGGCGAAGGTCAGGCCATCTGGAACAGGGAAAGGAAGCGGCAGGAAAGGTGGGCCAATGCAGGATTCGTCGGCAGCGGATGCCGACGAAACCGGGCGATCATCGCATGCCGATCCGGGCAGGCGGTTCGGAACATCGCTCGATCGCGATCGCCCGCGGCGCGCGATCAATTGCCCGCACGCCGGTTATTTCTTTAATCCAGAAAATGAAAAGCGCCTCGAACCGTGGCGCCATTCATGCTGAATATCGAAATGAATATCACTGCTACCGGAATAAACCCGAAAACCGCAGACGATTCACGTCAATAATACCTACCGCGCAACGGAAATAAATTCCCGGTATTCCGGCTGGGTCGTGCAGGTATCGACCGCCTGCAGGCGCCACGCGCCGTCGGGATGCTCGCCGGCGAGCACCGCGGGGCCCTGTTCGCGCCGCATCGCGTCGAACGACAGCCCCTTCAGCTGACAGACGGCATTGCCGCTGTCGGCCGCGCACAGCGCCATCGCGCCTTCGACGTCGCGAACCTTGCCCCAGGTCGGAAGATCGATGCCCTGATGTGCCTCGCGCGACCACAGCCCTTCGTCGGTATCGACCCACAAGACCGCGAAGGAATGCCGGGTTGCCGATTCGCTGCCATTAATCCGAATGGTGAGGCGCATTGGATCGTCTCCTGAAAAAGATGACGCATTCGACCGTTTTGACTTGAACAGTCTAGATAGACTGGTGTGAAACGCAAGTGATAATCCGCAATAAACCCGGATCGAGTCTATTTCCGTTTCAGATGAAACGATGTCTGACGATTCATGGTCATTCCCGAGGCATCAGCATGCGCGGGCGATACCGGCGACAGGCGGTGGCCGGGCGGGCGCGCGCGGCGCTCCGGACATGGAATGACAGCGCCGCCGGCCGCGTCGATTGGTCGCGCACTGACTGCTCGCGGGAAAGCGGGGCGAGCGACGCCCTGTGGCGCCCCTCGGATGCAGCCGGCCCGAACCTTTCAGCGGGTTGATGCGGCGGCTGGCACGACACACTCCGACAATCGCGTACAAATCGGCACACTTTCACGAAACTTTCGGGACAGACTTGCATGCGGTCGGGCCCCACACTGGGAACTTCCCGATCCTGTGCCGCGGACGCCCGTCCGCGCCGGCTGCCGCCGCCTCGTGCCAGAGCGCGATCGACGCGATCGCAGGCCGCACGCCCGATCGGGAGGCGCCGGGGCGCGCGTCAGCCCCGGTCCGGCCGGTGAGCCGTGCGCGGCCCGCAACCGCGGGCACCGCGCCGCCCGGCCGACTCTTCGAAGGAGACTATCGTGCTGATCTGGAAAACCGCGTTGTCGCTGAACTGGCGGACGAGCCTCGTGTCGCCGGCCAGCGCGCCGGTCGCGGCGGCGAACGTCGGCCGGCTGGTGCTGACCGGCGCAACCGGCTTCATCGGCAGTACCGTGCTGACGGCGCTCGTCAATGCGGGGCTGCTCGAACGCATCGTCTGCGTCGTGCGCGCGCAGGACCGCGGCCATGCGGTCGCGCGGCTGCGGGAAGCGGCGTTGCGCGCGGGGCTCGCGCCGTACTGGGCGTCGCGCCTGACCGATGCGAACGTGATCGTCGGCGCGCTCGGCGACGTGTGGCACGGCGCCGATGCGCCGCGCCTCGCCGGCGCGACGCACGTGATTCATTGTGCGGGCCATGCGTCGCCGGCCGACGGCGCGCACCTGCAGGCCGACATCGCCGACGCGGTGCACTTCGCCGAACGCTTTGCCCGCGCGCCGCGCCTGCAGCGCTTCGTGTACGTCGGCACGGCCTACGCGCATGCGGGCCGCGGCGGGATCGTGCGGGAAGAGGCGGAACGCGACGCGGAGGACGACGTCGCGCCGCTGGCCGACGAAGGCCTGCCCGGCGCGGTGCTGGCGGCCGACTACCTGCATGCGAAGGCCCGGACGGAGCAGCGTCTGCGCGCGCTCGGGCTGCCGCTCGTCGTCGTGCGGCCGTCGCACGTGGTCGGCCATACGGTGCTCGGGACGCGTCCCGCGCCGAATTCGTTCTGGATGTTCCGGCTCGCACATGCGGCGCGCCGCTTCACCGCGCGGCCGATGACGCGCATCGACATCGTGTCGGTGGACGACGTGGCGCGCGCGACGATGCTGCTGGCCGTCAAGCCGACGCTGGCGCACGACGTCTATCACGTGTCGGCCGGCGACGAGGCGCCTCAGGTCGCACAGATCGTGCGCGCGATGGACGAGGCGGCGGGAATGACCGGGGCGCCGCGCTACGCGGCGTGCGCGCCGGCGGAACTGCCGCTGGTCGTGCGCGATGTGCTGGGGCGTGCCGACCCGGCACTCGAGCGCGTGATCGGCCGGGCACTGCAGCGCTGCGGGGAATTCGCGACGGTCGATCGCGTGTTCGACAATCGCCGCGTGCGCGACGAAATCGACTTCGAGCCATTGCCGTTCATCGATTACGTCGAGGAGTGCATGCGCACGTCGCGCGGCGTGGCCGTGACCGAACTGATGCGCGGCGCGATCCACTGATACCGATCGCCCGCATCGTACCGGCGCCTGCTCCCGCACGCGGCGAGGGCGGGCGCCGTCTTTACGCCTGGCTGCCGAGCTCGATGAGCCGGTCGAGCGCGCGGTAGATGTCTTCGAGGCCGTCCTGGCCGAAGCGCGACTCGAGCTGACGATATTGCTCGTCGATGCGCGGACCGATCTCCGTCACCAGTTTCCTGCTTTGCGGCGTCAGGCTGACCAGCAGCCGGCGCTGATCCTCCTGCGCGCGCGTGCGCGTGATCAGGCCGTCGCGCTCCATCCGTTCCAGCACGCCGGTCAGGCTCGGGCTCAGGATGCAGCAGCGTTTCGCGATCTGTCCGGCTTCGAGCGCCTCCGTCGGTTCGCCGTCGAGCACGCGGATGATCCGCCATTGCTGTTCGGTCAGCGAGAATTCCTTGAGAATGGGGCGAAACAGACCCATCAGCGTTTCGCGGGCCTCGAGCAGCAGCATGGCCAGGTTGCGATGGTCGAGCGTACGGTTCATCGGGATGAGCAGAGGACGGGGACGCATCAATCTTAACAGCCGAAGCTGATGAATTTCGCGTCTCAGGGTAATCGAGGTTGCCAGCGCCCGATTGTTTACTTAAGATATTAACTATTGACGATGCGCCGCGACGCGCGGCAGGGGAATGACGCATGGAGCTGTCTTGCACGACCGCCGCGGCGCCGCCGTTGCCGGTCGCCATCGGTACCGTCTACGGGGCCTTGCTCAACGAGCGCGCGGCGCTCGACGCGCTCGGCGATGCGGTGAACGCGCCGCCTTACGGCCGCCCGCCGCAGGCGCCGATCCTCTACATCAAATCCGCCAACACGCATGCGGCCGACGGCGCCGCCGTGGTCGTGCCGGCCGGTGTCGACGCACTGGAGATCGGCGCGTCGGTGGCCGTCGTGTTCGCGCGGCGCGCGACGCGCGTGACGGCCGCGCGGGCGCTCGACTACGTGCACGGCTTCACGCTCGCGAGCGACGTGTCGGTGCCGCATCCCGATTACTACCGTCCGGCTGTGCGCTTCAAGTGCCGCGACGGCTTCTGCCCGCTCGGGCCCACGATCGTGCCGGCCGCCGCGCTTGCCGATGTCGACGCAATCGACCTGACGGTGCGGATCGACGGCGAAGTGGCGGCATCCGCGTCGACCGCGACGCTGATTCGCCCGGTGCGCGCGCTGATCGCCGACGTGACGGCCTTCATGTCGTTCGACGCGGGCGACGTGCTGTTGCTCGGCGTCGCGGGCGGCGCACCGCATGCCCGCGCGGGCAGCACGATCGAGATCGCCGCGGCCGGCATCGGCACGTTGCGGCATACGCTGATGGCGGAGGATGCCCGATGAAGACGGCGCGCGTGATCTACAACGGCGCACTGCATGCGGCCGAACCGGCCGGCGACGCCGCGATCCGCCTCGATACGGGCCGCGTGGTGGCCGAGGACGCGGTGGCGTGGCTGCCGCCCGTCGCGCCGCGCACGACGTTCGCGCTCGGCCTGAACTACGCGGACCATGCGAAGGAGCTCGCGTTCAACGCGCCGAGCGAACCGCTGATTTTCCTGAAGGGGCCGAATACGTTCGTCGGCCACCGGTCGCTGACCGTGCGCCCCGCGGACGCCACGCACATGCACTACGAGTGCGAACTGGCCGTCGTGATCGGCCGGCCCGCGCGCCACGTGGGCCGCGCGCAGGCCATCGACTACGTGGCCGGCTATACGGTCGCGAACGACTACGCGATCCGCGACTATCTCGAAAACTACTACCGCCCGAACCTGCGCGTGAAGAACCGCGACACCTGCACGCCGCTCGGGCCGTGGTTCGTCAGCCGCGACGAGATCGGCGACGCGGGCGACCTGACGCTGCGCACGACGGTGAACGGCCGGGAGACGCAGCGCGGCAGCACGCGCGACATGGTGTTCGACGTGCCGGCGCTGATCGAGCACATCAGCAGCTTCATGACGCTTTCGCCGGGCGACCTGATCCTGACCGGCACGCCCGAGGGGCTGGCGGACACGCAGCCGGGCGACGAGGTCGTGACCGAAATCGAAGGAATCGGCCGGCTCGTGAACACGATCGTCGGCGAGGCAGACTACTATCGCGCCGGCTGAGCCCGTCGCCCAAGGAAGGAGAGCACATGACCATCAAGCACTGGATCGGCGGCCGCGAAGTGGAGAGCCGCGAAACCTTCGCGACGCTGAACCCGGCGACGGGCGACGTCATCACCGACGTCGCCTCGGGCGGCGAGGCCGAGGTCGACGCGGCCGTGCGCGCGGCGAAGGAAGCGTTCCCCAAATGGGCGAACACGCCGGCAAAGGAGCGCGCGAAGCTGATGCGCAAGCTCGGCGAGCTGATCGAGAAGAACGTACCGATGCTCGCCGCGCTGGAAACGCAGGATACTGGCCTGCCGATCGCGCAGACGAGCAAGCAGCTGATTCCACGCGCGTCCGAGAACTTCAACTTCTTCGCGGAAGTATGCGTGCAGATGAACGGCCGCACCTATCCGGTCGACGACCAGATGCTGAACTACACGCTGTACCAGCCGGTCGGCGTGTGCGCGCTGGTGTCGCCGTGGAACGTGCCGTTCATGACTGCGACGTGGAAGACGGCGCCGTGCCTCGCGCTCGGCAACACGGCCGTGCTGAAGATGTCGGAGCTGTCGCCGCTGACGGCCGACCAGCTCGGCCGGCTCGCGCTCGAAGCCGGCATCCCGCCGGGCGTGCTGAACGTCGTGCAGGGCTACGGCGCGACGGCCGGCGATGCGCTCGTGCGGCATCCGGACGTGCGCGCGGTGTCGTTTACCGGCGGCACGGTCACCGGCAAGCGGATCATGGAGCGCGCGGGCCTCAAGAAGTATTCGATGGAGCTCGGCGGCAAGTCGCCGGTGCTGATCTTCGACGACGCCGACTTCGACCGGGCGCTCGACGCATCGCTGTTCACGATCTTCTCGATCAACGGCGAACGCTGCACCGCGGGCTCGCGGATCTTCGTGCAGCGCACGATCTACGACCGCTTCGTACAGGAATTCGCCCGCCGCGCGAATAACCTGGTGGTCGGCGATCCGACCGATCCGGGCACGAATCTCGGCGCGATGATCACGCGCCAGCACTGGGAGAAGGTGACGGGCTATATCCGCATCGGCGAGCAGGAAGGCGCGCGCGTGGTCGCCGGCGGCGCGGACAAGCCGGCCGGGCTGCCCGAGCATCTGCGCAACGGCAATTTCGTGCGGCCGACCGTGTTCGCCGACGTCGACAACCGGATGCGCATCGCGCAGGAAGAGATCTTCGGGCCGGTCGCGTGCATCATCCCGTTCGACGACGAAGACGACGGGCTGCGGCTCGCGAACGACACGGCGTACGGCCTGGCGTCCTACATCTGGACGCAGGACGTGGGCAAGGTGCACCGGCTCGCGCGCGGCATCGAGGCCGGGATGGTGTTCGTGAACAGCCAGAACGTGCGCGACCTGCGCCAGCCTTTCGGCGGCGTGAAGGAGTCGGGCACGGGGCGCGAGGGCGGCGAGTACAGTTTCGAGGTGTTCGCGGAGATCAAGAACGTGTGCATTTCGATGGGTTCGCATCACGTTCCGCGCTGGGGCGTGTGACGGGCGCCGGCCGTGTTGTCGCAAGAACGATAGGGAGACTTGAACGATGGGCAAACTGTCCCTCGCCGCGAAGATCACGCACGTGCCGTCGATGTACCTGTCGGAATTGCCCGGCAAGCATCACGGCTGCCGCGAAGCGGCGATCCGCGGCCACCAGCTGATCGGCGAGCGCTGCCGAGCGCTCGGCGTCGACACGATCGTCGTGTCGGACGTGCACTGGCTCGTCAACGCGGGCTATCACGTGAACTGCAATGCGCGGTTCGCGGGCGCCTATACCAGCAACGAGCTGCCGCATTTCATCCGCGACATGCAGTACGCGTATCCGGGCAACCCGGCGCTCGGCCGGCTGATCGCGGAAACGGCCACCGAGCGCGGCGTGGCGACGCGGGCGCACGAGATCGACAGCCTCGAGCTCGAATACGGCACGCTCGTGCCGATGCGCTACATGAACGGCGACCAGCACTTCAAGGTCGTGTCGATCGCCGGCTGGTGCATGTGGCATCAGCTCGACGAAAGCCGGCGCTTCGGCGAGGCGCTGCTCGAGGCGATCGAGAAGAGCGATTCGAACGTCGCGTTCCTCGCGAGCGGCTCGCTGTCGCACCGCTTCAACGACAACGGCAGCCCTGAGGAATCGATCCACCAGATCAGCCGCGAATTCTTCCGGCAGGTCGACCTGCGCGTGGTCGAGCTGTGGAAGCAGGGCGATTTCAAGACCTTCTGCGCGATGCTGCCCGAATACAACGTGCATTGCCACGGCGAAGGCGGCATGCACGACACGGCGATGCTGCTCGGGCTGCTCGGCTGGGATCGCTACGACAAGCCGGTCGAGATCGTCACCGACTATTTCGCGAGCTCCGGCACCGGGCAGATCAACGCGATCTTCCCGCTGCCCTGAGCGTTGCCGCCCGCCACGCCTTCGAATCCGACTGGAGAGTTGCCATGCCACACATCGTCGTCGAATACACCGCGAACATCCGCGACGACGCGCGCATTCCCGCGCTGCTGCGCACGATCAACGCGACGCTGATCGCGCAGGGCGGCGTGTTTCCGACCGGCGGCATCCGCTCGCGCGCGATCGAGCTGCACGACTACTGCGTCGCGGACGGCACGGAGGACGACGCGTTCGTCCACGTGACGCTGAAGATCGGCGCGGGCCGCAGCGACGAAACGAAACAAGCCGCGTGCGACGCGCTGTTCGATGCGATCAAGGCCCATTTCGCCGAGCTGTACGCGAAACGCTACCTCGCGCTGTCGATGGAACTGACCGAGTTCAGCGAAAGCGGCTCGTACAAGCACAACAACATTCACGCCCGCTACAAGCGGGCCGGCTGAACCCCATTCCCGATCCGACCATGCTCGAACCCGCCCTCATCGACCAGCTCGCGCACCGTCTGCACGACGCCGAGCGCGCACGCACGCAGATCCGACAGATCTCGCTCGACCATCCCGACATCACGATCGACGACGCGTATGCGATCCAGCGTGCGTGGGTGACCCTCAAGCTCGCGGAGGGCCGCACGCTGAAGGGGCACAAGATCGGCCTCACGTCGAAGGCGATGCAGAACACGTCGCAGATCGACGAGCCCGACTACGGCGCGTTGCTCGACGACATGTTCTTCGACGACGGCGGCACGATCCCGACCGGCCGCTTCATCGTGCCGCGCGTCGAGGTCGAGCTCGCGTTCGTGCTCGGCAAGCGGCTCACGGGGCCGAACTGCACGATCTTCGACGTGTACGACGCGGTCGATTACGTCGTGCCGGCGCTCGAGATCATCGACGCGCGCAGCCAGTCGATCGACCCCGATACGAAACGGCCGCGCAAGGTGTTCGACACGATTGCCGACAACGCGGCGAACGCGGGCGTCGTGATCGGCGGCCGGCCGGTGCGCCCGCAGGACGTCGATTTGCGCTGGGTCGCGGCGATCATGTCGCGCAACGGCGTGGTCGAGGAAACTGGTGTCGCGGCCGGCGTGCTGAACCATCCGGCGAACGGCGTCGCATGGCTCGCGAACCGGCTGGCGCGCTTCGACGTCGCGCTGGAGCCGGGACAGATCGTGCTCGGCGGGTCGTTTACGCGGCCCTGCGCGGCGCGATCGGGCGATACGTTCAGCGTCGACTACGGCCCGCTCGGGACGATCCAGTGCTACTTCGAGTGAGGTGAGCGAACGATGCAGATTCCGTCGAATGTCTTCAAGGCCGCGCTCGCGCGCGGCGACGCGCAGGTCGGCCTGTGGCTCGGCCTCGCGAATCCGTACAGCGCGGAAGTGGTTGCGGGCGCCGGTTTCGACTGGCTGCTGATCGATGGCGAACATGCGCCGAACACGGTGCCGACGATCCTCGCGCAACTGCAGGCGATCGCGCCGTATCCGTCGCATCCGGTCGTGCGCGTGCCGTGGAATGATCCGGTGATCGTCAAGCAGGTACTCGATCTCGGCGCGCAGACGCTGCTCGTGCCGATGGTCCAGAGCGCGGACGAGGCGCGCGCGGCGGTGGCCGCGACGCGTTACCCGCCGCACGGGATGCGCGGTGTCGGCAGCGCGCTGGCGCGCGCGTCGCGGTGGAATCGCGTCGGCGAGTATCTGCATCGCGCGAACGACGAGATGGCCGTGCTCGTGCAGGTCGAGACGCGCGCGGGGCTCGATGCGATCGATGCGATCGCGCGGGTCGACGGCGTCGATGGCGTGTTCATCGGGCCGGCCGATCTTGCGGCCGATCTGGGCCATCTCGGCCATCCGGGGCACCCGGACGTGCAGGCCGCCATCGACGGCGCGATTCGCGCGATCAAGGCGGCAGGCAAGGCGCCGGGCATCCTGAGCGCGGATGAAGCGGCCGCGCGGCGCTATCTGGAAGCGGGTGCGTTGTTCGTCGCGGTCGGTGTCGATACGACGCTGCTGGCACGGAGCGCGGAGCGGCTCGCCGCGCAGTTCAAACGGAACGGTGGCGACGCCGTGAAGCAGGGCGACGGTCCGTATTGATGCGGCGGCGGGCGGTTTTCCCGTGCCGACCGCTGGCCTTTCGCCGTGCGGCGTCATGCCCGCGCATGGCCTCGCCTATCGCTGTACCTGGCTTCCCGCCTCCATATACTTCCCCGGCGTCGTCCCCAGCGCACGCCGGAACATGTCGATGAACGCGCTGACGTTGTCGTATCCGAGATCGAGCGCGATCGTCGTCACCGGCACGCCGTCGGCAATACGCTCCAACGCCCGCAGCAGCCTGGCCTGCTGACGCCACTGCGCGAACGTCAGCCCCGTCTCGGCGACGAAGCGGCGGCTCATCGTCCGCGCGCCGATGCCGGCCCATTCGGCCCATTCCTCGAGCCGGCGGTCGTTCGCGAGATCCGCGGCCAGCGCATCGGTGATTTTCACGAGCCGCGGGTCCCGCGGCCGGACCAGCCCCAGCGCCTCGGCTTCCGATGCCGCGATTTCATCGAGGATCACGTCGGCGATCCGGGTTTGTGCGGCATCCAGATCGGAATCGCCCCAGCTTGCCGCACGCTGCACGGCTTCGCGCAGCAGCGGCGTCGTGCGGATCGCGCGCGGCGTCGCCGGCAGCGCCGCGCAGCGGGCTTCGGCGATGAACGCCGACCACCCGGCGATCGGCCCGAACGAGCGCAGCGAATGCCGGCAATGCGGCGGAATCCAGATCGCATGGATCGCCGGCACGACCCACTCCTGATCGTCGAGGCCGATCGTCACCAGCCCGCTCAGCGCGCCGACGAGCTGGCCGCGCGCATGCGAATGCGGCGCGGTGATACGCGGGTCGCGTTGCGACAGGACGGCGGCGACCACGAACGGGCCGTCGTCGGACGTGACGAAACGGGCGGGCAGGAGCGGATCGGACATGGCCGGATATCGGTATCGAATGGCTGTTATACCGGAGATCGGCCGGTTTCGCACGCCTACACTGCGTCCATCGATGACAACCGGAGCAAGACGCGATGCGAGCCGAACAGATGCTTCCCGACCATGCCAACCAAGTCGATGCCGGCGGAACGACGATCCGCAAGGGGACCGTCGGCGCGTTTCTGGTCAACGCGCGCGTATTGATCGACCCGAACGCCGCGCCGGCCGAGAGGGCGCGTGCGGAGGCCGATGCGATCGAGGCGTTGCCTGCACTGCGTGCGCTCGGCCTGTTCGACGTGCTGGAAGTACGCGATCCCGCGCTGCGCGCATGGCTCGATGCCCGGTAAAGGCCCACCCCTTCAGAATTGAAGGAATCACCATGAAAGCAGCAGTCGTTGAAGGCGCTGGACAGCGTCCGGTTTATACGGAGTTCGAACCGCCGAGCGCGATGCCGGGCCACAGCATGATCGACGTGAAGGCGTCCGCGCTGAGCCGTATCGCGCAAGGGCGTGCGGCGGGGACGCATTATTCCTCCGTTGGCGGTTATCCGTTCGTCGTGGGTGTCGACGGCGTGGGGCGTCTCGACGATGGCCGGCGCGTCTACTTCTTCGGTGCGCCCGCGCCGTTCGGCGCGATGGCCGAGCGTACGATCGCGCCCGATACGCAGTGCGTGCCGCTGCCGGACGCGCTCGACGATGTCACGGCCGCGGCGATCGCGATTCCCGGGATGTCGTCGTGGGCGGCGCTGACCGAACGCGCGAGGTTCGTTGCGGGCGAGACCGTGCTTGTCAACGGCGCAACGGGAACGTCGGGGCGGCTCGCGGTGCGGATCGCGAAGCATCTCGGTGCAGCGAAGGTGATCGCCACAGGGCGCAACGCGGCCGCGTTGCAGGCGTTGCTGAGTGCCGGCGCGGACGCGGTGGTGCCGCTGCAGCAGGACGCCGTGCATCTGGCACGGGCGCTCGAGCCGCATTTCCGCGCGGGCGTGGACGTCGTGCTGGATTATCTGTGGGGCGCCAGCGCGCAGACGCTGCTGGTTGCCGCCGCGAAGGCGACACCAGGCGGGCGGCGGCTGCGTTTCGTGCAGATCGGCTCGATGGGCGGCGCGGACTTGCTCGTGCCCAGCGCCGTGCTGAGGGCGACCGCGATCGAGCTGATGGGCAGCGGCTTGGGCAGCGTGCCGTTGCCGCGCCTGCTGGCGTCGGTGCGCGGCGTGTTCGAAGCGACCGGGGATGCAGGCCTCGCGATCGACACGCGCACGGTGCCGCTGTCGGCGGTCGGTGAACACTGGGGCGATGCGAGCAGCGTCGTGCGTTTGGTGTTCACGATGCGTGGCGAGTGAGCGTCGATCGGCGTGCAGCGATCGTCGCCCGCCAAGAGTAAGGACCAGAAGCTGGGTGATGGCGCGTATTGACTAATATCGAGGGTCGGCGGCCTTATAAGGGTTCTATCTATTTTCGTTTATTGCGAATTTCGTTTGTTTCGAGTAAGATGGCGCATCTGAGAACCCGTTTGGGAGTGCGCGATGCCCCATACCTCGATGTCCGATACGATCTTGCCGGTGGAGCGCGAGGTGCAGGCGGCTGTCGAAGGCCAGCGTGCGCTGGCGGCTTATCTGGCCACGCGAACGGAAATACAGCGCATCCAGATTTTCGATGACGACAATCGTGCGCATCAGGTCGAGCTTCCGACTTCTGCGCTGCGTCTGTTGGTCGACATCCTCGCGGAGCTTGCAGATGGCAACGCGGTCAAGGTCGTGCCCGTTCATGCGGAACTAACCACGCAGGAAGCAGCCGACCTGCTCAATGTGTCCCGCCCACACCTGATCAAGCTGCTCGAATCGAAGGCGCTGCCGTATCACAAGACTGGCAAGCACCGTCGTGTGCGCTTTTCCGATCTGATGCGTTACAAGACCGAACGCGAGCAGGCGAGCGCCAGTGCGATGGAAGAGTTGAGTCGGCAAGCGCAGGAGTTCGGGATGGGCTACGAATGACGAGTTCGCCATTCACGGCGGTCTATGATGCCTGTGTGCTGTACCCGGCCCCGCTACGCGATTTCCTGATGTGGCTCGCATTGAGCGGATGTTTCAGGGCTCGCTGGAGTGCCGATATCCACAACGAATGGAAACGGAATCTGCTGCGCAAGCGCGTGGACCTCAGTGCCGCGCAACTCGACCGTACCGCGAGTCTGATGGATCGGGCGATACCTGATGCGCTGGTGACCGGGTACGAAGCGCTGATCGAGGGCCTGAGGTTGCCGGATGCTGATGATCGACATGTCCTGGCCGCCGCGATCCGCTGCAACGCCAGTGTGATCGTGACGTTCAATCAGAAGGACTTTCCCGACGCAGTGCTGTCGACGTATGGGGTGGAAGCGCAGCATCCCGACGTATTCGTCGACAATCTCTTCGATCTCGAGCCGGCTGCGGTTGTCGGCGCGGCACGGCGACAACGCGAAATGCTCAAGCATCCTCCGATGATGGTGGACCGCTACCTCGACATCCTGCAGCGGCAGGGCATGGTTCAGACCTGCAAGGCGCTCGAAGCTTACCGGGCGATTCTTTGAACGAGCCGCGATGGCATTCGCGTGCGCAGCGAATCGCGGGTGCGTTGTTCGCATGCCTGTTCCAATGCGTTTCCTCGGCCGTCTGTGCCGGTGCTCCGACATGCGACGAGGCGGAGGAGGACGCGCTGCAAAACTCATACACCGCGTCCTCCGACCGCCGTCACGTCGCAACGATCAAAACCGCTGCTGAATCCCCGCCGTCACCCCGACCTGCGTGGTGCCAT
The DNA here is from genome assembly GCF_902832985.1 of Burkholderia sp. BCC0097. Lineage (NCBI taxonomy): Bacteria > Pseudomonadati > Pseudomonadota > Betaproteobacteria > Burkholderiales > Burkholderiaceae > Burkholderia > Burkholderia sp. BCC0097. The sequence continues at coordinate 133,552 of NZ_CADFDM010000009.1, forward strand.
ACCCGGCGAAGTCGCGCGACACGCCGACCTTCTGGTCATGTTTCGCGATCGCGAACGCCCCGGCCGCATACAGCACCGTGCGCTTCGACAGCGCGTACTGCGCACGCACGGACACCAGCGTCGGGTCGGCATCGGTACCGCCCTTGATGTTCTGGTGATAGACGGCCGCGATCAGCGAGAACGTCGGCGTGAACTGGTACGACCCGCCGAGCCAATACATGTCGCTCAACTGGTTCGCGGCCGTGGTGTGGAACGTGCGCCGATAGTTGCGATAGCCGGCCATCGTCTTCAGGTTGCCGAAGTCGTAGCTCAGGCCTGCGTGTATGCCCTGGATGTAGTTGACGGTATCGGCCGGCGTGACGCTGTCGGCCGCGCCGTTCTGCCGGTCGAACGTGACGACCGCCGCGAACGGCCCCGTCTCGTAGCCCACCGCGAAATCGTATTTCGAGCTGGTCTTCATGCTGCCCGGCACGTTGCCGAAACCGTACAGCGCGCCGAACTTGAAGCCGCTGAATTCGCCGTCGTAGCGCACCGCGTTCGACGAGCGCGTGAACAGGCCGTCCTTGCGGCCGCCGGTCGCCATCGACGAGGTCGCCCACGAGTAGTTCTGCGCGTAACCCATCGGGTCGAACGGCAGCATGTAGTCGTAAGTGACGGTGAAGTTGCGGCCGAGCGACAGCTCGCCCCATTTCCCTTTCAGGCCGACCGTCGCGCGGCGCGCGAAGATCGAGTCGGGGCCGTCGTCGGAGGCGCCGTTCGCGAGGTCGATCCCGCTTTCGAGCCGGAACACGGCCTTCAGCCCGCCGCCGAGATCCTCGACGCCGCGCAGGCCCCAGCGCGACGTGTTCTTGTTGCCCGACTTGAGCTTGACCGAATTGCCGCCTTCCGGCGCCGCGTGGTTCGTGAATTCGATGCCGGCGTCCATGATCCCGTACATCGTGACCGACGACTGCGCGTGCGCGGCCGGCGCGGCGAGACAGGCGGCCGCGGCCGAACCGGTGAGGACTACTGTTCGAATCGAACGTTCTGCGCGTGACTTCATTGACGGTGTCTCCTTGGTTCTTGTGGGTTGGGTGAAACGGATACGGCGCGCAACCGCGCAATTGCCCGCGGCGGGCGCCGGGAAGCGTCCGCCGGGCAGGAAGGCGGCTGCGTGGAGTGACAGGCGGCGGCACGCTGGCCGCCGCGCTTGGGTCAGCCCGCTTTCGCGAACGCCCAGCAGTCGTTGGTCGGGAATTCGATCCAGTGCTTGCCGGCCGCGCGCGGTACATGGCCGAACGCACGCAGGCGCATCTCGCCGCAATGGAACAGGTACTCCCAGCGATCGCCGAGATACATCGACGTGACGAGGTCGGCCTGCAGGCGGTTCGCGCCCGGGCCATCGGTGACCTGCACGCGTTCGAGACGGATCACGGCCTGGGCGTCCTGGCCGGGTGCCAGCGTGTCGCGGGCAAGCGCCTGCAGTTGCCAGCCGTCGCCGGCGAGCGTCACGCATTCGCCGTCGATCGCGGCGACGCGCGCGTCGATCCGGTTGTTGCTGCCCATGAATTCGGCGGTGTACAGCGAGCGCGGCGCGCCGTACAGCTCGGCCGGCGTGCCTTCCTGCTCGATGCGGCCGTTGCGCAGCAGCAGGATGCGATCGGACATCGCCATCGCTTCGGTCTGATCGTGCGTCACGCAGAGCGCCGACAGCCCGAGCGACACGATCAGCTCGCGCAGCCACGCGCGCGCTTCCTCGCGCAGCTTCGCGTCGAGGTTCGACAGCGGCTCGTCGAGCAGGATCACCGGCGGGTTGTAGACGAGCGCGCGGGCGATCGCGACACGCTGCTGCTGGCCGCCCGACAGCTGATGCGGAAAGCGTTCGGCGAGATGGCCGAGGCCGAGCTGGTCGAGCGCGGTCTGCACGCGGCGCTTCTGTTCGGCCGGCGCGACGCGGCGCAGCTTGAGGCCGTAGCCGACGTTGTCGGCGACGGTGCGGTGCGGCCACAGCGCGTACGACTGGAACACGAGGCCGAGCGAGCGCTGTTCGACCGGCAGGTCGACGCGTCGAGCGCCGTCGAAGAACACGCGGTCGTCGAGCTGGATGCGGCCGTCCGACGGCTGTTCGAGGCCGGCCACCGCACGCAGCAGCGTAGTCTTGCCGCTGCCCGACGCGCCGAGCAGGCACACGACTTCGCCGGCCTTCAGTTCGAACGACACGCCCTTGAGGATCGGGTTGGCGCCGTAGCTGAGGTGCAGATCGTCGACGATGAGCTTATCCATGAAGTTTCACTCCGAAACGCAGGGCCACGCCGAGACCGGCGCCGACCATCGCGATGTTGATGACAGAGAGCGCGGCGACCTGGTCGACGGCGCCGGTCGCCCACAGCGACACGAGCAGCGCGCCGATCACTTCGGTGCCGGGCGACAGCAGGTAGACGGCGGTCGAGTATTCGCGCTCGAAGATCATGAAGATCAGCAGCCACGCGGCGAGCAGGCCGAAGCGCACGAGCGGCAGCGTCACGTCGAGCGACACGCGGCTGCGGGTCGCGCCGACGCTGCGGCCCGCTTCCTCGAGTTCCGGGCCGACCTGCAGCAGCGCGCTCTGGATGAGCCGCATCCCGTACGCGAGCCACACGACCGTGTACGCGATCCAGATGCTCCACATCGAGTTCTTCAGCTCGCGCAGGCCGGGCACGAACAGGAAGATCCACAGGAACGCGAGACCGGCGAGGAGACCCGGCACCGCGCGCGGCAGCAGCACGAGGTAGTCGAGCAGCTTGGTCGCCCAGTCGGGGCGGCGGTGGCCGGCGAACGCGACGAGCGAGTAGAAGCCGATCGCGAGCGCGCCGCCGATCACGCCGATGCCGAGCGTGTTGACGATCGCGCGCACCAGGTTGTCCTGCTCGAACAGTTCGATGAAGTTCGACAGCGTCAGCACTTCGGCGAGCGCGACGCCTTCGCCCCAGTTGGTCACGAACGCACGCAGCACGATGCCCGAGATCGGCACGATCACGGTCAGCATCAGCCACAGCGCGACGATCGCGAGCGCGATCCAGCGCCACACGCCGAGCGGCAGCACGGTCGCGCGGCCGGCCTTGCCCTTCACGGTGACGAAGCGGCTCGCGGTCTTCAGCAGGCGGCGCTGCAGCAGCACGAGCGGGAACGTGATCGCGACGATGCACACGGCAACCGCGGCCATCAGGTGATACGACGGCACGCCGAGCTTGTTGGTCAGCTTGTACAGGTAGGTCGCGAGCACGAGGTGGCCTTCCGGATCGCCGAGCACGAGCGGCAGCCCGAACACCTCGAAGCCGAGGAAGAACACCAGCACGCCGGCGAACAGCAGCGCGGGCATCGTCATCGGCAGGCTTACGTCGAGCGCGACGCGGAACGGGCGGGCGCCCGTCACACGCGCGGCTTCCTCGACGTCCGAGCCGAGGTTGCGCAGCGCGGCCGACGAATACAGGTACACGTGCGGCACGTGCGTGAGGCCCACGATCACCGTGATGGCGAAGATCGAATACACGTTCCAGGGCACGTTCTGCACCCCGAACAGTGCCTTGAACCACACCGAGTAGAAGCCGACCGGGCCGGCCGCGACCACGTAGCCGAACGCGAGCACCATCGGCGACACGAACACCGGCGTGAGCAGCAACGGTTCGAGCCAGCGGCGGCCGGGCAGGTCGGTGCGCACCATCAGGAACGCGAGGATGCCGCCGAGCGGGATCGAGATGAACAGCATCCCGCCGGCGATGATGAACGAGTTCTTCACGGCCGACCAGAAGTCGGGATCGCTGAAGATGAAGCGGAAGCCTTCGATGCCGAGCGTCTTGTTCGCGTCGAAGAACGGCGCGGACAGCAGGCTCTGGAACAGGATGAAGCCGAGCGGCAACGCGACCGCGACGGTCAGGACCGCGACGACGATCCAGCGCAGCATGCCGGCGAGCGGCTGCAGGCTGCTGACCGGCAGCGCGGGAATCGCGTCGCGCGGGCCGGTGGCGGGCGGGACGGCCGGTGCCGTGCCGCGTGTGCTGGTTGAAAGCATGAGTTCGCCCCTGCGGCCATCCGGATGGCCGCCTCAAGGAAGTCGGTAAGGGGAAGGGGCCGCCCGCGCGCGGTGCGGCGGGCGGCCCGAGGTCAGCGGCTCAGCGCATCAGCGCTTGATCGCCTGCTGCCATTGCTTCAGGAACGCGAGGCGCTTCGACTGGTCGAGATAGACGAGCAGCCCGGTGCCGATCTGGATCGGCTTCAGCGAATCGCCGAGTTCCTTCGTGAGGCTCGCGGCCGACGTTTCGCCGGTTACGTCCGCGCGGATCGCGTACAGGTTCGCCTGGTTCGCGATCAGCGTCTGGCCGCGCCTGGACAGCAGGTAATCGACCCACAGCTTCGCGGCGTTCGGGTTCTTCGCCTTCTTCGACACCGTGGCGAGACGGCTCACGACCTGCGTGTAGTCCTTCGGAAACACGTAGCCGATCGACTTGTCCTTCTTCGCCTTTGCATAGGCATACGAACCGATGATGTTGTAGCCGATCAGGTTCTCGCCCGACGAGATGCGCTCCATCATCGCGCCCGTGCTCGACTGCAGCTTCGGGCCGGTCGCGCCGATCGCCTTGACGAGTTCCCACGTGACCTTCTCGTTCACGTGCGCGTCCTGGGTCAGATAGTTGAAGCCGACGCCCGATTTTTCGATGTCATAGGTCGTGACCTTGCCCTTGAACTTGTCGGCCTGAGTGGTGAGCAGCTTGATCAGGTCGGCGCGCGTCGTCGGCACTTCGTTCTCGGGGATCAGCCGCTTGTTGTAGACGATCGCGAGCGGCTCGAACGTCGTGCCGTACGCCTGCTTCTGGTACTGCGCCCATTGCGGCACGTTCGGGCTTTCGGGCGAATCGTAGGATGCCATCAGGCCGTCGTTGACGAGCTTGACCTGCAGGTCCATCGCCGAGCTCCACAGCACGTCGGCGCTGGTGCTGCTCGCCGCGTTCTCGCTGATGTAGCGGTTGTACAGCTCGGTGCTGTTCATGTCGTTGTACTCGACCTTCACGCCGTACAGGCTTTCGAAGTCCTTGATCAGCGGACGCACGAGGCCCGTGTCGGTGGTCGAGTAGACGATCAGCTTGCCTTCCTTCTTCGCGGCGTCGATCACGCCCTGGTAGTTCCCCGGGTAGCCGGCCGGAACCTGTGCGACGGCGCTGCCGGCGGCAGTGCCCAGAACGATCGCCAGCGCGGCGGCGAGGTGCTTCGGTGCAAACGGCATGTCTTCCTCCAGTGATGCGTGGGTTTTGTTCGAGTGACGCGGATGTTAATTGCGGGGCACTTTCAGCCTGCTTTCATTCCGGTTCGCAATCGCGCCGTTCGTGTCATGGATTTCCCGAGGTGGACGCGGCCGCCGCCGCGGGTTGCGCGGCGCGCGGCAGGGCTTGAAAGGTGGGGCGACGCGGGGTTGCGGACTACGCGGAAGTGGCCAGCAGTTGGCCGAGGAGGCGGCCGCCATGCCGCGCGTGGGCGGCCGTCAGCGCGGCATAGCCCACGACGACGCCCGCTTCGCGGCGGGCGCTTCGACAGAAGCCGCGGATCGATTGCAGCTCGACGCCGGCCGCGCGGGCTTGCGCGACATACGTGGCATCGTCGATGCCGGGCGGCAGCCACAGCACGAAATGAAAGCCCGCGTGCTCGCCGGTCACCGAGTAGCGGCCGCCGGCATGTTTCTCGAGCTGGTCGAGCACGATGTCGCGCCGCTGGCGGTACGCGTGGCGGGCGGCGCGCAGGTGCTTCGCGAAATCGCCTTGGCCGATGAAGCGGGCCAGTGCCAGTTGCGGCGCGACGCCGACCGAGCGCGCGGTCGCGTGCCACACGGCGGACAGCGCCGGCCGCAGTGCCGACGGCACCACCATGAAGCCGATGCGCAGCCCGGAAAACAGCGTCTTGTTGAACGACCCGCAATAGATCACACGGTCGCACGCGTCGAGTGATTTCAGCGCGGGCAGCGGGGCGGTCTGGTAGCTGAATTCGCCGTCGTAGTCGTCCTCGATGATCCACGTGCGGTTGCGCTGCGCCCAGTCGAGCAGTTCGAGCCGGCGCGAGACCGACATCGTGACGCCGAGCGGCGCCTGATGGGCCGGCGTCACGTATGCGGCGCGTGCATCGGGATGGCGATTCAGTGATGCGGTGTCGATGCCTTCCCGATCGACCGGCACGTCGATCACGGTGGCGCCCGCGATCGTGAAGATCTGCCACGCCGACGCATAGCCGGGGTCCTCCATCAGCACCGTCGAGCCGGGTGCGAGCAGCGTGCGTGCGACGAGGTCGATCGCATGTCGGATGCCGGTCGTGATGACGATGTCGCCGGCCTCGCACGGGATGCCGCGGTATTCCCGCAGGTACGCGGCGATCTCGGCGCGCAGGCTTTCGACGCCCAGTGCCGGTGTCGCGCCGAGATCGTCCGCCGTCGCGGCGAGCAGGCTGGCGCCGAGCGCCTTCTTCCATTGCTGCATCGGCAGCAGGCCGGGATCGGCGAGCCGCGCGACGAACGGGACGCCCGGACGCACGCCGTGTTCGGGCTCGGCCGGGGCGGTGGGCGCCGGGGGGGCGATGGTACCGGGGAGAGGGCTGCCGTCTCGCGACCGCGCGGCCGCGCGCAGATAGCTGTCCGGCACGATCGCGCACACGCGCGTGCCGGACCCTTGCGTGCGGGCGATGTAGCCCTCGGCGCACAGGACGTCGTACGCCGCTTCGACGGTGCCGCGCGCGATGTCCCAGCGCGCGGCCAGCGTGCGGCTGGATGGCAGCGGACTGTCGCCGGGCAGCAGGCGTTTCAGGATCGCGTCGCGAATCGTGTCGGCGATGCATTCCTGCTTCGAGTGCGGGCTGCCGCCCGACAGCCCGGCAGGGCGCGGCAGGTCCAGCGGAATCGCGGCTTTGCCTCGCGGCATAGTGGTCCAGTCGACAGTCGATTTAATGGTCCTTCAGCTTATATCACTTTCGCCTTAGATTGCTGTCGACCCCACTCATCCGACCGATCGGGACTTACCGCATGAAGACGCGTTCACTACCCCGCCGGGGCTGGCTGTTCCTGTTGATGCTCGTCGTGTGCCTGCCGCGCATCACGATCGATGCGTACCTGCCGTCGCTGCCCGCGATGGCGGATGCGCTGCACGGCACCGACGCGCAGCTGCAACTCACGCTGACCCTGTACATGGTCGGCTATGCGCTGTCGATGCTGGTGTCGGGGCCGCTGTCCGACCGCTACGGCCGCCGCCCGGTGCTGCTCGGCGGCCTTTGCCTGTACGTCGTCGCGAGCGTCGCCTGCGCATGGTCGACCAGCATCCCGGCGCTGATGGCCGCGCGCATGTTCCAGGCGCTGGGCGGCTGCAGCGGCACCGTGATCGGCCGCGTGATCGTGCGCGAACGCTTTCCGGCCGCGACGCAGGCCACGATGCTCGGCCATATTTCGGCGGGCATGGCGCTGTCGCCGGTGGTCGCGCCGCTGGCCGGCAGCGCGATTGCCGAGTGGCTCGGCTGGCGCGGCGTGTTCGGCTGGCTGGCGGCGGGCGGGCTGGTCGCGACCGCGATGGTGCTGCGCTACCTGCCCGAGACCCGCGAGCGCGACGCGCGGCCGCCCGCCGGCGCCGGGCTGCAGCGGACCTACGCCGGCCTGCTGCGCGAGCGGCGGTTCCTGCGTTATTCGCTCGCGATCAGCTTTGCTTACTGCACCTACTATCCGTTCATCGCGGAATCGTCGACGCTGTTCCAGCGGCACATCGGCGTGTCCGGGCCGGTCTATGCGGCGATCTTCGGCGTGACCGTGCTCGGCTACCTGATCGGTTCGAGTGCGTTCGCGCGGACCAGCACGCGCCGGACGGCCGATTCGGTCATCGCGGCGGCGGCGGCCGTCAATCTGGTCGGCGCCGCCGTGCTGTGGGTTGGCGGCGCGCTCGCGCCGGCTTCGGTGACGGCGCTCGTCGCGCCGATGTTCGTCGTGATGATCGCGGTCGGGATCGCGATTCCGGCCTGCCAGTTCGCGGTGATGCAGCCGTACACGAAGATCGCCGGCACGGCGTCGGGGCTGTTCTTCTTTATCCAGATGGCGATCACGGCCGCGTGCGGCGGCGTGCTGGCGGGGTTGTCGGACGGCACCGCACACCCGATGATCGTCGTCACGGTCGGCGCGAGCGTCGCGTTCGTCGCGGTGGTGGCCGGTTTCCGCGAGCGGCGCGTGACCGGCGAGGCGCGCATCGTGGCGCGCAACCGGCCGGCTGCCGAGCGCTGAGCGGCTGCCCCCGGCATCGCGGGCGGCGGCTTCGCGACACCCGCGCAACCCGTATTTGCGCGAGGCGTGGAGACGGAAAGGATCATGTAATGTAGCGGGCTGTCGCTGACCTTACCGGAATCCCCATGCGTGTGCTGCTCGTCGAAGACAACCCGAACCTGGCCCAGTCGCTGAACGATGCGCTGAGCGCCGCGCGCTTCGCGGTCGATCACATGGCCGACGGCGAGGCGGCGGACCACGTACTGCGCACGCAGGATTACGCGCTGGTGATTCTGGACCTCGGGCTGCCGAAACTGGACGGGCTGGAGGTGCTGCGACGGCTGCGCGCGCGCCGCAACCCGGTGCCGGTGCTGATCCTCACCGCGCACGGGTCGGTCGAGGACCGCGTGAAGGGGCTCGATCTCGGCGCCGACGACTATCTCGCGAAGCCGTTCGAGCTGACCGAGCTCGAGGCGCGCGCCCGCGCGCTGATCCGGCGCAGCCTCGGGCACGAGCATTCGCGCGTCGAGTGCGGGCCGCTTTCGTACGACAGTATCGACCGCAGCTTTCATCTGGCGGGCGAGCCGCTGTCGCTCACGCCGCGCGAGCGCTCGGTGCTCGAGGTGCTGATCCTGCGCAACGGCCGCGCGATCAACAAGGACACGCTGTCGGAGAAGATCTTCGGGCTCGACGAGTCGGTCAACGCGGACGCGATCGAGATCTACGTGTACCGGCTGCGCAAGAAGCTGGAGAACACGGGCGTCGCGATCGTCACGCTGCGCGGGTTGGGCTATCTGCTCGAAGCGAAGGCGGAAGGATGACCCGCCCGAACCTGCGCGCGCAGGTCGCGCTGTGGCTGCTGCTGCCGCTGCTCGGCCTGCTCGCGCTCGACTCGTGGCTCACGTACCAGCGTGCGATGAGCGCCGCGCACGTCGCGTTCGACCGCACGCTGTCGTCGTCGCTGAAGTCGATCCGCGAAGGCGTGCGGCTCAACGACGGCGAGATCGAGGTCGACCTGCCGTATCTCGCGCTCGAAATGCTGGAATCGAGCGACGGCGGCAAGATCTACTACCTGATCCGCGAGGACAACGGCCACACGATCACCGGCTATCCGGACCTGCCGCTACCGCAGGGCCGCGACGCGGGCGACGGCGCGCTGTTCGTCACGCGCTACTACGACGTCGTGTATCGCGGCGAGCAATTGCGGATGGCCGCGCTGCGCATCCCGGTGCACGACGTGCCGACCGCGCAGTCGCGTATCGTGTGGGTGATGGTCGGCGAGACGATCGAGGCGCGCCAGGCGCTCGCGCGCGAGATCCTGATCGGGTCGCTGTTGCAGGAAGGGCTGCTCGTCGTGCTGGCGCTCGGGATCGTGTGGCTCGGCGTCGGCCGCGGGCTGCGGCCGCTGAACCGGTTGTCGGCCACTGTCGCCGCGCGCAGCGAGGACGACACGACGCCGCTCGACACGGGCGCGATACCGAGCGAACTCGCGCCGCTCGTCGATTCGATCAACCAGTACATCGGCCGCACGCAGCGGATGCAGGTAGCGCGGCGGCGCTTCTTCGCCGATGCGGCCCATCAGTTGAAGACGCCGCTCGCGGCCGTGCAGGCGGGCGTCGAACTCGCGCTGCGGCCCGACGAGCAGCCGCGCGCGAACGTGCACCTGCGACGCGCGAACGGCGCGGTGCGGCAGGCCGCGAAAATCGTCCAGCAACTGCTGTCGCTGTCGCGGCTCGATTCGGACAGCGGTCATGCGGTCGCGCACAAGCCGGTCGCGCTGCACCGGCTCGCACGCAGCGTGACGCTCGACTGGTCGCCCGTCGCGCGCGCGCGCGACATCGATCTCGGCTTCGAGCACGAGGCCGACGTCGACGTGCTCGGGCAATTCGACTTGCTCGGCGAGATGATCGGCAACCTGATCGACAACGCGATCCGTTATGCGGGCGACCACGCGGTGATCACGGTGCGTATCTCGCGCGACGGCGAACAGGCGCGGCTCGACGTGATCGACAACGGGCCGGGCATTCCGGCCGACGAACGCGATGCGGTGTTCGAGCGCTTCCATCGCGGCAGCAAGACGCAGACGGTGGAAGGCACCGGGCTCGGGCTGTCGATCGTGCGGGAAATCGCGCGCGTGCATCAGGGCAGCGTGACGCTGACCGATGCGGTAGGCGGCGGCCTCGTCGTGACGATCCGGCTGCCGGCGGCGGCGGGCGACGCGATGCCGCGCGCCGCGTGATGGCGCGCGACGATACCGCACGCGAAGGGGGCGGGCGACGCTGTTCGGTTTCGGTTCCGGCTCAATCGCCGAAGCCGATCTCCGCTTCGACCGTTTGCCCGACTTCGAGCCACGCGCCCGCGCCTTCGACGACGATCGCATTGATGCCGAACGTCAGCGCGCCGTCGTAGTTCGGGTTCGCGCGATAGGTCTGCATCGTGTCGGTCGGCTCGTGCGGCCATGCGGGGTCGGGCGCGCCGGTGGCCTGGTCGATCGTCGGCATCGGGCAGCGCGTGCACAGCTTCACGAGCCGCAGCCGCACCGGCGTCTCGCCGTCGGCATCGAGGTGCTCGACGAAATCCTCTTCGTACGCATCGAGATCCGACACGACGATGTTCGGCCGGAAGCGGTTCATCGGAATGGCCGGCGCGCCTTTCGCGGCGAGCCTCGCGTTCAGGTCGTCGAGCGACGACTGGCCGATCACCAGCAGCGGATAGCCGTCCGCGAACTGCGTATGCGTATCGATCTCGCCGGTCCATTTGCGGTTGCAGCCGCGGCGCGCGTCGGGGCCGAAGCGCGCGAGCTTCGTCGGCACGCCGAGGAATTCGGTGAGCCACGCGGCCGTGTCGGCGCCCGTGTCGATCGCGTCGACGGTGTCGCGCCACACGGTCGCGGCCATCTTCGGCGTGGCGGGCGTCGCGTCGCCGTCGAGCGGCGTGCGGATTTCCGGCATGCCCGGCGCGTTCAGCACGAGCGCATCGCCGTCGAGCGTCGGGCGGAGCAGCGCGAGGCGCGGGTGCGTGCGCTGCGTGAGCATTTGCCCGTGCGGATCGGTGATCAGCCAGTGGCGGTCGTACGCGAGGCCCGTTTCCAGCAGTTGCGCGCGCGTCAGCGCGATGCCGGCGCAGGATTTGATCGGGTAGACGAAGAGTTCGGTGATGGCTGGCATGACGCTGGCTGAAGGCGGGATGATCGAAGCGCGATTGTGCCAGATCGTGCCGCAGCCGTTTGGGTGGCCGCGCGCGCCCCGTGCTCGTCACGCGAGCGGGAAGCCCGTGTCGAAGGTGGTGCGCACGTCGAGCGGCTGGCGCAGCAGCCCGGCCTTCAGGTAGAAGTCGGCCGTGCGCTGCTGTTCGGCGATCACCGTCGCATCGATCGGTTGCCAGCGCGTGCCGCGGCGCTCGAATTGCAGCTTCGCGGCGGCGGGCGGAATGCCGATGATGCGCGCAAGTGCGGCCGAATACGCGTCGACGTGCCGGTACGACCAGGCCTGCGCGCGCACGACGCGCCGCAGGAAATCGTGCAGCACGTCGCGTTTCGACGCGATCGCCGCGTCGGTCGCCGCCAGATAGCTGAGGCCCGACCACAGCCCGCGGCCGTTGACCAGCACGCGCGCGCGGCCGCTCGTTTCGGCGAGCGCGGTATAGGGCTCCCAGGTTGCCCACGCGTCGATCGAACCGGTGGCGAGCGCCAGCATCGTGTCGGCCGGCGGCAGGAAGCGGAACGACACGGCATCGGGCGGCAGGCCGGCCGCGTCGAGCGCCTTCAGCGTGACGAAATGGCCGATCGAGCCGCGCGTGGTGCCGATGCGCTTGCCTTTCAGGTCGGCCGCGCCTTTCAGCGCGGCGTCGGGCTGCACGAGCACGGCCGTGCCGTACGGATCGGAGCGGTTCGCGCCGATCACCTTGATGCGGGCGCCCGATGCGAGCGCGAAGATCACCGGCGCGTCGCCGATCGGCCCGCAGTCGACGGCGGCCGCGTTCAGCGCTTCGGCGAGCGGCGCGGCGGCCGGAAATTCGGTCCACGCGATGTCGTACGCGAGGCCGTTCAGTTCGCCGGCCGCTTCGAGCAGCGCGCGCAGCCCGCCTTTCTGGTCGCCGGCGCGCAGCAGCGGGCGGGCGCCCGATTGCGCGCGCACGGCGGCCGGCGCGGCGGCGATCGTGGCAAGGGCGCTCGCCTGGGCGAGGAAGTGGCGTCGGGTCGGATTCATCGTGAAGTTCGGTTGAGGGAAGGGTTCATGAATTCAATGCGGGAGCCCGGCTTGTACGTCACGCACGGGTTCCCGATCGACGCGCAGCAGCAGTGCGGTTAGCGCGTCGCCGCGGGTGGCCGGCGTGGACGGCTGGACAGCCGCCGTATCCGAGCGGCACAGCAGGTCGGCATCCGACCAGCCGGCGCTGCCCGGCAACGCGCGCGCCCGCAGCCAGCCGCGTCGATCCGCAAGCAGTTGCGTGCCGCCGAGTGCCTCGGGCGCGACGCCGGCAATCGTCGCGAACGCGCGCCACGCATCGGCGGTCGTCGCGACGCAGTTCGCGCGCGCTGCAGTCGACGGCGGTACGGGCGCGCCGCGTTCGGTGACGAGCAAGGTCTGCCAGCGCGCGTCTTCCGGCGGTGGCGTGGCGTCCGGCGCGAGCGCGACGACGCGCACGCGCTGGCCTTCGCGCCAGCGCTCGAGCGCCTGGGGCGCGGCGTCGCCGCACCGCACATCGAGGGCCGGCAGCGGGACCGGCATCGGCCACGCGCCTTCCGCCTGCGCGCCGCTGCCGGCGGCCAGCGCTTTCAGGTAGTCGAGCACGGCCCAGGTGTCCTGCGGGCCGAGTGTTGCCGCGAAGCCGGGCATCGTCGACGCGCCGCGCTCGTCCTGCGTGCCGTGGCGCACGCGCCAGAACAGTTCGCCGTCGAGGCGACGCGCGAGCAGCGCGCCGGCGAAGGTCGGCGGCCAGTGCGCGAGCGTGGCCGCGAGCGGCCCTTCGCCGCGTCCGTCCGCGCCGTGGCAGGTCGCGCAATGTTGCGCATACAGGTGCGCGCCGCGCATCACGTTCGATACGGAAAACGGCGCGGGATCGCGCTGGAAGCTCGTCGGCACGGCCGGTGCGAGCCACAGCGAAACAGGCGGCCACGGCGCGAACCACGCGATGGCCAGCGCGGCGCCGGCCAGCACGACACGCCACTTGCGCGAAGCGGGCGCGGTGCACGCGAGCACGACGGCCAGCGCCGTCACGCCGCAGGCGAGCGCGAGCTGCCGCGTGAGCCCGGCGTCGATGCGCAGCGTTTCGAGCGCGATGCGATGCGCCCACGGCCACGCGGCCTGGCCGTCGGCATCGCCGGTCAGGCCGATCGCATGCAGCCCACGCGCCAACGCGATTTGCGCGCGATACAGCAGTTGCAGGAACGCGATGGCCCAGTCGGCGAACGGCGGCGCGTTCATCGCGCGCGTCTCCGGCGGATCGCGGTCAAACGTCGAACGGCAGCCGGCATCTACCAGCTCGCATCGAGCCCGAGATGCCGCAGCGCGTGGTGCCGCAATTCGGCGAGGCGCGGGTCGCCGCGATGGCGCGGGTAGGGCAGGTCGACGCGCAGTTCGGCGACGATCGTTGCCGGGCGCGGCCCGAACACGATCACGCGTTGCGCGAGGAACAGCGCTTCTTCCACGTCGTGCGTGACGAGCAGCGCGGAGAAACCGTCGCGTTGCCACAGCGCGGTCAACTCGGCCTGCATCGTGAGCCGCGTCAGTGAATCGAGCTTGCCGAGCGGCTCGTCGAGGATCAGCAGGCGCGGATCGTTGACGAGCGCGCGGGCGAGCGCGACGCGCTGCGCCATCCCGCCGGACAGCTGATGCGGAAACACGTTCGCGAACTCCTGCAGCCCGACGCGCGCGAGCGCATCGTCGACGCGATGCTGCGCGGTACGCGCCACGCCGCGCGCTTCGAGGCCGAGCGCGACGTTCGCGTGCACGCGCCGCCACGGGTACAGCGTCGGGTCCTGGAACACGACGATGCGCGACGGATCGGGGCGCTCGATCGGCACGCCGTCCTGCGCGATGGTCCCTTGCCGCGCAGCGTCGAGCCCGGCGACGAGTCGCAGCAGCGTCGATTTTCCGCAGCCGCTCGGGCCGAGCAGCGCGACGAATTCGCCGGCCGCGACCGACAGCGACACGTCGTCGAGCACCGGCAGCGCACCGCCGGGGCCGTCGAACGCATGGCTTACGCGGCGGATGTCGATGCGCGCACCGCGCGGCGGCGTGACGGCAGGCGCCGCGACAGTGGCGGCGGACGGTTCGAGTACGGCGGCGCTTACCATTTGACGGTTCCTTTCTGCCACGCGAGCACGCGGTCGCGCACCGCGAACAGCAGCGCGATCAGCCCGGAAAACAGCAGCGCCATCACGATCAGCGCCGCATACATGTTCACGTACGACGCCCAGCCCTGCGCCCAACTCAAATACCAGCCGAGCCCCGACTTGACGCCCATCATCTCGGCGACGACCAGCACCGTGAACGACGCGCTCAGTCCCATGAAGATGCCGACGAACACGTGCGGGAGCGCGGCCGGAATCGCGACGCGCAGCACGAGGAAGCGTGCGTTCGCGCCGAGCGTGCGCGCGACGTCGTAGTACTGCTTGTTCACGCTCGCGACGCCCGACCACGTCAGCACGGCAACCGGGAAGCCGGTCGCCAGCGCGATCAGGAACGCGGCGGCCGAATAGCTCGACGGGAAGAAGTAGAACGTGAGCGGCAGCAGCGCGGTGGCCGGCACCGGCCCGAGCACGCGCAGCACCGGATGCACCCAGTAGCCGATCCGGCGCGACCAGCCGATCGACACGCCGACCGCGAAGCCGACCGTGACGCCGTACGCGAAGCCGAGCGCGAGCAGCTTCAGTGTGTTGGCGGCGCTACCGGCGAGGCGCGGCCAGTCGTCGACGTAGACCTCGATCAGCGCCTGCGGCGGCGCGAAGAACGGCGTCGGCAGCCAGCCGGTTTTGGCGGTGACGATTTCCCACGCGGCGAGCACGAGCGGCAGCGCGACGAGCCACGGGCCGGCCGGCCGTACCCGCGCGAGCCGCGTGCGGGTCGCCGCAACCCGATGGCCGAGCGTCGCGGCGACGAGCAGCAGCGCGGCGATCGTCCACGCAGCCGTGCCGAACGTGTCGGTGTACGCCCAGTCGCTGAAGCCGACGATCCGGTTCGGCCACAGTTGCGTGAGCGCGCCGAGCGCGGCCCACGCGAATGCGGCGGCGATTCCGGTCGGCCAGGTGCGCGCGCGCCGGGCTTCTGCGGCCAGCGTGGCTTCGCAAGTCGTGCAGGCTGCGCGCGCGGAAGCGCTGGCGTTGGCGTTCGTGTCGCCTGCCGGCGCCGACGCGGTGCGTGCGGCGCAAGCGTGTTCGATCGTCGACATCGCGTTACCCCAGTACGTTCGCATAGACCTGCTGCGCGAAGCGCTGCGGGTCCGTGCTCTTCTTCAGCACGCTGATGCGGCGGAAATCGTCCGCATAGAACGCGATTTCCTGCTGCAGGTCGACGTTGGTCGGGTGATGCGTGTAGGTGAGCGTCGCGTACAGCTTGCGCAGATCCTCGGGGCTGATCTTCGGCGAATACTTCGCGAACACCTTCGCGGCTTCGTTCGGGTTGTCGTGCGTGTACTCGGTGGCCTGTACGATCGAGCGCGCGAGCGCGGCGGCCGACGGCCGATCGTTGCGCACGAGGTCGCCGCGCGCGCCGATCACGCAGCACACCTTGCGCGCGTATTCGCCGGACAGGTTGGTCGCGAGTTCGGTGTACGCGCCGTTGCTGCGCTTTTCGAGCAGATACAGATTCGGGTCGCCGTCGGCGATCGCGTGGATCTCGCCCTTGTCGACCGCGACGCCGAGCAGGTCGGCCGGATACTGCCGCCACGTGATGTCGCGCTCCGGGTCGATGCCGTTCTTCGCGAGCAGGATCGAGAAGAAGTGCTTGCCGGGCGCGGCAAGATCGCTGACGCCGACGGTCTTGCCCTTCAGCGCCTGCAGCGTCGTGACGCCGGCCGCCTTCGCGCCGAGCAGCCGCACGCAGCCGCCGTGCGAGCTGCCGATGATCTTCACGTCGAAGCCGGCTTCGAGCGGCTTGAGCCAGCGGTGGATCATCCCGACCGCCGCATCGGCCTTGCCGGTCGCGATCGATTCGAGCAGTTGATCGGTCGAGCCGCTGTAGTTGATCAGCTCGACCTGCAGCCCGTTCTTCTCGAAGAAGCCGCGCTCCTGCGCGACGACGATCGGCGTCAGGCAGAACGCGTTCTGGTTCCACGCGAACGTGAGTTTCTTCAGCGGCGGCGCGGACCACGCCTTGCGGCCGAGCGTGATCGCCGGCACGGCGAGCACGGCGGCGCCGGCCGCGCGCAGCAGCCGGCGGCGTTGGTCGTCGTGCGTGTCGGCGGGCGCGGGTGCGGTGGTGTGGGTCATTGTGTGGTCTCCGGGGTGGCGCAAGGGCGGCTCAGTCGAGCAGATCGGGTTCGTCGGCGACGACGCGCGCGAACAGGCTGTCGAACGCATGCAGCGCACCGTCGGGGCCGCCGATCTGGCCATGCGTATGACGCGCGGTGGCGTGATCGATCGGCTGCGGCGTGCCGGCCGCTTCGGCCAGCAACTGCGTGTGCGCGGCGTTGTCGAGCGCGATGTACCACCACGCGGCGGCCTCGACCGTCGGGCCGGCCGTCAGAATCCCGTGGTTCTTGAGGATCACGCCCTTGTGCGTGGTGCCGTCCGGCTTCGCGAGCGCATCGGCGATCCGCGCGCCTTCGCTGGTGTCGACGACCATCCCCGTGAAATCGTCGAACAGCGCGTGGTCTTCATAGAACACGCACGCGTCCTGCGTGAGCGGATCGAGCGGGCGGCCGAGCGTCGACCAGGCCTTGCCGTAGGTCGAATGCGTGTGCGCGGCGGCGACGACGTGCGGATGGGCTTCGTGGATCGCCGCATGTATCGCGAATGCAGCCTTGTTCAGCGGCCGCTGGCCGATCGCGGTTTCGCCGCGTGCGTTGACGAGCAGCAGGTCGGACACCTTGATCTGCGAGAAATGCACGCCGAGCGGGTTCACCCAGAAGTGATCGGGCAGCTCCGGATCGCGTGCGGTGATGTGGCCGGCGAGGCCCGCCGCGAAGCCGAAGCGCGCGAACAGGCGGAACGCGGCCGCGAGCCGCTCCTGCCGGTGGCGGCGCTCGGCGGCGACGTCGACGCGCGGCGCGGGCGGGTCGAACCAGAAATGCTGGCGCGGGGTATCGGCGAGCACGAGGCCCGATGCGGTACGGTGGGGCGAGGACAGGACGGCGGACATGGTCGCGTATGGCTCCGTTGGGCTCGGTTGGGCTCAGGCGGCGCGGCGCGCCGCGTCGCGTGCGGCGACGGCGCTGCGCACGCGCGGAATCAGTTCGCGGCCGTAGTCGATCGCGTCTTCGAGCGGATCGAAGCCGCGGATCAGGAACGTCGTCACGCCGAGGTCGTAGTAGTCGAGCAGCGCGTCGGCGACCTGTTCGGGCGTGCCGACGAGCGCCGTCGAATTGGAGCGCGCGCCGGTGAGCTTCGCGATCTCGGTCCACAGCCGCTTGTCGACGCGCGAGCCGCGCTCGGCCGCCGCGAGCAGGCGGCGCGCGCCTTCGCTCTGCTGCGGGCCGCCGGCGCCGAGCCCGGCCGCTTCGCGCAGCCGGCGCGTCTCGTCGAGGATGCGGTGCGCACGCGCCCATGCTTCGTCCTCGGTCGCCGCGAGGATCGGACGGAACGACACGGAGAAGCGCACCTGGCGGCCGTGCTTCGCGGCTTCGGCGCGCACGCGCGTCGTCAGGTCGCGCACCTGGTCGAGCGATTCGCCCCACAGCGCGTAGACGTCCGCGTGCTTGCCGGCCACCGCGAGCGCCGCTTCCGACGCGCCGCCGAAGTAGATCGGCACATGCGGCTGCTGGAACGGCTTCACTTCCGAGAAACCCTGCTTGAACCGGTAGTGCGCGCCGTCGTGATCGAACGGCTGCGGTTCCGTCCAGATCCGCCGCAGGATGCCCAGGTATTCGTCGGTGCGCGCATAGCGTGCGTCGTGATCGAGGAAATCGCCGTCGCGTTGCTGTTCGCTGTCCGAGCCGCCGGAGATGAAGTGCACGGCGAGCCGGCCGCGGCTGAACTGGTCGAGCGTCGCGATCTGCCGCGCGGCGAGCGTCGGCGCGGTGAAGCCCGGGCGATGCGCGAGCATGAAGTGGATGCGCTCGGTCGCGGCGGCCGCGAACGCGATCGTCAGCGTCGCCGACGGGCCGGTCGAGTGATGCGGCACGAGGATCCGGTCGAAGCCGGCCGTTTCGTGGGCGCGGGCAAAGTCGCGCACATAGTCGGGATCGACCACGGGGCCGGACGCCGGATGGATTTCCGACTGCTTCTGGCTCTGGATCATGCCGATGAATTCGACGCTCATCTGGGTCTCCGGTGCAGGGATGTCCCGGCGCACGGCCGGCCGGGAATGGAGCGCAGGTTAACGCCGGGATCATGCAGAATGGAAATAATCAATCCCGATTTGAATATCAGATTTGCATGGTTTGGGGCCGCATGCGTTGCGCATACGCTGTGGGCTCGCAAATTGTGATCGGGCGCGCGTGGGTGCCGTGTTGGCCGCCTTTGTCATCCCTTCGCCGCCGTGTTCGACCTACCCAGGGATTCCGTTTCGATGTCCGCCAGCCTTGCCGCCTCCTCGCCGTCACCGCAACCCGCGCTGCGCCTCCTGCCGGCCGACGCCGCCACCGACGCCGCCGACGAGACGAACGACGCGCGCCTCGCCGCGCTGCTCGAGCGCCTCGCCCCCGAACTCGCCGCCGATGCGGCCCGCAACGACGTCGACGGGCGCTTTCCGCACGAGAACTTCGCGCGGCTGCATCGCGCCGGGCTGATCGCGCAGGTCGTGCCGCGCGAGCATGGCGGCGCCGGGGCGACGCTCGCGCAAGCGAGCCGGATCGTCGCGGCCGTCGCGCGGGCCGATCCCGCCACCGCGCTGGTGCTGACGATGACGTATCTGCAGCATCGCGCGCTCGGCCGCGCCGACAACCGCTGGCCGGCGCAGGTGCGGCGCGCGGTGTTCGACAGCGCGGTCGCGCACGGCGCGCTGATCAACGCGCTGCGCGTCGAGCCCGCGCTCGGTTCGCCGTCGCGCGGCGGGCTGCCGGACACCATTGCGCGCCGCGACGGCGACGGCTGGCGGCTGTCGGGCCACAAGCTCTACAGCACCGGCATTCCGGCGCTGCGCTGGCTGGCCGTGTGGGCGCGCACCGACGAACCGGCGCCGCGCGTCGGCGTGTTTCTCGTGCCGCGCGAGCGCGCGACCGACGGCGAGCGCATCCGCGTGATCGAAAGCTGGAATCATCTTGGCCTGCGCGCATCGGGCAGCCATGAAGTCGTGTTCGACGACGTGCCGCTGCCGGCCGAATATGCGGTCGACGTGCGCGCGCCCGACGCGTGGGTCGTGTCGGCCGCCACCCATGCGGATGCCGACGCGCAGGCCGATCAGCAGGCGTGGATGGTCGTGTTGCTCGGCAGCCTGTACGACGCGGTGGCGCGCGCATCGCGCGACTGGCTGGTCGAATTCGCGACGACGCGTGCGCCGAGCGGGCTCGGCGCGCCGCTCGCGACGCTGCCGCGCGTGCAGGAGGCGGTCGGCGAAATCGAGGGCTGGCTGCACACGAACCGGGTGCTGCTCGACGATCACATCGCGCGCACCGACGCCGGCAATGCGCCGTCGGTGACGACCAGCGGTCTCGTCAAGCGCACCGTGACCGAGCAGGCGATCCGGACGGTCGAGCAGGCGCTGAAGCTGTCGGGCAATCACGGGTTGAGCCGCGGCAATCCGCTGGAGCGCCACTATCGCGACGTGTTGTGCAGCCGCGTGCATACGCCGCAGGACGATGCGATCGCGGTGGCGGCGGGGCGGGCGGTGCTCGATGCGGCGCCGCGCGGGCAGACGCACGCGGCGGCGGACGCGGCGTCACGCAACGGGGGCGAACGCGGTCGACATGATGCGTGAGCCGGGCCGGGTTGCCGGGCACGGCAACGGCGTGGCGCGACGCAGACGCCGCGCGGCCGCCACAGTCAGGTCAAGCGGCCTTGTCGTGCGATCGCTCGGGCAGCGCGAACGCGGCGCGCGCATGCGCGGCGATGGCCGCGAGCGGCGCGTCGAAACGGGCCGCATCGTGCCGGCGCAGCAGCCACAGATCGATCTGCGGCTTGAAATCGGCGAGCGGCACGATGTCGAGCGCGTCGCGCAGCGGGCTGCCTTCGACGAGCGGCAGCGGCATCAGCCCGAGGCCGAACCCGTTCGCGACGCTCTGCAGTTGCAGGTCGCGGCCGTACGCGTCGAGCGTGACCGGCATCGGCAGGCCCTGCGCGTCGAGCGCGCGCCGCAGGCCCGCACGAAAACCGCAGCCGTCTGGATTGAGCACCCAGCCGCGCGCATGGCAATCGGCGAGCCGGTAGCTGCGGCGCGGCCAGTCGCCCTTGCGGCCGACCGCGACGAGCCGCGTGTCCAGCAGCCGAACGCCTTCGACCTGCGCCGGCAGCACCATTTCGCGGGCAAGGAAGACGAGCGCCGCATCGAGTTCGCGGCGGGTGATGCGTTCGACGAGCAGGCCGCCCCATGCGGTCGTGACGTGCGTCGCGAGCGCGGGCCATTGCGCGGCGAGATCGCCGATGAGCGCCGGCAGCATCAGCTCGCCGAGCCCCTGCGTGAGCCCGATCCGGAATTCGCCGGCCGGCGGCTGCTGTCCGGCCGTCAGTTCGCGCAGCGCGTCGACCTCGCGCAGGATCGCGCGACACTGTTCGAACACCTGCCGGCCGATGTCGGTCGGGCGCGGCGGCTTCGTGTTGCGGTCGAGCAGCGTCACGCCGAGCGCTTCCTCGAGATTCTGGACGCGCCGCGTGATCGCGGGCTGCGTCATCCCGAGCTCGGCCGCGGCCTGGCTCAGGGTCTGGCAGCGGACGACCGCTGCAAAAGCGTCGATATCGCTAATTTTCATGTTTGTTCTGCATGGTCTTTCAGGTGCATCATGACGATCCATCATATTCGGCATCATATTCGAGGAGACGGCCGATGAGTACGCTTTCGTTGCAACAGACGCCGCTGCGTCCGT
The DNA here is from genome assembly GCF_902832985.1 of Burkholderia sp. BCC0097. Taxonomy (NCBI): domain Bacteria; kingdom Pseudomonadati; phylum Pseudomonadota; class Betaproteobacteria; order Burkholderiales; family Burkholderiaceae; genus Burkholderia; species Burkholderia sp. BCC0097. Next base: position 154,898 of record NZ_CADFDM010000009.1, read on the forward strand.
TCGTCGAGGGGCTGGATGCGCTGCTCGCGTCCGGCGCGAACGAGGCGCGCATTCTCGACGAGGGCGGCGCGCTGCTCGCCGCGCTCGTCGAACACGACGACTGGTTGCCCGACGCGTTCGCGCAGCCCGATCCCGAGCGCTACCGGCAGTACCTGCTGCATCTGGACCCGGACGAACGCTTCTCGATCGTCAGCTTCGTGTGGGGGCCCGGCCAGGCGACGCCGATCCACGACCACACGGTGTGGGGGCTGATCGGGATGCTGCGCGGCGGCGAGTTCTCGCAGCCGTACCGGTTCGACGCGGCCGGCAAGCCGGTGCCCGCCGGCGACGCCGTGCGGCTGCGGCCGGGCGAGGTCGAGGCCGTGTCGCCGCGCATCGGCGACGTGCATCGCGTGACCAACGCGTTCGCCGACCAGGTATCGATCAGCATCCACGTGTACGGCGCGAACATCGGCAAGGTCGAGCGCGCGGTGTACCTGGACGACGGGACCGTGAAGCCGTTCGTGTCGGGCTATTCGAATGCCTGACGCGCAGCCCGCTGGCGTGGCCCGTTGCGGGCGCGCGCCGGCAGGGCCACGCTTGCTCCGTTCCGCTTCATTCACCGACTTCAACGTATTCAACATAGAGACATCGTGACGCAATCCGCCGATTCCATTTCCCGCTTTCCCGTCGCGTCGTACCAGGACGTACGCGCACGCTTGCTGGCCCGCGACGAGATCGCGCTGATCGACGTACGCGAGGAAGATCCGTACGCACAGGGCCATCCGCTGTGGGCGGCCAACTTTCCGTTGTCGAAGCTCGAACTCGACGCATGGACGCGGATTCCGCGCCGCGACACGCCGATCGTCGTGTTCGGCGAGGCAGGCGGCGAGGATCTCGCGCCGCGCGCGGCCGCGACGCTCGCGCGGCTCGGCTACACCGACGTGCGGCTGCTCGACGGCGGCCTCGCGGGCTGGGTTGCCGCGGGCGGCGAACTGTTCATCGACGTGAACGTGCCGAGCAAGTCGTTCGGCGAATGGGTCGAGGCCGAGCGCCATACGCCGTCGCTGTCCGCGCAGGAGGTCCAGGCGCTGATCGATGCGAAAGCCGATGTCGTGATCGTCGATGCGCGCCGCTTCGACGAGTACCAGACGATGAACATCCCGACGTCGACCAGCGTGCCGGGTGCGGAACTCGTGCTGCGCGTGCGCGCGCTCGCACCGAATCCGCGCACGCAGGTGATCGTCAACTGCGCGGGCCGCACGCGCAGCATCATCGGCACGCAATCGCTCGTCAACGCGGGGCTGCCGAATCCGGTCGCCGCGCTGCGCAACGGCACGATCGGCTGGACGCTGGCCGGCCAGACGCTCGAGCGCGGTGCGCAGCGCCGCTTTCCGGACGAGATCGACGCGACGCAGCGCGCCGAAGCGCGTCGGGCCGCCCGTGCGGTGGCCGAGCGCGCGGGCGTGCCGCGCATCGCGCTCGAGGACGTCGCCACGCTCGACGAACCGGGGCGCACGCTGTACCGCTTCGACGTGCGCACGCCCGAGGAATACGAAGCCGGGCATCTGCCGGGCTTCCTGAGCACGCCGGGCGGCCAGCTCGTGCAGGAGACCGACCATCACGCGGCCGTGCGCGGCGCGCGGATCGTGCTGGCCGACGACGATGGCGTGCGCGCGGACATGACCGCTTCGTGGCTTGCCCAGATGGGCTGGGACGTGCGCGTGGTCGAGCCGGCTGGCACCGCGGCATTCACCGAGCGCGGCCAGCCGCCGCGCGACGTGCCGGCGACGCCGCCCGTAGCCGATGTGTCGCCCGCGACGCTCGCCGGCTGGCTGAAGGAGGCCGCGCCCGGCGAGGTCGCGATCGTCGACGTGACGGCCAGCGCGAACTACGTGAAGCGGCATATCCCGGGCGCATGGTTTGCCGTGCGCGCGCAGTTGCGCGACGCGCTGGCGGCGATTCCGCCCGCGAAGCGCTACGTGTTCACGTGCGGATCGAGCCTGCTGGCGCGATTCGCGGCGGATGACGCCCGCGCGCTGCTGCCGGCATCGGCCGAGATCCGGGTGCTGACCGGCGGCACGGCCGCGTGGATCGACGCCGGGCTGCCGCTGGAGAGCGGCGAGACGCATCTGGCGTCGCCGCGCGTCGATCGCTACCGGCGTCCGTACGAAGGCACCGACAACGCGGCCGCCGCGATGCAGGCGTATCTCGACTGGGAATACGGGCTGGTCGACCAGTTGAAGCGGGACGGCACGCACCACTTCAACGTGATCTGAGCGACGCGGGGCAACCGGGTGCGGCACGTCGTGCGCGGCGCCCGGTCACGAAGCGGATCGGCGCTTCGAATCAGCGCTTGAACGTATCGACGGCCGTGCGGCCGACGGCCGGATCGTCGGTGAAGAAGCCGTCGATCCCCGCGCGCAGGTAGGCCTGGATCTCGCGCACCGAGCCGGCCGTGTTGCGAGTGGCCGGCGTGCCGCCGTCCTTCAGCGACGCGGGCAGGAAGTTGTTCTCCGGGCGGAACGTGTACGGATGCACGACGAGGCCGGCCTCGTGCGCGTAGCGCACGTACGGCGTCGGCTGCTGCAGCGTGCCGTCCGCGGCGACCGCGATGATCGACGTCTTGTACGGCCCGACGCCGTTCGCATAGGTCGCGATCTCGCGCATGCCGTCGCGCGTCGACAGGTCGCCGTAGGTGCGCGTGTCGTTCGCCTTCACGAAGTCGTACGGGCGCTGAGCGGCTTCGTCCATCAGCTGCACGAGCTTCCAGTTCGGCTGGCTCGACTTGATCCGGTTGCGGATCGTCTTCAGGTTCGCGACTTCGAACGACTGGATGTAGACGGTCGCCGTGCGCGACGTGTACGTATCCTTCAGCAGCGCGTCGACGAGGCGGTCCTCGAGCGGCAGGCCGATCGACTGGAAGTAGGTCGGATGCTTGGTTTCCGGGTACAGGTGGATCGTGCGGCCGGTCTGCGCGGACATCTGCTTCGCGAGCGCGACGATCTCGTCGAACGTCGGAATCTCGAACTGGTCGTTGTACGCGGTGTTGGCCGGGCGCACCTGTGGAATCCGCTCGCGCGCCCGCAGCGTCTTCAGCTCGGCGAGCGTGAAATCCTCGGTGAACCAGCCGGTCAACTGCGTGCCGTCGATCGTCTTGGTCGCCTTGCGGCTCGCGAACTGCGGCAGCGCCGATACGTTCGTCGTGCCGGAGATCTCGTTCTCGTGGCGCGCGACCAGCACGCCGTCGCGGGTCGACACGAGGTCGGGCTCGATCACGTCCGCGCCGTCCTCGATCGCCTTGCGGTACGACGCCAGCGTGTGTTCGGGGCGCAGCGCGCTCGCGCCGCGATGGCCGACCACCTGGACCTTCGCGGAAATCGGCTGCGTGGGATCGCGCGTCAGATCGTCGTCGCCGCCGCACGCGGCGAGCAGGAACGCGGCGGCACAGGCGAACGGGACGTAGCGCAGGGAGGTCGGGCGCTTGAGGAGCATGTCGATGAACCTTCGAAACGGAGTCGGAAAGGGCGTTCGCGCCGGTGGCCCGCCGGAATGCCGGGCCATGCGGAATCGAACGGTGCGCGATCGTCGCATCGAATAATTACATATGTATTACTTCAACCTTTCCGTTCTTTTTTGCCGGGGGGCGAGGCACGCGGCGGCGCGCTCGAGCGCAGGCTTGTCCGCGCCGCATTCCGGCCGTCACGGCGAACCCGCGCGCCGGATGCACTAAACTTGCGGGAATTTTGCATTGCCGCACCGGGGGCCGAGGCCCGCCTGGTGCGACGATGCGGCGACTCGCGGCCGGCGCGGGCGCCCGGCGCCCGTGTGCGTCCGGGGCCCGCGCCGGCCGATTTTTCCCGACCCATGACGACCCATACCGATCCCGCCTACCTGCTCGGCGAGCTGCTGAAGAACGTTTCCCGCTCTTTCTACCTGACGCTGCGCGTGCTGCCCGACGGCATGCGCGACCCGGTCGGCCTCGCGTATCTGCTCGCGCGCGCGGCCGACACGATCGCCGACACGGCGCTCGTCGCGCCCGATCGCCGCGCGGCGCTGCTGACCGACCTGCGCGACGACATCGAACGGCTCGGCGACGGCGCGGCGCTGTCGCGTTCGCTCGAGGACGTGACGCGGATGCAGACCGATTCGCACGAACACCTGCTGCTTGGTTCGATGGAGCCGATGCTCGCGCTGCTGCGCGCGCAGCCGGAGGCCGATCGCGCGTCGATCCGCAAGGTCGTCGCGACGCTCACCGCGGGGATGGAATTCGACCTGCGCACGTTTCCGCACGAGCAGTCGGGGCAGGTCGCCTCGCTGCCGACGCGCGACATGCTCGACCGCTACACGTATCTGGTCGCCGGCTGCGTCGGCGAATTCTGGACCGACATGACGGGGATGCACACGCGCGCCGCGCGTGGCTGGGATCTGGCCGACATGCGGGAGAAGGGCATCCGTTTCGGCAAGGCGCTGCAGATGACCAACATCCTGCGCGACTGCGCGAAGGACCTGCGCATCGGCCGCTGCTACCTGCCCGACGACGTGCTGGGCGCACACGGGCTCGTCGCGGCCGACCTGATGCAGCTAGAAGCATCGGAACGTGCGCGCGGCGTGCTGGTCGACCTGCTGCGCGTCGCACTCGACCAGTATCGCGACGCCTGCCTGTATACGCTCGCGATTCCGCGTCGTTTCGTGCGGCTGCGGCTCGCCTGCCTGTGGCCGATCATGATCGGCCTCGAAACGCTCGAACTGCTGGCCGGCCACGCGGCGTGGCTCGACCCGGCGAAGCCGGCCAAGGTGCCGAGAAAGCGCGTCTACCGGATCATGGCGGCGTCGCTCGCAATGGTCGGCTCGAACACGGCGGTCCGTTCGCGTCTGACCGCGCTCGCCGATGCGGTGACCGCGCGGCTCGCGCGCCCCGCCACGCGGCACTGAAGATCGCCGGCGCGGCAGGCGCCGGCATCGCCTCCCGGCCCGCATTCGTCGGGCCGTTCCCGTCCGGTCTCCGGCACGCCGACTAAAAACGTTTTCATGATTTCGTGTCTCGAAATGTGGGTGTCACGAACGTGGGCGATCCTGCGCGGCGGCGTGAATCGCGGCGTCAGCTTCGATCGCGCATTTGTAAGATCTTTTGTCGCCGAAGGCGTCTGACGACATTGGACGGTCGTGTTGCACCCGTAAAAATGTAAAGCTAGGGTTTTCACCGGCAAATGCCGGAAACGCCCGCTGCACAAGCTTTTCGGGCTGTCATGTAACCGTTTGGTGAACCCGCGCGTTGCGTCGATCATACGATGACCGACTGCACATGTTGGGAAACAATTGGTAATCCGTCAGAATCGCGTCGGCATGTACTCGCACATGTGTCGGTCATAAAACCACACCAGAAAAGAAACATTCTTTGAGGACGGAGAATCAATGAAAAAGCGCGTCGCTTTCGCCATGACGGCAGTCGGTCTCGCAGCCGCTACCGCCGCCCACGCCCAGAGCAGCGTGACCCTGTACGGTATCGTCGACAACGGTATCGCTTGGCAGAACAACTCGTCGGCAGTCGGTGCAACCTCGGGTGGTCACTCGAAGGTGCAGATGTCCACCGGCGTGTGGGCAGGCAGCCGCTTCGGCCTGAAGGGCAGCGAAGATCTCGGCGGCGGCACGAAGGCGATTTTCCAGTTGGAAGCCGGCGTCAACACGGCTAACGGCTCGTCGCAGTGGACCAACGGCATCTTCACGCGTCAGGCATGGGTCGGTATGACGAACCCGACGTACGGTACGCTGACGGCCGGCCGTCAGTACACGGCGTACTACACGCTGCTGTCGCCGTACAGCCCGACGACCTGGCTGACGGGCTACTACGGCGCGCACCCGGGCGATATCGATTCGCTGGATACCAGCTACCGCGCGAACAACTCGCTCGTCTACATGTCGCCGAAGTTCTACGGCTTCACGGTCGGCGGTTCGTACTCGTTCGGCGGCGTCGCAGGCGCGACGAACCGCGGCTCGACGTGGAGCGCGGCGATCCAGTACCTGAACGGCCCGGCAGGCATCGCGGTCGGCTACCAGAAGGTCAACAACTCGACGCTCGGCGGCGGCGTGTGGGGCGCGAACTCGACGGTCCAGAACGGCCTGACGGCAGCGGGCGACGGCAACCAGCCGGCAGTCTCGTCGATCAACAACGGCTACGCGACCGCGCAATCGCAGCAGCGTATCGCCGTGACGGCGGGCTACCAGTTCACGCCGGCATGGGATATTTCGGCGTCGTACTCGAACGTCCAGTACACGCCGGGCACGGGTTCGTTCTTCCGGAACAAGGCAATCTTCAACACGGCTGGCGCCGTGCTGCACTGGAAGGCAGCTGCTCAGTGGGACTTCGCGGCAGGCTACTCGTACACGGCCGCAACGCAGTCGAACGGCATCACGAGCTCGGCCAAGTACCACCAGGTCACGCTGTCGCAGTACTACAGCCTGTCGAAGCGCACGGGCCTGTACGCGGTTGAGGCTTACCAGCACGCAAGCGGCAACACGCTGAACGGCCGCGGCAACGCAATCATCTCGGCGACCACGTCGATCGGTGACGGCGTGGGCGCAGGTTCGAAGCAGAACCAGATCGGCGTCGGCGTCGGCATGATCCACCGCTTCTGATGTCGCGCGGCGCGCGAGCGCCGCTCACGGCATGCGGTATGAAAACCGGCCTTCGGGCCGGTTTTTTCGTTTACGTCGCGAGCCGATGCACGATCCGTCGCATCGGATCACTGATCGATCGGCGACTTCAGCGGCTGATGCTCGCCCGTCAGCCCGAACACGACGAGCTGCGCGGGCTCGGTCGCGCTCGCGTTGCGCGACACCTGATGGCGCGAGCCGGGCGGCTCGTACCAGCCTTCGCCGGCGCGATAGCGGCGCAGCGGGCCGTCATTCACCTGCGACAGCACTTCGCCTTTCGACACGACGGCGAACACCGAGCCGAGGTGCTTGTGCGCTTCGGACGCCTGACCGGGCGCATAGTCGACCGTCGCGACGACGGCGAGCTTGCCCGGCGCTTCGGGCACGGCCTGCTGCATGATCGCGTGCACGTTGTCGCCGGCGTCGTGCGCGTGGGCGGCGGCCGGCGCGGCCGCGGCGAGCATGAGCCCGGCGCACAGCGCGACGCGGGGGAGCGGGGAACGGATCATCGTCGCCGCCTCACTCGGGCATCTTGCGGAACGCGATCGCGAGGCGGTTCCACGAGTTGATCGTCGCGATCAGCATCGACAGGTCGAACAGCTCCTCGTCGGTGAAGTGCGGCTTCACGGCTTCCCAGACGGCGTCGGGCACGTGGTTGCCGGCCACCAGCGTCAGCGCCTCGGTCCATTCCAGCGCCGCGCGTTCGCGCTCGGTGAAGAACGGCGTTTCGCGCCACGTGACGACGGTCGCGAGACGGCGGTCGGTTTCGCCGCCCTTGCGCGCGTCGGTCGTGTGCATGTCGACGCAGAACGCGCAGCCGTTGATCTGCGACGCGCGCAGGCGGACGAGTTCGGCGAGCGGCTTCTCGATCGAGCTCTTCGCGAGGAATTCCTCGGCGTTGCGCATCACCTTGATCGCATTCGGGCTGGCGGCATAGAAGTTCAGGCGCGGTTGCATGGCAGGTCCTTTTCGGTTGGAGCGCCGGGGTGGCGCGACAGGACCCACTTTAGGACGGGTACTGGCCTGCTTAAATAGCCAATTATGTGGAAATTCAGGTAACCAGCGGTGTCTCGCTCGCGATGCCGGCATCCAGCAGCCCGGCCAGCTTCGCGAGCGCCGTGTCGATGCGCAGCGCGTCGATCCCGCCATAGCCGAACAGCAGCCCCGGGCGCACCGGCACGCCCACGTGGAACGCCGAAATTCCGTACAGGCCGATGTCCTGAGCCCGCGCCGCGCGAACCAGCGCCGCTTCGTCGAGCCCCGGTTTCAGGCGCGCGGCGAGATGGATGCCGGCGGTCGGGACGATCGCATCGAACCACGGCGCGAGTGTGCCGCGCAGGTGCGCGATCAGCATCTTGCGGCGCGCGTCGTAGTGCTTCTGCACGCGTTTCAGGTGCCGCGCGAAATCGCCTTCGTGCATGAAGCGCGCGAGCGCCGCCTGCGTCAGCGTGCAGGTGTGCCAGTCGACGATCTGCTTCGCCTTGGCCAGCGCGCCGCGCAGCGCGCGTGGCGGAATCGCGTAGCCGATCCGCAGTTCGGGAAAGATCGTCTTCGAGAACGTGCCGACGTACGCGACGAGGCCCGTGCGGTCGAGGCTCTTCAGCGATTCGACCGGCCGGCCCTCGAAGCGGAATTCGCCGTCGTAGTCGTCCTCGATGATCACCGCGCGGCGGCGCTGCGCCCATTCGAGCAGCGCGACGCGGCGCTCGAGCGTCATCGGCATGCCGAGCGGGAACTGATGCGACGGCGTCACGTAGACGAGCCGCGCGTCCTCCGGCAGCCGTTCCGTGACGAGGCCCTGCGCGTCGACCGGCACGCCGATCACCGTCGCGCCGAGCGACGCGAACGCGGCGCGCGCGGGCGGATAGCCGGGATCCTCGACCGCGACGACGTCGCCCGGCCGCACGACGACGCGCGCGAGCAGGTCGAGCGCCTGCTGCGCGCCTTGCGTGACGAGCACGTCGTCCCAGCTGCAGGCGACCGCGCGGCTGAATCCCGCGTAGCGCGCGATCGCACCGCGCAACTGCGGATCGCCGGCCGGATCGTGGTACTGGCCGGGGCCGCGCGCCTGCTGGCGCAGCGCGTGGTGCAGGCAGCGCCGCCATGCGTCGAACGGGAACAGCGTCTTGTCGGTCACGCCGCCGCGAAAGTCGAAGCCGGGCGAATTCTGCGGCGCGGGCATCGCGAGCGCGTCGGGCAGGTCGTTCCACAGCGCGCGCGCATCGACCGCATCGACGCGCGGCCGCTCGTCGACGATCGACGGCGCCGACGTCACCGCGGCGTGCGGCACGCGCGCGAGGCCGTCGGCGACGAACGTGCCGTCGCCGGCGCGCGTAGTCAGGTAGCCCTCGGCCACCAGGCGCTCGAATGCGTCGAGCGTCGTCTTGCGCGACACGCCGAGTTGTTTCGCGAGATCGCGCGTCGACGGCAGCCGCGCGCCGCCTTCGAGACGCCCGTCGACGATCGCCGTGCGCAATTGCCGGAAGATTTGCCCCGTCAGGTCGTGACGGCCTTCGATGCGGATCGCGATGTCCATCGCAGTGGTTACCTCGATTCGTGTGATTTCGGCTTGGTCAGCATACCGGAACTCGACCGCGCCGGCGGCGGTTCGGGGGCTCGCAGCCGCGGCCGCCATCGCGCGATTGGACCGCCGTGCGCTGCTGCCTTACGATCCACCACAAACCTCACCGCGGAGTGACCTCATGCTGTCCGAAGACGAACTGGCGCTGCTCGACGCGATCCGCGCCACCGGCAGCCTGTCGCGTGCCGCCGCGCGGCTCGGCAAGGCGCCGTCGACGGTGTCGCATGCGGCGCGCCAGCTCGAAACGCGGTTCGACGCGCTGCTGTTCGACCGGCGCGGCTACCGGCTGCAGCTCACGCCGGCCGGACAATTGCTGACCGACGAGGCGGCGCGGCTGGCGCTCGACGTCGCCCGGCTGACGCAGCGCGTGCGGCAGGTTGCGAGCGGCTGGGAGGACCGGCTGTGGATCGTCAGCGACGAGGTGCTGGAGTTCGATACGCTCCTGCCGGTGGTCCGCGCCTTCGACGCGCTCGATTCGGGCGTGTCGCTGCGCTTCACGCACGAGGTGCTCGGCGGGACCTGGGAAGCGTTGCGCGACGGCCGCGCGGATCTGGTCGTCGGGGCGACCAACGAGCCGCCGGCGATGCCGGGCCTCAAGTGGTTCGAGCTCGGGGCGATGGAGTGGGTGTTCGCGGTGTCGCCGCGCCATCCGCTGGCAGCCGCGAGCGGGGTGCTGACGCGCGACGCGATCGGTGCGCACCGCTCGGTCGTCGTCGCCGATTCGTCACGGCGGGCGGCCGGCCGCGCGTATGGCCTGCTCGGCGGGCAGGCGGTGCTCGCGGTGCCGTCGATGCGCGCGAAGATCCTCGCGCAGCGCGATGCGCTCGGCGTCGGCTGGGTGCCGCGCCGGCGCGTCGCGTCGCTGCTCGCGCGCGGCGAACTGGTCGAGAAGCCGACGGCCGATCCGCGCGAGCCGAACCTGCTGTACGTCGCGTGGCACGGTGATCGTGACGGCCGCGCGCTGCAATGGTGGCTGGAGCAACTGCGCGAGCCGCGGCTCGCGCGGCGGCTGCTCGACGGGATCGACGTGGTCGGCTGAGCGTGGCCGGCTGAGCGCGCTCGCTCAAACATGTTCGACGTTTTCGAACATGTCCGTCGTGCCCGTCGCACGGCAAGGCCGCGCGCCGCGCGCATCCTGTGTTCACGGTCAACTCACCGGTTCACATCACAGGAGAACATCATGCAACGCTTCGAAGGAAAGACGGTCCTCGTCACGGGCGGCAACAGCGGCATCGGCCTGGCGGCCGCCAAGGGATTCGCGGCCGAAGGCGCGCGGGTCGTCATCACCGGGCGCGACGCCGAAACGCTGGAAGCCGCCCGTCAAACGCTCGGCGAAGGCGCGCTGGCGATTCGCAACGAAGCCGGCAGCGTCGCGTCGGCTCGCGCGCTGGCCGACGCGCTCGCCGCCGCCGGCGTGCGGCTCGACGCCGTATTCGTCAACGCGGGCGTCGCGAAACTCGCGCCGTTCGCCGACAGCGACGAAGCGATGTGGGATCTCGTGTTCAACACCAACGTGAAGGGCGCGTATTTCCAGATCCAGTCGCTCGTGCCGCTGCTGAACCGCGGCGCATCGATCGTGATCAACGGCTCGATCAACGCGCACATCGGGATGCCCGGCTCGTCGGTGTACGCGGCGAGCAAGGCGGCCGTCAATTCGTTCGCGAAGACGCTGTCGACGGAACTGCTGCCGCACGGCGTGCGCGTGAACGTGGTGAGCCCGGGGCCCGTGCAGACGCCGCTGTACGGCAAGCTCGGGCTCGACGCGGCGACGCTCGACGCGACGGCCGACAAGATCAAGGGCCTCGTGCCGATCGGCCGGTTCGGCACGCCGGACGAAATCGCGTCGACGGTGCTGCACCTGAGCGCGCCGGAATCCGCGTTCATCGTCGGCGCGGAAATCATCGCGTCGGGCGGGATGGGATTGCTCTAAGGGGGCGACGCGGGCGGGGCCCGTAACCGGCGATGCGATGCCGGGCGAGCGGGCCCCGTCACCTGCACCTATCGCGACGCACAGGCGCCGCGCGTGTCGTCGCCGGTTTTCAACTGCGTCACCGTCAACCCCGCGAACGTCGCGCGGCCTTGCTCGGCGAACACGGCCACGCGATCCGCGTCGAGCGGCGGAAAGATCAGGTCCGTCAGCGCCACGCGGCCGCCATTGGCGAACACTTCGACCGAGCCGCGATCGACGACGATTTCGAGCCGCAACTGCCCGTGTTCGAGCGGCAGATCGACGATGTGCTCGCGGCTGAACGTGCCGGCGAAATTCGCTTCGCCGGATTGCGAGCGGTCGAGCGTCAGCGTGCGCTTCGCCGTGTCGTACACGATCCGGGTGCCGATCGAGCCGTCGGCCGAGCGCCGGACGATCAGGCCCGCGCGCGCGGCACGCTGCGGCGAGATCGTCACCGTGATGCGCTGGACGACGCCGCGCGTCGCGGCCGATAGCGCCCGGGTAGCGGAGTCGACCGTCAGGTCGCCTTCATGCACGGCGGGCCGGCCGTCGGCCCATGCGTCGAAGGCGGCGGCCGGCGCGACGATCAGGGTCGGCTCGCCGTCGATCGTCTTCAGCGCCAGTTCGCGCGGTAGCGTGGTCGCGCCGCGCCATGGAGTGGTCGGCACCTTGGCCGCGTAATCCCAGTTGCTCATCCATGCGATCGCGACCGGCCGGGCGCCCGGTGCGCCGGAGAACGTGCCGGCCGCGTAAAAATCGGCGCCGTGATCGACCCAGCGGAATTGCGCGGGATCCGAACCGGCGGGCGCGACGCGGTCGGGCACGAACGTGCGGCCGTCGAAGTTGCCGACGAAGTACATCGCGCCGGAACCGCCCGCGATCGACCACGGATTCACGTTGACGATCATCACCCACTTGATGCGGCGGGGATCGCCGTCGAGCGGCAACGGTATGAGGTCCGGCATTTCCCACAGCGCGCCCGCATGCGGCACGTCCGGCAGCGTGAAGTCGCTCAGGAACGACCAGTGGATCAGGTCGTCGGAGCGATAGAGCTTCACGACGTGCGCGTCGGCGACGACCGTCGTCATCAACCAGTAGCCGCCCGCCGCATACCACGATACTTTCGGGTCACGAAATTCCTTCGATTCCGGATCGAGCGTCAGCACCGGGTTGTGCGCATACGGCTGCCAGGTCGTGCCCTGATCGAGGCTGTACGCGAGCGACTGCGCCTGGATGCCGGGCGCGTGACCCGAGCCGGTCTTGTAGACGCTCGTATAAAGCGCGACGAGCGGCGTGTGGCCCGGCGTGCCGAGGCCAGACGTGTTCAGGGTGTCGGCGACGATCGAGCCCGAGAAGATTTCCTTGGTGGCGTTCGCGCGCATCGCGACCGGCTGCTCGCGCCAGTGGACGAGGTCGGTGCTGGTCGCGTGCCCCCACGACATGTTGCCCCAGTCGTTGCCGAGCGGGTTGTACTGATAGAACAGGTGATAGCGGCCGTTCGCGTAGACGAGCCCGTTCGGATCGTTCATCCAGTTGCGTTGCGGCGTGTAGTGGAGGGCGGGCCGCCATTGCGGCGTGTCGTTGTCGGGCGGCGCGTGGCACGGAGCGGCGACGGCCTGCGTGCAGGCCAGGCAGGCGAACAGCAGCCGGACGAGCCGGACGGAACAGCGGAAAGACGTCGAATTCATGCGGGACCAGGCGCTTCGTCGGGCGAAGCGGGAAAGGACGGCGCAGGCCGTCTGCAACGACGGCCTGCGCAACGGTCAAAGGAAAAGTCGAAAGAAAAAGAGGAGGCGCACACGCGACGCGCGCGATACGCACCTCCTGAACCTCGTGCCTCTATCGACGATGGTTGTTTTGGGTTTCCTAGTTGCCCTGGCCGTTGCCGTCGTTGTGGCCGGCCCCCGTCGCCGGCAGGTTCGCCGGGATGTCACCGTAGCCGCCGAGGCCGCCGCGTCCATACGCGCGATCGACCGCCGTCGACGTGCCGTTGATGTTCACCTTCACCGTGGGCGCGAGCGTGCCGCCGCGGCGCGGGCCGATCGCATCGATGAACGACTCGACGAGCCCGCCCGGCATCACGTAGTGCGAATACGACTGGAATTCGCGCGGGTTCTGGTTCGGGTCCTGCGAGTACGGCGCGCCGGCCGGTGCGGAGAAGTCGGTCGGGTTGCCGAGCACGAGGCCGCTGCCGCCGTTCAGCGGCAGGAAATCGCTGCGGATGCCGTTGCCGACGAAGCCGTACACGCCGTCCGGGCCGTCGACGCCGGCCGCCATCGTCGTGCGGTGGCTGATCGTGAACAGGTAGTACTTGCCGTCCTTCAGATAGATCTGCGGGCGCTCGGTCTGGTCGTCCACGCAGTTCGCCGACAGGATCGGCGGCAGGAACTTCCACGCGGTCAGTTGCGGGTTCGTCGCGACCGCGAGGCCGACGTTGGCCTTTTGATACACTGCGCCCGAATTCATCACCGCGTTGAGATCTTCGCGGTTCGGATCGTTCGGCGCGTAGCCGAGATCGGCCTCGGTGCAGGTGCGCGCGCCGCGCGGGCCGCCGGTGTTGCCTTCGAACACCATGTAGGTCTTGCCCGGATGCGCGGGGTCGGTGAACACGAACGGATCGCGGAACGAGAAGTAGGTGTTCTGCTGGCCGGTCTGGTAGTAGTTGCCGTCCGGCTGCAGCAGCGCCTTGTGATCGTCGAAGCCGGTGAACCACACGTGCTTGTCGTCGGCGTGGATGTTGCCGTCGGCGCGCGTGATGATCGCCTGCGGCGGCGTGATGTCGGCGCCGCCGGGCGCCGAGCGGTTGAACGACGTCGCGGTGTAGTAGAGGCTGACGTTGCTGCCGTTCGTCAGGCGCGCGGAGCCCGACCATTCGGCGTTGTTGGTCATCGGCGCGGTGCCGAACACCCGGGCGCTCGCGCCGTCGGGGAAAAGGTGGCCGCCCCAGGTCCAGCCGCCGTTCGCGGGGCGTTGCGACGCGGGGATGCCGGCGCGGCGATAGAAGAAGCCGATGCGGGCGTGGACATGACGGTCGTCGAACGTGTAACCCGCGTGCGGATCGGCGGTGAGCGAGAAGATCACCTCCCAGCCCTTGTAGCTGAGCTGGTTCGCGCGCAGGTCGGCCAGCGGCCACGTGTCCCACACCCACACGTTCGAGTTGATCAGCGGGAAATCCTGCGGGATGTCCGGCATCGTCAGCGCTTGCGGCAGCGAGTTCTTGTCGGCGCCCGCGGTGTGCGATTGCGCGACGATCTGGCGGATGTCCGCCCGCGTCCAGCGCATCGTGAAGTTGCCTTCGGGATCGTAGGCTTGCTGGGTATGGGGCGTGGGCACGGGCGCGCCCGTGCCGCTGGACTGCGCGTGCGCGACGGACGCGAAGGCGGCGAGTGCGCCGCCAGCGAGCAGCAAACGTTTGGCCGCGACCGGACGGAAAAGGGGAAAGTATGTCATCTCGTCGTTGTTTCCTGGGAAGGTGAAAGTGAACGGCTGAGTGGGCATCGATGTCCAAACCGGTTTGGATGCTATTTCAAACCGGTTTGGAACGCAAAAGATATTTATTTGACGGTAATCGTTACCAATTGGAAATAATTACCCGGCCGGCGTGTCCCGGGCTTCGGGCAGCCGGGCGGATCGACGCATGCGAGGAGTGACGGTGAAGGTGAATCTGAAGGCGCTGTCGGACGCGCTGGGCCTGTCGCGGACGACGGTCAGCCGCGCGTTGAACGGTTACGACGACGTGAGCGAGGCGACGCGCGAGCGCGTGGCGAAGGCCGCGCGGGAAATGGGCTACGTGGCCGATCCCACCGCGCGCCGGCTGGCGACCGGGCGGGCCGACATGATCGGGATCGTCTATCCGTTCGGCGCCGGCGATCTCGGCGATCCACGGTTCGCCGAGGTCGTCGCGGGCATCACCGAGCGGCTCGCCGAGCGCAATCTCGATTTCATCATCGCGTCCGCGCGACCGAACGCGGAACTGGAAACCTATCGGCGGATCGTCGACGGCAAGCTCGTCGACGGGCTGATCGTCGCGCGCACGCGGGTCGACGATCCGCGGATCGCGTACCTGCAAGCGAGCGCATTTCCGTATGTCGCCTACGGCCGTACGCAGGCCGCCAACCCGTACGCGTGGTTCGACTTCGACAACGAGGCGGGCGCGCGCGACGCGGTGCGCCGGCTGATTGGCTTCGGGCATCGGCGCATCGCGATGATCAGCGCGCCGCTGGCGCTGAATTTCGCCGCGCAGCGGCGTGCCGGTTATCTGTCGGCCTTGCGCGAAGCCGGTATCGACGCCGATCCGGCGCTGCTCGTCGAGAGCCCGTTCACGCACGACGGCGGGCAGCAGGCGGCGCGGGCGTTGCTCGCGCTCGCCGAGCCGCCGAGCGCGCTGCTGGTCGACAACAACATCGCGGGCAGCGGCGCGTTTCGCGCGCTGGTCGACAGCGGGCTGCGCCTCGGGGCGGACCTGTCGCTGATCGTCTATGACGGCGTGCCGCCCGACATCGCGCACCCGTATCGCGTCACGGCGGTCGTGCAGCCGACCGGGCATGCGTCGGGGCGTGCGCTCGCGGAACTGATGCTGCGGCTGCTGGACGACGGCGTGTGCGATCAACGGCTCGAAGCGCCGGCCATCGAGGCGGGCGACACGGACGGTCCGTTGCGCGGGTAGCCCGCACACCGGCGGCGAGGCGACGGCGGGCGGGCAAGTGACGGCGGCCGTTGCTGAACGGCGCCCCCGCCGCAAAGGCCATGACGATGGCAGGGACGAATAGGTGTTCTTCTAGACGACCGGTCTAATCCAGCGCTATCATCCGTGCTGGTGAATGCGGCGACGTCTCGGGCAGATTCAAGCGGCGAGATGCCGTCGTTTTATTTCGACCGCTTCTAGACGACTGGTCTAATAGGCATATATCGCATAAGGATGAATGAACCGCACGTTGCCGCGCGCCCACTGACTAACCGACAGGCGTGGCGCGCCGACGTGCGGCCCCGTTCCCCCGTTCATTTTCGAAGGAGTGTCCGATCATGAAGATTCTGGTTGTCCTGACCTCGCACGACACGCTCGGCGACACCGGCAAGAAAACCGGCTTCTGGCTCGAGGAACTGGCCGCGCCGTACTACACGTTCAAGGATGCGGGCATCGAGTTGACGCTCGCGT
Organism: Burkholderia sp. BCC0097; assembly: GCF_902832985.1. Classification (NCBI taxonomy): domain Bacteria; kingdom Pseudomonadati; phylum Pseudomonadota; class Betaproteobacteria; order Burkholderiales; family Burkholderiaceae; genus Burkholderia; species Burkholderia sp. BCC0097. The sequence continues at coordinate 171,215 of NZ_CADFDM010000009.1, forward strand.
CGCCGAAGGGCGGCCAGCCGCCGCTCGATCCGAAAAGCAGCGACCCGACGGCCCAGACCGACGCGACGCGCCGTTTCGACGCCGATGCCGCGGCCAAGGCCGAACTCGCGTCGACGCGCAAGCTGGCCGATGTGTCGGCGGACGACTACGACGCGGTGTTCTACCCGGGCGGCCACGGCCCGCTGTGGGATCTCGCCGAGGATCTGCATTCGATCGGCCTGATCGAGCGTGCGCTCGCCGCCGGCAAGCCGGTCGCGGCGGTGTGCCACGCGCCGGGCGTGCTGCGCCACGTGAAGAACCCGCAGACCGGCGAGTCGGTCGTGCGCGGCAAGCGCGCGACGGGGTTCACCAACAGCGAGGAAGCGGCCGTCGAGCTGACCGAAGTCGTGCCGTTCCTCGTCGAGGACATGCTGAAGACCAACGGCGCGGAATTCGAGCGCAGCGCCGACTGGGCGCCGCATGTCGTCACCGACGGGCTGCTGATCACCGGGCAGAACCCCGCGTCGTCGGCGCCCGCGGCCGAGGCGCTGCTCGCGAAGCTCGGCCACCGCTGAAAGCATGGCGTCGGCCCGGCCGGCGCCGCGTCCTTGCCGTCGCCGGGCGCAGCCAGCCCGCCGACGGCCCGCATCGCTGCGTCGTGCGCACCGCATGACGCATTTCCAGCCGTTTTGCAGAACCAAGCAAAGGAGTCGTGGATGTCTGCCCTGTTCGAACCGTTCAAACTCAAGGACGTCACGCTGCGCAACCGCATCGCGGTGCCGCCGATGTGCCAGTACGTCGCCGAAGAGGGCGTCGTCAACGACTGGCATCACGTGCACCTGGCCGGCATCGCGCGCGGCGGCGCGGGCCTCGTGATCGCCGAGGCGACGGCCGTGTCGCCGGAAGGCCGCATCACGCCGGGTTGCGCCGGGTTGTGGAACGACGCGCAGGCCGAGGCGTTCGCGCCGTCGGTCGCGGCGATCAAGGCGGCCGGCGCGGTGCCCGGCATCCAGCTCGCGCACGCCGGCCGCAAGGCGAGCGCGAATCGCCCGTGGGAAGGCGACGACCATATCGCCGACGGCGATCCGCGCGGCTGGCAGACCATCGCGCCGTCGGCCGTGCCGTTCGGCGCGCATCTGCCGAAGGTGCCGCGTGAAATGACACACGACGACATTGCCCGCGTGCAGGCCGACTTCGTCGCGTCGGCGCAGCGTGCGCGCGATCTCGGCTTCGAATGGCTGGAGCTGCACTTCGCGCACGGCTATCTCGGCCAGAGCTTCTTCTCGGTGCATTCGAACCAGCGCACCGACGAGTACGGCGGTTCGGCCGACAACCGCGGCCGCTTCCTCGTCGATACGCTCGCGGCCGTCCGCAAGGTCTGGCCCGAGCATCTGCCGCTGACCGCGCGCCTCGGCGTGATCGAATACGACGGCCGCGACGAAGAAACCCTCGCCGAATCGATCGCGCTCACGCAGCGGATGAAGCGCGAAGGGCTCGACATGCTGAGCGTGTCGGTCGGCTTCTCGACGCCCACCGCGCAGATTCCGTGGGGCCCGGCGTTTCTCGCGCCGATCGCCGAGCGCGTGCGCCGCGAGGCCGGGCTGCCGGTATCGTCCGCGTGGGGGATCGATACGCCGCAACTGGCGAACCGCGTGGTCGAGCAAGCGCAGCTCGATCTCGTGATGATCGGCCGCGCGCACCTGGCCGATCCGCACTGGCCGTATTACGCGGCCAGGCAGCTAGGCGTCGAGCGTCCGTCGTGGACGCTGCCCGCGCCGTACGCGCACTGGCTCGAGCGCTACCGGGTCGCCGACAAGGTGGCTTAAGCGGGGCGCGTCGACGCAGCGCCGCGACGGTGCGCGCATCCCGCGTGCCGCCGATCCGGCGCCGATGGATAGAATGGCGGTTCGTCCAGGCCGGTTGCCTGGGCGGACCGCCATTTTTTTCATTTCGACAGAGGTGCCATGGGCGCACATGTCCCGTCGTCTCACGATTCCGCCGCGCGGCCGCGCGTCCAGCAGATCGCCCGCGTCGCGCTGTATGCGGCGCTGCTGTTGCTCGCGCTGTGGGTGATCCGCGACTTCATTCCCGCCATCGCCTGGGCCTGCGTGATCGCCATCGCGATGTGGCCGCTGCTGAAACGCTTCGAATCGCACCGGCTGTTCCGCAGCCGGCCGACGCTGATCGCGACCGTCATCACGGCGGCGATTTCGCTGCTCGTCGTGCTGCCGGTGGCCGTCGCGACGACCCAGGCGTTCGCGCAGGCGCATGACCTGCGCGAATGGCTGCGCACGATCCAGGACAACGGCATTCCGCTGCCGGACGTGGTCAGCCGGTTGCCGTACGGCGCGGCGCAGATCACCGAATGGTGGCAGGCCAATCTCGGCCATCCGCTGCATGCGGCCACCGCGATGCACGGCGTCAACGGCGAGAAATTCATCGCGTTCGGCCGGCAATTCGGCACGAAGCTCGCGCACGTGCTGCTCGAATTCGGTTTCATGCTCGTCACGCTGTTCGTGATCCTGCGTGCCGGTCACAAGTTGTCGGGTGCGTTGTTGCAGGGGGCGCGGCGCGCGTTCGGGCGCAACGGCGCGGAACTGATCGAGCGGATGGTCGCGGCCGTGTACGGCACGGTGACGGGGCTCGTCGTCGTCGGGCTCGGCGAGGGCGCGCTGCTCGGCGTCGCCTACGCGCTCGCGGGCGTTCCACATGCGGCGCTGCTCGGCCTCGTCACGGCGGTCGCCGCGATGCTGCCGTTCTGCGCGCCGGTCGTGTTCTGCGGCGCGGCGCTCTGGCTGTTCGTGCAGGGGGCGACCATGTGGGCCGTCGTGGTCGCGGCGCTCGGGTTCATCGTCGTGTTCGTCGCCGAGCATTTCGTGCGGCCGGTGCTGATCGGCGGTTCGACACGGCTGCCGTTCCTGCTCGTGCTGTTCGGCATCCTCGGCGGCGCCGAGACGTTCGGCCTGATCGGGCTGTTCGTCGGCCCGGCGCTGATGACGGTGCTCACGATGCTGTGGGCCGAATGGATCGCTTGAGCGTGCATGCCGCTGCATCGGTTCGACGTCGCGGTGCAATGGCGCGGCGGGCCGCGCACGCGGAGGCCGGCGGCAACGATCGCTGACGATTCGGCTGGCGCGGATGCGCGCAAATGCAGGGATTCGGATAAAGATCTCTACATTTCTTTTCGATCCGGACCCAAAGGTCGAGTAGCATGGGGCTTTCGATCACGCCGGTAGGCGCAGCAGATTTCCCGAGCATGCGATTGATTCCGATGTCCCGTCCCGCAGCGACGCTGTCCCTGGCCGCCGGCTGCCTGATGTTGCATGGCTGTGCGTGGTTCGACTCGTGGCTGCCGTTTTCGTATTCGCGCACGCCGCTGGCACGGGCCGCGTCGCGGCACGGCGCGACGCGCGCCGACGTCGTCCGCGCCGCCGGCAACCCGCGCAGCGTCTGGATGGTCCGCAACGGCAGCGGCGTCTGCTACAACTACTTCATCGAGCACGGCAACGATCATCGTGCTTTCTTCGTCGTGTTCGACAAGGCTGGCGTCGTCACGCAACACGGCTTCGATTCGTGCATGGACGCCGACCGCAAGGGCGCGCTCCAGCAGGGCAAGAGCGCGTCGCGATAGGGCGGGGACAACGCGCCGCGCCAGCGCGTCATACTGCCGTCACGCTATCGTGTCGACCACACCGCCGTCGACGCGCAACGCCGCGCCGGTCGTGGCCGATGCCTGCGGCGAGCACACGTACACGACCAGGTTCGCGACTTCCTCCGTCGTCGCCGGCCGCTGGATGATCGAGCTCGCGCGCGCGCTGCGTACGAATTCCACTGCAATGTCGTCGATGCTGCGGCCCGTTTCGTCGGCCTGCGCCTTCAGCATCTCGCGCACACCTTCCGACATCGTCGGCCCCGGCAGCACCGAATTGACCGTCACGCGGGTGCCGGCCGCGAGCTTCGCGAGGCCGCGTGCGATCGACAACTGCGCGGTTTTCGTGAACCCATAATGAATCATGTCGACGGGGATGTTCAGGCCCGATTCCGACGAAATGAACACGATGCGCCCGGCATTGCGTTCGATCATCCCTTTCAGGTAATGCCGTGCGAGCCGCACGCCGGACATCACGTTGATCTGGAAATAATGTTCCCATTCGGCGTCGTCGATGTCGAAAAACGCCTTCAGGCCGTAGATGCCCGCGTTGTTGACGAGAATGTCGGCATTCGGCGTGTGTTGCGTGACGCGCGCGACGCCGGCCGCGTCGGACAGGTCGGCGGCGACGCCGTCGAGGCTTGCGCCGGGCACGGTGTCGCGCAGTTTCTCGAGCGCGGATTGCACCGACTGGTCGCTGCGGCCGTTGACGACGACGTGCGCGCCGGCGCGCGCGAAGCCTTCGGCGATCGCGAGCCCGATGCCGGCGGTGGAAGCGGTAACGACTGCGGTCTTGCCTTTCAGATCGATCTGCATGAGCGTGACGGGGAAGAGTGAACGAGGGCCGCCGCGCGTGCCGCGGCGGACGGAATTCAAAGCTTAGGCAAATTCCGCTCAATAGGCCATGTCGCGAGCGCGTCGGCAGCGGTCGCGCGGAAAATCCGGGGGGTATTGCGGACGCGCGAGATTCCTGTCGGTTCGGGGCAAGCAGGCGCGAAATTGGTATTCCGCGCGTGCTTCCCCCGCGGGATACCAAACCGATGACGTATTCGCCGGCTGCGACGGCAACCTGTCGATATCCGGCCCGCCAGGATCGGCGCTTCAGCCGATCCTGGCGGATATCGTGCATGCCGCCGGCCCGCTCGCGACCCACGCTCGCAGAACGGGCGAACCGTCAACGATGAAACACGAAGATCACGAACACGTGACGAACCAGTCCCACCAGTAGTATCCCAACAACTCCTGGGTACTTCTTTCCAGCGTATAGAGCCCGAAGCAGGCGCCAAGCGTTTCGATCCCGCTCTCTCTTGCCTTGGCGCCGAGGCTGACGAACGTCTGCGGCTTCGTCAGCGGCGGCAGGCCGTCGCGCGTTTCGGGGTTCGGTTGCACGGCGTTCACGTCGAGGAAGTCCTGCGAAAAAGGATTGAAGACTTGCTGGCCGAACAGGTGCGAAACCTGATAAATCAGCACCGCGTCTTCCGCGTTTTCATAGAGGGAGACTGCCCTGAGTGAAACCGTGTCGCCGGGATACAGCGTCAGAACGGGGTCCGCCGGGCCATTTCCGATCGACGCGCCGCGCGCGCCGGTGTAAAGCAGGCGCACGGCGCGATGATCGACGGCGATCGGTAACTCGGGTTGCTTGCTCGGATGCGGGTACCTCAGCTTGATATATTCCGTGTCGACGACGGCGAGGATGTCGATTTGCTGCGAGGTTGTGTCGCGAGTGAGACTTCCAAGATCGGCTGTCATACGGGTGCTCCATTCTGGTTTTATCGCGGAAAAGGGGCTGCGCCCGGTGGGGTGCCGCGTGAAACCCGCCGGCTTGAATCGCTCCCGTATCGCATCGGAGCGAGTTGTCGGGGCTCGCTTCAAGCAGCGGAGGCTTGCCAGACCCAGAAGAAGTAGCCGAACAAGGATTTCTTGTTTTGATTCCGCGTATAAAGCGCAAAACTCGTTCCGAGGTTCTCGACTCCGAAGGATTTTGCTACGGCGTCGAACCGTTGAAAGACTTGGGGTTGCGCCGAGATCGCGATGATGTCGGGCGTCTCGGCCGCACTGGGTGCGGCAACCTGTTCGATGGTATGCGCGGCGAATTGACTGAAGACTTCCGCGCCCGAGTAGTGCCGGACGTTGTAAATCAACGCAGAGTCGTCCGAATTGTCGGAAAGTGACGTCCCCATCAGCGATACCTTGTCGCCGACCTGCAATTTCAAGCCCAGGCTACCGGTGCCTTCCGAGCTGCTCACGCCGGGCAAGCGGCTGTTGAGCATGAACACGGCGTTGCTGCTGATGGCCGTCGGGCGGTTCGCGTTCTGGCTCGGATTGGGATAGATTGTCTTTAAATAATGCGCGTCGATAACCGCAAGGATGTGAATGAATTGAGCGGTTTGTTCCAGATCGATGCTATCAAGATCGACTTTCATTTAAATGCCTCCATGACAGGTCAATTGCCCGTTCGGTGCGCGTGGCGCATCGGCGATGCGCTTCGCCAGTATTGTCCATTTGTATTTGTTTTAGTACCTGTCAGGTTTGATGGGGGATTAATTTTGGTGAGAATTGATTTTTTGGTCGGAGAGGGGCGGCGTCGTCGTGTAATCGCCTGTAATTGATTTTTATGGATTTTCAAGATCTTAATTTCAGGCTTCCATGTGCGGGTTCAAACGCTCGCCACCGCGTAATCGGTTGTAATTGATTTTGGCAAGCGAATGAATTGATATTGTCCTTGACGCGCTAATGACGTGTCGTCGGACTCAAATTCATAACGCTTAGTGAATGGAGATTAACCATGGCTTCCGAAATCACGCTTGCATCAAGCGCGCAGGACATCAACATCATCGCGGTGATCGATACGGAATGGGTCAAGAAGACGTATCCGAATCCGAGCCAGAATCAGGCCGCGCCGACGGGCATCGCCCACAATGGCCAGTTCCTGATCTGCACCGGTGCGCGTGGCGTCAAGGGGCAGGGTACGGCCGACCTGGAAATCACCGCCTACCCGGGTGACCGCGTCCAGTTCACCGGCGTGTCGATCTACGACAACTCCGACGATGCCGTGATCATCTACAACATCCCGCGCTATCAAGGCGACGAGGTATTCAACCCGTTCGTCTGCAACACGGTCGTCCGCAATGGCGCGGTGGAACCCAACCCGGATTCGGGGACCCGCAATGGCCTCCCGCCGCTGAAGAAGCAGCTCACGTTCGCGACCTTCGACTCGTCGGTCCGGCGAAGCGGGACGGAATATTTCGGCGTTTGCTTCGCGCTTTACAAGCTCGTCGGCGGGCAGAACCAGGAACTGTTCGGCTACTACTGGTGGGATCCGAAGATCATCGTTCCGGCCTGACCCGCTGCTGTCGGCTTCAGCGCCCGAGCACGCGGAAACGCGTGCAAGCAGGGGCGCTGTTTCAGCGTAAGCGCGCCATCCTCCGCACCTCGTGCGGGAAGTCGGCGGCGCAGGGTGGTGCCCACGATCATGTCCGTGGGCACCACCATTCTGCGTAGCATCGAAGCCGCGCGATCCGGTTGCGCGGCGCCGCACAGTCTTGTACGGTGAGCGTTCGTCGTTCGAACCGGAGCCCGCCGCGTGAGCCGTACCGCCAACCGATCCGCCGTACCGTCGCCGTTCTGGCGCGACACCGCGCTGCCGTTCATCGAGGCGCGCACTGTCGACGACGGGCGCGCGATCTGCTACGCGAAGCACACGCACGACACGTTTTCGGTGGGCGCGATCGTCGGCGGCACGAGCACGTACGTGAACGGCGCGACGAACGCGCACGTCGGGCGCGGCGTGCTGGTGATCATCGACCCGGAGCAGGTGCACGCATGCAACCCGTACGGCCCCGATGCGTGGGCGTACCGGATGGTCTATGTCGACGTGCCGTGGCTCGCGCGGCTGCAACACGCGCTGGGCCGCGATCCGAACCGCGATTTTCACGGGTTTTCGCCGAAGTTGACCGAGCGCGGCGATCTGTTCGCGCGATTTGGCGGCTTCTACCGCACGCTCGTGTCGCCCGGCATCGATGCGCTCGGCAAGGAGAGTGCGGCGGTCGAATTCTTCACCGCGTTGCACGGCGCGCTCGATCGCGAACCGCCCGATGCGCGGCCGGGCGACGACAACGCGAAGCTCGCGCGCGCGGCCGACTACATCGCCGCCCATTGCCGCGAGGCCGTCTCGCTCGATGCGATCTGCGCGGCGGCCGACCTGTCGCCGTCGTACCTGATCCGCGCATTCAATGCGCGTTACGGGATGACGCCGCATGCATTCCTGATCGATCGGCGCGTGCAGTACGGCCGCACCGAATTGCGGCGTGGCAGGCCGATCGCCGAGGTCGCGCTCGACGCCGGCTTTGCGGATCAGGCTCACTTCCAGCGCGCGTTCCGGCGGATCGCGGCCGCGACGCCCGGGCAGTACCGCAGCGCGATGCGCTGACCGCCACGGCCGCTACACGTCGAGCAGAAGCAGCGCGCTGCCCGCGAGCAGCAGCGCCATCAGCCGGTTGAACACGCGCATGCGCCGCGCGTTCGCGAGCCGGTGCCGTAGCGACGCGCCCGCATAGCCCCAGCATGCGATCGACGCGAAGCAGATCACCAGATACAGCGCGGCGAACTGCCAGACCTGCGCGCGATCGCCATCGGCCGCATACGCGCCCATCGCGGCCACGCATGCAAGCCACGCCTTCGGATTGAGCCACTGCATCGCCGCGCCGGACGCCGCCGACGGGCCGGCCACGTCCGGATCGGCCGACAACCGGCCGTCGTCGAGCACGAGCCGCAGCGCCATATACAGCAGGAACGCGATCCCCGACCACTGCGTGGCCGTCGTCAGCACGGGCCAGCGCGCGAGCGCCGCGTGCAGGCCGAGGCCGATCAGCAGGAACAGCGCGACGAAGCCGAGCGTGGCGCCCGCCGCGTAGCGCAGGCTCGCGCCGAGGCCGTGGCGGGCGCCCGCGCTGAGCGCGACGATGTTGACGGGACCGGGGGTGATCGACGAGGCGAGCGCGAACGCGGCCATCGAAACCAGCATGCTCATCAGGTGTCTCCATGCGACATGTTGAAAGTCGCATCGAGACTACGGGCGCGGCGTCGGCCCGTATTGAAGAAAACTGCCCTCGGCGGCGCGGTCGGGATTCACGTCATGCTGAGCCGGGTGCAGCGCTCACGGGCCGACCGAAAGCGACAGGACGCAGGCGTGGCCGCCGAAGCCATCGAGTCTCATTTCACGGATGGGCGGGCGTCGCGAGCGCGTCGAACGCATCGGCTTCCGGAAGCTGGCGCCACGACTCCGGGCCTGCGTCGATTTCCTTGACCGTCAGCAGGCACGCATCGAGTTCGCGACGCAACTGGACGTGATCGATCGACTGCCCGATGAACACGATTTCCTGCCGGCAATCGCCCGCCGGCTCTTCCCATTGCTTCAGCACACCCTCGCGACGATAGTCGTCGTGCGGCCAGTCCGACGGTGGCGTAAACCGCCACCATCGGCCAACGTAGCCCCACTGGAACGTGTCGCCGGCCTGCACGAGCATGGCGGTTTCCGCATATCGGTGCGCGGCCCACACATATCCCTTGCAGCGAAGCAGTCGGCCGTTGGTCCAGGGGCGGCGCAGCCACGCGAGCAGGCGCGCAGGATGAAACGGTGCACGTTCGCGATAGACCCACGATGCGATTCCGTATGTATCCGATTCCGGCGGACGTTCGTCGGCCTGCATGCGTTGCATCCATCCCGGCGATTCGACGAGCGCCGGTAGATCGAAGCGTCGCGTATCGAGGACGTCCGACGGATCGACCTTGCCGTGCTGCATCGGCAGGATTCTCGCCGATGGATTCAGTGAGGCCAGAATCGCGCGCAGCCGCTCGAAACCCGCGTGGCCGATCCGGTCGAGTCGGCTCACGAGGATCACGTTCGCATATTCGACTTGTTCGATCAGCAGGTCCGACAGCGTGCGCGGCGGACCGGCATCGCCGCCGTTCGCGAGCGTGGTGTCGCGCGTGACCGGTTCGGCCGACGCGATCATGTCCTCGAACGTCTCGCCGTTGACCACCGTGACGAGCGTGTCCAGCCGCGCGAGTTCGCTGAGGCTGAAACCGTCCCGGTCGAGAAACGCGAACGTCTCCGCGACCGGCATCGGCTCCGAGATGCCCGTCGACTCGATCAGCAGATAATCGAAGCGATGCTGCCGCGCGAGCGTGCTGATCTGCTCGAGCAGATCGGCGCGCAGCGTGCAGCAGATACAACCGTTGGTCATTTCGACCAGTTCGTCCTCGCCGCGATGCAGCTCGACGTTGCGCCGCACGTCGTCGGCGTCGACGTTGACCTCGCTCATGTCGTTGACGATCACGGCGACCTTCAGGCCGGCGCGATTGCGCAGGATATGGTTCAGCAACGTCGTCTTTCCGGCGCCGAGGAAGCCGGACAGCACGGTGACCGGAATCCTCGGCGGCGGGGTGGCCGGCACGTGTCGATTGGCCGGCGTCGTCATGCGCTCTGCCCGGATGCGCGATCCAGGTAGCCTTCGAACAGGTCGACCACGACATAGCCGTCGTCGGCGGCGTCGCCCCACAGGTCCTTCACGCGGAACTCGACATGATAGGTCGGTTGATGCGCGGCGCCGGTGTCGCCGTGGCCGATCGCATCCGGGAACGGCCACGATTCGGTCGTCCGGTGCAACACGACGCCCGTCTTGCCGCGAACGTAGCCCGGCGCGCGGATGTGTCCGCTGACGTATTCGTCGCGAACGACGACGCGATCGCCGACCTCGAACCGCGTCGACTCGGCCGGGGCCGCCCGGCCGGCGGAGCGCGGCGGGTTCGCGAGCCGGAAAGGCGAACCGAGCGCGCGGTCGAGTTCATCCTGCGTGAGCACGCCGGTTTCGACGAGCAAGGTCGCGGTCGCGATCACGTAGCGCTCGTAGTAGCGCGTGCCGACGTGCTGGCGCACGTCGATGCGCTCGACTGCGTGACGTACCTCGTCGACGCTGAATTTTTTCAGTTGGTCCACCCCGACGAACATCAGGCTGTACGCGAGATGTTCCCAGTCTTCCTTGAAGACCGGTTTGTAGCCGAGGCTGTTGATCGTATGCGGCACCGGGCCGAAACCCTGGAATCCGCCGAGGTCGTGAAAGCCGTCCATATGTGATCTCCGAGTGGAAGGTCGAGAGCGAAACGGGGTGCGCGTCAGTGCGCGCGCGGCAGCGCGACGCCGATCAGCACGTCCTTCGTGACGAGCGTGCGCAGTTGTTCCTCGGTCATGTGCTCGGTGCCGGCCGGCCGCACGGGCAGCACGAGATAGCGGCTTTCGGCGGTCGTATCCCAGACCTTCACGACGACGTCGTCGGGCAGGTCGGTGCCGAGCTCCCGCAGCACCGTGCGCCCTTCGCGCACGAGCCGCGCACGATATTCGAAGCCCTTGTACCACTCGGGCGGCAGTCCGAGCACCGGCCAGTTCGTGCATGAGCACAGGCTGCAGACGATCACGTTCTTCAGTGTCGGGGTGTCCTCGAGCGCGACGATGTATTCGCCCTGCGGGCCGGTGTAGCCGAACTGCGCGCATGCGGACGTGCCGTCCTTCAGCAGAAGTTCGCGAAATGCCGGGTCGACCCACGCACGCGCGACGATGCGCGCGCCGTTGGCCGGATCCCAGGTCGTGGACATCAGCTCGGTCAGCGTGTCGATATAGCCGTCTGGAATCAGGTTCTTCTCCTTCATCACGCGAAACAGCGCCCAGGCGCGTTCGCCGGGCGTCGAGACGGTTTCCTCGGAAGGAATCGTGTTCATCGTGGGGCTCCTTGTCGTGGTTCGGGTCGACCGCCGCCACGGCGTGGCGACTGCCGTGGCGGGGTGTGGGTGCGACGTGTCGTGTCCGTCACGCTCGACGAGCAGGGTAAGAAGAGAAAAAACGCGGTTCTTTGCCGGCACGGATCGGAAACTGTGCCGAGACGGCCCCGTGGCGCGGCAGGCGACGACGCGCAACGGATGCGCGGCGATTCGCGGCGATTCGCGGCAATTGACCGGCGCCCGGCGCGAAAACAGTGGCAGCCGGCGCACGTTTTGCGACCGTTGTATGGCATCGGGCGCGCAGGTCCGCCACAGCCAATTTCTTGTTCCGCCGGAAAACAGAACTGCGGATTTTGCCTTTCTATTCTCACCCTCAAGCGACGGCCGTTCGATGTCGCGAATCGTCGGCACTCCCCGAGTACCGGCGGAACAACAGTCAGCCAGCACCCCGCGATTCCACCGTCCGGCGACGGTTCCCGTTCGTCGTACGTCGAGCGTGGCGGTGTCTGCGCATCCAGGTGAGGAGCATGATGGACAACGTCAACAGAATGAAACTGAAGCGCGTCGCGCGCTGGATCGGCCTGTCGCTGATGGTCGTCGCATCGCATTACGCGGGCGCGGTCGAGGTCGATCCCGGCGACTACGAGCAGTATCCGGTGGGCGCGACGATCGGCGTGCTGTACTACAACTATTCGGCGACGAACGCGTACTACGCGAATGGTCACCGGACCTCGGATTTCGACCTGCAGTCCAATGTCGGCATCGCCCGCCTGCTGCATGTGTTCCAGCTCACCGACCGGCTCACGATCGATCCGCAGGTGCTGCTGCCGTTCGGTCACATCAGCAGCTTCGGCAACGCAGGCGCACTTGGCAGTACGAATGGTGTCGGCGACGTGATCCTGACCGCGCCGTTGAAATTCCGCCTGAACGAAGCGAAGGACGTCGTCGCCGCGACGGTCTACGTTTACGCGCCGACCGGGAGTTACGACCAGAACCGCGGCCTCAATCTCGGCGCCAACCGCTGGTCGCTCGATTTCCAGGCAGCCTACGTCAAGCACTTTTCGCCGCAGTGGGCACTCGATCTCGTCGGCGACGCGATCTGGTACGGCAACAACACGTCGTACGGCGCGAGCGGTGCGACGCTGCATCAGCGGATGAGCTACAGCGCCCAGGCGATGGTGCGTTACATGCCCGATCCGGGCACGTCGCTCGGCATCGGCATCACCCAGCTCTGGGGCGGTGAAACGAGCGTCGACGGCGCGGACAACAACGACGCGCTGCGCACGACGCGCCTGCGGATCACCGCGGCGAAGTTCGTGACGAAGGCCGACCAGGTGCAAATCCAGCTCGGCACCGACCTGAGCGTGCGCAACGGTCCGAAGAACAGCGTGCTCGCCGGTCTGCGTTACGCACACATCTTCTGACGACCCGCATGCACCGGGATAGGGCCGGTGCATGCCGCTCCGTGTCCCCCAACGTCGAACCCTCGACACCCGATTCCCTTTCCAGAGAGGTCACGCATGGAATCCGCCATCGACAAACACCTGATCTGCCCGCGGACGCTGTCGCGCCGCGTCGCCGACGATTACCAGCCGCCGTTCCCGATGTACGTCGCCCGGGCCGCCGAAGACCTTAACCAGGTCGTGATGGGCTATTTCGGCGTGCAATACAGCGGCGCCGACAAGCGCGCGGCGGCGCTGGCCGCGTTGCGCCGGATCGTCGCCGATTTCGGTGCGCAGGACGGCCCGAACAACTTCGACCTGACGCAACACACCGACGACGAGGGCTACGAGAACCTGATTGCCGTCGGCTACTGGCGCGATCCGGCCGCGTATGCGCGCTGGATCGCGTCGCCGGCGCTCGTCGAATGGTGGGCCTCCGACGCACGCCTCGCGGACGGAATCGGCTACTTCCGGGAAATCGTCGCGCCGCGCGCCGAACAGTTCGAGACGCTTTACGCATTTACGAGCGATTTCCCCGGCGTCGGCGCGATCATGGACGGCGTCAGCGGCGAGATCGAGGAGCACGGCTACTGGGGCTCGATGCGTGACCGGTTCCCGATCTCGCAGACGGACTGGATGGCTGCGGACGGCGAGTTGCGCATCGTCGACGGCGATCCGGCTCGCGGCGGCCGTGTGGTCGTACTGGCACACGACAACATCGCGCTGATTCGGTCCGGCCAGGACTGGCGCGCGGCGGAGAGCGACGAGCGCCGGCTGTATCTCGAGGAGATCGAGCCGACGCTGCGCAGCGGAATGCAGTTCCTGCGCGACAACGGCAAGGACGTCGGCTGCTACAGCAACCGCTACGTGCGCTCGATCGATCTCGACGGCAACCTGCTCGACGAGAGTTACAACATCGGCCACTGGCGCTCGCTCGACCGCCTCGAGCGGTGGGCCGAATCCCATCCGACGCACCTGCGGATCTTCGTCACGTTCTTCCGCGTCGTCACCGGGCTGTCGAAACTGCGGCTGTATCACGAAGTTTCAGTCTTCGACGCAAAGCATCAGGTCTACGAATACGTGAACTGCCATCCGCGCACCGGACTGATGCGCGACGCTGTCGCCATCGCCCGCTGAATCCCGCCGGCGCCGCCCAGGCTGGCGGCGCCGCTTACCGAACTGGAGAACGTCGATGGCCATCAAACGCCCGACCCGCGAACAACTGTCCGACATTGCAGCCGGTTTCGGCTTTCATGTCGATTCCCGCCAGCTCGCCGACTACGACGATGCACTGCAGGCGAACTTCGACGCGTACGACGTGATCGACGCGCTGCCCGACCATCTGCCCGTCGTCGCGTATCCGCGCACGCCCGGCTACCGCCCGGAAGGCGACGAGAACCGTTACGGCGCATGGGCGCGCAAGAGCACGATCCACGGCGCCGCCGACGGCAAGCTGCGCGGCAAGACGGTGGCCGTGAAAGACAACATCTGCGTCGCCGGTGTGCCGATGCGCAATGGCGCGAGCACGTTCGAGGGCTACGTGCCCGATATCGATGCGACCGTCGTCACGCGGGTGCTCGACGCCGGCGCGACGATCGCCGGCAAGGCGACCTGCGAGTACTACTGCTTTTCCGGCGGCTCGCACACGAGCGCGTCGGGGCCGGTGCACAATCCGCGCAAGGCCGGACACTCGTCCGGCGGCTCGTCGTCCGGCAGCGGCGCGCTGGTCGCGAGCGGCGAGGTCGACATGGCGCTCGGCGGCGACCAGGGCGGCTCGGTGAGAATCCCGTCCGCCTATTGCGGCATCGTCGGGATGAAGCCGACGCACGGGCTCGTGCCGTACACCGGCGCGATGCCGATCGAGGCGACCGTCGATCATCTCGGGCCGATGACGGGCAGCGTGCTCGACAACGCGCTGTTGCTCGACGTCATCGCGGGCGACGACGGGCTCGATCCGCGCCAACGGATGTTGCCGCCGCGTGCCGATTATCTCGGCGCGATCCGCGACGGCATCGCGGGTCTGCGGATCGGCGTGCTGCGCGAGGCGTTCGGGCTCGCGAATTCGGAGAAAGTGGTCGACGAGGCCGTGCGGGTCGCCGCGCTGCGCTTGCGCAAGCTGGGCGCGAGCGTCGACGAAGTGTCGGTGCCGCTGCATGCGGCCGGCACCGCGATCTGGCTGCCGATTGCGGCCGAGGGCGCGACGCAGCAGATGATGAAGGGCAACAGCCATGGTTTCAACTGGGGCGGCCTGTACGTGACCGGCATGATCGATCATCACGCGGGCTGGCGCGAGCGCGCCGACGAGCTGCCGGATACCGTGAAGGTGACGATGCTGCTCGGTGAATATTTCACGAGCCGGTATCGCGGGCGCTATTACGCGAAGTGCCAGAACCTCGCGCGACGCTTGCGATCGGCTTATGACACGGCGCTGCAATCGTACGACGTATTGCTGATGCCGACCGTCCCGATGCGCGCGTCGGAACTGCCGAAGCCCGGCTGTGCGATGTCCGAATCGCTGACGCGCGCGTTCGAGATGCTCGCGAATACCGCGCCGTTCGACGTGTCCGGGCATCCGGCCATGTCGCTGCCGTGCGGGGTAGCCGACGATCTGCCGATCGGGCTGCAACTGGTCGGGCGTCGCTTCGACGAGGCGACGATCTACCGCTGCGCCTATGCGTATGAACAGTCTTCCGATTGGCGCCAGACGACCTTCGCATGACATCCCCGGCGCGGCCGCGCATCGCCGCCGCGCCGCCTGTCGGTCCGGCCGGCAACGCGGCTTGCACGGTTGCCGATTGGACAATGCGCTTTTGAACGGGCACGCTACCGGTTGCGTGTTGGCTAAACGATGTGGGGCATGACCATGACGATGCGTCCTTTTCCGCGCGCCGCAAGCGGCGACGCGCCCGGCCCGGCGTCCGACGGCCCGCCGGGCGAATGGACGAATTCGGCCATCGAGGTGGCGACCGACGGCTCGGTCAGCCAGCGTATCGAGTTCTGGCGCGAGACGATTCTGCGTTTGTTCGCGGACGTGCAGATCGCGGCCGTGCAGAAAGCCGATTTCTTCGGCCAGGTGCGGCAGCGCAAATGCGAAAAGATGCGGATCTCGGAAATCTACGCAAGCGAACAGGCCGTGAGCCGGCGCTATCGCCAGGCGCGCAGCGAGTATGAGGACAAGTATTTCGGCGTATTGATGCTCGAGGGCAGCCAGTCGGTCGAGCAGGACGGCAAGATCGTCACGCTGCATCCCGGGGATTTCGCGATCTACGACGCGACCCGGCCGCACCACCTGCAGTTCGGGCAGTCGTGGCGCGAGATCGTCGTCAGCATTCCCCGCGCGACCCTGAACCAGCTCGTCGTCGGGATGGAACACCGCACGGCCTGCCCGACGCACACCGGGGCGGGCGTCGGCAGCGTCATGCGGGCGTTTCTCGAACAGATGTCGTCGCAGATCCGCAGCGTGACCGAGGACGAGATGCGGCAGTTGTCGGATACCGCGATCTCGCTGATCGCGATGACGCTCGGCGGCATGCAGCGCAACGACCTCGCGCAATCGAGGATGAAGGCGTTGACGCTGACGCGGGTGAAGCGGCATCTGCTCGAGCACCTGCACGATCCGGAGCTGAGCCCGATGATGATCGGGCGGTCGATCGGGATGTCGTCGCGGTACATCAACAAGCTGTTCGAGGCCGAGAACACGTCGCTGATGCGTTACGTATTGAACCTGCGGCTCGAACGGTGCGCGCAGGATCTCGCGAATCCGCAATGCGCGGTGCTGCGCGTGTCCGACATCGCGTTGCGCTGGGGATTCAACGACATGTCGCATTTCAGTCGCGTGTTTCGGGAGCGGTTCGCGATGTCGCCGCGGGCGTGGCGCGAGCAGGGCGGCAAGCCGCGCGCGTAACGCGTCGTTCCGGGCCGCGTTCGCGGCGGGCAAGCGCCGATCGGAGGCGGCTGGACGTCGACTGGCGCGGCCGCCGTCAGTGCAACGCGCGCGGCGCGTGCGTCGGGCGAGCGTCGTGCGGATCGGCCGGATTGGCTGATTCGGCAGAATCGGCCGGCCCGGCGGCGTCGGCCGGACGCAGCGCGCCGCCCGGCCAGGGCTGCGTCGACACCGAGAAGCCGAACGTATTGACGCCGCCCGAGCACGCGACGAACACGCCGCCGCCGTGCATCTCGGCCACGGCCTTGACGATCGACAGTCCGAGCCCGTGATTTTCCTTGCTGTTCGCGCGTGCTTCCTCGAGCCGGTAGAAACGCTCGAACACGTGCGAGCGCTGCACCGGGTCGATCGGCTCGCCGGGGTTCGACACGGCCATCTCGACGAGCGTGTCGCGGCACGTGATCGTCACGTTCAGCGTCGCGCCGGGCGCCGAATGCTGGATCGCGTTGATCAACAGGTTCGTCATCGCGCGGCGGAACAGCGACGGATCGACGGCCGCGCGCGCGTCGCCGTGCAGTTCGGCACGCAACTGCGCCTCGTCGAGCGGGATTTCGAGGAAGTCGAGCATGCGCCGCACCTCGTCGGCGAGCGACACGTCCTTCAGGTCGCTCGCGCGCTCGCCGCGGTCGCTGCGCGACAGGAACAGCATGTCGTTGATGATCACGCGCAGCCGCTCGAATTCCTCGAGGTTCGACTGCAGCGTCTGGCGCATCCGGTCGACCGAGCGGTCGCGGCTCGTCAGCGCGACCTGGGTCTGGCCGATCAGGATGCTGATCGGCGTGCGCAGCTCGTGCGCGACGTCCGCGTTGAACGCTTCGAGCCGCGCATAGGTTTGCTGGATGCGTTCGAGCGCGCCGTTGAACGAGGTGGCGAGATCGCGCAGCTCGGTCGGCAGCGCGTCGGTGTGCAGCCGCTGGCGACGGTTCGTCGCGCTCACGCTCGCGGCGTCCTGCGACAGCCGGTCGAGCGGCGCGAGCCCGAAGCGCGCGACCGCGCGGCTCAGCAGCAGCGTGATGACGGTGGCCGTCGCGATCAGCGCGGCCAGTGTCCAGCCGAAGCGGCGCAGCATCCGCTGCGTCCGCTCGCACGATGTCGCGACGACCAGTTGCAGCGTCGGCCGCTCGCCGGCGCCGGCCACCTCGACGGTTTTCGTCATCACCGCGTAGCTGCTGTCGTTGAGCTGGTAGCGCTGGAACGCGCCGAACGGCGGATCGAGCGGCACGCCGTCGACGGGGCTGCCGAAGCGGAACGCGGGGTTGTTGCTGATCACCTGGTAGTGCGTCGAGCCGTCGGGCGGTTCGAGATCGGCGAGCTTTTCCTGCATCAGGCGGCCGCGTGCGTCCGTGGTCGCGTGCGACACGATCATCGCGGCGACCTTGGCGCGCGTGTCGAGCGTTGCGCGCAGCTCGGCGAACAGTTGACGCTCCATCATCACGAACAGCCCGCAGCCGACCAGCGTGAACACGAGCAGCGACACGATGCCGAACATCGCCGAGAGCCGCAGGATGATCGAGCGTTTCATGCGCGCCGCTCCGTGTCGCCGTCCTCGCGCGCCTCGAGCACGTAGCCCATGCCGCGGATCGTGTGCAGCAGCTTCTCGGCGAACGGACCGTCGAGTTTCGCGCGCAGGCGCTTGATCGCCGTCTCGACGACGTTCGCGTTGCTGTCGAAGTTCACGTCCCACACGAGTTCGGCGATGGTCGTCTTCGACAGCACCTCGCCGCTGCGCCGCGCGAGCACGCCGAGCAGCTGGAATTCCTGCGCGGTCAGGTCGAGCCGCGCGCCGTCGCGGGTCGCGCGGCGGCCGATCAGGTCGACGCGCAGGTCGCCGATCGAGATCAGCGTCGATTCCTGCACGCGCGCGCGGCGCGTCAGCGCACGCAGCCGTTCGATCAGTTCGAGGAACGAGAACGGCTTGGTCAGATAGTCGTCGGCGCCGCCGCGCAGGCCCCGCACGCGGTCGTCGACACGATCGCGCGCGGTCAGCATGATCACGGGCGTCTGTTTCTGCGCGCGCAACGCACGGAGCACGCCGAAGCCGTCGAGCTTCGGCAGCATCACGTCGAGCACGATCACGTCGTAGTCGAATTCGACGGCTTTCCACGCGCCGTCCTCGCCGTCGAGCGCGGTGTCGACGACCCAGCCTTCCTCGGTCAGGCCGCTCTTCAGGTATTCGACGACTTTCGGTTCGTCTTCGACGATCAGCACTTTCATGTTCGTATTCCGCTAACCGGGTTAAGGGCCGACGCCCGCGGTGCGCTGCGGGCCCGCCGACGCGACGTCGGACGGCGCCGGGCCGCTCGCCGCATCGCCGTCCCAGCCGCCGCCGAGCGCCTTCGCGAGAAACACGACGAGCGCCGCGCGCTGGCCCTGGATCTGCACGGCCTGGCGCTCGCTCGTCAGCAACTGCTGCTGGGCCGTCAGCACGTCGATGAACGGCGTCAGGCCGCCCGCGTAGCGGTCCTGCGCGAGCGAGACGAGCTTGCGCGCGTCGTCGACGGCCGCGGAAGCCTGCTGCGCGGCCTGCGCGAGCACCGACAGCCCGGTCACCGCATTTTGCACCTCCTGGAACGCGGTGAGCACGGTCTGCCGGTAGCTGGCCTGCGCGGCGACGTAGCCGGCCTGCGCGAAATCGACGCCGGCCTTCAGCTTGCCGCCCTCGAACAGCGGCTGGCTGAGCGAGCCGCCGACCGACCACAGCAGCGCCGGCACGGTGAACAGGCCCGCGAAGCGGGTCGCGTCCCAGCCGATGTCCGGCGACAGCGTGATGCGCGGGAAATACGCGGCGCGCGCGACGCCGATCTGCGCGTTCGCGGCGGCCATCGCGCGTTCGGCCGACGCGACGTCGGGGCGCCGCTGCAGCAGGTCGCTCGGCATGCCGGTCGGCAGCGCGGGCGCGTTGATCGGCACCACGCGCGGCGGCAGCGAGAAGGCGGGGGCCGGCGTGCCGACCAGCGTCGCGATCGCGGTTTCGACCTGCGCGCGCTGCTGGATCAGCAACTGCGCCTGCGTGCGCGTCGCGTCGAGCTGCGCGCGTTGCTGCAACAGGTCGAGGCCCGACACCGCGCCGAGGTCGTGGCGCGCGCTGACGTAATCGAGCGCCTTCTGTTGCAGGTCGATCGAGCGCTTGACGACGTCGATCTCGGTGTCGAGCTCGCGCAGCGTGAAATAGCTCGACGCGAGGTCGGCGCTCAGCACGAGGCGCGCGTTCGCGAAATCGTCGCGCGCCTGCTCGGAGTTGGCCTGCGCGGCTTCGACGTTGCGCCGCACGCGGCCGAACAGGTCGAGTTCGTAGCTGACCGCCGCGCCGACCTGGATGTCGTTCTGCACGGTCGACATGCTCTGCGTCGCGTAGTTGGTCTGCGGCCGGTCGGCGGAGATCTTGAAGCGCTGGCCGCTCGCGTTCAGCCCGACGGCCGGATACTGCGCGGACGCCACCGACGCGAGCGTCGCTTTCGCCTGGTCGTAGCGCGCGGCCATCGCCTTCAGATTCTGGTTGTTGCGCAGCGCGTCGGCTTCCAGCGCGTCGAGCTGTGCGTCGCCGAACGCCGTCCACCAGGCGGGATCGAGCGGCGCGCGGGCCGGCGCGGCCGGCTGCCAGTATGCGTCCGCTGGGTCGAGCCGCCACGCGGCCGGCGTATCGACGGGCGGGCGCCGGTAGTCCGGGCCGACCGTGCAGCCGGCGAGCACCGCGGCCGCGACGATCGCGACGGCGCCGATCGCGGCCGGGTGCACGCGGGGGCGCATCGCGATCACGACTTCGCCCCCGCGACGGCAGAGGCCGGCTGCGCCGCCGGCGCCTGCACGACGACCCGGTCGCCGGTCGCGAGCGCGTCGCTCGGGTTCGCGACAAGGCGGTCGTTCGGCGTGATCGGCCCGTCGACTTCGAGCGTCTGGCCGATCGTGCGCACGACCGTCACCTGTTTCAGATGGACCTGGCCGTTCGCATCGACGGCGGCGACCGTCGGGCCTTCGGCGCGGAACAGCAGCGTATTGGCCGGCACCTGCAGGCGGCCGACCGGCGTCATCGGCAGCGTCGCCTGCACGTACGCGCCGGGCAGCAGCCGCCCGTCGGGGTTCGGCAGCGTGATCTCGATCTGCAGCGAACGCGTCGCGACGTCGATCGCCTGCGACGTGCGCGTGATCGTCCCGTCGAAGGTCCGCCCCGGCAGCTCGGCCTGCGCGACGCTCACGTGCTGGCCGACCTTCACCTGCTGCGCATACGCCTGCGGCACCTGCACGTACAGGCGCAGCCGGTCGGCCTGCACGACCGTGAACAGCGCGCGGCCCGCGTTGCCGGAATTGACGAGATCGCCGACGTCGACGTTGCGCTGCGTGACGATCCCGTCGATCGGCGCGACGATCCGCTGGAAGCCCTTCAGCTCGGTGAGGCGGCGCATGTTCGCATCGGCCGCCGCGAGGTTCGCGTTGCCCTGGCTGAACGCGCCTTGCCGGTCGTCCAGCTCCTGCTGCGACACGGCATCGCGCTGGCGCAACTGCTGCGCGCGGTCGAACGACGTCTTCGCGAGCGCGAGCGCGGCTTGCGCCTGCTGGCGCTGCGCGGTGGCCTGCGCGAGTTCCTGGTTCAGCTCCGGCGTGTCGAGTTCGGCGAGCGTTTGCCCCTGCTTCACGTGCGCGCCGATATCGGCCTGCCAGCGCAGCACGTAGCCGCTGGCGCGCGCATAGATCGGCGCCTCGACGAAGCCGCGCAGCGTGCCGGGCAGCGTCAGCTTGCCGCCGGTGGCCGCGTCGACGGGATGCACGACGCTCACGTACTGGCGCGTGTTCTGCTCGGCGACCGCGTCGAGGCGATGCTGGTTCAGCACGTTGACCACGATGGTGCGTGCGGCGCCGGCGGCCAGCAGCACGCCGATCACGATCAGGACGATCCGTCCGCGCCGCGACACCGACGCGCGCGCCGGCAGGTGCATGCCGTGTTCGTCCACCTGGATGCCGACGGCGCTGTGATGTTTCTCTTCCATGAATTCAACCAATTCAACCGGGTAGTAGGTGAAAAGCAGGGCGAAAGTCAGTGTCCGGCCTGGCGCGCACGCCGCCGGGCCAGCCGCGCATGCACGCCGCCGAACACGAGCGGCACGAACAGCAACGTCGAAACGGTCGCGAACAGCAGCCCGCCGATCACCGCGCGGCCGAGCGGCGCATTCTGTTCGGCGCCTTCGCCGAGACCGAGCGCCATCGGCACCATCCCGATGATCATCGCGAGCGCCGTCATCAGCACCGGCCGGATGCGGGTCGCGCCGGCCTCCAGCGCGGCCGTGAGCGGCGGCGCGCCCGCCGCGAGGCGCTGCCGGGCGAACGACACGACCAGGATGCTGTTCGCGGTCGCGACGCCGACCGTCATGATCGCGCCCGTCAACGCGGGCACGCTCAGGTGCGTGCCGGTGATGAACAGCATCCACGCGATGCCGGCGAGCGCGGCCGGCATCGCGCTGATGATGATCAGCGGATCGAGCCACGACTGGAAATTGACGACGATCAGCAGGTAGACGAGCACGATCGCCATCGCGACGCCCGCGCCGAGGCCGAGATACGACGTGCGCATCGTCTCGATCTGGCCGCGCATCGCGAGGCCGGTGCCGCGCGGCAGCGACGCGCGCGCGTCGGCCACGATGCGGTCGATTTCGCCCGCGACCGCGCCGAGATCGCGTCCTTCGACGCTCACGTACACGTCGATCGCCGGGCGGATGTTGTAGTGCGTGATCACGGCGGGGTTCGCGGTGCTGCGCACCTGCACCAAGTTGCCGAGCAGCTGCAGCGGCGCGCCGGTGCGGCCGCTGGCCGAGATCGGCGTGCCGAGCAGGTCGTCGACCGACGCGATGTCGTATTGCGGGGTCTGGATCTGCAGCGGGTACTGGACGCCGGTGCGCGGGTTGATCCAGAACGAGGGCGTCGTCTGCGAGCTCCCCGACAGCGAGATCAGCATGTTCTGCGCGACGTTCTGCGCGGAGAGATTGAGCTGCTGCATGCGCGTACGGTCCATGTCGGCCAGCAGGGTCGGCTCGTCGTTGCGTTGCAGCACGTGCACGTCGACGGCGCCGGGGATTTGCCTGATCTTTTTCATCAGGCTGCTCGCAATGGTCATGTTACTCGCGAGATCGTTGCCGAGCACCTGCACGTCGATCGCGGCCGGCTGCCCGAAGTTGAGGATCTGCGTGATGATGTCCGACGGCTGGAAGAAGAACTCGACGCCCGGGAAGCGCTGCGGCAGCAGCGTGCGCAGTGTTTCGACGTAGTGCCCGGTCGCGCGGTGGCCGGGCTTCAGCGCGATCAGCAGCTCGCCGTCGAGCGTGCCGATCGTGCCGGCGTTGCTGTACGACAGGTTGATGCCGCTCACCGGCAGGCCGAGGTTGTCGACGATCGCGCCGAGCTCGTCGGGCGGCACGGTTGCGCGGATCACGCGCTCGACCTGGTCGGCGAGCCGCGCGGTTTCCTCGATCCGGTAGCCGGTCGGCGCGCGCACGTGCAGCCGGAGATTGCCGGAATCGGCGTTCGGGAAGAAATCGCGGCCGAGCATGAACACGAGGCCGGTCGACAGCACGCAGAAGCCGAGGAAGCACAGCGCGTAGAAGCGGCGGCGCACGAGCAGGATGCTGAGCAGCACGATGTACCACGCGCGCAGCCGTTCGAACGCATGGTTGAACGCGTGATGGATGCGTGCGAAGCGCGACGTCGAATGATCGGCGCCGGTGTTCGCCTGCTGCGGGCGGAACAGCAGCATCGCGAGCGTCGGCACCAGCGTGCGCGACAACACGTACGACGCGAGCATCGCGAACACCACGGCTTCCGCGAGCGGCACGAACAGGAAGCGCGCGACGCCGGTGAGGAAGAACATCGGCACGAACACGATGCAGATGCACAGCGTCGATACCAGCGCGGGCACCGCGATCTCGCCCGCGCCTTCGAGGATCGCGTCGTGCAGGTTCGTCCCCAGATGCAGGTGCCGCTCGATGTTCTCGATCGTGACGGTCGCGTCGTCGACGAGAATGCCGACCGCGAGTGCGAGCCCGCCGAGCGTCATGATGTTGATGGTCTCGCCGAGCGCGGACAGCGCGATCAGCGACGTGAAGATCGACAGCGGGATCGAGATCGCGATGATCAGCGTGCTGCGCCAGTTGCCGAGGAACAGCAGGATCATCATCGCGGTCAGCACGGCGGCGATCAGCGCCTCGTGGATCACGCCCTGGACGGCCGCGTTGACGAACACCGACTGGTCGAACAGCGGCGTGATCGTGAGCCCTTCGGGCAGCGTCGGGATCACCTTCGGCAGCAGCGCCTTCAGGTCCGACACGACCTTGAGCGTCGACGCGTCGCCGCTTTTCAGGATCGAGATCAGCACGCCGCGCTGGCCGTTCTGGCGCACGACGTTGGTCTGCGGCGCGAAGCCGTCGCGCACCGCCGCGACTTCGCGCAGGTAGGTCGTCGCGCCGTTGATCGTCTGGACCGGCAGGTTGCTGATGTCGGCGACCGTATCGGCCGACGCGTTCGTGTCGATCCGGTATTCGGTCTGACCCATCTTCGCGGTGCCGGTCGGCAGCACGAGGTTCTGCGCGTTGACCGCGTTGACGATGTCGGCCGGCGTGAGGCCCTTCGCCTGCAGCGCCTGCGGGTCGAGGTCGATCGCGACCACGCGCGTGCGGCCGCCGTACGGGAACGGAATCTGTACGCCCGGCACCGTGATCAGCTGCGGGCGCAGGAAGTTGAGCGCGATGTCGGCGAGCGACTGCTCGCTGAGCGTCTGGCTCGACAGCCCGAGCTGGATCACCGGAATGCTCGACGCGGAATAGGTGATCACGAGCGGCGGCGTGGCGCCCTGCGGCATCTGCCGCACGATCGCCTGCGCGGACGACACCGTCTGTGCGATCGCCGTCTGCACGTTCGCGCCCGGTTGCAGGAACACCTTCACGACCGCGATGCCGGGCAGCGACGTCGATTCGACGTGCTGGATGTTGTTGACGGTGGTCGTCAGGATGCGTTCATGCACGGACGTGATGCGGTTCGTCATCTCCGTCGCGGAGAAGCCGCTGTAATTCCAGATCACGCTGATCACGGGGATGTTGATCGCGGGCAGCACGTCGACCGGCGTGCGCATCAGCGCCAGCGGGGTGGCCAGCACGATCATGATGGCCATGACGATGAACGTGTAGGGGCGCCTGAGCGCGAGATTGACGATCCACATGAAGGCGGCGGGGCAGGCGGTGATCGGCGGCGGTGAAGGGAACCCGAATGATAGGCGTCGGCCCGCAACGGGTTACTGTCGCGAAACTGGCGGAATTGTCAGGTTGGGGCGTGGCGTCCGTCGGCCGATTCCGCGGACGGAATGCGTCGTCGCGATGGCGACGGTTTCGCGCATCGGGCGGCGCTCACAGCTGCTCCATGCCGAAGCGCGCGAGCGCGTCGAGATCGACGACCTCGATCTGGTTGTACGCGAGCCGCAGCGCGCCGAGCTTCTCGAGCTGCTGCAGCGCCTGGTTGATCCGCTGGCGCGACACGCCGACGAGCATCCCCAGTTCCTCCTGCGAGATCGACAGCGACGGGCCGGTGTCCGGGTAAAGCGCGGGATTGAACAGTTGCGCGAGCGCCTGCGCGACGCGCGCGTCGACGTCGAGCAGCC
Organism: Burkholderia sp. BCC0097; assembly: GCF_902832985.1. Taxonomy (NCBI): domain Bacteria; kingdom Pseudomonadati; phylum Pseudomonadota; class Betaproteobacteria; order Burkholderiales; family Burkholderiaceae; genus Burkholderia; species Burkholderia sp. BCC0097. Next base: position 196,633 of record NZ_CADFDM010000009.1, read on the forward strand.
GGCTGTTCTGGATCGACGCGATGAATTCGCCCATCCGGTTGTTCAACTGATGAATCACGAAGCGCGTGAACGGCAGGCTCGTGTCGAGCAGCGCATGGAACGTGTCGACCGGCACGAACAGCACGGTCGAGCGCTGGATCGCGACGACCTCGTACTTGCGCAGCTCGCGCTTGATCACGCTGCCTTCGCCGAACCAGCCGCCCGACGGCACGCCGGAGAACGTGCAGCCGCGCCCCGACACGTTGAAGATCGCGAGCTTCAGCAACCCCTGATGGACGCCGATCCAGTATTCGGACGGCGCGAGCCGGTGCGCGATCACGTCGCCCGCTTCGCACTGCGCGACGTGCGACTCGGCCAGCACGCGCGCCTGGTGTTCGGGCGCCAGCGTGCGAAACCACGCGCACTGGCCGAACAGCGTCGCGAGCGGCGCCAGCGGGCCCGGTTCGGGGGGCATGTCGGCCGGCTGGGCGGCCGCTTGAGGGTGGTCGTGCATCGGTGCGGGTTTGCGAGGATAGGGATAACGCGCAGCGCTTGGGCGGCACTCTGTCGTTTCGATGACAGACGGCTCACAATAGCGCCCGTTAGGCTGTCGGCAATTGAACCACATCAAAACGATCCGGGGTGCATGCGCCCCGGTGGACAGAACACGGGAGACAGGATCATGACGCAGATGTTCGAGGCCGGGCTCGGCCGCCGCGACGCCAATTACGTGCCGCTCACCCCGATCGATTTCCTGATCCGGGCGGCCGAAGTCTACGGCGAGCGCCTCGCGATCGTGCACGGCGACGTGCGGCGCACGTGGGGCGAGACCTGCACCCGCGCGAAGCAGCTGGCGAGCGCGCTCGCGCAGGCCGGCGTCGGGCGCGGCGACACGGTCGCGGCGCTGCTGCCGAACATCCCGGCGATGGTCGAGGCGCACTTTGGCGTGCCGATGGCCGGCGCCGTGCTGAACACGATCAATACGCGGCTCGACGTGCCGTCGGTGCTGTTCATGCTGCGTCACGGCGAGGCGAAGGTCCTGATCGTCGACACCGAATACGCGGAGCTCGCGCATCGCGCGGCGCTGGAGGTGCCGGGCCTGAAGATCGTCAGCGTGGCCGACGCGATGCCGGCCGACCCCGACCGTTTCGCGGGCGCGACCGACTACGAGGCGTTCGTGGCCGGCGGCGACCCCGATTACGCATGGACGCCGCCCGCCGACGAATGGGAGGCGATCGCGCTGAACTACACGTCGGGCACGACCGGCGACCCGAAGGGCGTCGTCTACCACCATCGCGGCGCGTATCTCGCGGCGATCAGCAACATCCTCGAATGGGACATGCCGAAGCACGCGGTGTATCTGTGGACGCTGCCGATGTTCCATTGCAACGGCTGGTGTTTTCCGTGGGCCGTCGCGGCGCGCGGCGGCGTGAACGTGTGCCTGCGCAAGTTCGACGCGAAGACCGTGTTCGACCTGATTCGCCGCGAGCGCGTCACGCATTACTGCGGCGCGCCGATCGTGCAGAGCGCGATCGCGAACGCGCCGGCCGAGTTCCGCGCGGGGATCGACCATACGGTGCACGCGATGGTCGCGGGCGCGGCGCCCGCGCCGGCCGTGATCGCGAAGATGAAGGAGATCGGCTTCGACCTGCTGCACGTGTACGGGCTGACCGAGGTCTACGGCCCGGCGACCGTCTGCGCGAAGCAGGCGCACTGGGACGCCGTGTCCGACGAGGAACGCGCGCGGCTGAATGCGCGCCAGGGCGTGCGCTACCACCTCGAGGCAGGCGCGACGGTGCTCGATCCCGACACGATGACGCCGGTGCCGGCTGACGGCGAGACGCTCGGCGAGATCATGTTCCGCGGCAACATCTGCATGAAGGGCTACCTGAAGAATCCGAAGGCGACCGACGAGGCGTTCCACGGCGGCTGGTTCCATACGGGCGATCTCGCGGTGCTGATGCCGGACGGCTATATCCGGATCAAGGATCGCAAGAAGGACATCATCATCTCGGGTGGCGAGAACATCTCGAGCATCGAGGTCGAGGATGCGCTGTACCGGCATCCGGCGGTGGCCGTCGCGGCCGTCGTCGCGATGCCCGACCCGAAATGGGGCGAGGTGCCGTGCGCGTTCGTCGAGCTGCGCGAAGGCGCGAGCGCGACCGAGGCGGAAATCGTCGCGCACTGCCGGCAACTACTCGCGGGCTTCAAGGTGCCGAAGGCCGTACGCTTCGGCGAACTGCCGAAGACCTCGACCGGCAAGATCCAGAAGTTCCAGTTGCGTAATGCGGTCGGCTCGGACAAGGCGATCGACCTGGCGGGCGACAAGAAGTAGGCGAGGCCCGGCCGCGGCCGATCGTTCGTCGTCCGGCGTTCGTCACGCGTCGCGTGCGAGCCGGAACACGCTGACCGCGTCCGACAGTTGCGCGGCCTGCTCGCGCAACGCGACGGCCGCGCGCTCCGCATCGGAGATCAGCGTCGCATTCTGCTGCGTCGCTTCGCCGATCTGCGTGACGGCCAGGTTCACCTGCTCGATGCCGGTCGATTGTTCGCGCGACGCGGCGCTGATCTCGCCGATCAGCGTGCGCACCTGGTCGACCCGCGCGACGATGTCGCGCATCGTGCCGCGCGCGGCGTCCGCGATCCGGTAACCCTGTTCGACCGTCGTCGTCGATTCGGCGCTCAGCGCGTCGATCTCCTTGACCGCGGCCGCGCTGCGCTGCGCCAACGCGCGCACCTCGGCCGCGACCACCGCGAAGCCCTTGCCGTGTTCGCCCGCGCGGGCGGCCTCGACGGCCGCGTTCAGCGCGAGGATGTTGGTCTGGAACGCGATGCCTTCGATCGCGCCGGTGATCTCGGCGATCCGGCGCGTCGCGCGGCCGATGTCGTCCATCGTCGCGACCACGCGCTGCACCGCGGCGTCGCCGTTGGTCGCGGCGGCCGATGCGTCCGCGACCAGCGCGTTGGCCTGCGCCGCATGCTCGGCGCTTTGCTGCACGGCGGCGGTGATCTGCTCCATGCTGGCGGCCGTTTGCTCGACGCTGCTGGCTTGCGTCGCGATTCGCGCTGCGATGTCGCCGCTGCCGGCCGCGATGCCGACCGTGCCGTGCGCGATGTCGGCCGCGCCGTTGCGCACTTGCGCGACGATCCGCGCGAGGCCGTCGCCGATCCCGTCGACCGCCTGCACGAGCCGGCCGATCTCGTCGTTGCCCGCGTTGCCGTGCGCGGCCGCGCCGTCGCGGATGCGCACGCTGAGATCGCCCGCCGCATAGCGCTCGGACGCGCGGGCGGCGGCTTCCAGCGGCCGGCTCACGACGCGTCGCACGACGACGACGAACAGCGTCGCGAACGCCGCGACGAGCACGGCGCCGATCATCAGGAAGCGGTTGCGGGTGGCGCGCATGGTGGCCAGCAGTTCGTCGTCGAGCGCGATCCCGCCGACGAGCCATTGCCACTGCGGAATCGTCGTGAACGACACGAATTTCGCGGTCGGCCCGGCGTCGTGCGCGGCGGGGTCGGTCGACGTGTACGCGAGCCGGCCCTGGGCCGTCGCGAGCATCTGCGCGTAGGGTGCGCGCGTGTCGTCGGCCCGTTGGCCGGCCGCATCGGGATGCACGACGAAGGTGCCGCGCGACGGGCCTTGCGACGCATCGAGCACGAAGTAGTAGCCGTTGTCGCCGATCTTCAGCGCGCGGATGCCGTCCTCGACGAGCTTGAGCTCGGCGCCGATGTCGAGGCCGACGAACAGCGCGCCGATCACGCGGCCGGTCGCGTCGGTCACCGGCTTGTACTGCGTGATGTACGACCGGCCGAACAGCTTCGCGAGGCCCGTGTAGCTGCGCCCGGCGACGAGCGGCGCATACGCGGGGCCGGCGCGGTCGAGCTTGGTGCCGACCGCGCGCGCGCCGTCCTGCTTCTTCAGCGACGTCGTGATGCGCACGAAGTCGTCGCCGTCGCGCGCGAAGATCGTGGCGATCGCGCCGCTTTTCTTCAGGAACTGATCGGGAATCGAATAATCGAGGTCGAGCGGCTGGCCGCCCGCGAGGAGCGTCGGCGCGGCGACGCCGCCGATATCGACCGTGCGTGCCGGGTCGAGCGAGAAATCGGCCGGCAGGAAGCTCGCGAACAGCGCCATCGAGCGGCTGGCTTCGGCGCTCAGCGCCTTGTCGAACAGGTCGACCATCGCGCGAATCGACTGTTCCTTGTCGTCGATCCTCAGGTGCGCTTCTTCGGCGAGTTGCTGGCCGGCGAAATGGGCGAGCGTCCACGCGAACACGGTAAACAGCAGGGCGACGAGCGCGCACGCCAGCGCGGCCAGACGCGCGCCGACGCTCACTCGGCCCAATTGGGTCATTCTCATGAGACATCCTGAGTGGGAGTGAGAGGAGGCGGAACGCACGCGTCACCGCTCGTGGTCCCGTTAATACGGCAACTTTCGCGAAATCTTTAGCGGATGTCGCGAATCGCGGGCCGACAGGCGGCCGAAGGGGAAGCGGAGGTCAGTGCGTGACGAGCCACGCGACGGCCAGATACCGGCCGACTTTCGCGATCGTCACGATCGCGAGAAAGGTCGGCAGCGGCTCGCGCAGCACGCCGGCGATCATCGTCAGCGGATCGCCGATCACCGGCGCCCAGCTCAGCAGCAGCGACCACCGGCCATAGCGTGCATACCAGCGTTCGGCGCGCGCGAGCGCGGACGGTTTGACCGGAAACCAGCGGCGCTCGCGAAAGTGCTCGATGCCGCGCCCGAGCGCCCAGTTGATCGCCGAGCCGGCGACGTTGCCGACGCTCGCGACGAGCACCAGCGCCCACACGGGTTCGCGCCCGGCCAGCAGCAGGCCGGCGAGCACGGCTTCGGACTGGAGCGGAAACAGGGTCGCGGCGACCATCGACACGGCGAACAGGCCGCCGTAAGTGAGTAATTCGGACATCGCGGGATTGTACCGGCCGCGCGACGGCCAGCCCCGGTCACGCGGTCATCGGCTCACGATCTCATGCGGCATCCGTCGTGCCGAACAGCAGGTGCGAGATCATCGACTTGTCGACCGGTTCGTCGTTGAGCGTGCTGGCGAGCAGTTCGCCCGCGAGCTGCTGCGGCGAGAACACCATGTCGGGCTTCAACAGCCGCAGCCGTTCGAGGTTGCGCTGCTGGTTCACGAGCGCGACCGTGCGCACCGACGGCGCGATCTCGCGGATCGCGAGGATGATGAACGCGTTTTCGGCGTCGTCCGAGCGCAGCGCGAGCACCGCGCGCGCGGTCGCCGCGCCGGCGCTTTCCAGCACCGCATGGTCGGTCGCATCGCCGACGATCAGGTCGGTCGAGGCCGGATAGTTGTGCTCGACGCCGGCCGGCACGACGACGGTCACCGCGTAGCCGCGCTTGCGCAGCCCGTCGTGCACCGCATGGGCGACGGGTGTCGCGCCGACGATCAGGAAATGATGCTTGCGGATCACGTTCGAAATGCCTCCCTTGACGATCCGTTTCAGATTGCCGCCGATCACCGGGCCGACGACCGCGCTGATCGACGTCGCGAATACCGTGATGCCGAGCACGATCACCGATGCGGTGAACAGGCGCGCGGTCGGCGCGTGCGGCACGATGTCGCCGTAGCCGACGGTCGACATCGACACGATCGAGAAATAGACGGCGGTGGCGAGATCGTGGACGGGCGGCGTGAATTCGTCGCCGAGATAGAGCACGCCGAAAGTGGCGTAGATCAGCAGCGACACGATGCTCAGCAACGCGAACAGGCTGCTGGCGGCCACGCTCGCGCGATCGAAGTGCCGCCAGTAGTACAGCAGCGCCACGACCAGCACGGCCGTATAGACGAACACCGCGTGGCTGCGATAGCCGCCGAGCACGCTGATCGCGGCGGCCGCGACCAGCAGCAGGATCGACAGTACCCACGCGACGCGGGCGCGCAGCACGATGCCGATGGCCATCGTCGCGAGGCCGGCCGCGACCACCACCTGCGGCAGCACGACGAGCCCCATGTTGTCGACGAGATTCAGCGCATCGGCGAGCCATGCGCGGTGCAGGCCGAGACGCGCGTGCTCGACGACGGGGCGCAGCACCATGAGCGCATCGAGCGCAAGCAGGAGGGCGAGATACCAGTGCAGGCCAATCGGCGCGAACAGGCGCCGCAGGCGGGATGTGACGTGCTTCATTCAGTCGCCCGGCAGGCCCGGGCATGTCCAACGAACCAGGCGCTACCCTAAAGCATTCGGCGCCCGGCTGCTTTTTCGAGGCGCCTGACAGCGGCGCCGACGCAGTCCGTTCGCGCGGCCGTTCAGTTCCAGCCGACCATGATCGCGCCCATCCCGACGAGCAGCCCGCCCGTCACGCGGTTCATCGCACGCATCCGCGTCGGCCGCTGCAGCGCGCGGCTCAGCCGGTGCGAGAACAGCGCCATCGATGCGACGCCGCCCGCGAACAGCAGCGCGAACGTCGCGGCGAGCAGCAGGTATTGAAGGTTCAGGCTCCAGTCGGCAGTCGGGCTGATGAACTGCGGAAAGAACGACGGAAAGAACAGCAGCGTCTTCGGATTCAGTCCGGAAGTCGCGACGCCGCGCCAGAACAGCGCGCGACCGGAATCGGCGTCCGGCGCGGCGATGGCCGTTCCCGCGTCGGTCTCGGCCGGCGACGTGGCCGCGCCGGCCGGCGTGCGGCTCAGCCATTGCTTGCCGCCGAGCCAGACGAGATACGCGGCGCCGGCCCAGCGCAGCACGGTCAGTGCGTGTTCATCGAGATGGACCAGCGAGTTGAGGCACAGCGCGGTCAGCGCGAGTTGCAGCAGCACGGCGAGCGTGCCGCCCCAGACGCACGGCAGCGCGCGGCGCCAGCCGGTGCGCAACGCCTGGTTCATCGTGAGCAGGTTGACGGGGCCGGGCGCGTAGATGAGGACGACGGAAGCAGCGAGGAACGACAGATAAAGCTTGAACGACATGACGGACGAGCAGGAACGGGGAGGCAGGCACCGGCCCCGCACGCGGTCGGATGGGCGTGCGGGCGGCGGGGAATCGCATGCCTGGCGGCCGGCGCCGCAACTCGTGATTGCGGCCGTGCGTTCCGTTGCGAGGGGTGGTCGCGGGGAGCGTGCCGGACAGCAGGCATGGAGAAAATGTATCAAGCAGCCCGATTAAAAGGCTTCCTGTTTTCCAGCAAAACGGCCCTGAAACCGGAATCCCGTTCAGATAGAATGCCGATTTTCAGTAGAAGATTCTTCTCGCCATGGCTACCCGCGAACGCACGCCCAAAACGCTCGACAATCAGGACCGCAAGATCCTGGGTGCATTGCAGAAAAATGCGCGTCTGTCGAACGCCGAACTGGCCGAACAGATCGGCATGTCGACCACCGCCTGCTGGAATCGCACGCGGCAACTCGAACTCGACGGCTACATCGACGGCTATGTCGCGCTGGTCAACCAGCGCAAGCTCGGCTACGCGGACATCGTGATCCTCGAAGTCACGCTCGATCGCCATGAAGACGACGCACTGGCGCGCTTCGGCGCCGAACTGGCGGCGCTGCCGGAGGTGCTCGAGGCGTATCTGGTGTCGGGCGAGTACGACTACTGGATCAAGGTCGCGGTGGACGGCACGGCCGGCTACGAACGCTTCCTGCGCGAAAAGCTGTACCGGATCTCGAGCATCCGCCACAGCCGTTCGATGTTCGCGCTGCGGTGCATGAAGGATGTGCCTTCGATTCAGGTGTGACGGGTTGGAGACGGGGGCGACCGTCGTTGAAACCGCAGTGCGCGCGGGACGGCGCGGGTGCGAAGGAAACCGGTAAACGGCCGGGGCGGAAGGCTCGCCAGGGAAATGGCCGGCGGGCACACAAAAACGGATGAATCTTCCGCCGGCGATGACCGGGCGCAAAAGTGCGCCGACGGGCAATGGCTGCTCGCCCAAGCAAGCTGGCTTAGCGATCCGCGCCCAGATGCATGAATCGGCCCCGGTATCGGCCTGAAACACAGCCTCGAGACGATCTTGAAACACTCGCCGCACGACGAGGATATTCGGCCGGGACGAGCCCGGCTTCTTGCTATCTGTCCAGCGCAACCGCCCGGTGCCCGGCGCAACAACCGCTGTCGGCGCGCGTGGGCGCGAGCGGATCAGGCGGCCGGCGATCAGGCCGCCGGCAGTCCAGTCCGCTCAGCGCGGCAGGCGCGCGTGTGCTTCAGCGATGACTTCGCAGTTCTCGAGGTGCAGTGCCCAAGCTTCCGCCAGCAGCTCGCCAACACGTGCGAGCCAGCCAGTGGATTGGGTGGAACGATCGGAGACATTAGACGTTTGCATGACGGAGCCCCATAGAGGTGGCGAGTTAGGGATAACCCTAATCATAGCGAAACGGCTCCGCCTTGTGAAATGCGATTTCGTTATATGAGAATTACTGACAATTCATGTTGCTGCTGCGCAACATGAATATTGGCCGCCCGGGCGTGTCGGCTAGGCGTGACGAGGCCGCGCCGGCACGGCCTCGCGGGCAGAAAGAAAGGGATTCGAACGTACGTTGGGGAAAAGGACGCGATTACCGGCCGATCCACCCGAAGCGCCACGACAGCCGCCGTGTCGCGGCGCGCAGCGTCTGCGCCAGCTCGCTGTCGGGCCCGCGCGGGAAGCCGCGCGACGAGCCGATGATCGCGATCACGAGCCGGATGCTGCCGGTGTGATCGAACACGGGTGCGGCAATCGTCCCGATGCCCGGCACCGGCGCGTCGAACGCGAAATCGAGCTCGTCCGCGCGAATCGCCGCGAGCCGTGAGCGGAAAGCCGCGTCGTCCGGTGCGGCATGCGCGCCTGCGAGCCGCACCGGCTCGTTGGCGAGCAGGTCGGCCAGCACGTCGTCGGACATGCCGGACGCGAAAATCCTCCCGATCGCCGTATTGACGAGCGACATCACGGTGCCCACCTGCAGGCTCACGTGCTGTGGCCGCGCCGATTCCTCGAGCCGGATCACGGTTGGCCCGAGCGGGCCGAGCGTCGCGGCGGCCACGCTCATGTCGGTCGCGGCGGCCAGCGCGACGATCTCGGCTTCCGCGTCGCGCGTCGGCGACACGCGCTGCATCGCGATCAGGCCGAGCGCCTGCGCCAGCGGGCCGCCGTCGAAGCAGCCGGCGTCGTCGCGGCTCAGCAGGCCGATCTTCTGCAGGCTGACCAGATGCGGAAATGCCTTCGCGGACGGCATGCCGGCCGCCGTCGCGAGATCGCGCAGCGGCAGCGCGCGGCCCGCCGACACCAGCGCGAGCAGCAGGTCGCCGGTGCTGTCGAGCGCATTGATCCCGCGCTGCGTTTTTGCGTCGTCGGCCAGCGCGGGCGGTACGCGTGCGACGCCTGGCGCCACCGCCGGCGCGGGCGCCGGTTCTGCATGCGCCGTGCCGAGCGACGCGGTGGCCTGCCGCGCCGCGTCGCGCAACGCCGCCGCGATCGGGCCGTCCCAGTCGACATCGATCGAGCCCGTCGAACCGATCACCGTCAACGCGAGCTGCAGGCGCCCGTGCGGATCGAGCACCGGCACGCACATCCCGCTGACGCCCGGGCTCGGCCGGTCGATGCTGCGTTCGATGCCGCGGGCACGGATCGCATCGAGTTCGACGGGTTGCGCATCGGCGTCCGGCGCGGCCGGCTCGCTTTCGGCGCCGGCAAGCGTATCGCCCGCACCCGCCTGGCTGGCCGCCATCGCATCGAGTTGCGCGGCGTCGCCGAACGCGCGGAACACGCGGCCGGTTGCCGTGGTGTCGAGCGACATCACCGAACCGACGTGCAGGTTCACGTGCAACGGATAGCCGCCGTGCTCGATGCGCACGATCGTCGGGCCGAGCACGCCCGGCACCGACAGCGCGACGCTCAGCCCGACCGTTTCCGCGAGCCGCACCGCGTGCGGCAGCGTCGCCCGGTAGGCCGGCTGGCGCTCGATCGACATCAGCCCGAGCCGCAGCGACAGCGGGCCCGGCTCGTAGTTGCCGGTGATCGCATCGCGCTTCACGAGCGCGAGCCGCGTCAGGCTTACGAGATAGGTGTGCGCCTGCGCGGTGGAGAGATCGGCTGCCGCGGCCAGCTCCGACAGCCCGAGCGGCTTGCGCCGGCGCGCGAGCGCGTCGAGCAGCCGGCCGCCGACCTCGACACTCTGGATGCCGCGCTGCGCCTTGGGCGGCGCATCGTCCGCGCTGACTTCGTGGTTCTGCACGCGATGATTCTTCCGTTGACGAAACCCCGCATGGTATCCGACGCCATTTTGAGCGCCAGCCCGCAGGTTTACCCGTATTAGACAATAACAAGCGTGTTTGCCATTGACAAATATTCGGGGCGAGCAGATGATCCGCTCACTCCCCCTCAACACATGGCTCGCAGCCACGGAACGCACAATGGCCAAAGCATTCGCCTCCCAAGCCGATCTGGAAGAGAAGAAAGTCACCTGGACGAAGCTGTCCGAGAACGCCTACGCGTATACAGCCGAAGGCGACCCGAACTCGGGTGTGATCATCGGCGACGACAGCGTGCTGATCGTCGACACGACCGCGACGCCCGCGATGGCGCAGGACCTGATCGCGAAGATCCGCAGCGTGACCGACAAGCCGATCAAGCACGTGGTGCTGTCGCATTACCACGCGGTGCGCGTGCTCGGCGCGTCCGCGTACTTCGACGAAGGCGCGCAGCACGTGATCGCGAGCCGCGGCACCTACGAGATGATCGTCGAGCGCGGCGAGGCCGACATGAAGTCGGAGATCGAGCGCTTCCCGCGCCTGTTCGCCGGCGTCGAGACGGTGCCCGGCCTGACCTGGCCGACGCTCGTGTTCGAGCGCGAGATCACGCTGTTCCTCGGCAAGCTCGAGGTGAAGATCATGCACGTCGGCTCGGGCCATACGAAGGGCGACACGATCGTCTGGCTGCCGTCGCAGAAGGTGCTGTTCTCGGGCGACCTCGTCGAATACGACGCCGCGTGCTATTGCGGCGACGCGCAGCTCGAACAGTGGCCGGCCACGCTCGAGGCGCTGCGCGCGCTCGGCGCCGAGAAGCTCGTGCCGGGCCGCGGCCCCGCGCTGCTGAATCCCGCTGAAGTGAACAAGGGCCTCGACTACACGAAGGATTTCGTTACGACGCTGCTCGCGCAGGGCCGCAAGGCCGTCGAGCGCAATCTCGACCTGAAGGCGGCGATGGCGCTCACGCGCGAAGCGATGGACCCGAAGTTCGGCCACGTGTTCATCTACGAGCACTGCTTGCCGTTCGACGTGTCGCGCGCGTTCGACGAGGCGAGCGGCATCGCGCATCCGCGCATCTGGACCGCGCAGCGCGACAAGGACATGTGGGCCGCGCTGCAGGACTGAGCGGCCCACGGCGGCGGGGCGGCGCTCACATGATCGCCTTGCCGTTTCCCTGAAGGTCGCGGCATGCGCGGCGGCATCGCGCCGCGGTGCCGGCGACCGTATCCGGTCTCACAAGAAAGCAGGGCGCATGCACGCCCTCGGAGACTGCCGCGCGCTCGACATCGCGCGGCCCGTTTGGAGAGAGACATGCCCCAATCGCTTCCCGCCGAAGCGACCCTCGCGCACGCGAGCGCGTCGGCGCCGACTTCCGCATCCGCATCCGGATTCAGTGACGCGCTGCTGTTCCGCAAGATCGCGTGGCGGATCGTCCCGTTCCTGTTCCTCTGTTACGTCGTGTCGTTTCTCGACCGCATCAACATCGGCTTCGCGCAGTTGCAGATGAAGCACGATCTCGGCTTCAGCGATGCGATGTACGGCCTCGGCGCCGCGGTGTTCTACGTCGGCTACGTGTGCTGCGAAGTGCCGAGCAACATGCTGCTCGCGCGGTTCGGCGCGCGCCGCACGTTCACGCGAATCATGCTGCTGTGGGGCCTCGCGTCGACCGGGATGATGTTCGTGTCGCAGCCGTCGCATTTCTACGTGCTGCGCTTCCTGCTCGGCGTGTTCGAGGCCGGCTTCTTCCCCGGCATCGTGCTGTACCTGACCTACTGGTTCCCCGCGAACCGGCGGGCGGCGGCGATCTCGGTGTTCTTCGCGGGCGTCGCGGTGGCCGGCGTGCTCGGCGGGCTGATGTCGGGCTGGATCATGCGCGACATGAGCGGCGTGCTCGGGCTGCACGGCTGGCAGTGGATGTTCGCGATCGAAGGGGCGCCGGCGATCCTGCTCGCGTTCGCCGCCTTCACGTTGCTCGTCGACCGGCCGCAGGACGCCGCGTGGCTCACGTCCGACGAAAAGGCGCGCGTCGCCGCGCTATGCGCCGACGGCCGCGCACCCGGCAATGCGCACGACGGCCGCAGCGTGATGGCCGCGCTCGCGAACCCGCGCGTGTACCTGTTCGCGTTCATCTATTTCTCGCTGACCTGCGCGTCGCTGACGCTGAACTTCTGGATGCCGCTGATGATCCGCGACTTCGGCGTGACCGACGTCGTCGCCGTGAGCCTCTACACGGTCGTGCCGAATGCGGTGGGCGCGGTGGGGCTGGTGCTGATCGCGCGCCGCTCGGATCGCACCGGCGAGCGCCGCAAGCACTTCGCGTGCTGCACGATCGGCGGCGGGCTTGCGCTCGCGGCGCTGACGCTGCACCTGCACAGCTTCGCGGCGATGCTCGCGTGCCTGTCGATCGCGGCGACGCTGATCTTCGCGGCGCTGCCGATCTTCTGGGCCGTGCCGACCCGCTACCTGTCCGGCAACGCGGCCGCGGCCGGGATCGCGTTGATCAGCAGCATCGGGATCACGAGCGGCATCGTTAGCCCGTGGGTGATCGGGATGATCCGCACGCGCACGGGCAGCATGGATCTCGCCGTCTATCTGCTGGCCGCGCTGCTGGTGGTGAGCGGCGTGGCGCTGATGGTTGGCGTGAAGGGCGAAGGCGCGCGGCGCGCGTGAACCACGGCTGGTCGCCGTCGCCGTTGTCGTCGGCGGCGGCCGGCGTCGCGTTTGCTGCCCGGCCCGTATTCGCATCCATCGAGGAGACGATCGATGCCCATCCCGGTCGACGCTAAAAGTTAGTTACCTGTACAGAGAAAGGAAACTGTGTCAGTACCCGTACCAATAAACTTCACACTAGTACCGCTTTGGTTCTGCACGTTCACTGCCGCTGCCGTACCGCTGGTGTCGTTAGCTGAACACCAGTACGACGAAGAAGAAGTAAACACAGCATTACCGCTGAACGTGACAATAGCGGTACCCGAAGCGAGTGCAATCGTACCGACGACTTTGTGCGGGGCGTTCACGGCAGTGCCGGACACCGAGTACACCGGCAAGGTACCTGTGCCAGTCGTCGAGAGATTCCCTGCACCAGTCAGCTTCATGACCGGAGTCGTCGTTACGGTGCCAGAAGCGTTGGCTTGGAACCAACTAAACCCACCCGGCGCACCGGCGGTAAAGTTGATGAAATCGGTTTCGCCTTGACCACCGCCTTGTCCATTCCACGCCAGTCCTAATCCACCTGCACCGCCGATCGTGGAGCCAAATGTAGGGAACGTACCGCTGACGTTATACGAGAAAGTACCTGCTCCTGATACCGCCAAACCGTTACCAAATGACGCACTACCAACCAGTGCCAAGTTACCACTGGTGTTGATCGTCGCTTTGTTGTTACCCAGACCATCTTGGAAATACGTGTACCCATCCCCAAAGACCATTTTCATGGATTCCGTAGTCGCATCACTACGAATACTGGCAACTTCCTTGCCGGCTGCACCAAACCACTGAATGGCATGCTTCTGACCTAAAACAATTGCACCACCTTCACCACTGCTGGTATCAAGCGACGAGTTTTGAAACACGATGCCTTTTTCATACGCAGTGTTGTTATTGATGATGCCAATTGCCGCAGACGAGTTCGTAGCGCTGGTAGTAACGTCAGGACGGCCCGACGACAACCACAGGCCCATGGTTGATCCGGTTTGGATCATGTTGTACGGATCAAGCGTGATCACCGAACCCTGGTTGACTGTATCAATTTCCAGACCTTGAGAGGTACCGGCACCTGCCGAGCGGCGATTCTCAAGATAACCAGCATAGCCCGTTTGAACTGCAGTGGCATTGTTATTCAAGTTATACCCTGCAACACCAATCGAACCCATCGAACCAGCCGTCCCGTTATCCGACGTACGACTTGCACCAAGCAGCGCGATATAGCCTGCCGCCGATTGAGACCAAACCGAAGCGCAATTTGTCGTGCAAGGGACAATCGGAGAAAGCCAGTCTGTGGTATTTCCAAACTTCGCAATCCCACTTGCAGCGCCATTGACAGCAAGAGAAGCAAACGCTGCGTTGGCTGCACTATTTAACACCCATGATTGAATGTTGTTCAGCGTGGCGGTTGTAATTGCACCGTTCTTTGACATGATGACTTCTTCGGAGCCAGTGAAAGTTTGTCCCCAAACAGAGAACGAACTCAACAGGCTCAGCAAGCCTGCAACCAGAAATTTTTTCATTACCACGGTCTCCAAGAGAGCTAACGTTTCACAAAAATCGACAAGGACAGCCCGTGAAGGCCATCCTTGTCGATTCTTTTACCTTAACAGGTCGTAAAATTACCAAGCGACCTGACGCATTTTCTGCCGCGATCCGCAGATGTGGTTGCGAAGCGTTCGATTTCGATTTTCCGGCGATTTTTCTGCTGGTCAGACAGTTTAATTGTGCAAAGGGGCGCGTTCATACATGACCTCTTAGGCCTTTCTGAGAGGTCCGTTCCAGCCCGCGCGTTAGCGCTTGCGAACGCAAATCGACGTTCGAACCAGCACGCCATGCACCTGTCTTGCGATCGACATGTAGCGGACCGACGTCGTCGCCGCGAGCCTCTACACGGTCGTGCCGAATGCCGTGGGCGCGGTGGGGCTGGTGCTGATCGCGCGCCGCTCGGACCGCACCGGCGAGCGCCGCAAGCACTTCGCGTGCTGCACGATCGGCGGCGGGCTCGCGCTTGCGGCGCTGACGCTGCACCTGCACAGCTTCGCGGCGATGCTCGCGTGCCTGTCGATCGCGGCGACGCTGATCTTCGCGGCGCTGCCGATCTTCTGGGCCGTGCCGACCCGCTACCTGTCCGGCAACGCGGCCGCGGCCGGGATCGCGTTGATCAGCAGCATCGGGATCACGAGCGGCATCGTCAGCCCGTGGGTGATCGGGATGATCCGCACGCGCACGGGCAGCATGGATCTCGCCGTGTATCTGCTGGCCGCGCTGCTGGTGGCGAGCGGCGTGGCGCTGATGGTCGGCGTGAAGGGCGAAGGCGCACCGCGCAGCGTGGCCCCCGCCAGCAACTAGCGCGCCGTGGTGTAGCGCGGCGCGGGCGTATCGGCCGACAGGTGCGGCGCCATTGTGCGGCGCGCGGCCTCGTACGCGTCCCATTCGTCGCCCGCGTGCAGCGACGGGATCGTCACGAGCTCGCCGCGCTCGAACCCGACCAGCGCCGCATCGACCATGTCCGGCGCCGTCATCACGATTTCCTTCGGCAGGTGCTCGAGCGGCAGGCCGCCCGTCTGCCAGAACTCGGTGGCCGTCGCGCCGGGCAGCACGGCCTGCACCTGCACGCCCTTGTCGGCGAGCTCGTGATGCAGCGACTGGCTGAACGCGAGCACGAACGCCTTGCTGCCGCCGTACACGCCGTTCAGCGTTTCCGGCGAGATCGCGACGATCGACGCAATGTTGATCACCGCGCCGCGACCGCGTGCGACGAAGCCGGGCACGGCCGCATAGGTCAGACGCGTGAGCGCGGTCACGTTCAGGTCGATCATCCGCGTCATCGCGTCCACGTCGCTGTCGAGCAGCGGCGCATGCGTGCCGATGCCCGCGTTGTTGACGAGCAGCGTGATGCTCGCGTCCTGTTTCAGCTTGGCTTCGACGCCGGCGAGCGCCGCGCGGTCGTTGAGGTCCGCGTCGACGATCTCGACGCTGCGTTGCGTGTCGTTCGTGATGCGCTCGGCGAGGGCGTTCAGCCGGTCGCGGTTGCGCGCGACCAGGATCAGGTCGTAGCCGCGGCGCGCGAGGCGGTCCGCGTAGACGGCGCCGATGCCCGACGATGCGCCGGTAATGAGGGCGGTACCGCGATGTGCTTGCGTCATGATGTGCTCCGTTTCGATGAGGATGGCCGGATGGCGTGAAGGCATTCTGGCCTAGAAGCGCGGCGACACAAATGACGCAGATGGGTATGATTCCGGACATCGGGCCCATCGGGCCAATCGGCACGGAACCGGAGAACGCACATGCACCGAATCGGCTTTCTGATCAGCGACGGCTTCCAGATCATGGCGCTCGCCGCGCAGTCGGTGTTCGAGTACGCGAACATGGGAATGGACGCGCCGTTCTACGCGATGGACAACTATTCGGTCGACGGCGGCGACGTGCGCTCGTCGCTCGGGCTGCCGGTCGCCACGCGCGCGCTGCGCGGGCAGCTCGGCGTCGACACGTGGATCGTCGCGGGCGTCAACGATCCGCTCGCCGCGCCGGCGCCGGCCGGCGTGGTCGCCTACCTGCGTCGCGCGAACGGGCAGGCGCGGCGGATCGCCGGCATCTGCACGGGCGCGTTCGTGCTGGCCGAGGCCGGGCTGCTCGCGCAGCGTCGCGCGACCACGCACTGGGCGTTCGGCCGGGACATGCAGCGGCACTACCCGGAGATTCGCGTCGAGGACGACCGGATCTTCATCGTCGACGGCCCGATCTGGACGTCGGCCGGGATGACGGCCGGCCTCGATCTCGCGCTCGCGATGGTGGAAAAGGATCTCGGCGCCGACGTTGCGCGGTCGGTCGCGCGCAAGCTGGTGATGCATCAGCGCCGGGCCGGCGGCCAGTCGCAGCATTCGGAAATGCTCGATCTCGCGCCGAAATCCGACCGGATCCAGAGCGCGCTCGACTACGCGCGGCGGAATCTCGGTCGCGCGCTGACCGTCGAGGAACTTGCCGAGGCCGTGCACCTGAGCCCGCGCCAGTTCAGCCGCGTGTTTACGCTCGAAACCGGGCAGTCGCCGGCGAAAGCGATCGAGCGGCTGCGGCTCGAAGCGGCGCGGCTGATGATCGAACAGAGCCGCCATCCGCTCGACGTGATCGCGAAGGAGAACGGTTTTCGCGATCGCCGGCACATGCGCGAGGCGTTCGTGCGCGGGTTCGGCGTGCCGCCGCAGGCGTTGCGGCGCGACGCACGGATGGAGACGGACGCGCGCGAAACGGGCTGACGCGCGCGACCGCCTGCCGCCAGCGCGGGTCGGAAAAATCGCGCAGAATCTCGTCGACATGTTTCGCGAGGAGACACGATGCGCGCCGAACCGTTCGACATTGCGATACCCGATCAAGCGCTCGACGATTTGCGGCGGCGCGTGCGCGACACCCGCCCGCCCAACCTGACACCCGCCGAGCCGTGGCAGCAGGGCGCCGACGGCGCGTGGCTGCGCGAACTGGCCGCGTACTGGGCCGACGGCTTCGATTGGCGTGCAGCGGAACGCGCGCTGAACCGGCTGCCGCAGTTCGTCGCGGACGTCGGCGGCCGACGCGTGCATTTCGTGCATCGGCGCGGCACCGGCCCGAAACCCTATCCGCTCGTCGTCACGCACGGCTGGCCGGGTTCCGCATTCGAATTCCATGCGCTGATCGATCGCTTGTGCAACCCGGCCGCGTTCGGCGGCGATCCGGCCGACGCCTTCGACATCGTCGCGCCGTCGCTGCCCGGCTTCCTGTTTTCTCCCGCGCCGGCGGCGCCCGGCACGTCGGCGCTTCAGGTCGCCGACTGCTGGGCGGCATTGATGGCCGGCCTGGGTTACCAGCGGTTCGGCGCGCTGGGCGGCGATCTGGGCGCGGGCGTGTCGGTCGCACTCGGCGTGCGGCATGAGGGCGTGATCGACGGCATCCATCTGAACTACCTGCCCGGCAGCTACGAACCGCCGATCGACGCGGCGCGGCCGCTGACCGACGACGAGCAGGCGTTTCTGAAGCAGCGCGGCGAGTGGGCGGCGCTGGAAGGCGGGTACGCGTACGTCCACATGACGAAGCCGCAGACGCTGGCCGTCGCGCTCAACGATTCGCCGCTCGGGCTGGCCGCGTGGATCGGCGAGAAATTCCGTGCGTGGAGCGATTGCGACGGCGACGTCGCGCGCCGTTTTTCGCACGACACGCTGCTGACGGGCATCTCGCTCTACTGGTTTACCGGCTGCATTGGCTCGTCGATGCAGATGTACTGGGAGAACCGGCTGCAGCCGATGCGGTTTGCGCCCGGGCAACGCCTGGCGGTGCCCGTCGGCTTCGCGCGCTTCCCGAAGGAAATCAGCCGCCCGCCGCGCAGTTGGCTCGAACGCGTATTCGACGTCGTGCAGTGGACCGACATGCCGAGCGGCGGCCATTTCGCGGCGATGGAGGAGCCGGACTTGCTGGCCGACGATATTCGGCGGTTTTTCAGGCGTTTTCGATAACGGGCGGGCAAGCCTGGCGGCGGAAACGAATACTGGAGGACGCTCGCGCGTGACGGGATGGACGGGGCGCGGCACGATGCGCGTCGCGTCGCCTGTCTTGCCGCGTAATTACCGCGTGACGAACGCCGTGGCCGCATCCGGCGCCGTCCGCGCATGCTTGCGCTGGCGCAGCAGCGCGACGCGGCAGTTCTCGCGCGCCGTTTCGCGGCCGTCATCGTCGAGCAGCACGAGGTCGCCGCGCATCACGTTCAGCGTGATCACATCCTCGCCCGGCGCGCCGAGCGTTTCCGGCGTATGTACCGAGCCGGCCGGTTCGAGCACCGTCGAACCGGCATGCGCGACCCAGTCGTATTCGCGGTAGCGCCACGCACCCTGCAGCGTATGGACGAACACCTCGCCGTCGTGACGGTGGCGCGGCAGCGTGCCGCCGGCCGGCATCTTCAGCAGCGCGGTCAGCGTGTCTTCGGCCGCGTTGATGTGCAGGTACTTGATCGCGAGCCCCGGCAGGTCGGCGCTCATCGGCAGCCACGGCAGCGCGTCGCCGGGCAGGCACGAGATCGG
Source organism: Burkholderia sp. BCC0097 (assembly GCF_902832985.1). Taxonomy (NCBI): domain Bacteria; kingdom Pseudomonadati; phylum Pseudomonadota; class Betaproteobacteria; order Burkholderiales; family Burkholderiaceae; genus Burkholderia; species Burkholderia sp. BCC0097. The sequence continues at coordinate 215,556 of NZ_CADFDM010000009.1, forward strand.
CGGCAGGTCGGTGGAGAGCGGGGCGGACGGCTGCGTCATGGCGGAAGGCGGTGCGGGAACGGGAAGCCCGCATTATCGCAGAGCCGGAATGCGCGGCCGAACGAGGCGCGGCGTCGCGCCGAAAGCATGCGTGGCCGCCCGATCCTTACACGATGAAATATACAGTCAAACTGTACAGTTTGACTGTCGATGTGCTATCTTGAATTTATGAACTCGCCATCGTCTTCCCCCGATACCCTCCCGCTGGCCGGTCTCGCCGGCGAACTCCGCATCTCGGTCGGCAAGCTGATGCGGCGTATGCGGGAGCAGACCCATCCGAACGACCTCACGTCCTCGCAGAAATCGGTGTTGCTGCGGCTCGATCGCGACGGCCCGGCGACGGTATCGGCGCTTGCGCGTGCCGAAAGCGTGCGCCCGCAGTCGATGCGGGTGACGGTCGCCACACTCGAGGCGCTCGGCGCGGTCGCCGGTGCGCCCGATCCCACCGATGGCCGGCAGACGCTGATCGCGCTCACGCCCGGTTTCCGCAAGATGCTGCAAGCGAACCGCGCGGCCAAGGACGACTGGCTGTTCCGCGCGCTGCACGCGCAACTGTCGGCGGCGGAGCAGGCCGAGCTCGCGGCGGCCGTGAAGCTGCTGCAGCGGCTCGCCGAATTCCAGGACCCGACACGTCCGTAAACCGTATCGAACCGCTCGCCGAAAGGATGGCCCGCCCATGAACTTCCTGCATCTCGTGTCGTACTTCTTCGGCGGCGCGTTTCTCGCGAACGCCGTGCCGCATCTCGTCAGCGGGCTGCGTGGCGAGCCGTTCCAGACGCCGTTCGCGAATCCGCCCGGCCGCGGGTTGTCGTCGTCCACCGTGAACGTGGTGTGGGGCGTCGTGAACCTCGTCATTGCGTATGCGCTCGTGTGCCGGGTCGGCGACTTCGACCTGAAGATCACGGCCGACGCGGCGGCGTTCGGCCTCGGCATCCTCGTGCTCGGCCTGTTCCTCGCGTGGCATTTCGGCGAACTGCACGGCGGCAACGAGCCCGACCGGGAGCGGCCGTGAGCGTGCCGGCAGCGGGCGTGTTCCGCTCGCTTCGCAGCTTCAACTACCGCGTATGGGCGATCGGCTCGCTGGTGTCGAACATCGGCACGTGGATCCAGCGCACCGCGCAGGACTGGCTCGTCCTCACGCAGCTCACGCATCACGACGCGTCTGCGGTCGGCACGGTGATGGCGCTGCAGTTCGGGCCGCAATTGCTGCTGTTGCCGTGGACCGGCTACGCGGCCGACCGCTTCGACCAGCGCAAGCTGCTGATGGCGACACAGGCGCTGATGGGCGCGCTGGCGCTCGTGCTCGGCGTGCTGACGGTCACCGGCGCGGTGCGGCTCGAGCACGTGTATGTGTTCGCGTTCCTGTTCGGCTGTGCGTCGGCGTTCGACGCGCCGGTGCGGCAGACTTTCGTCGCGGAACTGGTCGGTGACCGCGAACTCGCGAACGCGGTCGCGCTCAATTCGACGTCGTTCAATGCCGCGCGGATGGTCGGCCCGGCGGCGGCCGGCTTCCTGATCGCATCGGTCGGCACCGGCTGGGCGTTTCTCGCGAACGGGCTCAGCTTCTTCGCGGTGCTGGCGTCGCTGTCGCGGCTTCGGGAGGACGAACTGCGCACCAATGTGCGGGCAAACCGCTCGCGCGGCAGCCTGCTCGACGGATTCCGCTACGTGTGGCGCCGCCCGGACCTCACAGCCATCCTCGTGATGCTGTTCCTGATCGGCACGTTCGGGCTGAATTTCCAGTTGTTCATTTCGACGATGGCCGCCAGCGTGTTTCACGTCGACGCGCGCGGGTTCGGTTTCCTGTCGTCGATGATGGCGGTCGGCACGATCTCGGGCGCGCTGCTCGCCGCGCGCCGCGAGCAGCCGCGCTTCCGTCATCTGTGGATCGGCGCCGCGCTGTTCGGGCTCGGCTGCACGTTCGCCGCGCTGGCGCCCGGCTACTGGTCGTTCGCTGCCGCGCTGGTGCTGACCGGCGTCGCCGCGATCACCTTCATGAACTCGACCAACAGCCTGATGCAGCTTTCCACCGAGCCGGCGATGCGCGGCCGCGTGATGGCGCTGCGCCTCGCGGTCGCGCTGGGCGGCACGCCGATCGGCGCGCCGGTGGCCGGCTGGGTCGCGAACCATCTCGGCCCCCGCTGGGCGCTCGGCGTCGGCGCGGCGTCCGGCTTTGCCGCGGCGCTCGTCGCGACCCATTTCGTCACGCGCAAGCGGGCGCAGCCGCGCCCGGGCGGGGACGGGGCCTGACCGAACCGGAAGCCGCCGCTATGCCGCCGGCAGCGCCCCCGCATGCGCGGCTTCGAGGCACGACTGGAACAGCAGCGCGGCCCGCGACGGCCGCGGCGAGCGCCGCAGCAGGCTCACGAACCGGCACTGGTAATTGAACCGGTGCGGCGCGATCGGCTGCATCAGCCCCTTGTTTTCGAAACTCTCCGCGTAGTGATCGGGCAGGAACCCGAGATAGCGGCCCGACAGAATCAGCGTCGCGATCGATTCCTGATCCGACGCGGTCGCGCTGCGCGTGAGCTTCGCGCGATGGCTCAGCTCCATGTTCGGCGAATGGAAGCCGAGCCCGGCGAACGCGTGGTTGCGGACCGTCGTCCACGTGAGCTTGCCGTGCGGCGCGTCGAAGAGCGGATGCTGGCGGCCGCAGTAGAGCAGCATCCGTTCGTCGAACAGCGCCGAATACACAAGGCTGCCCGAATTGCGGTGCACCGGGATGATCCCGACCTGGTAGCTGCCGTCGATCACCCCGCGCTCGACCTCGTTGATCGACGCGACGTGCAGGTTCAGCGCGACGTCGGGCGCTTCGTCCGCGAATTGCCGGATCGCGTCGCCCAGGCGCGCATTCGGGTTGGTGGCCGTTTTGTCGAACACGGCGATGTGAAGTTCTCCGCCCATCTTGTCGTGAATGCCGTCGATCCTGCTGCGAAATGCTTCCATCGACGCGAGCAGCCGCAGCGTCTCCTCGTACACCGTCTGCCCCTCGGGCGTCAGCGTGAAGCCCGCGCGGCCGCGCCGGCACAGCACGAGGCCGAGCCGCGTTTCCAGATCCTTCACGTGCCGGCTGATCGTCGAGATGCCGATATTCAGTTCCAGTTCGGCCGCCGCCATCCCGCCGCATTGCACGACGCCCTTGAAGACCCGCAGCAGGCGCAGATCCATGTCGCTGAGCTGTCCGAGCAGCGCGCGGCTCTTCGGTTTCTTTGCTTGCATGATTGAGCAAGTGAACATTGATATTGCGATATTCAAAAGACTAATTGGCGTCCCGACAATGCGCAATATCAACCCGAGGAGGAGGGGCGCGCCGCGCCGACCGACATGACCGACATCACCACCGCCCAGCACGACGACACGAACCTCCGCACCGACGCCGAATGGCTCGACGCGCACTGGATGCCGTTCACGGCCAACCGCCAGTTCAAGGCCGATCCGCGGCTGATCGTGTCCGGCAAGGGCGCGTACTACACCGACGCCGAAGGCCGCAAGATCTTCGACGGTCTGTCGGGCCTCTGGTGCACGGGCCTCGGTCACGGCCGCACGGAGATCGTCGAAGCCGTGAGCCGCCAGGTCGCGCAGCTCGACTACGCGCCGGCCTTCCAGTTCGGCCACCCGAAATCGTTCGAGCTCGCCAACAAGATCAAGGAGCTGACGCCGGCCGGCCTCGACTACGTGTTCTTCACGGGCTCGGGCTCGGAAGCGGCCGACACGTCGCTGAAGCTGGCCCGTGCGTACTGGCGCGCGAAGGGCAAGGGCACCAAGACGCGCCTGATCGGCCGCGAGAAGGGGTATCACGGCGTGAACTTCGGCGGCATCTCGGTCGGCGGGATCGGGCCGAACCGCAAGCTGTTCGGGCAGGGCCTCGACGCCGATTTCCTGCCGCATACGCAACTGGCCGAGAACAAGTTCTCGCGCGGCATGCCCGAGCACGGCGCCGAGCTGGCCGATCGCCTGCTCGAACTGATCGCGCTGCACGACGCGTCGAACATCGCGGCCGTGATCGTCGAGCCGTTCTCCGGCTCTGCGGGCGTCGTCGTGCCGCCGAAGGGCTATCTGAAACGCCTGCGCGACATCTGTACCGCGCATGACATCCTGCTGATCTTCGACGAGGTCATCACGGGCTTCGGCCGGGCCGGCGCGATGACGGGCGCCGACGCCTTCGGCGTGGTGCCGGACATCATGAACTTCGCGAAGCAGGTGACGAACGGCGTGCAGCCGCTCGGCGGCGTGATCGCGACGAAGGAGATCTACGACACGTTCATGGCCGCGGGCGGCCCCGAGTACATGCTCGAGTTCCCGCACGGCTACACGTATTCGGCGCACCCGGTCGCGTGTGCGGCCGGCGTCGCGGCGCTCGACCTGCTGGTGAAGGAAGACGCGGTGGCCCGCGTGCGCGATCTCGCGCCGTATTTCGAGGCGGCCGTGCACGGGCTGAAGGGCCAGCGCCACATCGCGGACATCCGCAACTACGGGCTGGCCGCCGGCCTGACGATCGCCGCACTGCCGGGCGAGCCGGCACGGCGCCCGTACGAGATCGCGATGCGCTGCTGGGCGAAGGGCTTCTACGTGCGCTACGGCGGCGACACGATCCAGCTCGCGCCGCCGTTCATCGCCGAGAAGCGCGAGATCGACAACCTGATCAACGCGCTCTCCGACGCGCTGAACGAAGTGGATTGAGCCCGCGCTCGTTCCCAGCGACAACCGAATTCACGAAAGAGCCTGAACGATGAAACACGACAGCAATGTGACCTCTACCGTCGGCCACCTGATCGACGGCAAGCGCGTAGACGGCGGCAGCCGCGTCCAGCCGGTGTTCGACCCGGCGACCGGCGAATCGCGCAAGAGCGTCGCGCTCGCCGACAAGCTGACCGTCGAAGCCGCGATCGCATCCGCGCAGGCTGCGTTTCCGGCATGGCGCAACACGCCGCCGCTGAAGCGCGCCCGCGTGATGAGCCGCTTCAAGACGCTGCTCGAAGAGCACGCCGACGAGCTGTGCGCGCTGATCACCGCCGAGCACGGCAAGGTGCTCGCCGATGCGATGGGCGAACTGCAGCGCGGGATCGAGAACGTCGAGTACGCGACCTACGTGCCCGAGTTGCTGAAAGGCGAGCACAGCAAGAACGTCGGCCCGGCGATCGATTCGTGGAGCGAGTTCCAGGCGCTCGGCGTCGCGGCCGGCATCACGCCGTTCAACTTCCCGGTGATGGTGCCGCTGTGGATGTGGCCGATGGCCGTCGCGTGCGGCAACACGTTCGTGTTGAAGCCATCCGAGCGCACGCCGTCGTCGACGCTGCGCATGGCCGAGCTCGCGCTCGAGGCCGGCCTGCCGCCGGGCGTGCTGAACGTCGTGAACGGCGACAAGGAAGCGGTCGACACGATCCTCGCCGATCCGCGCGTGAAGGCCGTGAGCTTCGTCGGCTCGACGCCGATCGCCGAATATATCTATTCGACCGGCTGCGCGCACGGCAAGCGCGTGCAGGCGCTCGGCGGCGCGAAAAACTTCGCGGTCGTGATGCCGGATGCCGATATCCCCAACGCGGTGAACGCGCTGATGGGTGCTGCATACGGCTCGTGCGGCGAGCGCTGCATGGCGATTCCGCTCGTCGTCGCGATCGGTGACGAAACGGGCGACCAGGTCGTCGCGGGGCTGAAGGCCGAGATCGAGAAGATGAAGGTCGGCCCGGGCAACGGCGCGGGCGTCGACATGGGCCCGCTCGTCACGCAGCAGCATTTCGAGAAGGTGACGGGTTTCGTCGAAGCGGGCGTGGCGGCGGGCGCGACGCTCGTCGTCGACGGTCGCGGCGTGAAGGTCGACGGCCACGACGGTGGTTACTACCTCGGGCCGTGCCTGTTCGACAACGTGAAGCCCGGCATGCCGATCTACCAGCACGAGATCTTCGGGCCGGTGCTCGGCGTGATCCGCCTGAAATCGCTCGACGAGGCGATGGCGCTGATCGATGCGCACGAATACGGCAACGGCACCTGTCTGTTCACGCGCGACGGCGAGGCCGCGCGCTACTTCAGCGACAACATCCAGATCGGCATGGTCGGCATCAACGTGCCGCTGCCGGTGCCGGTCGCGTACCACTCGTTCGGCGGCTGGAAGCGTTCGTTGTTCGGCGACCTGCATGCATACGGCCCGGACGCGGTGCGGTTCTACACGAAGCGCAAGACGATCACGCAGCGCTGGCCGTCGGCCGGCGTGCGCGAAGGGACGGTGTTCAGCTTCCCGTCGAACCGCTGAGTTGACGCGCGCACCGGCTGCATACGGCCGGTGCGACGTGCGGTGTTGCCAAGGCTCGCCCCGATCGACGATCGGGGCGGGCTTTTTTACGTGCTGGCGAAATGCACGGAACGCGGCGAACGAAGGCTTACGGGGCGACCACGTGCCACACGTTCTTGAAGTTGTCGCCGTTGCGCTCGCCCTGTTTCATGTCCTTCGAGAAGAAGTACAGCGGCTTGCCCTTGTACGCCCATTGCGGGCTGCCGTCGTCGCGCTTGACGATCGTGTAGGGCCCGACCGGTACGTCGGTCGCGCTGGCCTTGTACGGCGGCCAGAGGGTTTCGCATGGGCCGGTGCAGGCGCTGGTGCCGGCGTTGGGCTTGTCCTTGTCGAACGAGTAGACGGTCATCCCGTTCGCGGCGACGAGCGCGCCGTTTTCTTCCTTCGTGATGGATCCCTGGGCCGTGGCCGAAGCTGACGCAATGGCGAGCAGGGCGGAGCTGACGAGCAGCGCGGCTTTCATGAGTGCCTCCTGATAGTCCGGTGGGCGGCCGCGATCGCGCACGGGCGAGCGTGCGCCGGAATCGCGATGAATGGTGCCGGAGCACGGCGCCGTCGCCGCCCGCCCGCGCCAGCGACGGCGGGGCGAATAGCGGCAAACGGGGCGCCTTATTCACGATAGGCGGTTTTTGGCGGCGCTGCGAGAAGATCGGGGGGCATATCGGCGGCCCGCACGCAGCGCGCCACGGCGCGACGATCATCGTCAGGTATTCGGCATCCGTCCCCGAGCCGGGCTCGCGCGCGCCGGTCGCTGCACTCATCCCGCCGCATCTTCTCCCAACGCCTGGATGAACCGCGAAAACAGCTCGGGTTGTGACGAAATCCCGAGCTTTGCGTACAAATGCCGTCGATGGACCTTCACTGTTTCGGGTGATATCGCCAGTCGCTCCGCGATCGCCTTCGACGAATTGCCGCGCAGCACCATCCGCGCGATCGACATCTCGCGGTCGGTCAGCACACCCGCGCCGAAGCGGGCGAGCGCCTGTTCGACGCGCGCGCCGAGATCGGCGTCGGGCGCCGCACGCGCGGCGTCGCCCACCAGCCGCCAGTGCTGCCGAATCGCCGCGAGCACCCACGGCATCGCGGCCGTCAGCTTGCCGAGCGGCTCGACGTCGAAGCGCGTCGACGCACCGAGCGACAGCGACAGCAGCGTGTCGGCATTCGGCCGCACGAGAATCTGGATCTCGTCGTCGCCGACCGCATCGCGGAAATAGCTCAGGAAATACTCGCTCTGCCGGAACAGGTCGGGCGCGACTTCCTCGAGCCGGTAGCAGCCGTCGGCGAGCCCGTCGTGCGCGGCCTGCAGGAACGGATCGAGCAGATATAACCCATTCAGGTAAAGCGGCACGGGCGACGCGGTGTCGGTGCCGCCCGTGTCGTATTCGTCGAGCACGAGCGGTACGCCGTCGTGGCCGATCGCGGTCGCCAGCGCGTTGTCGAACGGCGCCATTTCATTGAGCAGCAGCACCAGGAATCGCCAGAAGCGCGGCTGGCCGAGATGATCGATTGCGCGGCCAAGCGCCTGGTGCATCGCGATTTCGGAAAAGAGACGATCCATACCACCACCGGAAGGGCGTAACACGAAGGGGGAATAGCGGTCCTGAAATTGGCTTCCTAGACTGCCACGCAATCAATCGGGCCCGAGTATGGGTGTTCAAAAAAACGCAGCACAGGAGCACAGGAGAACGAAATGGCGATGATGTCGGAATCGACGGGCAGCCTGCAAGCGGCGCCTGCCACGGAAGACGCGCCGCGCGCGCTGTCGCAGACGCTCAGCGTGCGCGACGCAGTGATGATCACCGTATCGGGCGTGACGCCGGCCAGCTCGATCTTCGTGATCGCGCCGTTCGCGATCCAGCAGGCCGGCAGCGGCGCCGTGCTGTCGTTCGTGCTCGGCGGCGTGCTCGCGCTTGCGTTCGCGCTCTGCTATGCGGAACTGAGCGCCGCGCACCGCAGCGCGGGCGGCGAATACGTGATGGCCAAGCGCGTGTTCGGCACGCTCCCCGGCTACCTGACCTTCATCACGGTGCTGTCGGTCAGCGTGTTCATCCCGGCCGTGCTGGCGAGCGGCGCCGCGCCCTATCTGAACAACGCGCTCGGCACGCACTTCGGCAACCAGTCGGTCGCGCTGACGATCGTGCTGCTCAGCTATCTGCTCGGCATGTTGAACATCAAGACGAACGCATGGATCACCGGCGCGTTCCTGGTCGTCGAAATCGGCGTGCTGATGCTGATCGCGGGGCTCGGCTTCGGATCGCCGCATCGCGGCGCCGAAGTGCTGATCGCCCCGGTCGTGGCAAGCGGCAATGCGCTCGTGCCGGCGACGCTCGCGGCCATCGTGCCCGCCATCGGCACCGCGATCTTCTGCTACAACGGCTTCGGCTCCGCCGCCTATCTCGCGGAAGACCTGCGCGGCGGCAACCGCAACGTCGCGAAGGCGGTGATCTATTCGCTGCTCGTGATCCTCGTCGTCGAGCTGGTGCCGCTCACCGCGATCGTGCTGGGTGCGCCGTCGCTGACGGAACTGACCAAAAGCGCCGATCCGATCGGCTATGTCGTGCGCTCGCTGAGCAATCCGGCCGTGTCGCGCGTGGTCAGCGGCGGGATCTTCCTGTCGGTGTTCAACGCGATCATCGCGATCGTGATCACGATGGGCCGCCTGCTGTACAGCAGCGGCCGGCATGCGCTCTGGTCGCGCACCTGCAACCGCGCGTTCTCGACGATCCACCCGCGCCTCGAATCGCCGTGGCTGGCGACGCTCGCGCTCGCGATACCGTCGGCCGGGCTCGTGTTCGTGTCGAGCCTCGACGAGCTGACCGCGTTCACGGTCGACCTGTTGCTGCTGATCTATCTCGTCGTCGGGCTGGCCGCGCTCGCGAGCCGGTTCGTGCGCCGCGACGTCGAGCATCACTACCGGATGCCGCTGTGGCCCGTGACGCCGCTCGTCGCGGTGGCGGGCGCCGCGTACACGCTTTACACGACGCTGGCGACGGCGACGAAACCGACCGACCTGATCATCATCGCGGGGCTGCTGGTCGCGGCGCTCGTGATGTACGTGGCCTGGGCGCGCCACAGCGAAGCATTCCGCGCGCTCTGAGCGCCCGATCGCCCCCTTGCATCACCGACACACCGAACCATTGAAAAATCGAAAGACTGGAGGAATCGCATCATGCGCACGAGGGATCTCGGCATCCGCATCGGCCTCGGCACGCCGGGCCGCTTCAACGCGATCACGGACGTACCGGGTGTGCGGGTCGGACATTGCACGCTGAACGTCGAGAACGGCGACGCATCGATCCGCACCGGCGTCACCGTGATCGAGCCGCGCGCGGGCGCCGTGCACGATTCGCCGTGCTTCGCGGGTGTGCACGTGCTGAACGGCAACGGCGACGCGACCGGGCTCGAATGGATTCGCGAAGCGGGCCTGCTGACGACGCCGATCGCCTATACCAACACGCACAGCGTCGGCGCGGTGCGCGACGCGCTGGTCGCGAACGAACGCGAAGCGGCCGCGGGCCGCGTGTACTGGTGCATGCCCGTCGTGATGGAAACCTACGACGGACTGCTGAACGACATCTGGGGGCAGCACGTGAACGCCGCGCACGTCCAGCGCGCGCTGGACGCCGCGCAGTCGGGACCGGTCGCCGAAGGCGGCGTGGGCGGCGGCACGGGCATGATCTGCCACGAGTTCAAGGGCGGCATCGGCACCGCGTCGCGCGTGCTGGCGAACGATGCCGGCGGCTGGACCGTCGGCGCGCTCGTGCAGGCGAACTACGGTGTGCGCGAGATGCTGCGCGTAGCCGGCTACCCGGTCGGCGAAGTGCTGCGGCACGTGCATTCGCCGTTCCGCGAGGCCGACGCGAAAGGCGAAGCCGGCATGGGTTCGATCGTCGTCACGATCGCGACCGACGCACCGTTGCTGCCGCATCAATGCGCGCGTCTCGCGCAGCGCGCGAGCGTCGGGCTCGCCCGCGTCGGCGGCGGCACCGAGGATTCGAGCGGCGACATCTTCCTCGCGTTCGCCACCGGCAACGCCGGCTTGCCGGCGGTGAACTACGGCAGCAAGGGCACGCCGACCACCGGCGTACGGATGGTCAACAACGACCATATTTCCGCGCTGTTCGTCGCGGCGGCGGAAGCGGTGGAGGAGGCGATCGTGAATGCGCTGGTCGCGGGCGGCGACGTCGCGTCGCGCGGGACGCGGGTCGAAGGGCTCGGGCAGGCGCGCTTGCTGGACGCGTTGCGCGAAGTGGGTTGGCGGCCGGGGCGCGGCGCCTGAAACGGCAAGCGCCGCTTCAATCGAAGCGGCGTGGGGCGGGGCGGCGATGCGGCGGGCGGCCTGGGCGCCGTCCGCACGCGCTTGCGTTGCATGCAATGCGGGCGATACGGGCCGGGCCGTGACGACGCGGCGTCATGCTCAGCTGCCGAAGTAGATGTTGCAGAAGCTGACGGGGCCGACGCAGGCGTTCGGGTCTTCCTGCTTCGATTGCGCACGATCGACGCGGCCGGCGGCCTGGATCGCCTCGGCGCGGTTCGCCTGTTGCGGTGCGGCGTCTGCCGGCGCCGGCTGCGCGTGAGCGACGGCAGCGGTGAGCGACAGGGCAACGAGGGCGAGGTGCAGCGGCTTCATTTTGTTTCTCCTGGGTGAGTGCCAGTCTCGCTGGCAGTGAGGAAACTATAGGCTCGCACTGCTTAAAGATTAATCACCGCGGCTGTAGAGCTTATTTCCATCCGGAACAACGATCCCGTTGCGCACGCACCCGTTTTCAATGACGGTGCCGGTTGAACGGCGCGTCCTTGTCCAGCAGCGCGCTGCGCATGAAGTGCAGGCAACCGACGATCCTTTGCATGCTGCGGCGCGCGTCGGGCACCGCGTACCACGCCTGCAGCGTGTGCTGTGCCGCACGGATCGCGAGATTCACCGATTTCAGCGTGCGCGCATGGCGACTGGGCGTCGGATCGTCGAAGAAGCGCGGCAGTTCGTTCAGCACCGCATCGATCGAACCGGTCCAGCGCAGCGTCTGTGGCGGTTTCGACGCGCGGAACGCGTGCAGTTCGTCGCGCAGGTCGATGACCGCGTGGCCGACCTCGAGCGTCGACAGCATCCAGCGCAGTGCATCGCGATGCTGCCGCGTACGACGCACCAGCAGCGTGCGCAGTTGCGCCATCAGATCGTGCGTGCTCGACTGGAAGCGCTGCGCGAGGCCGTCCGGCGCGCCTTCGCATGCAAGCGTCACCTGGCGGCGCAAGTCGTGCGCGATCCGTCCGGTGAGCCAGGGCATGTGGGTCGGCAATACGACGGCGAACACGAGCGAGCACGCGAGCATCGCGACGACGACCGCCAGCCCGTTGTTGATCAGCACTTCGGGCGTATACGCGATCGTGTTGTCGGGGCCCGCGAGCAGGCAGAAGAACACCGCGAAGCCGATCCCGTAGCCGGACAGCCCTGGCCGCATCGCGAGGAACGCGCCGAGGCCGAGCACCGGCGCGAGCGCCGCGCACAGCAGCGGAAAACCGTCGATGTTCGGATAGACGTAGCACAGGAACAGGTAGCCGACCGCGGTCGCGAACGCCGCCCCGACGCCCATCTGCGCGACGAACTTCGGCGCGCGCGGCGAGGTCGAGCTGAGGGCGCACGCGATCGCGGTGGCGATCACCGCGAGCGAGCCGCTCGGCCATTCGGACGCGATCCAGAATGCGCTCATCGCGCCGACGGCGACCACCGTGCGCAGGAACGCGAAGCCGACGAAGAACGCATTGGTTTTCACCGCGTAATGCGTGACCGAGCGCTCGAACGCGTGATCGTCCTGGTCGAGCGACGCGTACGTGTCGACGTAGCCGAGATATTCGCCGATGAACCGGTACAGCAGCTCGATCGCGGTATCGAAGTCGAGCAGGCCGCCGGCCGCATGGTCCTCGATGGTTCGCCGCGACGCGCGCGCGGCCTTCGGCAACGCACCGTGGAAGCGGCGCAGTTCGAGCAGCGCGCCGGTGGCCGGTGCGATGCCGCGCTGGCGTTCGTCGCGCAATGCGGCGAAGCGCAGCGCCAGCGCGTCGACGTGCGGCGCCAGCGCATCGAGCACCGCGTCCGACTGATTCGCGCGCAGCCGTTTGACGAGCTGGTGCAGCGCATGCAGCCGCGTGCACGCGTTCATGAACTCGCTGTTCAGCCGAGCAAGCCGACGGCTGCGCGCGCGAATGTGCGGGTCCTCGAACGATGCGAATGCGCGGTTCGCTTCGAAGCCGACGATGTCGTCGACGAAATCGGCGAAGCGCCGCTCGAAATCGCCGCGCGCGACGTCGCCTGCCAGCGCGCCGGCCGTGAACGCCGCGAACGTCGCGTGGCGCGCGCTCAACGAACGCATCAGCGCCTTCGCGGAACTCAACGGCAGGATCAACGCGCTGACCGCGCCCGAGCACGCAATGCCGAGTGCGACTTCCGCGGCCCGCGTGAGCGCGGACTGGAACAGCGTCTGCGGCGTCATCACGGCCGGCAGGCCGATCAGCGCGGCCGTGTAGCCGGCGAGCACGAAGCCGTACCAGCGGAAGTGGCGGTTGCGCACCGCGAGCGCGATGCAGCCGCCGATCCACAGCGTGATGCCGGCCATGTACAGCTCGGGCTGCTGCGCGAACAGCCCGCCGAGCGCGAGCGCGCCGACGAGGCCGGCCGCCGTGCCGAGCACACGATAGAAGCTCTTCGCGAACACCATGCCCGACAGCGGCTGCATCAGCACGAACACGGTCGTCATCGCGGTGCGCGGCTGCGACATCTCGAGACGCATCGCAATGCCCATCGCCAGCAGCGCCGCGAGCACGGTTTTCGCGAGGTGCAGCCAGATCAGCCCGTCGGTCGCGGCCCAGTCGCGCGCCGCGTTGCCGAGGGGATCGAGCCATCGCCTCCATCGGGCCGGTTCGATGGAAGGTCGCGCGATCGCAGGTTGTGGCTTCATGAAAAAGGGCCCAAGGCCGACCGCGCGAGGTGCCGCGGCGCGTCCGAACGGGTCCGTTCGACTGGTGAGGCGCCGATTGTAGGAGCGCGGCGCCCGCGCATTAACGCAGCTGCGGGGAAACGATAGTTGCAGCCGGAGTAACAATCTGTCGCATCCAGTGGAGGAAAATGGCGGCTCCGCTACAGGTCGCTCACAGGAATGGATACGCTACAAAACATGCGGGTGTTTTCGCGCGTCGTCGAGACGGGCAGTTTCACCGCCGCCGCGCAATCGCTGAATTCGACGACGGGTGCGATGTCGCGCGCGGTGTCGGAGCTGGAGGCGCGCCTGCGCACCCGTCTGATGAATCGCTCGACGCGCCGTCTTGCGCTCACGTCGGCCGGCGAAAGCTATCTGCGGCGCTGCCGCCAGATCCTCGCCGACGTCGACCGCGCGGAAGAAGAGGCGAGCTGCGCGCACGAGCGCCCGGCCGGCGTGCTGCGCATGCACAGCTTCGCGAGCGTCGGTCATCACTATGTATTGCCCACGCTGACGCGCTATCACGCGCAATTCCCGGACGTGTCGATCGAGCTGTCGCTGTCGCAGCGCATGCCGGACCTGTTCGACGGCACGAGCGACACGGCCGTCGTCACCGCGTCGTCGCTTCCCGATTCGGAACTCGTGTCGCACCTGCTCGGCTCGACGTTCAGCATTCTGTGCGCATCGCCCGACTACGTGAAACGGCACGGCGTGCCGGCCCGCCCGCAGGATCTCGCCGCGCACGCGTGCCTGACGCTGTGTACGCCGGCGTTCCCGACGCACGAATGGGTGCTCGAAGGGCCCGAAGGCGTCGAGCAGATCCACGTCGCGGGGCCCGTGCAGACCAATACCGCCGAATCGCTCGCGCTTGCGATCCGCGACGGCATCGGGATCGGCATGCTGCCGCTGTATTCGGCGATCGACGCGCTGCGCGACGGCTCGCTCGTCCGCGTACTGCCCGCGCATATCCTGCAGAAGATGAACGTGTATGCGCTGTACCCGTCGCGCCGCTTCGTCGATGCGAAGGTGCGGACCTGGGTCGAAATGCTGCGCGCGCAGGTGCCGACGATGATCGCGCGCGACGTCGAGATGCTGAACGCGATCGACCGCGAACCGCAGGCCGCCTGAGCACAGGCTGTCTGAAACCCGCACGCGCATCGGCGCGCGGCGGGTTGCTTCATGCAAACACCCGATACACATCGCTCGCCACGCATGCGTGAGGCGAGCGACGCGCATCGTCACAGCGCGGGCTTGGCCGCCGCGCCCGATTCGGTCGCCGGCTCGCCGGCCGGGCCATAAGCGGCCTGCGCCGCTTTTCGCTCGGCGAGACGTTTCGTCTGCAGTCGTTCCTGCGCCGAGAGGATGTCCTCCGGATAGTTGCCGATTTCCCCGCGCGCCGGGTTGTAGCCGACCGATTCGAGATCGACCAGCTCCTGCAGCACCTGCGCGCGCGTGACGGGCGACTTCGCCTGCTGGGCGAACGACAGGGCCGGTGCGGCGAGCAGGACGGCAGCGGCGGCGGTAACGACGAGCGATTTCACGTGGTTCTCCTGAATAGGGGGTGGGTGGCCGGATCGACACGCGGCGCGCGGCGCCGACCTTCGACGTCAGTCTACGTAGCGCGTCCGCGTGCAAACACCCCGATTCCAGGAGGGCTGCGTTCCAGAAGCAACAACATTGGCGCGGTCGCCCGCACCGGGCGAACCCGTGAGCGCACACGGGCGCCGTGCATACGGGCGACGTCATGCGATGCCGGTCAGAACCGCGTGCGCATGCCGATCGTGCCGACCACCTGATTCGCGGTGCTCGATGCGCCGCCCGACGTGTTGATGAACGCCTGGTAGCCGCGGCCCGACGCGTGCTGGAACATCGCTTCCGCGTACAGGTCGGTGCGGCGCGACAGCTTGTACACGGCCTGCAGGTTGGCCTGATGCCACTTCGGGTCGGTGCCGTGCCTGCTGTCGGGATTCGACACGCTGGCGTCCGTATAGACATAGGCCGCGCCGACGCTGACGGCCGGCGTGACCGCATAGCGCACGTTCACGTCGTAGTTGTCGAACGCGATCTGGCCGCTGGAGCCGAACGCGCCCGTGTTGTCGTACTGCGAGCGCGTGTAGACGAAGCCGACGGTCGCCGGGCCGAACACGTAGCTGACGCCGCCGCCATACGTGCGCATGCGGTCCGAGCCGATCGACCAGCCGCCCTGGTTCAAGCTTTTCGCTTCGGCCGAATCGGTCGCGCCGGGGCTTGCGCTCGTCGAACCCTTGGTGCCGTTCATCTGCAGGTACGCACCGGCCAGCTTCAGCGGGCCGTTCGTGTAGCTCGCGGCCACGCTGTATGCGCGGTTCGCGCTGAAATTCGCCGAGTTGGAAAACGCGTACAACGCGCCGACCTTGAAGCCCGCGACCGTGTCGCTCGTGTACTTGACCGCGTTGTTGATGCGCACCGAATGGTTCAGGTTGTCGTTGTCGAACGGATGCGCGAAGCCCGTATCGCCGAAATCGCCGGACGTCGCCGACAACGGCGCGACGAAGTCGACCATCGTGTCGTACTGGCGGCCGAGCGTCAGCGTGCCGTAGCCGGCCTGGCTCAGGCCGACGTACGCGTGCCGGCCGAACAGCTTGCCGTCCTGGCCCAGCCCGCCGTTGTTCGCGTTGAAGCCGTTTTCGAGCACGAACAGCGCTTTCAGCCCGCCGCCGAGATCCTCGCTGCCGCGCAGGCCGAAGCGGCTGCCATTGATCGTGCCGGTCGTCATGCGCCACTGCGCCGCGCCGTTCGCGTTGTTGGTATAGGCAATGCCGGCGTCGATCAGGCCATACAGCGTGACCGAACTTTGCGCGTGGGCGAGCGGCGTGAAGAGTGCGGCGGCGCTCGCGCCGGCGATCAAGGTTTTTTTCATGGTGAAGCTCTCCTGCGTGTGGGACTGGAAACCAAAGTTCGGCGCAAGTATAGGAATGCGCGGCACGCGCACGGCCGTCCGGGCCGCGAGCGCACTGTTCCAGATCCGGCAAGCATCCTTCACAAAACTGACACGACGCGGCGCGCGCACGCTGGGCAGGCGATTCTTGCGTGGCGGGCGGCCCGCGGCTTCCGCCCGGTACAGCCTGGTTGTCGTGTCGATGCAACATGCGCGACTGGTGCGCGCATCGCTGCTTTTCCTCCATACTGGTCGCTCGGACCGCACGGCCGCCGACGCAGATCGCGCGGCCGTGTCAACGCATACGACAAGAGGCCTCCCCATGAACCTGTTCAACGTACGCCTGCGCGGCCGCGACGGCCTGTTCACGATCGGCATCGATGCCGGCAAGATCGCGCGGATCGATGCGCAAACCGCGCCGATCGCGTCGACGAACCCCGACCATATCGATGGCGGCGGCCGTCTCGCGATTGCGCCGCTCGTCGAGCCGCATATCCACCTCGATGCCGTGCTGACGGCCGGCGAACCCGCGTGGAACATGAGCGGCACGCTGTTCGAGGGCATCGAGCGCTGGGCGGAGCGCAAGGCGACGATCACGCACGAGGACACCAAAACGCGCGCGCATGCGGCGATCGGCATGCTGCGCGACCACGGGATCCAGCACGTGCGTACGCACGTCGACGTGACCGATCCGACGTTGGCCGCGCTGAAGGCGATGCTGGAAGTGAAGGACGAGGCGCGCGGGCTGATCGATCTGCAGATCGTCGCGTTCCCGCAGGAGGGCATCGAATCGTTCGACGGCGGCCGCGCGCTGATGGAGCAGGCGATCGAGCTGGGCGCGGACGTCGTCGGCGGAATTCCGCATTTCGAGAACACGCGGGAGCAGGGCGTCAGCTCGATCCGCTTCCTGATGGATCTCGCGGAACGCACGGGCTGCCTCGTCGACGTGCACTGCGACGAGACCGACGATCCGCATTCGCGCTTTCTCGAAGTGCTCGCGGAAGAAGCGCGCGTGCGCGGCATGGGCGCGCGCGTCACCGCGAGCCACACGACCGCGATGGGTTCGTACGACAACGCGTACTGCTCGAAGCTGTTCCGGCTGCTGAAGCGGGCGGGGCTGAACTTCATCTCGTGCCCGACCGAGAGCATTCACCTGCAAGGGCGCTTCGACACGTTCCCGAAGCGGCGGGGCGTTACGCGCGTCGCGGAACTCGATCGGGCCGGGATCAACGTGTGCTTCGGGCAGGATTCGATCAAGGACCCGTGGTATCCGCTCGGCAACGGCAACATCCTGCGCGTGCTCGATGCGGGCCTTCATATCTGTCACATGATGGGCTACCAGGACTTGCAGCGCTGCCTCGACTTCGTGACCGACCACAGCGCGACGACGATGCATCTCGGCGACGGCTACGGCATCGCGGTCGGGCGTCCGGCGAACCTCGTCGTGCTCGACGCGGACAGCGACTACGAAGCCGTACGCCGGCAAGCGAAGGCCACGCTGTCGATGCGCCACGGGAAGGTCATCATGCGGCGCGAGCCGGAGCGCATCACGTACCCGGATTGACACGGAAGGCGGGCATCGCGGCCTGCCGGCCTTCATATATTCGAAAAATACATCAGTCGATTCGAAAAATACGTTTGTCTCATGATTCGCGCGGGCCTACGATGCGGTCTTGATGGCGGCGCGCCGAGTGCGCGCCGGCCCCTTCGATCCCCGTTCGCCGACCCCATGCGCCTCGATCTCCCGTCTGCTCCCGCTTCTTCTTCACCGCCAGCCAGCCCGTTCGCGCGCATGGCCGTCGTCACGGTCCTGACCGGTATCGGCGCGGGGCTCGGCGGCATGCTGCTCGCGTTGCTGCTGCACGCGATCCAGCACCTCGCGTACGGCTACAGCATCGCGCACGTGATCGGGTCCGAGAGCTTCCTCACTGGCGTGACCGCGGCCGAGCCGCTGCGCCGGCTCGCGGTGTTGGTCGGCTGCGGGATCGTCGCCGGCGGCGGCTGGTGGGCGCTTTACCGGTATGGCCGGCCGCTCGTCAGCATCCGTCGCGCGGTGCGCGCGGCCGATCCGCGGATGCCGTTCGTCAGCACGACGGTTCACGCGCTGCTGCAGATCGTCACCGTCGCGCTCGGTTCGCCGCTCGGCCGCGAAGTCGCGCCGCGCGAGATCGGCTCGCTGCTCGCCGGGCGGTTCGCGCATGCGGCGCGACTCACGCCTGACGATTGCCGGCTGATGGTTGCGTGCGGCGCCGGTGCGGGGCTCGCGGCCGTCTACAACGTGCCGCTCGGCGGCGCGATCTTCGTGCTCGAGGTGCTGCTCGGCACGTTCGAAATACGTGCGCTGATCGTGGCGGTCGTGACGTCCGCGATCGCGGCGATCGTCGCGTGGGTCGGCCTCGGCAACGAGCACCAGTACACGGTACCGGCGTTCGTGCTGAGCACGCCGCTCGTCGCATGGTCGATCGTCTGCGGGCCGCTGTTCGGCTTCGCCGCGTACGGTTTCGTGCGGCTCACGACCCGCGCGCGGGCGAACGCGCCGAAGGACTGGCGGCTGCCGGTGTTCGCGCTGCTCAACTTCGCGATGATCGGCGTGCTCGCGATGGCGTTTCCGCAATTGCTCGGCAACGGCAAGGGGCCGGCATCGCTGGGCTTCGACGGCACGCTGACGATCGGCCTCGCGGCGGTGCTGCTCGTGCTGAAGGTGATGATCGAGGCCGGCAGCCTGCGGGCCGGCGCGGAAGGCGGGCTGCTGACGCCGGGCCTCGCGAACGGCGCGCTGCTCGGGGTCGTGCTCGGTGGGCTGTGGAGCGCCGTGTGGCCGGGCGCATCGCTCGGCGGATGCGCGCTGATCGGCGCGACCGCGTTTCTCGCCGCGTCGATGCAGATGCCGATCACGGCCGTCGTGCTGCTGCTCGAATTCACGCGCGCGAATCACGACTGCCTCGTGCCGATGCTGGTGGCGGTGGCGGGTTCGCTCGTTGCGTACCGGTTCGCGCAGCGGGTGGCGGAGCGGCGGTCGAGCAAGGTCGCGAGCACGCCGGCGACGGTGGCCCGTTGATTCGCCGATCCGTCGAGATTCGCGACCCGCGTGGCGACACGCATATCGCCTCATCAAGTGCCCACCCGATCGTCGCGAGCACGTATCTGTTCTGATCGAATGTAGCGAGATGCGGACCGGGTGAGACCCGCATCCTTGCCGCTCGAATCACATCCGCCTTCAACCGCGCGACCGCACGTCGGCGTGCTCGTGCCCGTGCCGCAACGCGAGGCTCGCGAACGCCGCGACGACGAGCGCGGCCGCCAGCAGCGTCAGCCCGTTTTTCGCATTGCCGGTCGCCTGTTCGATCGCGCCGACGACGGTCGGCCCGACGAAGCCGCCGAGCAACCCGCACGTATTCACGAGCCCGAGCCCGCCGGCCAGCGCGCTGCCGGCGAGCCGCGACGCCGGAAACGTGAATACGATCGACTGCACGACGAAGAACATCGATGCAGCGACGCACACGCAGAGCAGCCCCGCCAGCGGCGACGCATGCGCAGCGCCGACCATGCCGGCGGCCATGACCACCAGCCCCGCACACAGCATCCGGCGCGAATGACGCGACTCGCGTGCGAAGCGCGGCAGCGTCCCGGCGCCCAGCGCGGCGGCGAGCCAGGGCAGCGACGTCAGCAACCCGACCGCGACCGGCGAGAGCCGCCCCGACGCGCCGATGATGCCCGGCAGGAAGAAGATCACCGTGTAGATGGTCAGCTGGTGGCAGAAGTACACGAAGATCGCGAGCCAGATCTGCGGATCGCGCAGCGCGGCGCCGAACGCATGGCCGCCGTGCGCGGCGACGCCCGCGTCCTGTTCGGCCGCCAGCTTGCGCTCGAGCGCGCGGCCGGTTTCCGGGGCGAGCCACGGCGCGGCGCTCGGACGGTCCGGCAATCGCGTCCATACGACGAACGCGAGCAGGATCGCCGGAATGCCTTCGACGACGAACAGCCATTGCCAGCCATGGAAATCGAGCGTGCCGTCGAGTTCGATCAGCGCGCCGGCCAGCGGCCCGCCGACGATGTTCGCGATGCACACGCCGAGCAGGAAATAGCCGGTGGCGCGCGCACGCTCCTCGCGGCCGAACCAGTACGTCAGATACAGCATCACGCCGGGAAACAGGCCGGCTTCGGCCACGCCGAGCAGCAGGCGCATCACGTAGAACGACGTCTCGCCGCTCACGAACGCCATCGCGACCGACAGCGCGCCCCACGTGATCATGATCCGCGTGATCCAGAAGCGCGCGCCGACGCGATGCATGATCAGGTTGCTTGGAATCTCGAACAGCGCGTAGGTGAGAAAGAACAGCCCCGCGCCGAGCCCGTACGCGGCCGATGAAATGCCGAGATCGACGCCCATCGAATGTTTGGCGAACGCGATGTTGGTGCGGTCGAGAAAGCTGATCACATAGGCGGCGATCAGCAGCGGCATGAGTTTGCGGAACAGCAGCCGGTTCAGCGACGCGTTCGCGTCGCCGGCGGCGGACGACAAGGCCTGAGCGTGATGAGTGGACATGCGGACGACTCCGGTAAAGGCGAACCGGCGCGCACGGCAAGCACGGCGCGCCGCGTTCGGCAAATGCCGCCGCGGTGCACGCAGCGGATGGGCAGACGACGGAGCCGCGCCGGCGGCGCTCGAACGGAGCGGGGCGATCAAGGGCGTCCTGGCGCCGGCCGGCTCGGGCCGGCGCCTTGTCACTGCGCTTGCGGGTTCTCGTGTTGGGGGCGCGACCCGGCGATCAGAAGTTCACCGCGTCGCCGCCCTTGAGTGCGAGCATCGCGCGCGCCTCGGCCGGTGTCGCGATCTCGAGCGACAGGCCTTCGAGCACCTGACGCATTTTCAGGACTTGCGCGGCGCTCGATTCAGCGAGCTTGCCGGGCGCGATCCACAGCGAATCCTCGAGCCCGACGCGCACGTTCGCGCCTTGCGCGGCGCCGATCGTCGCGAGCGGAATCTGGTTGCGCCCGGCGCCGAGGATCGACCACACGTAATCGCTGCCGAACAGGCGGTCGGCCGTTCGGCGCATGTGCATCAGGTCCTCCGGATGCGCGCCGATCCCGCCGAGCAGGCCGAACACGCTTTGCACGAAGAACGGCGGCTTCGCGAGGCCGCGGTCGACGAAGTGCGCGAGGTTGTACAGGTGCGAGATGTCGTAGCACTCGAATTCGAACCGCGTGCCGTTCGCGCCGCAGCGCGTGAGGATCGTCTCGATGTCCGCGAACGTGTTCTTGAACACGAGATCGCGGCTTTTCTCTAAATGTTCGCGCTCCCACGGATGCTTCAGCTCGCGGAAGCGCTCGAGCATCGGGTACAGCCCGAAGTTCATCGAACCCATGTTCAACGACGCGACCTCGGGCTGGAAATGCAGCGCCGGCTGCAGCCGTTCGTCGACCGTCATGTGCGGGCTGCCGCCCGACGTCAGGTTGATCACCGCGTCCGTCTGCGCCTTGATGCGCGGCAGGAATTCGGCGAACACGGCCGGGTCCTGCGTCGGCTTGCCGTCGGACGGGTTGCGTGCATGCAGGTGCAGGATCGCCGCGCCGGCCTGCGCGGCCGCGACCGCGGCCGTTTCGATTTCGTGCGGCGTCACGGGCAGGTACGGCGACATCGACGGCGTATGGATCGCGCCGGTCGGCGCACAGGTGATGATGACTTTGCGAGCGTTTGCCACGGATGGTTTCCTTTCGATGAACGATGCAGGAGGCCTCAGAGCACTTCGACGTTGCCGCAGACGGAGATCGCCTGCCCGGTTATCCCGTGCCCGCCCGGCGAACACAGGAACAGCGCGGTCGCGGCGATCTCGGCCGGATCGGTCATGCGCCGCAGCGAGATCTTCTCGAGATAGCGCTGCTCCATGTCGTCGTAGCCGATGCCGAGCTGCTGCGCGCGCGCCTCGATCACGCGGCGCATCCGCGGGCCGCGCACGATGCCGGGCTGGATCGCGTTCACGCGGATGCCGAGCGGCCCGAGCTCGATCGCGAGGCTTTTCACGAGGCCGACCACCGCCCATTTGGTGGCCGCATACGGCGTGCGGAACGCATAGCCGAGCCGGCCGGCGACCGACGACAGCGCGATGATCGCGCCGCCGTGTTTCGATTCGCGCAGCAGTGGCACCGCGCGGCGTGCGAACTGGAATTGCGCGTTCAGGTTGATCGCCACGGTTTGTTCCCACTGCACGGGGTCGATTTCGTCGATGCCGCCGGTCGGGCCGGCGATGCCCGCGTTGTTGACCAGCACGTCGAGGCCGCCGAGCCGCGTCGACAGGTCGGCGAACACGCGCTCGACGGCGGCCGGGTCGGACACGTCGGCCAGCGTCGCGCTGATCGCACCGGTCGGGCCACGCGGCGGCCGGTCGGCGAGCGCCGCGATCGCGGCTTGCGACGCGTCGCACACGTGCACGCGCGCGCCGCATTCGGCGAACGCGTCGGCGATTTCGAGGCCGATGCCCGACGCGCCGCCGGTCACGAGGACGCGCAGGCCGTCATAGGGTTTCAGCAGGTCGGAAGCTGTCATGCCGGGTTGTCTCCATCTTTGGTGTTGTGGAATGACGGCCGCTCGCGTGTCGGGCGGCCGTGGCACGCGGCCGCTACGGTTTCGCGTTCACGGTCCGCGGCGTCTGTTCGGCCCGCAGCGTCTCGGCGAGATCGTGCGCGGCGCCGCCGATGTCGAGCGCGATGCCGGCCCGCACGCCCGCGCCGTCGCGCCGTTCGAGCGCATCGACGATCGCGCGGTGCGCATCCATCGAGCGCCGCATGTGCGGGATGTCGAGCGCGACCATGTTGAGGAACGGGCCGACGCGCATCCACAGGTTCTCGACGATCGCGAGCGTGTTTTCGCTGGCGCCGTGCGCGTAGATCGCGCTGTGGAACGCGAAATTGCTTTGCAGGTAGGCGCGCGAGCGGCCGGCCTCGGCGTGTGCCTGCATCGTTTCGCAGGTCTTGCGCACGGCCGCGATCTGCGCGTCGGTCATCCGCTCGCACGCGCGTTCGGCGATGCAGCCTTCGAGTGCGATCCGCACGTCGCGGAGTTCGTCGAGCATGTCGAGCGTCATCGGCGGGACGACGAGCGCGCGATTCGGGCCATCGACCAGCGCGCGTTCGGCGCGCAGTCGCGTGAGTGCGGCCCGCACGGGCATCGTCGACGAGCCGACCGCCTCGGCGACGCTGCGCAGGCTCAGCGCCTGGCCGGGCGCGAAGCGACCGCTCATCAGCGCTTCGCGCAATTGCTGATAGACCTTGTCGGCCATCGTTTCCTGTTCGATGACTTTCAGTGCGGGCGGGACGATGCGAGGCGGCAAGGCGGGGTTCTCCTGGGCTTGATCTGCG
Source organism: Burkholderia sp. BCC0097 (assembly GCF_902832985.1). Classification (NCBI taxonomy): domain Bacteria; kingdom Pseudomonadati; phylum Pseudomonadota; class Betaproteobacteria; order Burkholderiales; family Burkholderiaceae; genus Burkholderia; species Burkholderia sp. BCC0097. The sequence continues at coordinate 239,122 of NZ_CADFDM010000009.1, forward strand.
ATCTGTGATCACACTGGCGATGTGCGAAGTTTTGACGATCGGCAGAGCCGAGTCAAGTCGAACGGGATCGGGGAAAACGAGGGGGAGGGGCGGCGAAGCGGGGGAAGATCGGCGGCTACGGTGGTCTTTCTGATCGAGACCTTTCCGTTTCGGGCGGCAACCGGATGCAGTGCAAGTGTCGCCCGGGCCGGCGCACGGACGCGCTTTCGAAACTTCGAGGATCTGGGTCGTGATGCGGTGCGTGGCCGCCGCTTGCAAGCAGGAAGCTCGCATACGCAAGGGCGTTGACCGCAGCCTCCGTGCGTTGCGCGACTGGATCGGCGACGCTATTCAAGCGTCCGGATCGAATTGCTGATCCCGCGCGCGCAGTCGATCACCGCCGGCGCGAGCTTGCGGCGCGCGTCGTCGAACGTCCAGCGGCTCGTCGGCGCGACCACGTGCACGGCCGCGACCGGCTGCCCCTGGCTGCCGAGCACGGGCGCGGCAATCGACATGTCGCCGATGAACAGTTCTTCCTGGTTGGTCGCGTATCCTTCGCGCCGCGCGCCGTCGAGCAATGCAACGAGATCGTCCAGCGCCGTGACCGTGCGCGGCGTATGCGGCGTGCGCGCCATGCCGTCGAGCCGTGCGCGTGCGTGGTCCGGCGGCAACGCGCTCAGGAACGCGCGGCCGCTGCCGGTGCAGTACATCGGGATACGGCTGCCGATCGGCATGTGGATCGGCACGAACTTCGTCGACACGAAACGCGCGACGTACACCATTTCATCCTCGTCCGGCTCGGTGAGATTGGTGGTTTCGCCGGTCAGGTTCGTGAGCTCGGACAGGAACGGATTCGCGACGTCGATCAACGTATCGGCCGCGAGATAGTTGAAGCCGATCCGCATCACATGCGGCGTGAGCTGGTAACGCCGCGTGACCGGATGCTTGCGGATGTAGCCGAGCTTCTCGAGCGTATAGACCATCCGCTGCGCGGAGCTTTTCGTCATGCCCGCCGCGTCGGCCACTTCCGCCAGCGTCATCGTGCGCCGCTTCGCGCTGAACGCGCGCAGCACGTTGAGCCCTTTTTCCAGCGACTGGTTGAACAGCAGATCGTTTGCTTGGTCGGACGACGTTTCCATGGCGAGGGGCGAGATCAATTCGATATCGCATCTTATCGTATCGAATATCGATACGCAAAAATCTATTTGCGATGTTTTTGATTCGTTTTAAGATCAATCCATCGTCGCAGTGTCGATCAACGACCGGCCGGCGCACCGGATTATTCGAGAAGGAGTCACCATGGTTCCGTTCATCAAGCGGTTCGGCGCGCTGGCCGCCGGTTTCGTCACCTGTATCGCACTCTCCACGGCTTCGGCGAGCGCCGTTGCCGCCGAGCCCACGCTGAAGGTCGGCGCGACGGCCACCGGCGTGCCGTTCACGTTTCTCGACGTCAAGAGCAATTCGATCCAGGGGATGATGATCGATGCGATCACGGCGGCCGGGAAGTCGGCCGGGTTTCGCGTCGACGTGCAGCAGACCGTGTTCTCGGCGCTGATCCCGTCGCTCACCACGCAGAAGATCGACATCATCTCGGCCGCGATGCTGAAGACGCCGGCGCGCCAGCAGGTCGTCGATTTCTCCGACACCGTCTACTCGTTCGGCGAAGGCCTGATCGTGAAGGCCGACGATCCGGGCCGCTATACGTCGATGGACGATTTCAAGGACCAGGTGGTCGGCGCGCAGGTCGGCACGGCATTCGTCGATGCGCTCAACAAGAAGGGCATCTTCAAGGAAGTCCGCACCTACGATTCGATCGCCGACATCATGCGCGACGTCGCGCTCGGCCGTATCAAGGCCGGCTTCGCCGACCAGCCGATCGTCGCGTACCAGATCGAGCACGGCGTCAATCGCCAGGTGCGGCTGGTGCCCGAATACCAGAGCGTCGTGAAGGGGCAGGTGTGCTTCATCGTGCGCAAGGGTGACAACGCGACGCTCGAACAGCTCAACGGCGCGATCCGCAAGATGAAGAGCGACGGCACGCTGCAGCAGATCCTGCAGAAGTGGCACATGAGCTGAGCGTCGGCGCTCGCTTCCCGACCGGCATCGCCCGCGCGTCGCGGGCATCCCCAGCGGCGTGCCGTTCGGACGTCGCATAGGAGACCTCATGTTTTTCCAGAACGCGATCGATTTCCTGCCGATCCTGCTGAAGGGCGCGGTGGTCACGATCGAGATCACCGCATGCGCGTTCGTGCTCAGCTCGGTGCTCGGGCTGATCCTCGCGTTGATGAAGGTGTCGCACAATCGTGCCGTCTCGACCGCCGGCAGCACGATCGTCAACGTGATTCGCGGGCTGCCGATCATCGTGCAGCTGTTCTACATGTACTTCGTGCTCCCCGATCTCGGCGTGCAGCTGTCGGCGTTCCAGGCTGGCGTGCTCGGCCTCGGCATCGCGTATTCGGCGTATCAGGCCGAAAACTTCCGCGCCGGCATCGAGGCGATCGACCGCGGCCAGATCGAAGCCGCACACGCGATCGGCATGCGCGGCCCGATGATCATGCGGCGCGTGGTGCTGCCACAGGCGTTCCGCATCGCGCTGCCGCCGTACGGCAACACGCTCGTGATGCTGCTGAAGGATTCGTCGGTCGCGTCGACGATCACGGTCGCGGAAATCACGCGCGCCGGCCAGCTGATCGCATCGTCGACGTTCCAGAACATGAGCGTCTACACGCTCGTCGCGCTGCTGTATCTCGCGCTTGGCCTGCCGCTGATGTTCGCGGTGAACCGGCTCGGCAAGCGGCTCGCACTGAGGAGGGGCGCATGATCCGGATCGATTCCATTCATAAACGGTTTCAGCAGCACGCGGTGCTGAAGGGCGTGAGCCTCGACGTGCAGCAGGGTGAAGTCGTGTGCCTGATCGGGCCGTCCGGCTCCGGCAAGTCGACCGTGCTGCGCTGTATCAACGGCTTCGAGACCTACGACGAAGGGTCGATCACGATCGACGGCGTGAAGGTCGACGCGCATTCGAAGCGGATTCACGAGCTGCGGATGCGGGTCGGCATGGTGTTCCAGCGCTTCAACCTGTTTGCCCACCGCACGGCGCTCGAGAACGTGATGGAAGGGCCGGTGCACGTGCGGCGCGTGCCGGCCGCGCAGGCGCGCGAGCAGGCGTGCGCGTTGCTCGACAAGGTCGGCCTCGCGCACCGGATGAATGCGTATCCGTCCGAGCTGTCGGGCGGGCAGCAGCAGCGCGTCGCGATCGCACGTGCGCTCGCGATGGAGCCGCAGGCGATCCTGTTCGACGAGCCGACGTCGGCGCTCGACCCCGAACTCGTCGGCGAAGTGCTGGGCGTGATGCGCGGGCTGGCCCGCGACGGAATGACCATGGTGGTCGTCACGCACGAAATGGCATTCGCGCGCGAGGTGGCCGACCGCGTGTGCTTCCTGCACGACGGCACGATCTGCGAAAGCGGGCCGGCACGCGCCGTGCTGACGCAGCCGAGCCATCCCCGCACGCAGGAATTCCTGCGTCGCCTGCTGGCGTCGGACGGCGCCGACCACCCGGATCGAACATGAGCGTAACGAATGCGGCACCCGGACGGCCCGACGCGCAGTGGCCGGATTCGCTGTGGGCGGCGACCGCCGCGCTGGCACCCGATACGCCCGCGCTCGACGCATCGGTGTCGTGCGACGTGGTGATCATCGGCGCCGGCTTCACGGGCCTGTCGACTGCACTGCATCTGGCCGAACGTGGCGTGAACGTTCGCGTGATCGACGGCGCGCAGCCGGGCTGGGGCGCATCGGGCCGCAACGGCGGGCAAGTGATTCCCGGGCTGAAATACGACCCCGACGAACTGGTCCGCCGGTTCGGCGACGAGGCCGGCGAGCAGCTTGCCGGTATCGTCGGCGGCGCGGCCGATACCGTGTTCGACCTGATCGCGCGGCACGGAATCGACTGCGATGCACGTCGCGAGGGGTGGATTCAACCCGCGCCGACCACAGCAATGCTCGACACGGTCGCAGGCCGTGCGCAGCAATGGGCCGCGCGCGGCGCGCCGGTCGACGTGCTGAGCCGCGACGACGTCGCGCGACGGCTCGGTACGCCGGCGTATGCGGGCGGCTGGATCGATCGCCGCGCCGGCAGCGTGCAGCCGCTCAGCTATACGCGCGGTCTCGTGCGGGCAGCTCAGGCGAGCGGGGCGGTCGTGCACGGATCGACCCGCGCCGTCGGCCTGACACGTGCCGACGGCCGCTGGCGGGTCGCGACGTCCGGCGGCGCGACGCTGTCGGCCGAGCGCGTCGTGATCGCGACCAACGGCTACACGGACGGGCTCTGGCCCGGCTTGCGCCAGTCGGTGATCGCCGCGAACAGTTTCATCGTCGCGACGGAGCCGCTCGCGCCGGCGCTCGGCCGCGGCATCCTCGCCGGCGGCGAGGTCGCATCGGATGCGCGGCGTCTGCTGCTGTACTTTCGCCGTGACGCGGCCGGACGCCTGCTGATGGGCGGCCGCGGCCCGTTTGCCGAACCGCGCGCGCCGAGCGACTGGCGCCATCTCGAACGCGCGACGACGCTGCTGTATCCGCAACTGAAGGGCGTCCGGTTCGAATACCGCTGGGCGGGGCGCGTCGCGATCACTGCGGATTTCCTGCCGCACGTGCACGAGCCCGCGCCGGGCGTGACGATCGCGCTCGGCTACAACGGCCGCGGCATCGCGATGGCGACGACGCTCGGCAAGCATCTGGCCGCGCATCTGTCGGGCGATGCGCAATTGCCGCTGCCGTTGCGCGTCACGCCGATCCGGCCCATTCCGTTGCACGGGCTGCAGCGTTTCTATATCGCGGCCGGGGTCGCCTGGTATCGGTTGCTCGACAGCCTGTCCTGACCCATCTTTGACGGCAGTCGCCATTCGTCATCCGATCGGGCAGAATCGGCCTGCCCAGTTTCGACGGACGATACCGCATGACCGAACCGAACGAACCGAACGAATCGCCCGGCCTCCGCGCTTACGCGAGCTTCGCGCAACGCTATGCGGACCTCGCGCCGACGAAGGCGCACAACGCGCTCTACGAGCGGCCGGCATCCATGGCGCTGCTCGGCGACGTCGCGGGCCTGACAGTGCTCGACGCCGCCTGCGGGCCCGGCATCTGCAGCGCGCATCTCGCCGGTCACGGCGCGACCGTGCATGCGTTCGACGTGACGCCGGAGATGGTTGCGCTCGCAAGGACGCGCTGCGCTGGCCTGCCGGTCGACGTCAGGGAAGGCGACCTGGAGGCGCCGCTCGCGTGGCTGCCCGACGCGTCGGTCGACAAGGTGCTGTGCTCGCTCGCGCTCGACTACGTGCGCGATCTCGCGCCGACGTTGCGCGAATTCCGGCGCGTCGCGCGGCCGGGCGGAACGCTCGTGTTCTCGATGGCGCATCCGATGCGCGACTGGATGGACGAACGCACGCGCGGCGACGGCACGTATTTCGACACGTCCCGCTTCGGTTTCCACTGGTCGGGGTTCGGCGAGCCGAAGCCGTACGTCGAAGCGTGGCGGCGGCCGCTCGCCGACATCCTGAACGCGGTCGCCGACGGCGGCTGGCGGCTCGAGCGCTTCGTCGAGCCGACGCCGCTGCCGGAGATGCAAGCCGTATCCGAACGGCTCCACGCGGAGCTGTCGCTGGCGCCGGCCTTCCTGTGCATCCGCGCGCGCTGCTGATCCGGGCGCGACGCCCGGCCGGCGCTCAGTGTTGCGCCGGGGCGTCCGTCAGCGTGCCGAGAAACGCTTCGATATCCTTGATGTCCTGCGCCGTCATCGCGGGTTTGTCGCCCGGCTTGCGATCGAACGGCGCGTCGGTCACGTCGACGTTCGCGCGATATTTCGGCGGAATGTCGTCGTATTCGTCGACCTTGCCGTCCGCGCCGCGCGCATAGAACTTCTGCGGCGAGATGCTGCGCTCGTTGTAGAACGCCATCACCTGATCGAGCGTGTGGAACACGCCGTTGTGGAAGAACACGTGGCGCGTCGCCGCATTGCGCAGCGTCGGCGTCAGAAACATCCCGCAATACTGCGTCTGGTCCTTCAGGTCGTCGCGGAACGGCCCGCACACCCCGAGATCGTAGAACGCCGGGTTGCGATTCTGCGCGAGCGCGCGGTTGCGCGGCGCGCCGAGCGCCTCGTACTGGTAATCGGTAAACATCGGCGGCAAGCCGTCCTTGCCGGGCTTCGACAGGTGGCAGCCCGCGCAATTCGCCTTGTCCGGATCGTTGAACAGGCGCAGCCCGCGCAGTTCGGCCTGCGTGAGGCGCGCACGGCCTTCGAGCCAGCGGTCGTACTTGCTGTCGTACGGATGGAACGACGGATCCTCGACCTGGTAGCGCGCGATCGCGAACATCGCCTCCGACACCGCGAGCTGCGGCGTGGAGAACACGCGCGCACCGAACAGCTGCTCGAACTGCGCGCGATGCGACGACTGCGCGAGCTTGCGCGCCACGTCGTCGATGCTCGCGTTCGCCATTTCGACCGGATTCAGCAGCGGGCCGAACGCCTGTTGTTGCAACGTATCGGCGCGGCCGTCCCAGAACATCCCGCCCTGGGGCACGAGCTGCGGCGCGGCCGACGTGCCGGCCACCTTCTGCGCCTTGACGACGCCGGCCGCCGCCGTGGCCTGCTGCGCGACGCTCGGCGCGGCGTCGTTTTCACCGGCGTCGGGGCCGATGCTGAAATTCGGCTGACGGTACAGGTACATCAGCGACGGCGGCGGACGATAGCCCTGCTGTGTCATCGCGAGACCGCCCGGCTGCACGTCGAGCGCATTCGGTGGGCCATACGCATGATCCGGACTATGGCACGACGCGCACGACTGCTTGCCCGATGCGGACAGCGACGGATCGTGGAACAGCGCGCGCCCGAGCTGCGCGACCGCCGACAGCGGCTGCGCGGCGGGCCGCTGCAGCACGACCGGATGCGGATTCGCGCCGGTCCAGTCGGCGACCACGGTGCCGATCGCCGCCGGCACCTGGGCGGGAAACGCGATCGCGAACGCGCCATAGCCGATCACGGCCGCGCCGAGCACGTATGCGGCACGGCGCAGCAGGCGGGAAGGGGCGCGCGGCGCGGGCGTGCCGGAGGCATCGGGGGACGGAAAGGCGGGGCGAGCTGTCATGCTGTCGGTCGAAAATCGGCGTCGCAAGAAGCGACGCGTTAAATGGAAACGGCCGGCGCGTGATGCGCCGGCCATGCGGTCATGCCGTGACGGTCAGATCGCCGGGGCCGCGCTCAACGCGGTGCCGAGCGTCGGGTCGAGATACAGCGGCGCCGTGTTCGGCTTCGACGTGAAGTCGAACAGGTTGCGCAGGTCGCCGGCCGTCGCATCGAACGAACCGCCGCCGATCCGCTGGCCGCCGAGCCAGTTGTCCTCGATGAAGCGCACGACGGACGACTGGTCGAGCATCGTGTGATCGACGTAGTTCTGCTTCGCATACGGCGAGATCACGACCAGCGGAATACGCACGCCCGGGCCGCAGCGGCCGTTCACGGTCGCGCCGTTCACGCCGGTGGTGCCGCCCGTGCCGCATTTGCCGGCGCCGTTGAGCTGGTCGACCGGGTCCGACGACGCGTGCGTCGGCGCCGTGTACACGTGGTCGTACCAGCCGTCCGAGTCGTCATAGGTGACGATCACGGCCGTGTTCTGCCAGTCCGGCTGCTGCTGCAGGAAGTTGACGACCTTCGTCACGAACGCCTGCTCGTCGAGCGGATCCGAATAGCCCGCATGCCCGTCCTGCGCGGCCGGCGCCTTCAGGTAGCTGACCGACGGGAAGTTGCCGGCCTTCACGGCGGCGAAGAAGTCGTCGGTGTCGTACTGGTGGTTCGCCGGTTCGGCCGTCTTGCCGTCGGTCTGGACGCTCGAACCGATCGCCGCGATCGAGCTCGGGCGCGTGTGTTGCGGGTTCGCGGTCGACGCGTAGTACTGGAACCAGTTGTGGTGCGGGATGTAGTCGGCCGTCGCGGCGTTCACGGCGGTAGCGACCGTGCTGCGCGCGCAGCCCGTCGTGCCGTTGCCGTTCGTCGTCGACAGGTTGAAGCCGCCCATGAAGCCGCCCCACGTGATCTTCGCGGCATTCAGCAGGTCGCCGATGTTCTTGCCGGTCATCATCGCCTGGTCGGTCGTGCTCGAACACACGTCGAAGCCCGGATCGACGTCGTTGATCATCGTGAGGCCGCCCTGGCCGTCATTGATGTAGTACGAGCTGGCGGCGAGCGTCGACGGCTGCTTCGACGTCTTGACGATCTGCATCCCGTTGGTCTGGCCCGCGACGACGTTCAGCGCGCCGGGCGTCGACGGCCCGTAGACCGTCGTGAACGTGTTGTCGCTCATCGCGAAGCGCTGCGCGTAGTTCCACAGCGCGGTCACCGTGTTGCCGTCGAAGTAACCCATCACCTGGCCCTTCGTGCCGAACGCGCCGGCGCCGCCCGACGAGCCCTTGCCGGTGTACTTCGGGAACAGGTCGGCGAGGCCGTTGTCCTCGGCCTGCTGTTCGGCCGTGTACGCGTGGTTCTGGTCGGCGGTCGCGGCCTGCGTGCGGTCGAGGCGGAACGGGTTCGCCGCGTCGGTGCCGTTGGCCGTGTTCGTGAAGTTCGGGTTCGCGGTGAGCAGCGTGCCCGTCAGGCCGTTCGGCGTCGGCGTGCCGGATTTGGCGGTGAACGCCGGTTCGCCCGACGGGTTCGTCGCGTTCGGGTAGGTGCCGAAGTAGTGGTCGAACGAGATGTTTTCGCCGTAGATCACGACGACGTGCTTGATCGGCGTGGCGGTCTGCAGCGCATCCTGCGACGAGACGACGGGCGCCGGTGTGGAATCGTCGCTGCCGCCGCAGGCGAACAGCGCAAGCGTGGCGCCGGCGCAGGCGGTGACAAGCAAGGCTTGACGGAACATCGGGAAACTCCAGGGTAAGGCCTTCGATGGTGGAGAACGGCTCCGTCGCCGTGTCGGTTCGGCGCGGAGCTCGTGAGGGAGCACGCGCATTGGAACAGCCGCGTATGAAGATATGGGGACGGAGTGTTTTCGCGAGGGTTGCGCTCCGGTATCGGTTTCATTACGGCGCAGCGCGATGCGAAAGAGAACGGAAAGGGGCGGACCGCTGGCAACCTCCGCGTCACATGTCGCGGCGTGCGGGCTGCTTGCGGCGCAAGCGATGCCGGGCGGGCGGCGGGGAGCAACCGGCCCGATCTTTTACGAGGCGTCGTGCGTCGCTTTTTTGACAATTCGGTGACGCATTCATACGATGAACGGCTGTCGCGCCCCGCGCGGCTTCCGACCGTCAGGGAGTATTGAGCGTGCCGATCCCCGTTCTGTTTGCCGTTCTGTGCGCGGCGTTCCTGCACGCGTCATGGAATGCGCTGGTGCGCAGCAGCGGCGACCGGCTGCGCTCCGCCACGGTGCTGCAGATCGCGATCGGGCTGTTCGCGCTGCTGTTCCTACCAGCCGCCGCGCCGATCACGCCGGCGAGTTGGCTCTGCGTCGTCGCGTCGGCCGTGATCCACGTCGTCTATACGCTGCTGCTCGTCCGCGCGTACGAACACGGCGACCTGAGCGTCGCGTATCCGGTCGCGCGCGGCACCGCGCCGCTGCTCGTCACGCTCGGCGCGGCGGCGTTCGCGGGCGAGCGCCTGAACGTCGGCGCGCAAGGCGGGCTCGTGCTGATCTGCGCGGGCATCATGGCGATCGGGCTGGAGCGCGGGCGCGGCGCGAAACACCGGATGACGCAGGTGCTGCCAACCGCGTTCGCGACCGGCGTGTCGATCGCGGCGTACAGCGTGGTCGACGGGATCGGCGTGCGCGAGAGCGGCAGCACGGTCGGCTATACCGCGTGGATGTTCGTGCTGACCGGCGCGCTGATGGCCGCGTACTACCGGCTGCGGGCGGGGCCGTTGCGGCTGACGCAGGAGGTCGGCGAGACGGCGAAAGCGGCCTGCGGCGGCGTGTTCGCGGCGCTCGCGTACGGCATCGTGATCTGGGCGATGGACTGCGCGCCGATGGGACCGGTGTCGGCGCTGCGGGAGACGAGCGTGGTATTCGCGGCGCTGATCGCGCGCGTGTATCTCGGCGAGCGGCTGACGCCGCGCCGGGCGGGCGGGTGTCTGGTGATTGCGTGCGGGGCGCTGCTGATCAGTGCGTTCGAGGCGGTGCGGTGAGCAAACGCCAAGATGGCCCCGGTCGGACGCCGTGAACGTATGCGCGCAGCCGACAAATCGTCCTTGTATATCACCGAATCGCCTTGCTTCGGGGCGTAACGCGCGGGTCGTCGCAAAGCCTTTGACACCCGCTGCGGCAAAGGGGGGTTAGCTCGATGTCGATCTGGAACAGCGTTAGTGTTCCGTCGCTGTTCCGCACCATGGCATCGGTGAATGTTTTTTTGTCGATGATGATGTGTTCGTTCCTGATCCCAAGTTGCTTCAGATATTCGCTCGCGATCTTGGCTCGCTCGGTCTTCAGGCGCTCGCCGTTCCGTTCCATCGTATATGCACCGGATATGACAACGGCCTGAATCTCTGCATCCGGCCATTTTCGCGCCTCGATTACAGCATTTGCGATTTTCAGCCTGTCAGCATTGGTCACGTCGACGCTGTTGAGCGGTAACGGGATTCGCACCGATTCCCCAATCGTGCATGCATGTGCTGGAAAGATGCCGGCGCATGCCGACAGTGCGATCACCAGTGAGATACCGGAGATGACGGCTTTGATATGGACTCTCATTCCATGATTCTCTTGTCGAAGGTTGCGATGTATCCCGTAATGCTGTCCGCATTTCTGATGGCGACGTCGGCATTGTTTTCCGCAAAAGCCCTTAGCCCGGATTCTGTGTCGGAGTATATGATGTCGTCGGAATTGAATGTGTCGACATAGTGCGTGCATTCATGGATCAGTGTTTTAACCTTTGATGCCGTCCATAGATCTCCGTTTGAAATTGTGCAGAATTTTGAATAGATGGCGATGATCCGCTTCTCGGAGTCCGGCTTGCATATCCCTGGATGTTGTTACCGCTGTCGGGTACTACACTGCAGGTAAGGCGTCTGTTCAGGGAGTCGTCCCATCGGACGATCTTCTCCGGCACGAGCTCCCGCATCGCAGTGAGTAGCCTGGGCAGGCCAGCGGCAAGGACTGATCTGACATCATTGTCGGAGCGGCCGAAGTAGAATCGAGCCCGCGCTTGTTCGGCCTTGTCCCAAGCTGTGACGCCCTCAATGCGCTGTAGTATCAGAGAGATTGCTGCATCACGAGCCTTCATGATCAGCTTTCGGAATTCCCTGTTACTCATATTCGAGCATATGGGAGTCGTGTTGATTGACACATACACCATCGATCCGGGGTTGGTGTTGGTGACGGCACCAGAATGGACCAAAACCCAATCCTCACTGTCGTCAATGTCGAAGTCGTACGGCTTTTTGTCGAAAAAATTGGTCATGCGCTAGCGCCCCTTTACACGGATTCTCAAGGATCAAGCTGATTTCTTGAGGAATGCTCTAGGGTCGCCAGAAGGGCGATTATTGTCCATCGGACGTATTCGAAATTTTGATTGAATCTGCCCGTGGCTCGTAGCGGGCCGCGCATACGAACATGGGATCGTTACGCTCGAGGCAATGAGGAGGGGGTTGCGAGACGCGCTACGCGAGGTGGGAATAGGCCGACGGCGGATTCGAGCCTATTCGCGCTGGTCACGTGCTTTCATTTGGATTGCGGATGCCAGGCGCCTGAATGGCGCCCGCTGCGAATCCACGTGCGGCGGTCAAGCTTCCACCGGCATCGCACTCGTACACTTGATCTCGTCGAGGCACACGCTCGAATGCACGCCGCTCACGCCGGGAATGCGCATCAGCGTTTCGAGCAGGAATGTCGACAGCCCCTTCAGATCGTGCGCGACGACTTTCAGCACGTAGTCGATATCGCCCGTCACCGAGAAGCATTCCTGGATCTGCGCGAGATCCGACACGAGCTTCTGAAACTTCGACAAATCGCGGATATGCCCGCGCTCCATCGTCACGTGCACGAACGCGGTGACGCCGAAGCCGAGCGTATCGGGGCACAGCCGCGTTTCGTAACGGCGGATCGCGCCGATCTCCTCCAGCCGCCGGTGGCGCCGCAGCGTCTGCGCGGGCGACAGGCCGACGGCCTTCGCCAGGTCGAGGTTCGACGCGCGGCCGTTCTCCTGCAACACCGACAGCAAGTGGCGATCGATGCGATCGAGAACCGGTTCAGGCATTTTTGTTTCCTCATCTGTCTCCTGGATGCAATCTTATCTCATAATGTAGGGTTTGCATGAGCGGGTTACGCAACCCGATTTCGCCGTCGCGACGCTAAACTGACGCCGGATTTTCGTGTGCGGCCGCGGCAATGCGGCGTGGGCGGACGAGTCGGCGGCCAATCAGGCCGGCACGCCGACGCGAATCGGTGCCGCCACCACGCGAAGATTGCAGTCCCCAACCCGGCGCCCCCACGAACGGCCGCCGGCACAGTAAAAACAGCGCCCGGCACACCGAGGCGCGCCGCACCCCGCCGCAGGCGGAGGCGGACAGAGTGGAGAAGACATGGTTTCTGGAAACGAGAGCGACGGCCTGAAGCGCGGGCTGAAGAACCGGCACATCCAGCTGATTGCGCTCGGCGGCGCGCTCGGCACGGGGCTGTTCCTCGGCATCGCGCAGACGATCAAGATGGCCGGCCCGTCCGTGCTGCTCGGCTATGCGGTGGCCGGCATCGTTGCGTTCTTCATCATGCGCCAGCTCGGCGAGATGGTCGTCGACGAGCCCGTCGCGGGCTCCTTCAGCTACTTCGCCAACAAATACGTCGGCCACTTCACCGGTTTCCTGTCCGGCTGGAACTACTGGGTGCTGTACATCCTCGTCAGCATGGCCGAACTGTCGGCCGTCGGGATCTACGTGCAGTACTGGTGGCCGGGCGTGCCGACCTGGGTGTCGGCGCTCGTGTTCTTCGTCGCGATCAACCTGCTGAACCTGGCGAGCGTGAAATCGTACGGCGAGACGGAATTCTGGTTCTCGATCATCAAGGTCGCCGCGATCGTCGGGATGATCGGCTTCGGCGGCTGGCTGCTCGCAAGCGGCCATGCAGGGCCTGAAGCGAGCATCGCGAACCTGTGGCAGCACGGCGGTTTCTTCCCGAACGGCGTGTCGGGGCTCGTGATGTCGATGGCCGCGATCATGTTCTCGTTCGGCGGGCTGGAGCTGATCGGCATCACCGCGGCCGAGGCCGACGATCCGAAGCGCAGCATTCCGCGCGCGACCAACCAGGTCATCTACCGCATCCTGATTTTCTACATCGGCGCGCTGGCCGTGCTGCTGTCGCTGTATCCGTGGGAGAAGGTCGTCACCGGCGGCAGCCCGTTCGTGCTGATCTTCCACGCGCTGAGCAGCAACCTGGTCGCGAACGTGCTGAACGTCGTCGTGCTGACGGCCGCGCTGTCGGTCTACAACAGCGGCGTGTACAGCAACAGCCGGATGCTGTTCGGCCTCGCGCGGCAGGGCAACGCGCCGAAGGTGCTGTGCTCGGTGAACAAGCGCGGCATCCCGCTTGCCGCGCTCGGCGCGTCGGCGCTCGCGACCGGCGTGTGCGTGCTGGTCAACTACTTCATGCCGGGCAAGGCATTCGAGGTGCTGATGGGCCTCGTCGTGTCGGCGTTGATCATCAACTGGGCGATGATCACGCTGATCCACCTGAAGTTCCGCCAGGCCAAGCGTGCTGCCGGGGAGGAGACTTCCTTCCGCAGTCTGGGCTATCCTTTCACGAATTACCTGTGCCTGGCATTCATGGCCGGCATTCTCGTCGTGATGTACCTGACGCCGGATCTCCGCCTGTCGGTGTACCTGATCCCGGTATGGCTCGCGGTGCTCGCGATCGGGTATCGCTTCCGTCAGAAGAATGCCGGCTTTGCGGTGCACGACGGCGCCTCCGCACGCTGACGCAGGCCACGACCGACCATTCTTCCAAACGAGACCGACTCAAGCCATGTTCGAACACATCGACGCGTATCCGGGCGACCCGATCCTGACGCTCAACGAGAACTTCCAGAAAGATCCGCGCGACCAGAAGGTCAACCTGAGCATCGGGATCTATTTCGATGCCGAAGGCCGGATTCCGGTGATGGGCGCCGTGCGCGAAGCCGAAACCGCGCTGCAGCGCGACAGCGGCCCGAAGCCGTACCTGCCGATGGTCGGCCTGGCCGCCTATCGCGACGCCGTGCAATCGCTGGTGTTCGGCGCCGATCATCCGGCCCGTGCGGCCGGCCGCATCGCGACGCTGCAGACGCTCGGCGGCTCGGGCGCGCTGAAGGTCGGCGCCGATTTCCTGAAGCGCTATTTCCCGGATTCGCAGGTGTGGCTGAGCGATCCGAGCTGGGAAAACCATCGCTTCATCTTCGAGCGCGCCGGCTTCACGGTGAACACGTATCCGTACTACGACGAGGCGACGGGCGGCCTGAAGTTCGACGCGATGCTCGCGGCGATCGACGCGCTGCCGGCGCGCAGCATCGTGCTGCTGCACGCGTGCTGCCATAACCCGACCGGCGTCGACCTCGACGAAGGCCAGTGGGAGAAGCTGATCGACGTGATCGAGGCGCGCGGGCTGCTGCCGTTCGTCGACATGGCGTACCAGGGCTTCGGCGCGGGCCTCGACGCGGACGCGTTCGCGGTGCGCGAACTGGCCCGCCGCGGCGTGCCGACGCTCGTCGCGAACTCGTTCTCGAAGAACTTCTCGCTGTACGGCGAGCGCGTGGGCGGCCTGAGCGTCGTTTGCGAAGACGCGGCCGCGGCCGAGCGCGTGCTCGGCCAGCTGGCCGGCGCGGTGCGCTCGAACTACAGCAACCCGCAGACCTACGGCGCGAAGGTCGTCGCAACCGTGCTCGGCACGCCGGCGCTGCGCAAGCAGTGGGAAGAGGAACTGTCGGCGATGTGCCGCCGCATCGCGCGGATGCGCCAGTCGATCCACGACGGCCTGCGCGACCACGTGAGCGGCGAAGCGCTGACGCGCTACGTGAAGCAGCGCGGGATGTTCACGTACACGGGCCTGACCGAATCGCAGGTCGACGCGCTGCGCGAGGTGCACGGCGTGTATATCCTGCGTTCGGGCCGGATGTGCGTGGCGGGCCTGAACGACTCGAACGTGGGCATCGTCGCGGACGCGATCGGCAAGGTGCTGAAGAGCGGCGTTTGAGTGCAGCGCGCCCAGGCGCGCAACGGTTAGGAACCGGCTGTTTCCCGTCGCGGGAACAGCCGGTTTTTTGTTGGGCGGCCGTCATGTGGGCTGCCCGGCTGACGCCGGGGCGGGCGCGGCGGTACGATCACGGGATCGCATGCAACGCAGAGGAATAAAGGAGCGACATGGGCATCCGGATCATCCAGCTCGGCACGCCGCGCGCGGCCGGCGAAGGCCTGCGGATCGGCACGGTGCGGCGGCCGCCGCGCGGCGTGCCGAAGGCGGAATTCGCGTCGCGCAACTACTATGATGTATGGTTGCCGACGCTGTCGCCGAGCCCGGAACTCGTCGCACAGGCGCAGGCCGCCGAAACCGACGCCGAATGGAAGGCGTTCAAGCGCCACTTCCGCGCGGAGATGGCGCACGGCGATCCGGCGAAGGTGCTGGACCTGCTGGCCGCGCTGTCGGCGACCACCGCGCTCTCGATCGGCTGCTACTGCGATGACGAACGCCATTGCCACCGCAGCGTGCTGCGCGAGCTGCTCGCGGAGCGCGGCGCCGCGATCGAGCCCGACGCGAGCTGAAACGGCGTCGCGCGGCCGCACCGTGATCGTGCAGTGCGGCAAACCGGTTGACGTGGGTCAAGCGCGCGGCCGCGCGCGCCACTATGCTCTCGTCATGGAGCCATCACGACGATGACAGGCCGACAGATGCACATTGTTTTCCCGTCCGAGCCGCCGGAATACTGCGCACGCGACCTGGTCGTCGCGTTTTCGGCGCTGGTCGACGGCCATTGCGTCCAGTGCGCGGTCACGGCCGAGGCGCTGGAAGATCATTTCGGCGCGCGGTCGCTGCTCGAGCGCGATCTGCTGAGCGCATTCGATGCGCACCGGTCGGCCATCGAGGCGATGGCGCGGCGCATGCTCGAGGAAATCGGCGGCCGGCCGGTGTTGCTGCACAGCGGGCACTTCCGGCTCGGAGACTGATACCGCAGGAGGGCGCATGACACTGCAGGGCAACATTCACGAACGCGACTGGTCGGTCGAAGTGGAGACGCGCCCGTGCGAATCGGGCGAGTTCCGCTGCCGCGTGTCGGTCGAGCACGGCGCCGGCCCCGCGCGGTTTCATCATACGTTCGAGCACAGCCACGCGTATCCGACGGAGCGCGAGGCAATGATCGAAGGGCTGCGGGCCGGCATGACGTGGATCGAGATGAAGGCGTCGCAAACCTTCAACGTATGAATGGTCCCGCGCCAGCCGGGCGCGGGCAGACTATCGGCCGGCAGCGATCGGGCAAGGCGCGCCGCGCCGCGGAAAACACGTGCCGCTTCACCATGAAGCGGCCGGCACAGGCAAGGTGGTCGACGAGCGGGCGGCCCCGTCAGGAGACACGACATGGGCGTGGGCATGCAGATCGCCTGCCTCGGATTCACGGGTTCGGCCGCGGTCGAGGCCGAAGCCGGCGCGCAACTGGTGCGGCTCGAACGGTTTCGCGCGTTGCTCGACGGCTGCCATCTCGCGATCGAAGCGCGCACGCTGGCCGATGGCGCGCGCCTCTACGACGTGCGGCTCGATCTGTCGATGCGCGACGCGGCGCCCAGATCGCTGCCGCCGTGCGTCGGCGCCGACGTGGACGATACGCTGCGCCGCGCGTTCGCGCAGGCCGAACAGGCGCTGCTCGCGTGGCAGTCGGGCACCGCAACGGTGGCGCTGCGCGACGCGGCGACCGGCGACGCGCTGCATTGATGCGGCGGCGGCCATCCGCCGCCGCGTACCGGATTCAGACCCGCGCGAGCGCTTGCGCGTCGATGATGCGCACGCGCTTGCCGCGCGTTTCGACGAGCGCGTCGCGATGGAACCGCGAGAACATCCGGCTGACGGTTTCGAGCTTCATCCCGAGATAGCAGCCGATTTCCTCGCGCGTCATCCTCAGGTTGAATTCGGTCGCCGAATAGCCGCGCGCCTCGAACCGCGACGACAGGTTCAGCAGAAAATGCGCGACGCGCTGCTCGGCCGACATCGTGCCGAGCAACAGCATCTGGCTCGATTCGCGGACGATCTCGCTGCTCAGCATCTGGTAGAGAAAGTGCTGCATCGGCTTTATCTCGCGGCACGCCGCTTCGAGCGCGCCGAACGGGATGATGCACACCACGCTGTCCTCCAGCGCGATCGCGTCGCAGCAGTGCTGGCCGCCGCCGATGCCGTCCATCCCGAGCGTTTCGCCGGCGATCTGGAAGCCCGTCACGTGCTCGCGGCCGTCGCGATGCATCATCACCGTCTTGAACGAACCCGCGCGCACCGCATAGATGCTCTGGAACGGATCGTCGGTGCGGAACAGCGCGTCGCCCTGGCGAACCTGCCGCGTCGTGCAGATGATCGCGTCGAGGCGGCCGTATTCGGCGGGGGTCAGGTGCGGCGGCAGGCACATCGAGCGCATCGCGCAGGCCGAACAGCGTGCGGCCGGATGCTTGGCGGCGTCGGCGCGCGCGACCGGGTGCAGGGCAATCGTTGGCCGGGGTACGACGGATGCGTCGGCGGCGAAGGCGGTGGCGGTGGACATGAGGCGCTCCGGCTCGTCAGGGGCGGTGGCGGTGCGCGCGAGCGTGCACCAGGGATTCGATGACACGGCATGCGGCGTCGAATTCGACGGTCTTGTCGAAGAAGTAGTTGGCTCCCGCCGTCGCGCATGCCTCTCTGAATGCCGGCGCCGAGTGATTCGTCAGCACGATCGTGACGATGCGCGGCGCGGCCTTCGACAGCATCCCGATCAGGTCGAGACCGCTGCCGTCCGCGAGCCGCACGTCGACGATCACCACGTCCGCGCGGCTGCTGCGGATATGCGCCCACGCGTCCTGGCCGTCTTCCGCTTCGCCCACCACGGCGACGCCGCGGATCGCGCCGACGAGCAGCGCGATCCGTTGGCGGACGGCAACCGCGTGATCGACGAGGAACACCCTGAGCGCGGCGGGTGACAGGCTGGCATTCATGCCGGCAGTATCGTGTTGCGCCGCCGAAATTGAAATCGGCCGAATTGGAAGTTCGTGTAGGCCGCTTCGACGCGGTGTAGGGCGTTTCCTACACCGCGTACGGGAAATCGCCGGGGGCGATCCCGACAACTCCGATGCCGCGGGGAGCGGCCGAACGGTGGCGCGTCCGGCTCAGCCGGCCTGGCGCGCGGCCAGCGCGTCGCGCGCGGTGCGGCATGCGGCCAGATCCCATGCTGCGCAGCCGACGCTCTTGAACAGCAGCGGGCCGCCGCGGGCGAAGGCGCCGTTCAGCACGTCGGCGAGCGACGCGACGTGCTGCCAGTCCACCTGAGCGACGATCAGGTCGCCGGCTTCGTGGCGCGCGCCGGCCGGATCGTCGACCACGAGCCGGCTGCCCCGCACCGTGCTCGCGTCGATCTCGGCGGCATCCGCGGTGAACGCGCCGACACCCACCACGAGCCGGCCTTCGCGCGCGGCTTCGCGGTAGACGGGCGTGCGGCTCGTCGTCAGCGTGACGACCACGTCGATCGCGTCGGGGATCGCGTCGCCGTCGAGCGGCGCGAGCCGCGGCGCATGCGCGCGGTGGGCGGCGCAGAAGGCGGCCGCGCCGTCCGCGGTCGTGCCGCGCACGTGAAGGCGCGCGTCCGGAAAGATCGCCGCGAGCGCTTCCGCGTGATTGGCCGTCTGCTTGCCGGTGCCGATCAGCAGGATGTCGCGCGGCGCGGCGCCATGCAGCGCCTGGATGCCGAGCGCGGTGATCGCCGCCGTGCGGCGGCCGGTGACGGTCGGGCCGTCGAGCGCGAAGCGCATTTCGCCAGTGGCGGCGTCGTACGCGGTGACCTGGCCGAGGATCGTCGGCAACCCGCGCGCGCCGTTGCCGGGGCACACGTTGACGAGTTTGTGGCTCGCCAGGTCGTGGGCGCTCGACGGCATCGACAGCATCACGCCGCCGCCTTGCAGCGGCACGACCAGGCGTTCGGGGCTGACGATGTCGCCTGCCGCATACTCGGCGACCGCTTGCCTGAGCGTGGCGAGCAGCGCCGGGTAGTCGAGCAGTGCGGCCGTGTCGGCCGCGTCGAAAACGGGAATCGGGGAAGAGGCGGTCATCGTGTACGTCGTGGGCGTCGGTGAGCGGGGCGACGGACGCATGCCGCGCCCGCCGCAGGTCTGCCGGATACCGTGACACCAGGCAGTCTGGATCGAATCTATACCACTTGCTGGCGCACCTGCAACCCAGAAAATAAAGCGCTTCGCGGATTTTGGTTCTAATATCTGGCCAGAAGGCTCGCCACCGCCGCGCTGCCCGCGCCGCTCCGGTATAGTGCGAACCCATTTCCCGATCCACGCCCGCGAACGGGCAGGAGCCATCCGATGATGTCCGCGCGTCCCGACACACTCGAAGGCGGTTTCAGGCCGCTGCAGATCTACGAGCAGGTAGCCGAAAAGATCCGCGACGAGATCCGCGCGGGGCGCTATGCGGCCGAGTCGCGGCTGCCGTCCGAGCGCGAACTCGCGGCGCTGTTCCAGGTCGGCCGGCCGGCCGTGCGCGAGGCGCTCGGCGCGCTGCAGAACGAAGGGCTCGTGTTCACGAAGCGCAATTCGGGCACCTACGTCGTCGCGGCCCCGCTCGAGGTGCTGGCGCAGCGCGGCGACGCGCACGCGGCGTTGGAGGCCGACTTCAGCCCGACGTCGACGCTCGACGTGCGGCTGATCCTGGAGCCCGCGATCGCGCGCCTCGCGGCCGCCCATGGCCGCGCCGACCCCGGCGCCGAACGCTATCTCGCGCAGATGGAAACCATCACCGACGTCGACGACCCGCACCAGCGCGCGCTGTGGAACGAGAGCGACCGGCTGTTCCACCGGCAGCTCGCGCTGATGACCGGCGATGCGTTGATCGTGAAGATCGCGGACGAAGTCGCGAAGACGATGGACCAGCCGTTGTGGAAGCGGCTGAAGGACGACGGCATCTACGACGCGGGCCGGATCAGGCTCTACGTGTCCGAGCACCGGCTGATCTACGAGGCGATCGTCTCCGGGGATGCCGATGCGGCTGCGTTCTATGTCGAACAGCACATCCGCCGCGTGCGGCGCGACATTGCGCCGAAGTGACACGCCTCGGACGCGATCATTCTGGTCTTTAATATGACCAAAATCTGATCATTATTTTGAAATTGCTTGCGATGTGACCACGCGTGTCCTACATTGGTTTCACACAAAACCAATCAGGAGACATCATGCGACACCTCGTGACCGCGCTCTCGGTGGCCGTTGCCGCCGGGGCGCTGACTTCCGCGCACGCGCAGGAAGTCGTGATGATCGGCCATTCGGCGCCGCTTACGGGCCCGCAGGCCGCCAACGGCAAGGACAACGAAAACGGCGCGCGGCTCGCGGTCGAGGAGCTCAACAAGGCCGGCGTGAAGGTCGGCGGGAAGACCGTCACCTTCAAACTGGTTTCCGAAGACGACCAGGCCGACCCGAAGGCCGGCGTGCAGGTCGCGCAGAACCTCGTCGACAAGGGCGTCGTTGCCGTGCTCGGGCCGTACAACTCGGGCGTCGCGATCCCCGCGTCGCGCGTGTATTCGACGGCCGGCGTGCCGATCCTGCCGGTCGCGTCGAACCCGGCGCTGACGAAGCAGGGCTTCAAGAACATCTTCCGGATCGGCGCGAGCGACGAGCAGCTCGGCGGCACGATGGCCACGTTCGCCGCGAAGACGTTGCATGCGAAAACCGCCGCCGTGATCGACGACCGCACCGCGTACGGGCAGGGTGTCGCCGAGCAGTTCATGAACGTCGCGAAGGCGAACGGGATCAAGATCGTCGATCAGGAATACACGAACTCGTCGGCCAGCGATTTCCTCGGCATTCTCACCAAGATCAAGGCCGCCAACCCCGACGTGATCTTCCTCGGCGGCTATGCGGCGCAGGGCGCGCCGATGGCCAAGCAGATGAAGCAGCGGGGCCTGCGCGCGAAGCTGCTCGGCGGCGACGGCATCTGCTCGGCCGACATGGGCAAGGTCGCGGGCGAGGCCGCGTCGATCGTCTACTGCGCGCAGGGCGGGGTCGCGCTCGAGAAGACGGCGGCCGGCCGCGAATTCCTGAAGAAGTACCACGACGCCTATCACACCGATACACAGGTCTACGGCGTCAACTACTACGACGGGATGAAGCTGCTCGCCGACGCGATGGTCAAGGCCGGCACGACCACCGACAAGGCGAAGCTGAGCGCGCAGCTCGCGAAGTCGAACTACGCGGGCGTCGCGGGCACCTATTCGTTCGACGCGAATGGCGACCTGAAAGGCGCGCCGACTACCGTCTACGTGATCCGCAACGGCCTGCCGGAGCCCTACGCGAAGTAATTGCCGCATCGCCTGTCAGCGGACGGCGGCCCGACCGCCGTCCTTCGTTTCAACGCACCCGATTCACCATGAAAATTTCCCGATCCCTGTCCACCGTCGAGGTGCACACCGGCGGCGAGGCGTTCCGCATCGTCACGAGCGGGCTGCCGCGCCTGCCCGGCGACACGATCGTCCAGCGCCGCGCGTGGCTCAAGGCGCACGCCGACGAGATCCGCCGCGCGCTGATGTTCGAACCGCGCGGCCACGCCGACATGTACGGCGGCTATCTGACCGAGCCGGTCTCGCCGAACGCCGATTTTGGCGTGATCTTCGTGCACAACGAAGGCTACAGCGACCATTGCGGACACGGCGTGATCGCGTTGTCGACCGCGGCCGTCGAACTCGGCTGGGTGCAGCGTACCGTGCCGGAGACGCGGGTCGGCATCGACGCGCCGTGCGGCTTCATCGAGGCGTTCGTCCAGTGGGACGGCGAGCACGCGGGGCCGGTGCGCTTCGTCAACGTGCCGTCGTTCATCTGGCGGCGCGACGTGTCGGTCGAGACGCCGTCGTTCGGCACCGTGACCGGCGACATCGCTTATGGCGGCGCGTTCTATTTCTATGTCGACGGCGCGCCGTTCGACCTGCCGGTGCGCGAATCCGCGGTCGAGAAGCTGATCCGCTTCGGCGCGGAAGTGAAGGCGGCCGCGAACGCGGCCTATCCGGTCGTGCATCCGGAGATCCCGGAAATCAACCATATCTACGGCACGATCATCGCGAACGCGCCGCGCCATGCGGGCTCGACGCAGGCGAACTGCTGCGTGTTCGCGGATCGCGAGGTCGACCGCTCGCCGACCGGTTCCGGCACCGGCGGGCGCGTCGCGCAGCTCTACCAGCGCGGGCTGCTCTCGGCCGGCGACACGCTCGTCAACGAATCGATCGTCGGCACGGTGTTCAAGGGGCGCGTGCTGCGCGAAACGACGGTCGGCGACTTTCCGGCCGTGATCCCGGAAGTCGAGGGCAGTGCGCATATCTGCGGGTTCGCGAACTGGATCGTCGACGAACGCGATCCGCTCACGTACGGATTTCTCGTGCGCTGAGCCGCGGCGCCGGTCGCCCCGCTGTCGCGTCCCCGTCGCGCGGCGTTCAGGTTGTCGTACCAGGTTTGGCGCGTCGTTCCGGTTGCCGGGCACGCGCCTTTTTTGCGTGAGCGCCGTCGCGACACCGCACCGCGCATGCCGGCGCAAGGCCGCGGCGGGCCGGCCGGCCGCGCGAGTTTGGTACGATGCAGCCTTTTCAGCCGAGCCCCACCCGCGTGAATCGCCGAAACGTGTCGTCAGTGCGTGCCTTGTGTGCCAGATGGGTCGCGCGCGCCCAATCCGCCGCGGCGGCCGCCGTCGCGCGGGCCAAGCCTCTCGCCGCCACCGCGTGGCACCATGTCCGCCACCCGACGCGCCGTGGCGTGCTGCTCACGGTCGCTGCCGTGCCGGCGCTGTTCGCGGTGTACGTGGTCGTGCTCATCCCGTTCACGCCGGGGATCGGCGACATCCGCAAGGCGCGCGTCGACCAGCCCGCGCAGGTGCTGTCGGCCGACGGCAAGCTGCTGGCCGAATTCAAGCCGTCGAACCGCGAATGGGTGCCGCTCAAGCAGATTTCGCCGCGCATGGTCGACGCGCTGATCGCCACCGAGGATCACCGCTTCTACGAACACCACGGCCTCGACTGGAAACGCACGGCGTCGGCCGCGCTGCATACGTTCTCGGGCAGCCGGCAGGGCGGCTCGACGATCACGCAGCAGCTCGCGCGCAACCTGTATCCGGACGAGATCGGCCGCGCGCCGACGCTCACGCGCAAGGTGAAGGAGGCGATCACCGCGCTGAAGATCGAGGCCGTCTACAGCAAGGACCAGATCCTCGAGACCTACCTGAACACGGTGCCGTTCCTGTACAACGCGTACGGCGTCGAGATGGCCGCGCGCACCTATTTCGACAAGTCGGCCGACGAACTCGACGTGCTCGACAGCGCGACGCTCGTCGGGATGCTGAAGGGCAACAGCTACTACAACCCGGTGCTGAACCCCGAGCGCGCGCTGCAGCGGCGCAACACGGTGCTCGGCCAGATGGTGAAGTACGGCAAGCTGTCGGCGGCGCAGTTCGCGCAGTTGCAGCGCCGGCCGCTGCGCATCGACTTCGAGCGTCAGAAGGAGCCGCCCGGGCCGGCGCCGCATTTCGCGCAGCAGTTGCGCAAATGGCTGATCGCGTGGGCCGACCGCAACGACTACAACATCTACTCGGACGGGCTGATCGTGCGCACGACGATCGACTCGCGGCTCCAGCAGATGGCGACGCAGGCGCTGACGCTGCAGGGCAATCAGTTGCAGGGCATCGCGAACAACGCGTGGAGCGGCCGCGACGGCTGCGGCACCGACAACGAGGTGTTCCGCACCTTCATGCGCGAATCGCCCGAGTACAAGGCCGCGCAGGACGCCGGCAAGGACGACGCGGCGGCGATGAAGATGCTCGCGGCCGACCGCGGCTTCCTGCGCGCGCTGTGCAAGGCGAAGACCGACGTGCAGGCCGGCTTCCTCGCGATCGACCCGCGTGACGGGCAGATCCGCGCGTGGGTCGGCAGCCGCGACTTCACCCGCGAGCCGTTCGACCACGTCGCGCAGGCGCGGCGCCAGCCGGGCTCGACGTTCAAGCCGTTCGTCTATGG
The DNA here is from genome assembly GCF_902832985.1 of Burkholderia sp. BCC0097. Taxonomy (NCBI): domain Bacteria; kingdom Pseudomonadati; phylum Pseudomonadota; class Betaproteobacteria; order Burkholderiales; family Burkholderiaceae; genus Burkholderia; species Burkholderia sp. BCC0097. The sequence goes on from NZ_CADFDM010000009.1 coordinate 263,314, forward strand.
CGCCGCGTTCGCGAGCGGGATGAAGCCGGAGGATACGTTCATCGACCAGCCGGTCGAGATCGCGCTGAAGGGCGGCGAGATCTGGCGGCCGAACGACGACGTGCCGCCGACCGGTAAGCCGATGACGCTGCGCGATGCCGTCGCGCTGTCGCGCAACCGGATCACCGCGCAGGTGATGGAGAAGGTCGGGCCCGGCGCCGTCGCGCGGCTGGCGCGCGACATGGGCGTGCGCGAAAGCCCGCTCGAACGCGTGCCGTCGCTCGCGCTCGGCACGAGCCCGGTCACGCTGAAGGAAATGGTCGCGTCGTACGCGACGATCGCGAACGGCGGCCTGTACGTCGAGCCGCAGATGGTGACGCGCATCGAGAACCGCCAGGGCGAGGTGCTCGCCGAATACGCACCGGCGCCGCCCGAGCGCGCGCTGGATGCCGAAACCGACAAGACGCTGCTCGACGTGATGCGAGACGTCGTGACGCGCGGCACGGGCGGCAGCATCCGCACGCGCTTCGGCATCCGCGGCGACGTGGCCGGCAAGACCGGCACGACGCAGGACAACGCGGACGGCTGGTTCATCCTGATGCAGCCGGGCCTTGTCGCCGGCGCGTGGGTCGGATTCGACGACGGCCGCGTGACGCTGCGCAGCGATTACTGGGGGCAGGGCGCGCACAGCGCGCTGCCGATCGTCGGCGATTTCTTCCAGCGCGCGCAACGCGCCCGGATCGTCGATACCAAGGCGAAATTCGATACCGAGCCGTCGCCGGGCTGGTTCGGATCGCTGCGCGAGCGCGTGACCGACCTGTTCGACACGTGGTTCCCGCCCGAGGCGAAGAAGGCGCCCGCGCCGGTCAGGACGCAGCGTATCGAGCGTCCGGCCGAGACCGACGAGGGCGCGGCGTCGGCTGCCTCGGCGCCGGATGCCGCTTCCGGCGGGATCGTCGAGGAATGGGTGCCGGCGTCCGAAGTGGCCGCATCGGCCGCGGCGCTGTCGTCGGGCGCGTCGCAGCCGCCGCAGTTTGCGCCGCCGCCGGCGGGTGCCAGTGCGACGAGCGCAAGCAGCGCCGGTATCGGCGTCGCGCCTTCGGCCGTGCCGGCGCCGCCGCCGGCGTCGGTACCGGCTACCCCTGACGCGACCGGCGCTTCGCAGTAACGAAGCCGTTCAGGTTCCGCGCGATGCTGCCGTAATCAAGTTGTCACGATAGCTCGCGCGGTCGCTCCGCGCTTCTCCGATGCGGCTTTCCACCGACTACGTCGCGCTCGCGCGCGACGATCTTTCTGCGGGCGTCCCGCTCGGCTTCGACCTCTACGACGCCGACGGCGCCGCGCTGCTGCCGACCGGCGCGACGCTGCGCGACGTGGCGCAGCACGCTTTCCTGTTCGACCATTTCCGCCCCGTACGCCGGCGCGAGGACGCCGATGCCGATGCGCGCGGGACCGCGACTGCGGCCGCGCCCGCCACGCGCATGGGCCTGTCGGCGGGCGCCGCGATCGGCATTCGCCGCCGGGTTGGCACGACGCGCGCGTTGCAACGGTGCCGGTTGATCGGCGTCGGCGCGTCCGGGGCGCTGTTCGTCGAGCCGCAGCCCGCTGCCGTGCTCGAGTTCGCACGCGGCGACGGCGTCGAAGCGGTGGCAATCGGCCGTGCCGCGGTGTCCCGTTTCGGCGCGACGGTCGAATCGGTGCAGGCGTCGGGCGCCGCGCCGTTCATGATCCTGTCGCCGCCCGGTTTCGTCGACCGGCTGCGCACGCGCGCCGAGCCGCGCGTGCCGGTGCGCATCGCGGCCTGCTGCAACGGCGGAGCACAGGGGGCCGAAGGCATCGGATTGGTGCACGACATCAGCCTGAGCGGGCTGTCGATCGCCGTCGACCGGCCGATCGCGGCAACCGGCGAGCCGTTGCGCGTGCTGCTACCTTACGAAACCGGCGGCCGCGTCGAGCAACTGGCGCTCGATGGCACCGTGCGGGCCGTGCATGCCGACCCGGCGGCCCGGGCGCTAACGCTGCATCATGCGGCGTTCGACGACATCGATGCCGACGACCTGATTCGCCTCAAGGCGTTGCTGTTCGACAGGCAGATGGCGTCGGCGGATACCGATCGCCTGCGCTGACGCGCGGCCGAGCGCGCCGGATATCGAATCGTGGCATTCGGCACATGCGCGGCGATAATCATCTGACGAATCGACTTATTCCCGTGAGATTGTACGGTTTCGGTCAACAGTGAATTTGCGATTTAAGTATTTACCCTGATGGCGGCGACTCCTAGACTTCTACTCATGCGCAACGACTTCGAGTCCGAAGCGCCTGACAAAACAATCCTGGAGGTAACGCATCATGAAATCGCTGATCAAGGCAGTTGCACTGGCCGCCCTGGTGGCCGCACCGGTCGTCTCGTTCGCCCAATCGAACCAGCAGCCGCTGACGCGCGCTCAAGTGCGCGCCGAACTGGTCCAGCTCGAAAAGGCCGGCTACAACCCGAATGACTGGATCAACTATCCGGAAAACATCCAGGCCGCCCAGGCCAAGATCGCCGCCGCGCAGAACACCGGCGCGCAAGCCGACGCAACCGGCTACGGTTCGAACCCGGTCGCGACGTCGCAATCGGGCCAGCGCGCGGTCGCGCCGGCCGTCAGCGACCGCTCGTCGGTGTACTTCGGCCACTGAGCCGGTCGTGGTTTCGCGGTCCTCGGGCCGCGGCTGCGCCCCATCGAGAAAGCCCGCACGCGTATCGTGCGGGCTTTTTTGCGTCTTCTTCATCGAGTCGCCCGACGCACGAATTTCGGCGGCCAAACCGGTGGCGGATATTCCGCGGCGCGCATGAGCGACACGCCCGATGCCGGTTGGCGCTGGTTCAACGACATCTTGCCATAAACGATCACACCCCTCGCAGCGCCGCACCCGCTGACAATCCGTCGCGCGTGCGCTAGCATCGCGGGCGATGCCGCCGCGGCAGCGCGGCCAATGCACACGGGGCGCAGCAGGGCTGCCGGGTTCCACACTTCAACGAACAACAAGGAGCATCCATGCGTTTCTTGACTGGTCTGCTGGGCTCGCTGGCGCTGGTGGCGAGCGTCGCCCATGCGCAGGCGAATTGTGCGGACGCGACGGATCAGGCGACGATGACGGCGTGTGCCGATCGCGCGTACAAGAAATCCGACGGAGAGCTGAACCGAACCTACCAGGCCGTCACGGCCCGCCTGCGCGGTGCGCCGCCGCTCGCCGACAAGCTCGTGAATGCGCAGCGCGCGTGGATCGCGTACCGCGATGCCGAATGTCATTTCTCGAGTGCGAATGCCGAGGGCGGCAGTGCGTACCCGATGGTCGTATCGACCTGTCTCGACGATCTGACGAAAGCGCGCACGGAAACGCTGAAGGGCTATCTGTCCTGCGAGGAAGGCGACCTCGCGTGCCCGGTGCCCGGGAAGTAACCATTCGTACGCGGGCCCGGTGAGCGAGGCCCGCACTGCGCCGGCGGGACGTCGTCCTACACGTCGTCCTACACGTCGTCCGTTTCGTCGAGCAGCTTGTGCCGCATCGCGTAACGCACGAGCGCCGCCTCGTGCGGCATCTGCATCTTTTCCAGAATCCGGGTCTTGTAGGTGCTGACCGTCTTCGCGCTCACGCACAGCGCATTCGCGATCTCGGTCAGCGTCTGGCCGGCGGCGATCCGCCGGAACACATCGAATTCGCGATCGGACAGCCGCTGGTGCGGCAGCGTTTCAGCCGGCTCGTTCAGGCTCTGCGCGAACTGCTCGGCCATCGCGAGGCTCACGTAGACGCCGCCCGACGCCACCTTCGTGACCGCGCCGACCAGCTCCGCGCTCGCGCTTTCCTTCGTCAGATAGCCCGACGCACCCGCGCGGAACGCCCGCACCGCGTATTGCTGCTCCGCGTGCATCGTCAGCACGAGCACGCGCAGCGCGGGCTTCTCGTCCTTGATCTGCTTGATCAGCTCGACGCCGTTGCGGCCCGGCATCGACAGGTCGAGCACGAGCACCTGCGCGGGCGTCGCCCGCACCAGCGCGATCGTCGACGGGCCGTCGAAGGCTTCGCCGGCCACCTCGAATCCGGTGGCGTTCTGGAGGATGTGCCGCAGACCGTCGCGTACGAGCGTATGGTCGTCGGCGATGAGCACCTTGATCATGTGATGAGCGTGTCCTGTTGAACGGTGGCGAGCGGAAACGCGACGGTGATCGAGAAGCCGCGCGCGAGCCCGGTGTCGATCGTCACGGTGCCGCCCAGCATGTGCGCGCGTTCGCGAATGCCGATCAGGCCGAATGATTTGTCCTCGTGGGCCGGACCGCCGGGCGCCGCGCCGCGGCCATTGTCCGCGACGCGCAGCACGCAATGGCCTTCCTCGACGTCGAGCCGCAACGCCACGCGCGTCGCATCCGCATGGCGCGCGACGTTCGTCAGCGCTTCCTGGACGATGCGAAACAGCGTGGTCGCGCCCGCGCTCGTGAACGTGAGGCCGCCTGTCTCGATGTGGCGCTCGACATCGATCCCGTAGCGGTTCGTGAAATCGTTCGCGAGCCATTCGATCGCGGGGACGAGGCCGAGATCGTCGAGCATCACCGGCCGCAGGTCGGCCGCAATGCGCCGCACCGACGCGACCGTCGCGTCGATCAGCCGCCGCATGCCTTGCAGATGCGTCTGCACGCCTTCGTCGGGTTGCGCGCGGCCGGGCATGCGCAGTTGCTGCTCGACGACCGACAGGTCCATCTTCAACGCGGTGAGCTGCTGCCCGAGGTCGTCGTGCAGCTCGCGGGCGATGCGGGTTTTTTCCTCCTCGCGCACGTTCTGCAGGTTCGCGGACAGTTCACGCAATTCCTCGCGCGATTGCTTCAGCGCATTCTCGGCCCGCTGCCGCTCGGTGATGTCGCGCAGCATCACCGTATAAAGCTTGCCTGACGCGTCGCGGATCTGCGAAATCGACGCTTCGATCGGGAATTCCTCGCCGTTGGCCCGCAGCCCGAACAGCACGCGCTGGTGGCCCATCTGCCGCTCGGACACACCCGTCACGCCGAACTGGTCGACGTGCTTCGCATGTGCGGCGCGGAACCGCTCCGGAATGAAGCGCGACAGCGGCGCGCCAATCGCCTCCATGGCGGACACGCCGAACACCTGCTCGGCCATCGGATTGAAGATCACGACGGTTTGCTTCTCGTCGATCGTGATGATCGCTTCCATCGACGAACGGATGATGCCCATCATCCGTGCCTCGTTGAGTATGCCGCGGCTGCTCGCGCCGGCATCGGCGCGGCTGCGCAGCAGCGCATGGACGAGCGCCGCGAACCCGAACGACGCGATCAGCCCGGCGGCGAGCACGGTGCCGGCCGCACGCTGCGCGCCGGTCGCGCTCGGCCGGCCGTCCGCGGAATAGGCGAGCGTCAGCGCGGTGCCGCCGAAATTCAGCACATCGGTACGCCGCATCAGGTCGGGCGACGCCGACGCTTCGTCGGTCGTCGTCTCGACGCTGGCGATCGCGCGCGAATCGCCGCCGGCGGTCATCCACAGGTCGATTCCGCGTTCCGCATCGAGCGCGCGCTCGATCAGGCGCCGCGGGCTCAGTGCCGCGAACAGCACCCCGTCGGCGCCGGCTTCGCGCGCGCCGGAGGGCTTGGCGGCGGCCAGCGGCGAGGTGGCCACGGGCAGGAACAGCGTCAGGGTACGGGCGTCGCGGGAGGCGTCGTCGTCGGCGGGATGGACGCCGAGCGCGATGTCACCGGTCTGCAGCGCGCGCATGAGCGGCGCCGCGTCGGACGCGCCGAAACGCACGACCGGCGAGCTCGAGATGGGGGCGCTGAGCGTCGCTGCCGCGAGCGGATCGGCCGGCAGCGGCTTTGCGCCGGCCAGCGCGCCGCGCGCCGCGGGCGTGAGCGGCGCATAGCCGATCTGCCGGACCGGCGAGCGGCCGCTGTCGAGATCGAGCGTCTCCGCATATCGGCGCCATTGGCCGGGCGTCATGTCCGGGACGAGCCCGAACGTGCCGCGCGCGCCTTCGAGCACGGCGACGCCGGCCTGCAACTCGTGGCGCAGCATCGCCGTCACGTGCGTCGTGCGGCGTTCGAAACGCGTATGAACGGCGCCTTGCCACTGCTCGCGCACCAGCAGCGCGACGCCGAGCGACAGCAGCGCGCCCGCGCACAGTGCAGCGACGCCGGCCGCGAGCGGCTGGCGTAGCATGGTCTGGAGGCGCGTGGGCCCTCGGGCGTCTCGCGTCGGGGTTCCACTGGGGGTCATTCGATGGCCATTCTGTTGTTCGGGCTACCCGGGGCACTCGGACAGCGCGGCAAAACCGGGAAAACTCGCACCGGCTGCGTGCAACGACTATTTTGAAGATTAAATTGTGCGCGCTTTACACATTTTTTGTAATGGGGTCGGTTGAAATAGCGGCAAACGACATGAAGCTGCGGGCGCGCCGGCCGCGCTTGATGCGCGTCAACGCACACGTCGGCACGTGGGGCAGACTGTTCGGCAGGCAAGCCGGCACCGGGCCGGCTTGCGGTAACGGATCGTGATTGCGCAGGGCGCGACGCGCGCCCGGGCGGAGGGACGGACCATGTACAAGCGGATTTTCGTCGGGCTCGACGGCAGCCCGAGCGCGCGTCTCGCGCTGAACGAGGCGATCCGGATCGCGACGGCTTCCGGCGGCGAAGTGACCTGTGCGTATGTCGTCGAACATCGGCCGCAGCTCGTCGACGTCGACGCCGGCTTCGCCGCCGAGCGCGATGGCGATGTCGCCGCGACCGATGCCGCGACGCCGGTGCTCGACCACGCGAAAGCGGTGCTCGCGCAGCAGCATGTGCGGGGCACGGTGCGTGCGCTCGACGCGTACGGCGAGGACATCGCGACGGTACTGATGCGCACGGCGGCCGAAGCCGACGCCGACCTGATCGTGATGGGTACGAGCGGGCGGCACGGCCTGCGCAGACTGTTGCTCGGCAGCGTGGCGGAATCGCTGCTGCGTGCGGCCGATCGGCCGGTGCTGCTGGTGCGGCACGGCGAGCCGGGCGCGCCGGCGACCGCTTGATCCCGGCGGGACGATTGCCGACGCTGCGCGCGGATCGGGGGGGCGACCGGCTGCCGGGCGCCTGGTCGGCTGTCGGCTTGGTCGGGCGCGTTGCATCTTGCGACCAGTACGCTCGCCGGTGCGCGACCGCGCGTCGACGGTTGCATCCGGGCACGCAGTTCTGGCAGCATCGGCCGGTGTCCGCTTGTTCGCCGCGCGCATGGCCGCGGCGATCGACGCAGGGACATCCGGCGGCACCCGGTCGCCTGAATCGAGATCGGACGGCCCGCCGGATGCCGGTTTCCTACCTTACCGACGTCATTTGCCATGCCGATTTCCGCGACCGACCTGATTCGCCAGTTCGACCTGCAGCCGCATCCCGAAGGCGGCTATTTCCGTGAAACCTACCGCGCGACCGATCCGGTCGTGCGTCCGGCCGACGGTGCGTCCCGTGCCGCGTCGACCGCGATCTATTACCTGCTGTGCGACGGCGCGTATTCGTCATGGCACCGCATCCGCTCCGACGAGGTCTGGCATTTCTATGCGGGCGATCCGATCGAAGTGTGGGTGCTCGACGGGCGCGACGGGCTGACGATCCACCAGCTCGGCAACCCGCTCACGCATCCCGGCACCGTGTTCCAGGCGGTCGTGCCGGCCGGAAGCTGGTTCGGTGCGCGCTGCGCGTCGCCGGCGCACGTCGCGCTCGTCGGCTGCACGGTTGCGCCGGGGTTCGAGTTCGCGGAATTCGAGCTGGCCGATGCAGCCGCGCTGGCGGCCGAGTTTCCCGATTATGCGGAACATGTCGCGCAGCTCGCGCAGCGCTCCGACGTGTGACCGTCACGGTCGCGTCACGCGGCGCGCAAAGCCCGTGCCGACGGCTCGTGTTCCGCGCGGTCGAGGTCAAACCCGTTTAGAATGCCCCTGATGCACCGGTCGGTCGCGAACATGTCGCGGCGGCCGTTGCGCCGCCGTACCGACGGCCCTGTCGCGCGGCCCGCATGTCTTCCAGGAGCGCCGCCGTGTGGCACTTTCCCATCGCTATTCCATCGTCGCTCGGCCCGTGGGCCGTGTTCGCGAGCGTGTTGATCACGCAGCTCGGTGTGCCGGTGCCGGCCGTGCCGATGCTGATTCTCGGCGGCACGATGGCGGCGATGGGGCAGGCGTCCTGGGTCAGCATGTTCGCGGCGGCGATCGGTGCGACGATGCTGGCCGATTCGCTGTGGTTCTTCATGGGCCGCACGCGCGGCCGGCGCCTGCTGAACGGCCTCGTGCGCTTCTCGCTGTCGCTCGACACGACGCTGCGCTTCGCGCGTAACGTATTCGAAAGGTACGGCGCGCCGCTGCTCGTGCTGTCGAAATTCCTGCCGGGCCTCGGCCTCGTGTCGGCGCCGCTGCTCGGCACGACCGCGATCGGCATCGGCGTGTTCCTGTTCTGGGATCTGGCCGGCGCGTCGCTGTGGGCGGCGTTCTGGCTGATCGGCGGTGCGGCCATTCACGACCAGATCGTCCAGTTCGTGCTGTGGGTGCGCGCGAGCGGCGGCACGATCCTCGACGCGTTCCTCGCGATCTTCATCACGTTCCTGCTGTACCGCTGGGTGCGCCGCGTACAGTTCCGCCGCTATCTCGCGCAGGTGCGTATCTCGCCGCCGCAGCTCGTCGAGATGATGACGTCCGACGAACCGCCGCTGATCTTCGATGCGCGGCCGAAGGCGATCCGCGACCGCGAGCCGTACCGGATTGCGGGCGCGGTGCCGGTCGATCTCGATTCGCCGGACCTGCTCGACCCGGAAGTGCTGAAACGGCCGATCGTCGTCTATTGCGTGTGCCCGAACGAGGCGACCGCGAAGCGGCTGATCGCGAAGATGCAGCGCAAGAAGATGATCCACAACATCCGCGCGCTGAAGGGCGGCCTCGATGCGTGGGAAAAGCACGGTTATCCGGTCGAGCCGCTGCCGGCCGATCTGGATTCGTCGCGGTATTTCGTGCGGCCTGATCATGGTGGTCTGGAAGGCGAATATACGGTGCGGGCGACGTTGTCGAAATAAATACGCCCACCGCTTTACGCGCATTCGAATTCCCCACCACTTTCACCCGCCGCGATTTCCCCCAAAATCGCCTGGCACGAAACCGCCGATCCTCCCTATAATCCCGCCTGCATATTGCGTGCGCGAAATTGCGCACATTCGACGCGCGTTCGTTCGCGCCGAAAGCGATGAATCCCGTTGTCGCTCGTCACGCGCACAGCCGCGTCGCGCGGGCCGCTCGGGGGTATTCAGTGAAAGGCTCGATCCGTTTTTCCGGATTGTTCCGGAAAGGTCGGATAATCCGCAGCAATTCCAACCGGATTGACGCGGTATCCGTGTCGTTTCTTATTCGGAAATCGACAGCGGCGATTATTTCGTTTTCGGCTGCCACAATCGGCATGAACGGGCGCGCATGGTCATCGACACAATGACGGCGGCCCGCTCGCGGCTGCCAGGAGACGGATTTGAAACAACCAGAAGACCAGTTGCACCGCGGGCTGGAAGAGCGGCACATCAACCTGATGGCGCTCGGCGCGACGATCGGCGTCGGCCTGTTCCTCGGCTCCGCCACCGCGATCCGCACGGCCGGCCCGGCCATCCTGCTGACCTACCTGCTGGGTGGCCTCGCTATCTTCCTGATCATGCGTGCGCTCGGCGAGATGGCGATCACCAACCCGGTCGCCGGCGCCTTCAGCCGCTATGCGCGCGACTACCTTGGCCCGCTCGCCGGTTACCTGACCGGCTGGACCTACTGGTTCGTGTGGATCGTCACCTGCATGGCGGAAATCACCGCGGTCGGCGTCTACATGCACATGTGGTTCCCGGGCGTGCCGAACTGGATCTGGGCGCTCGCGGCGCTGCTGGCGATGGGCTCGGTGAACTTCATCGCGGTCAAACTGTATGGCGAATTCGAATTCTGGTTCGCGCTGATCAAGATCGTCACGATCGTGCTGATGATTATCGGCGGCGGGCTGATGATCGCGTTCGGCATCGGCAACGGCGGTGTCGCGACCGGCATCTCGAACCTCTGGTCGCACGGCGGCTTCATGCCGAACGGGATCAACGGCGTGATCGCCGCGCTTCCGATCGTGATGTTCGCGTATCTCGGCGTCGAGATGCTCGGCCTCACGGCCGGCGAGGCGCGCAACCCGGAGAAGTCGCTGACGAAGGCCGTGAATTCGGTGTTCTGGCGCGTGCTGATTTTCTACATCGGCGCGCTGTTCGTGATCATGTCGCTCTATCCGTGGGACCAGATCGGCACGCAAGGCAGCCCGTTCGTGATGACGTTCTCGCGGCTCGGCATTCCTGCCGCCGCCGGCATCATCAACTTCGTCGTGCTGACCGCGGCGCTGTCGTCGTGCAACAGCGGCCTGTTCAGCACCGCGCGGATGCTCTACAACCTCGCGCAGCAAGGCCAGGCGCCGGCCGCGCTCGGTCGCGTGAACCGCAGCGGCGTGCCCGTGTACGGCGTGGCCGTGTCGGTCGCGCTGCTGCTGATCGGCGTGTTGCTCAACTATCTCGCGCCGCAGCACGTGTTCACGTGGCTCACGTCGGTGTCGACGTTCGGCGCGATCTGGACGTGGTGCGTGATCCTGATCGCGCAGATGCGGTTTCGTCGCACGCTATCGGCCGACAAGGTCGCGCGCCTGCCGATTCGCGTGCCGTTCTATCCGCTCGGTTCGTTCGTCGCGCTCGGCTTTCTCGTGCTGGTCGTCGTGTTGATGGCGTTCACGCCCGATACGCGCGTCGCGCTCGTGATCGGGCCGGTGTGGATCGTGCTGCTCGGCATCGCGTACGCGCTGTTCTACGCGAACCGTCCGGCCGCGTCGATGCCGACGAAGTCGTAAACGGAGGGAGCGGGCGGGGTGCCGCACGATCGTTGATCGCGATCATGCACGCGCGGGCCGGACGGCCTATGCTGAACGAACGCATTGCTTGCCCGCGCTTCGCGTGGCATCCCCCGATCCCCCGCGACCGCGGCGGCTATCCGGCCGCCGCGCGCCGCTGCCGCGCGAAGCTCCCGTCGTCGTTCAGCGACGACGCGCACGCACGGAGATCGTCGCCATGCAGCCTGCCCAATCCATTCCGACGCTCGCGCGGATCGCGCTGGCCGTCGACCCGACGCCCGAATCGCTGACCGCCGCGCGCTATGTGCGCACGCTGCTGCGCCCCGGCATGCGATTGCGCATCATTTGCGCGATCGACAATCCGCGCCTCGTGTTGCCGGACATTCCACGCATCGACGCGCTGCTGACATCCGCGCGCGAGGACATGATGCGCGAAGCGCAAGCCACCTGCGAGCGGATCGCTGCGCTGTTCGCCGACGTCGGCATCGACGTCGAACAGGCGGTCGTCGATACGTCGGTCACGGGCGGCTCGGTCGCCGACGCACTGGTGAACGATACGTCGACGTGGCACGCGGACGTACTCGTGATCGGCGCGAATCCGCATCACGGGCTGTTGCGGCTCGTCGAAGGCGCGATGTCGGACACGCTGACGAAACGCGCGCGCTGCGCGCTGCTGATCGTGCCCGGCACCTATGCACGGCCGACGGACGGCGCGCTGCAGCGGCTGATGTTCGCGGTCGACGGCAGCGAGCCGTCGCTGCATGCGGTGCGCGTCGGGCTCGGCTTCGCGGCGCCGGGGACGTTGCTGTATGCGGCGTACGTGATCGACCGCGCGGTTCGTCTGACCGATGTCGTGCCGGTGCGCGCGCTCGAGGATGCGTATCGCGCGGAGGGCGAGGACGCGCTCGCGAAGATCGGCCCGTTGTTTCATGCGACGGGCAATCCGACCAAGCGCGGCATCGTCGAAACGCATCCGACCAGCGACGACGTGGCCCATGCGCTGATGCGCGATGCCGTGCACTGGCGGGCAGAGCTGCTGGTGGTCGGCACGCATGGCCGTCGCGGCATTGCCGCCTGGCTGATCGGCAGCGTCGCACGGCGCGTGGCACACCTCGCGCAGGTGCCCGTGCTGCTGGTGCGTGGTGCGGAGTGAATCGCGCGTCGTTGCGATCGATGCGGCTCAGGATTGACCTGCATCAGAAACGCAACGCGCATCGCGTGAGACAGTGATGGAACGTCCGGTGACGCGGCGGGTCTGTCGTGCTTGCACACGATCCCGCGCCTGCATGCGGGTAGCCATTTCCACCGCATTCGCTTCCGTCACATCATTTCAGGAGCCGCGCCACGGGTTTATACGGCGCGTCGACCGACCGGGAACTCTCTGGCACGAGGGTAGGCAACCGACGACGGTTGCCTTGGAGGACGGGCGGGGTGCAAGTCACCCCGTCCGCTTTCCGCGTGGCCCCGTCGAATCCACTTCCCGCAGCAAAGGGTGTTGAATGCGGCCGCGTCGAGCGGCGCATCATCGCGCGCGTTCGCTTCGATATGGATCGAGACGACCGTGAACGCGTGCACGGCAGCGCGCCGGCATGGCAGCCGCGCCGTGGCGCGCGCAGCCATCGCACGGTACCGTACCGTATGTCGGTGAAGTACGGAGATCAGAGGGTACGAAGAGTGGATCGCAGGTCGTGCCGACGGCCAGCGCCGCGTCGTACCCGCACATGCGGACGCACGACATGCAGCGGCGCACACGCGCTGCACGTGCGGCTACGCAAACGATTCGCATGCGGCCAGCCAGGGCGTGCCTTGCGGCGGGGCTCCGATCCGGCCGGCGCATCGGCCGCGTGTCGTGCACAGAGCGCCGCGGCGAACCGCTGCAACGCGAGGACCGACCCCGCGACGCTCTGGTATTTTTCGCGGCCGATCTGCCCGTCGAGCGTGACGAGCAACCCGGCCTCGCGTGCGAGCGCGAGCAGGGTGTCGAGATCGTCGGACGGACGGTTGCCGCCCGACGCGGCCCGGGCGGGCAGGGCGCGCGCGTTGCCCGACGCGCGCCGCTGGCCGTCCCGGGCCGGCAAGTTGCGATGTGCCATGGTTGGTCTCCTGCGCCGGACCCCGCATGCCGGCTCGACGGCCGACTGAGCGATGTTCCGGTATGAACGCCTGGTTCATGTGACCAGTATCGTGTGGCGAGGGCGCGCTGCCAAGCGGCGCGCGCTGAAGTCGCTGTCAGGAAATTGCGCGATGCGTATCGGAATCCGCTGACACGCGCGGCGGCCGACCGGCCGGTCCGGCGCATTCGTCCGACGAATGCATGGCAGAGGCGCGCTTGACGCATGATTTCGGACGATCTAAGTTTCCCCACTGCATCGGCGTCGCGCGGCGTTCCATCCGCCGCCGGTCGCCAGTGTCGCGCCCGGGGTGGCGTGGCAGGGCTTTCAGTTTCGTTCGCGGGCCATGTGCATCGCGAACCCCGCGCGGCCGGTTCGGAAACGAATCGGCGCGGCGGCACGCAATGTGCCGTTGATCGCGCGCAAACACGCGTCGGCGCATCGTACGCCGCTCGTCTATCCAGTCTTTAAGCTTCCAGTACCGTCATCTTTTCGTTCCTCGACCGTCAGGAGTCTGTCGATGTCCAAGGACAATTTGCTCGATTCACTCAAGGAAGCCGCCGAACGGCGCGCGATCGGCGCGGATCAGCTGCGTGCGATGCTCGACGACGAAGTGCGCGCGCTGTCGTCCGGTGCGCGCGTGCACGACTACATCCATGTATTCGCGATCCGGCACCTGCGCGAGCGGATGCGCCAGAAGGACGATTTGAGCCGCGATACCCGGGCCGACGCGGCGCCCGCGGACGACGATCCGCGTCCGAGCCACCGGTTGTAGCGGAGGGAAGCCGGGCGCCGGGACCGGCGCGCGGCACGCCCGTCGAAGCCGGGCATCCTGACGATCCGCCGACAGTCGCCGACGCGTTTCGTCATATGATTCATTGAATTGTCACAACGACCTCAAGTAAGCGGTGCGATTTGCCGTTTACCCGGTGAATTCGTCCACCGGGCGTTCCCGCTCCCTTACCGAGTCGTTGCCATGTTCTCGTCCATTCGCGCCCGCATCCTTGCCGCGTGCGTCGCTATCGTCGTATTCGCGCTGGTCGCGTCGACCCTGATCAACTATTTCATCGCACGCTCGTACAACGACGACGCGATCGACCGCAACCTGATCTCCGTCGCCAGCGGCCACGTGGTCGGGATCGCCGACTGGGTCGCCACCCGCAGCCGGATGATCGCGTCGCTGCAGGACGCCGCGCTGACGCCCGATCCGCTGCCGGTGTTCAAGCAGATGGCCGCGGCCGGCGGCTTCACGAACGTCTATGCGGGCTACGCCGACAAGGCGTTCCACTTCTCCGATCCGACCGGCATCCCGCCCGACTACGACCCGACCGGCCGGCCGTGGTACAAGCAGGCCGCGCAGGCAGGCAAGCCGGTCGTCACGCCGCCGTACGTCGATGCCGGCACGGGCAACCTCGTCGTCACGTTCGCGGTGCCGATCCTGCGCGACGGCGCGCTGAAGGGCGTGGTCGCCGCGGACGTGTCGATGGACAGCGTGATCGCCAACGTGAAGTCGATCCGCCCGACGCCGGCGAGCTTCGGGATGCTGGTCGACAGCAGCGGCCACGTCGTCGCGCACCCGGACGCCAAGCTCACGCTGAAGCCGGTCGCAGACGTCTCGCCCGAACTCGGCTCGCTGGGCGTGGCCTCGATCGCGGCGGCGAATGCGCCGGTCGAGGTCGGCGTCGGTGGCGACGCGAAGCTGGTGCGCGCGAAACCGGTGCCGGGCACCGACTGGTACGCGCTGGTGCTGCTCGACAAGACCGAAGCGACGGCCGGGATGCGTTCGCTGCTGACCGCATCGCTGATCACGCTGATCGTGATCGTCGGCGTGGCGTCGCTGATCATCGGCGCGATCACCGCGACCGCGTTCCGCCGCCTGTCGCAGGTACGCCAGGCGATGGCCGCGATCGGCTCGGGCGCCGGCGACCTGACGAAGCGGCTGCCGGCCGACGGCCGCGACGAAGTCGCCGACATCGCGCGCTCGTTCAACAGTTTCGTCGACAAGCTGAACGACGTGATGCGCCAGATCCGCGACGCCAGCGAATCGGTGCGCACGGCCGCGAACGAGATCGCGGCGGGCAACCAGGACCTGTCGTCGCGGACCGAATCGGCGGCGGCGAGCCTCGAGGAAACGGCCGCGTCGATGGAAGAGATCACCGCGACCGTCGGTCAGTCGGCGGCGGCCGCCGGCCAGGCCGACGAACGCGCGGCGGCCGCGTCACGGATCGCGTCGCACGGCGGCGTGGTCGTGTCGGACGTGGTCGCGACGATGGGGAAGATCGAGGAAGCGTCGGGCCGGATCGGCGACATCATCGGCGTGATCGACGGGATCGCGTTCCAGACCAACATCCTCGCGCTGAACGCGGCCGTGGAAGCGGCCCGCGCGGGCGAACAGGGCCGCGGCTTCGCGGTCGTCGCGCAGGAAGTGCGCAGTCTCGCGCAGCGCAGCGCGCAGGCGGCGCGCGAAGTGAAGGTGCTGGTCGAATCGACGGTCGCGAGCGTGTCGGCCGGGTCCGGGCAGGTGCGCCAGGCCGGCGACACGATGCGCGAGATCGTGGCCAACGTGTCGAACGTGACGACCATCATCTCCGAGATCACGCACGCGGCGAACGAGCAGACACGCGGCATCCAGGAAGTGAACCGCGCGGTCAGCCAGCTCGACGAAATGGTGCAGCAGAACGCGGCGCTCGTCGAACAGTCGACCGCGGCGGCCACCGCGCTGCAGTCGCAGGCGAACGCGCTGGCGACGACGGTCGGGCAATTCAAGGTGGCCTGATTCGGCTGGCGACTGACGGCCCGCGGCATGCGGGCCGCACCGCTTACGAGTCGTCCTGGTCACGCATCAGCGCGAGCCGGTTGTAGAGCGTCTTCAGGCTGATGCCGAGCGCCTTGGCCGCGCGCGGCTTGTTGCCGTCGAAGTGACGCAGCGTCTCCGCGATGAAGCGTTGCTGCGCATGGTGCAGCGTCGCGCCGACCGGCAGCGCCATCGCGCCTTCCGCCGTGCTCTCGGCTGCCGGCAGCGCCTGCTTCGGCAGCGCGACGTCGATCCCTTCGTCCGCCAGGATGTACGCGCGCTCGATCGTGTTGTGCAGTTCGCGCACGTTGCCGGGCCACGAATACGCGCGCAACGCGGCGATCGCCGCGTCGGTCAGCCGCTTGTGCGCGCGATGCCGCGCGTTCAGCGTGTCGACGAATTCCTGCGCGATCATCTCGACGTCGCCGTCGCGCTGGCGCAGCGGCGGCACGTAGATCGCGAACGCGGCGAGCCGGTAGAACAAGTCCTCGCGCAAGCGGCCGTCGCGCACCGCATCGGCCGGATTGTGCCGAGTGGCCGAGACGAACCGCACGTCGAGCGGAATCGGCTCGGTGCCGCCCACGCGCACGATCGTGTTCGACTCGATCGCCCGCAGCAGTTTCACCTGCAGCGCCGCGGGCATTTCCGCGATTTCGTCGAGCAGCAGCGTGCCCCCGCGCGCGGCTTCGAAGAAACCTTCACGCTGCGTGATCGCGCCGGTAAAGCTGCCTTTTTCGTGCCCGAACAGTTGCGCCTCGGCAAGCTCGGCCGGAATCGCGCCGCAGTTCATCGGCACGAACGGGCCGTCGTGCCGCGCGCTCAGATCGTGCAGCCGACGCGCGACGATATCCTTGCCGACCCCGCTTTCGCCGGCAATCATCACGCTCGCGCGGTTCGGCGCGATTTTCTCGATACGGCCGAGCAGCGTGCGCATCGCGGCAGACCGGCCGGACAGCCGGCGACCGTCTGCGCGCTGCTTCGTCCGGTTGGCGGATTCACCCATAGGCGTTCGCGGGCCGTTTTGAAAAACGGCATCACACGTTCCGTTGATTGCAATATTTATCATCGACAGCGAAACGACCGCAAAGGTGCCGCCGTATAGAAAATTCCAATGTGCGCGGCGCGAGCGAAAGAAGCAGGCCATCGGTTTCTTTCGCAAGCCGTGGCGTGACACCACGTTCGAGTCGGCCCGCGCTTTTTTTACAGAAACCCGATGAAAAAAGCGGCCGGCCGCACATTACGACGGCGTGCGACGGCGCGGGAGGCGAGGGAGACGACCCACCACGTCGCCCGTGCGGGCGCAGCGGCCAGCCTCCATTGCCGCGACCGTGAGATCCGTGCGCCACCAGGTACGCTGTTTGCTGGCGTTTTCACGCTCGCCCGGCGCGTTCGACGGCACGCCGCATGGCCGACAGGGGGTATGCCTCCGCACGACGACAGCCGGCGCGATGCAAGGATGCAATGACGACTCTGACCCGTGAGGTGTTCCGGCAGGGGGCATGGGTCGTACTGGCCGTCGGGCTCGCGACCGCGCTGCAAGCGTGGGCGATTCGGGTTGTCGGCGAGCACGCGCCCTTTGCACCGCTGCCTTTTTACGCAGGTGTGGCGGCCGCCGCATGGCTGACGTCGTTCGGCGGCGGCCTCGCCGCGGCCGCCGCGAGTGTCGGCGTGATCGGCGCATTGTGGTGGCGCGACGCGTCGCTGCCGGCGCTGCTGGCGCAAGCCGGCGCGTTCGTCGCGATCAGCTTCGTCGAATGCGTGCTGGTGGCGGTCGTGAAGCCGCTGCTCGCGAACGATCGGTTGCGGGAGATCGGCGACGACGAGAGCGAGCCGTCGTCCGTGAGCGTGCCCGACGACGGGCTGCTGCGCCGGGTGGTCGATGCGTCGCCCGACGCAATCGTCGGGACCGATGCCGCGCGCCGGATCACCAGCTGGAATCCGGCCGCGGCCAGCATCTTCGGCCTCGATACGGCCCAGGCGAACGGCCGCGACATCGTCACGATGATCGCGCCGCGCTGGTTGCGCCGGCACGCGGTGCCCGCGTCGTTCGCGGACCTGCGCGCGCCGGTCGGGCCGCTCGACGTACTCTGCGTGCGCCCCAACGGCGGCCGTTTTCGCGCCACCTTCGCCGCGTCGCCGATCGTCGACGCGCAGGGCCACTGCGCGGGCCTGTCATTGACGTTGCGCGAAGCGGGCGAACGCCGCCGCAGCGAACGCCACCACCTTCGCTCGCTGCGCGGCGCCCGCGACGCGCGCGTGCAGGCCGACGCGTCGAACCGGCTGAAGGACGAGCTGCTGGCGACGGTGTCGCACGAACTGCGCACGCCGCTGAACGTGATCTACGGCTGGGTCGAGGTATTGCGCAACGCCGACGGGCAGGATTTCGCGCAGCAGGCGGTCGACGCGATCGATCGCAGCGCGCGCTCGCTGTCGCACATGGTCGCCGACCTGCTCGACGCATCGTCCCTCGCGACCGGCCGACTGCGCCTCGAACGCGTGCCGGTCGACCTCGTGCGGATCGTGCGCGACGCCGCGCGTGAACTCGACACGACCGCCCAGGCGAACGGGCTCGTGCTGTCGACGGAATACGCGATGCCGGCCTGCGTGATTCCGGCGGATGGCGAACGCCTGCGCCAGCTCCTGTCGAACCTGCTGTCGAATGCGATCAAGTTCACGCCGCCGGGCGGCCGCGTCAACGTATCGCTGACGCGCGCCGGCGAGCGCGTGCGGCTGTCGGTGTCCGACACCGGGCAAGGCATTGCGCCGGAATACCTGCCGCACCTGTTCGAGACGTTCAGCCGGCCGGAAGGCGCGTTCACGTCGCCGAAGCGCGGCCTCGGGCTCGGCCTGTCGATCGTGCGCAACATCGCGCAGCTGCACGGCGGCGAGGTGGTCGCGACGAGCGCGGGCGCCGGGCGCGGCATGACCGTCACGGTCACGCTGCCGGCCGGCTGGGACGCCGACGATCCGATGGAGCAGCCGTCGCGGGCGAAGGGCGCGTCCGACACGGTCGCGCTCGACGGCCAGCGCGTGCTGGTGGTCGACGACGACGCAACGTCCCGGACCAGCCTCGCGGCGGCGCTCGAAACGATGGGCGCACAGGTATCGACCGCGCGGTCGGGGCACGATGCGCTCGAAGCGGTGGAGCGGCAGCCGCCGAGCGTCGTGCTGTCGGATCTCGCGATGCCGGACGGCGACGGTTACTGGCTGCTGGACCGGATCCGGCGCTTGCCGAACGGCGGCGGACATCTGCCGGTCGTCGCGGTGACCGCGCACGCCGGCAAGGCCGACCGGCGCCGGGTGATGGCCGCAGGATTCGATGCCTATCTGTGCAAGCCGGTCGACATGCCGACGCTCGCGAGCGTGATCGTCGACGTCGTACCGGATGACGCGGGCGACACGGGCGACACGAGCGACGGGAAGCCGCGTCGGCGGTAGCCAGCCGTATCCATACGGCGCGGCGGCGGGTCGATCGCATACGAAAAAGGAGGCACGATGGACGCAACGGAACACACGCGGCACGACCGCACCGGCGGCAAGCCGGCGCGCACGCGACACAGGACGCCGGTCGTGCCGATCGCGAGCATACTGATGCTGTCGTGTGCATGGATCGCGACACCCCGCTACGCATCGGCCGAGGAGGGCACGCGTGCGAAGCTCGCCAGCCAGGCGTCGGCCGTCGGGGGCCAGATCCGCGATGCGACGCTCGCGTCCCGTGTCAGGGCCGCGCTCGTCGCCGAACGCGGCCTGGCCTCAGGCGACATCGACGTGCAGGTGCGCGACCGCGTGGCCGAACTGACGGGCAACGTGCCCGACGAGCGGCAACGCGCGACCGCGATCCGCGTCGCGCACGACGTCAGCGGCGTGAGCGGCGTGCGCGACAAGCTGCAGATCCGCCGGAAGTAACGTGATGCGCGGGCCAGCGCCGGGCCGATCGGGCGTCGCGCGCCCGCGACCCTGCGCGTCACCGGGCAGGAGGTTCGACATGGACACCATCATCGCGGGCCGTTTCTCGCGGCTCGAGCAGGCGGAACGCTGCGCGGAGCAATTGCGCGGCCACGCCATGCACCGGGACGACGTGAAGGTCTTCTTTCTCAATCCGCCGGGACAGCACGCACTGTTCTGGCTTGGCGGCGACGTCTATGCGGACTCCGCCGCGCGGCCCGGCGGCCTCGGTGCGCTGGAAGGCGTGGCCATCGGCGCGATCGTCGGGCTCGTCGGGGCCGCGCTGCTGTATCTGGGCGGGCTGCATTCCCCCCTCGCGTGGATCGGCGTGCCGCTCGTCGGCGGCTATGTCGGCGCGTTGTGCGGCGCGCTCGGCCGGATGCGCGGCGATGCGCCGGAAGGGCACGGCGCGCTGAAGCAATGCGAAAACGGCGTGGTGCTGGCCGCGCACGTGACGCGGCGCACGATCACGTTCGCGGAGCGGACGATGCTCGCCGCCGGCGCGCTGTCGGTGGAGCGTACCGAGGGCGCGTGGCACAACGGCGCATGGACCGATTTCTTCACGTCGGCCCATCGTCCCGCGTGACGGCAAGCCGCGCGGCCGGCCCGCTCCGTCGCCCGACACGGAGGCGCGGATGACAAAAGCAAACCGGACGAAGCAAAGCAGGCGTCGACCGGTGGCCTTGGCTGGGGCCGCCGCCGGCGTCCTGACGCTTGCCCTCTCGCACGCGCAGACGCCGCCCGCTTCGTCCGCGCAGGTCGCGCCGGGCGTCATCCGTCCGGGCCCGACCGCCGACGAGGCCGGCATGACGCAGCGGCCGACCGGCATCGACGCCGAGTTCGTCGACAAGGCGGGCATGCTCGGCAAGGTGGAGCGACAGGCAAGCCAGCTCGCGCTCGACCGCTCGTCGAACGCGGAAGTCAAGGCCTTCGCACGCCGGATGCTCGACGATCACGCGCGTATCGCGGACGAATTGCGGCGCATCGGGGCGCAAAAAGGCGTGCCGGTACAGACGCGGATGCTCGTCGATCCGGCGGTGACGGCATTGCGAGCGAAGGAGGGGCGTGCGTTCGATACGGCGTATGTGGCGCTGGCCGGGCCCCGCGCGCACGAAGCGGCGATCCGGCTCTACGAAACGGAGGCAAAGGACGGCCGGGACCCACAGCTGCGCGCATTCGCGGCCCGCACGCTGCCGGTATTGAACGCACACCTGAACGCCGCGCGGCAACTCGCGAAGACGGTGGCCGCCGCGCGGTGACCGGCTTTCAGGCGGGCAGGCTTCAGTGTTGCCGCGTGGCGTCTTCGGGGCCGCCCGGCGACGCCTCGTACGGCGGTGAATCGAGCGCCGTTTCGCCTTCCTCGATCAGCCAGTACGGCGAGCTGCCGTAGTACGCATGCAGTGCTTCGGCCCATTCGGGGTCGGCCATCGTGGGCCAGCGGCTCTTGTCGAAGCCGGGCGCTTCGCGCACACGGGCGGTGTCGACGGGCAGCACGAAGCATTGACGCTCGGCGTCGAGGACGAGCGCGTTCCACGGCACCGCGAGCAGCTTGTCGCCGATCCCGAGCAGGCCGCCGGACGACACGACCGCATACGCGATTCGCCCGGCGCGCACGTCGAGCATGATGTGGGCGATCTTGCCGATATCGTCGCCGTCGATCGTCAGCACGCGATCGCCTTCGAACGTGCTGGCGGCCATCACGTCGGGCCCCGGCCCACCTCCGGCCGTGCGCGAATTCGCGCTGGCGACGCGCGACGGTTTGTCCGTTGTCATCGAAAACCTCCTGGTCGAAGCGGCAGCCCGGCCACGCGCGAACGCGTTGCGCGGGTATTGCGCCGGGGTAGCAGCGCGGGATGAGGGAAACGCCGGTCAGCGGCGGCGCGGTAGCGATACGTCCTCGAGCGTATTGGCCAGCTCGTCGCGCGCCGGGCCGCCCGCGCGCGTCGCGATGTCGCCGAGCGACACCATGCCGACCAGCTTCAGGCTGCGGTCGAGCACCGGCAAACGATGCAGTTGCACGTCGGCCATCCGTTGCTGGACGTCACCGACGCCGTCGTCCTCGACACACCACTGCACGGGCCTGGACGCGACCGCCTGCACGGGCGTATCGGGCGAGTGGCCGTGCGACAGCGCCCGCACCGCGAGGTCGCGATCGGTCACGATCGCGACGAGTTCGGTGCCGTCGCAAACCGGCAGCACGCCGATATCGAAGCGCTGCATCAATTCGGCCGCATGGCGAATCGTGTCGGTCGGCGCGACGCAGACTACGTCGCGCGACATGATCTCGTTGACGCGATACATGAACGCCTCCTTCGTGATCGGGACGATACGGGAGCAGGCCGCGTGCCGCGCGCGATGCGCACACGCCGGGCCCGGGTTGCCGAGCGACGGAGAAATTTGCCAGCCCGCTTGTACATCTTCCACGGCGGCAGCCGCGGCGTCGATGCGGGACGTCAGTGGCCGATGCCCGTCATCGTGACGATCGCCAGCACCACCGCGCTTTCGATCGCGGCCAGCGCGGCGACGCCGGCAGCACCGCTGATTTCATGCCATCTGCGTTCAAGGACTTTCATCGGATTGCCTCCTGATTTGACCGGCGCGCGCACTGCCATGCACCGCGCGCCAGTGCCGCCGTCAGCCGTGATCGCGGGGCGGGGAAGGGACGTGCGGCGGGCGACGTTCGCGCTCGCCGGACGGCTTGGCGGGCTCGATGCGCGTCGCACCGCCGACGGCGGGCGGGTCGCTGGCCGGGAACGTCTCCTCGAGCCCTTCGTCGATGCGCTCCTCCGTCTTGTCTTCGGACGGCGGGCGCGACGTGGCGAGCCGGAGCAGGCCGGCAGCCGGTGACACGGCGTCGCGGCGGCCGGGGGCGTGAGCGGTCATGATCGAACCTCCTTGTCGATGAAAACGCGCAAGCGGCGTACCCGCGGCATCCGCGGCACGACGCTTGCAAGCCGGCGGGAACCGGCAGGGCATGCGGATACGACGCATACGCGTCCGGTATGGACGAGAGGACATCGCGATGAATGCAGCCAGGGAAAGGATACGTTACGACGCGAACGTCTGCGGCGGCGACTTCGGCCACGTTCGCGAGCGTTTCGCCGCATGGAAGCGCGAATCGCTGGTCTATCGGCCGGAGCGGCGCATGTTCGACGGCAAGGACGAGGTGCGCGAACTGAACGACACCGTCTACGACGGTCCCGAACGTGCGCAGCAGGCGCTCGTCGCGCGATGCGAACCGTCCGATCCGTTCGCGCTCGCCGTGCAACTGAGCGCCGAGGGGCGCACGATGTGGCTCGTCATGGCGGCGTACGACGCCTGAACCGGGCGGCCGGGTTCACGGCGCGGGAGCAGGTACGGCGCTTGCTGGCAGTCGTCTCGCCATCGAGATGCGCGCGCCGTCGCGCAGGAGTGACATGAACACGCCATCCATGCTGCACCGCCCGGAACCGACGACCCCCGACGTCGACCCCGATCCGCCGCCGCCCGGGCACGACGATCCGGTCGATCCGCCCGTGCCCGACGGCTTGCCGCAGGGCGACCCGCCGTCGAACCCGCCGCCGATGCGGATGCCGGGCGGGGGCAGTGCGCCGCCACCGGCCGCGCGAACACTGAAAAGGAGGACCGTCATGGACATTCACGTGCAATCGCCAGACAAGCGCGCGATCGCTCAGGTACTGGGCCGCTATTTCGAATCGCGTTCGCTGCGCTATCACATCGAGGAGTTGCCGGGCGGCGTGCTGCAGATCGGTTTTCGTGCGAGCGGCCGCCCGGTCGCCGTCACCGTTTCGTTCGACGATGCCGCATACGACACCTACACGCACTGGGACGCGAGCCAGAAGCAGCTCGCGCTCGGCCGGCTCGCCGACGGCTTCTCGCGAATGATGTCGACGCGCAGTCCGGCCGCGCTCGCCGGCGACTATCACGTCGAGCGTTTCTGATTCCGCAATCATCCCCCGGCTCATGCCGGATTCCGGCAAAGTGCCCGTACACAACGGGCGCTTTGCGTCTGTGCGCGCGTCGCGTAGGATGTCCGTTAATTCAGCGCATGCTACGTTCGCGCCGCTGGCTGCCTGCCGTTGCAGCCGGTGAAGCGCGACGCGCTTTCCCTCAGGTTCGTTTCGTGCAGCCGACGGAGATCGCCTTGACCACTGTTGCTCGCCTGTTGCAGTCACCCGGCGCACGCCGGTTCGTATCCAGCCTCTCGGCATTCGCGGCGCTCGCCGCCGCCGGCGCCCGCGACGCGTCGGCCCAGACGCCTTCGCCGCTCGGCGAATGGCAATACACGGCGGGGGTCCCGCTCCAGAAACTCTTCGATCCGAACATCCCCACCTGGCAGGTGAGCGTCGGCGCCGCGATGACGCTGCAGCCGCGCTATGCGGGCTCCGACCGCTATCGCGTGATGGGCGGCCCGAATTTCGACATCCGCTATCGCGACCTGTTCTTCCTGTCGACGGGCGAGGGGCTCGGCGCGAACGTGCTGCGCGGGCCGAACTGGCGCGTGAGTTTGTCGGTCGGCTATGACCTCGGGCGCCGTTCGGCCGACGATCTCGGCCACCTGAACGGTCTCGACAACATCAACGCGGCGCCCGTGATGAAGCTCGCGGCCGACTACGTGGTCTCGAAGGATTTCCCGCTCGTGCTGCGCGCGGACGTCCGGCGCAGCATCGGCGGGTCGAACGGCTGGACCGGCGATTTCTCCGCGTACATGCCGATGCCCGGCAGCAACGAGCACTTCTTCTGGTTCGCGGGGCCGACCGTGACGTTCGCCGACTCCCGCTACATGAACAGCTGGTTCGGCGTGAACCCGGGCGCCGCCGCGCGCTCGGGGCTGCCGGCCTATTCGTCGGGGGCCGGGATCAAGTCGGCCGGCGTGGGCATGACGATGGTGTGGTTCGTGAACAAGCACTGGTTCGTCACGATGGACGGTGCGCTCGAGCAGCTCGTCGGCCGCGCGGCGCGCAGCCCGATCACCCAGCAGTCGACCAACGGCGTGTTCGACATGTCGGTGAATTACCAGTTCTGACCGGGGCCGGGCGGCGGAAGGGCGATGCCGCGCGCGGCATGGCCCGTCATATTTGCTATGATTCCGACCTGTACAAACGTACAGTGATCGATCCCCGTGACGCCTGCCTCGCCGACGCCTCCGGCGGTTTACTACCTGACCAATTTCGAACGCGCGCTGGCCTGGCTCGGCGAGCGTTACGACGACCTGTTCGATGCGCACGAGCACGCATTCGTCCGGCAGTTCGCGACGCTGCCGCAGGCGTCGCGCGCGCTGCTCGTGCGGATGCTGATGCGCAACGGGTCCGATTTCCGCGCGAGCAAGCTCGTGTACGACGAGATCGGCTGCACGCTCGATGCCGCCGCACCGCTCGTCGCGCTCGGCTGGGTCGATCCGGCGCCGGCGCTCACGCTCGACGCGCTGTTCGCGCTGTCGACCAAGGCCGAGCTGCTGCGCATCTTTCCGGCGCTCGCCGCGCATGCGGGCGAGCGCAAGGCCGACTGGCTCGAGCGGCTGCGGCCCACGCACGACGTCGCGCAACCGCTCGACGCCTGGTGCGCGCAGCCCGACGATCGCGTGCTGCGCGTGACGGTCGGCGCGCTGTGCGACCGGCTGCGGCTGATGTTCTTCGGCAATCTGCATCAGGACTGGAGCGAATTCGTGCTCGCCGATCTCGGCGTGTTCCAGTACGAAAGCGTGCCGATCGCGCCGTCGTCGCGTGCGTTCCAGCAGCGCGGCGACGTCGATGCGTATCTGGCGCTGCAGATGTGCCGCGACGCGCTCGAGGCGTGGCCCGACGATCTGCCGTTCGACGACCTGATCCGCGCGCTGGACGCGGTCGACTGCGCGCAGCCGTGGCTCGCGACGCGCCGCGCGAAGCTGCTGTTCGCGCTCGGTCAGGCGTGCGAGCGCCGTGCCGACTGGTGCGCCGCGCTCGACGCGTACACGCGCAGCGCGTGGCCCGGCAGCCGGCACCGGCGCATCCGCGTGCTCGAACGCTGCGGGCGCGACGACGACGCGCTCGCGCTGGCGCTCGACGCGCGCGGCGGCTTCGAGAGCGACGAGGAACGCCAGCGGGTCGAGCGCATGCTGCCGCGCCTGCAGCGCCGCGCCGGGCAGCGGGTCGAGCGCGCGGCCGCTGCCGCGGCCGTGCCACGCGAGACGCTCGTGCTCGCCCGCCCCGACGCGTCCGTCAGCGTCGAATTCGCGGTACGCGATCATCTTGCGCAGCCGGCCTCACCGGTTCACTACGTCGAAAACACGCTGATCAATTCGCTGTTCGGGTTGCTGTGCTGGGAGCCCGTGTTCGCGGCCGTGCCCGGCGCATTCTTTCACCCGTTCCAGCGCGGCCCGGCCGACCTGCACGCCCCCGATTTCGCGGTGCGCCGCGCGGCGGCCTTCGACGCCTGCTTCGCGCAGCTCGAGTCGGGCGCGTACCGCGACACGATCCGCCGGCATTTCGCGACGAAAACCGGGCTGCAGTCGCCGTTCGTGTTCTGGGGCGTGCTGACCGACGCGCTGCTCGACGAAGCGCTCGCGTGCCTGCCGCCCGAGCATCTGCGGCTGTGGTTCACGCGCCTGCTCGCGGATATCCGCAGCAACCGGTCCGGCTTGCCCGATCTCGTGCGCTTCTGGCCCGACGAGCGGCGCTACGAGCTGATCGAGGTGAAGGGCCCCGGCGACCGGCTGCAGGACAACCAGACGCGCTGGCTCGCCTACTGTATCGCCCACCGCATGCCGGTGCGCGTCGTCGACGTCGAGTGGGCCAGTGAGGGCGTGGCGCACGCCGAAGCGGCGGGGCTGTCCGCATGAGCTACGTCGTCGCGGTGCGGGCGATGTGCGAGTTCACCGCGCGGCGCGGCGATCTCGACCTGCGCTTCACGCCCGCGCCGACCGCGCTCGAAGGCATCGCCGGCCACGGCGCGGTCACGTCGAAGCGCGGCGCGCGCTACGAAACCGAGATCGCGCTGGCCGGCACGTGGGGCACGCTCACCGTGCGCGGCCGCGCGGACGGCTACGATCCCGTGGCGAACCGGCTCGAGGAAATCAAGACCTATCGCGGCAGCCTCGACGCGATGCCGGCCAACCATCGCGCACTGCACTGGGCGCAGGCGAAGGTCTATGCGCACCTGATGTGCGACGCGCGCGAGCTCAAGCAAATCGACGTCGCGCTCGTGTATTTCGACATCGTGTCCGAGCGCGAGACCGTGCTGACGGAAACGCTCGATGCCGGCACGCTTGCCGCCTTCTTCGCCGAGCAGTGCGCGTGCTTCGTCGGCTGGGCCGAGCGCGAGACGGCCCATCGCGCCGCCCGCGACGCGGCGCTGCGTGCGCTCGCGTTTCCGCACGGGCAGTTCCGCAGCGGCCAGCGCGAGCTGGCGGTGGCCGTCTATCGCGCGGCGCGCGACGAGCAGTGCCTGATGGCGCAGGCGCCGACCGGCATCGGCAAGACGCTCGGCACCGTGTTTCCGCTGCTGAAGGCATGCGGCGAGGGCGAGCTCGACCATGTATTTTTTCTGACCGCGAAAACGCCCGGCCGCGCGCTTGCACTCGAAGCGGCGACGACGCTCGGTGCCGGCACGCCCGCGCTGCCGCTGCGCGTGCTGGAACTCGTCGCGCGCGACAAGGCGTGCGAGCATCCGGACCTCGCGTGCCACGGCGAATCGTGCCCGCTTGCGAAAGGCTTCTACGACCGACTGCCGGCCGCGCGCGATGCGGCGATCGGGGCCGGGCTGCTCGATCGCGATACCGTGCGCACCGCGGCGCTCGCGCACGACGTCTGTCCGTATTACCTGGCGCAGGAGCTTGCACGCTGGTCGGACATGATGATCGGCGACTACAACTACTACTACGACGGCAGCGCGATGCTGCACACGCTCGCGCAGCAGAACCAGTGGCGCGTCGGCGTGCTCGTCGACGAAGCGCACAACCTGCTCGACCGCGCCCGCAAGATGTACAGCGCGTCGCTCGATCCGTTCGCGTTCGCGGCCGCGCGCGAAGCCGCGCCTGCCGCGCTGCGCAAGGCGTTCGACCGGCTCGCCCGCGCGTGGGGCACGCTCAATCGTGCACAGGCCGAGCGCTATGCGGCCTATCCCGACGTGCCGGGCCCGATCGTGTCGGCCGTGCAAAACCTCGTCGCGGCGATCGGCGAACACCTGACCGACGCGCCGCGCGCGAACGGCGACGCGCTGCTGCGCTTTCATTTCGAGGCGATCCAGTTCGGCGTGCTGGCTGAAGCGTTCGACAGCGCGTCGATCTTCGACGCGACGCTGCATGGCGAACCGATGCCGCGCCAGGCAGGACTCGACGGCGTCGCGACGGCGGGCCGCCGGCGCCGCGTCCAGTCGACGCTGTGCGTGCGCAACGTGATCCCGGCCGGTTTCCTCGCGCCGCGCTACGAAGCCGCGCGCGCGACCGTGCTGTTCTCGGGCACGCTGAGCCCGTTCCATTTCTATCGCGACACGCTGGGGCTGCCCGGCGATACGGGCTGGCTCGACGTCGACGGGCCGTTTCGCGCCGAGCAACTGACGGTGCGCGTCGCGAGCCACGTGTCGACACGCTGGCGCGACCGCGATCGCTCGCTCGAGCCAATCGCCGACCTGATCGCCGCGCAATACGCGGCCCGGCCCGGCAACTATCTCGGCTTCCTGAGCAGCTTCGACTACCTGGGGCGCGTGGTCGCGCTGATGCAGACGCGCCATCCAGACGTTCCCGTGTGGGCGCAGGCGCCCGGCATGGCCGAAAGCGAGCGCGACGCGTTTCTCGCGCGCTTCGACGCCGGTGGACGCGGCGTGGGCTTCGCGGTGCTGGGCGGGGCCTTCTCGGAAGGCGTCGATCTGGTGGGCGAGCGGCTGATCGGCGCGTTCATCGCGACGCTCGGGCTGCCGCAGGTCAACGACATCAACGAGCAGATGCGGCGCGCGATGGACGCGCGCTTCGGCAACGGTTACGACTACATGTACCTGTATCCGGGGCTGCAGAAGGTCGTGCAGGCGGCGGGGCGCGTGATCCGCACCGAGCAAGACGAGGGCGTCGTGCATCTGATCGACGATCGTTACCGACGGCGCGAAGTGCGCAATCTGCTGCCGCGGTGGTGGCGGATCGGGTGACGGCGGCGCCGGTCGCTACAGCACGTTGAGCATCGCGAGCGCGGCTTCCTGCAGATGCGGCAGCACGCGCCGCACGGCCGCGTCGGTCGTCTCCGCGCCGATCGGCATATTCGTGCTGAGCGCGGCGACGACTTCGCCGTGACGGTTCTTCAGCGGCACCGCGATCCCGCGTACGCCGACCTGCAATTGCTGCTCGATCGCCGCGTAGCCGGCGTCGCGCGCCTGGTCGACCTGTTCGAGCAGCCGCGCCTTGTTGGTGATCGTGTGCGGCGTGAACGGCGGCAGCTCGGTCTCGTCGAGCCACGCGCGCACGGCTTCGCGATCGGGATGATGGGCGAGCAGCACGACGCCGGGCGACGTCAATGGCGCCGGCACGCGCGCGCCGAGCACGAAGCCCGTCGTCATCACGCGCGACACGCCGTTGCGGGCGATGAACACGAGCTCCCAGCCGTCGAGCACGCTGACGTACGCCGATTCGTTCAGCGATGCGCTCAGTTGCTGCAGATAAGGCTGGACCGTGCGCGGCAACCGCGCCGAATCGAAGTACGACCAGCCGACCCGCAGCACGCGCGGCGTGAGGCCGTACAGCTTGCCGTCGGTGTACACGTAGCCGAGAGACTCCAGCGTCAGCAGGTAGCGCCGCGCGGCCGTGCGCGTGAGGCCGGTGCGCGCGGCGGCCTGGGTAGGCGTCATGCGCGCGTGCTGGCTATCGAATGCCTCCAGGATCATCAGGCCTTTTTCGAGGCCGGCAATCCAGTCGCGTCGGTCGAGGTCGGGCTTTTTCGTCATGGGCGGCGCGCGGGTAGATGCGCGGTATTCGCGCAGGAATGGGCGATTATCGCGCGAGTGGTGGGGTAACGGGAAATCGGTCGATCCGCCATCCTTGTCCGCTGGATAGCGGCAGATATAGAGTCGACGACATCTATTCAAGGAGGTCGTATGCGGGTTGCGAAGTGGGGGAATAGTCTGGCCGTGCGCCTTCCGGCCGGTCTGGTCGATGAGTGGGGGCTGCGTGAAGGCGACGAAGTCGAAATCGTCGTTTACCGTGCAGGTGCTTTGGCTGAGAGCCGCAACGCGAGCCCCAAAGCAATTCTCCTGCCGTTGAGGCGTTTCAGAGGCAAGCTGCCAGGCGATTTCAGGTTCAGGCGGAACGACGCAAACGAGTCGGATTGAGTCGACTCATTCAAGCGCCGGGACGCAGCCGCGGCGCGGTCCAGCTTACTTGTGTTCGTGGCGGAGCGAGGCAATGCGCCATCGCGCGTCGATCACGCACCACTGCTCGACGAAATCGAAGCGGGAATCGATTGCCTGGTTGATTCGTACCGTCCCGATGCCCGTTATCGTCGCCCGTTGTCCGCGCGTAACGATTTGCATGGTTTCGTCCCGATATGCGATACCCGATCTGTTCGATGCACGTTCGGCCGCTACGACGCGCATTCGCGCAAGAAATTGCGCTTTCGTGCGAATGTGAGCTTCGTGCAGAACAAAGAAGTTCGGGCTTGCGACGAAATCGAGCTGTTCGACGTCGGCGTGACGATACGCGTCGATCCAGACGTCGCGCATCTGCGCCAGGGTGAATCGGGGTTCCATAGGCGGTGCATTGTCCTGCTGGAGCGCGGGTGCGCGGTTTTTTGGCGCTATCCGCGGGGGTCAGGAAGGCAGCCTATGGCCGGGCTCATGCTTGGGCAATTGGACAGGTCTGAATCTGGTTGTGCCGTGAGCGGGAAAATGCCGGCAGGGCGCGGGAGTAGACGTCCCGATGACGCATCGTCGGGCTGGCGCTGACTGCGGGGAAGAGGCGTGAAGCAGCACGCAGTGTGCTGCCGTAAGCAGATGACAACCGATGGCAGAACGCTGCGCGGCCGCGCATGGAAGCGACCGATACGGCATGAAAAGCCGAGGAACCGGATGCGACGCGACCGTTGCGCGCGCCGCATCCATCAGGGATTTACTCGCTGCTCGTCCACTCGACGTTCGCGCCGACCGAACGCAGGTTCTCGACGAAATGCGGATGTGCGCGGCGGATCGGCAGCGCGTTCATGATTTCCGAGCGGCCTTCGATGCTCGCGGCCACCATCAGCAGCGCGATCGCGACGCGGATGATGTACGGGCTCTCGACGCGCGCCGGCGTCAGTTGCAGCCCGCCGAATGTGATCAGCCGGTGCGGGTCGGACAACAACACGTGCGCGCCGAACTTCGACAGTTCGCCGGACCAGCCGAGCGCGCCGTCGTAGACCTTGTTCCAGAACATCGCGCTGCCTTCCGCGCGCACGCCGAGCGCGATGAAGATCGGCAGCAGATCGACCGGCAGGTACGGCCACGGTGCGGCTTCGACCTTGGTCAGGATGTTCTGCGTGAACGGCCGGCGCACGCGCAACGGGCCGTCGCGGTGCGCACGCGACCAGCCGTCGCGGTGCGTGACGGTCACGCCGAATTTCGCGAACGTGCGGTCGATCAGCGGGAAATGCTCGGGCGACGAGTTGCGCACCGTGATGTCGCCGCCGGTGATCGCGCCGAGCGCGAGGAACGTCGCGATCTCGTGGAAATCCTCGGCGAAGCGGAACTCGCCGCCGCCGAGCTTGCCGCCGCCCGTCACGCACAGCCGCGACGTACCGATGCCCTCGATCGCGACGCCGATCATCGCGAGGAACTGGCAGAACTCCTGCACGTGCGGCTCGGAGGCCGCGTTCATCAGCGTCGACGTGCCGTTCGCGGCCGTCGCGCACAGCGCGAAGTTCTCGGTGGTCGTCACCGACGCGTAGTCGAGCCAGTGATCGTTGGCCGTCAGCGGGCCGTCGGTACGGACGATCAGCGAATCGGGCGTGCGCTCGATGTGCGCGCCGAAACGTTCGAACACCTCGACGTGCGGATCGATCTCGCGCACGCCGAGCGTGCAGCCTTTCACGTCGTTCTCGAGGCGCGCGACGCCGAAGCGTGCGAGCAGCGGCGGAATCAGCATGATCGACGAACGCATCGCCTCGGGCAGCCGATGGACCGCCGGATCGAACTTGGTGTTGCGATGGTGAAGCTCGAGCAGACCCGTCGTGAAATCGACCGACACGTCGCTGCCGAGCGTGCGGAAGATGTCGAGGATCTTGCGCACGTCGGTGATGTCGGGCACGCCGACGAGGCGCAGCGGCTGATCGGTCAACAGGGTGGCGCACAGAATCGGCAGGACGGCGTTCTTGTTCGCGGACGGCTTGATGTCCCCGCGCAGCGGAGTGCCGCCGTGGACGATGAGATTCGACATGATATGGGGGCGTATCGGTGACTGACGTAGGCCCATATGATGCCATTGGTCGGCACGCGGCGTGGCATGTTCCGACGGGAAAAGGGGGAATCGGCGCGCGTAACTGACAGTGTTTGACGTCGCGCCCGAGAGGCGACCGGTCGAATGTCATCCGGCATGGCGAAATGGCCGGCCGCGAATCGGACCGGCCATTCGCTCAGGTCGTCATCGCGCCGCCCGCATCCGCGCGGCGACCACCAGCGAGATCAGGCAGCCGACCGCCAGGTAGCCGGCGACGAGGTGCCACGAACCGCCGGCCACGCTGACGAGGCCGACCGCGATGAACGGCGTGAACCCGCCGCCGACGACGCTCGCGAACTGGTAGCCGACGCCCGCGCCGCTGTAGCGGTATTCGGCGCCGAACAGCTCGGTGAACAGCGGCTGCTGGACGCTCACGACCATGTCGTGCGCGGCGTTCGCCAACAGGATCGAAAAGATCACGATCCACGCGATCGACCGCGCTTCCAGTGCGACGAAGAACGGCACCGCGGACGCAAGACCGATCAGGGCGCCGATCAGGTAGATACGGCGCAGGCCGTAGCGGTCGGCAAGCCACGCGAAGCAGGGAATCGTCACGCAGCTCACCGCGCCTACCAGCAGGCCGATGTTCAGGAACAGGTCGCGCGACATGCCGAGGTTCGTCGTCGAATAGCTGAGCGCGAACGCGGTGACGATGTACATCGTGAACAGTTCGGCGAGCCGCAGCGCGACGATCAGCAGGAACGCCTTCGGGTGGCGCGTCAGCGCTTCCAGCACCGGCAGGCGGAGCTTGCGGTTGCCGTGCTCGACCTTCTCGACGAACTCCTGCGATTCGTCCATGTTCTTGCGCACCCACAGCCCGATCAGCACCAGCACGATGCTGAACACGAACGGCAGACGCCAGCCCCACGACTTGAACGCGGCCTCGCCGAGCGTATGACTGAGGATCGAGACGATGCCGGTGGCCAGCACGAGCCCGACGCCGTAGCCGACCTGCACGCCGCTGCTGTAGAACGCCTTCTTCTGCTTCGGCGCGCTCTCGACTGCCATCAGCGCCGCGCCGCCCCATTCGCCGCCGACCGCGAAACCCTGGATCGCGCGCATCAGCACCAGCAGCACGGGCGCCCACCAGCCGATCGTCGCAAACGCCGGCAGCAGGCCGATCGCGACCGTCGACAGCCCCATCAGCATCACGGTCAGCACGAGCATCCGCTTGCGGCCGAGCCGGTCGCCGTAGTGGCCGAACACGATGCCGCCGAGCGGCCGAAACAGGAAGCCGACGCCGAAGGTGGCGAACGCTGCGAGCGTACCCATCGTCGGGCTGACTTTCGGGAAAAACTCGGAATTGAACACCAGCGCGGCGACGATCCCGTACAGCAGGAAGTCGTACCAGTCGACGACGGCGCCGACGAAGCTGCCGATCGCGGCCTTGCGGGTCTGGCTGCGCGCACGGGCGCCGGCGGCGGCGTCGAGGGTGTCGAAGGTAGGGGTCATGGCGATGTCTCCTGGCACGGCGCATCGTGGATCGTGGCGGCGCCGCGTCCGATGCTGCATTGAAGTCGATGGGTGAACGGAGAATAGGGCGCGGACCGCGCGGCGGCAATTGGCCAATCGGATAAAGTGCGCGATTATCGTTCAATTCCGTGCGATTATCGAACGCTTTTCGGGTTTGCACTAGGCAGCGAGGCGATATCCCGTTCGGCCGGGGTGTGCCGCCATGAACGATCTGGTTAAAATCTGCAGCATCGACAACTCGCCCGTTCGGGGCGGAGGCAAGGCCGCCACATCGGCCGCGCATGCCGCACGCGACAGGCCCGATTCCCCATCGACCGCATGCCCCCGGAGACTGGAATGCCCGGCAATTCCCACCCCTTGTCCAGCGATACGCCGCCCGTCGCCGATCCGGCCGCCAATCCGCTCGGGATGGCCGGCCTCGAATTCGTCGAATTCGCGGCGCCCGTGCCGGACGCGCTCGCGCAACGCTTCGAGCAGCTCGGATTCAAGGCGATCGCGCGGCACGTCAGCAAGAACGTCACGCTGTACCGGCAGGGGCAGATGCATTTCCTGATCAACGCCGAGCCCGATTCGTTTGCCGCGCGCTATGCGGAGGAGTACGGGATGGGCGTCTGCGCGATCGGGTTGCGCGTGGCGAACGCCCGGCGTGCGTTCGAACGCGCGATCCAGCTCGGAGCGTGGGCGTTCGAAGGCGAAAAGGTCGGCGTCGGCGAGCTGAAGATCCCTGCCATCCAGGGCATCGGCGATTCGCATCTGTATTTCGTCGACCGCTGGCGCGGGCGGGACGGCCAGCGCGGCGGCGTCGGCGACATCTCCATCTTCGACATCGATTTCCGGCCGATCGACATCGCGACCGCGCATACCGATCTCGACTGCGCGGGCGTCGGCCTGCTGCAGGTCGACCACTTCACGCAAACCGTAGGCGCGGGACGGATGCAGGAGTGGCTGGATTTCTACCACGACCTGCTGCATTTTCGCGAGATCCACCAGATCGACGCGCACTGGCATGTGTCGGAGGAATCGCGCGTGATGGTGTCGCCGTGCGGCGCGGTCCGGATTCCGGTCTACGAGGAAGGCACGCGGCGTACCGACCTGATGCATGCGTACCTGCCCGACCATCCGGGCGAGGGCGTGCAGCACGTCGCGCTGGCCACCGACGACATCCTGTCGTGCGTCGATGCCCTGCGGGCGAACGGCGTCGAGTTCATCGAGCCGCCTGCGCGCTATTACGACGACGTCGATGCGCGGCTGCCCGCGCATGGCGTGGATCTCGACGCGCTGCGCCGCCGCGCGGTGCTGGTCGACGGAGAGATCGGCAGCGACGGCGTGCCGAGGCTGTTCTTCCAGACCTTCGTCAAACGCCGCCCCGGCGAGATTTTCTTCGAGATCGTGCAGCGCAAGGGGCACCACGGGTTCGGCGAGGGCAACCTCGCGGCGCTTGCCCGCGCGCGCGACGCAAGCTGAACGGTCAGGCGCCGGTGTCGGGCACGCCTTCGGTCGTGCCGATCTTGCAGACCGCGGCGAAATCGTGGCCCGCTGCGCCGAGCATGCGGCGCGGCCCGTGTACCGGTAACGCTGCCAGGCGCCAGGCGTCGCGGCCGTACGCATCGCGGCGGCGGGTTGTACAGCGACGACAGGGAGTGGTGGCTCGGCAGCCATTGAACCAGCGCAGTGAAGACCGATGCCCCGTCGCGGCCGGTCGGTTCGTCACGCCGGATCCGCCTCCGCGAGCTTGCGGCTGTGCCGACGCATGCCCGCGAAGATCGCGTCCGCTACGTCCGCCGGAAAATCTGCAGGGATCTGCGCGGCGGCTTCGGTAATCGCGTGCTCCGTCCGGGCGGCGACGGCCGCCATTGCGGCACGCACGTCGTCTTCGGTCAAGCCGACGCGCCGGCCCTGCGCGATCCAGTGGCGCGGCTGGATTTCGCCGATCACGTAGTGCCGGTTCTTCCCGCAGACGGCCATCGCGAGACGTGCGCGGCGCGGCGGAATCTGGTTGCGGCGCGTACCGATGATCGGATGCGCGGACAGCACGTCGTACAGCGGCGTGCTGCGATACGCGTTACCGGGCAGGTGCGCGATGCTGAAGTTCTTCGCGTGGCCGTCGATTGCCGCCAGCACCCAGAACACCAGTTGTGCGACGAAGAAATTCATCCGGTCGCGAGAGGCATCGGCCGAATTCGCGAGGAGGCCCATGATCGTCTCGATGCCGGGGCCGCCGTCCGATTCGTATTTTGCCCCCGACGGCGTGCCGGTCGCCTGGCACATGTCCTCCTGCGGCAGTCGCAGGATCCACGAGCCGTCGCGTGACGGACGCCGGTCGAAACGCTCGACGATCAGCACCTTCTGGTCGTCGAACCGGCCAATCTCGCACGGCGCGACCGACAAGCCGTACGCGGCGACGAGCTTCGAGCACAGCCACTCGTTTTCGACGGACGTGCGCATGTCGGCCTGCATGTTGCCGACGCGCCCGAGCGGCAACTTGAAGATGTGCGTCGTCGGCGTGCTGCCCGACGGCCGCAGCCAGCGATCGCGCTGACGCAGCAGCGCGGTCTTTTCCTGCGCGCCGGCAATCGACAGGCGCAGATCGGCGTCCGGCTCCGCGCGGCCGGGCAGCGGGGTGGCGGTTGCGTGGCGCAGTACCTCGGCAACGGCTGTGTCGTCGAGGGGCGCGCCTTCGATCGCCTCGAGATCGACGGGCGTCTCACCGGGCGGCAGCATCTGGATCGCGCCGACGCAGTCGCGGCCGATCGACGCGAGCAATTCGAACGGCGCCGTCGATCCGAGCCGGTAACGCTGCGCGATGCGGCGGCGGATCGGCTCGCTGTCCGGCAGCAGGTTGTCGAAGTAGTCGGCCACGATCGCGCCCTGGTGCGGCTGGTTGCCGGGCGTGAAGGGCAGCGATAACGACAGTGGCCGGCCTTGGGGATCGTCGAGCCAGTCCGGCAGATAGACAAGACGCTCGACCCCGCGGCGGATTTCCCAGTAGCCGACGGGAATGCCGTTCATCCACAGATCGAGCCGGTCGTGGCGGGCGCGTGCGGCCATCGTCACCAGTCCTCCCGCTTCGACACGCGTGACCTCGCCCGAGCCGTCGCGCTCGGGCGCTTTCGCGCGGCGCCGACGGCGGCTTCGGTCGGGGCTTTGGCGGCCGTGGTGCCGCGCTTGCCCTCGACCGGCTTGTGTGCCGCCGGCGCCGCGCCGGAAGCCGTGTCGGCGGCATCCGCCGGTGCATCCCGTTCGTCCAGGCTGAGCATCATGCGAACGCCCAGCGTGTTCAGCACCTTGAAAAGTCGTTCGATACTAACCGCCGACGGATTGGCTTCAAGCTGGGCATAGGATTGCTGGGTGATGCCCAGGCGGGCGGCCAGTTGCGCCTGCGTGAGCCCCGCGGATTTCCGGAAGCCGACGAGTATCGGGCGCAACTGGGTCAGGGTCTGGACAGGAAAGGCCATCTGGCGCTCCGCGAGAGAACAGGCGATCGACTGTAATCGGAAAATACAGTCTATGGTATGTATTGTCAAAATACAAACCATAGACTGTATCAACAGAAAACAAACGATAGCCTGTTGTGTGGAGCCCCAATCGTGCAGGCACGACGTGAAACCGGATGTTGGACGATACCCGCGGCGTTCACGAACCGCGCGTCGAGCGATTCGCCCATTCGGCCAATGCCGGCCACTGAACACAGCCGCGCCGGATGAACCCGACACCCGTGCGAATGACGAGCGCGCCGATCGCGAGCGCGGCCAGATCGTCCAGACGGCCGAAGCCGACCAATGCCGCACTCATCGCGAGCGCCGCGAGCAACGAGGACAGCGCATCGGTCCGCACGTGCCAGCCGCTTGCCTCGAGCAGCGCGGAGCCGGTCTCGCGTGCCTTGCGCAACATCCAGTACGACAACACGGCCTTGCCGGCGAGCGTGACGGCAACCAGCGCAAGTGCGGTCGCGCCCGGTTGCACGACGGGCGGCGTATCGAACCGGGTCAGTGCATGCCAGATCATCTGCGCGCCGGTTACGGCCAGCAATGCGCCGAGGCCGGCGAGCGCGAGCGGCTCGTAGGTCGGCCGACGCGCCGGCGGCAGGCGCGCGTCGAGCCGGCAGGCGACGAGAATCAGCGCATCGGCCGCCAAGTCGATCGCGGCGTGCGCGACGTCCGCGAGCAGCCCCGACGAATGTGCGGACCATGCCGCCGCCGTCTCGACGGCGAGCAGCAGCAGGTTGATCGCGAGGCTGACGGCGAGGGCACGGGACGTGGCTGCGTAGACGTGGGACGTGGCGCGCGACGGGCGCTGCATGGCGGATCGCTTGTCGGAATCGGGGACGAATTCGGACGTTACCGGCCCACGGTGGCACGCGAATGACAGACCCAACGACGGCGCCGGGCGAGGATCCGGCCTTCCTCACGGGGCAGTTGATCGACGTGTTCAGGGAAGCGACGCCCGGCCAATGAAGGCCGTCGCGTTTCGTTCCGCCGTCGCATGCTCGCTCGTGTTTTGTTGCCGGGCGCGTGTGCGGCGTCGCGCGATCGCACGCCTTCGCCTGCCGTGCAGAGGGCGGCGCTCCCGATCCGGAGGATTACCCGAGACACTCGGCGAATCTATGGGCCATGGCCCGATAGGGGATTCCAGCGTTTTCTTGCCTCACCACGCCACGTACTCACAAGCAGAGCCGGGTTTGCACGCCTGCCCCGAGAAATTCTCGACATTATAGAAATAATGTCAAACTCAATTATTCCATTGGTTGGATATTTGACGGTTTACGTTATATTATTGATGAAATTTCCTTCAAAGCCAGCCATGTCCGATCTCGCTGCCGACGAACCCCGCCTGACCGCCGAAATCGAGCGCCTCAAGGCCGAATTCCCGAAAACGCGCGAGCTGTACCGCGAAGTCTGCGCGCTGCTGTTCTTCCGCTTCGGCATCACACCGACGGCGAACCGCCTGTACCAGCTCGTTCGAAAGGGCAGCATGAGCACGCCGACGGCTGTCCTCGGCGAGTTCTGGGCCGAGCTGCGGGAAAAGAGCCGGGTGCGCATCGAGCATCCGGACTTGCCGGCCGATCTGCAGGCAGCGGCCGGCGAACTGGTCGCGGCGCTGTGGAGCCGGTCGAGCACCGACGCGGCCGCCGCGCTCGATGCGCTGCGCGCGGAGGTCGAGGCCGAGCGGGCGGCGGCGCAAGCGGAAGTCGCGACGCTGCAGGCCGAACTGGCCCGCACCGAAACCGCGCTGGAGCAACGCACGGCCGCACTGCTGGCCGCGCAGGTCCGCATTCAGGAACTCGAGCAGGCGAGGGCGGCGGACGATGCCTCTCATCAAGCGCTAAAAGCGGAGATCGAACGCCTGAAGGCCGACAACGCGGAGGGCGACCGCGCACTCGCCGAGGCTCGCGCGGATTTCACCACCCAGCTCGACCGGTTGCGCGACGACGCGGGCCGCGCCGAGGAGCGCCTGCGCGCATCGGAGAAGCGGGCGCTTCAGGAAATCGATCGCGAGCGGCTCGCGGCCGCGCGCTTGCAAAAGGAACTCGACGCAGCGACATCGCGCGCGGAACAGCGCGATGCGCAGCAGCGGAAGGACACGGCTGCGCTACAGGCCCAACTCGGCGACGCGCTGCATCGCTGCGGCGTGCTCCAGGGGCAACTCGACGGCGCACTGGCGACCGACGCGGCACGCGGCCGCGAACTCGAGGCGCTGCGGCGCGAGATGGCGGCGCTCGTGCGCCGGCCGCCGTTGCGCGGCGTCAAGACCGTCCCGGCCGCCGAACGCAGCGAGCGGCGGGCGCGGACGCGAAAACGCGCCGACGAAGCGCCGCGCTGACGGCAAAACCCATCGGCGACGTACGCACGAAGCAAGGCAGCGAAGAGGCCGGGCCGACCGAACGCCGGCCTCTGCGCCAAATCAACTCATCACATACCGCGACGGCAGCGGCGGCGCGTCCGCCGGAATCGTCACGAGCGACGTGTTCAGCCAGCCTTGCGGCGCGCCGTTCGACTGTGCATACGCGCCGACGTACGGCATCATCCGCGTCGTCTGATAGACCTGCGGCGTCCAGCCGGCTGGCGCGAGGAAGATCGACGTTGCACGCTTCTCGCTGTACGCGGATGCGCCGTACGTCGAGATGTTCCACAGCGTCTGCTGATACGTCGCGTAGTCGGCGTTGTGACGCGAGCCGCCGGCCTGCCAGCCTTCGAGCTGGATGAACGTGTTGTACGTGCCTGCCCCCGCAAGCAGGTTGTTCACCGTGCGCCCGTACAGGAACGACAGGATCAGCCCGCAGTTCGCCGGCGCGAAATCGTTGCCGACGCTCAGGTAATAGCGGCCCGTCGTGTTCACGACCGATGCGTAGTGAGAGTTGCCGATATCCGTCGACGTCGACAGCCCGCTCGCGCCCATGAAACTGTCGAAGGCCTGCATCGTCACGCCCGCCGGCAGGTCGCTGGTCGCGCTGATCGCGACGAGGTGCGAACCGGCCGCCAGCAGCGTCAGGAACGCAGACAGCGTCGCCGCCACCCAGTTGCCCTGCGCGTCGACGAACGGAAACGCGCGATAGCCGGTCAGTGAGAAAACCGCCGGATCGGAGCCGGCCTGCCACGCGATCTGCGGCACCCACATCGTCAGCGGGCCCGCATTCGAGGCGCTCGACACGTACTGCTTCAGCGCATCGATCAGTTGCGCATCGGCGCCAGGCAGCACCGTGTACGACGCGCCGTTCTGCCAGCGTTGCACCCATTGCGCGACGAAGCCCGCGAGCTGGCCGCCGGTGAAATCGGCGGGCGGCACGTAGCCGAGCGCGCCCGTGTCCTGATACGCGGACTGGATCGCCGCGGCCGTGCGCACGTTGCTGCCGAACATGCTGTTCGCGAAATCCTGGCAGTTGTTGGCCGACGGCGTCGCGAGCTGCGCGAGCGGGACGACCCATGCACCGTTCGCGGTCGCGACGCCGCGATACAGGTTGAGATTCGCGACCGAGTCGTGGCCGGGAAACGTCGCGGCGTCCGCGCCCGATACGTAACCGGCCGACGGCGTGACGCTGACGGTGGTCGGCTGCGACCCGAACGGATGTGTGTACGCGATCGCGAACGATGCGTCGCCGCCGGCGAGGCTGAACGATCCCGTGCAATCGCCCCAGCTGTCGATTGCCCGGTCGCGACCCGCACTTGCGACGCCTGCGGCGTCGAGCCGCTCTGGCCCGCTGCATTACCGAACGCGAGCGTGGTCGACGGAATCGCATTGACGACGTTGATCGTGATCGAGCGGTCGGCGATGCCGTAGCTGCGGGCGGACGTATCGGCGGCGCCGGTGGCGGCGAACGCCGACACGGCGGCCGGGCTGCCGTCGCCGCCACAGGCAGCCAGCGAGCCGACGAGCGGCGACAGGGTCAGCGCGGCGCCGCGCTGGATGAAGCGCCGACGGTTCGGCGCGGTCGGGCGGGCGGGTTTCGAAGCAGTCATGGGGCGTTCCTGGTCACGGGTTCGGGAGGAGGCAACGACGGTCAGGCGCATTGCACACGTGTGCAATGCCGGCCGCATCCTCGCGGTCGCCGGCACATGCGCCGCGCGTATTTATGCGGGAAATCGATGAAATGCCTGCGACGAAACCGAGTCGCCGATATGACGCGCCGCGTGCAGCCCGCACGAGCAGGCGAGAGCAGCGGCGGCCAGGCATTGGGCGCGCGGCGGGGATCGGGTAAAGTGCCGCTCAACATGCCGGTTCGACGTTACTAGACGACCGGTCTAATCGTTGCTACCATACGCCATCATGAATGCATCTTCAGGCGCCGAAGTCCGCCAGCACATCCTGAACATCGCGAAGCCGATCATGCTCCACAAGGGGTTTTCGGCGGTCGGTCTGAACGAGATTCTCGCCGCGGCGGGCATCCCGAAGGGCTCGTTCTACCATTACTTCGGCTCGAAAGAGGCATTCGGCGAAGCGCTGCTCGAATCGTATTTCGAAGGCTATCTCGCGCATCTCGACAACCTGCTCAAGCAGCAGGCCGGCACGGGCGCCGAGCGCCTGATGACGTACTGGGGCAACTGGCTGCACACGCAATGCGCGGACGATCCGGAAGGCAAGTGCCTCGCGGTGAAGCTCGGCGCGGAAGTGTCGGATCTGTCCGAAGCGATGCGCGCGGTACTGCGGCGCGGCACCAGCCAGATCATCGAGCGGCTCGCCGGCGGCATCGAGGCGGGGCTCGCCGACGGTTCGCTGAGCGGCGTCGACGATCCGTCGTACACCGCCGCGATCCTGTACGAGCTGTGGCTGGGCGCGACGCTGCTGGAGAAGATTCACCGCAATCGCAAACCGCTCGAAAGGGCGATGGTCGAAACGCGGCGCATGCTGAACCTGCCGCCGGCCGCGCATGACGGGGTGCAGTCGTAATCCGGGCGCGCATGGGCGCGCCTTGTTTTCACCCTAAATCTAGACGACTGGTCTACTCAATCATTCATGACGAACGCTTCAAGCCGAACGCTTCACACCGCGTTACGCTGTCCCGATCGTTCCAATCGCCTGTCTGCGACCGCGCCGGCCCGAGCGCCGATGCGGGCACGCACTTCCTGCTGGTCCATCCCTGATCCGATCGTGCCCATGAAGCACGTTCATTCCTGTTGACGGAGGCTCACATGCCGCAAAGCAAGACCGCAAACCGCCAGATCATCCTGAATTCGCGCCCGGTCGGCGCGCCGACACCGGACAACTTCCGCGCCGAAACCGCCGACGTCCCGGTACCCGGCCCCGGTCAGGTGCTGCTGCGCACCGTCTGGTTGTCGCTCGACCCGTACATGCGCGGCCGGATGAGCGACGCGCCGTCCTATGCGCCACCGGCCGAACTGGGGCAGCCGATGGTCGGCGGCACGGTCAGCCGCGTGGTGTCGTCGAACCTGCCGGCGTTTCGCGAAGGCGATCTCGTCGTCGCCGGGGCCGGCTGGCAAGACTACGCGCTGTCCGACGGACGCGACCTGATCCCGCTCGGCCGGGACTTCGCGCACCCGTCGTACGCGCTCGGCGTGCTCGGCATGCCGGGCTTCACCGCGTACACGGGACTGTTGAAGATCGGCGAACCGAAAGCCGGTGAAACCGTCGTCGTCGCGGCCGCGAGCGGCGCGGTCGGCGCGGTGGTCGGCCAGATCGCCAAGCTGAAGGGTTGCCGCGTGGTCGGCGTCGCGGGCGGCGCCGACAAGTGCGCGTACGTGACCGGCACACTCGGCTTCGACGCATGCGTCGACCACCACGACCCGGCGTTTGCCGCGAAGCTGAAGGACGCGTGCCCGAACGGCATCGACGTCTATTTCGAGAACGTCGGCGGCGCCGTGTTCGACGCGGTATGGCCGCTGCTGAACGACCATGCGCGCGTGCCCGTCTGCGGGATCATCGCGCATTACAACGACGCGGCCTACGACGACAAGGCGCTGTCGACCGGCCGTGACCGCGTGCCGGCGTTGATGGGCGCGATCCTGCGCAAGCGCATCCGCGTGCAGGGTTTCATCATTCTCGATCACTATGCAACCGGCTATGCGCCGTTCCTGAAGGACATGAGCGAGTGGGTCGCGCAGGGCAAGGTGAAGACGCGCGAAGACATCGTTCCCGATCTCGCCGATGCGCCGCAAGCGCTGATCGGCTTGCTCGCCGGCAAGAATTTCGGCAAGGTCGTCGTGCGTGTCGGCCCGGACGAGCTGGCCTGATCCCGCCGCTCGACGAGATACGACCGTTGCACGCTGGCGTCGCACGACGCCGGCTTGTGGCATGCTCGTTTCCGTTTTCAAAGGAGTGGAAAATGGCGCTTCACGTGATTGCTTCCCTGTTCCCGAAACCCGAACACGCGCAGGCCGCCGAGGCCGAACTGCGCAGCATGGTCGCTAAGACGCGCACCGA
The DNA here is from genome assembly GCF_902832985.1 of Burkholderia sp. BCC0097. Classification (NCBI taxonomy): domain Bacteria; kingdom Pseudomonadati; phylum Pseudomonadota; class Betaproteobacteria; order Burkholderiales; family Burkholderiaceae; genus Burkholderia; species Burkholderia sp. BCC0097. Next base: position 306,811 of record NZ_CADFDM010000009.1, read on the forward strand.
ACCGGGCAACCGGCGCTACGACCTGTTCCGCGAGCGGGACGGTTCGCCGAACCTGCATCTGTACGAGATCTACGACGACCAGGCGGCGTTCGACGCGCACCTCGCGAGCCCGTATTTCGGCGAGTTCCGCACGAAGTCGGCCGACTGGTTCACCGCACCGCCGGTCATCAAGGTGCTGACGGGCATCGACGTGGCCGAGTAACGACGCAGCACGCAACACCACCGCCGCGGCCCGCCCGCACCCGGGCCGCGCGGCACCCGTTGCGCACGACGCAACGGCGATGACGACGACCCCATGACGCAGCGCGCGTCGTTCGCGCCGCTCCCCCAATACAACGGCCCCGGAGGCTGAATGATCACCCTCAACATCAACGGCGAAACCCGCTCGGTCGACGCCCCCGACGACATGCCCTTGCTCTGGGTGCTGCGCGACGTCGTCGGCCTGACCGGCACCAAGTTCGGCTGCGGGATCGCGCAATGCGGCGCGTGCACCGTGCATCTCGACGGCGTGGCCGCGCGGTCGTGCGTGCTGCCGGTCGCCGCCGTCGCGGGCCGCAAGATCACGACGATCGAAGCCGTCGGCGCGACGCCGGCTGGCCACAAGGTCCAGCAGGCCTGGCGCGAGCTCGACGTCGTCCAGTGCGGCTACTGCCAGTCGGGGCAGGTGATGGCCGCCACCGCGCTGATCGCGTCGAACCCGAACCCGAGTGACGCCGACATCGACGCGGCCATGGCCGGCAACATCTGCCGCTGCGGCACGTACCACCGGATTCGCGCGGCCGTCAAACAAGCCGCGAAGGAGGCCTGACATGTCTCGAGGACTGATCGAAGCAGGTCGGGCGACTGCGGGCGTGTCGCGCCGGTCGTTTCTGAAATTCGGCATGTCGCTCGGCGCGGCGGCCGGCGGCGGCCTGCTGCTCGGCTTCAGCCTGCCGGCGGCGGGCGACGATGCGCGTCGCTCGGTGATCGGCGGCGATGCAGCCGAACCCGCGCAGCCCGGCGTGTTCGCGCCGAACGCATTCGTGCAGATCGACCGCGCCGGCAAGGTCACGCTGGTGATGCCGAAGGTCGAGATGGGGCAGGGTGTCTATACGGCGCTGCCGATGCTGATCGCGGAAGAACTCGAAGTGCCGCTGTCGAGCGTGACGCTCGATCATGCGCCGCCGAACGAGAAGCTGTTCCTCGACCCGCTGCTCGGCGGCCAGCTCACCGGCGGCTCGACGTCGGTACGCTACGCGTGGGACCCGCTGCGCCAGGCGGGCGCCACCGCGCGCACGCTGCTGGTCTCGGCGGCTGCGAAGCAATGGAACGTCGATCCGGCGAGCTGCCGCGCGGTGAACGGCGAAGTGCAGCATCCGCCGAGCGGCCGGCGCGCATCGTACGGCCAGCTGGCCGACGCCGCGGCGAAGCTGCCGGTGCCGAAGGACGTCGTGCTGAAGAAGCCGGCGGATTTCAAGCTGATCGGCACGCCCGCGAAGCGCCTCGATTCGCCGGAGAAGGTCGACGGCACCGCGCAGTTCGGGCTCGACGTGCGCCTGCCCGGCATGCTGTACGCGGTGATCGTGAACAGCCCGGTATTCGGCGGCACGGTCACGAGCGTCGACGACACGGCCGCGAGGAAGATCCCCGGCGTGCGCCAGGTCGTGCGCGTCGACAACGCGGTCGCGGTGGTCGGCGATCACACGTGGGCTGCGAAGCGCGGCGCGTCGGCGCTCGTCGTGAAGTGGAACGAAGGCGCGGGCGCGAAGGTGTCGACCAAGGATCTGTTCGCGGATCTCGCGCAGGCGGCGGCGAACGGCAAGGGCGCGGTCGCACGCAAGGAAGGCGACGTCGGCAAGGCGTTCGCGAACGCGAAGACGCGCGTCGACGCCGTCTACGAACAACCTCTGCTCGCCCACGCGACGATGGAGCCGGTGAACTGCACGGTGCACGTGCGTGGCGACGGCTGCGAGATCTGGGTCGGCACGCAGGTGCCGACCCGCGCACGCGACACGGCGCAGCAATTGACCGGGCTGTCGCCGGACAAGATCGTCGTGCACAACCATCTGCTCGGCGGCGGATTCGGCCGACGGCTCGAGACCGACATGATCGGCCAGGCCGTGAAGGTCGGCAAACAGGTCAACGCACCGGTGAAGGTGATCTGGACGCGCGAGGAAGACGTCCAGCACGACATGTACCGGCCGTGCTACCACGACGCGATCTCGGCCGGCCTCGACGCGAACGGCAAGCCGGTCGCGTGGCAGCACCGGATCGTCGGCTCGTCGATCCTCGCGCGCTTCGCGCCGCCGGCGGTCAAGGACGGCGTCGATCCCGACGCGGTCGAGGTCGCGGCCGAACTGCCGTACGACCTGCCGAACCAGCTGGTCGACTACGTGCGCCAGGAGCCGCGCCACGTGCCCACCGCGTTCTGGCGCGGCGTCGGGCCGACGCGCAGCACGTTCGTCGTCGAAAGCTTCATCGACGAACTGGCCGCGCAGACCAAGACCGACCCGGTGCAGTACCGCCGCGCGCTGCTCGACAAGACGCCGCGCGCCCGCAACGTGCTCGACGTCGCGACGAAGGCGGCCGGCTGGGGCACATCGCTGCCGAAGGGACAAGGGCGCGGCGTATCGGTGATGCACGCGTTCGGCAGCTTCTTCTCGATCGTCATCGACGTCGCGGTGGACGGCGGCGAGGTGCAGGTCAAGCGCGCCGTGTGCGCGGTCGATTGCGGGATGTTCGTCAATCCGAACACGATCGAGGCACAGGTGCAGGGCGGCATCATCTTCGGGATCACGGGCGCGCTGTACGGCGAGATCACGATCGAGGACGGCCGCGTCGTGCAGACCAACTTCAACGACTACCGGATGATGCGAATCAACGAGGTGCCACCGATCGAAGTTCATCTGGTGAAGAGCGGCGAGGCGCCGGGCGGGATCGGCGAGCCGGGCACGGCCGCGACCGCGGCGGCGCTGTCGAACGCGATCTTCGCGGCCACCGGCACGCGGCTGCGCAAGCTGCCGGTCGGCAACCAGCTGAAAACGGCCTGAGGGGAGGGGACGACCATGCGATATCTCACCCTGAACCTGAACACGCTCCGCGCGTCGCTGTTCGCGCTGTCCGCGCTGGTGGCCGGCACGGCCGCGCATGCCGCGCAGACGGCGCCCGCCGACAGCGCGCTCGTCGCCCGCGGCGCCTATCTGGCGAAAGCCGGCGACTGCGTCGCGTGCCACACCGCGCCGCGCGGCACGCCGTTCGCGGGCGGCCTGAAGATGGTCACGCCGATGGGCGCGATCTACACGACCAACATCACGCCCGACCCGGAGACCGGCATCGGCGGCTATACGGAAGCGGATTTCGCCAGCGCGTTGCGCAAGGGCGTCGCGAAGGACGGTCACAACCTGTATCCGGCGATGCCGTATCCGTCGTACGCGAAACTGAAGGACGACGACGTGAAGGCGCTGTATGCGTACTTCATGCACGGCGTCGAACCGGTGAAGCAGGCGAACCGGCCGTCCGACATCCCGTGGCCGCTCAACATGCGCTGGCCGCTCGCGTTGTGGAACATCGTGTTCCTCGACACGACGCCTTACGCGGACAAGCCGGCCAAGGATGCGATGTGGAACCGCGGCGCGTATCTCGTACAGGGGCTCGGGCACTGCGGATCGTGCCATACGCCGCGCGGGGTCGGCTTCCAGGAGAAGGCGCTCGACGAAAGCGGCGCGGCGTTCCTGTCGGGCGCCGCGATCGACAACTGGTTCGCGTCGAACCTGACCGGCGAGCACAACACCGGGCTCGGCCGCTGGAACGAGGCGGACGTCGCGCAGTTCCTGAAGACCGGCGCGAATCAGCACGCGACCGCGTTCGGCTCGATGGTGAGCGTGATCAACCACAGCACGCAGGAGCTGACCGACGACGATCTGGCCTCCATCTCGCGTTACCTGAAGTCGCTGCCGGCGGCAGGCGGCACGGGCGCGCCGCCGTACCGCTATGATCCGAAGGCGACGCAGGTCGCGCTGGGCCGGCCGGCAACGGATCCGGGCGCGAAGGTGTATAACGCTTACTGCCTGCATTGCCACGGGGTGGACGGGCGCGGCTATGCACCGCTGCTCGCGCCGCTCGCCGGCAATCCGAACGTGCTCGAGGCCGATGCGTCGTCGCTGATCAACGTGACGCTGAACGGCAGCGACACGCTCGTGATCGGTGGCGTGCCGTCCGCGTATCCGATGCCGGCGTTCTCGAACCAGTTGAACGACCAGCAGGTCGCCGACGTGCTGACGTTCATGCGCGCCGGCTGGAACAACGGCGCGCCGGCCGTGCAGGCGGCGGACGTCGCGAAACTCCGCAAGGCGACGGCGGCCGCGCACTGAGCGCGGCACGCTGCGCAACGACGGCGGGCCGGCGTGCCTGCCGTCGACGCCGCCGGGCGCGTGCCTGCCCCGGCGGCGTGGCTTTTTCTGTTTCTGTCAACCCGCGTGCGGCCGTTCGCGGCAGCGCGCGTTTTATCGACGCAATGTAGGGGTGTCTGGATGGCTAACGTGACTTATACGGATACGCAACTGCTGATCGACGGCGAGTGGGTCGACGCCGCGAGCGGCAAGACGATCGACGTCGTGAACCCGGCGACCGGCAAGCCGATCGGCAAGGTGGCCCACGCGGGCATCGCCGATCTCGACCGTGCGCTCGCGGCGGCGCAACGCGGCTTCGAAGCATGGCGCAAGGTGCCCGCGCACGAGCGCGCGGCGACGATGCGCAAGGCGGCCGCGCTGGTGCGCGAACGCGCCGACACGATCGCGCAGCTGATGACGCAGGAGCAGGGCAAGCCGCTCACCGAAGCGCGCGTCGAAGTGCTGTCGGCGGCCGACATCATCGAATGGTTCGCGGACGAAGGGCGCCGCGTGTACGGCCGGATCGTGCCGCCGCGCAACCTCAATGCGCAACAGACGGTCGTGAAGGAGCCGGTCGGCCCCGTCGCGGCGTTCACGCCGTGGAATTTCCCGGTCAACCAGGTCGTACGCAAGCTGAGCGCCGCGCTCGCGACCGGCTGTTCGTTCCTCGTGAAGGCGCCGGAAGAAACGCCCGCATCGCCGGCCGCGCTGCTGCGCGCGTTCGTCGACGCAGGCGTGCCGGCCGGCGTGATCGGCCTCGTGTTCGGCGATCCGGCTGAAATCTCGTCGTACCTGATTCCGCACCCGGTGATCCGCAAGGTCACGTTCACGGGTTCGACGCCGGTCGGCAAGCAACTGGCCGCGCTCGCGGGCCAGCACATGAAGCGCGCGACGATGGAACTGGGCGGCCACGCGCCGGTGATCGTCGCCGAGGATGCGGACGTCGCGCTCGCGGTGAAGGCCGCCGGCGGGGCGAAGTTCCGCAACGCGGGGCAGGTCTGCATTTCGCCGACGCGCTTTCTCGTGCACAACAGCATCCGCGACGAGTTCACCCGCGCGCTGGTCAAGCATGCCGAAGGGCTGAAGGTCGGCAACGGCCTCGAGGAAGGCACGACGCTCGGCGCGCTCGCGAACCCGCGGCGCCTGACCGCGATGGCGTCGGTCGTCGACAACGCGCGCAAGGTCGGCGCGAGCATCGAGACCGGCGGCGAGCGGATCGGCGCGGAAGGCAACTTCTTCGCACCGACCGTGATCGCGAACGTGCCGCTCGAAGCGGACGTGTTCAACAACGAGCCGTTCGGCCCGGTCGCGGCGATTCGCGGCTTCGACAAGCTCGAGGATGCGATCGCCGAGGCGAACCGTCTGCCGTTCGGGCTGGCCGGCTACGCGTTCACGCGTTCGTTCGCGAACGTGCATCTGCTGACGCAACGCCTGGAAGTCGGGATGCTGTGGATCAACCAGCCGGCCACGCCGTGGCCGGAAATGCCGTTCGGCGGCGTGAAGGATTCGGGCTACGGGTCGGAAGGCGGCCCGGAAGCGCTGGAGCCGTATCTCGTCACGAAGTCGGTGACGGTGATGGCCGTCTGAGGGTGGTCTTGATGGCCTGATGGCCGGTTGGCCGCGTGCGTGCCGCCATTTGCGCGGTGCGCACGCGGCTGGCGTTGCCGAGCGCCGGGCGTTCTGCCCGGCCTCGTTGTTTCCGATTCGTTCGCCGTCGGCACCTGCAGCGCCTGCTGCTCACGAAAGCCCGGCTATCGACGTTGCGATCAGCGCCAGAATTGCTCCACCCACTGGCAAACACGTTGCCATTCGGCGGTTCTCATGTACGCCTGGGTTTCCTTCTCCAGTTCCGGCACCTTGCGCCAGTCGTCCAGTGCGATGGATTGACCGAGCACGAAATTTCCGCGCTGGTAATGGGCGTTCAGTATCTGCCCGGCCTGTTGTGCGGCGATCGCCGCCGTCGTATCCATCGTCAGCCCGAGCAGGGCTGCTGCCGGTACGCGCCCGCTTTCGAGCGGCCACAGCCATTTCGAAACGCCCCAGGTCAACGGGTTGCCGACGGCGTCCGGGGCAATGCCCACGGGGCTGGTGCCGGTGCCAAGCGACAACAGGCGCACATCGTCCAGGCTGCCTGCGCGACGGCTCGCCAGCGCCTCGGCAATGGCGGACACGGAAGGATTGTTCGCAAACACGCCGCCATCGGCGAAATAGCCAAGCCCGGCGATTTCGTACGGCGGGAAATACGTCGGCGCAGCCGACGTGGCAAGTGCGGCGTCGAACAGGCTGACGTTACGGTAGGCGTTGCCGTTTCCGTTGGAGAAAGTGCACGGAGCCCAGCTCCTGGTGGGCGGATCCCACAGACGCGCCGAGTTGATTGCGACGAAGCGGGACAGATCGGCCAGCTTGCCGTTGCCGACCAGCGACTTGGCGACCTCCTGTAGCCCGGTGTTGACATACTGGCACTGGAACACGCCCGGGCCAGCCAGGACCGTGCCTTGTTCGAGTGCTTGCGTGTGCTGTTCGAGCGCTTGCTTTTGCGCCAGCCACGCCCCGTTTTCCCGAAAGATCACCGGGCCCTTCGTCCTGTAGATATCGACGATCTCGGAAATGGATACGCCGCGGGCGAGCCCCAGGGCGATCAGGCCGCCCGTGGATGTGCCGGCAAAGCCGTCGGCGCTCGCGATGATCCCGCTGCGGCGGTCGAGGTCCTGGATGAGCAGGGCGGTGATCAATCCCCGGATACCGCCGCCATCACAACTGAGAATCTTGAAGGTCATTGCGTTTCCCTTTTTGATCGTGGGATGAATGCGAATGGCACAACCCGGCGGGCATCCCGCCGGTGTCGCCGGGGGATGCGCCGCTTCCTGCGCCGTGTCGCCGCCGGAAATTCAAGCCGGCGGGCGAAGCGTCGTGCGTTATTGCTCGTCGAACCTCACATCGAGCACGGTGTAGGCATCCCACGCATACAAATACGCGTTGTCCTTGGAATAGAGCGACAGTTTCTGGTGGTTGAAATCGGAAATCAAAATCGAGCCCTGACGCGTCCATCCGCGCGCGCCTATCCAGTTATAGAAACCCACGTAGGCGTTATTGCTGACGGACATATATCGACTGGTGCCGAGGATCCGATAATACGTCACGCCGTTATAAGGGTACTGTTCGAGCGTCAACGCTTTCGCGGCGGAATCGACGAGAACGGCCCATTCGCCGCTGTTTTGGCCAAGCCAGCCCAATTGCACACCGTCGTGATAGAGCGCCATTTTGAATGTATCGACCTCGATGGCAGAAACAGGGGCAGTGTTGGCGAATTCCGCAAAGGTCCCGTGTGGCTGATTTTCAATCGGATTGAGACTCATTTTTTTCACCTTGAAGAGGTTGGATGCTTCCCCGTGCCTTCGAGAACAGCGCCATGCGCTTCGGACGCATGGCGCGCCGGCATCGTCAAAGGCTGCGATTCCGGCGAATTTCGTGGTGATCCAATCCGGCTGGGCGATGGCAGATCGACCATGATGGCGCCGGACAATGCCAGCGGTCACGGCCGAGGCGGCGGGGCATGCCGGAACATTGGTTTATTGAATGCCGGGCATTCAATTTCCTTCTATTGGGGTGATTGTCTCGAGTGTCGCCGCTGTATTTTCGATTGACTTGGCATCAGTGATTTATAGGAAATTAAATGACGGATGACAAGGTTGGCGGAAGAGGTGAATTTAATCGAAATTAAAACAATGCCGATCGAATTACATATATTTGAAACATTCGAATCTGTCCGACCCCATGGATGGTTTCGCATGCGTCGGATGGCAGGGATGGCGGCAGAGGCGGTGACGCATTTCCGCTTTAACGAGTGTGCGCCGACGTGGGGCATTTGCTCGTTCCCTCAGCCGCGCGGGAATGACCCGACGGGGAAAGCGAAACACGAAACCAGCGGCTAGATATGTCGCGGCCATTTGGCCGCCGTGTAGAAGCCTGTGTCAGGTGCTCAGGTGCGCGGCGATCGTACGCCGCAGCCGACGCGTTGCGATCGAGCGTCTGCGTGCGCCCTTTGGAACGACGCTGGCGATCCGTGAATCCGGAGTGCCCGCTTATTTTGTTGGCCTTGCCAAATTCGTTTAACGTTAGCCAAACGGCCGGCAGGCGACAAATTCATTCAACTTTTGCGGGTTTGCTACGAATGTCTGAAGAATACGAAGTTCATGGCCCTCACGACCATGCGGTGGAACATCACGAGTCTCATGGTGGCGATCCAGGTACGTCGCGCATTGCAGTGCTGACGGCCGTGCTTGCGTGCTTCGGTGCAATATCTGCCTATCAGAGCAGTGCCGACGAGAGCCTCGCGCTGCTCTACAAGAATGACGCCGCAATCCGGAAAACCGAGGCTGCGAACCAGTGGGCCTACTACCAGGCGAAGGGTGACAAGCAGAATCTCGCCGAACTCGGTGCGGCGTTGAGCCCGGAGGCATCGCCGCAGCGAAAGCGGTTCGAGACGGATGCCGCGAGATACCGCGCCGACAAGGATCCGATCCGGGCACGCGCCGAGGCGCTCGAAAAGGAAGTCGAGAAGAACAACGCGGCGAGCGAGGAGCGGATGCACCGACACCATCGATGGTCGCAGGCGACGACCGTCATCCAGATCTCGATCGCGCTGGCCGCTATCACGATCCTCACGCGACGATCATGGATGCAGGGGCTATCGATCGGCGTGGCCGCGATCGGCATCGTGGTGGCGGGGTTGGCGTTCTTTGGGGTTTGATGGGCTGAGAGGCCGTCAGGGTCCAGTCGTATCGATACAGACTAGTGGTTATGATTTTACATAACGTGAATTATCGACATTTTAGATGTAAGAGCAAAGTTGTAATGTCGTATCTGGGCAAAGTTGAAATGTCGTAGTTCGAGGGTTTCGGCGCATGCT
>NZ_CADFDM010000010.1:0-309468 GCF_902832985.1 Burkholderia sp. BCC0097
GGGCGAAGCGTTCCGTTTCGCCGGCAACACGTTTCGCGTGTTTAACAGCCGCCCGCTTCCCGAAGGCAAGATCAAGGACGGGACCAACTTTGCGCAAGATGCACGCGGCAACTGGTTTCTCAATATCGTGATCGAGATGCCCGATGTGCAGGCCCGCCCGGTCCGTTCCGGTGTTGGCATCGATCTCGGCCTGAAAGACTTCGCCACACTTTCGACCGGCGAGAAACTGCCCAATGACCAGTTCGGTCGACGGGCGGCGGAAAAGCTGGCGAAAGCGCAACGGGCGCGAAAGCACAAGCGGCATATCGCGAAGCTGCACGCCAAAGTGGTGAATGCCCGCGCCGACTTCCAGCACAAGCTCGCGCTCGATCTGGTGCGGCGTTTCGATTACATCGCGGTCGGCAACGTGTCGGCCGCGACGCTCGCCAGAACCAGGATGGCGAAGAGCGTCTACGACGCGTCCTGGTCGTCCTTCCGAAACAAGCTCCGCTACAAGGCGATCGCGCACGGAGCCACGTTCGAGGAAGTCGACGAAAGCGGTTCGACCCAGTCCTGTTCGGCGTGCGGATCGAAAGACAGCACGACGCGGCCGAAAGGTACCGCGGGACTGCGAATAAGAGAGTGGGCCTGCAGTGACTGTGGTGTCGAACATGATCGTGATATCAACGCTGCGCTGAACATTCTCCGATGCGGACGTGCATCGCCAGGTGTGGGAATCCTCCGCCTTTAGGGAGAGGAGGGCGTCAATGTCATGCTCCTCGTTGTCGTTGGATCGCGTTGCGCATCACCGAGTATAGGCGGCGATCGAAGCGGAGAATATGACGGGGCCGATACGGCCGACGAGGGCGGCCGCCTCGCGAAAACCCGCCAAGCGCCCGCCGGGCGGCTGCCCGGCGTGGCTCACGGGCCCTCGGTGCGCCCGCGCGACGCCGCAAGATTGTTTCCGGATCCGGCAACTGTCGGGGCTTTGACCGCGACAAATGGTATCTTTGCCGATCGGGACGGTGCGAAAAAGGGGCCGATGAGCCCTTCGCACCCACGTTCCGCTGTGGAAACTGACGGCCGCGCGAGCGGTCGGATACTGGTTGATCCGGCCGTTGGGCCGGACATCGTGCGTCGCGCGCCGGGGGGCGGCGGGCGGCGCAACGACGCAAATCCGGGAGGACCCTTGAGAGAAACTATTCCCATCCACGACACGCTCACGCGCTGGCTGCCGCAGGCGGCGCTCGTTGCCGCGGCCATCGCGCTGACGGGCTGCACGATGACGCCGTGGACCGACAGCTGGCAACCCGCGCGCCAATCGGCGCCCACGTCGGCCGCGACGCCGGGCGTGATTGCCGGCTATTACCGCGTGAACCCGGGCGATACGCTGGCGGGCATCGCGAACGCCTACGGGCAGCGCGTGCAGGACGTGGCCAGCTGGAACCACATGGCGCCCACGGACGCCGTGTCGCCGGGCCAGGTCCTGCGGGTCGCGCCGCCGCCCGCGGCGACCTCGTACGGGCAGCCGCCCGCGGCAGCCGCCCAGCCGGGTTCGCTCGCATGGCCGGCCACGGGCGTCGTCGCGACACCGTTCTCGGCCGGCAAGACGCGCGGCCTCGTGATCGCCGCATCCGGGCCCGACCATTCGGTGCGGGCCGCGGCAAACGGGCGGGTGGTGTATGCCGGCTCCGGCGTCAAAGCGTACGGTCCGCTCGTGATCCTGAAGCACGACAACGGGCTCATCACGGCCTACGGGCACAACGGCAAGCTGCTCGTCAACGAAGGCGACGCGGTGCGCCAGGGCCAGCCGGTCGCTGAAATGGGCACCGACGCGAGCGGGCGTTCGACGTTCGAGTTCGAAGTCCGCCAGAACGGCAAGGTCGTCGATCCGATGAACTTCCTGCCGCGCAACGGCGGCTGATCGTTGCCAGCGCCACGTGTGCGCCGGGCGGCGCACACGTTCCCGCCCACTTCATTTTTCCATCTTCATCCTTCCTTAAGCGTCGCGCGGCCAGACTGTCTCGCATGATTGCCGAGCCAGCGAATGCCCAGTGCGAGCGCCGCCGCGCCGAGCGCGATCAGCGAGCACTGGATCGCGACGGGCAGGTAGCCGTGCGGCCGCGGATCGACGAACGGGTACGGATACCAGTCCTCCACCGCGCCGCGCACCAGCGTATAGCCGAGATAGACGACCGGAAAGCCGAGCCACGCAAATGCACTGCGGCGCGGAATCGGCGAGCGCGGTTCGACATACAGCCAGTCGCACAGCATCACGAGCGGCACGATCCGGTGCAGTACCCAGTTGTTGAACGCCGGCGTGACGTGGCGCAGCGCATCGAGCCGCGCGAGCAGCAGCTCGTAGACGATCGCGGTGATCAGCACGTACAGCACCGCCGCGCCGCGCATCGATTCGTAGCGGGCCGAGCCGGGGCGCGCGATGCGCCACAGCCCCGCGGCCAGCATCGCGGCCGCGTAGAGGCTGCTCAGTTGCGTGAAGTAGCTGAGGTAGTTGCCGAGATGGAAGGTCGGCAGGCGCCAGTAGTCGGCGACGCTGTGCAGCGTGGTGGACACCGCGAGCAACGCGGCGATCAGCCGGTAGGCTGCAACGAAGAACGCTTTGCTCATGATGCCCGCGCGCCGTCGCACCAAAGCTTCATCCTGCCACAGCCGCCCGGGCGCGCGATGCGGATTTTCCATAGGCGGGCCGCGTGCGGCGCGCGTTGACGATTCGTCGGATATTTGATCGCGTCGTGCAAAACCGGCCGCCCCTGCGGCTACAATCGTCACAGCCTGGGCCGGGCGCAGGCCGGTTGCAGCTGGCCCCTTTCCCCGCATACAACACGAGACGAAGCATGAAAAACATCCTCGCGAAACAGACGCGCTACAGCTCGCCCGCGATCTTCTTCCACTGGGCCATCTTCGTGCTGGTCGCGCTGGCCTACCTGGCCATCGAGATTCGCGGACCGAAGGGTAGCGACAGCCGGGCGTTCTGGATGAACGTGCATCTGATGGCCGGGACGTTCGTCCTCGTGCTGTCGGTGCTGCGTGTGCTGTGGCGGGTCGTCAGCCGCGTGCCGGAAGCGATTCCGCAGGCCACGCTGCTGCGCTGGCTGTCGAAGCTCGCGCATGTCGCGCTCTACGTGTTCATCATCGCGCAGCCGCTGCTCGGCATCATGATGGTCAACATGGGCGGCAAGCCTGTGTCGCTCGACTGGCTCGGCGTGTCTTTCACGTTGTTCGGCCCCGACAAGGCGCTGCGGCCGACGATCAAGGAAGCGCACGAGCTGATCGGCAACGCGTTCTATTTCGTGATCGGCCTGCATGCGCTGGCCGCGCTCTACCATCACTTCATCCGGCGCGACGACGTGCTGCGGCGCATGGCGCCCTGATCGTCCGGCTCCGGACGCGCACGGAAGGCGAGGGCGCATGGTTGTGTTGACAACCATGCGCCCTCGCTTCGTTTACCTTCGCCCGCACTGGCCATCGTATTGAACATTCTGTAACATCTCGGCTGTTTTTACATTCCGCTTACTCGTCGCCGCACATGCTGCACCGACATCGTCACCTGACTGCCTGGCTTGGCCTGTTCGCGATCTGGATCGCGATTGCGGCGCCGCTGGTGTCGCAGTGGCGTATCGCGCAGGCGGCCACGCCCGAGGCGATCGTCTGCAGTACCGAGCATGGTGCGCATCGTTCGTCGGACGCGAGCGGCATGCACGATCATGCGCTGCATCTCGACGCGTGCGGCTACTGCGGCTTCTTCGCTCATAGCCCGGCCATCGGCGCGCCTGCCGCCACGTCGGTCGCCTTCATTCCCGTCGTTTCCGTTTCCGCCGTCGCGTCGCCTGCCGTCGCGGCGCGCGGTGACCGCTATCCGCGCGCCTATCCGCGCGCACCGCCCGAGCGCGCCTGACGCGTTTCTTCCGTTCTTATTACCGCCGATATCCGTGCGGCCCGTCGAGGCCGCGTGGAGGGCGTCACTCGGGCTTTCGATCATGATCAATTTCCAGTTGCGTGCGCCGCGGGCGCCACGCAATGCCGGTGCGCGGCCGCTGCCGCGCGTACTGAAACTCACCGTTCCCGCGCTGGCTGTCGGCGCGCTGGCCGCGAGCGCTGCCGCTGCCGATACCCCGCATGCGGCCGGCGCGGCGGCGGACGACACGGCCATGCTGTTGCCGCCCGTCGAAGTCGTCGCGTCGCCGCTGTCGACGCCACTCGTCGTCGTCACCGATCCGAAGGCGCCGCGCCAGCCGCTGCCCGCCAGCGACGGCGCCGATTACCTGAAGACGATTCCCGGCTTCACGTCGATCCGCAGCGGCGGCACGAACGGCGACCCCGTGCTGCGCGGGATGTTCGGTTCGCGGCTGAACATACTGGCGAACGGAATGCCGACGCTCGGCGCGTGCCCGAACCGGATGGATGCGCCGACCTCGTACATCGCGCCGGAAAGCTATGACAAGGTCACCGTCGTGAAGGGGCCGCAGACCGTGCTGTACGGTCCGGGCGCGTCGGCCGGCACCGTGCTGTTCGAGCGCGTGACGCCGCGTTTCGAGCGCCCCGGCATGCGCTTCGACGGCAGTCTCGTCGGCGGGTCGTTCGGCCGCAACGACCAGAACATCGACCTGACCGCCGGCACGCCCGACGTCTATGGCCGCGTGACCGCGAACCATGCCCATTCGCAGGACTACAAGGACGGCAACGGCAACACCGTGCCGTCGCAGTGGGACAAATGGAACGCCGATGCGGCGCTCGGCTGGACGCCCGACGACCATACGCGACTCGAGCTGACCGCCGGCACCGGCGACGGCTATGCGCGCTACGCGGGCCGCGGGATGGACGGCGCACATTTCCGCCGTGAGACGTTCGGCCTGTCGTTCGACAAGCGGCATCTCGGCGACGTGCTCGACCGGATCGAGGCGCGCGTGTACTACAACGAAGCCGATCACGTGATGGACAACTACACGTTGCGGCAGCCCGACCCGACGAGCAGCATGCCGATGCGGATGGCCGCGGACGTGCGGCGCCGCACGGTCGGCGCGCGTGCCGCCGCGACGTTCCGCTTCGGCGACGATTTCAAGCTCGTCACGGGCGTCGATGCGCAATTGAACCGGCTCGATTCGCGTGCGTCGATGGGGCAGCAGAACTACCGCGACCAGCCGTGGGATGCCCAGGCGACCATGTGGAACGCGGGCGTGTTCAGCGAGCTGACGTGGTATGCGAGCGACGTCTCGCGTGTGATCGGCGGCGCGCGCGTCGACTATGCGAGCGCACGCGACAAGCGTGCGATGAAGAGCGGCATGATGATGAGCAAGCCGAACCCGACTGTCGACGACGATCGGACGAAAGTGCTGCCGAGCGGCTTCGTGCGCTACGAGCGCGATCTCGCGTCGCTGCCCGTCACGTGGTACGCGGGGATCGGCCACGCGGAGCGTTATCCGGACTACTGGGAACTGTTCTCCGCGACGCGCGGGCCGGCCGGTTCGGTCAACGCGTTCTCGGCGGTGCAGCCGGAGAAGACCACCCAGCTCGATATCGGCGCGCAATACAAGAGCGACCGGTTCGATGCATGGGTGTCGGCGTACGCGGGCTACGTCCAGGACTTCATCCTGTTCAACTATGCGGCCGGCATGATGGGCCCGGCCACGCAGGCAACCAACGTCAACGCGCAGATCATGGGCGGCGAAGCCGGCGTGTCGTGGCGGCCGGTCGCGCCGCTGCGCGTCGAGACGTCGCTCGCGTATGCGTGGGGGCGCAACGTGGCGAGCGGCGATCCGCTGCCGCAGATGCCGCCGCTCGAGGCGCGCATCGGCCTCGAATACACGCGCGGCGCGTGGTCGGCGGGCGGCCTGTGGCGCATCGTTGCGCCGCAGCATCGCTATGCGCTGAACGAGGGCAACGTGGTCGGCAAGGACTTCGGCCCGAGCGCCGGATTCGGCGTGCTGTCGCTGCATACGCAGTACAACGTCAGCAAGACCGTGCAGATCTCGGTCGGCGTCGACAACGTACTGAACAAGGCCTACACCGAGCATCTGAACCTCGCCGGCAACGCGGGTTTCGGCTATCCGGCGAACGCGCCGGTGATGGAGCCGGGGCGTACCGCGTGGGTGCGCGTGAGCGCGAAGCTGTAGCCCGCAGCGCGCGTGTGCATCGCAGCATGCGCGCGCCTGGACGCCGCACCGCCCGAACGGGCGGCGCGCGTCAACCGATTAGAGAACCGTATCTAGTCGGGGCGCAAACGTTCACGAGTCGTGCTTCACTCCCGCTTCGACACCCGCCGTGCGCGCGATGCGGCGTGCGTGTCGATCCGGTGTCATTCGCACCGGCAGCACAATAATCAGGAGAACATGCATGGCCAGATCGATGCGTTCCAGGGTAATGGCAGGGGCAGTGGCATGCGCGATGAGCGTCGCGCCGTTCGCGGGGACGACCGCGCTGATGACGCTCGCGACGACGCACACGGCGATGGCGGCAACCGCGCCCGCCGACAACTATGCGGCGACGCGCTATCCGATCATTCTCGTGCACGGGCTGACCGGCACCGACAAGTACGCGGGCGTACTCGAGTACTGGTACGGCATCCAGGAAAACCTGCAGCAGCATGGCGCGACCGTCTACGTCGCGAATCTGTCGGGCTTCCAGAGCGACGACGGCCCGAACGGGCGCGGCGAACAGTTGCTGGCCTACGTGAAGACGGTGCTCGCCGCGACCGGCGCGACCAAGGTCAATCTCGTCGGTCACAGCCAGGGCGGGCTGACGTCGCGCTATGTCGCGGCCGTCGCGCCCGATCTCGTCGCGTCGGTGACGACGATCGGCACGCCGCACCGCGGCTCCGAGTTCGCCGACTTCGTGCAGGGCGTGCTCGCATACGATCCGACCGGGTTGTCGTCGACGGTGATCGCCGCGTTCGTCAATGTGTTCGGCATCCTGACGAGCAGCAGCCACAACACGAACCAGGACGCCCTCGCCGCACTGAAGACGCTGACGACCGCGCAGGCCGCCACCTACAACCAGAATTATCCGAGCGCGGGCCTCGGCGCCCCGGGAAGCTGTCAGACCGGCGCGCCGACGGAAACCGTCGGCGGCAACACGCATCTGCTGTATTCGTGGGCCGGCACGGCGATCCAGCCGACGCTTTCCGTGCTCGGCGTGACGGGCGCGACGGACACGAGCACGATTCCTGTGATCGACCCGGCGAATGCGCTAGACCTGTCGACGCTCGCGCTGTACGGCACGGGCACGGTGATGATCAACCGCGCCTCGGGCCAGAACGACGGGCTCGTGTCGAAGTGCAGCGCGCTGTACGGCAAGGTGCTGAGCACGAGCTACAAGTGGAACCATCTCGACGAGATCAATCAGTTGCTCGGTGTGCGCGGTGCCTATGCGGAAGATCCGGTCGCGGTGATCCGCACGCATGCGAACCGGTTGAAGCTCGCGGGCGTGTGATCGATGGCGGCACGTGAAGGACGCGCGCCGCTGGCGCGGCGCGCCGCGATCTATGGTGTCGTGGGGCTGGCGGCGATCGCCGGCGTCGCGATGTGGAGCGGCGCGGGACCGCATCGCGGCACGGGCGCCGCCGGTGACGCGCCGGATGCGGCCGCGGTGGGCGGCGTGGCGACCGCCGCACCGCAGGCCGCCGTGCCGGCGAGCGCGGGCCTGCCGCCGTCGCTGGCCGGCTCCAGCGCACCGCGCTTGCCGCTCGATGCAGGCGGCCATCTGGCGAAGTCGCGTGCGGTACGCGATTTCTTCGACTATTGCCTGACCGCGCGGAGCGACCTGAGCGCGGCCGCGCTCGATGCGTTCGTCGTGCGCGAGATCGCCGCGCAGCTCGACGGCACGGTCGCGCAGGCCGAGGCGCTCGACGTGTGGCACCGCTATCGCGCGTATCTCGACGCGCTCGCGACATTGCGCGATGCGGGTGCGGTCGACAAGTCCGATCTGGGCGCGTTGCAACTCGCGCTCGACCAGCGCGCGTCGATCGCGTACCGCACGCTCGGCGACTGGAGTCAGCCGTTCTTCGGCGCGGAGCAGTGGCGGCAGCGCTATGACCTCGCACGGTTGAAGATCACTCAGGATCGCTCATTGACCGATGCGCAGAAGGCGGAGCGGCTCGCGGCGCTCGAGCAGCAGATGCCCGCCGACGAACGCGCGGCGCAGCAGCAGGTGGACCGGCAGCGCGCCGCGATCGACCAGATCGCGCAATTGCAGAAGAGCGGCGCGACGCCCGACGCGATGCGCGCGCAACTGACGCAGACGCTTGGCCCCGAGGCGGCCGAGCGCGTCGCCCGGATGCAGGAGGACGATGCGTCGTGGCAGAGCCGTTACGCGGATTATGCGACGCAGCGTGCGCAGATCGACTCGGCCGGCCTGTCGCCGCAGGATCGTGACGCACAGATCGCCGCATTGCGGCAGCGTGTGTTCACGAAGCCCGGCGAAGCCGTGCGCGCGGCATCGCTCGATCGTGGCGCGGGCAGCGCGCATTGACGAAGCGCGCGCCGCCGTGTGCGGCGCGCTTCACGCCGCGCGCGTGATGTCCCGCGGCAGATGTTGCTCGATGGTATCCGCGAGCGTGTCGAACGCGGGGCGGATGCCTTCGTGCGCGACGCAGGCATAGCCGAGCAGCAAACCCTGCCGCGCGGTGTCGAGGTTGCTGTAGTAACTGGTGAGCGGGCGCACGATCACGCCGGCGTCGAATGCGCTCTGTGTGACCGCGCGATCGTCGCACGCGTCGGGCAGGCCGAGCACCAGATGCAGACCGGCCTCGTCGCCCATCACCGGCAACGCATCGCCGAAGCGTGCGCGGATCGCGTCGATCATCAGCTGCCGGCGCTCGCCGTACAGCGTGCGCATTCGTCTGACGTGCGAAGTGAGGTGGCCGTCCATGATGAATTCGGCGAGCACGGCCTGCTGCATCAGCTGGCCTTCGCGGTACAGCTCCGACAGCCCGGTGCGGAAGGTGTCGACCAGATGCTCGGGCACGACCATGTAGCCCATCCGCAGCCCGGGGAACAGCATCTTGCCGAGACTGCCGACGTAGATCACGCGGCCGCCGTCGTCGAGCCCCTGCAGCGACGCGAGCGGGCGGCTGCCGTAGCGGAATTCGCTGTCGTAATCGTCCTCGATGATCCAGCAGCGGTGCTGGCGCGCATATTCGAGCAGCATGCGGCGCCGCGCGAGACTCATCACCATCCCGAGCGGGTACTGGTGCGACGGCGTGACGAGCACGAGCCGCGGCGGATGCTGCATGTCGCTCGCGCGCGGATCGAGCCCTTCCTGGTCGACCGGCACCGGCGCCAGCGTGAGGCCGGCTGCCTGCAGCACGCTGCGCACGCCCCAGTAGCACGGCTCCTCGACCCACGCGCGATCGCCGATGTCGGACAGCAGCCGCACCGCGAGATCGATCGACTGATGGATACCGGTCGTGATGATCACCTGGTCCGGCGAGCATTTGACCGAGCGCGCGACGCGCAGGTAATCGGCGAGTGCGCGCCGCAGCGGCCGGTAGCCGCCGCCCGGCGCATAGGTCAGCAACTCCGGATTGGCCTCCTTCCACAGCCGCGCCTGCAGGCGGCTCCACGTGCGGCTCGGGAATTCCGACACGTCCGGCACGCCGGGCATGAACGCCCCCCACTGGCGCCGCGAGACGCCCGCATGCTCGACCAGTTGCCGCCCGCGCATCGACAGGCTGCCCTGCGCGTCGGGCAGCGGTAGTTCGTCGGCCGCCGCGGGCGGCGGCGGGGCGCCCGGCACGCGGATCGCGGCGGCGTCCGGCCGCGTATCGGCTACATAGGTGCCGCTGCCGGTGGTCGTCAGCACGTAGCCTTCGGCCGTCAGCTGGTCGTACACGTGCAGCACGGTATTGCGCGCGATCGACAGGTCGCCCGCGAGCGTGCGGGAGCTTGGCAGCTTCGTCCCCGGCCCCAATTCCCCGGTCAGGATGGCCTGTTGCATCAGTTGCAGCAGTTGCCGGTACATCGGTTCGGGCGAGTTGCGGTCCAGACGGGCGGACAGCCAGTCGGCGAGGATCACGGTATCCAAAGTGGTCCTACTAGGAATATTGAAATGGTTCCCTAGTATAGAACCGTGCGCGCCGTATAGTGGCTCGCATCTCAAAATCAATTGGCGCGGAACCAGGGGACAGCACGATGAAGTCCGATGATGTGATCGTCAGCTTTCGCGGCGTGCGGAAGACCTACGACGGCGAGACGCTGGTCGTCAAATCGCTCGACCTCGACATCCAGCGGGGGGAATTCCTGACGCTGCTCGGGCCGTCCGGCTCGGGCAAGACCACCTGCCTGATGATGCTGGCCGGCTTCGAATTCCCGACCGGCGGCGAGATCCGTCTCGACGGCGAACTGCTGAACAGCGTGCCGCCGCACAAGCGCAACATCGGCATGGTGTTCCAGAACTACGCGCTGTTTCCGCACCTGACGGTCGAGCAGAACGTCGGGTATCCGCTGACGGTGCGCAAGCTGCCCGCCGCCGAGCGCGCGGAGCGCGTCGCGCACGCGCTGAAGATGGTGCAGATGGAGCGCTTCGCGAAACGCTATCCGGCGCAACTGTCGGGCGGCCAGCAGCAGCGCATCGCGCTGGCCCGTGCGCTCGTGTTCGAGCCGAAGCTGGTGCTGATGGACGAGCCGCTCGGCGCGCTCGACAAGCAGTTGCGCGAACACATGCAGTACGAACTGAAGGCGCTGCACGAGAAGCTCGGCGTGACCTTCGTGTACGTGACGCACGACCAGGGCGAGGCGCTGACGATGTCCGATCGCGTCGCCGTGTTCGACAAGGGCATCGTGCAGCAGCTCGACACCGTCGACCGCCTGTACGAATCGCCGTGCAACGAATTCGTCGCGAACTTCATCGGCGACAGCAACCGGCTGCGCGGCACCATTGCGCGCGTCGACGGCGAATTCTGCGAATTCCGGCTCGACGACGGCACGAAGCTCGTCGGCCGCCATATCGGCGAAGCCGCCGAGGGCGCATCGGCCGTCGCGTGCATCCGCCCGGAGCGCATGAGTCTCGCCGCGCACGGCGTGAATGGTGCGAACGGCACGAACGGCGCCGCCGCCAATTGCGTGAGCGGCGAGGCGCGCAGCCTCATCTATTTCGGCGACCACGTGCGCATGCGTTGCGCACTGCCGGGCCAGGACGAATGTTTCGTGAAGGTGCCGCTCGGCACCGGCGCGCTCGACGCGTTCTCGCCGGGCGCCCCGGTCTCGCTTGCGTTCTCGCCCGAACACCTGCGCGTGTTCGCGTGAGCATGGTTTACCCGGTTTTCCGCAGCACGTCGTCAACAACAAAGCCCACTTCCACCACGAGAGGAGAGGAACCATCATGAAACGAGCAAGCTTTACCGCGCGCCGCACGGCGCTCGCGCTGGCACTGGTCGCATTTGGCGCATCGGCCACCGCTGCCGAGCTCACGGTCGTCAACTTCGGCGGCGCGAACGGCGACGCGCAGAAGGTCGCGTTCAACCAGCCGTTCGAGAAGGCGACCGGCAACAAGGTCACGGCCGTCGAATACAACGGCGAGCAGGCGAAGGTGAAGGCGATGGTCGAGGCGAAGCACGTCAACTGGGACGTGGTCGAAGTCGAATCGGGCGACCTGAACCGCGGCTGCGACGAGGGGCTGTACGAGAAGCTCGACTGGTCGAAGATCGCGAAGAAATCCGACCTGATTCCGGAGGCGCCGCAGGTGTGCGGCGTCGGCTTCTTCGTGTGGTCGACGGCGCTGTCGTACAACGCGGACAAGCTGAAGTCGGCGCCCACCGGCTGGGCCGATTTCTGGAACGTGAAGAAATTCCCCGGCAAGCGCGGGATGCGCAAGGGCGCGCGCTACAACCTCGAATTCGCGCTGATGGCCGACGGCGTCGCGACGAAGGACGTCTACAAGGTGCTCGGCACGAAGGCCGGCCAGGATCGCGCGTTCAAGAAGCTCGACGAGCTGAAGCCGTACATCCAGTGGTGGGAAGCGGGCGCGCAGCCGCCGCAGTTCCTCGTCGCCGGCGACGTCGTGATGTCGACCGCGTACAACGGCCGCATCGATGCCGCGCAGAAGGAAGGCAAGAACCTGAAGGTCGTGTGGAACGGCAGCATCTACGACCTCGACTACTGGGCGATTCCGAAGGGCTCGCCGAACAAGGCGCTGGCCGAGCAGTACATCGCGTACTCGCTGACGCCGAAGCCGCAGCAGGCGTATGCGCAGCACATCGCGTACGGTCCGGCGAACATCGCCGCGATCAAGGCGCTCGACGCCAAGACGCTCGCGAACCTGCCGAACTCGCCGGCCAACGGCAAGAACGCGGTGCTGGAGGACATCGGCTTCTGGACCGACCACAGCGACGAGCTCGAACAGCGCTTCGCCGCGTGGGCAACGAAGTAAGCGGTCAGGCATCCTCACGGGTGTCGTGATGCAACCGGCCGCGCGACGCGTCGATCGTGTCGCGCGGCATTCCGCCGGAACGTGCCCGGCCGGAGAGAACTCTTGAATACGATGACGATCGCGCCTTCCTCGCCGTCGACCGCCGCGCTCAAGCGCGAGCTGAAGGCCGCCGAGGCCCGCAAGCGCACGATGGCGCTGCTGCTGGTCGCGCCGCTCGCGATTTTCCTGCTGCTGATTTTCGTCGTGCCGATCGGCACGCTGCTCACGCGCGCGGTGCAGAACCCGGAGATCGCGACTGCCTTGCCGAACACGGTCGCCGCGTTGTCGGGATGGGACCGCAAGACGCCGCCGGCGGACGCCGCCTATGTCGCGCTCGCGGCCGACATGACGAAGGTGGCCGACAGCGAGGCGATGGGCGCGCTCGCGCGGCGCCTGAACACCGAGATTCCCGGCTATCGCTCGCTCGTCGCGAAGACGGCCCGCGCGATGCCGCTGAAGGGCGACAATGACGCGGCGCTGACGCCCGCGCAGACGCGCGCCAAATTCATCGACCTCGATGCACGCTGGGGCGACGTCGCGTACTGGCAGTCGATCGCGAAGAACGGCAGCCAGGTGTCGCCGTTCTACCTGCTCGCCGCGCTCGATCACAAGCAGGACGGCTTCGGCCACATCGTGCAGGCCGATCCCGACCAGTCGATCTACCTCGCGATCTTCGGACGCACGTTCGTGATCGGCGTGGCCGTCACGCTGTTCGCGCTGCTGCTCGGCTATCCGCTCGCGTACTGGATCTCGACGCTGTCGGAGCGTCGCGCGAACCTCGTGATGATCCTCGTGCTGATTCCGTTCTGGACGTCGGTGCTCGTGCGCGTCGCCGCGTGGATCGTGCTGCTGCAGAGCGAAGGGCTCATCAACACGGCGCTGATCGGCAGCGGGCTGATCTCGCATCCGCTCTCGCTGCTGTTCAACCGCGTCGGCGTGTACATCTCGATGACGCACATCCTGCTGCCGTTCATGATCCTGCCGCTCTACAGCGTGATGAAGTCGATTCCGCCGACCTACCAGCGCGCGGCCGTGTCGCTCGGCAGCCATCCGTTCGCCGCGTTCTGGCGCGTATACGTGCCGCAGACCTATCCGGGCGTCGGCGCGGGCGCATTGCTGGTGTTCATCCTCGCGATCGGCTACTACATCACGCCCGCGCTGCTCGGCGGGCCGAACGACCAGATGGTCAGCTATTACGTCGCGTACTTCACCAACGTGACGATCAACTGGGGCATGGCGTGTGCGCTCGGCGGGCTCCTGCTCGCGGCGACGCTCGTGCTGTATGCGGTATACGGGCGCTTCACGCGCACCAACGTGAGCCTCGGCTGAGCGCCGGGCACAGGGAAACGGGAAGGGGATGCCGACCATGAAACTCGCCAGGCCGCTGTTCGCGCCGCACATGTCGTTCGTCGAGCGCGCGTGGTACGTCGCATTGCGCGTGCTCGTCGTGCTGACGCTGCTGTACCTGATCCTGCCGGTGCTCGCGATCGTGCCGCTGTCGTTCTCGTCGAGCACGTTCCTCGTGTATCCGATTCCGGGTTTCTCGCTGCGCTGGTACGAGAACCTGATCGCATCCGACGAGTGGCGCATGGCCGCGAAGAACAGCTTCATCGTCGCGCCGTCGGCGACCGTCGTCGCGACCGTGCTCGGTACGCTCGCGGCCATCGGCCTGACGAAGGCCGACTTCCGCGGCAAGGGGCTGCTGATGGCCGTGCTGCTGTCGCCGATGATCGTGCCCGTCGTCGTGGTTGGCGTCGGCATGTACCTGTTCTTCGCGCCGCTCGGGCTCGCGAATACCTACACGGGGCTGATCGCCGCGCACGCAGCGCTCGGCGTGCCGTTCGTCGTGACGACGGTGGCCGCGACGCTTCAGGGCTTCAACCAGAACCTCGTACGGGCGAGCCTGTCGCTCGGCGCGAACCCGGTCACGACGTTCTTCCGCGTGACGCTGCCGGTGATCGCGCCGGGCGTGATGTCGGGTGCGCTGTTCGCCTTCGCGACGTCGTTCGACGAAGTGGTCGTCACGCTGTTCCTCGCGGGCGCGGACCAGACGACGCTGCCGCGCCAGATGTTCACGGGCATCCGCGAGAACATCAGCCCGACGATCGCGGCGCTCGCCACGATCCTGATCATTTTCTCGACGAGCCTGCTGCTCGCGCTCGAATGGCTGCGCGGCCGCAATGCGCGGCGTGCGGTGACCTGAAGCGGTAGCGCGACGGCGGCGCACGCGTGTCACGCATCGGCGCATTGCCGATGCTTGATGTCGCCGTCGGACGCGGCCGGGCCGGTCGCCGGCGCCGCACGACGAAGCTGGCCGCGAGCCCGGAAGGCCGCCCGGCAGCCGCCGGATCGTCGATCGTTGTGCGCATCGACGATGCCGCGCACAAGGCACGGTATCTCCCCAGCTTTCGTTTCGCTGACTGACATGGCGGCCGCCTGCAGGTTCGGTGCGGCTCTGCAACAATACGGATCGCGGCAACGCGCGCGCCGGTCTTGCCGTCCGGCACGCACGCCGCCGCGCCGCTCAATCCGCGACGCCGAGCGTCGCTCGTCAGCCGAGCCCAACTTGTCCGAAATCGCTTCCCCCGCCGGTGCGCACGAGCCGGCCGTCAACTGGCGCGCGATGTCCGCCGTGCTGCTGGCCGTCGCGCTCGCGACCCTCGACACCGCGATCGCGAACACCGCGCTGCCCGCGATCGCCGCCGACCTGCATGCGTCGCCGGCCGCGTCCGTGTGGATCATCAACGCGTACCAGCTCGCGATGGTCGCGACGCTGCTGCCGTTCGCGTCGCTCGGCGACATCGTCGGCCACAAGCGCGTGTATGTCGCCGGGCTGGCGGTGTTCACGCTGGCTTCGCTCGGTTGTTCGCTCGCGTCGACGCTGCCGATGCTGACGGCCGCGCGCATCGTGCAGGGCTTCGGCGCGAGCGCGATCATGAGCGTCAACGTCGCGCTGATCCGCGGCCTGTTTCCTGCGCACCGGCTCGGGCGGGGCGTCGGCTTCAACGCGCTCGTCGTCGGCGTGTCGTTCGCGGTGGGGCCGACGATCGCGTCGCTGATCCTGTCGGTGGCCGCGTGGCCGTGGCTGTTCGCGGTGAACGTCCCGCTCGGCGTGTTCGCGCTTGCGGTCGCGATTCCGTCGCTGCCGCAGACGGCGCGCGGCAAGCATGCGTTCGATCCGGTGGCCGCGCTGTTCAACGTGATCACGTTCGCGTCGCTGATCTTCGCGCTCGGCGAATTCGCGCAGCGCGGGCCGCTCCCGGTCGTGTTGGCGGCGGCCGCGGTGGCGTTCGTGTTCGGCTGGCTGCTGATCCGCCGTCAGGCCGGGCACCCTGCGCCGATGCTGCCGGTCGATCTGTTCCGCCGGCCCGTGTTCACGCTGTCCGCGCTGACCGCCGTATGCGCGTTCGCTGCGCAGGGGCTCGCGTTCGTGTCGCTGCCGTTCTATTTCGAAACCGTCCTGCATCGCAGTGCGGTTGAAACGGGGTTCCTGATGACGCCGTGGTCGGCGATCGTCGCGCTTGCCGCGCCGATCGCGGGGCGGCTGTCGGATCGTTATCCGCCCGGGCTGCTCGGCGCGATCGGCCTTGCATTGTTGAGCGCGGGCATGGTGTCGCTCGCCGCGCTGCCGGTGTCGCCGGGCGTCGTCGACATCGGCTGGCGGATGATGCTGTGCGGCGCGGGCTTTGGCTTCTTCCAGTCGCCGAACCTGAAAGCGCTGATGTCGAGCGCGCCGCCCGAACGCAGCGGCGGCGCGAGCGGGATCATCGCGACCGCGCGGCTGATCGGGCAGGCGACGGGCGCGGCGCTGGTTGCGCTGTCGTTCGGGATCGCGGGGCGCCACGGGCCGACGCTCGCGTTGATGCTCGGTGCGGGTTTCGCGGGCGCGGCGAGCGTCGCGAGCGGGCTGCGGCTGTTCGCGCCATCGCATCGGGCCGGCGCGCCGGTCGTGTCGGAGCCCGTGAAGGAGCCGGCGACGGAGTAGGGCACGGGATGCTCACCACCGGCGCGCGGCAGGCCATCGCCGCGCACCGGCCTTCACGCTTCGCTCAGAACCCGCCCGACTTGATCAGCTGGTTGAGGTTCGCGATGTTCAGGCTGCCGAAGCCGGTCGTCAGATCCCAGCCGGTGCCGGCCTTGTAGCCATACCCCTGATAGCCGTTGTTGCCCGACACGACGTCGTAGCGCACGAGCGACGAATGCGACGGAATGTCCGCATAGAAGTTGCCGGCCGGGAAGCCGAGACCCGTGCCGTTCGCCGCGAGCAGTCGTGCCCAGAAGCCCGTGAAGATCGGCGCGGCGAGGCTCGTGCCGCCGATCTGCTGCAACTGGCCGTAGTTGTAGATGTACGCGCCCGTGCTTTGCGCGGCATCGAACGCGACGTCCGGCAACCGGCGATTGCTGCCCGACTGCCACGACGGCGCGGGCAGGATCGTGCTGACGCCGCCGCCAGTCGCCCACAGCTTGCCGTTCGAATCGAGCCCTTCGTTCCACACCGTCTCGTTCGAGAACGCGCCGGACGACGTCGTGTAGAGCGTCGTGCCGCCGATCGCGAGCACGTGCGGCGACGAAGCCGGCCACGACACCGTGTAGTTCGAGCCGTCCGGATAGCCGCGGTTGTTGCACTCGTACACGCCTTCGTCGCCCGACGATACCGAGAACGTCTGGCCTTGCGCGGCTGCCGTCGTGAAGATCTGCTCCTCGGCGTCGAGCGTGCCGTCCGCGTCCGCATCGGTTTCGCACCAGCCGAGCGACACGTTGATCACCTTCGCGGTGTTGTCCGACACCGCACGGTTGAATGCCTGCGTGAGGCCCGTGTTGCCGGAGGCGTTCAGGTCCGCCATGTAGAACACCAGCTTGCCGACCTGGCCGCCGGCCGAGCCGACGATCGACTGGCTGTCGAGATCCCATTCGCCCTGTCCGTCCTGGTCGTCGCTGTAGCTGCCGCCGGTGCCGTTGGTCTTGACGGTCTGCGTCGACACCGTGCCGTAGCCGTTGCTCGACGTGAACTGCTTCAGATCCTGCAGCGTCTGCGATACGCCGCCGATCGTGATGATGCCGACGGTCACGCCGGCTGCGGTCGGCACGACGGTCGCGTTGTAGAGGCCCGGGAATTCCTTCGGATAGTGGCCCGTCGCCGTGCCGGCGGCGAGCGCCAGCGGCTTCGCCACGTTGCCGATGCGCAGCAGCGGCCGTGCGTGCGCGACACTTTGCAGCCCGAGCACCGAGCCGACGACGTCGCCGAGCGCACGCGGCACCTGCGCGGTCGACGTGTTGGCGAAGCCCGAGCGGCCCGCGTACTCGAAGTGCACGAGCGACGTGTTGAACGCGGCCTTCACCGTGCCAGCCGTGCCGCTGGCGGAGACCAGCAGCCGGTTCGGCGCGACTTCGACATTCGTGAAGCCGCTCTTGTGCAGATAGTCGACGACCGACTGCACCTGCGCATCGGTCGGCGCGTAGTTCGCTAAGAACTGCTCATGCGTCAGGTACTGGCGGTAATGCGCGCTGCCGGGCCGGTTCACGTCGCGCGCCAGCTGCTTGAGCTGCGCGGCGTTGCGCAGCTTCAGGCTGACGACGACGTTGGTCGTCTCACCGGCCGCGAGTTCGAGCGATGGCGCCGCACTGCGCGCCATCAACTGCGGGCCGGTCAGAAAGGCCTTCGTATGAGTATCGACCCAATCCGTCGCCGCGTGCGCCGTTGCGGCGGCGAACACGAGCGGTGCCACGCACGCGAGGCGGCGGGGCGACGGAAGGGGAAGGGCAAACCAGGCGTTCCTTTTCATCGGGAGTCCTTTTTAGGAGAGGCGACGTTACTGGAACCCCCGGCCCTTGTGGGGCCGCGAGCGGTGACGAGCGTAGGGCGTCGGTGCGCATCGGGTAGCTGCCATTTTCCATAGCTGTCAGTTCTGACAACGGGGGCGCATGAGTGCGCGCACGGCGTCGTACATGCCGACAAGGGCGAGCCCGAAGGCCGGAACCGGTTCGCGGTACGACGGTGCGGCGACGCGCGTCGCTCACACGCACGAGTCGTTCGTTGCAGCGTTGGAATGTGCGCGTTCGTGGAGGGGAGGGCCGCGTGGATGCATGACGTTTGCGTGTCAATGACCGAGCGCCGTATCGCACTATGTGGTCATTGGAAGCCACTCGTCAGGAACGGCTTCGCGCAGGCACAAGAACGGGGCCGGCCGAACCCGAACGTTTCCCGAACTGTGGAACAGCGCATCGGCCAGTCTTGCAGGCTGCTTTCGGATCGTGTGCCGCAATTGCGGATTAGAGGAAATGTTCGAATCGGGCGCCGACGCGAGCCGCTGCGACGCACGCGCCGGTCGCGCACGATCGAACGATGTCGTTCGCGAAATTCCGCCTTGACGCGCGCCGATTAGCGGATATCCTTCAATCCATAACCAACCGGTTATGGATTTTGGACGATATGCAAAACGCTCACGACACGCTGTTCCGGACACTCGCCGATCCCACGCGCCGTGCGCTCTTCGAGCGGCTGTGCGCGGAGGGCGAGCTGACGGTTGCCGCGCTGACCGCCCACGCGGGCGTATCGCAGCCGGCCGTGTCGAAGCACCTTGGCGTACTGAAGCAGGCCGGGCTCGTGAACGACCGTCACGAAGGCCGGCAGACGCACTACAGCGCGCAGCCACAGGCGCTGGCCCCGTTGATCGACTGGACGAGCCAGATGGCAGGCTTCTGGCAGAGCCGGTTCGATGCCCTCGAAGATCTGCTCAAAAGGATGGATCAGTAATGAACCAAGCCTCTACCGAAACGCGCTCCGTCGTCGTCGACCGGGAGCTGCCGCATCCGCCGGAGAAGATCTGGCGCGCGCTCACGCAACCGCACCTGATCGAGGCGTGGCTGATGAAGAGTGACTTCGAGCCCGTCGCGGGCCGTGCGTTCAGCTTTCGCGCGGACTGGGGCTCGGTCGACTGTACGGTGCTGGCGATCGAGCCGCACCGCACGCTGTCCTATACGTGGGCGGCCCACGGCCTTGAAAGCGTCGTGACGTGGACGCTCACGCCGACGCCGGCCGGCACGCACCTGCGCATGGAACAGGTCGGCTTCCGCGCGGATCAGGAGCAGGCGTACCGCGGTGCGCAGCACGGCTGGGTACGGTTCTTCGAATCGCTCGAACAGGTGCTGTCGCGCCCCGACGCGCAAACGGAGACCCGCGCATGAGCTCAACGGACCTCACGCCGTCCGAGCGCATCGATGCGCTGATTGCAGGCATCGTCGACTGGCGCGGCAAGACGTTCGCCGAGCTCCGCCAGACGATTCTCGCGGCGGACGAAGGCATCGTCGAGGAATGGAAGTGGATGGGCAGCCCCGTGTGGTCGTGCGACGGGATGATCGCGGTCGCGAACGCGCACAAGGGCAAGGTGAAGCTGACCTTCATGCACGGCGCGAAATTGCCCGATCCCGGCCAGCTGTTCAACGACGGTCTCGAAGGCAATGCGCGGCGCGCGATCGATTTCTTCGAAGGCGACAAGATCGACAAGCGGGCGTTGAAAAACCTCGTGCGCGCGGCGATCGAATACAACCGCACGCATCTGAAGAAGAACGCGCGATCGGGTTCCTCGGCGGGCGCGAAGGTGCGAAGCAGCAAGGCGGCGTGACGCGCGAGCCGGATACCGGCCGGTGACGTTCGGCGAGAGCGGGGCGCTGCCGCGCGGTCGGCGCTACGCCGCGCGCCAACCGAGCGGCAGGCGAAAAAAAGCCCGACACGAGGTCGGGCATCCAAATCGGCCGCAACCGCCCGCGAGGCGGCTGCGGCACCTGCAAATGGCTGCTTGCTTACGCTGCGAGCAGCGAGCGCAGCACGAACGGCAGGATCCCGCCGTGCTTGTAGTAGTCGACTTCGATCGGCGTATCGATGCGCAGCAGCACCGGCACGCGCTGCGTTTCGCCGTTCTTGCGATGGATCACGAGCGTGACGTCCTGCTGCGGCTTGAAGTCGTCGCCGAGGCCTTCGATGTCGTACGTCTCTTCGCCGGTGATGCCGAGCGACTGCACGCTGTCCGCGCCCTTGAACTGCAGCGGCAGCACGCCCATGCCGACTAGGTTCGAGCGGTGGATGCGCTCGAAGCTGCGTGCGATCACGGCCTTCACGCCGAGCAGTTGCGTGCCCTTCGCGGCCCAGTCGCGCGACGAGCCCGTGCCGTACTCTTCGCCCGCGAACACGACGGTCGGCGTGCCGGCTGCGACGTACTGCATCGCTGCGTCGTAGATCGACTGCTGTTCGCCGCTCGGCTGGTGGATCGTCAGGCCGCCTTCGACGCGCGTGCCGTCCGCCTTCGGCGGGATCATCAGGTTCTTGATCCGGACGTTCGCGAACGTGCCGCGCATCATCACGTCGTGGTTGCCGCGGCGCGAGCCGTAGCTGTTGAAGTCGGCCTTCTGCACGCCGTTTTCCTTCAGCCACTTGCCTGCCGGCGAGTCTTCCTTGATCGAGCCTGCCGGGCTGATGTGGTCGGTCGTGACCGAGTCGCCGAAGATGCCCAGCGCGCGCGCGCCCTTGACCGTCGGGATCGATGCAGCCGGTTCCATCGAGAAGTCGTTGCCGAAGAACGGCGGCTCGGCGATGTACGTCGACTTCGGCCAGTCGTAGACCTCGCCCGATTCGCCCTCGATCTTGCTCCAGAGGTCGCCTTTCTTGGTCAGCTTCGAGTAGTTGTCCTCGAACTTCTTCGGATCGAGCGCGAACTTGAGCAGCGCGTGGATTTCTTCGCTCGTCGGCCAGATGTCGCCGAGGTAGATGTCGCGGCCGCCCTTGCCCTTGCCGACCGGCTCGGTCATCAGGTCGCGCGTGATGTTGCCGGCGATCGCGTACGCGACGACGAGCGGCGGCGACGCGAGGAAGTTCGCGCGGATGTTCGGGTGGATACGCGCTTCGAAGTTACGGTTGCCGGACAGCACGGCCGCCGCGACGATGTCGTTCTTCGTGATTGCTTCGTTCAGTTCCGGCGTCAGGTCGCCCGCGTTGCCGATACAGGTCGTGCAGCCGTACGCCGCGACTTCGAAGCCGAGCTTCGACAGGTAGGGCAGCAGGCCCGTCTTCGTCAGGTACTCGGTGACGATGCGCGATCCCGGCGCGAGCGACGTCTTGATCTTCGGATCGACCGTGAGGCCGGCCTCGACCGCCTTCTTCGCGAGCAGGCCGGCGGCCAGCAGCACGCTCGGGTTCGACGTGTTCGTGCACGACGTGATCGCGGCGATCAGCACGTCGCCGTTCTTCACGTCGACGCCGTTGCTCGTCGTGTATTGCGTGTTGAGGTCTTCCGCCTTCTTCGCGAAGCCGTTTTCCGCGACCGGCTTCGAGAACAGGTCGGTGAACGTCGACTTGACGTGACCGATCTCGATGCGGTCCTGCGGGCGCTTCGGGCCGGCCAGCGACGGGGCGACCGTCGCGAGGTCGAGCATCACCGTCTTCGTGTAGTCGATGTCGCCGGCCTTCGGGATGCCGAACAGGTTCTGCGCCTTGAAGTAGTTTTCGAACGCGGCGATTTCGGCCTTCGTGCGGCCCGTGCCTTCGAAGTAGTCGATCGTCTTTTCGTCGACCGGGAAGAAGCCCATCGTCGCGCCGTATTCCGGCGCCATGTTGCCGATCGTCGCGCGGTCCGGCAGCGACAGCGAGCGCGTGCCTTCGCCGAAGAATTCGACGAACTTGCCGACGACCTTCTCCTTGCGCAGCATTTCGGTGATCGTCAGCACCAGGTCGGTGGCCGTCACGCCTTCGCGCAGCTTGCCCTTCAGCTCGACACCGACGACGTCCGGCGTCAGGAAGTACACCGGCTGGCCGAGCATACCCGCTTCCGCCTCGATGCCGCCCACGCCCCAGCCGACCACGCCGATGCCGTTGATCATCGTCGTGTGGCTGTCCGTGCCGACGAGAGTATCCGGGTAGTACACGGTGTCGGCGCCGTCCGTCTTCTTGTGGACGCCGCGCGCGAGGTATTCGAGGTTCACCTGGTGGACGATGCCCACGCCCGGCGGCACGACCTTGAACGTGTCGAACGCCTGCATGCCCCACTTCATGAACTGGTAGCGCTCGTTGTTGCGCTGGAATTCCAGCTTCATGTTCAGGTCGAGCGCGTCCTTCTGGCGGAAGTAGTCGATCTGGACCGAGTGATCGACGACGAGATCGACCGGGACCAGCGGTTCGATCTTCTTCGGGTTCTTGCCCGTACGCTCGGCGACGCCGCGCATGGCCGCGATGTCGGCGAGCAGCGGCACGCCCGTGAAATCCTGCAGCACGACGCGCGACACGACGAACGGAATCTCGTCGACGCGCTTCGCGGTCGGCTTCCAGTTCGCGAGCTGCTCGATGTGCTCTTCGGTGATCTTCTTGCCGTCGTAGTTGCGCAGCACGGACTCGAGCACGATGCGGATCGACACCGGCAGGCGTTCGATCTTCGTCTTCAGTTCCTTGCCGAGCTGCGGCAGCGAGTAGAACTTGCCTTTGCCGGAACCGCTGTCGAATTCCTTGAGGGTCTTGTGGAGATTGTGGGCCATGGTGATTTTCCTGGGTTTAAGGCTAGGAAACAAAGAGTCCTGTAGATGACGGCTATATCACATACAAGTCGACGTACTCATCGACCGGCATCGCTTCGAGCTTTGCCTGGTCCAGCGACACGTCGAGAATCGCTTGTTGCTGCTTGGCCGGAAAGCGGCGGGCGAGGTTGGTCCTGAACTTCTCGACCAGGAGCGGAACGCCTTCGGCGCGGCGCCGCCGGTGGCCGAGCGGATACTCGACCGCCACTTCGGCAAGCTTCGATCCGTCCGTGAACGCGATCGTCAGCGCATTCGCGATCGATCGCTTGTCCGGATCGTGGTAATCCTTCGTGAACTGCGGATCCTCGACGCACACGGTTTTCGCGCGCAGCGCGTCGATGCGCGGGTCCGCCGCGGCCGAGTCTTCGTAGTCGGCTGCCGTCAGCCGGCCGAACAGCAGCGGCACGGCGACCATGTACTGGATGCAGTGGTCGCGGTCGGCCGGATTGGCGAGCGGGCCCTGCTTGTCGATGATGCGGATCGCGGCCGCGTGCGTGCGGATCGTGATCCGGCTGATGTCGTCGGTGGTGCGGCCCGCCGCGGCGAGCTGCGCGTGCAGCTGCAGCGCGGCCTCGGCGGCCGTCTGCGCATGGAATTCGGCGGGGAATGCGATCTTGAACAGCACGTTTTCCATCACGTACGTGCCGTACGGGCGCTGGAAGCGGAACGGCTTGCCGTCGAACAGCACGTCGTAGAAGCCCCAGGTTTTGGCGGTGAGCGCCGACGGATAGCCCATTTCACCCGTTTTCGCGATCAGCGCGAGGCGCACCGCGCGGGACGTCGCGTCGCCGGCCGCCCACGATTTGCGCGAACCGGTGTTCGGCGCATGGCGGTAGGTACGCAGCGCGTGGCCGTCGACGAATGCGTTGGAGACCGCGTTGATCAGCTCGTCGCGCGTGAGCCCGAGCAGGCGCCCGACGACGGCCGTCGATGCGACCTTCACGAGCAGCACGTGGTCGAGCCCGACCGCGTTGAACGAATTCTCGAGAGCGAGGCAGCCCTGGATCTCGTGGGCCTGGATCATCGCGACCAGCACGTCGCGCATCGCGAGCGGCTTCCGGCCGGCCGCGCGGGCCGTGCGGGAGAGCCAGTCTGCCGTCGCCAGGATCCCGCCGAGGTTGTCGGACGGATGACCCCATTCGGCGGCGAGCCAGGTGTCGTTGAAGTCCAGCCAGCGGATCATCGCGCCGATGCCGAACGCGGCCTGGACGGGATCCAGCTGGAAGGACGTGCCCGGCACCTTCGCGCCGTTCGGCACGATCGTGCCGGGCACGACGGGGCCGAGCAGCTTGGTGCAGGCAGGGTAGGACAGCGCCTCGAGTCCGCATCCGAGCGTGTCGATCAGGCAATGACGCGCCGTCTCCAGCGCGAGCGCGCTGTCGATGCCGGTGTTCAGCACGTAGTCGACGATGTCGACGAGTACCGAATCCGGCGCGGGGCGGACGTTGGAGACCGGGGCGGACATCGAGGGGCCGGGAGGACGCTTAGTTCGCGGCCGGCTTCAGCTCGTTCGACTGCGTCGGCGCTGCGTTGCCCTGTGCCATTTCCGGCGTCACGCATTCGTCCGCGAGACGCTCGCCGCCGTTCGCGTCGGAGAACAGCATCGCCTTGGTCGGAATCACGACCAGCTTGAAGCCGGCTGCCGGATCGTAGAACGTGTCGGCGCCCGTCGTCGTGGCCTGACGCGGCAGCTTGTAGTTCTTCTTCGCCCAGTGAACCGTGACGACCTGGTCGCGCTTCATGTCGCCGGCGAGGTCGAACGACAGACCTTCCTTACAGGACCACTTGACCGCGCCGTCCGGTACCGGATCGACCTTGGCGGCTGCGCGCGCCTGCGCCTTCTTGCTGCGCGGGATGATGCGCTTGGCCGGCGCCGGGCGCTTGGCCGTGGCCTTCTTCGCGGTCGTGGTGGCCGTACCCTGGGCAAACGCGCTCGGAGCCGACACCAGCATCGTGGCGGACAAGGCGCCGATGGCGGTAGCGATCAGGAGTTTCTTCATGGAGTCAGAACCTTTCGATAATCAGTTGACAAGGGCCGGCAATCGAAACTGCCGGCCGGTTTGAAACTGCACGCGCCCCGAAAGCGCGCAGCGGCCGCTATTTTCACCTATTTGGCCGCGCATATATCAGGTTTTCGGGCTCCGTTACGTTTTTTGTCGTTTCGCAAACCTCTGTCCGGCTTGCGTCCCGGCGAATGCATGAAACGCGTGTATCGGCCGGCGGCGCGCCCTCAAGGCGCGGCGCCCGCGGCGGCCGGGCCGAACAGCGGCGCGGCCTCTCCCGGTACGGGCTGGCCGGTGGCGCGCGCACGGCGCAGCACCGACCAGTAATAACGGTAACTCGCGCGATCGTGCAGCGTATCACCGTGGCGCGTCGGGCCCCAGTCGGCAGCTTGCGCGGCGAGCAGGATCTCGGCGGCCAGCGTGACTTCGTCGGTGCGCGGCGCGAAGGCGTCGACGATCGGGCGGATCTGCGCGGGATGGATGCTCCACATCCGCGTGAAGGCGAATTCGTCGCGCGCGCGGCGAGCATCGCCGGCGACGACGCTCATGTCGCGCACCTCGGTCGTCACGTTGTGCGACGGCGTCTTGCCGTGCGCATGACAGGCCGCGGCGATTTCCAGCTTCGCGCGGCGCACGAGCGGGTGGTCGAACTGGCCGGGCGAGCGCATCGCGGAATCGGGGATCGCGCCATGGTGCGCGGAGACGAAATCCATCAGCCCGAAGCTCAGCGTGCCGACCGTCGGCAGCGCGGCGAGAGCGGCCGCCTGCGCGAGCGCGCCGTGCGTCTCGATCAGCACGTCGACCGGGATCGGCTGCGCGATGCCGAGTTCGCGGCGTGTGCCTTCGATGAACGCGGTCATTTCGGCCGCGTCGGCGGCGTTCGCGATCTTCGGCAGCGTGACGTAGGCGGGTGCGCGTGACGCACGCAGCACGATGCGCACGTCGTCGCGCCAGTGCGGGTGGGAAAAGTCGTGGATACGGACGCCGACGCGGCCGAAGCGGTTCTCGGCGCTGCCGAGCAGATCGGCGACGAGCGCCGCGTGGGCGGCTTCCTGGCCGACGGCCGCGCCGTCCTCGCAGTCGAGCGTGAGGTCGAACACGGGGCCCAGCTCGGCCTGCAGCGCGAGCGACTTGCGCATCAGCTTCTCGCTGCCCGCGTAGTGATCGCAGCAGGGCAGGATCGCGGGCGGGGACGCCCCGTCGTACAGCACTTGTGCAGGAGTGAGCGCGGCCATCTCGTCTACGTCAGGGGAGCGGGTCAACGTGGAGAAAATCGGATTCGGGCAGGTTCTGGGCCGGTGCGCGGCGGGCGCGGGGCGGCAAAACGTGCGCGGATCGGATCGGCCGGCACGGGCCGGCGGCGTGCCGGCCCGTGCCGAAGCCAGGCGCCCCGAAGGCCGCCCGGCGCGATGCGTGATGCTTAGTTCTTCAGCAGGTGGGCGACGCCATCGCGCTCTTCGAGCAGCTCGGCCAGCGTGCCGTCCATCTTCTCGCGCGAGAACGCGTCGATTTCCAGGCCTTCGACGCGCTTGTATTCGCCGTTTTCGCAGGTGACCGGCACGCCGTAGATGATGTCTTCGGGGATGCCGTACGAGCCGTCCGACGGGATGCCCATCGTGACCCACTTGCCGTTCGTGCCGAGCACCCAGTCACGGACGTGGTCGATCGCCGCGTTGGCTGCCGACGCCGCCGACGACAGGCCGCGCGCTTCGATGATCGCCGCGCCGCGCTTGCCGACGGTCGGGATGAACGTGTCGCGGTTCCACACGTCGTCGTTGATCAGCTTCAGCAGCGATTCGCCTTCGGCGGTCGCGAAGCGGAAATCCGGGTACATCGTCGGCGAGTGGTTACCCCACACGGCGAGCTTCTCGATCGACGCGACCGGCTTGCCCGACTTGGCGGCGAGCTGCGACAGCGCGCGGTTGTGGTCGAGGCGCAGCATGGCCGTGAAGTTCTTCTTCGGCAGATCCGGCGCCGACTTCATCGCGATGTACGCGTTCGTGTTCGCCGGGTTGCCGACGACCAGCACCTTCACGTCGCGGCTCGCGACTTCGTTCAGCGCAGCGCCCTGAACCGTGAAGATTTCGGCGTTCGCCGACAGCAGGTCCTTGCGCTCCATGCCCTTCGAGCGCGGACGTGCACCGACCAGCAGCGCGACGTCTGCATCCTTGAATGCAACCTTCGGATCGTCGGTGATCACGACGCCGGCGAGCAGCGGGAACGCGCAGTCGTCGAGTTCCATCACGACGCCCTTGACGGCGCCTTGGGCTTGCGGGAGGTCGAGCAGTTGCAGGATGACCGGCTGGTCCTTGCCGAGCAGGTCGCCGTTCGCGATGCGGAACAGCAGGGAGTAAGCGATTTGACCTGCGGCGCCGGTGACGGCAACGCGCTTTGCGGGCTTAGCCATTGAAAATCTCCAGGACGGGTGAAGCGTTGGACGCGAGCGAAAACGCCATTCTATGCGCGTTGTGCGTAGCGTTGCATTGAAGCAGGGCGGAGGACTCGCGATGGCAGACGCGGTGAACCTGGAGACGGCCGTGGCACGTAGCCGGGGACGCGCTGTTGCACCCGCGAACCCTTGCTCGACCGGGAGTGTAGGAGCCGTCAGGCGCAAAGTCAAACGGTATCATATGTCTTATATAAGACAGATGTTTTGCGGAAATTGAGTGGACGAAAAAGTGCGGTTTGTGATGAAATGCGCGCCATGACATCGAACCAGGCGAACACCGCGAATCAGACCGGCGCAGGCGGCCCAGGGCAGCCGGGCGCGGGCGATCCCGCAGCCTCGCCCGCGGCCTCCGCGTCGCCGACGTTCAGCCCGTTATACCAGCAGATCAAGTCATTGATCACGCAAAGTCTCGAATCCGGCGAATGGAAGCCGGGCGAGATCATCCCCAGCGAAGTGGAGCTCGCGGCCCGTTACAAGGTCAGCCAGGGCACCGTGCGCAAGGCGATCGACGAACTGGCCGCCGAAAACCTCGTGGTCCGGCGGCAGGGCAAGGGCACTTTTGTTGCAACGCACAACGAAGATCGCGCGCAGTTCCGCTTTCTGCGTCTGCTGGCCGACGACGGCGCCGAGCACCCGCACGTGAGCCGCCTGCTCGAATGCCGGCGCCTGCGTGCGCCGGCGGAGATCGCGCGGCAGCTCGACCTGAAGCCCGCCGATCCCGTCGTGCAGGTGCGCCGCCTGCTGGAATTCGACAGCGAAGTGACGGTGCTCGACGAGATCTGGCTGCCGGGCGCGATGTTCCGCGGCCTCACGTTCGAGCGGCTGAGCGAGTACAAGGGGCCGCTCTACGCGATGTTCGAGACGGAGTTCGGTACGCGGATGATCCGCGCGACGGAGAAGATCCGCGCGGTGGCGGCCGACCCGGCGGTGGCCGACCTGCTGCACGTGCCGGCGGGGTTCCCGTTGCTGTCGGTCGAGCGCGTGTCCTATACGTACGGGGACCGGCCGGTGGAAGTGCGTCGGGGCTGGTATGTCACAACCGGGTATTACTATCAGAATGACTTGAGCTGACGACGTTTGGCTCAGCCGCGTGCATTCGCGTTTCCCACGCTCGCGAAGCACGTTTCGGGCCGCCTTTGTTCTTGTTCGCGCAATTATCCAGAGCAGACTTTCGCTGCAGCGCGATATAAAAAGGCGCTAAAATCGCGGATTAGTGTGACAACATAGTAGGGGTCTAGCATGACTGACGCAGTAAGAAAGCCGAGGCCGGAATACCGGAACATCGGAATCGGCGACATCACGTTGAAATATCGCATGCCGCTGGCCGCGATATTGTCGATTCTCCATCGTATCAGCGGCGCGCTGCTGTTCCTGTTCCTGCCGTTCCTGCTGTTCCTCTTCGACCAGAGCCTCACCTCCGAGCTCAGCTTCGAAGTCTTCAAGGCTTTCCTCTCCAACATCGTCGTCAAGCTGATCGTCCTCGCGTTGTCGTGGGCCTTCTTCCACCATTTCTGCGCCGGCATTCGCCACCTGCTGATGGACGTCAACCACGACGCCGTCACGAAGGAAGGCGGCAAGCGGACGGCAGTCGTCGTCTTTGTCGTCTCGATCGCGCTGACGATCGCCATGGCACTCAAACTGTTCGGAGCATTCTAAGAAAATGGCAGCCAACAACCGAATCGGCTCGAAGCGCCTCGTCGTCGGCGCACACTACGGCCTGCGCGACTGGCTCGCGCAGCGCGTCACCGCCACGATCATGGCGGTCTACACGGTCATTCTGCTCGTCCTGTTCTTCGGCGCGCACGATTTCTCGTACGAAGGCTGGGCATCGATCTTCGCCGCGCAATGGATGAAGCTCGCGACCTTCGTGATGCTGCTTTCCCTCTTCTACCACGCATGGGTCGGCGTGCGCGACATCTGGATGGACTACGTGAAGCCCGTCGGTGTGCGCCTGCTGCTGCAATCGCTGACCATCGTCTGGCTGCTCGCATGTGCGGGCTACGCCGCGCAGATTCTCTGGAGAGTGTAAAGAATGGCTGCAATCAAAACTTCCCTCCCGCGCCGCAAGTTTGACGTCGTGATCGTCGGCGCAGGCGGCTCCGGCTTGCGCGCAGCGCTGCAACTGTCGCGCGCGGGCCTGTCGGTCGGCGTGCTGTCGAAGGTGTTCCCGACGCGTTCGCACACGGTGGCCGCGCAGGGCGGTATCGGCGCGTCGCTCGGCAACATGAGCGAAGACAACTGGCACTACCACTTCTACGACACGATCAAGGGCTCCGACTGGCTCGGCGACCAGGACGCGATCGAGTTCATGTGCCGTGAAGCGCCGAACGTCGTGTACGAACTCGAGCACTTCGGCATGCCTTTCGACCGCAACGCGGACGGCACGATCTACCAGCGCCCGTTCGGCGGCCATACCGCGAACTACGGCGAGAAGCCGGTCCAGCGCGCTTGCGCGGCCGCCGACCGTACCGGTCACGCGCTGCTGCACACGCTGTACCAGCAGAACGTCGAAGCGAAGACGCAGTTCTTCGTCGAATGGATGGCGCTTGACCTGATCCGCGACGCGGACGGCGACGTGCTCGGCGTGACGGCCCTCGAGATGGAGACGGGCGACGTCTACATCATGGAAGGCAAGACCACGCTGTTCGCGACGGGCGGTGCAGGCCGAATCTTCGCGGCATCGACCAACGCGTTCATCAACACCGGCGACGGCCTCGGCATGGCGGCGCGCTCGGGCATCGCGCTGCAGGACATGGAGTTCTGGCAGTTTCACCCGACCGGCGTGGCCGGCGCGGGCGTGCTGATCACCGAAGGCGTGCGCGGCGAAGGCGGTATCCTGCGCAACGCGAACGGCGAGCGCTTCATGGAGCGCTACGCGCCGACGCTGAAGGATCTGGCGCCGCGTGACTTCGTGTCGCGTTCGATGGACCAGGAAATCAAGGAAGGTCGCGGCGTCGGTCCGAACAAGGATCACGTGCTGCTCGACCTGTCGCACATCGGCGCCGAGACGATCATGAAGCGTCTGCCGTCGATCCGCGAAATCGCGCTGAAGTTCGCGAACGTCGACGCGATCAAGGAACCGATCCCGGTCGTCCCGACGATCCACTACCAGATGGGCGGCATCCCGACCAACATCCACGGTCAGGTCGTCGGCACGTCGCGCGATCACAAGGAGCCGGTCAACGGCTTCTACGCAGTGGGCGAATGCTCGTGCGTGTCGGTGCACGGCGCGAACCGTCTCGGCACGAACTCGCTGCTGGACCTCGTGGTGTTCGGCCGTGCGGCCGGCAACCACATCGTCGAGCACGTGAAGAACCAGAAGGAACACAAGCCGCTGCCGGCTGACGCAGGCGAATTCTCGCTGGCGCGCCTGGCGAAGCTCGAGAAGTCGAGCTCGGGCGAGTACACGCAGGACGTCGCGAACGACATCCGCGCGACGATGCAGAAGCATGCAGGCGTGTTCCGTACGTCGGCGCTGCTGAAGGAAGGCGTCGATCAGATGGCCGACCTGAAGGCGCGCGTGGAAAACATCCACCTGAAGGACAAGTCGAAGGTGTTCAACACCGCGCGCGTCGAAGCGCTCGAGCTGGAGAACCTGATCGAAGTGGCCCGCGCCACGATGGTGTCGGCCGAAGCGCGCAAGGAAAGCCGTGGTGCACACGCACACAGCGACTACGAACACCGCGACGACGACAACTGGCTGCGCCACACGCTGTGGTACAGCGAAGGCGATCGCCTCGACTACAAGCCGGTTCAAATGAAGCCGCTGACGGTCGAATCCGTGCCGCCGAAGCCGCGCACGTTCTAAGCCGAGTCAAAGGAATCCGAAATGGCAAAACGCATTTTTGAAGTCTACCGCTACGATCCGGACAAGGACGCAGCGCCGCGCATGCAGACGTACGAGCTCGAGATCCAGCATGAGCGCATGCTGCTCGACGCGCTGGTCAAGCTGAAGGCACTGGACGAGACGCTGTCGTTCCGCCGTTCGTGCCGTGAAGGCGTGTGCGGTTCGGACGCGATGAACATCAACGGCAAGAACGGTCTCGCGTGCCTGACGAACCTGAACGACCTGCCGCAGAAGATCGTGCTGCGTCCGCTGCCGGGCCTGCCGGTCGTGCGCGACCTGATCGTCGACATGACGCACTTCTTCAACCAGTACCACTCGATCAAGCCGTACCTGATCAACGACGCGCCGCCGCCGGAGAAGGAACGCCTCCAGTCGCCGGAAGAGCGCGACGAGCTCGACGGCGTGTACGAGTGCATTCTGTGCGCGAGCTGCTCGACGTCGTGCCCGAGCTTCTGGTGGAACCCGGACAAGTTCGTCGGCCCGGCCGGCCTGCTGCAGGCTTACCGCTTCATCGCGGATAGCCGCGACACCGCCACCGGCGAGCGTCTCGACAACCTGGAAGACCCGTACCGTCTGTTCCGTTGCCACACGATCATGAACTGCGTCGACGTTTGCCCGAAGGGCCTGAACCCGACGAAGGCGATCGGCAAGATCAAGGAACTGATGGTTCGCCGCGCGGTATAAAGATTGATGAGCGACGATTCGCATCAATCCGACCCGCACCGCCGCGCGCGCCTTCGCTGGCGCGCGCGGCGGGGTCTGCTGGAGAACGACATCGTTTTCGAACGGTTCTTCGGCAGATACGAGCATGACCTCACCGATGCAGACGTAGGCGCGTTGTCGCGCCTGCTCGATCTGAGCGACAACGACCTGATGGACTTGCTCCTCGCGCGCAAGGAACCAGAGGGCGACCTAGACAGCCCGGACATTCACAGGCTGTTGGAGATGCTGCGCAACGTGTAACGCCAAGGTGTAACGCGCTGTGCCCGTTATCGAATCCCGTTTCTTTATTTCGATTGAGGATGTGCCATGACTCCGTCTGATGTTAAAGCCACGCTATCGTTCAGCGACAACTCGCCGAGCGTCGAACTGCCGATCTACAAGGGCACGATGGGCCCGGACGTGATCGACATCCGCAAGCTGTACGGCCAGACCGGCAAGTTCACTTATGACCCGGGCTTCATGTCGACGGCAGCTTGTAATTCGGCGATCACGTACATCGACGGCGACAAGGGCGAACTGCTGTATCGCGGCTACCCGATCGACAACCTCGCGCAAAACGCGGACTTCCTCGAAAGCTGCTACCTGCTGCTGAAGGGCGAACTGCCGAACGCCGCGCAGAAGAAGGAATTCGTCGACACCGTCACGAAGCACACGATGGTGCACGAGCAGATGCACTTCTTCTTCCGCGGCTTCCGCCGCGACGCGCACCCGATGGCGATCCTGGTCGCCGCAGTCGGCGCGCTGTCCGCGTTCTACCACGACTCGCTCGACATCAACGACCCGCGTCACCGCGAAGTGTCGGCGATCCGCATGATCGCGAAGCTGCCGACGCTCGTCGCGATGGCGTACAAGTACAGCATCGGCCAGCCGTTCGTGTATCCGAAGAACTCGCTGTCGTACAGCGCGAACTTCATGCACATGATGTTCTCGAACCCGTGCGAAGAGTACAAGGTCAACGACGTGCTCGTCCGCGCGCTCGACCGTATCCTGATCCTGCACGCCGATCACGAGCAGAACGCATCGACGTCGACGGTCCGCCTGGCCGGTTCGTCGGGCGCGAACCCGTTCGCGTGTATCGCGGCCGGTATCGCGTGTCTGTGGGGCCCGGCGCACGGTGGTGCGAACGAAGCCGCGCTGAACATGCTCGAGCAGATCGGTTCGCCGGACAACATCCCCGAATTCATCAAGCAGGTGAAGGACAAGAATTCGGGCGTGAAGCTGATGGGCTTCGGTCACCGCGTGTACAAGAACTACGATCCGCGTGCGAAGCTGATGCGCGAAACGTGCTACGAAGTGCTGAACGAACTGGGCCTGCACGACGACCCGCTGTTCAAGCTCGCGATGCAGCTCGAGAAGATCGCGCTGGAAGACGAATACTTCGTGTCGCGCAAGCTGTACCCGAACGTCGATTTCTACTCGGGTATCGTCCAGCGCGCGCTGGGCATCCCGACGTCGATGTTCACGTGTATCTTCGCGATGGCACGTACGGTCGGCTGGATCGCGCAGTGGAACGAAATGATCGCGGATCCGGAACAGAAGATCGGCCGTCCGCGTCAGCTGTTCGTCGGCGATACGCCGCGCGAAGCGAAGCCGATCGACGCACGTTAAACCGTGTGTGGCGCGAACGGCCGGCAGGCCGCTCGCGTCGGGCAATCGCCACGCCACGACACCCCGACGGGTCAGTCCGTCGGGGTGTTTTCATTTGTACGGCCGACGTTGGCCCGATCCGGCGCGGTGCTCCAGCGACGGTGGCCGTGTGTCGAGCGCGGGCGCATCGCCGTCGGGTGCATGGCCATGCTGCTTGAAGAACTGCCGGTACGCGCCGGGCGTCGTGCCGCGCGCGGCGAGGAACTGGCGATTGAAGTTCGCGGTATTCGGAATGCCGCAGCGCGCGGCCACCGTCGCGATCGGCCAGTCGGTGCCGACGAGATGGCGACATGCGTGCGCGAGCCGCAGCCGCTGCACGTAGCGGCCGACGCTTTCGCCGAGATGCCGGACGAACAGCCGTTGCAGTGTGCGTTCGGACAGGTGCGCGACAGCGGCGAGGGCGTCGATGCGCAGCGGTTCGTGGAAATGCCGGTCGATCGCGTCGAGCACGCGGTCGAGGCGTTCGGCTTCGGGGGCGGCCGGATCGGCGGGCGACGGCGTGCCGTGAGCCCGGTCGTACGCCTGCGCGGTGGCGAGCGGTTCGCCGCCGGCCTCCGCGAGATCGGCGAGCGTATCGAGCGTGGCCGCGA
The DNA here is from genome assembly GCF_902832985.1 of Burkholderia sp. BCC0097. NCBI lineage: Bacteria > Pseudomonadati > Pseudomonadota > Betaproteobacteria > Burkholderiales > Burkholderiaceae > Burkholderia > Burkholderia sp. BCC0097. The sequence continues at coordinate 34,216 of NZ_CADFDM010000010.1, forward strand.
GCCGCACGCGCGGCGACGGATCGAGCAATCGCGGCAGCCGCGCGCGCATCGCGCGGGCCGTCTCCACGTCGAAGTGCAGGCCCGGCGCCGCACGCCGCAGCAGCGAGCGCAGCGGCGCGTATTCGGGGCAGCAGTCGGCCAGCCGCCGCACCCAGTCTCCGTCGAACCAGACGACGAGCGCGACCTCGGGCGCGTCGCGATCGATGCGCGCGTTCGACGACCACGTATGCGGCAGGTTCGGCGGCACGAGCACGAGATCGTCGTCCGCGTAACGCGCGACGTGATCGCCGATGAAGCGCTGGCCACGGCTGTTGAGCGTCAGCGTCAGCTCGTACTCGGGGTGGCGATGCCATTCGAACGGAATGCGCGCGAGCTGGCGGTGATACACGCGGATCGAACAGCCGGATGCGAACGTCACGTGCTCGTATTGCGGTTTCATCGCGGCCTCCGGGGGGAGCGGGCAGCGCGCCGTGGCATGATCGTGAGCGTTCTTCACGACGGAGCGATGCCATGTTTTCACATGTTTGCGTGGGTGTCGGCGATACGGTGCGTGCCTACGATTTCTACGCGCCGCTGTTCGCGGAACTCGGGCTGCGCCTGAAATTCCGCGAGCCGGACGGCTGGTCGGGCTGGATGCCGGCAGACGCCGAGCGGCCGCTGTTCTTCTTCGGCAAGCCGCTCGACGGCCATCCGCCGGAGCCGGGCAACGGCCACACGATCGCATTCGATGCGCCGACCCGCGCGCACGTCGATCGCTGCCACGCGCTCGCGCTGCGGCAGGGTGGCACCTGCGAAGGGCCGCCGGGCCTGCGGCCGCACTATCACCGCGACTATTACGGCGCCTATTTCCGCGACCCGGATGGCAACAAGCTCTGCGTGGTCTGCCATCGTCCTGAGTGACACGAGATTGTCAGGATTGTATCGATTATTGGCTGGATAGTGGTGATGGTGATCACGTGTCGGCCGTACGCTGACAGCACATCACGACATGCTTCAGCGAGGAGACGACGATGCAACTGACGATTGACGATCTGCCCGCCGCGATTCGCGCGGCGAAACGGGCGCTACGCGCCGACCTGCCCGGTTACGCGGCCACGTTCCGCGAAGTGGAGGGCGACATCGCACGGCAGGTCGACGCGATCCGCCGCGCGCACGCGCACGGCCGGGACGTGATTCCGGTCGTGCCGTTCGCGGATATCGCGGGTGGGCGGGTCGATCCGCACGCGACGACCGCGATCCGCGCGCATGGTGCGGTGGTGATCCGCGGCGTGTTCGATGCGCAGCAGGCACGCGACTGGAATGACGAGATCGGTGCGTATCTGGATGCGAACCGTTTCACCGAGCGGCTGCATGCACGCGCGGAAGACCGCTATTTCGGCAATCTCGCGTCGGGCAAGCCGCAGATTTACGGCGTTTATTGGTCGAAGCCGCAGGTGGCCGCGCGCCAGTCGCCGGCGCTGACGCGGGCGCGGGTGTTCCTGAACCGTCTGTGGCGACATGCGGACGGCGCGCGTACCCATTTCGATCCCGATCAGGTGCCCGCGTACGCGGACCGGATTCGCCGCCGGCCGCCCGGTTCGACGTCGCTCGGGCTGTCGCCGCATGTCGACGGCGGCTCCGTCGAGCGCTGGCTCGGCGCGAATTTTCGGCAGGTCTATCGTCACGTGCTGGCCGGCCGCTGGCGCGACTACGATCCGTTCGATGCGGCGTTCCGCCCCGACGTCGAGGAAATTCCGTCGCCGGCCGTGTGTTCGATGTTTCGCACTTTCCAGGGCTGGACCGCGCTGACGCCGCAGGGGCCCGGCGACGGCACGCTGCAGCTGATCCCGGTCGCGAACGCGATGGCCTATGTCGTGCTGCGCGCGCTGCAGGACGACGTCGCGGACGACGACCTGTGCGGCGCGCGTCCCGGCCGAGCGCTGTCGATCCGCCCGGAATGGCACGCGCTGCTGCTCGACGCACTGGTGCCGATCCCGCACATGGAGCCAGGCGACACGGTGTTCTGGCACGGCGACGTCGTGCATGCGGTCGAGGATGCGCATCTCGGCAGCGGCGACAGCAACGTGATGTACATCGCGGCCGCGCCCGGCTGCGCGAAGAACGATGCGTACCTGCAACGCCAGCGTGCGGCGTTCCTGCGTGGCGACAGCCCGCCCGATTTCCCGGCCGATCATTTCGAGGTCGATTTCGACGGGCGCGCGCAGGCGGGCGAACTCACGGCGCTCGGCCGTGCGCAGATGGGGTTCGAGCCCGACGCGTAAAGCGTGTGAGGCGGGCGAAAACCGCCGTTCGCGAGAGGGCGGGCGGCCGGTCTGCCGAATCCGCTGCGTGACGCGCGCAATTCGACGCAATCGGCTGTCGGCGCCGCCGAAATCGACGCGAATTGCGCAATTTGGCTTCCGATAATGGTCCGGACACAACGCCGCCGGCCCGTGCGCCGCACGGGTGCGGCAGACCATGGAGGAGTCGATGCAATTCACGCAAGCGATCGTTCGTCGTCCCGCGCCGTCCTGCGGCGCGGGTCTGACCACCGCCGAACTCGGTGCGCCCGATTACGACAAGACGCTCACGCAGTTCCACGCATACTGCGACGCGCTGCGCGCGCTCGGCGTCGAGCTGACCGAACTGCCGCCGCTGGATGCGTTTCCCGATTCGCACTTCGTCGAGGACGTCGCGGTCGTCACGCCCGAATTCGCGGTGATCACGTGCCCCGGCGCGCCTGCGCGGCGCGGCGAGACCGTTCATATCGAAGCCGCGCTCGCCGCGCATCGCGACCTGCTGCCGATGCAGTCCGGCCGCCTCGACGGCGGCGACGTGATGCAGGTCGGCAAGCGCTTCTTCATCGGCCTGACGAGCCGCACCGACGCGGAAGGCATCGCCGCGTTCGAAGCGTTGGTGTCGCGCCACGGCTATTCGGTCGTCGCGGTGCCGGTCGGCGCCGGCCTGCACCTGAAATCGGTCGTCAACGCGCTCGGCGATGACACGCTGCTCGTGACCGACGCGCTGGCCGCACACCCTGCGTTCGCCGACTATCGCCGGATCGCGATCTCGGCCGCCGACGAATACGCGGGCAACACGCTGCGCGTGAACGGCACGCTGATCACGCCGGCCGGGTACCCGCGCGTGCATGACGCGATCGCGTCGCTCGGGTTGCCGCTGCATGTGATCGACACGAGCGAATTCCGCAAGATGGACGGTGGCCTGACCTGCCTGTCGCTGCGGTTCTAGCCGATTGGCGCGCGGCCGCTTCGGCCGGATAATGTGGCCCCGCGCGGAACGGCAGACGTTGCGCGCACCAGCCACGACCCGACCGGAGCGAACGCGGATGACCGACAAGAAGATGCAGCTCGACAAGATCGATCTCCGGATCCTCGACATCCTGCGTACCGACGGGCGCATTTCCTACCGGAAGCTGTCGGAACTCGTGAACCTCACGCCGCGGCCGTGCCAGGCGCGTGTGGAGCGGCTCGAGGCGCTCGGCGTGATCGAAGGGTATCGCGCGGTGATCAAGGCGCCGCGTGCGACCAAGCCGATCGTCGTGATCGCGCAGATCGTGCTGGCCGACCACGGGCGTTCGCAGGTGCCGTTCGAAGAGGAAATGCGCGCGAATCCGGCCGTGCTCGATTGCTGGCTGGTGAGCGGCACGTTCGATTTTCTGGTGCGGCTCGCGTGCGAGGATCTCGACGAATACCGCCGGATCGCGAACGCGTGGCTGGAAAGCCCGCGCTTCCGGATCGAGAAGATCGTGACGACGGCCGAACTGCAGGCGATCAAGCGCAGCGTCGTGTGAGGCGTCCGGCCCGGCAGGGCCGGTTTCGATGCGAATGACCGGGGCAACCGATTTGCATTCCAAATCAAATCGGCTGGCGGGATCACAATCAGGGTGAACACTATGGATGCCATGCAAGCGGCAGCGCAGACGGCCGCGCCGTCCGGGACGACGCTGAAGCGCCGTCTGCAGGGGCGCCACATCGCGATGATCGCGATCGGCGGGTCGATCGGCACGGGGCTGTTCGTCGCGTCGGGCGCGTCGGTCGCGCAGGCGGGGCCGGGCGGGGCGATCGCCGCGTATGTCGCGATCGGGATCATGGTCTACTTCGTGGTCACCGGGCTGGGCGAGATGGCCGCGCTGATGCCGGTATCGGGTTCGTTCGCGATCTACGGCGAGAAGTACGTCGACGAAGGCTTCGGCGTCGCGCTCGGCTGGACCTACTGGTACAGCTGGGCGGTGACGATCGCGATCGAGCTGGTCGCCGCGCAGATCGTGATGCGCTACTGGTTTCCGTCGGTGCCGGGCGTGTGGTGGGGCGCGGGTTTTCTCGTGCTGATCTTCCTGCTCAATACGCTGTCGGTGCGCGGCTTCGGCGAATCGGAATACTGGTTCTCGCTGATCAAGGTCGTCACCGTGATCGCGTTCATCGCGGCCGGGCTGCTGATCGCGGCCGGCGTGCTGGGCGACGGGCATACCGGCAGCGGGCATACCGGCACCGGGCATCCGGTCGGCTGGCGCAACTTCACGACCGGCGACGCGCCGTTCGTCGGCGGCGTGCACGCGATGATGAGCGTCGCGTTGATCGCGGGCTTCTCGTTTCTCGGCACCGAGCTGGTCGGCATCACGGCCGGCGAATCGGAAAACCCGCGCAAGACGATTCCGCGCGCGGTGAAGCAGATCTTCTGGCGGATCATGCTGTTCTACGTGCTCGCGATCTTCGTGATCGGCCTGCTCGTGCCGTACACCGATCCGAACCTGCTGAAGAGCGACGTGACCGATGTCGGCGTGAGCCCGTTTACGCTGGTGTTCAGCCACGCGGGATTCCCGCTCGCCGCCGGCGCGATGAATCTGGTGATCCTGACGGCCGTGCTGTCGGCCGGCAATTCCGGCACCTACGCGGCGACGCGGATGCTGTACAACCTCGCATCGGAAGGGCGCGCGCCGGCGACGTTCGCGACGCTGTCGCCGGGGGGCGTGCCGCGCAACGCGCTGTACGCGACGATGGCCGTCGGCGGACTGTGCTTCCTCACGTCGCTGACCAACAACCAGCGCATCTATCTGTGGCTGCTGAATACGGTCGGCATCACCGGCTTCATCGCGTGGCTCGGCATTGCGGTCTGCCATTACCGGTTCCGCAAGGGCTTCCTGAAGCAGGGCTATCGGCTCGACCAGTTGCCGTATCGCGCGAAATGGTTTCCGTTCGGGCCGTTGTTCGCGATCGCGATCTGCATCGTGATTTCGCTCGGCCAGGATTACCAGGCGTTCTTCGCGGCGCGCATCGACTGGATGGAGGTGCTGTCGATCTACGTGTGGATTCCGCTGTTCGTCGCGATCTGGTGGGCGTATCGCCGCGCGCGCAAGAGCCGGCTCGTGCGCTACGAGGAGATGGACATCGGGCCTTGGCTCACGCGCTCGGTCGAAGCCGTCGATGTGGCCGCCTCGCAGCACGGGCAGCCGCACTGATCGCCCGCGGGCGATAGCGAAGCAACGGTAGCCGGCCGCATCGCATGGCCGGAGGCACGTGCCGCGTCGCTATTTGTCCAGCTCCGGATAGTGCCGGAAGATTCCCATGTCGTTGAACGGGATGCGGCGCTCCGACTCGAGATAGCGCGCGATGGGCGGATGCTGCGCAACGCGATCGTGCAGTGCGACGAGCGACGCGACCTTGCGCTCCGCGCGCTTCATCGCTTTCGGGAACGCATAGCGCAGGCCCTCGATCAACTGGAACATCGTCAGGTCCGCATAGCTGAGCGCGCTGCCCGCGATATAGCCGCTCTTGTGCGGATTCTGGTCGAGCACGCGCTCGAAGTAGCCGAGGAATTTCGGCAACCGGTTCTCGATGAAATCGGCGGAGCGTTCGGCCGCTTCCGCTTTCTGGTCCTCGTAGTAGAGGCCGCTGCCGATCGGGTGGTGCGTGTCGTGGATCTCGGTAATGAAATCGGCGGCGGTCAACTGGATCTGATGAACCCACAGCCGGCCGGCTTCGTCGTCGGGCGCGAGCCCGAGCCGGGCGCCGAGAAACAGCAGGATGTTCGCGGTCTGCCCGACGAGCACGTCGCCCGTCTTCAGGAACGGCGGCGCGAACGGCACGCATTCGGCCTTCGAGCTGTCCATCATGCGCATCATGGCGGACACGCCCATTCCGCGCCCCGATTCGCGCGCGACGTCGACGTAGTCGGCTTCGGCTGCCTCGAGCGCGAGCCGTACGTATTCGCCGCGGCCCTGGATCTCGGGCCAGTAATAGAGTTCATATCGCATGCTGTTCTCCTGTTCGTTGCACCGAATGCTGCCGGCTGCGTGACGGCGGGGCGGCCATGCGGCGCCCGCTGCGAATAGACAGTCTAGGAGATCGAAGGAAAAGTGCGGCCTTCGGAGCCGTAGAAGAACGCCCTGTGCTGGCCACCGGCGAAACAGAGGTGCGATGCGCTCGCCACCGATGAAACGGATGCGTCCAGCGGCGGAACGGCGCGGCGGCCGAGCAGATTCGACCGCCGTTTTCACTGCAATTTAACCGACGCCGCCTACGATCGTGCTTCGTCGCTCGGCAATACGTCGCGATGCCGATCCGTGCGTGGTTGCCCGATGGGCTTTTCCCTTGACCTCGCGAAATCCTGCGATCGTGCCTGTCGTCAGGTGCGTTCGTCATTCGCATCCTTTCGTCTCGTACTCATGAGTCAGCATATCCCGGCTTCGTCCCGCAGAACGTTCCTCTCCGCCGCGCCCGCCGTCGCCGCGGCTTCATTGCTCAGCGCATGCGGCGACGACGACGTCACGTCGGCGCCGGTCAGCGACGCCGCGCTTGCCGCGCAGATATCCGCGAAACTGAACGCCCAGCTCGGCGATGCGGCGACGGTCGACGCGATCGTGCCGGCAATGACCGACGTCGGCTTCACATGGGATCTGCCGACGGCGCCGGCCGCGCAGGTCGGCGCGATCGTCGCGTACAGCTTCGGCAATCGGCCGAACGCGGCGAGCGGCAATACGTCGAGCACCGGCGGCAACCAGTCCGCGCTGCCCGATCCGGGACCCGTGAACGAAGCGCTCGCGGACGTCGTGTACCGCATCCGCCAGTTGAAGCCCGTCAAGGTCTACGCGCAGTGGGAAATCGCACGCTTTCTCGTGTCGAAATACGGACTGGGCGCCGACGTGCTGTCGTCGATCGAACCGGTGACCGCGAGCGACGGCTCGATCGTGTACCTGAGCACCGCGGGTGTCGCGGCCGTGGCCGTATCGCGCGCGGGCGGCGCGGCGGCGATGGGCACCGTCGCGGTGGTCGGCCATCGCGATCATGCGAAGCGCTGCATCCAGACTTCGCAGCAGGCGGGCATGAAGGCGGCCGCGGTCGCCGAGGTGCCGCTGCCGACGACGTACGACCCGCAGTCGGGCCAGCCGTGGACGCGCAACCGCAGCCTCTATCTCGTCCACGACATGTATGCGCAGATGCTGACGCGCGCGATGACCGCGACGATGCAGGCGTTCCCGAAGGGCTGATCCCTTCCATTGTTTCTCATTCGAATCCCGTATCCCCTGACCATGACGAATCGCCGCCATTTCCTGGCTTCCACTTCATTGCTCGCCGCATCGTGCGCCGCTGCCGCGCCCGCTTTCGCGGACGACGCGCCCGTTTCCGACGCGGAACTGCAACGCCAGATGCTCGGCAAGCTGACGAATGAACTGAACGACCGCGCGGCCGCCGCCGACGAAACCGCTTACCTGCTCGACACGTTTTTCTCGTGGACGCCGCCAACGGTCGACGCTGCCGCCATCAACGCGATTGCCGCGTTCAGTTTCAGCAGTCGCGCCGGGGCATCGGCCGCTGCGCCGGTGCCGGGCCCCGTGAACGAGGCGATCGCCGATGCGGTGTTCCAGCTCCGCCAAAAAGTCGCGGCGCCGGTTTTCGCGCAGCAGGAAGTCGCGAGCGTGCTCGCGTCGAAGTACGGACTGATGGCGGGCGTCACGTCGATCGCGACGCCCGCCGCAGTCGCCGGCAGCCCGATACCGACGCCCGACGGCGTGGTGGCCGCGATCGTCAGGCAGGCCGGGTCGGCCGCGGCGCTCGGCAAGGTCGGCGTGGTCACGCATCGCGATCAGGCGTCGCTCGCCGTGCGCGTGTCGAACGCGGCGGGGATGCAGGCGGCGGTGCCGGCCGGACTGGCGCTGCCGGGCGTCTACGATGCATCGGCCCAGCAGCCGGCGATGCGGCGGCGCGATCTTTACCTGATGAGCAACGCCGGCATACAGCTCGCGATGCTGCGGCTCGCCCTGATCAATCGCGAATATCCGAACGGGTAGGCGAGGGGCGAACACGGGCACCGCACGCGCAATCGTCTCGCGCCGGATCGTGTGTGCCCCGTTTTGGCTGGTAATGCCGATACAGGTATTGGCACTACCAGCCAAACCACTGTTTTTAATGGGTTTTTTCGCGTCCGGCCCGCGCCGGCGCGCGTTCTGCGTGGCATAATCGACCACATCCGCAAGGCTTGTAGTCACAACGACCCCGCATACCCATGGCACAGACTCTCTACGACAAACTGTGGAACACCCACGTGGTCCACACCGAGGAAGACGGCACGACCCTGCTCTATATCGACCGTCAGCTGCTGCATGAAGTCACGAGCCCGCAGGCATTCGAAGGGCTGAAGATCGCGCAGCGTCCGGTGTGGCGCATCAGCGCGAACCTGGCCGTGTCGGACCACAACGTGCCGACGACGGACCGCAGCCACGGCATCGCCGATCCCGTCTCGAAGCTGCAGGTCGACACGCTCGACGCGAACTGCGACGCATTCGGCATCACCCAATTCAAGATGAACGACGTGCGCCAGGGCATCGTCCACATCATCGGGCCGGAGCAGGGCGCGACGCTGCCGGGCATGACGATCGTGTGCGGCGATTCGCATACGTCGACGCACGGCGCGTTCGGCGCGCTCGCGCACGGCATCGGCACGTCGGAAGTCGAGCACGTGCTCGCGACGCAGACCCTGCTGCAGAAGAAGAGCAAGAACATGCTCGTGAAGGTCGAGGGCGCACTGCCGCGCGGCTGTACCGCGAAGGACATCGTGCTCGCGATCATCGGCAAGATCGGCACCGCGGGCGGTACGGGCTACGCGATCGAATTCGGCGGCTCGACCATTCGCGCGCTGACAATGGAAGGCCGCATGACCGTCTGCAACATGGCGATCGAGGCCGGCGCGCGCGCAGGCATGGTCGCGGTGGACGACACGACGATCGACTACCTGAAGGGCCGTCCGTTCGTGCCGACCGGCGCGGAATGGGATCAGGCCGTCGAATACTGGCGCCAGTTCAAGTCGGACGACGGCGCGCAGTTCGACCGCGTGGTCGAGCTGAACGCGGCCGAGATCGTCCCGCAGGTCACGTGGGGCACGTCGCCGGAAATGGTCACGTCGATCGACGGTCGCGTGCCCGATCCCGAGCGCGAAAAGGATCCGGTCAAGCGCGACGCGATGGAGCGCGCGCTGGCGTACATGGCGCTCGAGCCGAACACGCCGATCGAATCGATCAAGGTCGACAAGATCTTCATCGGCTCGTGCACGAACGCACGGATCGAGGACATCCGCGCGGCCGCGTACGTCGTGAAGAAGCTGAACCGTCGCGTCGCGTCGAACGTGCGGCTCGCGATGGTCGTGCCGGGCTCGGGCCTCGTGAAGGCGCAGGCCGAGCGCGAAGGGCTCGACAAGGTGTTCACCGATGCGGGCTTCGAATGGCGCGAGCCGGGCTGCTCGATGTGCCTCGCGATGAACGCCGACCGGCTCGATCCGGGCGAGCGCTGCGCGTCGACGTCGAACCGCAACTTCGAAGGCCGGCAGGGCGCGGGCGGCCGCACGCACCTCGTGAGCCCCGCGATGGCGGCGGCCGCGGCGATCGAAGGTCACTTCGTCGACATTCGCCAGCTGGGGTAACACGTGACGGCATCGAAGGTCATCGCGCGGCTGGTTGCCGCGCTGGCGCTGGCGGGGCTGGGCTTCGGCCTCGCGGGCTGCAATACCGTCCGAGGCTTCGGGGAAGACGTCAACGCCGCCGGCAGCGCACTGAAGCGCGCCGCGGAGTGACGTTCCCGCCGAGAATTTGTCGATGTGCGCCGGCTGAATGCCGGCCCTTCAACCGGATAGACGGATCATGGAAAAATTCAATGTACATACCGGCGTCGTGGCGCCGCTCGATCGCGAGAACGTCGACACCGACGCGATCATCCCGAAGCAGTTCCTGAAGTCGATCAAGCGCACGGGCTTCGGCCCGAACGCGTTCGACGAGTGGCGTTACCTCGATCACGGCGAGCCGGGCCAGGACAACTCGAAGCGCCCGCTGAACCCGGACTTCGTGCTGAACCAGCCGCGCTACCAGGGCGCATCGGTGCTGCTTGCACGCAAGAACTTCGGCTGCGGCAGCTCGCGCGAGCACGCGCCGTGGGCGCTGCAGCAGTACGGTTTCCGCGCGATCATCGCGCCGAGCTTCGCCGACATCTTCTTCAACAACTGCTACAAGAACGGTTTGCTGCCGATCGTGCTGACCGAGCAGCAGGTCGATCACCTGTTCAACGATACTTACGCGTTCAATGGCTACGAGCTGACGATCGATCTCGACGCGCAGGTCGTGCGCGCGGGCGACGGCCGCGAGTATCCGTTCGAGATCGCCGCGTTCCGCAAGTACTGCCTGCTGAATGGCTTCGACGACATCGGCCTCACGCTGCGCCACGCGGACAAGATCCGCCAGTTCGAGGCGGAGCGGCTCGTGAAGCAGCCGTGGCTCAACACCAAGCTGGTCGGCTGATCGCGCGTGGCGGGTGGGCGTGCCGTGCGTGCGCTCGCCGGCCTGCCTCCATAACAATCTACCCAGTCAGGAATTTCGCATGAAGATTGCAGTGCTGCCCGGCGACGGCATCGGTCCGGAAATCGTCAATGAAGCGGTGAAGGTGCTGAACGCACTCGACGAGAAGTTCGAACTCGAACAGGCGCCGGTCGGCGGCGCGGGCTACGAGGCGAGCGGCCATCCGCTGCCCGACGCGACGCTGGCGCTCGCGAAGCAGGCCGACGCGATCCTGTTCGGCGCGGTCGGCGACTGGAAGTACGACTCGCTGGAGCGCGCGCTGCGCCCCGAGCAGGCGATCCTCGGGCTGCGCAAGCACCTCGAGCTGTTCGCGAACTTTCGCCCGGCGATCTGCTATCCGCAGCTCGTCGATGCCTCGCCGTTGAAGCCGGAACTCGTCGCGGGGCTCGACATCCTGATCGTGCGCGAACTGAACGGCGACATCTACTTTGGCCAGCCGCGCGGCGTGCGTGCGGCGCCGGACGGCCCGTTCGCCGGCGAGCGCGAAGGCTTCGACACGATGCGCTATTCGGAGCCGGAAGTGCGCCGCATCGCGCACGTCGCGTTCCAGGCCGCGCAAAAGCGCGCGAAGAAGCTGCTGTCGGTCGACAAGTCGAACGTGCTGGAAACGTCGCAGTTCTGGCGCGACATCATGATCGACGTGTCGAAGGAATACGCGGACGTCGAGCTGTCGCACATGTACGTCGACAACGCGGCGATGCAGCTCGCGAAGGCGCCGAAGCAGTTCGACGTGATCGTCACCGGCAACATGTTCGGCGACATCCTGTCGGATGAAGCGTCGATGCTGACGGGTTCGATCGGCATGCTGCCGTCGGCGTCGCTCGACAAGCACAACAAGGGGTTGTACGAGCCGTCGCACGGTTCGGCGCCGGACATCGCGGGCAAGGGCATCGCAAACCCGCTCGCGACGATCCTGTCGGCCGCGATGCTGCTGCGCTACTCGCTGAATCGCGCCCAGCAGGCCGATCGCATCGAGCGTGCGGTGAAAACGGTGCTCGAACAAGGCTATCGCACGGGCGACATCGCGACGCCGGGCTGCAAGCAGGTCGGCACGGCGGCGATGGGCGACGCGGTGGTCGCGGCGCTGTAAGCGGACGGAAATGAAGTCCGGTAATTAAGATGAAAAGGGCGCGAACGGGCCGGAAAAATCGGCCGGTTCGCGCACCGTTGGCCGTTGTGCGGGCCACCGGCTTTGTGTAGACTCGAACGATGGCGCTGATTTCCCTGATCTCCCCGGTCCTGAAACTCCACGGCAACACTGCCCGTGCGGGTGCGCGCGCCATCGTCATCACGAAAACCATTACCACGAAAACGATCATTAAACGCTGATCGCCGTCGTGCCCGCCTGTTTCCCCGCGCGGTCACGCGGGGACGGAAATGGCGGGGAAGCTCCATTCAAAGCAAAGGGTTAGTCATGAACGTAGGTCTCGTAGGTTGGCGCGGCATGGTCGGCAGCGTCCTGATGCAGCGCATGCAGGAAGAGGGCGATTTCGACCTGATCGAACCGGTGTTCTTCAGCACCAGCAACACGGGCGGCAAGGCGCCGTCGTTCGCTAAAAACGAGACTACGCTCAAGGACGCGACCAACGTCGACGAGCTGAAGAAGTGCGACGTGATCATCACGTGCCAGGGTGGCGACTACACGAACGACGTGTTCCCGAAGCTGCGCGCGGCCGGCTGGAACGGCTATTGGATCGACGCGGCATCGTCGCTGCGGATGAAGGACGACGCGGTCATCATCCTCGATCCGGTCAACCTCGACGTGATCAAGGACGCGCTCGTCAAGGGCACGAAGAACTTCATCGGCGGCAACTGCACGGTCAGCCTGATGCTGATGGCGCTCGGCGGCCTGTTCCGCGAGAACCTCGTCGACTGGCTGACGGCGATGACCTACCAGGCCGCATCGGGCGCGGGCGCGCAGAACATGCGCGAGCTGCTGTCGCAGATGGGCACGCTGAACGGCGCGGTCCAGGAACAGCTCGCCGATCCGGCATCCGCGATCCTCGACATCGACCGTCGCGTGCTGGCCGCGATGAACAGCGATGCGATGCCGACGAGCCACTTCGGCGTGCCGCTCGCCGGTTCGCTGATTCCGTGGATCGACAAGGATCTCGGCAACGGGATGTCGAAGGAAGAGTGGAAGGGCGGCGCGGAAACCAACAAGATCCTCGGCAAGCCGGCGATGGGCGAACCGGGGTCGATCCCGGTCGACGGCCTGTGCGTGCGAATCGGCGCGATGCGCTGCCACTCGCAGGCGCTGACGATCAAGCTGAAGAAGGACGTGCCGCTCGACGAGATCAACGGCATCCTCGCATCGGCGAACGACTGGGTGAAGGTCGTGCCGAACGAGCGTGAAGCGTCGATGCGCGACCTGTCGCCGGCGAAGATCACCGGCACGCTGTCGGTGCCGGTCGGCCGCCTGCGCAAGCTCGCGATGGGCGGCGAATACCTGTCGGCGTTCACGGTCGGCGACCAGTTGCTGTGGGGCGCGGCCGAGCCGCTGCGCCGCATGCTGCGCATCCTGCTCGACAAGTAAGCACGCTGACTGTCCGGCCCGCGGGCCGGGCTGCATGATACGACGCGCCGCGTCGGCCTCGAGATTCGGGGTCGGCGCGGCGCGTTTTTCATGCGTGGTTCAGCGCAGGTTCAGCAGCGTCTGGTCGACGGCCTGCTGGGTCTTGATCGTCTGCGCATTCGCCTGGTAATTGCGCTGCGCGGTGATCAGGTTCACGAGCTCGGTCGTCAGGTTGACGTTCGAGTTTTCGAGGGCGCTGCCCTGCAGCGTGCCGTGGTTCGTGCTGCCAGGAGCTGAGATCTGCGGCACGCCCGACGCGGCCGTTTCCGCATACTGGTTGCCGCCGATGTTCACGAGCCCGTTCGGGTTGTTGAAGTTCGCCAGCGCGATCAGGCCGAGCACCGCGCTCTGGCCGTTCGAATAGTTGCCGGTGAGCTTGCCGTCGGTGCCGATCGAGAACGTCGTCAGCGTGCCGCTCGCGAATCCGTCCTGCGCGAGATTGTTCACGCCGTCCTTGCCGCCGTACTGCGTCGTGCCGCCGAGGTCGAGCGTCAGGTTCTGCGGATTGGCGCCGCCCGTCGTGTTCGGGATCGAGAACGCGAACTGGCCGAGGCTCGGCGTCGGCTGGCCGGTCGTGGCCGACGTCGTCGAGCTGAGCCGGCCCGATGCATCGAACGTGACGGTGCCGAGATTCGTCGGCGTCTGGCCCTGCACGCCCGCGTAGGCCTGCCACGTGCCGGCCGCGCTCTTCGCGAAGTACATCGTGACCTGTTGCGAGCCGCCGAGCGTGTCGTAGAACTGGATCGACGCGTTGTAGTTGTACGTCGTGTTGTCGGTCGCGTTGAATGGCGTCTTGGCCGGCACCTTGTCTTGCGCGTTCAGGTTGAACTGGCCGGTGATCTTGCTCGTCGCGCGCGGTGCGATGTTGCTGGTCGGCGCTTGCAGCGGCACGGTCTGCGCGGTGTTGATCACGCCGCCGGCGCCTGCCGCATAGCCCATCAGGCTGCGGCCTTGCGCGTCGACGATCGCGCCGTTCTTGTCGCGGTGGAACGTGCCGTCGCGTGAGTACGTGGTCACGCCGTTGCTCGACATCTGGAAGAAGCCGTTGCCGTTGATTGCAACGTCGAGCGACGACTTCGTCGAATTGATCGTCCCCTGGCCGAAATTCTGCTGCACCGACGCGAGCCGCGTGCCGATGCCGATCTGCGTGTTGACCGACGTCGCGACCGAATTCGCGTACATGTCGGCGAAGTTCGCGCGTCCCTGCTTGAAGCCGACCGTGTTTGCGTTCGCGATGTTGTTGCCGATCACGTCGAGATTGCTCGACGCCCCGGCCAACCCGCTCAAACCCTGCTGATAGCCCATGTTCGTCCCCGTAACGAGCTGGTGAGTGATGCAGTCGTGCGACTGCGCGATGGCCCTCCGGTACTTCACGGCATCAGCCCGATCGCGCGTTCCTGTCTTTCCGGCATGTGCAGGCGCGAGGTCGAAATGTGCCGATTCCTGTTTGAAGGCGATCGTATCGACGGCGGTTATCAGGTCTGTGTAATTTTGTGTAATGTAATTGAATTGATGCAGAAACGATCGCTTTTGTATGAGCAATGGATCGTATGGAAGGCGGCGAAAGCCTTGCGGGGCGGGGCTTTGGTGGCGTGAATTTACATTTATCCGATAAGAGGGGGAAATTGCCTTCTTATCGAGGAATTGGAATTGGAATTGATTCGGGCGGGATTGATCGCCAGTCGGGATTCGTTTTGATTTCTGGCGGCTAATTCATTAACGGCCGGCGGGGCGGATTGTTGAGAGTGCTGGAGATCCTGTCGCTCCGGTCCTGCGGAGGATGCCCGCTGAGCGCCGGAAAGCCATGTCATTCGAGTGGGGCGCGAGTCTGCCAGAAGACGGCTTTCGACTGCGGCACGCAGGTTCGTTTTGATCGATCGGATGCATGCGCTACGACACGCGTACCCGCTCGACATGAGCGCCCGCCCGCGCCCGGTGGCACCTGCCGGCGACGAATTCGGCCGGAACCCGATCGCGTGAAGTAAACTACGCGGTTACGACGCACAGACCCGCCGAAAGCGTCGCGTTCCGCGCGACGCTTTTGCATTTCTGCAGCCACTTTATTGACGCTTCCAACCGCGAATCCGAGCCGCGCCCGCGCGCGGCGATAGAGCCAACGATGTCCCGAATTTTCTTGTTTCCGCGTCAGTCCCGCTTGTCGCGCGCCGTGCGTGGCGCGCTGGCGATCCTGGCGCTCGGCGCAGCCGCATCGGCGTGGGCAGTCGGCACCGGCGAATTGCCGGCGTCCGCCGCCGGCGCCGCCGCACCGCTTACCGTGACGGTCCAGCCCGGCCAGTCGCTGAACGACATCGCGAAAGCGGCCACGCAATCGCATGATCCGGCCGTGCTCGCACGCGCTGGCCGTGCGTTGTTCGACGCCAATCCGCAGGCGTTCATGAAACGCGACGCGAGCCGCCTGAAAGTCGGCGCGACGCTGACCGTGCCCGCGCTCGACGTCACTGGCGCGGCGCTCGCGCCGGCCGGTGCATCCGTTGCCTCCGGTGCGGCGGCTGCTTCCGCGCCCGCCGCCGCGTCGGGCGGAGCGGCGATCGCGCAGCATGGCGCATCCGCGCCGCATCCCGGCTCGGCCGTGCAAGCCGCGCCGGTGGCGCCGGCCGTGCATGCGGCTCCGGTGAGCGGGGCGAGTGTCGCGACGGCGACGGCGGCGGGGGTGTTGGCTTCGAGCGGTGCTTCGGCTTCTATCGGCGCGTCGGCCCCATATGGCGCGTCGGCTGTCGAAAGCACGCAGCCGGCGGCGTCCACGGCCGGTGCAAGCGGCCCGCACGTGTGGAGCGGTGCGATCCAGTCGGCGCCGTCGTCCGCGAGCGAGGCTGCGGGGCAGGCGGTGCCGGGTAGCCCGGTCTCCGGCGTGCACGAACCGGCCGGCGCGGCGCCCGCCCTGAGTGCGTCGCAGCCGCGGCCGTCGAGCCTGCAGCAATTGCTGGCGTTGAAGAATCGCGTGCTGATGGAGTTGCAGAAGCACGGCATCGGCAAGCCGGCGACGACGACCGGCGTCGCGCCTGCGCCTGCTCCGGCGCCCGCCGCGCCGCGTCCGGCCGCGGATGACGCGGGTGCATCGGCCGCGGCATCGACGGCGGACGAAGCCGCGTCGGGTGCGGCAGCGAGTGCGCCGCAACCAGCATCGGCTTCGGTACAACCGGTCGCGCCTGTCGCGACGCCTGCACGTCGTACCGAACAGATGGACTGGCGCCCGGTCGCCGTGGCCGGCGCTGCCGTGATCGTGCTTGCGGTCGGCTTCGCATGGCGCAAGCGCCGGAAGGGTCGCCGCGCTGACGATGCGAGTACCGTTGCGGCTGCGGCCGCAGCAGGCGCCGCCGCGGCTACAGAAACGGAAGCCGAAGCTACGCCGTCCGTCGAACGCGAACTGCCGATCACGCCCGAGATGCCGGTCGCACGCGATGCGGCGTCCGACATGAACCTCGCCGCGGCGACTGCCGCTGCGGCGGAGACGATCGAGCCGCCCGCAGCGGACACATCTCCCGCGCGCGAAGTGGCGGTGCCGCACGACGAGTCGCCCGAATTGCCGACTGCTCATGCTGCGGGCTCGCCCGCGAACGGGGCGACTTCGGTTCCGGTCGAGGCTGCGCACGACGTACAACCGGCTGAAGAAGCCACTGCCGACGACAAGCCGGCCGAATCTGCCGAGCTGACCGCCGCATCCGCCGCATCGGTCGCATCGGTCGCATCTTCGACGACCGAAGCGCAGCACGCGTCGCTGATGCAGAACGCGATCAGCGCGCTCAACAGTCTCGACATGCCGTTGCCGCCGCGGACGGCGGACGAGCCATCGTCGACGGCGGAGGAACTGTCTGCGCCGGCCGCGCAGTCTGGCACCGATAAAATCGCAACTAACGGTCAGTCCGCCCAGCACCCGCCAATGGGCGCGGGGGAACCGCCACCGGAACATCCCGCCGACCAGGACGACGAGTTCGATTGGGACCCGGACGCAGCGACGCCCGCCGGCCAAGCTGGCAGCCCGCCCGCGACGACATCGCTGCCCCCGCTCGGCGGCGCGCAGTTCGGCGCGCTGAAGCTCGACTTCGATCTCGACCTGCCGTCCACGCCGGGCGCCGCGCTGCCCGCGCTCACCCCGAACGAGCTCGCGCGCATTGCCCGCAACAAGCTCGATCTCGCGGCCGAATACGTCGAACTGGGCGACCTGTCCGGCGCACGGACGCTGCTGCAGGAAGTGGTCGACGCGAACGATGCCGCGACCCGCGACGACGCACGCGCGCTGCTCGCGAAACTGGCGGACGAGGCGTGATGCGGATCGCGCTGGGCATTCAGTACGACGGCGCGGCGTTCTGCGGGTGGCAGGCGCAGCCGCACGGCAAGACCGTGCAGGACCGGCTCGAACATGCGCTGGCCGAATTCGCGCGGGTGCCGCTGCACACGACGGTGGCCGGGCGGACCGATACCGGCGTGCACGGGCTCGGGCAAGTCGTGCATTTCGACACCGATCTCGAACGGGAGGTGTTCTCGTGGGTGCGCGGCACCAACGCGTTCCTGCCGTCGACCGTATCGGTGCAATGGGCGAAGCCGATGCCGGACACGTTCCATGCGCGTTTCTCGGCGTTCGAGCGCACCTACTACTACGCGCTGTACGTGCATCCGGTGCGTTCGCCGATGCTGGCCGGGCGCGCCGGCTGGATCCACACGCCGCTCGACGACGACGCAATGCGCGCCGCCGCCGCGCATTTGATCGGCGAGCACGACTTTTCGTCGTTCCGGTCGTCGGAATGCCAGTCGAAGACGCCGGTCAAACACCTGTATCAGATCGACGTGCGGCGCGCGGGGCATTTCATTCATTTCCGCTTCCGCGCGAACGCGTTCCTGCATCACATGGTGCGCAACCTGATGGGCTGCCTCGTCGCAGTCGGGCGCGGCCGCTATCCGGCCGACTGGCTCGCCGACGTACTGGCCGGGCGCGACCGCACTCTCGCTGCGCCCACGTTCATGGCCGACGGGCTGTACCTCGCCCACGTCGGCTACCCGGCGGAATTCGCCGTCCCGCCCGCGCAGCTCGGCAGCGTGCCATGGAGCAGCGTTTGGGCCGATCTGGACCCACAAACATGACGGAGCACGCCGTGTCTTCTTCGACTTCCGCCGCGGCCGGCCTGCCGCCGCGCACGCGTATCAAGCTGTGCGGGCTGTCGCGCCCCGAGGACGTGCTGCACGCGGCGGCGCTCGGCGCCGATGCGATCGGCCTCGTGTTCTATCCGAAGAGCCCGCGCGCGGTGACGATCGCGCAGGCGGCCGAGCTGGCGAGCCTCGCGCCGCCGTTCGTGTCCGTGGTCGGGCTGTTCGTGAACGCGACCGAAGCCGACATCGAAGCCGTCGTGCGCGACGTGCCGCTCACGCTGCTGCAGTTCCACGGCGACGAGACGCCGCAGCAGTGCGACGCGCTCGGCCGCGCGGCCCGCCTGCCGTGGTTGCGTGCGGTGCGCGTCGGCCCCTCGACGCAGCGTGCCGATTTGGTAGAATCGGCTCTTCATTATTCGAAAGCGCGCGGCCTCCTGTTCGACACTTTGGTGCCGGATTACGGCGGTAGCGGCAAGGTCTTCGATTGGTCTCTTATTCCCGCAGAGCTCGCGCGTCGGGCCGTTTTGAGTGGTGGCTTGAACGCGCAAAACGTCGGTGATGCGATCCGCCAGCTGCGTCCGTTCGCTGTCGATGTCTCGAGTGGCATCGAAGTGGAGGGCGCGAAGGGCGTGAAGGATCACGCCCGGATGGCGGCGTTCGTACGCGCGGTGCGCGCAGCGGACGCCGGGTGATGCAAGCCGGTGCGGCCCCCAAAGCGGGCGCACCGACCGATCGAGAGAGACACCATGTACAACCTTCCTGATGATCGCGGCCATTTCGGCCCATATGGCGGCGTGTTCGTCGCCGAGACGCTGATTCACGCGCTGGACGAACTGCGCGCGGCGTATGCAAAGTTCCAGAACGATCCTGACTTCGTCGCCGAATTCGAGCGCGAGTTGAAGTATTTCGTCGGCCGCCCGTCGCCGATCTATCACGCGCAGCGCTGGAGCGAGATGCTCGGCGGCGCGCAGATCTACCTGAAGCGCGAAGACCTGAACCACACGGGCGCGCACAAGATCAACAACGTGATCGGCCAGGCGCTGCTCGCGAAGCGCATGGGCAAGAAACGCGTGATCGCGGAAACGGGCGCCGGCCAGCACGGCGTCGCGACCGCGACGATCTGCGCGCGCTTCGGAATGGAGTGTGTCGTCTACATGGGCTCGGAGGACGTGCGCCGGCAGGCCGCCAACGTCTACCGGATGAAGCTGCTGGGCGCGACGGTCGTGCCGGTCGAATCGGGTTCGCGCACGCTGAAGGACGCGCTGAACGAAGCGATGCGCGACTGGGTCACGAACATCGAAAGCACGTTCTACATCATCGGCACGGTCGCGGGCCCGCACCCGTACCCGATGATGGTGCGCGACTTCCAGCGCGTGATCGGGGACGAATGCAAGGTGCAGATGCCCGAACTCGCGGGGCGTCAGCCGGATGCGGTGATCGCCTGCGTCGGCGGCGGGTCGAACGCGATGGGCATCTTCTATCCGTACATCGACGACAAATCGGTGCAGCTGATCGGCGTCGAAGCGGCCGGCGACGGCCTCGACACGGGCCATCATGCGGCCTCGCTGATCGCCGGCAGCCCGGGTGTGCTGCACGGCAACCGCACGTATCTGCTGCAGGACGACAACGGCCAGATCATCGAGACGCATTCGGTGTCGGCGGGCCTCGACTATCCGGGCGTCGGCCCCGAGCACGCGTGGCTGAAGGACAGCGGCCGCGCGCAGTACGTACCGATCACCGATGACGAGGCGTTGAAGGCGTTTCACGACTGCTGCCGGATCGAGGGGATCATTCCCGCGCTCGAGTCGAGCCATGCGATCGCGTACGGCGTGAAGCTCGCGCCGACGTTGCCGAAGGACAAGCTCCTGCTCGTCAACCTGTCGGGCCGCGGCGACAAGGACATGCACACGGTCGCCGAGCGATCGGGCATCGAGCTCTGACCCCGACCGATGCGTGACCTGATCGAAGAGCCGGGCGGCGGTGCCGCGAGCGAGGCGGAGGCGGTTCAGCCCGCCGCTGCCGTGCCGCGCGCGCTGCCGTCCGGTATCGAGTTGCACAACCGCGATTTCCTGACCGATGCCGCGTACCTGCCGGATGCGTCGATCGACCTGATCGTCGCCGATCCGCCGTACGGGCTCGGCAAGGACTACGGCAACGATTCGGACAAGCGTTCGGGCGACGATTTCCTCGCGTGGACGCGCGGGTGGCTCGAACTCGCGATTCCGAAGCTGAAGCCGAGCGGGTCGATGTACATCTTCTGCACGTGGCAGTACGCGCCGGAAATCTTCAGTTTCCTGAAGACGCAGCTCACGATGGTCAACGAGATCATCTGGGACCGGCGCGTGCCGAGCATGGGCGGCACGACGCGCCGTTTCACGTCGGTGCACGACAACATCGGCTTTTTCGCGGTTTCGAAGGCGTATTACTTCGATCTCGATCCGGTCCGCATCCCGTACGACGCCGACACGAAGAAGGCCCGCTCGCGCAAGCTGTTCGAGGGCAGCAAGTGGCTGGAGATGGGCTACAACCCGAAGGACGTCTGGTCGGTCTCGCGCCTGCACAGGCAGCACGCGGAGCGCGTCGATCATCCGACCCAGAAGCCGCTGGAAATCATCGAGCGGATGGTGCTCGCAAGCTGCCCGCCGGGCGGCCGCGTGCTCGATCCGTTCATGGGCAGCGGCACGACCGCGGTGGCCTGCGCACGGCAGGGGCGCGACTTCGTCGGCTACGAGATCAACGAAAGCTATTGTGCGATCGCGCACGAGCGCGTGAGCGCGCTCGCCGCGCCGGCGTGCGCGTGAATCGCGCCGCCGCATCGCCGAATGCTGCTTTGCATGGGACCGGAGTAAGCGCTAAAGCGCTAACTCCGGTCGACATAGGAAAATTATCATGAATCGTATTCAGCAGACCTTCGCCGCGCTCGCCGAACAAGGCCGTAAGGGCCTGATCCCGTTCATCACGGCCGGCGACCCGGATCCCGCGAAAACCGTCGAATTCATGCACGCGCTCGCCGCGGGCGGCGCGGACGTGATCGAACTCGGCGTACCGTTCTCGGACCCGATGGCCGACGGCCCCGTGATCCAGCGCTCGTCGGAGCGCGCGCTCGCGCGCGGCGTCACGTTGAAGAGCGTGCTCGCCGACGTGAAGCGTTTTCGCGAAACCGACCCCAAAACCCCCGTCGTGCTGATGGGCTATGCGAATCCGATCGAACGGATGGGCGTCGACGCGTTCGCGGCCGAGGCGCACGCGGCCGGCGTCGACGGCGTGCTGGTGGTCGACTATCCGCCGGAAGAGGCGGGCGTGTTCGCGGAAAAAATGCGCGCCGCGCAGATCGATCCGATCTTCCTGCTCGCGCCCACGTCGACCGACGAACGCATCGCCGACGTCGGCAAGATCGCGAGCGGCTACGTGTATTACGTGTCGCTCAAGGGCGTGACCGGTGCGGGAAATCTGGATGTTTCGAGCATTGCAGGTAAAATCCCGGCCATCAAGTCGCGCGTGCCGGTTCCGGTGGGCGTCGGCTTCGGCATCCGCGACGCCGAAACGGCGCGCGCG
The DNA here is from genome assembly GCF_902832985.1 of Burkholderia sp. BCC0097. Taxonomy (NCBI): domain Bacteria; kingdom Pseudomonadati; phylum Pseudomonadota; class Betaproteobacteria; order Burkholderiales; family Burkholderiaceae; genus Burkholderia; species Burkholderia sp. BCC0097. Next base: position 56,283 of record NZ_CADFDM010000010.1, read on the forward strand.
GTGGCCGAAGTGTCGGACGCCGTCGTGATCGGCAGCCGCCTCGTGCAACTGCTCGAAAGCGCCGAACCGGACGCTGCCGCCGCCGCGTTGAAGACTTTCATCGCCGAGCTGCGCGCCGCGCTGGACGGTGCGGGCAAGACGGCGCGATAAACACAACACAGGAAGCGGGAACGGGCCGGTTGGGCCGCCCCGCCACGGAACAGGAAACCATACGATGAGCTGGCTCGACAAACTGTTGCCGCCGAAGATCAAGCAGACCGACCCGAAAAGCCGCAAGGGCATTCCGGAAGGCCTGTGGGTCAAGTGCCCGTCCTGCGAGGCCGTTCTCTATCGCAACGACGTGGACGCGAACCTGCACGTGTGCCCGAAGTGCGATCACCACATGCGCATCGGCGCGCGCGAGCGCCTCGACGGGCTGCTCGATCCGGAAGGCCGCTATGAAATCGGCCAGGAAATCGTGCCGGTCGACTCGCTGAAGTTCAAGGACAGCCGCAAGTACCCCGATCGTCTGAAGGAAGCGATGGACGAAACCGGCGAAACCGACGCGATGGTCGTGATGGGCGGCGCGATCCACACGCTGCCCGTCGTCGCGGCCTGTTTCGAGTTCTCGTTCATGGGCGGCTCGATGGGTTCGGTCGTCGGCGAGCGCTTCGCGCGCGGTGCGCAGAACGCGCTGGAGCAGCACGTGCCGTTCATCTGCTTCACGGCGTCGGGCGGCGCACGGATGCAGGAAAGCCTGCTGTCGCTGATGCAGATGGCCAAGACCACTGCGATGCTGACGAAGCTGGCCGAAGCCAAGCTGCCGTTCATCTCGGTGCTGACCGACCCGACGATGGGCGGCGTGTCGGCGAGCTTCGCGTTCCTCGGCGACGTCGTGATCGCGGAGCCGAAGGCGCTGATCGGCTTCGCCGGCCCGCGCGTGATCGAGCAGACGGTTCGCGAGAAGCTGCCCGAAGGCTTCCAGCGCGCCGAATTCCTGCTGAAGACGGGCGCGATCGACATGATCGTCGACCGTCGCAAGATGCGCGACGAGATCGCGCAGTTGCTCGCGCTGCTGCAGCGACAGCCGGCCGACGCGCTGGCCTGACCGGCGCAAGGTTGTGACTCTGCGCGTCGCCTGGCTTCAACGTCAGGCGGCGCGCTTCGTTTTTTGGCGTAGTGGCGGTACCGATCCAGATTTGATCCGATGAGCACTTTTCCCACTCTCGATGCGTGGCTTTCGCATCTCGAACGCGCGCACCCGGTCGGCATCGACATGGGCCTCACCCGCATCGGGCAGGTCAAGGCGGCGCTGCAGCTCGAATTCGCGTGCCCGGTGATCACCGTTGGCGGCACGAACGGCAAGGGTTCGACCTGCGCGTTCCTCGAGACGATCCTCGTGCGCGCGGGCTACAAGGTCGGCTGCCATACGTCGCCGCACCTGCTCGAATTCAACGAGCGCGCGCGCGTGAACGGGCAGAACGTGACCGACGACGAGCTGCTGCCGCATTTCGAAGCCGTCGAAGCCGCGCGCACGTCGCTGGCCGAGCCGGTCTCGCTCACGTATTTCGAGTTCACGACGCTCGCGATCCTGCATCTGTTCGCCTCGCGCGGGCTGGACGCGGTGATCCTCGAAGTCGGCCTCGGCGGCCGGCTCGACGCGGTCAACATCATCGATACCGATTGCGCGATCGTCACGAGCATCGATATCGACCACACCGAATACCTCGGCGACACGCGCGAGAAGATCGCGTTCGAGAAGGCCGGGATCTTCCGCGCGGGCAAGCCGGCGATCTGCGGCGATCCGGCCGCGCCGCAGACGCTGATCGACCACGCCGAAGCGATCGGCGCCGATCTGTGGCTGGTCGGCCGCGATTTCCGCTACGAGGCGCAGGCGGGCGCCGAGCGCCAGCAATGGAGCTATCTTGGCCGCGAGAAGCGCTATCCGGCGCTCGCGTATCCGGCGCTGCGCGGCGCGAACCAGCTGATCAATGCGTCGGCCGCGCTCGCCGCGCTCGAGGCGCTGCGCCCGGTGCTGCCGGTGTCCGCGCAGGACATCCGGCTCGGGCTGGCCAACGTCGAGCTGCCGGGGCGCTTCCAGGTGCTGCCCGGCAAGCCGGCGATCGTGCTCGACGTCGCGCACAATCCGCATGCGTCGGCCGTGCTCGAGCAGAACCTCGGCAACATGGGCTTCTTCCCGTACACGTACGCTGTGTTCGGCGCGATGCACGACAAGGACATCGACGGCGTGCTGCAGCACCTGAAGGGCGAGATCGACCACTGGTGCGTGACCGACCTGCCGCTGCCGCGCGCGGCCTCCGCGGAGCAGCTCGAAGCCGCGCTGCGCAAGGCCGGCGTGGAGGAGGGGCCCGATTCGAGCGTGACGCGTTACGCGTCGCCCGCGGAAGCGTTTCGCGATGCACTAAAAAGAGCATCCGAGAATGATAGAATCGTGGTTTTCGGCAGTTTCCATACGGTTGCCGGCGTGCTGGCCTACCGTAAATCGCAGCAACACTGACTGACGGGCAGTTTCGGACTCAGCCATTCATGGGAATTTTCTCGTTCGGCAAGAAAGACGACGACGCGCCCCCGCGGCGCGGCGGTCGCACCGGGGCCTCCCGGAACGTGCGCACGGAGCGCACTGAACGCGTCGAGCGCCGCTCGCGCCGCACCGAGCGTCCGGAATCGGATGCACTGCTCCTCGATCCGACCCTTCCAGAAAAGCAACGCGCGCGCCGTCGCCTCGTCGGCGCGATCGCGCTCGTCGTGGCCGCGGTGATCGTGCTGCCGATGGTGCTCGATTCGCACCCGAAGCCGGTCACGGACGACATCGCGATCGACATCCCGAATCGCCCCGCGCACCAGGCGGTCGCGCCGCGCGACGACGATGTGTCCGACGTGCAGGCGGGTGTCGCGCACGACGAACCGCCGGCCTCCGACACGGCCGTTGCGGCTGCACCGGCGCCCGCGCCTAAGGATGCCGCCAAGCCGGCCGCGAAACCCGATACGACCACCACGGCGAGCGTGACGCCGCCGAAGCCCGCGCCGAAGCCGGCTGCGCCCGCCGCGAAACCGGCCGCGCCGAAGCCTGCGCCCGCCGCCGTCGCGAACGACGGCGCCGCGAGCCCGGACAGCAGCGACGCATCGTCGCCGGCATCGCCGGCCGGTGCGCGCTTCGCGGTGCAGCTCGGCTCGTTCAAGGACGACGCGACGGCCCGTTCGTGGGCGACCAAGTTGAAATCGGCGGGCGTGCCCGCATATGTCGAGCATCGCAAGCAGGCAGACGGCAGCACGGCTACACTGTTGCGGGCCGGCCCGTTCGCGGATCGTTCGGCGGCTTCCGCCGCGATCGCGAAGGTGCGCGAAGCCGGTCTGACGCAGTAATGCCACGATGCTGACGGCTTTCGACTACGCTGTATTGGCGGTGATCGTGTTGTCGGCGCTGCGCGGCGCGTGGCGCGGCTTCGTGTCCGAGATTTTCGGGCTGATCGGCTGGATCGCGGCGATCGTGATCGCGGGCCGCTACGTCGGGCTGGTCGTACCGTACATCCCGGCGAACTGGCCGGGCGGCGCGCTGACGCAGTGGGTGATCGCCTTCGCGTTGCTCGTGATCGGCGTCGTGCTGGTCGCCGGCGTGGCGAACGCGCTGCTGTCGCGGATCGCGCAGGCGAGTGGCCTGGGCGGCGTCGACCGCTCGCTGGGCATGATGTTCGGGCTCGTCCGCGGCTGCGTGCTGGTGGTGCTGCTGGTCGCGGCGGCCGGGCTGACCGAACTGCCCAAACAGGATTTCTGGCGCAATGCGCTCTTGCGTCCTTTTGCCGAACAGGGTGTGCACGAGCTGAAGCAGCTCCTGCCCGACGGCATGGCCCAGTACGTACGCGTGTGACGACGCGGCCGGGCAGGACGGAACCGATTTTGTCATTCTGAAGGACATGCCATGTGCGGCATCGTAGGCGTTATCTCCCAATCCCCGGTCAATCAGCTGATCTATGACAGCCTGCTGCTGCTGCAGCATCGCGGTCAGGACGCGGCGGGCATAGCGACGGCGGACGGCAGCAATTTCCACATGTACAAGGCGAACGGCATGGTGCGCGACGTGTTTCGCACGCGCAACATGCGCAGCCTGCCCGGCACCTACGGCATCGGCCAGGTGCGCTACCCGACGGCCGGCTCGGCGTCGAGCGAGGCCGAGGCACAGCCGTTCTACGTGAACGCGCCGTTCGGGATCATCCTCGCGCACAACGGTAACCTGACGAACTGGCAGCAACTGAAGGACGAGATGTTCCGGATCGACCGCCGGCACATCAACACCAATTCCGACAGCGAAGTGCTGCTCAACGTGTTCGCGCACGAGCTGCAACTGTCGACCACGGGCCTCGAGCTCGATCCTGCGTCGGTGTTCAAGGCGGTCTCGGGTGTGCATCGCCGCCTGCAGGGTTCGTACGCGATCGTGTCGCTGATCGCCGGCTACGGCCTGCTCGCGTTCCGCGATCCGTTCGGCATCCGGCCGCTGTGCATCGGCAAGCTCGAGACCGAGCACGGCACCGAGTGGATGGTCGCGTCGGAGTCGGTGGCGGTCGAAGGCATCGGGTTCGAATTCGTGCGCGACCTGGAGCCGGGCGAAGCGATCTTCATCGACAAGGCCGGCAACTTCCACAGCCAGCAGTGCGCGGAGAACCCGACGCTGAATCCGTGCATGTTCGAATACGTGTATCTGGCCCGTCCGGATTCGTGCCTCGACGGCGTGCCGGTCTATAACGTGCGCCTGCGCATGGGCGACTATCTCGCCGAGAAGATCAAGCGCGAACTGCCGAACGTGCCGATCGACGTCGTGATGCCGATTCCCGATTCGTCGCGCCCGGCGGCGATGCAGGTCGCCGCGAAGCTCGGCGTCGAGTATCGCGAAGGCTTCTTCAAGAACCGCTACGTCGGCCGGACCTTCATCATGCCGGGGCAGGCCGTGCGCAAGAAGTCGGTGCGCCAGAAGCTCAATGCGATGAGCATCGAGTTCAAGGACAAGCACGTGCTGATCGTCGACGATTCGATCGTGCGCGGTACGACCTCGCACGAAATCGTGCAGATGGCGCGCGATGCGGGCGCGAAGTCGGTGATCTTCGCGTCGGCGGCGCCGCCCGTGAAATTCCCCAACGTGTACGGCATCGACATGCCGACGCGTGGGGAGCTCGTCGCGCACGGCCGCACCGACGAAGAAGTCGCGAAGATCATCGGCGCCGATCACCTGATCTACCAGGACGTCGACGATCTGCGTCGCGCGGTGCGCGACATCAACCCGAAGCTCGAGCATTTCGAGGCGTCGTGTTTCGACGGCAACTACATCACCGGCGCCGTGACGCCCGAGTACCTCGATGCAATCGAGCGTGCGCGTCTCGCACCGGCGTCGCAGGCCGATCGCGACACGGCCGGCGATACCGAGCGTTCGCAGATGAACCTGCAACTGTCGGTCGAGTAACGCCGGCGCACGCTTTTATCGAGGCGTGATAGGATGTGGCCTTGCGTCGATTTGATATCAGCTTGCGGACGCGGGGCAACTTCCCAAAACAGCTAAAGCGAAGGCCGGCGGCAGCCGGCCCGAGTCGATCGCTGTCGTACCGCACCGAAGCCCGCTGATGCCGACGCATAGCGGGCTTTTTGTTTTTTGGCCTCGGTTTTGACCGGGTCCGCGCCTCATGAACGACCGTCGGCGCGGCCCTCGAATACGGAAAACGGAACATGGACGACTCCCTCAACTTTGATACGCTTGCCGTGCGCGCGGGCACGCTGCGCAGCGACTTCAACGAGCATTCGGAAGCGCTGTTCCTCACGTCGAGCTTCTGCTTCTCGAGCGCGGCCGACGCGGCCGAGCGCTTCGCGAATTCGGAGGACTATTTCACCTATTCGCGCTTCACGAATCCGACCGTCACCATGTTCCAGGAGCGTCTCGCGGCGCTCGAGGGCGGCGAGGCGTGCATCGCGACGGCGTCGGGCATGGCCGCGATCATGTCGGTCGTGATGTCCGCGCTGCAGGCGGGCGACCACCTCGTCAGCTCGCGCAGCCTGTTCGGCTCGACGCTCGGGATGTTCTCGCAGATCTTCAGCAAGTTCGGGATCACGACGACCTTCGTCGACCCGACCGACCTGCACGCGTGGCAGGAAGCGGTGCGGCCGGAAACGAAGATGTTCTTCCTCGAGACGCCGTCGAACCCGCTGACCGAACTCGCCGACATCGAGGCGATCGGCAAGATCGCGAAGGCGGCGAATGCGCTGTTCGTCGTCGACAACTGTTTCTGCAGCCCGGTGCTGCAGCAGCCGCTGAAGCTCGGCGCGGACGTCGTGATGCACTCGGCGACGAAATTCCTCGACGGGCAGGGCCGCGTACTCGGCGGCGCGCTGGTCGGCTCGAAGGAATTCATCATGGGCAAGGTGTTCCCGTTCGTGCGCAGCGCGGGTCCGACGCTGTCGGCGTTCAATGCGTGGGTGCTGCTGAAGGGGATGGAGACGCTGTCGCTGCGCGTCGAGAAGCAGTCGGCGAACGCGCTGGAGATCGCGCGCTGGCTCGACTCGCATCCGGCGGTGGCGCGCGTGTTTTATCCGGGGCTCGAATCGCATCCGCAGCATGAACTCGCGAAGCGTCAGCAAAAGGCGGGCGGTGCGATCGTGTCGTTCGAGCTGAAGGGCGACACGCCCGAGCAGCAGCGCGCGAACGCGTGGCGCGTGATCGACGGCACGAAGCTGGTGTCGATCACCGGCAACCTCGGCGACACGCGTACGACGATCACGCATCCGGCGACCACGACGCACGGCCGCATTACGCCGGAAGCGCGCGCGGCGGCGGGGATCACCGAAGGGCTGATTCGCCTGGCGGTCGGGCTCGAGCATGCGGGCGACGTTCGCAACGATCTGGCGCGTGGTCTGGACGGCTGACCGACGCGGCCGGTTTTCGGACCGGCATCAATGAAACGGGCCGCTCGAGAGAGCGGCCCGTTGTCGTTTCGGCGCATGCCGTCGCGCGCGTGTTGTGCCGACGTTCAGCCGGCGGCGTGCCCGGACGGTGCGGCTCGCATCGCGTCCACCATCCAGCGCAGCGTTTCGTCGAGCGGCGTGACCGGCAGTTCGCCCACCGCGCGCCGCAGCTTGTCGCGCGACCCGCTCAGGCTTTTCACTTCGTTGTGCCGCACGAAGCGCGGATCGATCGTCACGTCGATCACGTAGCCGGCGATCCGCGACAGCATCGCCAGCACTTCCTTTAGCGAATACGCGCGCTCCGAGCAGACGTTGAATGTCTCGCCGGCCGGCGCGGCTTCGATGAGCTTCAGATAGGCGGCCGTCACGTCGCGTACGTCGGAGAAATCGCGGCTCACGTCGAGGTTGCCGAGGGAGATCCGCGGCGCGTTGCTCGCATAGTGCGCGACGAGCTTCGGCAGCAAATAGGCATCGCTCTGGCCGACACCGGTGTAGTTGAACGGTCGCGCGATCACGATCGGCAGCCGGTCGGCCCAGAGCTTCGCCGCATATTCCATCGCGAGCTTGCTGACCGCGTAGTCGTTCGCCGGGGCAGGCGCGACGGTTTCGTCGAGCACGCCGGCCGTCGAATTGCCGTAGATGTTCGCGCTGCTTGCCAGCAGCACCGCCGACGGACGGCGGTCGAGGCCGGCGAGCGCCGCCAGCAGGTTGCGTGTGCCGACGATGTTGACCGCGTAGGTTTGCGACGGCTCGTCCTGCGCGACGTGCGCGCGTGCGGCGAGATGCACGACCGCGTCGGGTCGCGCATCGGCCGCGGCCGCGCGCATGGCCTCCGCGTCGAGCAGGTCGACGGGCAGCAGGGTGCAGTGAGCGAACGCCGGATCGGCGGGGCGGGGCGTGCCGGGCGCGACCGTGCCCCAGACGTCATAGCCGGCCGCCTGCAGCCGCTCGGCCATGTAGCGACCGGTGAAGCCCGTCAGGCCCGTGACGAATGCACGGCGCGACGGACCTCCGGTTTCAGAACGTGTCATGGTGTTGGTTCCGCGTCAAATCCGCTTCGACCATCATCTGGCAAAGTTGTTCGAGCGTCGTCTTCGGTGCCCAGCCCAGTTTGCTTTTCGCCTTGTCCGCGCAGCCGATCAGCAGGTCCACTTCGGCCGGGCGGTAGAACTTCGGGTTCACTTCGACGAGCACGTTGCCCGTCGCCGCGTCGAGGCCGCGCTCCTGCTCGCCCTTGCCGGTCCATTCGATCTGGTAGCCGGCCGCGGCGAACGCCATCCGCACGAAGTCGCGCACGGTTTCGGTGCGGTTGGTGGCCAGCACGTAGGTGTCGGGTTCGTCGGCCTGCAGCATGCGCCACATGCCTTCGACGTATTCGAGCGCGAAGCCCCAGTCGCGCTTCGCGTCGAGATTGCCCAGTTCCAGCTTGGTCGCCTTGCCCAGCTTGATCTTCGCGATCGTGTCGGTGATCTTGCGCGTGACGAATTCGCGGCCGCGCAGCGGCGATTCGTGATTGAACAGGATTCCGCTGCTGCCGAACAGGCCATACGATTCGCGATAGTTCACGGTCATCCAGTGCGCGTACAGCTTCGCGACGCCGTACGGGCTGCGCGGATAGAACGCGGTGGTTTCCGTTTGCGGAATGGCCTGCACCTTGCCGAACATCTCGGACGTCGACGCCTGGTAGAAGCGCGTCTTCGGGCTCACGACGCGAATCGCCTCGAGCAGGTTCAGCGGACCGATGCCGGTCACTTCGGCGGTCGTCGCCGGCTGGTCGAACGACACGCCGACGAAGCTTTGCGCGGCCAGGTTGTACAGCTCGTCCGGCTGCGTGCGTTCGAGCAGGCGCAGGCTCGAACCTGCATCGGTGAGATCGTGTTCGACGAGCGTCAGGTTCGGGTGCGTGTCGACGCCCAGCTCGGCGATGCGCCAGAAATTGACCGAGCTGGTGCGGCGGTAGGTGCCGGTGACCTCGTAGCCTTTGTCGAGCAGCAGTTTGGTCAGGTACGCACCGTCTTGCCCCGAAATTCCGGTGATGATGGCCTTTTTACGAGTTTGGCTCATGGCGTTGTCCTGGTAGAAACGTTGGATGATGAAATTCAGGCGGTCGTGCCGGCCGCGGCCGGCACCGCGCGGCGCGCCGGCCCGCGCGTCAGGCGCCGTTCGAAGCCGTACCAGCTCAGGGTCGCGTACGCGAGCGTGATCGCCAGCGCGAGCGCGGCCGTGACGAAGCGGTTCAGGTGCAGCGGCCACAGCGCGTACAGCACGCTCAGGTGGATCAGGTATACGGTGTAGCTGACGGTGCCGACGTAGACGAGCATCGGGTTCGTCAGCACGCGCTGCACGAGACCGCGGCCGCGCAGCGCGATCACGACGATCGACGTGCACAGCAGCAGCGAGATGCTGTAGAGCGCGGCGTTCGACAGCGGCGTGTTCGCGGCGCGAAAGCGCGGGAACGACAGGTGCAGCCAGCCGAGGATCGCGAGCGACACGAGCGCGCCGACGATCGCGAGCGGATAGAACGGCTCCAGCGCGCGCCGGTCGCGGCGCAGCACGATCGCGAGCAACGCGCCGGCCGCGAGCAGGTCCATCCGGAACGGCGTCAGATAGTAGATCGGCCAGAACGAATCGAACCACGGTGTCGCGATCGCGCGCAGCACCGGCGCCGCGACGATCAGCGCGGCGGCGACCCACAGCAGCGCGCGTTCCGAACACCACAGCACGACGAACGGCCAGAAGATGTAGAACTGCTCTTCCACCGCGAGCGACCACAGCACGTTCAGGCTGTCGTGGCCGATGCTGCCGAGCGACAGCCCGATATTGGTCGAGAAGAACGCGAACCACGGCCAGTGCGGCAGCCAGCTCGTGCCGAACAGCAGCGTCGACACCACCAGCAGCAGCACGTACGGCAGCAGGATGCGCCGTACGCGGCGCGCGTAGAAGTGGCTGAAGTACGACTGCCCGCGCGCCTTGCGATCGAGCAGGATGCCGGTGATCAGCAGGCCGCTCAACACGAAGAACAGATCGACGCCCATCCACAGCGGCGCCTTCAGTGCGTGCTGCAGGAATACAGCGCCCACCGCGATCGCGCGCAGCCCGTCGAGCTGCACGATGCGGCCGTGTTGCGGCGCGGCGAGGTCGGCGGGGCGCGACAGGGCCGTCATCGCGCGGCTCCTTCACGACCCGCATCCGATGCGTGTACGTATTGCATGCCTTTAAATGAAATATGGAATCGAAATCGATTCTAGGGAAAAGAAATCGGTAAAAAAACGCGCGTCATTAAGCCGACGACAAATATGCAAATGCCGATTATTACGATCGCGAGATGAAAGGTTGGCGCCCGGGCGGGCGCGACAGACGGGGCGGAGCGGAATTTTCTACGTGGTGGCGCGGGAAGGGCGGTCGTTATTGCCGTTTTCGGCGGTCATTTACGTGCTGTTCCGGTTCGATATTTCAGGCGGAAACATCCCCAAATATTTCCAAATTTCTTGTGATTATTTTTGCTTGTAACCTGCATCGCGACGTTTGAAACCCATTTAGCGACAGCGCGCGGCCGCGGGCGATCCGTGGCCGCGCCGGTCGCTGTTGCATCGAGTCTGGAGAAGCGCATTGCGACGTCTGATTCTGGTTGGCATGACGGTGTGCGCGGCGCTGCTGACGAGCGCCGCGCCGGCCGAAACGGTGTTGCCCGCGACGACCTCGTGGATCGGCAACACGTTCGGCTATGGCGATGGCACATGGACGCAGATCGACATCCGCGCGATCGCGGTGACGCCCGAGGGCAAGGTGTATACGAATGCGCCGTGGGACGAGAGCGGCGCCGAGGCGAGCGTCTACCAGGACGGGAAGATGCTCGGCTTCGCCGGCGGCACGCACGGCTGGGGCAATCTCGGCGGCAGCGCGATCGCCGTGAACGGCAAGTACGCGTATGTCGCGATCGGCGTCGGCAACGAGCGCGGCCACCTGCAGTCGCCCGGCATCTGGCCGGACAAGGGCAAGCAATGGTTCGGCATCTCGCGGCGCACGATCGGCGACATGAAGCAGCCCGCGCCGTTTCGCGCGGCGCCGCAGGTCGCGCCGGGCGGGCGCGCCGATACCGGCCGCGCGCGGATGGCCGCGAGCTTCATGATGATGAACGAGGTGCCGGCGCCCGCGCGCTCGGAAGTGGGTGAGGCGAAAGCGGAAGTGGGTGGCCTCGCGGCCGACGACAAGACGCTGTTCGCGACCAATCCGTCGCGCGACGTGGTGGATGTGTACGACGCGGAGACGATGCAGCAGAAGGGCACGTGGAGCGCGCACGAGCCGGGCCGCATCGCACTCGCCGGCGACGGCACGCTGTGGCTGCTGACCGATACGCTCACCGGCCCCGCGCATCTCGTGCACGTGCGAGCCGACGGCCGCAAGCTCGACGACGCGCCGGCGCTGCCGGAAGGCACCGACGCGGTGGACGTGGCGGTCGACGCGAAAGGGCGCGTGCTCGTCGCCGACAACGGGCCGCGCCAGCAGATCCTGATCTTCTCGAAAGGCGGCAACGGCTATGCGCCGTCGGGCACGCTCGGCGAACGCGGCGGCATCTTCGCGGGCCCGGTGCCGGGCCGGCCGGGGCCGCAGCGTTTCAACGGGCTGACCGGCGTCGGCGTCGACCGCGCGGGCAATATCTACGTATCGATGAACGGGATCGGGCCGCGCCACGACACGATCGGCGCCGGGCTCGGCGCGGTGCTGGAGAGCTACACGCCGGACGGCAAGCTGCGCTGGCAGGTGCAGGGGCTGCTGTTCGTCGACGGCGCGTGGCTCGACCCCGCGCGGCCGAACAGCGTGTACACGGGCAACAAGCGCTTCGAACTCGACCTGTCGAAGCCGCCGGGCCAGGACTGGAAATACGTCGGTTTTCTGTCGAACCGCTTCAAGTATCCGGACGACCCCGTGTTCCACACGGACCAGTATCCGGGCATGCCGATCGCGCGACGCGTCGACGGCCGCACGTTCCTGTACCTGACCGACATGTACGCCGATCACCTGAAGATCTACCGCTTCGACGCGAAGCGTGACGGCGAGGTCGCGATTCCGTCGGGCCTGATCGCTGGCCGTGCGCGGCCGGTCGACAAGGTGCCGAACAAGCCGCCGGGCGGCGACTGGCTGTGGCGCGACGCGAACGGCAACGGCCGGATCGATGCCGACGAGTCCGAGATCAACACAACGGGCAAGGCGAAGGCGGGCGGCTGGGGCTGGTGGGTCGACACGAAGGGCGACATCTGGCGCACGAGCGACGTGCGCGGCATCCACCGCTTCCAGTACGGCGGCGTCGACAAGGCCGGCAACCCGATCTATTCGTACGACAAGGTCACGACCTACCCGATGCCGCAGCCGTTCACGCAGCTGCGCCGCGCGATCTACGAGCCGCAGACCGACACGCTGTACGTGACCGGCTACACGGCCGATGCGCCGCCGCAGCCGGGCATCAACAAGGAAGTGGGGCGCGTGCTGATCCGCTTCGACAAGTGGTCGACGGGCTCGCCGGTCGCGCGCTACCAGGTGACGCTGCCGTGGAAGCTCGATGCGAAGCCGATCTTCGACCTGATCGGGATCACGGTCGAGGGCCGCTACATCTTCACGGTGGAGCCGGTCGGCAAGATCCACGTGTACGACAAGGAAACCGGCAAGGAAGTCGGCGTGATGAGCCCGGGCGCCGAGGTCGGCAAGGCGTCGGGCTGGGTCGACGTGCCGTTCGGCATCAGCGCGTTCCGGCGCGAGAACGGCGAGTACCTGGTGTTCGTCGAGGAAGACGCGCGCGGCAAGGTGCTCATGTACCGCTGGAAACCGTGACGGGCGGCGCGCCGTCGTCGGCGTCAACGTCACACAAGGCTAAAGCATGGACAAAGGCATACTCAAGAACGTTTCGATCAACTTCATCGGGCTGATCCTGCCGACCTTCGTGTCGCTGGTGACCGTGCCCGCGTATATCCACGCGCTCGGCGTCGAACGCTACGGCGTCGTGAGCCTCGTGTGGACGCTGATCGGCTATTTCGGGATCCTCGATCTCGGGATGAGCATGGCCGCGCAGAACCACATCTCGAAGGCGCTCGCGAGCGGCAACGCCGACGAAAGCGCACGCGTGTTCTGGAGCGCGTTCTGGCTGAATCTCGGTACCGGCATCGCGGGCGGGCTGCTGATCTATTTCGGCGCGTTCGTCTACACCGCGTATTTCACCAAGGTGTCGGCCGCGATGCAGCACGAGGTGTATCTCGCGCTGCCGTGGCTCGCGCTCGCGATTCCGCTCGCGAACGTGTCGTGGGTGTTCGCCGGCGCGATCAACGGCGCCGAACGGTTCGGCGTGTTCAACACGAACCAGACGATCGGCACGTTCCTGTTCCAGCTGCTGCCGCTCGCCGCCGCGTGGTGGATCGCGCCGAACCTGCAGACGGTGCTCGCCGCGGCCGTCGTCGCGCGGCTGATCGCGGCGGTGATGCTCGGGCAGGCCAGCATCAAGGTGCTCGGCATCCGCCGCATCGATCCGCCGCAGTGGGGCACCGCGAAAGGGCTGTTCAATTTCGGCGGCTGGATGCTGATCGCGAGCACGACCAGCATGATCGCCGACACGCTCGACCGTGTGATGCTCGGCGCCGGCATGGGCGCGAAATTCGTCACCTACTACACGGTGCCGCAGAACCTCGTCACGCGCCTGAACATGCTGCCGAACGCGCTGGTGCGCACGCTGTTCCCGCGGCTGTCGGCGGTCGGCCGCGATCATGCGGATACGCTCGCGCGCCAGTCGCTCGAATTCCTGAACGGCGTGTTCACGCCGGTCGGCATCGTCGCGATCTTCGCGCTCGCGCCGTTCCTCACGCTGTGGGTCGGTGCCGACCTCGCCGCGCATTCGGCGCCGGTCGGCCGCGTGCTGGTGATCAGCGTGTGGCTCGTCGGCCAGGCGAGCGTCACGCGCATCCTGATCCAGTCGCAGGTCAACCCGGCCCGCGCGGCCTTCGCCGGGCTCGTCGAGATGCCGTTCTTCGTCGGCGGCCTGTGGTTCGGCATTCATCACTTCGGGCTGATCGGCGCGGCGGTGGTCGTCGCGGCGCGCGCGCTCGTCGACTACGGCGTGCTGCTGTACCTGTCGGCGATCCGGATGCGCGCGATCGTGCTCGACATGCTCGCGCACCTCGCCTTCCTGCTCGCGAGCCTGTTTCTGGCCCAAGCCTGGTCGGGGCTCGGCGAGTCGATCGGCATGTGCGCGGTCGTGCTGGTGCTGAACGTCGCGTGGTCGCTCACGATGACGCCGGGATTGCGCGCACTCGTGCGCGACCTGTTTGTCCGTCTCAATGCGAGGAAAACCGTATGAATCGCGATCTGGCGGAACACGCCGTCCTGAATCTCGCCACGGCCGATGCCGCCGTGGCCCACCCGGGCGACGCCGCGCTGCACCGCGCGGTGCCGGCCGAGCGCGCGGGCGCGCGGCAGCCGGCGCGTGCGTTGCGCGTGGCGATCGTCCACGACTGGCTCGTCACCTATGCGGGCGCCGAGCGCGTGCTCGAACAGATCGTCGCGTGCTTTCCCGACGCGGACCTGTTCAGCCTCGTCGATTTCCTCGACGATCGCGCGTTCGTGCGCGGCAAGCCGGTCACGACGTCGTTCATCCAGAAGCTGCCGTTCGCCCGCACCAAGTACCGCAGCTATCTGCCGCTGATGCCGCTCGCGATCGAGCAGCTCGACGTGTCCGAGTACGACCTCGTGATCTCGAGCAGCCACGCGGTCGCGAAGGGCGTGCTGACCGGGCCGGACCAGGTGCACATCAGCTACGTGCATTCGCCGATCCGCTATGCGTGGGACCTGCAGCACCAGTATCTGGAACAGTCGAACCTCACGCACGGGCCGAAATCGCTGCTCGCGCGGATGATCCTGCACTACATCCGCAACTGGGACACGCGCACCGCGAACGCGGTGGACGGCTTCGTCGCGAATTCCGCGTTCATCGCGCGGCGCATCAAGAAGGTCTATCACCGCGACGCGGCGGTGATCTTTCCGCCGGTCGACGTCGATGCGTTCTCGCTGAACGCGGTGAAAGAGGATTTCTACCTGACCGCGTCGCGGATGGTGCCGTACAAGAAGATCGACCTGATCGTCGAGGCGTTTTCGCGCACGCCCGAGCGCAAGCTCGTCGTGATCGGCGACGGCCCCGAGATGCAGAAGATCCGCGCGAAGGCCGGCCCGAACGTCGAGATCATGGGCTACCAGCCGTTCGCGGTGCTGCACGATCGGATGCGGCGCGCGAAGGCGTTCGTGTTCGCGGCCGAGGAGGATTTCGGGATCTCGGTCGTCGAGGCGCAGGCGTGCGGCACGCCGGTCATCGCGTACGGCAAGGGCGGTGCGCTCGAAACCGTGCTCGACCCGCAATCGAACCTGAACCCGACCGGCCTCTTCTTCGACGAGCAGACGCCGCACGCGATCGTCGCGGCCGTCGACGATTTCGAGCGTGCGCCGCAGCGCTTCACCCCTGACGCGTGCCGCGCGAACGCGGAACGCTTTTCCGCCGACACGTTCCGGCGGCGCTTTCTCGACTACGTCGAGCAGGCGCTGCCCGGTTCGACCGCGCAGCGCGGCACGGCCGCCCCGCTGCCGGCCGCGCGCGGCCCGGCGACGCTCGTGCTCGACCAGAGCGGCGTGCTCGGCGGCGCCGAGCTGTCGCTGCTCGAGATCATGAAACACATGCGCGCGAACGCCGACGTGCTGCTGTTCGCCGACGGTCCGTTCCGCGCGGCGCTCGACGAGATCGGCGCGCGCGTCGACGTGGTCGAGCAGGGTGCGCTCGCCGGCGTGCGCAAGCAGGGCGGCGTGTCGTTCGGCGCGGTGAAGCAGCTCGTGCGGCTGGTGCGCGACGTCGCCCGGCGCGCGCGCCGCGCCGAGGTGATCTACGCGAACACCCAACGCGCGATGGTGGTCGCCGCGCTTGCCGGGCGGCTCGCGCGCAAGCCGGTGGTCTGGCACCTGCGCGACATCGTCAGCACCGACCATTTCGGCGGCAAGCAGTTGAAGGCGATCAAGTATTGCGCGCGGCTCGGCGTCACGCGCGTGATCGCGAACTCCGACGCTTCCGCGCAGGCGTTCCGCGCGCTGACGGGCTTCACGCCGCAGCACGTCGACGTCGTGTTCAACGGCATTTCGGCCGAACCGTTCGACGCGCTGGAAGGCGTGAGCCAGGCCGCGCTGCGCGCGCGCCTCGGGCTGCCCGCGGACGCCTGGCTGGTCGGCTCGTTCAGCCGTCTCGCACGCTGGAAGGGGCAGCATGTGCTGCTGGAGGCCGCCGCGCGGCACCCGGACATGCACGTGGTGCTGGTCGGCGCGCCGCTGTTCGGCGAGGACGACTATGCGGCGCAACTGCACGAATTCGTCGCGCAGCACGGGATGGACGAACGCGTGCATTTCCTCGGGTTCCAGCGCGACGTGGCCGCGTGCATGACGGCGGTCGACGTCGTCGCGCACACGTCGATCACGCCGGAGCCGTTCGGGCGCGTGATCGTCGAGGGGATGCTCGCGCGCCGGCCGGTCGTCGCGGCGCGGGCGGGCGGCGTCGTCGAGATCATCGAGGACGGCGACAACGGGCTCCTTTGCGAGCCGGGCAACGCGGCCGCGCTGGCCGATGCGCTGGCGACGCTCAAGCGTGACCGCGCGCTGCGCGAGCGGCTCGTCGCGAGCGGGCGTGCGACCGCGGTGCGCCGGTTCGGGACCGAAACCTACGTGGAGCGGGTCGAGAAGATCCTCGCGGATACGGCGAAAGCCGCCAAGGCCGCGAACGCGAAGAAGTAGCAGCCGGCGCGAGCCGGCGGCAAACGAGCCCCCATGCGGCGTTGCGCTGCGCGGGGGCTTTGTTTTTCGGCGGGCGAGGTGTCTGGGGGTGGCGGACGGGCGGGCATGCACGCCGAATCCGCATGGGGCGCGAGCGTGGCCAGATCGTTATCTGAAACGGGATCGGGCCGTCGGCGACGTGAAGCGGGCAGGCGACACCGTTGCAGTCGTGCCGCGGCAACCCCGCAGAGACGGCTTACGCGGGGCGTAGCGCGGTCGGAGAGCGGCAGGCTGCCCGTCCTTGTCGAACCGGCCCGCTACCGCGTGCCGGCCGTGAAAAAGCCCCCGCGCAGCGAGACGCCGCGCGAGGGCTTCGAGACCGGACGGGCCGGCCGGCGTGTGTCAGACGGCCTGTTCCGGCGTTGACGCGACGACACGGGCGGCGCGGTTCGGCTTGAAGCTGGCCGACCACATCATCGCCGGTCGTTCGAACATCCGGTAGAACAGGTACGCGACCGGAATCGCGACGGCCATGAACGCGAACGACGGCCAGATCGACAGCTGCAGTTCGGAGTGGAACAGCACCGAGCCGAGGCAGACGAACAGCGGCAGGTGGATCAGGTACAGCGAGTAGCTGAAGTCGCCGAACCAGCTCAGCACGCGCAGCGGCGGTGTCGGGCGCGGCGGGCGGGCGAGCGCGCGGTACAGGAAGCACGCGAAGCCCGCCGACCACAGCTGGAATGCGCCGTACTGGCCGACATGGAACGCGCCGCAGCCGGCGGCCAGCAGCACGGCGGCCGCGACGTACCACGCGCGCGACGGCACGACGGCCGTGCCGCGTGACTGCTGCGCGCGCACGTCGGCGATCCATGCGCCGATCGTCCAGGACAGCCAGTACGACGTGAAGAATTGCAGGTCGTGCCGTTCGAGCAGCCACGCCGACGCGACGTTGACGAGCGCGACCGCGGCCACGACGGCCGGCATGCCGATGCGCCGGCGCAGTGCGAACAGCAGCGGGTAGACCACGTAGAACTGCACTTCGAGCGACAGCGTCCACAGCGCGCCGTTCGACCCGTACGTGTAGCCGTCGACGCCCTGCAGCGAGAACAAGTTCACGAGGAACGCGACCAGGCCGACGTCGCGGATCTTGTGGCTGACGGGCTCGATCTGCAGGCTGACCGCGTCGAGCGCGAGCGTGAACAGCAGTGCGGCCAGCAGCACCGGGTAGATGCGCGCGAAGCGGCGCACCCAGAAGTTCGGCGCGTCGAGCCGGTAAGCGGGGTTGGCCGCGAGCTTGAGCGCCGCGTTGCGGTGGATGCAGTAGCCGCTGATCACGAAGAAGATCGGGACGCCGGCGGAGCCCCACGCGAACGGGAAGGTCAGGTAGCCGGCGATCACGCCCGGGCTGAGTGCATGACCGTAAGCATGATGGAAGCTCTGCATGCCGACCCAGACGACCTGGCGGCAGTGGAAATAGGCGACGAGCAGCGCCGCGAAGCCGCGCATCGCGTCGATCACGTGTTCCTTGTGATCGGCGACGGGCGGCGCGGCCAGAGACGATCCGCTGAAAGCTTGCATGCGATTCGATTCCTTGCGACGGATGGACGGGAAGTTTCATCCAATCGTAATGCGCAAGAATTCGGTCAATGAATAAAAAAATCTCGCCCGGAAATATTGGTATTCCACATCATGGATTTATCCCGGCCCGAAAGCGGTTCGTCGAGGGGCGCGAATTATTTGCCGATTTTTTTATGATAGTTTGAAAGCTCCAGTTGATTGATGCAAGGAGCGGCAAGATGGACATGCATTGGATCGCGAGCGCAGCAGTACTGCTGGTCATGGCCGTTCTGTCGGCGTACCGCGAGGCGCTGAAGAACGAACCGATCCGCCCGGGCCTCGAGCGGGGCGGCGTGCCCTATATCGAGGAATTCGAATCGTAAGAATTTGTATCTGGAAAATCGGTAATTTGTTTCTGCTTCGGCAATCGGTTCGGCAATATCGACCGGATTGAAACGATTATATTTTTTCCGGAATAATTGGGCAATCAGTTCATATCGAAAATGAGCGGAGCGGAATTGGCAGTACCGTCGATTCTCGATATGCCGTTCGGAACACAATCGCGCCGGGTCGCGGGTCGACGCGGCGCAGTCAACGCTATCAGGATGCGAACATGTTGAAAGTCACCAAGGCCGTGTTCCCCGTTGCCGGTCTCGGCACGCGGTTCCTCCCGGCAACGAAGGCGAGCCCGAAGGAAATGTTGCCCGTCGTCGACAAGCCGCTGATCCAGTACGCGGTCGAGGAAGCGATCAACGCCGGTATCACCGAGATGATCTTCGTCACCGGGCGCAGCAAGCGCGCGATCGAGGATCATTTCGACAAGTCGTACGAGATCGAGGCCGAGCTCGAGGCGCGCGGCAAGGAAAAGCTGCTCGAGCTCGTGCGCGGCATCAAGCCGAGCCACGTCAACTGCTTCTACGTGCGCCAGCCGGAAGCGCTCGGCCTCGGCCACGCGGTGCTGTGCGCGGAGAAGCTCGTGCACGGCGAGCCGTTCGCGGTGATCCTCGCCGACGACCTGCTGCATGGCGAACAGCCGGTGCTCAAGCAGCTCGTCGACGTGTTCGACCACTATCACAGCTCGGTGATCGGGGTCGAGACGATCCCGCGCGAGGACAGCCGCTCGTACGGCGTCGTCGAAGGCCGGGAGTGGGAAGAGGACATCATCAAGCTGTCGGGCATCATCGAGAAGCCGGCGCCGGAGGATGCGCCGTCGAATCTCGGCGTGGTCGGCCGCTACGTGTTCATGCCGACGATCTTCGATCACCTGCGCAAGCTCAAGCCGGGCGCGGGCGGCGAACTGCAGCTCACGGATGCCGTCCAGTCGCTGCTCGCGAACGAACAGGTGCTCGCGTATCGCTACTACGGCACGCGTTTCGACTGCGGCAGCAAGCTCGGCTATCTGAAGGCCACCGTCGAGCTCGCGCTCCAGCATCCGGAAGTGAGCCGCGAATTCGAGGCGTATCTGCGTACCTGCTTGCCCGCGCTGGCTGCCGTCGCTTAAAGCGGCCGCGCGCTCCGTCGTTTCAGGTGGTGGTTGTTCCGTTGGCCCCGGCCGCTCGCGCGCCGGGGCTTTTTTGTTTTTGCGGGCGCCCGAGCAGGGCGCGCGACGTCTCGGTGTCGTGCCGCGAACGTGCGGCAGGCGGTGTCCCGCGATGCGTGACGCGTACCGATGAGGCCCCGCGTCGCGCGTGAAACCGGTGCCGAAGCATGCGCCGCGTGACCGGATCGGTGGAGGGGTTGCGCGACATGCGCGACACGCGCGTGGGTGTCGCGCGGCGACGCGGCGTCGGCTGCCATGCAGCCGACCGTCGGGTGTCACCGGTATCGAAGCGTTCCCGTTCGGCTTGCGCCGTACGCCGCTTCCGCGTGCCGCTCAGCGCGGCGACGCGCTCGGCTGCGTGGCGAAGTGCCGGGCCAGCAGCGCGGCGATCGGCTTCTTGAAGTCGAGCAGCCGCTTTTCGAGATAACGCCAGGACAGGTGCGCGAGCAGCACGGCGAGCGCGAATTGCAGCATTTCCGGCAGCGCGTCGCGGACGATCTCCGGCATCGGCACGTGCGCGAAGGATGCGGGCAGTGCGCCGAAGCGCGCCGGAATTAGGTTGTGGAACAGGTAGAAGCCGTAGCTGATCGTGCCGAGATAGGCGAGCGGCGCCCAGTCGAGCAGCGCGACGACGGGATGCTCGGGCGCGCTGACGATCCACAGCATCAGCGCGGCGAGCGACGCCGACAGGCCGAGATCCGCGAGCCCCGCGACCGCATCGGGTAGCGCCGTGAACGCCGGCAGCACGAGGAAGAACACGACGCCTGCCGCGCCGAGCCAGCCGGGCGGCACGCGGCGCGCGGCCGTCGCGCCGCGATCGGCAAGCGCCATCGCGCCGACGCCGCCGAGCGCGATCAGCGCGAAATTCCACGGGGAAAACGCGTAGATCAGCACCGGCGACGCGTCCGACAGGTAGAGCGCGAGATGCGCGATCGCGCACAGCACGACGGCCGCGACGCCGAGCGCGACGTGTCGCGCGGCGGGCACCGTGAGCAGCGCGAGCGGTGCGATCAGATAGAACTGCTGTTCAACGGCGAGGCTCCAGAAGTGCGACGTGGAGCCGGGCCAGCCGTCCTTGACGACGCCGATCCAGTAATTCGACAGGAACGCCGCGTGCCATGCGAGCCCGAGATTGACGCCGCGCTGGTAGAACAGCGCGTGTGCGATCGCGAGCGCGGCGAGCAGCAGGTAATACACGGGAAAGATCCGCAGCGCGCGCTTCGCGAGGAACAGCGCGAGTGCGTGACGGCGCGTCATGGTGCCGCGCTCGACCGCCTGACGGTTGCGATGCAACTCGCCGACGATCAGGAATCCGCTGATGAGGAAAAACGTCCACACGCCGAGCTTGCCGACGTCGACGGCAAGGACATGGCCCTTGTGGGACAGGAAAACGAGGATGACGGCGAGGGCTCGCAGGCCGTCGAGTCCTTTGACGTATCTGACTTCGCGCATGGAGGCATCCGGGCATTGAGCGTGCCCAGTATAGGTGCGCAAATATCGAACGTAATTCGCGTTCGGGTTCGTTTGAGCCCATACGTGAAGGTGTTTTTTTCATGCTCAAGCGTCGATGAAGTCGGTCGCGCGCAACAAAACCTGCGGGAAACCCCGCGAAAACGCATAAAAGTACTGCACGAAGCGTCAAGGCGCTTGTAGAATCCGGCGTTGAAGCGCGCGCGTTGCACGCTTCGTGTATCCAACGACCACACCTGGTAGGAGAAACATGGCGACTTCCGCAAAAAAGGTGGCCAAGAAGGCTGCCGCACCGGCGACCAAGAAAGTGGCTGCCAAAAAGGCTGCGCCCGCGAAGAAAGTAGTGGCCAAGAAGGCTGTCGCGAAGGCAGCACCGGCTGCTCCGACGCCGCTGAAGGACAAGTTCACGAAGGCATCGCTCGCAACGCACATCGCTGAGCGCGCAGCTGTCGAAGTGAAGGCGGTCAAGGCAGTGCTCGTCGCACTCGAGAACGTCGTGCTGGGCTCGGTTCACAAGAAGGGCGCAGGCGAGTTCACGCTGCCGGGTCTGCTGAAGATCACGGCGCAAGTCGTGCCGGCGAAGAAGAAGCGCTTCGGCAAGGATCCGTTCACGGGCGAAGAGCGTTGGTTCCCGGCGAAGCCGGCCAGCGTGCGCGTGAAGGCACGTGCGCTGAAGAAGCTGAAGGACGCGGCGGCGTAATGCCGCGCAACGACTGCCGAATGCATGTCGGCAGCCGTTGCGATGTCCCGAGATCCCCGTACGCGAAAGCGTGCGGGGATTTTTATTGCGTCGCGCAAAGCGCGCGGGGGCGAACAGTCGGCATGGCGATCACAGGTTGTCCGACGCATGACGCGCGGCGGATCGTATGTCGTGCATCTGCGTTCCGATCGCCGAGCGGCGAGCTTCGTTCGCGCAACGCGTGCCGGTATCGATGCGGCAGGGCGAAACGCTCGGCATCCTCGGCGAGCATCCTCGGCGAATCGGGATCGGGGAAGTCCACGCTCGCAGTGGCGCTGCCCGGGTGTCGTTTCTTCGCGTTCCGTTGGGCGCGTCTCGCCAGGTTTGCCGTCGCGACCGACTTCATTCCGAATGAGATCTCCGCATAGCTCGCCGCCGCACGCGTCGCGATCGAACGGCATCTCGGCGCGACGCCGCGAGTGATCCACCTGTTCGGATCGGCGCTCGACGGCGGCCTGAAACCGCGCAGCGACATCGTTGTGGGTGACGGCGCGGTGCGCCCGGACGAAGCGGTGCGGCGCGCGCTGATGTCGGACCTGCTCGGTGTGTCGGCGCCGCTCGGTTGCAGTGGCGACATGCGTGCGCTGGAGGTCACCGTCATCGCGCACGGCGATGTGGTGCGGTGGTGTCATCCCGCGCGACGCGAGTTGCAGTTCGGCGAGTGGCGGCGCGGCGATCGGGAGGCCGGCATCGTCGAGCCGCCGCTGGTCGATCACGATCTGGCTATCCTGTTGACGAAGGCGCGCCAGCAAGTATTGTGCTGATCGGTTCGCCCGCTGACGTGCTGTTCGAGCTGGTGCCCGCACGCAACTTCGTCGCCGCGCTGCTCGCGACCGTCGCGCAGTGGGACGCCGAACCGGACTGGCGCGGCGACGAGTGCAACATCGTGCTCGTGCTCGCACACGTCCGGTACAGCGTCGCGACCGGCAGGATCGCACCGAAGGACGTCGCCGCAACGTGGATGCTGGCGCGCTTGCCGGACGCGCACCGGCCGGTCGTAGCGGCCGCGCGTGCTGCCTGTCTCGATGGCGAAGCGGGCGCGGCGATCGCTTCGGGCGAGCCGCTGGCCGAATTCATCGGCTACGCGCGGCGCAGGATCGAGCCGATGCTATCGGCGTGGCAGCAGCGGCCGACGAAGCACGTTAACGGCTTACGGCCCGCCTGCCACGGATAGCGAACGCGTTTGAGCCGGATGCATGCAGGCGATCCGGCGCGGCATCACGCATGTGCAGCCGGACGCCTGTCGTCAGCCCGCGGTGCCCGCAAAGGCGGCCTTCAGCGCGGCGTCGTCGAACTTGGTCATCTGCATCATCGCGGCGGCCACGCGGCCCGCCTTGACCGCGTCGCGGTCGGCCATCATCGGAATGAGCGCCTCCGGCACGATCTGCCATGACACGCCATAACGATCCCGCAGCCAGCCGCAGCCGTCGGCCGTGCCGCCGTTGTCGAGCAGGGCGCTCCAGTAGCGGTCGAGTTCCGCCTGGTCCGCGCAACTGACGAGCAGCGAGATCGCGTGGTTGAACGCTTCCGTGCGCGGATGACTCATCGCCAGGAACGGCTGCCCGAACAGCTCGAATTCGACCATCCGCGTGCTGTCGGTGCCGGGCACCGCCGTGACGCGCACGATGCGCGAATCCGGAAAGATGCCGGCATAGAAGGCTGCTGCTTCCTCGGCTTCCGTCGAATACCAGAGAAAAGGCGTGATCTTCTGAATCGTCATGACGAGTCTCCTGTCTGTATGGGTCCGGGGCAAACCATGTGCCGCCATCGATACGACGGACGACGCCTGTCGAAATCGACACACGGTGCGAACAAATCCCGCCTCGGTTGAGCCGGCTGTGCCGGCTGTGCGGATGGTAGTCGTCCTGCCGGGAAACGGCGACCTCTCCGGGCATCGGAAACGGTGTCGCGGGCACCTTGCAGCCGCCAGGCGCCGCTGCGGGCCCGCCCACCCATGTCGGAGTGTCGGCTCGGGCGCGGCGGCCCTGCAGGCGATGCCGGCCGCCACCGGGCGCGGACGAAAAAAAGCCAGCCGCGGCCGAAACCGGGGCTGGCTTTCCAGGTCGGCGGCAAGGCGTCGGAGACGCCATGCACGCCGGATACTTCGTTTTTAGAACTTGTGACGCAGGCCGAGTGCGACGATTTCCTGCGAGCTCTTGCCGGCGATGCCGTACGAGCCGACCGACGCTTGCGCATCGGTACCGTCGGCGTTCTTGCCGCTTGCGTGCTGGTACGCGCCAACCAGGTAGATGTCCGTACGCTTCGACAGCGAGTAGTCCGCGCCGAGCGAAACCTGGTGGTACTTGGCGTCCGTCTGGCCGCTACCCTTCGTGTAGATGTAGCCGACGCCCAGCAGCAGCGGTGCCGATGCCTGGTACGTGACGAATGCGCGGCCCGTGTTGTACTTCTGGTTCGTGCCGAAGCCCGAGTTCGCATCCGCCTTGTACTGCGCGTTGCTGTAGCCGAGGCCGAACGTCACCGGGCCGAATGCGTACTGGCCAGCGACTTGCGCGATACCGATCGACGATGCCGACGTGTACGCGTTGTTGATGAAGTTACCCGAACCGTCGAAGATCGCGTCCGACGTGCCGGCCCAGCCGGTGCGCACGCCAGCGGCGCTCAGCGGAGCCGAGTTGTTCGCGTGGAAGTAACCTGCAGCCAGGCCGACCGGGCCGTTGTTGTAGGCTGCAGCTGCGGCCCACGTCTGACCCTTGCCGGTCGAGCCGGCGACGCCGCCGAGTGCGTACATCGCTTCGACTTGCAGGCCTGCCCAGACCGGCGACGTGTACTTGATCGCGTTGCTGACGCGCAGGCTGTTGTCGTTGTTGTCGACGTCACCCGGCGTGGCGAACACGCTGCCGAAGTAGTTGTCAGCCGTGACTGCCTGGACCAGGTCGACCAGCGGGTCGTACTGGCGACCCAGCGTCAGCGTACCGTACTGGTCGCTTTGCAGACCGACGAAGGCTTGACGACCGAACATGCGGCCACCCTGGCCCAGTGCGCCCGATGCCGAGTTGAAGCCGTTTTCCAACTGGAAGATCGCCTTCAGGCCGCCACCGAGGTCTTCCGAACCCTTCAGGCCGAAGCGGCTGCCTTGCAGGTTGCCGCTACCCATCGACCACGAATTGTTACCTTGACCATCGTTACCGTGAACATAGGTGATCGACGTGTCGATCACGCCGTACAGCGTGACGCTCGACTGAGCTTGAGCAGCACCGGCCGCGCCCAGCAGGGCGAGCGAGAGGGTCGAGAGAGCAAGTTTCTTCATCGTTGAGTTTCTCCACGCAAGTGATTCATCGTTATTTGTTGCGGATTGGAGAATAGCTCAGTGCCATACACGCAAGAAAGCTTAAAAAATAAAGTGTCTCGAAAAGGTAACAGCAGGAAAAAGTCTATATATATCAAGCACATCAGAGACTGTTCCTGTTTATGAAATAGTTGACAATTGCTGCGCTGCGATTGTTTCAATAGTTGATGTGCATGGCAGCACAACCCCTGTTTTGGCCCATTGCGGCAAGGAAAAGAGGGTGTGCAAACGTTTGCGGTTGCAGGTGTGCGCGCGCCGACGTGTAAAGAAAGTGTCGACGCCGCCTGAGTGCGCGGCGGACACCGGGGTTGCAAGGAAGCGGGAGGGTGTGCCTGGGCGCGCGAGATCGATGCACGGCCTGTTTCAGGGGCGGCGCAATCAGTCGTCGCGCGGACGATCGTCGGCTTGACCGGGTCGAGCGGCTTGAGCGGGCGCGGCCGACGCCGCATGCTCGGCCGGCCGATGCGCGTTGCCGCGGGCCGCCGCGAACTCCGCGCCGAGCAGCAGCACGATCGCGGAGAAGTACAGCCACATCAGCAGGACCGCGAACGATCCGGCCGCGCCGAACGCACTCGCGGTGCCCGCATGCGCGAGATACAGCGCGAACAGCTTCTTGCCGCCGGAGAACAGGATCGCGGACACGATGCCGCCGATCGCGGCGTCGCGCCACGCGACGCGCGCATCGGGCAGGAATTTCATCAACGACGCGAATGCGGCCGCGAGCACCGCGATGCCGACGAAGAACTGCACGAGGTTCGTGACGACCACGTATGGCGAATCGCCCAGCAGCCAGGTGCCGATGAAGGTGATCGCGGTGTCGAGCACGAGCGACACGATCAGCAGGAATGCCACGCCCAGCACGAGCCCGAACGAAATCAGCCGTACCCGCACCAGCCCGAGCATGCTCGACCAGCGGCTTTCGGTGGCCGGCCAGATCACGCTGAGCGCCGCGCTGAGCGACGCGAACGTGGCCGACGCGCCGATCGCGAGCGCGGCGAACGAGATCAGCGTGGCGAGGCCGCCGCGCTCGCCGGCGCGGTGCGCGTTCTGCACGATCGTCTGGATGCTGGCCGCCGCGTCGTCGCCGATCAACTGGTGCGCCTGTTCGAACACCTGGCCGCGCGCGGCGTCGTCGCCGTAGAACCAGCCGGCCACCGCGATCACCATCACGAGGGTCGGCGCGAGCGAGAACGCGGAGAAAAACGCGATGCCCGCGGCCATCGCGGAGCAGCGGTCGGACGAGAAGCGCTTGAACGCGGTGAGGGCCCAGTTGGCCTGCTGCTGGGCGAGACGGGTGGCTTCGGAAGTGATCTGTCGTTTCATGACGGTTCGGTTGCGCGCGGAACGCGGATCATCTCAGTTAATCGGACAAATCGGTATTGATCCGAGGATTCGATCAGAGTTGCCTGAACTGTCTATAATTCCTTTCAGTCGTACCCCACCCCACAATAACGCCGAGACCGCCATGCTACAAATGTCCCGGCGCCAGTTCCTGAAGGTGACGGCCACGTCGCTTGCCGGATCGAGTCTTGCCCTGATGGGCTTTTCTCCATCCGAAGCGCTGGCCGAAGTCCGACAGTACAAACTGGCGCGCACCGTCGAAACGCGCAACACCTGTCCTTACTGTTCAGTGGGTTGCGGCATCCTGATGTACAGCCTCGGAGACGGCGCGAAGAATGCGCAGCCGAGCATCATCCATATCGAAGGCGATCCCGACCACCCGGTCAATCGCGGCACGCTGTGCCCGAAGGGCGCGAGCCTGATCGATTTCATCCACAGCCCGAACCGCCTGACGCACCCCGAGTATCGTGCGCCCGGCTCGGACAAGTGGGAACCCATCTCGTGGAACGACGCGCTCGACCGCATCGCGAAGCTGATGAAGGCCGACCGCGACGCGAACTTCGTCGAGACGGCCGAAGACGGCGCGAAGGTCAACCGCTGGCTCACGACCGGCATGCTGGCCGCGTCGGCGGGCAGTAACGAGGTCGGCTACCTGACGCACAAGACCATCCGCAGTCTCGGGATGCTCGCATTCGACAATCAGGCGCGTGTCTGACATGGCCCGACGGTGGCAGGTCTTGCCCCGACGTTTGGCCGTGGAGCGATGACGAACCATTGGGTCGACATCAAGAACGCGGACGTGATTCTCGTGATGGGCGGCAATGCAGCCGAGGCCCATCCGTGCGGTTTCAAGTGGGTAACGGAGGCGAAGGCGCACCGCAAGGCGCGGCTGATCGTCGTCGACCCGCGCTTCACGCGTACGGCCTCGGTGGCCGATTACTACGCGCCGATCCGCACCGGCACCGACATCGTCTTCCTGGGCGGCGTCATCAACTATCTGCTGACGAACGACAAGATCCAGCATGAGTACGTGAAGAACTACACGGACTTCTCGTTCATCGTGCGCGAGGATTTCGCGTTCAACGACGGCATCTATTCCGGCTACGACGCGGAGAAGCACGCGTACCCGGACAAATCGAGCTGGGACTACGAGCGCGGCGACGACGGCTTCGCGAAGGTCGATCCGACGCTGCAGCATCCGCGTTGTGTATACAACCTGCTGAAGCAGCACTACGCGCGCTATACGGCCGACATGGTCCAGCAGGTCTGCGGCACGCCGAAGGAGAAATTCCTGAAGGTGTGCGAGATGCTCGCGACCACGGCCGTGCCCGGCCGCGCCGGCACGGTGCTGTACGCGCTCGGCTGGACGCACCACTCGATCGGCGCGCAGATCATCCGCACCGGCGCGATGGTGCAGCTGCTGCTCGGCAACATCGGCATCGCCGGCGGCGGGATGAACGCGCTGCGCGGCCACTCGAACATCCAGGGGCTGACCGACCTCGGGCTGATGTCGAACCTGCTGCCGGGCTACATGACGCTGCCGATGCAGGCCGAGCAGGATTTCGACGCGTACATCAAGAAGCGCGCGCAGCAGCCGCTGCGGCCGAACCAGCTCAGTTACTGGAAGAACTACAAGGCGTTCCACGTCAGCTTCATGAAGTCGTGGTGGGGCGACGCGGCCACCGCCGAGAACAACTGGGCGTACGACTACCTGCCGAAGCTGGACAAGCAGTACGACCTGCTGCAGGCGATCGAGCTGATGAATGCCGGCAAGATGAACGGCTACATCTGCCAGGGCTTCAACCCGCTCGCGGCGGCGCCGTCGAAGGTGAAGACGGCGGCGGGCCTCGCGAAACTGAAATGGCTCGTGATCATGGATCCGCTCGCGACCGAGACGTCCGAGTTCTGGAAGCACCACGGCGACTACAACGACGTCGATGCGTCGAAGATCCAGACCGAGGTGTTCCGTCTGCCGACCACCTGCTTCGCGGAGGAAAACGGCTCGCTCGTGAGTTCGAGCCGCGTGCTGCAGTGGCACTGGAAGGGCGCGGAGCCGCCGGGCGAAGCGAAGAGCGACCTCGAGATCATGTCGGGGCTGTTCCTGCGCATGCGCAAGCTGTACCAGAAGGACGGCGGCAAGTATCCGGACCCGATCGTGAACCTGACCTGGCCGTACGCGAACCCGGAGAGCCCGACGCCCGAGGAACTGGCGATGGAGTTCAACGGGAAAGCGCTCGCCGATCTGCCCGATCCGAAGGACCCGGCGAAGACGCTCGTGAAGAAGGGCGAGCAGCTCGCCGCGTTCGCGCAACTGAAGGACGACGGCACGACCGCGAGCGGCTGCTGGATCTTCTGCGGCGCGTGGACCCAGGCCGGCAACCAGATGGGGCGGCGCGACAACTCCGACCCGACCGGCATCGGCCAGACGCTGAACTGGGCGTGGGCGTGGCCGGCGAACCGACGCATCCTGTACAACCGCGCGTCGTGCGACGTCGCCGGCAAGCCGTTCGACCCGACCCGCAAGCTGATCGGCTGGAACGGCAGCGCGTGGAAGGGCGCCGACGTGCCGGACTTCAAGGCGGACGAACCGCCCGAAAACGGGATGGGGCCGTTCATCATGAATCCGGAAGGCGTCGCGCGCTTCTTCGCCCGCGCGGGGATGAACGAAGGTCCGTTCCCCGAGCACTACGAGCCGTTCGAGACGCCGCTCGGCGCGAACCCGCTGCATCCGAACAACCCGCTGGCGCTGAACAACCCGGCCGCCCGCGTGTTTCCGGACGACCGTGCGTCGTTCGGCAAGGTGGCGGACTTCCCGCACGTGGCGACCACGTACCGGCTGACCGAGCATTTCCACTACTGGACCAAGCATGCGCGGCTGAACGCGATCATCCAGCCCGAGCAATTCGTCGAGATCGGCGAAGACCTCGCGAAGGAAGTCGGCGTCGCGCATGGCGAGCGCGTGAAGGTGTCGTCCAAGCGCGGCTACATCATCGCGGTCGCCCTCGTCACGAAGCGGATCAAGCCGCTGACGGTCGACGGCAAGAAGGTCCAGACGGTCGGCGTCCCGTTGCACTGGGGCTTCAAGGGTCTGACGAAGCCCGGCTATCTCGCCAATACCCTGACTCCGTCCGTGGGTGACGGCAACTCCTATACACCGGAATTCAAGTCGTTCCTGGTGAAGGTCGAAAAGGCGTAAGGGGGAAGAGATGGCATTGCAATCGCTGGATATCAAGCGGGTCTCGGCCACCACGACGCCACCGCCCACGGTGCGCGAACCGGTGACCGGGAGCGTCGCGAAGCTGATCGACGTATCGAAGTGCATCGGCTGCAAGGCGTGCCAGACGGCATGCATGGAGTGGAACGACCTGCGCGACGAAGTCGGCACCAACGTCGGCGTGTACGACAACCCGGCCGACCTGACCGAGCATTCGTGGACGGTCATGCGGTTCTCCGAATACGAGAACCCGGCGGGCGACCTCGAGTGGCTGATCCGCAAGGACGGCTGCATGCACTGCGAGGATCCGGGCTGCCTGAAGGCGTGCCCGTCGCCGGGCGCGATCGTGCAGTACAACAACGGGATCGTCGACTTCCACGAGGAGAACTGCATCGGTTGCGGCTACTGCGTGACCGGTTGCCCGTTCAACGTGCCGCGGATCTCGAAGAAGGATCATCGCGCGTACAAGTGCACGCTCTGTTCCGACCGCGTCGCGGTCGGCCAGGAACCGGCCTGCGTGAAGACCTGCCCGACGGGCGCGATCGTGTTCGGCACCAAGGAGGACATGAAGCAGCACGCGGCCGAGCGGATCGAGGACCTGAAGGAGCGCGGCTTCGAGCACGCGGGGTTGTACGACCCGCAGGGCGTCGGCGGCACGCACGTGATGTACGTGCTGCACCACGCGGACAAACCGTCGCTGTACCACGGGCTGCCCGACAACCCGTCGATCAGCCCGATGGTGAAGCTGTGGAAGGGTATCGCGAAACCGCTCGCGGTCGCGGGCCTCGCGCTGACCGCGCTGGCCGGCTTCTTCCACTACGTCCGCGTCGGTCCGAACGAGGTCACCGACGAAGAGGAATCGGCCGCCCGCGACGAGGCACGACGCATCAAGGAGGACGCGAAATGAACCACGACGACCCCAACCTGATCGTCCGCTACACGCCGAACGAGCGCACGAACCACTGGATCACCGCGATCACGTTCGTGCTGCTCGCGTTGTCCGGGCTCGCGCTGTTCCATCCGTCGATGTTCTGGCTGACCGCGCTGTTCGGCGGCGGCCAGTGGACGCGGATCCTGCATCCGTTCGTCGGCCTCGTGATGTTCGTGTCGTTCGCGATTCTCGTGGTGCGCTTCTGGCACCACAATGCGCTCGATGCGGATGATCGCCAATGGCTGAAGCAGATCGGCGACGTGCTGACCAACCAGGAAGACAAGCTGCCGCCGGTCGGGCGCTATAACGCCGGACAGAAGCTGCTATTCTTCACGCTGGTGGCGTGCCTGCTGCTGCTCCTGCTGTCGGGAATCGTGATCTGGCGGCGCTACTTCTCGTTCTACTTCCCGATCGGGGTGATCCGCGCGGCCGCTGTCGTGCATGCCGTGGCGGCCTTCGTGCTGATCGCGAGCATCATCGTGCACATTTACGCGGCGTTGTGGGTGAAGGGTTCGATCGGTGCGATGGTGCGCGGCACCGTCACGCTGGGCTGGGCCCGCAAGCATCACCCGAAGTGGTTCCGTGAAAGCGTGAAATAACGCAGCGGAGGAGCGGGGCGGTACGCCGATTGCGGCGTGCTGCTCCGCCGACCGCAGGAATCGCCCGAGGCGCCGATTCGTCGGCGCTTGTTTTTTTGGAAGATATTTTCGTGACACAACGCATTCTGGAGCCGACCGAGATCTCGGCGCTCGATCATTCGGCCATTCCGCGCTTTCGCCTGCCGGAGCGCGCGACCGCGTTCGCGGCGCGGGCCGCGCGGCTGCGCAAGCTGGCCGACCTGAACCCGATCAGCGGCTACCTGCGGCTGATGGCCACCGTCGCCGACGCGCAGCACGCGACGCTGCAGGCGCTGGAGCTGCCGCTGCCGTCGAAGGAAGCGATCGCACGCGCGCAGGAGCATTCGATGCCGCTCGTGCCGGCGCTCGACGGCGAACGCGATTCGCGCTGGCGCGCCGTGCTGTATGAACTGCTCGACCGTGTCGAAAGCGCCGGGCTCGTCAATCCGCAGTTGGCGAAGCTGCTCGACCGGTTGCGCCTGATGGCGCCCGCCGAGCTCGACGCGCAAGCCGACGCGATCCTCGCGCTGCGCTTCGCCGAAGTCGATCCGGCCACCGCGCCGTTCCTGATGGCCGCGCTGCAGGTCGTATGGACGGAGCTCGCGAGCCGCGTGACGCCCACCGATGTCCCGTATCTCGATCAGCCGGGGCTGTGCCCGGTGTGCGGCACGCATCCGGTCGCGAGTGTCGTGCGGGTCGGCGGTCAGTACCAGGGCTACCGTTTCCTGCAGTGCGGGCTGTGCACGACCGAATGGCACATGGTGCGCACCAAGTGTTCGCACTGCGACTCCACGAAGGGCATCGCGTATCACGGGATCGAAGGCGGCAGCGAAGCCGTCAAGGCCGAATCGTGCGACGAGTGCAAGACCTATCGCAAGATCGGCTATCAGGAGAAGGACTACGAGTTCGAGCCGCTGGCGGACGATCTCGCGAGCCTCACGCTCGACCTGCTGATGAACGAGGCCGGCTACCAGCGCAGTTCGCCGAACCCGCTGCTGTGGCCCGACGTGTCGCGGGAAGCGGACTGACGGCACGGGGCCGGGGCGGTGCGCGAGCGCCGTCCCGGTCGACTGCGACGCATGAGACTGGAGCCACAACGACGTGACCGAACCGGGTGTGAATGAACTGAATGCCGTGCTGGCGCGGGTGCCGTCGGTCGAGCGCGTGCTGTCGTCGGCGCCGCTGCAGCCGCTCGTCGCCGACTATGGCCGCACGCGCGTGCTGAACGCCGTACGCGCCGAACTGGACCGCTGGCGCATGGCCGCGCAGCGCGATCCCGCGGCGGCCGAGCCGCTCGACGAGCCGCGCATTGCCGCCGCCGTCGCGCGTATCCTGGCCGTGCAGAGTGCGGGCGCCGTGCGCACCGTGTTCAACCTGACCGGCACCGTGCTGCACACGAACCTCGGGCGCGCGCTGCTGCCCGACGACGCGGTGCGCGCGGTGGTCGACGTGCTCACGCGGCCCGTCAACCTCGAGTTCGATCTCGCTACCGGCCGCCGCGGCGATCGCGATGACCTGATCGACGCTCTGCTGTGCGAACTGACGGGCGCGGAAGCCGCGACCGTCGTCAACAACAATGCGGCGGCCGTGCTGCTGACGCTGTCGGCGCTCGCGACGAAGCGGGAAGTCGTCGTGTCGCGCGGTGAGCTGGTCGAGATCGGCGGGGCATTCCGCATTCCCGACATCATGAGCCGCGCCGGCGCGAAGCTGCGCGAGGTCGGCACGACCAACCGCACGCATCTGCGCGACTACGCTGACGCGATCGGCCCGCGCACGGCGCTGCTGATGAAGGTGCACTGCAGCAACTACGCGATCAGCGGCTTCACGAAGGAGGCGACGCTCGCCGAACTCGCGCCGCTCGCGCGCGAGCGCGGCGTACCGGTGGCCGTCGATCTCGGCAGCGGCACGCTGGCCGATCTCACGCAATGGGGCTTGCCGCACGAGACGACCGTGCAGGAAACCGTCGCCGCCGGCGCAAACGTTGTCACGTTCAGCGGCGACAAACTGCTCGGCGGCCCGCAGGCCGGCTTGATCGTCGGCGATCGCGCGCTCATCGCGAAGATCAAGAAGCATCCGCTCAAGCGCGCGCTGCGCGTCGGCAAGCTGACGCTCGCGGCGCTCGAACCGGTGCTGCGCCTGTACCAGTCACCCGAATTCCTGCGCGAGCGCCTCACGACGCTGCGCCTGCTGACGCGCCCGCAGCGCGAGATCGCCGAAGCGGCCGAACGCGTGCGTCCGGCGCTGCAGGCCGCGCTCGGCGGCGGTTTCGACGTGACGGTCGAACCGATGTTCAGCCAGATCGGCAGCGGCGCGCTGCCGGTCGATCAGTTGGCGAGCGCGGGGCTCGTGGTGCGCTCGGCGGACGGCAAGCGCAGCGGCCGAGTGCTTGCGCAGCTCGAGAAACGGCTGCGCGAATGGCCGCGCCCGGTGATCGGCCGCGTGGCCGACAACGCGCTGCGGCTGGACCTGCGCTGCCTCGAAGCGGCCGACGAAGCGGCGTTCGTCGCGCAATGCGTGCCGCTCGCGGGGCCCGCTGCATGATCGTCGGGACCGCGGGGCACATCGACCACGGCAAGACCACGCTCGTGCGCGCGCTGACGGGCGTCGACACCGATCGCCTGAAGGAAGAGAAGGCGCGCGGCATTTCGATCGAACTCGGCTATGCCTATACGCCGCTCGGCAACGGCGACGTGCTCGGCCTGATTGACGTGCCGGGCCACGAGAAGCTGATTCATACGATGGCCGCCGGCGCGTGCGGCATCGACTTCGCACTGCTCGTGATCGCCGCCGACGACGGCGTGATGCCGCAGACGCGCGAGCATCTCGCGATCCTGCAACTGCTCGGCGTCACGCATGGCGCCGTCGCGCTGACGAAATGCGATCGCGTCGATGCCGCACGCGTTGCCGAGGTGCGCGACGAGATCGCCGTCTGGCTGCACGACTCGACGCTGGCTGGCGTGCCGATCTTCGAAACACGTGCAACGGTGGCCGACGATTCCGGCGTCGCCGCGTTGAAGCAGCACCTGGCCGACGCGGCGATCGCGTGGCGCGCGCGTCGCGACGACGGGTTGTTCCGGCTCGCGGTCGATCGCGTGTTTACGCTCGCCGGGCAGGGCACCGTCGTGACGGGTACCGCGTTCGCGGGCCGCGTCGCGACCGGCGACACGCTCGCGATCGTGCGCACGGGCGGCGCGGCCCGCGTGCGCAGCATCCACGCGCAGAACCGGCCGGTCGAGGCCGGCCGCGCGGGCGAACGTTGCGCGCTGAACCTGGCCGGTGTCGACAAGGCCGACGTCGAGCGAGGCGACACCGTCGCCGATGCGCGGCTCGTCGCGACATCGCCGCGCCTGGACGTCGAGCTGACGTTGCTCGCGGACGCCGGGCTGACGCTGACGCACTGGGCGCCGCTGCACGTGCATCTCGGCACGCTGCATCGCGTGGCCCACGTCGCGTTGCTGGACGGCGACACGCTCGCCGCCGGCCAGCGGATGCGCGTGCAACTGGTATTCGACGAGCCGGTGTTCGCGCTGCCGGGCGACCGCTTCATCGTCCGCAATCCGCAGGCGACGCGCACCGTCGGCGGCGGCCGCGTGCTTGATCCGTTCGGGCCGGCCCGCAAGCGCCGTACGCCTGCGCGCCGCGCGTGGCTCGACGCGCTCGCGGCGTGGCTCGACGAAGGGCGCCTCGATGCGCTGCTCGCGCAGGCGCCGCTCGGCATGGCGCGCGCGACGCTCACGCATCTGACGGGATTCGCACCCGATGCGCTGGCGTTGCCGGACGATGCGCTGGCGATCGGGCAACGCGATGCCGCGGCGAACGAAGGCGCGGTGATTTCGCATGCGCACTGGCGGGCATTGCAGACGCGGGCGGTCGACACGCTGCGCGCGTACCACGAACGCATGCCCGACGAGCAGGGGCTCGACGCCGCACGCCTGCGACGGATGGCTGCGCCGCTCGTCGGCGATACGCTGTGGCGCGCGCTCGTCGATGCGCTGGTGGCGAGCGGCGAAGTCGCGCGTAGCGGGCCGTGGCTGCATCTGCCGTCGCATTCGGTGAGCCTCGAGCCGCGCGAGGAAGCGCTGGCGCGGCAACTGCTGCCGCTGATCCACGCGGGGCGCTTCGATCCGCCGTGGGTGCGCGACCTGGCCCGCGATACGGGCGCAGCCGAGGATGCGGTGCGCACGCTGCTGCGCAAGCTGGCGCGGCGCGGCGACGTGCACCAGGTCGTGCGCGACCTGTTCTATCACGCGGACATCGCGCGCGAACTGGCGGAACTGGTCGCGCATCTCGCGCCGTCGCGCGGCGGCGGGCTCGATGCCGCGACGTTCCGCGACGCGACGGGGCTCGGTCGCAAGCGCGCGATCCAGATTCTCGAGTTCTTCGATCGGGTTGGGTATACTCGCTTCCACCGCGATCTTCACTACCTGCGGCCTGACAGCGGTTGGGCGGGTATTCAGGCGTAGGCGCTCGTTGTTCTTCGGTTTCTTTTCCCGCGGAAGGCATTCGTATCCGGTGGTACGGCCGGGCTTCAAACCCGGTTGGGGGTGTCAGACACTCCCGGGTCAGTTCGACTCTGGCTGCCTTCCGCCACACAAAGGTTCCCGGGCATTCCGGCGGCGTTCGCGCGACGTTCACCGTCGCGCAGTGCCGGCCGTTCGTTACGGCCCCCGTATCAGGTCGCGATGCGCGGACTCGCGGAATTCGCCGGGCGTCATCCCTGTCTGCTTGCGGAAGTAGCGGCTGAAGTACGCGCTGTCGGCGAAGCCTGTCTCGTGCGCGATCTGCTTGACGCTCAGGTTCGAATAGACGAGGTCGCGTTGCGCCTCGCGAATTACGTGTTCGTTGATGACGGCCATGGTCGAGATGCCGAGTTCTTCACGGCACACGCGCGCAAGCTTCGCGGCAGTCACGCCGAGCCGTTCGGCGTAGAACGCCACCGGCTGGTGTTCGCGAAAATGCGCGGCGATGAGTTCGCGGTAGCGCCGCAGCAGCGTGCCGCGGCGATCGGTGCCCGTATGCGACGGGGCCGCCGCGAGATCGCTCAAACGCGCGATATGAACGAGCAACGCAACGAGCAGCGCCATTCCCGCCGCGCCGCGGCCACGCGACGTGCCGCGAAACTCCTGTTCGAGCAATGCGAACAGCGGCATCAGCATCGACACGCTCGCGTCCGGCCCCTTGACCGGAATCACCGCGGCGCGTTGCAGCACTGGTAGTACGTTGGGCGCGACCGCCTTCAGCAACGCATCAGGCGCCCGTTGCGCGACGGTGATCACGAGGCCGTCGATCTGCGGCGAGAACTCGAACGCATGCACGGTTTGCGCGGGGAGCAGCACGAGGCAGGGCGGCACGAACGGCAGCTTGTCGCTCTCGATCACGACGTGTCCGCTTCCGCCGCGAATGTACAAAATCTGCAAGAGCGCATCGTGGCGATGCGCAGCGATATGCCAGTCGTTGGGCCGGCTGCGCTCGTGTATCCATTCGAAGTTGAATGCGTCATACCAAGGCGGGCGAGCCGATTCGCCGTACAGGTCGTAGTTAGGGATTCTCCTCATGCCGACTGGCCTCCTGTGTACAAATTGTCCTGCTGCTCGCGGTGTTTGTCCAGTTTTCGCCGGCGCGGCACTTCTATACTTTTCCCAACGGCGCGACGTGCGCATTACGCACCGCGGCCGGGATCGAACGGTCGGTTCGGCATTCATGGAAACAGGGCGCGACTATATATCAAGGATAACTAACATGATCTCCGAAGCAAACGAACACCAACCGGACTGGTTGCGGCTCAACGGCAAGACATGTGTCGTGACGGGGGCGGCGGGCGGCATTGGCGCGTCGATTGCGCAGACGTTCGTCGCGGCTGGTGCACGCGTCGCGCTGCTCGACCGCGATGCGGACAAGACGATCGCGCTGGCGGAGCAGTTGCGTGCCTGCGGCGCGGATGTCGTCGCGGTTGCATGCGACATCGGCGATCCGACCAGCGTCGCCCAGGCGGCCGAACGCGTGCAGCGCGATCTCGGCACCGCGGACGTGTTGGTCAACAACGCCGGCTTGCTGCGCGCCGGCGGCATCGAGACCATCGATCTCGATGCGTGGAACGCGATGCTGCGCGTCAATCTGACGGGTTACATGCTGTGCTCGCAAGCATTCGGGCGCGCGATGCTCGCGCGCGGCTCGGGCTCGCTGGTGCATGTCGCGTCCATCGCGGCGCGTCATCCGCAGACGCACAGCGGCGCCTACAGCGCCAGCAAGGCGGGCGTCGCGATGCTGGCGCGGCAACTGGCGGCCGAGTGGGGGCCGCGCGGCGTGCGCAGCAATACCGTGTGTCCGGGCATGATCCGCACGCCGTTGTCCGAGTCGTTCTACGCGAACGGCGACATCGAAGCGCGCCGCAGCGCGATGACGGCCAGCCGACGCATCGGCCGTCCCGACGACATCGCGAACGTCGTCGCGTTTCTGGCGAGCCCGCGCGCGGCGTACGTGAACGGTGCGGAGCTCGTCGTCGACGGCGGCCTCGACGCGATGCTGATGGATCTGGTCCCGCGCCCGGGCTATGAAGCCGGCGCCGCCCCGAAATAATTCAACGACCCGGCTTGCGCCGCACGAACCGTCGCCGCTCGAGCGACGCCGCGGCGCAGCCCTATCACTGGAGGAGAACGCGATGAGCGACCAGCGGCGTTCGAAGGATGTCACGTGCGACCTGCTCGTGATCGGAGCGGGAGCGGGCGGCCTGTCCACCGCGATCACCGCACGCAAGGCCGGACTCGACGTGATCGTCGTCGAGAAGGAGAGCTGCTTTGGCGGCACGACGGCTTTTTCCGGCGGCGTACTGTGGATTCCCGGCAACCCTCATGCAGCGGCGAACGGCGTGCACGACGCGCGGGAAGCCGCGCGCACCTATCTGCGCGGCGAAACCGGTGCGTTCTACGACGACGAGGCGATCGAGGCATTTCTCGAGCACGGTCCGCGGATGCTCGAATTCTTCGAGCGGGAAACGGAAGTGAAATTCGTGCCGACGCTCTATCCCGACTATCATCCGGATCGGCCGGGCGGTGTCGACATCGGCCGCTCGGTGGTGGCCGCGCCTTACGACGCGCGCGGGCTCGGCCGCGATCTCGAACGCTTGCGTCCGCCGCTGAAGACCATCACGTTCATCGGGATGATGTTCAATTCGTCGAACGCGGATCTCAAGCATTTCTTCAATGCGACGCGGTCGCTGACATCGGCGTGGTACGTGACGAAGCGGCTCGCTTCGCACCTGAAGGATCTCGCGCTGTATCGGCGCGGCGTGCAGATCACGAGCGGCAACGCACTCGCGGCGCGGCTCGCGAAGTCCGCCCTGGATCTTGGCGTTCCGATTTTCACCGACACGGCGGCGCGTGAGCTCGTCGTGAACGACGGGCGCGTCGTCGGTGCAACGGTCGAAGGCGATGGCGCCAGGTATCGCATCACTGCGCGGCGTGCGGTGGTGCTGGCAAGCGGCGGCTTCTCGCACGATGTCGCGCGCATTGCGCGTGCGTATCCGCATGTCGCGCGTGGCGGCGAGCATGTGTCGCCGGTGCCTGCCGGCAACACCGGCGATGGCGCGAAGCTCGCCGAGCACGTCGGCGGCCGGGTCGAGATCCGCTATCCGCAGCCGGCCGCGTGGATGCCGGTATCGCGCGTGCCGCTCGGCGACGGCCGGTTTGGCGTGTTTCCGCATCTGCTCGATCGCTACAAGCCGGGCGTCATCGGCGTCACCCGCCACGGCAAGCGGTTTACCAACGAATCGAATTCGTACCACGACGTCGGCGCGGCGATGGTCGACGCATGCAGCGGCGACACCGAAACGGCGATGTGGCTGGTCTGCGATCACGCGACGATCCGCAAGTACGGGCTGGGCTTCGCGAAGCCCGCGCCGGTGCCGCTCGGGCCGCTGCTGCGCAACGGCTATCTCGTCAAGGGCTCCACGCTCGCGGAACTCGCACGGCAGGCGGGCATCGACGCCGCGAACCTGGAAGCAACGGTGCGGCGCTACAACGAAGGCGCCGTGCACGGCGAGGATCCCGAGTTCGGTCGCGGCACCACGTCGTTCAACCGCTATCTCGGCGATCCGGCCCATCTCCCGAACCCGTGCGTGGCGCCGCTCGGGGCGGGCCCGTACTACGCGCTGAAAGTCCTGATGGGCGATCTCGGTACCTTCGACGGCATTCGCACGAACGTGCACGGCCAGGTGCTCGCCACCGACGACCGGCCGGTGGCCGGCTTGTACGCGGTCGGCAACGACCGGGCCAGCATCATGGGCGGGAACTACCCGGGCGCCGGCATCACGCTCGGGCCGATCATGACGTTCGGCTACCTGAGCGCGCGCCACATCGCGGGGCTCGCCGATCCGGCGCCTGCCGCTGCCGCAACGCGCCGCGCAGCCGCGCGCGCGATCGCCTGAATCCGGAGCACGGCATGAATCCGTCCAAAGCCTTCATCGACCACCGCATCTATACGATCCGTCCGCGCGGCATGGCCGAATTCCTCGACATCTTCGACCGCTACGCAATGCCGATCCAGGTGAAGTACCTCGGCCCGCCCGTCGGGTTCTATACGAGCGACATCGGGGCGCTGAACCAGGTCGTGCACTTGTGGGGCTACGACAGCATTGCCGACTACGACACGCGGCGCACCGCGCGGGATGCCGACCCGGAATGGCCGGCCTATTTGCAGGCGTCCGGCCATCTGATCATCGCGCAGGAAAGCCGCATCGTCCGTCGCGTCGATTTTCCGAGCCTCGCGTATCTGGTGCGCTGAGCACACGATGAAGCCGGAAGATCATGGGGTCGCTATACAAGTGGCAATCGTGACGGGCAGTTGAATCGGGCGGCGCTCGGGCGCCTCGCCGATCCGGACGAGATCGCGCGCGAGCGCATTCCTGGCCTCGGACGCGGGGAGCTGCATCACCGGTACGGTGCTGGCCGTCGATGGTGGCTGGCTGGCCTACGGCGCAGCGGATTCGCCGTCCGCCCGAGCGGGACACCGACAATCAAGCAATGGAGACAGCCGTGCGCCGGACGCGCAAGCGCCGCGACGCGCACGGCATACAGGAGACACATGATGACAACCCCGACCCGGACGCTCGACGTGCAGTCGTTCATCGATGCAGAGCGCTTTTCTCCCAGCCAGTGGCTGATTCTGGTCCTGTGCTTTCTGGTCGTGGCCGCCGATGGCTACGACACCGCCGCGATCGGCTTCATCGCACCCGCGCTGATTCACGACTGGGGCATCGCGCGCAGCGCGCTCGGCCCGGTGATGAGCGCGGCGCTGGCCGGCCTCGGCATCGGTGCGCTCGCCGCCGGCCCGTGTGCCGACCGGCTCGGCCGCAAGACGGTGCTCGTGTTGTCGGTGGCGTGCTTCGGCGGATGGAGCATCGTGTCGGCGCACGCACAATCGGTCGGCGAGTTGACGGCGTTCCGCTTCCTGACCGGCCTGGGGCTCGGCGCGGCGATGCCCAATGCCGTGACGCTGATGTCCGAATACGCGCCCGCACGGATTCGCAGCCTGGTGGTCAATGCGATGTTTTGCGGCTTCTCGGGCGGGCTTGCCGTGGGCGGCATCGCGTCGGCGTGGCTGATTCCGCACTTCGGCTGGCAAAGCGTGCTGACGGCGGGCGGGGTGGTGCCGATCGTGCTGGCTGCGGCACTCGTCGCATGGCTGCCCGAGTCCGCGCAGTATCTCGCCGCGCGAGCGGGCAAGCACGACCGGATCGCGCGGATTCTCGCCCGGATCGCACCGCGCGAGCGTTTCGACGACTGCATGTTCGTGGCTGCCGAAGCCCGCAAGGAAACCGGAGGCGGTGTGCCGGCGCTCGCGCTGGTGCTGTCGGGCCGGTTCCGTTCGCGCACGCTGATGCTGTGGGCTGCGTATTTCATGGGTCTCCTGATCTACTACCTGCTGACCAACTGGATGCCGACGCTGTTTCGCGACGCAGGGTTCGGCGCGGAGGGTGGTGCGCTGATGACGTCGCTGTTCCCGCTCGGCGGTGTGCTGGGCAATCTCTGCGCGGGCTGGCTGATGGATCGCTTCAATGCGAACCGGACGATCGTCTGCACCTATGTCGTGGCGGCCGCGCTGGTGCTCGTGGTGGGCCGCACGCTCGGACATGCCGCGTGGCTCGGCACGCTGACGCTCCTGTGCGGCACCGTCGTGACGGGCGCGGTGACGTCGATGTCGGCCTACGCCGCGAGCCTGTATCCGACCCGTTGCCGCGCCACCGGCGTTGCCTGGATGCTTGGCATCGGACGGGTCGGCGGTGTGGCCGGCGCGTTCCTCGGCGCGCTGCTGATGGGCTGGGGATGGCATTTCGGCGACGTCTTCAGCCTGCTCGCGGTGCCGTCGCTCGTGGCGGCCGGTGCGGTGTATCTGATCGGCAGTCGCCACGCGGATTCGGCCGAGCCGGAGGGCGCCGCGGGGCCGGCGGTCCAGCAGCACTGACGGCGCCGCGATCGGGCCGGGCGTATGCGATGCCCGGCCCGGTTGTTCATTCGGCCGCGTGCTTGCGGCGCTTTCGGGGCGCAGAGCCCCATATCGTCAG
Source organism: Burkholderia sp. BCC0097 (assembly GCF_902832985.1). Classification (NCBI taxonomy): domain Bacteria; kingdom Pseudomonadati; phylum Pseudomonadota; class Betaproteobacteria; order Burkholderiales; family Burkholderiaceae; genus Burkholderia; species Burkholderia sp. BCC0097. The sequence continues at coordinate 98,276 of NZ_CADFDM010000010.1, forward strand.
GCCCGACCAGAATGGCAGCGGCGGAAAGGCCGGCGGCGCGGGTGCTATCGCCGGCCGGCATCGCGCAGCAGCCCGAGGCGCACGAGGCTTTCGGCCGTGGCGACAATGGCGTCCTCGCGCGGGCGGGGCGACCAGCCGAGCAAGCTGATGGCCTTGTGGCTGGTGGCGTTCAGATTGCGGCCGAGCAACGGCAGCGATCCGCGCAGCGCGGGATCCCTGAGCGCGCCGATGCGTACCAGCCAGTCGGGCAGCACCCGGGTGGACACGTGGCGCGCGGCGTCCCCCATGCGCGCCTTGAGCACTTGCGCGACTTCGGCGAGCCACATGCTTTCGCCTGCAATGGCAATGAAGCGCTCGCCGTTCGCGGCTTCGTGGGTCATGGCTCGCACATGCAGGTCGGCGACATCGCGCACGTCGACGAAGCCGGAATTGATTCGCGGATTGCCGGGCTGGCCGTCCAGCATGCCCCTGATCAGGCGGATGGAGTGCGAATAGTCGTCGCCGAGCACGGGGCCGACAACCGTCACCGGATTGATCGCGGACAGTTGCATGCCGCGTCCTTCCCGCGCGACGAAATCCCAGGCCGCGCGCTCCGACAAGGTCTTCGACTTCTGATAAGGCCAGACATCGGCGGCCGTCAGGTTGCTCCAGTCGGTTTCGTCGAAGGGGCGGCTCATTGGCCCGTGTCCGGCGCAGATCGCACCGAAAGCGGAAGTCAGCACGACGCGCTTGACACCGGCGTCCCGCGCGGCACGCAGCACGCGCAGCGTGCCTGCCACGGCGGGCTTGACCCAGTCGTCTTCACTCGTCTGCGTGCCGGTGGGCGTGGGCGACGCGCCATGCACGACGTAAGTGCAGCCGGCCGTTGCCTGTTGCCAGCCGTCGTCGGCGAGGAGATCCGCCTCGACGAATGACAGACGGCCTCCGGGTTCTGCACCGCCTCTTTCGAGCTGGGCACGCACTTGCGTCTCGCGTGCGAGCGAGCGAACGGTGGTTCGTACCTGGTAGCCTCGATTCAGCAGCGCCAGGATGCAGTGTTGTGCAATGAAGCCGGTGCCGCCTGTTACGAGAACCGATACGTCGTTGGTATTGCCGTTCATGTCGTTGATTGTCCGGGATGAAGAACCGGAAGGTTAAGACCCGGCCCGCGGCTTGTTAATGCTCCATAGTGCGATTTACTTGCGCGACAGTACGATGATGAGTGACGACCCCTTCTCCGACATCCTGAGACTCACGAACGCCGAATCGCTTTGGAAGCGGGGAAGTCGGATTACCGACGGCAAAACGGTCGTTCGTCCTCGCAAGCGATCCTTGCGTTCCGCTCGTTAACGCGATGGCGTTGCGCTCGGGCGCCGGAAAGTCGACGGTGAAACCGGGCGACGGCGACGACGAGAAAAACCGCCGCGCGCTACGAGCGGGTGCACTGGAAGCTTGCCGCTGCGTTTACATCGCCGCCGATATACTTTGGCCACAGTGGATAGCGGCACAACGGGCGCGTCCTCCCGAGCGTAGCTGCGTTAAGGTCGCTCATCGTCAGTGTTTCAGGCGCGTTGCCGCTTTCCACCCATTCATCGAGTGCGGATAGTGAATCGATGGCGGGATGAAACGGTCCGGTGCCATGGCCGACTCCCGGCATCAGATAAAACCGCACGAAGCCGTCGACCGTTCCTTGTCCGAAACGCTGCACCAGACCGGTGTAATAGTCGGTGCTCGAGTCGGTGCTCACGATTTCGTCGGCAAGGCCGTGCGTCATGATGAGCTTGCCGCCTTTCGCGACATAGGCGCTCAGGTCGGTGCTCGTTGCATCGGTGAGTGCCGATAGCGCCTGGACGCGCGACTGATACGCACCGGGATTGACCGGATCGAACGTCAACGAATCGAACGTGGGCACGCGCGTGACGAAGTACTTGACCCATTGATCGCCCGTCACCCACTGGTTCGCATCTTTCTTTCCCGCCGGATTGGCCGGTACTTTCGATTCGCCGAGATCACGCGTCGTGTAGGGCCCCGCGAACACCGAACCCGCGAGGATGTTGTAGCCAGCGTATCGCGTCACGCCGTTCGCAAGTGGATAAGGCAATTGCAACGGCGCAGCGATGGTCTGAACGGTCGCGATCTGCGCATCCGACAGACAGGTGTCGCCCGAATCCACGCCATTCGGACAGCGCACGGACGCCAGCACCGTCGCCGATTGCGCGTTGCACGCCGCCACGTTGGACACGATGCCGTCGGCGACGCCGTCGAGCGCATCGCACGCGTTCATGACGGCATGTTGCAGCAGCACCGTCTTGGCGACGTCGAGCCAGCCTGCGCCGTTGTTCAGGTAGAGTGCGCGGCCCAGCATGACGTTGCTCAAACGCAGCCCGGTATAGTTGAGCGCCGGGCGATTCACGACGATACCGTCATAGTCCGAGGGCCAGCGTTGCGCTTCGCTCAACCCGTCCCGACCACCTGTCGAACTGCCGAAGAAATAGGTTTTGCCGGGCGCGCTCGCGTAGCGTTTTCTGATGAGCACCATCGCGACGTCGTGCGTCTTCTTCAGGCTCAGGCCGCCGTAGTTCGCAAGCGATTCGTCATTCGCGGCGAACTTGCCGTCAGTGATGCTGGAGCTCTGATGCCCGGAATCGTCGCCGAACGTCGCGTAGCCGTTGGCAAGCGGCGTCGGCGTGCCCGTTGGCGCCATGTCGAGCGCGTCGACGCCGGTAATCAGCGTACCGTCGAAGCCGCCGCCGCCATAATGCAGCGCCTTGCGGTTCCAGTTGGTCGGCAGATTGACCTGAAACCTGATTGACGGCGCCGCGGGATCGACGGGAGCGATGGCGCCATTCACCTGGCAATATTCCCCGGCGGCTTCCGCCAGCGTCGCGCTCGTGACCGTCGCACCGCCGGTCGGCTCGGCTATCGAAGAGGCCGGAATCGCCAGGCCGTTCAACGCCGCGCATTGGGTTGCGGCCGAGGGCGGCGGCGAGCTTGCCGAGGCGCCGCCGCCCGATTCATTTCCGCCGCAAGCGCTGATGCAAAGGCTCAGGGCGATCGCCCACCACAACGGTCTGTTGTCCATCGTCGTCTCCAGATGAATTGATTGCTATTCGAGAGCACCGCCTTCCTGCTCGACGCGAGATTCGGCGAGCCGAACGGAGGGGCCAAACAACGCGCACACGCCGGCCTGCGATACGAACATCGCGTCGCCGCTGTGCCCCGCGCCTTGAACTTCATGCAGCTCATGCCGCAATTCAGGATGCCGGGCGCGCAGATAGGCGAAGTACGCGCGGCCGCGAGCGAGGCGGTGCGGGCCTTGCATCATCGCCTCGCATGAGCGGTCGAGAGCCGGGTGCTCCGGATCGTCGTCGTGCGTACCGAGCAGATAGGTGACGTCGTGATCGACGTAACGACGCTCGAGCGATTGCGCGTCGAGTCCGTCCGCATAGCGGGGAAGTCGTGACGTGCCGTATTTCCATTCATTGAATCCGGCACATGCGGTTTGATCGATGCCTTCGCCATGCGGACGCCAAGCGTCGAAGTACACATATGACGAAGGATTCGCAATGACGTACCGTACCGTCACACCGCGTGCGAGACAACATGCGGTCGCGTTGCTGAGTACCGCGTGCCGATGCGCGACCTGCGCCCCGCCGGAATGCCCTGCGATCACGATCTCGCGCAGCCTCGGATAGCGGCCGCTCTGCATGCCTCGAACGTAATGTTCGACGAGCGCATCGAGTACATCGAATGAGCTGAGCGGCGCTGGACCGATTGCGTCGAGTCCGCCCATCCACGAGGTCCATTCCCAATGCAGACAGTCGTCCGCCAACGGGTGATACTCGACGTCGGCCGTCGCGAGAAATTGCGGCACGGCGAGCATCACGTTTGCTGCATCGGCCGTCGACGCGTCGAGCGCGCGCTGCGTCGATCGAAGGTATGCGTCGGCGTCGCGCAATCTGCCGTGCAGCATGACGACGACCTGCGTCGCGGTGGCCGGCGCGACGCTGCCGCCCGTGAACAGCGGCACGCTGGCTTCGCCGCGTGACGTCGAGACGGTCAACCGCTCACTGGCGACGACTTTGACGGGTACTTCGTTACGTGGGCGCACTTCATGGTTCCGGGGAAGGCACATCGCGACGCTCACGCCGTGTCACCCGGCCACAGGTCCGGCTCGCGGCGCAAGCGTCGCCCGGATGCCGTGAACCCGACCAGCAGCAACGAGACGATGCCGGCGAACACCAGATACCACGCCGGCACGATGCGCGAGCCGGTGACGTCGATCAATGTCGAAACGGTGAGCGGCGCGAGCCCGCCAAACAGAGTGACGGCCACGTTGTACGACAGCGCCACGCCCGTCGAACGCATGGCCGTCGGAAACAACTGCGTCAGCATGCCGGGGTGCGCGCCCGACATGACGCTGAGCACGACCGTCGCGATGATCTGCGCGCTGAAAACGCGCTCGGGCGAGGGCGCCGCGAGCACCCATGCGAAAAGCGGATAGGCAGCGCATACCCAGACGATCGTCACCGGAAAGAACAGCCGATATGCGCCGAGGCGGTCGGCGAGCATCCCTGCCAACGGATAGCCGACGATGCCGATCAATCCGGAGATCGCCGTGCCGAACAGCGCATTCTTGAGCGGCAGATGCAACTGGTGTTCGACATAGAGCGGCATATAGGAATGCCACAGATAATTGGTTGCCGCTCCAACGATGATGACGCCCATCGCGCAGAGCGCCGCATCGCCACGCTCGCGAATGAATGTCCGCAGCGACTGGCGTGGCGCATGTCCAAGCCGTTCTCGCAACTGTACGAATTCCGGCGACTCGCCGACCTTGTGCCGGATGTAGAAGCCCACTGGCCCGACCAGCGCGCCGAGCAGAAACGGCACGCGCCAACCCCACGCCACGAGCGACTGGTGCGACAGATGCGTGGTGAGCAAGAACGCACATAGCGACGACAGTAGCAGCGCGACGGCCTGTGACGTCATCTGAAAACTGCCGAAGAACATCTTGCGTCCTGGCGGCGCGTATTCCGTCAGCATCGCGGCCGCTGTCGCGAATTCGCCGCCCACGGAGAGCCCTTGCAGAATACGTGCGAGGATCACGACGAGCGGCGCGGCCATGCCGATAGCCGCGTAGCTGGGTGTCAGGCCCATCATCAGCGTGCTGGCTGCCATCAGCAGAATCAGCAGCGACAACGTCTTGCGTCGCCCGTAGCGATCCGCGCATGCACCTATCACGATGCCACCCAGCGGCCTGACCACGAAGCCGACGGCAAACGTCGCCAGCGTCAGCGTGATGGACACGAATCCGTTGCCGACAGGAAAAAACACCTGCGCGATGATCTTCGCGAAGTAGCCGTAGATGAGAAAGTCGAACCATTCGAGGCCATTGCCGATGACCGATGCGAGCACCGCGCGGCGAGTTTGCGAACGGCTGAGCGTCGTGGCGGCCGACGCGGGCACGTCCGCTTGCAGGGTGGATTGCATGTGTCTCCTTTGATTCTCTTCCAGCTTCTGCAGCAAGCGTACGTGCCGGCGTCCTGAATGTAAAATACAGATGAGACACGGTTGCCATATCCAACGCATATACCAGACAAAACGATGGAACTCAGACAGCTGCGCTATTTCCTCGCCGTCGCCGAAGAAGGGCAGTTCACCCGGGCCGCCGCGCGACTGCATATCCAGCAGCCGCCGTTGTCGCAGCAGATTCAGGAACTCGAACAGGAACTGGGCTTCGCACTTTTCGTGCGCCAGCCGCGCGGCGTCGTGTTGACGGCGCCCGGCGAGATATTCGCCGCACGCGCACGTACGGTACTGCTCGAACTGAACAACGCCGTCGTCCATGCGCGCCGGGTGGCGCAAGGCCGGATCGGCACGGTGCGCGTCGCGCTCACGAGTTCGGCGGCGTTTCATCCGCTTACGCCTACCGCCATTCGGAATTTTCGGGACATGTACCCCGAGATTTCGATCGAGATGAGCGAGGTGAATGCGGCGGAGATCATCGAGATGATGTTGAACGGCCGCGCGGATGCAGCCATTCTCCGCAAACCGGTCGAAACGCCCGCTGACTTGCGCTTCGAACTGCTCGCCGAGGAACGCATGGTGCTGGTGCTGCCGGTGGGGCACCGGCTGATCGGCGGTCGTTCCGTGTCGCTCAAACAGCTGGCGAACGAGTCGTTCATCTTCGTGCGTCGGCCCGGCGCGCCCGGCATGTACGCGGACTTCATCCGGGCGTGTCAGGCCAAGGGCTTCGAGCCGCACGTCGTGGAAGAGGTGCCGCGCATGGTGACGGCAATCAATCTCGTGGCGGCGGGCGGCGGCGTATCACTCGTGCCCGCGTCGATGCAACGTTATCATCAGGAAAGCGTTCGCTACTGCCGTGTGGCCGGCGATCATGCGTTTCGAGCACCGTTGCATCTCGTCACCCGGCATGATTTGCAAAACCCTGCCGCGTCGCACTTCCGTGAAGCATTGTTGATGTTCGTCCAGCGTCATCCACATCGCGAATAGGCCGGAGAAGGGCAAGCACCTGACGGATTGCTCACCGGAAGATCAAGGCCCGGCCCGCGGCTTGTGATTGCTCTATAGTGCGATTTACTTGCGCGACAGTACGATGATGAGTGACGACCCCTTCTCCGACATCCTGAGACTCACGAACGCCGAATCGCTGGCGACGGGAGGCTTTTCCGCCGGCGGCGCCTGGGCCGTGCGATTTCCGGCACCCGACAAGATCAAGTTCTTTGCGGTGGTGAAGGGCACGTGCTGGGTCTCCATCGATGGAGAAGAAACGCCTGTCCGCTTTGGAAGCGGTGACGTCGGATTGTTGACGGCGAAACGCTCCTTCGTCCTCGCAAGTGATCCTTGCGTGCCACCCGTCGACGCGATGGCGTTGTTCTCGGGCGCCGGAAAGTCGGTGGTGAAACTGGGCGACGGCGATGACTTCGCGCAGATCGGCGGGCACGTATTGCTCGATCCGGTCACCGGCAGCTTGCTGTCGGATGTTCTTCCGCCATGGATTCACGTACCGGCCGCATCGCCGCAGGCAGTGAAGGTCCGCTGGCTTCTCGAGCAACTCGTGGAAGAGCGTGCGGCCGATCTGCCCGGCGCGCAACTCGTATCGGCCCAGCTTTCGCAGCTGCTCTTCATTCAGATATTGCGCGCCCATTTGAAAACGTCTGCGTCCTTGACAGGGTGGCTGCGCGCGTTCGGCAACCCGCGCATCGCACCCGCATTGCGGCTGATGCACGGCGATCCCGCGCGTTCATGGCATCTGGATGAGCTTGCCGCCGCGTGTGCGATGTCACGGACCACGTTCGCTTCTCACTTCAGGGCGAGCGCCGGTGTCGCGCCGCTGGCCTATCTGGGCGAGTGGCGAATGCGTCTTGCGGAGCGCCGTTTGCGCGACGAGAACATCCCGGTGGCCCTGCTTGCGCAGTCGCTCGGTTATTCGTCCGAAAGCGCATTCAGTCACGCGTTCAAGCGCATGTCCGGGCATTCACCGACCGCATATCGTCTTGTCGTACGGACTGCTGCTGAAGGCGGGGGCAGCGAGCGCGGCGGCGTTCGCGCGGCCGTGGAGGCTACCGGCGCGACTCCGCAGCCGTTTCCGTTGGAACCTCGGTGAAATGCTCGAGCGACTCGGCGTTCCCAGACAATACATTCGACACATATGAAAAAAGGCGCGAACGCGACGATCCGGGATGTGGCAAGGGCAGCCGAGGTGTCTGTCGCGACCGTATCGAAATATGTCAACGGGACCAAGCGCTTCTCGCCGGAAGTGGAGTTCCGCCTGAAGGAGACCATCGAGAAACTGGGCTACCAGACGAGCCCGCTTGCGCGCTCGATGATTACGGGGCGCACACGAACGATCGGCCTCGTCATTCTGGATATCAGCAATCCGCACTTCGCAAGCGTCGTGAAAGGGGCCAATCGAACGGCGCTTGCGCACGACTACACGCTGCTGCTCGTCGATACGGAAGAGGATGCGGCGCGTGAACTCCAGACGGTATTCCTGAATCCGGGGGCGTCGCAGACGGTGACCGTCAACATCGATCCGAAGGCGACCAACCATCCGTTGAGCACCTGGGACAAGGACGCGCAGCAGTGGTCGCCGGCAAGCGGTGCGACGACGGTCTATGTCGGCAATTCGTCGAGAAATGTCGTTTCAGCGGGAACGATAACTCAGTAGCACGAAGTCCGATCGTCATGGTGACCCGGCCGATTCGTCGAATGTCGTGGTGCGGCAGTGCATCGCCACGGCGGTTGTGTCGGTCCGGGCGCGACCGTAGGCGATCGATTTCCGGCGCATGGCCAGCGCCGAAGGACAGCGCCTTCCGGATCTGGCCGACACGCCTTGGAGCCGGATCGTGTTCACGAGAGTCGGCGGCGCGCGGCGGCAGGTGAACGTCGAAGCCGGCGGTAGCTTCACTGGAGCGCAATGATGACGGATCTGCGGGTCGATCTGGATGGCCGCCGTTCCGGGTCGACGAACGAAGCGTAATGCAGCGCATTGGCGGATGTCCGAGCCACGACGCCGCCACGCGCATCACGGGGATTCACCGGCTCGCGCGGGATCGTAGAACAGCGCAAAGAGTTCCGACTGCGACCCGACACCGAGCTTTGCGTAGATGTGCTTCTTGTGCGCGCGCACGGTTTCGAACGAGATCGACAGTTTCTCCCCGATCGCCCGCGTGGAGAAGCCGCTCAACGACAGCATCGCCACCTCGATTTCACGCGTCGTCAACGCGCCGCGCCCGTGCTTTCCTGTCAGCATGCCGAAGCGTGCATGCGGGTCGGGCGCTTCATGTTCCCTCGGGCGCGGCGTTTCGTTCACGACGAACGTCTCGAAGCGCAGGCGCTGCTGCATTAACGACAGCACCCACGGCGTGTAAAGCGTAAGCAATGCCATCTCGCGCTCGTCGTACTTGCTCGTCTTGCCGAGCGAGAAGCCCAGCGTGTGGTCGCGATCGATCACCACGTTGAAATGCACTTCGTCGCCGACGATGTTCTTCTTGAAGTACCGCTGGTAGTACTCGGTCATCCGGAAATTGTCCGGTGCGACGTCGGCGAGCGTGTAGAAGCCCGACGCCTGCGTTTCGAACGCGGCGAGATAGAACGGATCGAGCTGGTAGAGCGCGGCCAGGTAGTCCTGGAACATCAGGTCGATCTTGCCGTCCGGCATCGCCTGTTCGGCGAGCACGAGCGGCGCAGCATCGCGCGCGAAGCGCAGCGCGACCCAGTTGTCGAAATCGAGATGCCGCTCCAGCACGCGCGTGAGCCGCGCCCAGAAATGCGGGCCATCGAGGGCGTCGATGGCCGAGCCAATCTCCCGATGAAAAGCGAGATCTCGCCATTCGAGGTCCATCGTGTGCTCCGGTGAGGGTAACCCTGGCGGGGAATTTCAGGTCAAAAATAATAACCCGATAATCGGCCTCAATTCGACGGGGCGGGCTATGCACCGCTTCGCTCGACGCGCGTCGCATCCCACGTGCAACGCATACGACATGCCAGTGAAAGGCGATTGGAAGGAGAAGCTTCATGCAGGTAGCACTCGCGCAACTGTCGCTCGTCGACGGCGACGTCGCGCACAACACGCGCAAGGTGATCGACACGATCGAGCGCGTCGACGTGGCCGGCGGCACGAAACTGATCGTGTTCCCCGAAACGACGCTGTCGGGTTTCCCGACGCGGGAGAACGTCGCCGAGGTCGCCGAGACGCTCGACGGCCCCCGGTTGCAGGCGGTACGCGCCGCGGCACGTCGCAAGGGCGTCGCCGTCGCGGTGGGCCTCGCGGAGCGCGACGGAGAACGTTTCTACAACACCACGGTACTCGTCGACGAGCGGGGCGACATCGTCCTGCGCTATCGCAAGACCCATCTGTGGGCGTCGGATGTCGGCGTATTCACGCCAGGCGACCGCTTCGCGACCTGCGTCTGGAACGGCCTGACGGTAGGCCTGCTGATCTGCTACGACATCGAATTCCCCGAGACGGCGCGCGCGGTCGGCGCGCTCGACGCCGATCTGCTGATCGTCACCAACGGCAACATGGACCCGTTCGGGCCCGTGCATCGCCGCGCGATCGCCGCACGTGCGATGGAAAACCAGATGTTCGCGGTGATGGTGAATCGCTGCGGGCCTGGCGACGACGGCCTGACGTTCGCCGGCCTGTCCACGCTGGTCGATCCGTTCGGCGAGAGCACGATCGAACTCGGCCGGGACGAAGCCGTCGCGCAGGCGCGCCTCGATCTGACGCGCCTCGAAGCGAGTCGCGAGCATTACAGCTATCTGCACGACGCACGCGTCGCGCTCGGTCTGTCGCCTGTCGAACCGGCGGGCGGGAGTCGCGCGCTCACGATCGACACGGGCCGTCACCGCGCCGAGTAGCCCGCATCCACGGTCCATCCAATGCATGGAGCAGGGCGCGATGCCCCGCACATGCCGGGTCGTCCCATTGACGTGCCGGCCGCACGGCACACAGGCATTCGCATCGCCCCAGAAGGGCCCAGGAGATCACATGCAAGCGTCGTCATCCCATGAACCGGCACGCCTGAAGCGCACGCTCGGCCTGCCGTCCGTGCTGCTGTTCGGCCTCGCCTATATGGCACCGCTGATCGTCTACGGCACCTATGGCGTGCTCGCCAAGGCCAGCGACGATACGGCCGCGCTCGCCTATCTGCTCGCGCTGGTCGCCATCGCGTTCACCGCGCTCAGCTACGGCAAGCTCGCGCGGCTCTATCCCGCTGCGGGCTCGGCCTATACGTACACGCGCAGGACGTTCAACCCGCACCTGGGCTTCATGATCGGCTGGGCAACGCTGCTCGATTATTTCTTCCTGCCGATGGTGATCTGGCTGATTGGTGCGGCGTATCTGAACGCGGCATTTCCGCATGTGCCGACCTGGATCTGGATCGTGGCGTTCATCGTGCTGACGAGCGGGTTGAACATCGTCGGCATCGAACTGGCCGCGCGTTTCAACATCGTGCTGATGGTCGTGCAACTGGCGATCGTCGCGATGTTCGTCACGCTGTGCTGGCACTATGCGTCGGCGGCGGCGGGCCCGGGCGGTATTGCGATGGCGGAGCCGTTCTTCAAGCCGCACGTGCCGTTCGGCGCGACGATGGCCGGCGCCGCGATCGCCGCGTATTCGTATCTCGGCTTCGATGCCGTCTCGACGCTGACCGAGGAAACGATCGATCCGAAAAAGAACATGCCGCGCGCGATCCTGCTGATTGCGCTGATCGGCGGCGCGATCTTCGTGATCGCGGCGTATACGATGCAGCTCGCGCATCCCGGCGTCGACTTCAAGGATACGGATTCGGCCGCGTTCGAAGTGGCGAAGATGATCGGCGGCGACCTGTTCGTCACCGTGTTCCTCGCGGGCCTGATCCTCGCGCAGTTCGCATCGGGCATCTCGGCGCAGGCAAGCGTCGGGCGGCTGCTCTATGCGATGGGCCGCGATGAAATCCTGCCGAAGCGCATCTTCGGGTTCATTCATCCGCGCTTCAAGACGCCCGCGATCAACATCGCGCTGGCTGGCGTCGTCGGGTTGATCGCGCTGAAGCTGGATGTCGCCACGTCGACGTCGTTCATCAACTTCGGCGCGTTCCTTGCCTTTACCGCCGTCAATCTGTGTGTGATTCGCCTGTACCTTTCAGGCAATCACGGCGAACGCCGGATCGGCGTGTTCGGCGGACTCGTCTTTCCCGCGATTGGCGCAGTGTCCGATATCTGGCTGCTCGTGAGCCTCGAGAAGACGGCGCTCGTGCTCGGCGTCGTGTGGTTCGCGCTCGGGCTCGTGTATCTGTGCTGGATCACGCGGCTGTTTCGCCAGGCACCGCCCGAAGTGGCGATTTGAGCGGGGCGGGCAGCGTGCAGCGCATCAGCCGGCAGGCTCGGTCATTCTGCCGACTCGGGTGATGACGAGAAGCGCGCGCGTTGCTCGGCCCATTTCAGCATCGCGTCCAGTGCGGGACACAACGCCTGCCCCCAATCCGTGAGTCGGTATTCCACTTTCGGCGGCACTTGCGCATAAAGCTTGCGAGACACGATTCCGTCGGCTTCCAGCTGCCTCAGTTGCTGCGCCAGCATCTTCTGGGAAATGCCTGGAATCAATCGTTCGAAATCCGAATATCGCTGCACTTTTCCGTCGAAGAGATGGAACAGGATGATCAATTTCCAGCGCCCTTCAAGCAGCTGAATCACCTGTTCTACCCCAAGCGCAGCCGTTGCTGGCGTGTATTCCTTTCCCATGGCTCAGTCACTTACTTTTTAGTGCGTTCTTGTGGAATGGTTAGTCTATGACGAGAATGTCCGTCATCAAAGCCCATAGCGAGAACGCAGACATGACCCTGTTACTGCCAGACCCGATTCACGCCTATTTCGAATTCAGCAACGGCGCCGATAGGCGTCGGGCCGCGCACTGCTTCACGCCGGATGCGGTCGTCGTCGACGAGGGCCGGATGCACCGGGGGCACGACGCGATCGAGTCGTGGAAACGCGCGTCGCGCGAGCAATTCGAGTTTGCGGTCGAGCCTGTCGCCGTCTCCCGGGATGGCGATCGCGTGACGGTCAGAGCCAGGGTCGACGGCAACTTCCCGGGAAGCCCGGTGCAACTCGATCACGTGTTTGATCTGGCCGGCGACCAGATCCGGTCTCTGGAGATCCACTGATGGCCACGACGCTGGAATTGCAGGGCAAGCGCGTCCTGGTGACGGGCGGGACGATGGGTGTAGGAAAGGCCGTCGTCGGCTTGTTCCGCGAACTCGGCGCGAAGGTACTCACCACCGCGCGCACGCCACCGGCCGATACGCCCGCCGACATCTTCGTCGCGGCGGACCTGGCAACCGTCGAGGGCTGCGAAGCAGTGGCCGAGGCAGTGGTGACCAACTTTGGCGGCGTCGACGTGATCGTCCACGTCGTGGGCGGTTCGCGATCACCTGCCGGAGGTTTCGCTGCATTGAGCGAAGATGCTTGGCAGGACGAACTGAACCTGAATCTCCTGCCCGCGGTTCGACTGGACCGCGCATTGTTGCCGGGCATGCTGGCACAACGCGCAGGGGTCGTCATTCACGTCACGTCGATCCAGCGCGCGCTTCCGTTGCCGGAATCGACCACCGCCTATGCAGCAGCGAAAGCGGCGCTTTCCACCTATAGCAAGAGCCTGTCGAAGGAAGTCTCGCCCAAGGGCATTCGCGTGATCCGTGTTGCGCCCGGGTGGATCGAAACCGAAGCGGCCGTCGCTTTCGCGGAACGGCTCGCCGCACAGGCGGGAACCGACTATGAAGGCGGCAAGCAGATCATCATGGATTCGCTCGGCGGCATTCCGTTGGGACGGCCGTCGACGCCCGGCGAAGTGGCGAATCTGATCGCCTTCCTGGCGTCTCCGCGTGCCGCGTCGATCACCGGTGCCGAGTATGTGATCGATGGCGGCACGATTCCGACCGCGTGAGCATGCGAGTGGCCATCGCCAACGCTGGATGCAGCGCACGATCGACAAGCGACCCGTCACGCGATGCGAGTGGCTGACGGCGGCCCGCCGATGCAGGCGTATCACGACCACGAATGGGGCGTCCCGGCACGCGACGAATTGGGCCTGGTGGTCGGCAATCGCGTCATGGCCGACGATTCGCCTCACGTGTCCGGCGCAGAAACGGTGGTGCGGCACGTTACGACTCCGATCGCCGGAACTTGATCGGGAAAAGCACCAGAAGCTTGCGGATTTTGTTCCGGTTATAGTGGAATGACTGAAGGTAGACGCGGCGCTTTTTGCCGATACCGTTCAGGTCATGACTGTAGACGGGTGCTGTATGAAAAACAAAATCGACAAGACCGCCGGACCGATCTGGGGCGTGGCAGCAGGATTGCTTCTTGCTGGGGCAGGATTGAGTCTGGGTATTTTCCCCGCGGCGTTGCGCAGCGCGGGCAGCGCAAACGACTTCATGGCGTCGGGCGTCGCGATGCTGGGCATCTTCCTCGTCGTCTATTCGACGCACGAACTGCGAAGAAAACGCTCGCACTGAGCGTTCGCGCGCCACTGATTCACGACGATCGACGCGAGCCGACAGACAGCCCGGGCGTGCGCTACGTCTTGCGGATTTCGTGGTCGTAGACGAGTTCGACGATTCGCTTCGTCGGAATACTCGCGCGCAGACGGTCGACACCGTCGATCGGAAACCACTTGCATTTCGCGATCTCGTTGTTCGCTTGCGGGGTCTGGTCCGGCCCGACTTCCGCGAAGAACACGTGGTGGATCTTCGCGAGCCCGGTGAACTGCATCGAGTACACCAGATCCTGGCCGGTCATGCCCGTTTCTTCGCACAATTCGCGATGCGCGGCTTCGAGCGGGGTTTCCCCACGCTTGATCGTGCCGCCTGGAAGGGCCCAGCGCGACGCCGCACGCGTGACGAGCAACACGCGCTCATCGCGATAGCAGACGACGGTCGCGCGTTCCTTGATCGGGGCGGCACTCGTTTCGGGGGCGTGGTCGGGCGTGAGGATCAGGGGCATGCCGTGATTCTAACCAGCCCAAATCGATCGGCCAAGGCGGCCTGACCGGGTTTGACGATCAGGGCCCGGCCGGAGCGCTCCCGCGATGGCGAGGGCCATGCCGCGCCGGCACCCGGAGGCCGGTGCCGGCCGGCGCGACGCACGGTGCGGCCCATCCCGCGCACCGCGCCGTCGCACGGTTCCTTCGATTACTTCTTTTCCGGCAGGAACCAGTTCATCACGAGCGCACAGATGCCGCCCGTCGCCACGCCCGATTCCAGCACGTTCTTCAGTGCATGCGGCAGACTGTTCAGGATGTCCGGCACCTGCGACACGCCGAGGCCGAGCGCCAGCGACACCGCGATGATCAGCAGCGCGCGACGGTCGAGATGGACGCCCGCGAGAATGTTGATGCCCGACGCGGCCACCGCACCGAACATCACCATCGCCGCACCGCCGAGCACGGGCTCCGGCACGGCCTGCAGCACGCCGGCGACGACCGGGAACAGGCCGAGCACCACCAGCATGCCCGCGATCCAGATACCGACGTGACGGCTCGCGACGCCGGTAATCTGGATCACGCCGTTGTTCTGCGCGAATACCGAGCTCGGGAACGTGTTGAACACGCCGGCCAGCAACGAGTTCGCCCCGTTGACGAGCACACCGCCCTTGATGCGCTGCATCCATACCGGCCCTTCGACCGGCTCGTTCGAGATCTTGCTCGTGGCGGTCACGTCGCCGATCGCTTCGAGCGATGTGACGAGGTAGATGATCAGCATCGGCACGAACAGCGCCCACGAGAAGCCGATGCCGAAGTGCAGCGGCGTCGGCACCTGGAACAGCGCGGCCTGGTGCATGCCCGTGAAATCGAGGCGGCCGAGGAACGCGGCCGCGAGGTAGCCGATCGCGAGCGCGATGACGAGCGCGGTGCTGCGCACCCAGACGACCGGCACGCGGTTCAGCAGGATGATCGTGCCGAGCACGAGGCCCGACAGTGTCAGGTTCTCCGCGCTCGCGAACGTGCCCTTGGCCATCGCGCCGTAGCCGCCACCCATGCTGATGAGGCCGACCTTGATCAGCGTGAGGCCGATCAGCAGCACGACGATGCCGGTGACGAGCGGGGTGATCAGGCGCTTCACGAACGGCAGGATGCGCGACACGCCCATCTCCACGAACGACCCGGCGATCACGACGCCGAAGATCGCGGCCATCACGGTCTCGACCGGCGTGCCTTGCTTGACCATCAGGCTGCCGCCGGCGATCAGCGGCCCGACGAAGTTGAAGCTGGTGCCCTGGACGATCAGCAGGCCGGCGCCCAGCGGGCCGAAGCGCTTGCACTGCACGAAGGTGGCGATGCCGGAAATCACCAGCGACATCGACACGATCAGGGTCGTATCGCGGCTGGACACGCCGAGCGCCTGGCAGATCAACAGGCCGGGCGTGACGATCGGCACGATGATCGCCAGCAGGTGCTGGAGGGCGGCGACGAACGCGACCATCGGCGCCGGCCGGTCGTTCGGGCCGTAGACGAGGTCGCGGGCCGCTTCTGCGGCGTCGGCGCCATGGGAGGCGGAGGGGGCGGAGGAGGCGGGTTGCATGGCGAGCGGGCCGGACAAGGTGGAAAGTGCGGCATTTTAGCCGAAGGGGCTGCCGGCGCGGCCCGGCTGGGCCGCGATAGAGGGATTCGGCGGCGCGCGGAAAAGGCGTCCGATCGGCGCCCGGCGATCAGCGGGTCGACCGGGTGGCGATCGCGGTCCTGTCGGGCAACCGCTTCACGAATGGCGAAATGCTGCCTATCGACGGCGGCGGCCGGCTGGTTTGAGCCGCGCGACGTCAACCAGCAGTCCGTCGGCGGCGCGTGTTTACTTGCCGCGCGCCGCTGTGCGTGGCGGCCGGGAATCCGGATACGCGCGCTGGCACACGGCGATGACCGTATCGCGCAGGCGGCGATGCACGGGGTCGCCGTGCATGCGCGGATGCCACAGCGCGGACACGAGAATCGCCGGCAGGTGGACCGGGATCTCGAAACTGCGCAGCCCGAGGGCGTCGGTGAGCCCCGGCGAGTACGCGTTGCCGAGGCTCGAGCGCGGCACCAGCGCGATCAGGTCGGTGCTGGCCGCGACACGCATCGCGTCGGGGTAGCCCGGCACGACGACGTGCACGGCGGGGCCGTCGCCCGCGTTGACGGTCGAATCGTCGGCCAGCCCGCCGAAATCGCCGAGCTGAACCGCCATGACGTGGCGGCAGGCTGCATAGCGCGCGGGCGTGATCCGCGCCGATGCGAACAGCGGATGCCCGGCGCGCGCCACCGCGACGTGCCAGTCGTGAAAGAGCATGCGCGTGTGCAGCTCGGGCGCGTCGTCGCCGCGCTTGCCGATTTCGAGGTCGACCGTGCCGTCGCGCAACGCTTGCGGGTCGCGGTCGAGTTTCGGGACGAAGCGGACGCGCACGTGCGGCGCGGCGTCGGCCAGAGCGGCGACGACCGGGCCCGCCAGCATTTCCATGAACGACGCGGCCGCCCGGATCGTGAACGTGGCCGTGAGCGTCGCGAGGTCGACGTCGGCCGTCGCCGGCCGGAGCACGGCGCGGGCGTCGCTCGCGACGGCATGCACGCGGTCACGCAGCGCGGCGGCATGCGGCGTCGGCACGAGCTTGCGCCCCGCGCGCACCAGCAGTTGATCGCCGGTGGCGACGCGCAGCCGCGTGAGCGTGCGGCTCATCGCGGACGTGCTCAGGCCCAGCCGGCGCGCGGCGCCGGTCACGCTGGCTTCCGACAGCAGCACGTCGAGCGCGGTGACGAGGTTCAGGTCGATGTCTTCCATGCGGACAGGATACGCTTTTGTGTGAATGACATGGCGTCGAATGCAACTATCGATTGCATATGATGCGTCTGGCGCCTGCCATGGCGCCCGCCTATAGTGGTCGCATGACGAAACACGGCAAAGGCGAGAAACCATGCAATCGACTGAATCGAATCGACGAAACGCCCCCTCCATCCTCCTCGTCGCGGCGTCGCGCGGCCTCGGGCTGGCGATGGCGGAGGCATTCCTGAACAAGGGCTGGCTCGTGACGGGCACGGTGCGCGAAGGGTCGGGACGCACGAAGCTGCACGACCTGGCCGACCGGTTCGACGGCCGGCTCGAAATCGGCACGCTGGACATCTGCGAGCCCGCGCAACTGGCCGCGCTGCGCGAGCGCCTGTCGGGCCGTCGCTTCGACATGCTGTTCGTGAATGCGGGCACGACCAACGATCCGAACGAAACGATCGGCGAAGTGACGAACGATGAATTCGTGCGCGTGATGATCACGAATGCGCTGGCGCCGATGCGCGCGATCGAGACGCTGCAGGATCTCGTGCCCGACGACGGGCTGATCGGCGCAATGTCGTCGGGGCAGGGCAGCGTCGCGAACAACGTGACCGGAATGCGCGAGGTGTATCGCGGCAGCAAGGCCGCGCTGAACCAGTTCATGCGCAGCTTCGCGGCACGTCAGGCCGATACGCGCCGCGCGCTGGCGCTGATGGCGCCCGGCTGGGTCCGCACGGAACTCGGCGGGCCCGATGCGCGCCTGACCATCGACGAGAGCGTGCCGAGCCTCGTCGACGTGCTGCTGGCGAAGCGCGCGCGGCCCGGCCTCGAATACCTCGACTATCTGGGGCGCACGGTGCCCTGGTAAGCAGGGTGATGGCGCAAGTGTGCGGCGGCCGGCCGGACTCCGGCTCGCCGTGAGCGTGCTGTGGGATTCGGCCTGCCGTTCGCGGCGCTGCGAAGGCCGTACCGATTCAATACAATGCGACGACGCGTCAGCGATACGGCGCCGCCTCATCGCGTTTGAAACCATCCGATTCATCGCGGATGGGGGGCGCTCCCGTCGCGACGGGCTTGTGTCGAACCTGGAGCGCCGCATGAACGAACCCTATCTGCAAGTCATCGCGCATTACTTCGCGAAGCCCGGCAACGGCGACCGCGTGGTCGAACTGCTGGCCGAACTCGCGCCGGCCACGCGCACCGAACCAAAAAACCTCGACTACGCGTACTTCCGGTCGCCGGAGAATCCCGACCACATCGTGATCCTCGAACGTTACAGCGATGCCGACGGTCTCGACGCGCATCGGGAAACGCCGCATTTCCAGCGGATTGGTGTCGGCGCGATCATGCCGTTGCTCGATCGTCGCGACGTGATCCGCTACATGGTGCAGCCGGACACCGGCACGGCGACGCCACCGGGAGGCACCCGATGAACCCGTTTCAATTCCGCACCGTTCCGACGCAGATCGTCGAATTCGGCGCCGCGCGCCGGCTCGGCGCGCTGTTGCGCGAACGCTTTCCGGCGCTCGTGCGGCTGTGCGTCGTCACCGATGCGTTCCTGCATCGCAGCGGCGTGCTCGCGCCCGCGCTGGCGAGCCTCGCCGCGCACGGCTGGCAGGTCACCGTGATCGACGACGTGATCGCCGATCCGCCCGAGCACGTGGTGCTGGACGCGACCGAGCGGGCCGTCGCGGCCGATGCCGAGATCGTGCTCGGCCTCGGCGGCGGCTCGTCGATGGACGTCGCGAAGCTGATCGCGGTGCTCGCGCCGGGGCAACAGGCGCTGGCCGACATGTACGGCGTCGACAAGGTCGCGAGCGCGCGGCTGCCGCTCGTGCAGATGCCGACCACGGCCGGCACGGGCTCCGAGGTCACGGCCGTGTCGATCGTCACGGTCGGCGAGGCGCGCAAGATGGGCGTCGTGTCGCCGCACCTGTTCGCGGACGTCGCGATCCTCGACGCGGAACTCACGCTCGGCCTGCCGCGCGCGGCGACGGCCGCCACCGGCATCGACGCGATGGTGCATGCGATCGAGGCGTACACGTCCGCGCGGCTGAAGAATCCGGTCTCCGACATGCTGGCCACGCACGCGCTGACGCTGCTGTCGCGCAACCTGCTGGCCGCCTGCGACGACGGCCGGAACCGGCACGCGCGCGAAGCGATGCTGGTCGGCGCGATGTTCGCGGGGCAGGCGTTCGCGAATGCGCCGGTCGCGGCCGTGCACGCGCTGGCCTATCCGGTCGGCGGGATCTTTCATGTACCGCACGGGTTGTCGAATGCACTCGTGCTGCCACACGTGCTGCGCTTCAACGCGGCGGCCGCCGCGCCGCTGTATGCGGAACTGGCGGCCATCGTCGCGCCGTCCGCCACGGGCAGCGACGAAGCGAAAACGCATGCGCTGATTGCCGAAATCGACCGGCTGATCGTCGCGACGGGCATTCCGCGCACGCTGCGCGAGGTGGATATCGGCGAGGCCGACCTGCCGAGGATGGCGTCGGACGCGATGCTGCAAACGCGCCTGCTCGTGAACAATCCGCGCGAGGTGACCGAGGCCGACGCGCTGGAGATCTACCGGCAGGCGTGGTGACGCGGCGGGCGCGATGCCGCCCGCCGGCCGGGTTCCGTCATTTCAGGTCGCGATCCTTGCAGGTCGGCTCGAGTTCGCCGTCGAAGTACTGATACAGGTGCACGAGCAACTTGTTGGCGCCGACCTTGCGGCCGAGGTAATGCGTGCCTTCCGCCGACGTGCAGGTCGAGAATGCGAGTGGCAAGCCGCCGTCGAGCACGGCTTCCGGGTGTGCGCCCTGACGCACGAAATGCGCGGTGCCGACGACGCCGAAGCCGCGCGTGTCCGCCGGTATCGACTTCGGCAGCGACAGTGCGTACGCGGCGATCGTGCGGTCGTCGTGCAGGCTGTCGAGAATCTGGTTGCCGGGCTTGCCGGCGGGGCCGGTGACTGTCGCGCAGCAGCGCGCGACGCCTTTGTCGTCGTCGGGCAGCACTTGCAGCGACGTGCCTGCCGCGAGATGCGTATTCGGCGTGTAGTAGACGCCGTCGGCGACCACGCCGACCTGCTGCGCATGCGCGGCGACGGAGACGGCGAGCGCCGGGGCGATCAGGAGCGGACGAGGCGGTCGGATGAGCATGATGGCGGCGATGATACACGTGGCGCGCAAGCGCGGCGCGGGCCGGGCACGGATCGCGATCAGACCCGCGATGCGTCCGCGCCGGCCGCGACCACATAGGCCGACGCCTGCTTCGTGCCGTCCGGCTTCGTTTGCAGGTACACGCCCTGGATTTCCGGCTCGAAGCCCGGCAGCGCGTTGATCCCCGCTTCGAGCGCGCGGAAGTAGTCGAGCGCCGGGCCGCCCCACGCTTCGCCGGGCACCACGCAGAAGATGCCGGGCGGATAGGGCAGCGCGCCTTCGGTCGCGATCCGGCCTTCGATGTGCTCGAGCGCGACGAGCTCGACGTTGTTGCGGATCAGCTCGGCATTCGCGGCCTGCGGCAGCATCGCCTGCTTCGGGAACTGCGCACGCCGGAACATCTGTTTCTGCAGGTGCTTCATGTCGTGGCTGCGGTAGAAGTCGTGCATGCGCTGGCACAGCTGCCGCAGGCGCATCGTGCCGTACAGCTCCGGATACGCTTCGCACAGCGACGGAATCGCTTCGCGCAGCGGCGTGTCCTGGTCGAGATGGCGCTCGAACTGCGCGAGGTGCGCGACCAGATGCTGCAGCTTGCCGAAGCTTTCCGACGGCGTGAGCAGGAACAGGATCGTATACAGGTCGGCCTTCTCCGGCACGACGCCGTGCTCGCGCAGGTAGCGCGCGAGGATCGGCGCTGGCGCGCCGAACGGCGCGTATTCGTGCGTGTCGCGATCGATGCCGGGCGTGGTCAGCAGCAGCTTGCACGGATCGACGAAATACTGGTCGTCCGCATAGCCTTCGAAGCCGTGCCACGTGTCGGCGGGATGGAAGCGGAAGAAGCGCAGGTCGTCGACGATCTGCTCGGTCGGATAGTCGGCCCACGGGCGGCCGTCGATCTCTTGCGGGACGAACGGACGGATCTGCCGGCAGGTTTTCAGCAGCAGCTTGCGCGCATCGACGCCGTGTGCCACGCAGTCGCGCCACAGGCGCCGGCCGGCCGGGCCGGCATGCATCTGCGCGTTGACGTCGAGCGCCGCGAACATCGGGTAGAACGGGCTCGTCGACGCGTGGATCATGTACGCGTTGTTGAAGCGCCGGTGATCGCAGAAGCGCTTCTGTCCTTCGATATGGCTGTCCTTCTTGTGGATCTGCGACGTCTGCGAGAAGCCGGCCTGCTGCTTGTGCACCGACTGCGTGACGAAGATGCCGGGATCGTCGGGGCCGAGCGTGAGCATCAGCGGCGAGCAATCCTGCATCATCGGGATGAACTGCTCGTAGCCGACCCACGCCGAATCGAACAGGATGTAGTCGCACAGATGCCCGATCCGGTCGACGATTTCGCGTGCGTTGTAGATCGTGCCGTCGTAGGTGCCGAGCTGGATCACCGCGAGCCGGAACGGGCGCGGCAGGTCGGCGCGCTCGGGCGCGACGTCGCGGATCGCGTCGCGAATGCGCGCTTCGCCGAGCGCCGCGCTGTCGACGCCGCCGATGAGGCCCCACGCGTTGCGCGCGGTCTCGAGGTAGACCGGCCGCGCGCCGGACAGCACGAGCGCGCCGAGGTGCACCGACTTGTGGTTGTTGCGGTCGAACAGCACGAGATCGTCGGGCGCGAGCAGCGCGCTCGTGACGACCTTGTTCGACGTCGACGTGCCGTTCAGCACGAACCAGGTTTTATCCGCGTTGTAGATCCTTGCGGCGTTGCGCTGCGCTTCCAGCGCGGGCCCTTCGTGGATCAGCAGGTCGCCGAGCCGGACGTCCGCGTTGCAGAGGTCCGCGCGAAACAGCGTTTCGCCGAAGAAGTCGAAGAACATCCGGCCGAGCGGATGGTTCGAGAAGAACTGGCCGCCCTGGTGGCCCGGGCAGTCGAATTCGACGTAGCCGCGCTGCACGTAGTCGCGCATGACCTTGAAGAACGGCGGCAGCAGGTTCTCGCTGTAGATGTCGGCGGCGGCGGAAATCTGCCGGCCGTAGTAATGGCGGCCGCCGTGCCGGAGCTGGATCACGCCGCTCGCGCGCGGCAGGACCGACGGCGGCACTTCCTGGTCGGGCTCGACCGCGACGAAGAACGGAATCGCGAAACCGGTTCGCTCGACGGTTTTCAGTACCTTTTCCGCGGAATCGATGCCGACGACGATTGCCGCGATATTCGTGAAATCGGTCTGAAATACGTCGACCTGTTCGTGCGTGGTGAGAAAGGCGCCGATCAGCGCCGGCTCGACTGCGATTTTCAACAGGCTCACGCGAACTCTCCGGTAAATGACCTGAAACGGGAGCCGCATTCGTGCCGGGACGCAATCGTGAACCGATACGCGCTACAGCCGATTGAAAACGGTCCCGCCAATGCTGAATGCCGATTGCGCGTTGCACCAGAAAGCCTTGCGCGGCGCGGCACGACCGCGATCGGGCAATGCCCGGCGGAGCCGATCGTAGCAACAAAAGCACGCGGATTCAATCGATCGGAATCGGCAATGCCATTGCGGCATGAGCATGATCAAGTCATCGGGAATTGGCCTGCTGCGGCGCACATAAAAATGATCCAATGATGAAAATCCGATTCGAAAGGGCCGATTGTTTCACCGAATCGTCGGCTTCTCATCGAAAGGCATCCATGGCATAGTCGGCTCCGAACTGGATGGCGAATCAAGCCGGAATTGCACGCGTCTCATGCCGCTGCCCGTGACTGCTTCCCGCGTGCTCGTGAGACGAACGATACCAATCGAAGAGCAACGCAACAGCGAGGGCAATATCATGAATACTTCTGTCGGCGGCATTCGTCGTCTCGGCATGCGTGCGCTACTGGTCGACGACGAGATCGCGCAGGAAACCGCGACCGGGCGCGCGGTCCGCACGCTGAGCGCGGAGCTTGCGCAACGCGGGGTCGACGTGCTGACGGCCACGTCCGCGGACGATGCCATCGTGCTGATCCGCTCCGATCCGTCGATCCAGTGCGTGCTGCTCGACTGGGATCTCGGCGTGGACGGCCACGGGCCGTCCGAGGCCGTGGTCGACGCGATCCGGCATCGCAATGCCAACGTGCCGATCTTCCTGCTGGCCGACCGCAGCGTCGCGTCGACGGTGCCGGCCGCGGTGATGGGCAAGGTCGACGATTTCGTGTGGCTGCTCGAGGATACGGCCGACTTCATCGGCGGGCGCATCCACGCGGCGATCGAGCGCTATCGCTCGACCGTTCTGCCGCCGATGTTCGGCGCGCTCGCGAAGTTCTCGCGCGTCTACGAATACTCGTGGCATACGCCCGGCCACACGGGCGGCACCGGCTTCCTGAAATCGCCGGTCGGCCGCGCGTTCTTCGAATACTTCGGCGAATCGCTGTTCCGCTCGGACCTGTCGATCTCGGTGGGCGAACTCGGCTCGCTGCTCGACCACTCGGGCCCGATCGGCGAAAGCGAGCGCTACGCGGCGCGCGTGTTCGGTGCGCATCGCACGTATCACGTGACGAACGGCTCGTCGACGTCGAACCGCATCATCCTGATGGCGAGCGTGAGCCGCGACCAGATCGCACTGTGCGACCGCAACTGCCACAAGTCGGCCGAGCACGCGATGACGATGTCGGGCGCGATCCCGACTTACCTCGTGCCGACGCGCAACCGCTACGGGATCATCGGGCCGATCGCATCGGAGCGCCTCACGCAGGCAGCGATCCGCGAGGCGATCGCGTCGAACCCGCTCGCGGCCGGGCTGGCCGATCGCCAGCCGAAACACGCGATCGTCACGAACTCGACGTACGACGGCCTTTGCTACAACGTGACGCGCGTCGAGGAACTGCTCGGCGCGAGCGTCGACCGGCTGCACTTCGACGAAGCGTGGTACGGCTACGCGCGTTTCAATCCGATCTACCGCGACCGCCATGCGATGCACGGCGACCCGCGCGACCACCACAAGGATCGGCCGACGGTGTTCGCGACGCAGTCGACGCACAAGCTGCTGACCGCGCTGTCGCAGGCGTCGTACATCCACGTGCGCGACGGCCGCAGCCCGATTCCGCACGGCCAGTTCAACGAAACGTTCATGATGCACGCGTCGACCTCGCCGAACTACGCGATCATCGCGTCGAACGACGTCGCGGCCGCGATGATGGACGGCCCCGGCGGCGCCGCGCTGACGCGCGAGTCGATCGAGGAAGCCGTCGCGTTCCGGCAGATGATCGCGCGGATGAACGGCGAATTCGGCGCGAAGGGCGACTGGTTCTTCGAATGCTGGCAGCCCGACACCGTGCTCGAGACGCGCACGGGCCGCACGCTGGCGTTCCACGAAGCGCCGCCCGAACTGCTCGCGAGCGATCCGGCGTGCTGGGTGCTGCGCCCCGGCGCGCAATGGCACGGCTTCGGCAATATCGAGGACGGCTATTGCATGCTCGACCCGATCAAGGTGTCGATCGTCACGCCGGGCGTGGCGCCGGCCGGGGGCCTGATGCCGGTCGGCATCCCGGCGAGCGTCGTCACCGCGTATCTCGATGCGCGCGGGATCGTCGTCGAGAAGACGACCGATTTCACGATCCTGTTCCTGTTCTCGATCGGTATCACGAAGGGCAAGTGGGGCTCGCTCGTCAGCGCGCTGTGCGATTTCAAGCGCGACTACGACGCGAACCTGCCGCTCGACATGGCGATTCCGTCGCTCGCGAAGGAGCATGGCGCGCGCTATGCCGGCATGGGGCTGAAGGATCTGGCCGACACGATGTTCGCGGCGATGGAGCAGCTCGGCACGACGCGCCTGATGTCGGAGGCGTTCTCGATCCTGCCGAAGCCGGAGATGAGCCCGGTGCGCGCGTACGAGCACCTCGTGCAGGGCCGCGTCGAGCAGGTCGCGCTCGACGAGCTGGCCGGGCGCACGGTGGCCACCGGCGTCGTGCCGTATCCGCCGGGTATTCCGCTGTTGATGCCGGGCGAGAACGCTGGGCCGGCCGGCGGCCCGGTGCTCGGCTACCTGAAGGCGCTCGAAGCGTACGACCGGCGTTTTCCGGGCTTCGCGCACGACACGCACGGCGTGGAGGTCGAGGACGGCACGTACCGCGTGTACTGCCTGACGGCCTGACGCCCGACCGGGCGAACGAACGAGCGACCGGCCGCGCGGCGGCCTCACATCGAAGGATCGAACACCATGGACAACGCAGCGCACCTGGCCGACGCGGCCCCGGCGACCGCACAGAAGCACCGGATGAACGTCTGGCAGCTCACCGTTCTCACCGCGGTCAACATGATGGGCTCCGGCATCATCCTGCTGCCGTCGAAGCTCGCGCAGGTCGGCACGATCTCGCTGCTGTCGTGGATCGTCACGGCCGGCGGCTCGCTCGCACTGGCCTATGCGTTCGCGCGCTGCGGGATGCTGAGCCGCAAGCCGGGCGGGATGGGCGGCTATGCGGAATACGCGTTCGGCAAGGCCGGCAACTACATGGCGAACTACACGTACGGGCTGTCGCTCGTGATCGCCAACGTCGCGATCGGCGTCACGGCGGTCGGCTACGGCACCGTGCTGTTCGACGCGACGCTGTCGCCGCTGCAGACGGGCCTGTGGACGATCTTCCTGCTCGTGCTGACGACGGTCGCGAACTTCGGCGGCTCGCGCATTACCGGCCGGATCGGCGCGGTGACGGTGTGGGGCGTGATCATCCCGGTCGTCGTCGTGTCGCTGATCGGCTGGTTCTGGTTCAGCGGTGCAACCTGGGGCGCCGCGTGGAATTCGAACCACATGCCTTTCGGGCCCGCCGTCGGCAGCTCGATCGCGGTGACGCTGTGGGCGTTCCTCGGGCTCGAATCGGCGTGCGCGAACTCGGACGCCGTGGAGAATCCGGAGCGCAACGTGCCGATCGCCGTACTCGGCGGCACGATCGCGTCGGCGATCTTCTACATCGTGTCGACCAACGTGATCGCGGGGATCGTGCCCAATGCGATTCTCGCGAAGTCCAACGCGCCGTTCGGCATCGCGTTCGCGACGATGTTCACGCCGACCGTCGGCACGATCGTCACCGCGCTGATGGTGATCGCATGCATCGGCTCGCTGCTCGGCTGGCAGTTCACGGTCGCGCAGGTGTTCAAGAGTTCGGCGGACGTCGGCTACTTCCTGCCGGTGTTCGCACGCGCGACGCGCACCGGCACGCCGATCGTCGGCATGGTGATCCTGCTGGTCGCGCAGGTCGCGCTGGCGCTGATGACGATCAGCCCCGAGCTGAGCAGCCAGTTCCAGAAGATCGTCGATCTCGCGGTCGTCACGAACCTGGTGCCTTACGTGATGTCGATGGCCGCGCTGATCACGATCCAGAAGGTCGCGAAGGTGCCGCCGGGCAAGGCGCTCGTGACGAACGTGATCGCGATGGTCGCGACCGCATACAGCTTCTACGCGCTGTTCAGCTCGGGCGAGCAGGCGCTGATGCTCGGCGGCCTGTGCGTGTTCCTCGGCTGGACGCTGTTCGGCTTCGTCAGCGCGCGCTTCTACCAGATGGAAGTCGACGCGCACGTGAAGGAGCCGGGGAAGTCGCTTCAGGCGTGATGCCTAGCGCTGACCTTGCGTCAGCAGCGGCGGGAGTTCGCTTTTCAGCAGATCGACGACGGCCCGCACGCGCGGCGGCAGCGGCCGCTGCGCGTGCACCAGCACGTTGAGCGCGAAGTCGGGGACGTCGTAGTGCGGCAGCAGGCGCACGAGCCGGCCGTGCGCGAGCGCGTCGGCGCAAGCCGGGTGCTGGACCACGCCGACGCCGCCGCCCGCCGCGATCGTGTCGAACATCGGGCGCCAGTGGCTCGCGGTCATGACCGTGCGGATGCGCGCGTATTCGACTGCACCATCGTCGCGCCGCAGCGGCACCTGTTCGTTCGCGAACACGCCTTTCACGCGGATGAACGGATGGTTCGCGAGATCGGCCTTCGTATCGATCGGGCCGTGCCGCTCGAGATACGACGGCGCGGCGACGAGCACGCGGCCGACCGCGCCGAGCGCGTACGCGACGAAGCCGCCGTCGCCGAGCTGGCCGACCCGGATCGAAATGTCGACGCCCTCGGTGACCGGATCGACGATCTCGTCATTCAGCACCAGGTCGATGTGCAGCTTCGGATACGCGGTGCGGATCCGCATCAGCACTGCCGGCAGCACGACCTCGCCGAAACACTGCGGCGCCGCGAGCCGGATCGTGCCGTCGAGCGCATTTTCCGCCTTCGACACCGATGCCACGGCCAGTTCCGCCGCTTCGAGCAGCGCCTTGCTGCGTTCGTAGAAGATGCGGCCTTCCTCCGTACATGCGAGGGTGCGCGCACTGCGCATCAGCAGCCGCGTGCCGAGATGCTTTTCGAGCTTCTCGATGCGCTCGCTGACGGCCGGTTGGCCCATGTCGAGATCCCGCGCCGCGCCGGACATCGTGCCGCGCTCCACGACCCTCACGTAGATGCGCATCGTCGCCAACAAATCCATGAAGTCGCGCCTCGTGTCTTCCGGTTCGATTTTTACCGATCGACGGATGGTACCAAAGCGGCGGAGGGGCGATGGTGCGTGTCGGACCGATACTGACTATCGGCCGGTGCGCGCATGGTGCCGCCGAAGCCGCGTGCGTTCGTCCGAGCGGTGAGCGAAAATCGGCCTTCTTCCGCGCGACCGACAGGAGACCCGACATGACGCAACGCAATGAAACCCGACGCACGCCCTGCGTCGCATGGCAGATCGTGCAGACGTGGCAGGCGGCCGAATGGTGCCGGCTCGACGAGTCGCAAACGGGCGTCGCGCTGTCGGGGGTGGTAGCGGGCGCGATCGACGGCACGCCGTTTCGCATCGACTACGCGATCGCATGCGGGGCCGACTGGCTCACGCGCTCGGCGCGCGTGACGCAGTGGACCGGCACGGCGCCGCCACGGCAATGGGACATCGCGTGCACTGCAGGGCAGTGGACGATCGACGGCGCCGATGCGCCGATGCTCGCGGGTGCGACCGACATCGATCTCGGCTTCAGTCCGTCGACCAATACGCTGCCGATCCGGCGGCTGGCGCTCGCCGTCGGCGATTCGGCCGCGATCCGCACCGCGTGGGTGCGTTTTCCCGACTTCGGCATCGTGCGCGGCGAGCAGCGCTATACGCGCACGGCGCCGCACGTGTATCGCTACGAGAGCGGCACGTATGCGGCCGACATCGGAATCGACGAGGCGGGCCTCGTCACCGACTACGACGAATGGCGGCGCATCGGCGCATCGGTTGCGTCGTGACGTGTGGCGTATCAGCGTGCGCTGGCGACCGACAGCTTGCCCGGAATCAGCTTCAGCGTGCTGAACGCGTCGGCGATGCTCTGCTGGTACGTGAGCGTCGCGTCGGTGATCGGCTGCGCGCCGTAGCCGGCGCGCTTGAGCGCGACTTCGAGCGTCGGCGCGTCGAGGCCGACGAGCGGCGACAGTTGCGCGGCCACCTCGGGCACGTGATCGCGCGCCCAGCGATCGACCGCGTCGACTTCGTCGAGCAGCGCGCGCAGCACCTGCGGGTGGGCGGCCGCGTACTTGCGGGCGGCGAGGTAGTACTGCGTGTTGCGCACGAGCCCTTCGCCATTCGCGACCACGCGCGCGCCGAGCTGCCGTTCGGCGGCGGCCAGATACGGATCCCAGATCACCCACGCGTCGACGCTGCGCTGCACGAACGCGGCGCGCGCGTCGGCCGGCGTCAGGGAGATCGGCTGGATGTCGGCATACGTGAGGCCCGCATGCTCGAGCGCCTTCACCAGCAGGTAGTGGACGTTCGAGCCCTTGTTGAACGCGACCTTCTTGCCGCGCAGTTGCGCGACGGTGCGGATCGGCGAATCGGGCAACACGACGATCGCCTCGCCCTGCGGCGCGGGCGGCTCGTTGCCGATGTAGACGAAATCGACGCCGGCGGCCTGCGCGAAGATCGGCGGGGTTTCGCCGACCGTGCCGACGTCGATCGCGCCGGCGTTCAGTCCTTCGAGCAGTTGCGGGCCGGCCGGGAATTCGAGCCATTGCACGGTGACGCCCTGGCTCGCCAGACGCTTCTCGAGCGTGCCGCGCGCCTTGAGCACGACGAAGTTGCCGTATTTCTGGAAGCCGATGCGCAGCCGCGTGCCGCCGTCGTCGGCTGCCCGGGCGGGTACGGCCGCGAGCGGTCCGAGCGCGAGCCCGGCCAGCCCGGCGGCCGCGCCGTGCAGCCACCGGCGGCGGCGCGGGTTCGCCGGGGTCGTTTCAAGGTCTGCGTGCGGTGTGTCGTTCATAAGGGCGTGTTCACGCTAATAACGGGTTTGCGCTGGCCCCCAGAAGGGCCGATCGCGAGGATTGCGACGAAGCGAATACTCGACGTATTCGCGAGGAGCATGACGCGGCGATCGGCCCTTCTGGGGGCCAGCCCCGCGAATGAATTTTTCCAAACAGGGGAACGTGCCTTTCCGCCCACATTGCGGCGTCGTGCGTCGCTTGTTTGGCACGGCCAAACGGCGCTCCTTACTCCTTGCACTGCGGGCGGAAAGGCACGTTCGCAAACCCGTTATTAGCGTGAACACGCCCTAAGGCGTCCTGCTGGCGGGTTCACGGGTCGCGCGCGAAGGCGGCGCGGGCGCAGGGCCGGGCCGGATGCGGGCGACGCACGCAACGGGCCGGCCCGCGCAGGAGTCGAGACGATACGGGCCGGCGGGACGACAGCCAACCAATGAATCCGCATATGCAAATCAGCGGCCGGACGATACGTGAACGGTGACGCGGCAGGGCGCCGCCGCGCTCACGCGGTGACGAGCAGGCTTTCCTCGATCGAATCGACGCGGTCCGGATAGAACGCGAGGTGCCCGCGAATCGATTCGACGGCCGGATTCGGATGCTCGTACGTCCACACCGCGTTGGTCGAGCGTTCGCCGCCGGCCGGAATCGAGTAGTACGCGCAATCGCCCTTGTACGGGCAGTAGGTCGCGTGATCGGTGCGCTCGAGCAGCGACATGTCGGCGTCCTCGCGCGGAATGTACAGCACGGCCGGGTAGCTCGCCTCGCGCAGCACCAGCGCGTGGCGCGTATCGGCGACGACCTTGCCGGCGACCTTCACGACCACCCGCGACGAATGCGG
The DNA here is from genome assembly GCF_902832985.1 of Burkholderia sp. BCC0097. Taxonomy (NCBI): domain Bacteria; kingdom Pseudomonadati; phylum Pseudomonadota; class Betaproteobacteria; order Burkholderiales; family Burkholderiaceae; genus Burkholderia; species Burkholderia sp. BCC0097. Next base: position 128,736 of record NZ_CADFDM010000010.1, read on the forward strand.
TTCGATCAGGATCGGATGATCGGGGCCCGGCGACTTGACGGGACGAGAGGGCGTATCGGGGTTGATCGACATCGGGTTCCTCCGGAAAGGGCGGCGCGCACGGACGCGCCGTGCCGGCATGCGCACGCCGAGCGGATGCCCGCGCGCCGATGCCGGCGTCAGCCAACCGATACGATGCACCCATTCCGGAGAACCTGCAGAGGGCCGGAAGACCGTACGGCGCGCGCATGGTTTCGATGCACGCGTTTGGGGCGTACCGCGGCAGCAGTGTTTGGCCTGTCCGCGCCGCTCACACGGACATTCTCATGCAGCGGCAGCGGGATGCATCGGCGACGATAAGCAACGCGGAATTAATTGGTAAGCGATCGGCGGGCGGCGCGCGAAGATCGACGGTCGTGATTCGCATGACACCTCTTTCTTGCCTCCGTCACCATGAAAAACCCTTTCGTTTCGTCAGCCGCGCGCCGGATGCGCGGCGTACCGCGTGCGCGCGCCGCGCTCCGCTGCATCGCCGCGTCGTTGCTGCTGGCCGGCGCCGCGACGCACGCGTTTGCGGCGCCCACGGGCAAGACGCTCGTGTACTGCACCGAAGGCAGCCCGGCCGGCTTCGATCCCGGCCAGCACACGACGAGCACCGATTTCGATGCGAGCACGTACCCGGTCTACAACGGGCTCGTGCAGTTCAAGCGCGGCACGCTCGATCTCGAACCGGCGCTCGCGACGAGCTGGGACGTCTCGCCCGACCAGCGCGCGATCACATTCCACCTGCGGCGCGGCGTGAAATTCCAGACGACCGCATGGTTCAAGCCGACGCGGCCGTTCCAGGCCGACGACGTCGTGTTCACGTTCCGCCGGATGCTCGACCCGGACGATCCGTTTCGCAAGGCTTACCCGGTCAGCTTCCCGTATTTCAGCGATCTCGGCTTCGACCACAACATCGAACGCATCGAGAAGGTCGACGATTACACGGTGCGCTTCGTGCTGAAGTCGCCCGACGTCGTGTTCGTGCGCAATCTCGCGATGGCGTTCGCGTCGGTGCTGTCGGCCGAATATGCGGGGCAGCTCGCCGCGCGTCATCGCGAGTCGGACATCAACCAGTTCCCGGTCGGCACGGGGCCGTTCGTGCTGCGTACGTACCAGAAGGACGCGCTGATCCGCTACGACGCGAATCCCGACTACTGGAAGCCGGACGACGTGAAGCTCTCGCGCCTCGTGTTCGCGATCACGCCCGATCCGGCCGCACGATTGCAGAAGCTCGTAGCCGGCGAGTGCCAGGTGTCGGCGTTTCCGCGGCCGGCGGATCTCGAGACGGTGCGGCGCGACCCGAAGCTGACGCTGTTTTCGGGGACGGGCTTCAACGTCGGCTTCGTCGCGTACAACACGCAGCATCCGCCGCTGGATCGCGTCGACGTGCGGCGCGCGCTCGACATCGCGATCGACAAGGCGGCGATCATCAAGACCGTGTTCAACGGCGACGCGACGATCGCGACGAACCCGATGCCGCCCGCGCAATGGTCGTACAACCCGCGCCTGAAGGACGCGCCGCGCGATCCGGCCGCCGCGAAGGCGCTGCTCGCGCAAGCCGGCTTCCCCAACGGCTTCGACCTGACGCTGTGGGCGATGCCCGTGCAGCGCCCGTACAACCCGAACGCGCAACTGATGGCGCAACTGATCCAGCAGGACTGGGCGAAGATCGGCGTGCGCGCGAAGATCGTCAGCTACGAATGGGGCGAGTACAACCGCCGCGCGAAGCATGACGGCCAGCACGACGCGATCCTGTACGGCTGGTCGGGCGACAACGGCGACCCGGACAACTGGCTCGGCACGCTGCTCGGCTGCGAGGCGGTGCACGGCAGCAACCTCGCGAAGTGGTGCAACAAGGATTTCGAGCAACTCGTGACCGCCGCGCGTTCGAACGGGGACGTCGCGAAGCGCACGGCGCTGTACGAGCAGGCGCAGGCGGTGTTCAAGGATCAGGTGCCGTTCACGCCGATCGCGACGTCGATCGTGTCGCTGCCGATCTCCAGGCGCGTCCACGGGCTGACGTTCTCGCCGCTCGGCGGGCACCGGTTCGACGGCGTGTGGCTCGATTGAAGGAGAAAAAGCCGGCGCGTGTTCGTACGCGCCGGCGGTCGCCGCGTCAGTCAGTTGAGCGCGACGGCGGCCGCGGCTTCGACCGGCGTGCCTTCGAGCGCGACCGAAGCGCGGCCGTCGGGGCCGACCGGCACGTCGCCGATGAGCGTCGTGCGATACAGCTGGCGATCGAAGTCGAGATCGAAGATGTCGACGGGCGCGAGATGCGCGGTCGCGCGGTTGTCCCAGAACGCGATGCTGCGCGGTTCCCACTTGAAGCGGATCGTGAATTCCGGCCGCGTCACATGCTCCCACAGCAGTTCGAGCAATGCCTGGCTCTCGCGCGGCGTCAGCCCGACGATCGATTTCAGGAAGCTCGGGCTCACGTACAGCGCGCGTTCGCCGGTCTCCGGATGCACGCGTACGAGCGGATGCTCGGTCACGAGCGGGCGGCGCTCGACCGCGTCGTCGAATGCGCCGGTCGCGCGCGCGCCGGGCGGCGGCGTGAAGCGATGGATGCCGCGCAGGGTATCGACGAAGCCGCGCAGCGGCGCGGACAGCGTTTCGTACGCGCGCACGAGGTTGGTCCAGTGCGTGTCGCCGCCGTACGGCGGGATCGTCACGCCACGCAGGATCGAGGCCCACGGCGGATTCACTGCGGCCGTCACGTCGGTGTGCCAGCCGGTCCACGGCCGGCGCACCGGTTCGCCTTCGAAGCGCGTCGCCTTGCGATGCTTCGCGATCGAATAGACGGCCGGATGGCCATCGACGTGCCCGAACACCGGGTGGCCGACCGTCGGCTCGCCGAACTGCGCGGAGAACGCGACATGCTGCTCGTGCGTGAGGAATTGTTCGCGGAAGAAGACGACGCGCCATTTCAGCAGCGCGGCGCGGATCGCGGCGATCTGCGGCGTGGTCAACGGTTGCGTGAGATCGACGCCACGGATTTCCGCACCGATATGGGCGGACAGCGGGATCACGTCGACCGGCTGGGCGGCGGGTTCGAGTAGGGCGCTCATACGACGCTCCTGGCGGAAGTGAACGAGGGAGACGGACGACATCGTGGCGCGTGCAGGTGTCGATCCGGTGGTGCGAGGTTCATGGCGGGGCGCCTCCAGTGCGGCGCGCGGCAGCGTGCGGAAAGGAGCGCCGCCGCGTGACGTGGATACGTGGACGTTATTGCAGCGTGGCGCCCGGCCCCTTGAGCAGGACGCTCTGGCGGCCGTCGATGCCGACCGGTACGTCGCCGTGAACGGTCGCGCGGCGCACGACGCGGCGCGCATCGCCGTAGTCGTTGATCGCGTAGTGCTGGGTCGCGCGGTTGTCCCAGATCGCGACGTCGCCTTCCTGCCAGTTCCAGCGCACGGTGTTCTCGAGGCGCGTCACGTGCTCGTGGAACACCTGCAGCAGATGCGCGGAATCCTGCGACGACAGCCCCTTGAGCTTCTGCACGAAGTGCCCGAGCACGAGCGTGCGCTCGCCGGTTTCCGGATGCACGCGCACGACCGGGTGCTCGGTTTCGTAGACGGTCGACGTGAACACTTCGCGGTAGCGCTTCAGTTGCGTATCGTCGGCATGCACGTGCGTCGACGCATAGTCGTAGGCGTTCGTATGCAGCGCCCACAGCGTGTCGGCGAGCGCGCGCAGCGGGTCGGGCAGATTCGCGTACGCGGCGGCCGTGTTGGCCCACACGGTATCGCCGCCGAACGGCGGGATCACGACCGCGCGCAGGATCGAGATCTTCGGGTACGCGTCGACGAAGGTCACGTCGGTGTGCCACGAATTGGCGCGTGCGCCGTGCGCGGAATCGAGTTCGAGCAGGGCGGCGCTGCCGTCGACGGACGGCACGGTCGGGTGCGCGACCGTGTCGCCGAAGCGGCGCGCGAAGGCTTCCTGCGCGGTGTCGTCGAGATGGTGCTGGCCGCGGAAGAACAACACCTTGTGGCGCAGCAGCGCGGCGTGGACCGCGTCGAACGTCGCGTCGTCGAGCGTGGCCGACAGCCGCACGCCGGAAATTTCGGCGCCGATCCGGCCGGCGACCTGGCGAAGCTGAAGCGGGACGGCGGCCGTGCGCGGCGCGGCGTGCGAAGCAGGCGAAGGCGAGTGAGCGGCGTGCTGGACTTCGGACATCGGGAGTCTCCTGGGAGTCGGGTCGGTCGAGTCTCCATTCAAGCAGGCGCCGCGCGGAAGCGGAACCGATGAATCGTCACAACCTTAGCGTGCGCGCTGCGATGATCGATATGTGTCGTGATGCTGAGCGATCCGGCGCGTCATGCGCTCACCACGCGAGCCGCCATTCGCCGATCCGGTGCGGGCGCGCCGCGTCGATGCGCTTGCCGCCCGCATCGTCGTCGCGCGGCGGCTCGTCGTCGTCGAAATCGGCGAGCACGGTGTCGCGCAAGCGTGCGAATGCCGCCGAATCGCGCCGGCGCGGGCGTGGCAGCGCGACGTCGACGATGCGCGCGATGCGGCCCGGACGCGGCGCCATCGTGACGACGCGGTCGCCGAGATAGACGGCTTCGTCGACGTCGTGCGTGACCAGGATCATCGTGATGCGCTCCTGTTCCCAGATGCGCAGCAGTTCGTTCTGCATCTTCGCGCGGGTTTGCGCGTCGAGCGCGCCGAACGGTTCGTCGAGCAGCAGCACGCGCGGCCGGTTCACGAGGCCGCGCGCGATCGCGACGCGCTGCGCCATCCCGCCCGACAACTGGTTCGGAAACGCGTGCTCGAAACCGTTCAGCCCGACGAGCGCGATGTGCTCCGCGATCGCGCGCCGTTTCGCGGCGGCGTCCAGCGGCGCGTTGCGCAGCGCGGCGCCGATGTTTTGCTCGACGGTCAGCCACGGGAACAGCCGGTGATCCTGGAACACGATGCCGCGCTGCAGCGACGTGTCGCGCACGCGCTCGCCGCCGGCGTGGATTTCGCCGGTGTAATCGGTGTCGAGCCCGGCGACGAGCCGCAGCAGCGTCGACTTGCCGCAGCCGCTGGCGCCGACGATCGTGACGAATTCGCCGGCGCGCACGTGCAGCGACACGTCGTCGAGCACGGCGAGCGCCGCGCCGCGTTGCGCGTAGTGCTTGCTGACGTGGAGGATGTCGAGCGAATCGGAGGCGAGAGTCGTCATGGCGGTCAGGAGAAGGGGGCGAGACAGAAGGAAAGGGGAAGGAACGGACGCTCAGCGCGTCAGGTCGCCGCGCCGGGCCAGCACCTTGCGCTCGATCGCCCGCGCGGTCGCGTTCAGTGCCCAGCCTGTCACGCCGACGACGATGATCCCGAACAGCACGAGATCCATCCGGAACTGCTCGCTGCCGTCGATCAGCGTGTTGCCGATCCCGCTGCCGGCGACGAGCAGGTATTCTGCGCCGAGCGTCGCGAGCCACGAATAGATCAGGCCGAGATACAGGCCGGTGAAGATCGACGGCAGCGCGGCCGGCAGGATCACGTAGCGGATGAGCTGGAGCCGCGAGTAGCGCAGCGCGCGGGCGACGTCGACATACGTGCGCGGCACCGCGTGAATGCCGTCGCAGGTATGGGCGGCGACCGGCAGCAGCGCGGCGAGCGACAGGAACACGACCTTCGCGACGTCGCCGAGGCCGAACCACACGGAAATCAGCGGAATCCACGCGAACAGCGAGATCTGCTTGAACGTGTCGAAGCTCGGGCCGACCATCCGCGCGGCGACGCGCGACAGCCCGAGCACGGCGCCGAGCAGCAGCCCGCCCGTCGCGCCGATCGCGAACCCGCACGCTTCGCGTGCCAGCGATGCCGACAATGCCCGGCCGAGCGCGCCGCTCGTGACCTGCGCCCACGCGGTGTGCAGCACGTCGGCGGGGCTGACGAACAGCCCGCTTTTCACGAGGTGCGCGGAAGCGAGGGCCCACCAGCACGCAAGCGCGGCGAGCGGCAACACGAAGCCGCGCCAGTTCGGTGCATGCAGGCGGCGGTCGGCGGTGGCGGGCGGTGTGGCTGACGATATGGCGGCGTGCGACACGGGCGACTCTCCTTCGATGGGACGGGCAGGCCGGTTCAGCCGCGAAACGCGGACGGCACGCCGCGGCGCAGGCGCGCTTCGAGTGCGTCGAGCGCCCGGTTGATCAGCAGGCCGACCGCGCCGACCACGACCACGGCCGCCATCACGAGATCGAGCTGGAACAGTTGCCGCCCGTACACGATCAGGTAGCCGAGCCCTTCGGACGACGCGACGAGTTCGACCACGACGAGCGCGAGCCACGACTTCGTGAACGCGAGCCGCACACCGGTCGCGAGCGTCGGGATCGCGGCCGGCAGCACGACGTGGACGATGCGTTGCCGGCGCGTGTAGCCGAATCCGCGCGCGACCTCGTCGAGGGCGGGCGGCGTCTGGCGGAACCCCTGCAACGTGCTCAGCGTGACCGGGACGAGCGCCGCATGCGCGATCAGCAGGTACTTGAGCGGCTCGCCGACCCCGACGAGCAGCAGCAGGAGCGGCAGCCAGCCGAGCACCGGAATCTGCACGAGCGCGTTGAAGCTCGGCAGCACATAAGCTTCCAGCGTGCGCGACAGCCCGAGCGCGACGCCGATCGACACACCGAGCAGCGTGCCGGCCGCGAAGCCGACGAGCACGCGCTGCAGGCTGATCAGCGTGTGACGCACCAGATCGCCGCTCGACGCGAGCTCGGCCAGCGTGTCGACCACGCGTTCCGGCGGCGGCAGGATCTGTGGCGCGATCCAGCCGCGCGCGCTACCGACGCTCCACAGCGCGAACAGCAGCGCGGGCAGCACCCACGGCGCGAGCTGCCACGCGAGCCGTTTCAGCACGGCCGCGCGGCGCGGCGGCACAGCGAGCGTGTGCGATTCGGACGACGGGACGGAAAACGCGGTGTCGCTCATCGGGGCGGGTCCGGTCAGGTGTCAGGTGAGGGGCTTGCCGGCGGCGTCATGACGCGGCCAGTAGTTTTCGAGCTTCAACGTGCGCAATGCGTTGTCGAGATACTTCGGCTCGAACCAGCCGTCCACGTCGACCGGCTGGCGGATCAGCTTGAGGTTCAGCGCATCTTGGGCGACGGCCTTGTAGCGCGCGACGACGAACGGGTCGATCAGCGGGGACAGGCGCTCCTTCAGGCGCTGGTTCGCATAGTCGGCCTGCCACGACGAATACGGCACGCCGCTCTTCGCCCACAGCTTGAACAGCGCATCGCGGTTCGCCTCGTCGGACGACCATTGCGCGCCCTTCACGAACGCGGTGACGACGCGCTGCACGATGTCCGGGTGCGCGCGGTCGAAATCGTCGAGCACGAGCAGGTGGGTCTGGCGCGTCAGTTGCGGGCCGTCGTTCTGCGATTCGTAAATGATCTTCGCGAGGCCCGCGTCGCGCAGCTTGTACAGCGCGTAATCGCCCACCGACGCGTCGATGCCTTTCGATGCGAGCGCGGCGAGCGAACTGGCGGCGTCGAGGTTGATCACGCGCAGGTCGCGTTCGCCGAGGCCGTTCTTCGCGAGCGCGTTGTCGGCGACGAGCTGCAGGTTGGTGCCGCGGAAGATCGACACGCGGCGGTCCTTCAGGTCCTTGATCGAGCGGATCGTCGAGTCGGGCGGCACCGCGATCTTGATGCCCGAGCGCACGCTCGCGGCGAGCAGCAGGCGGGTCTTGATCCCGTTCGAGCGCGCGAGCACGGCGGGCAGGTCGCCCTGGTACGCGAAGTCGAGTGCCTTGTTGGCGATCGCCTCGTTGACGGCCGGGCCCGCACCCTTGAAGAACAGCCATTCCACCTTGATGCCGTCGGCGGCGAATTCCTTTTCGACGAGCTGCTGCAACTGCACGGTGGCGGCGCTCGATCCGCCGAACGTCGGAGGATCGCCGGCGCCTTGCTGGGCGACGCCGATGCGGATGGTGGCGGGCTTGTCGGCGTGCGCGGCGGCGGCCGGCAGAGCAAAAAGGGACGCGATCAGCAGCGATCGCAGCAGGCGCAATGGGAGCATGAATCGATGGATCCGGAACGTTGGAGAACGAGGCCGGGCCGCAGCCCGTCGGGTCATTCTCGATGACGCCCCGGGGCCGGACAAGCAACGATTTGAACTATGCTTATCGCCGCGCGGGGGATCGCGGGAGGGCGCGGGCGCGCCGCAGGAGCACGAGCAGCGCGGTCGCCGTGACGGCAGGCCCGATCTGCGGCAGCATCAGCCACGGATTCAGGAACTCGTACAGCGGCAGCGCCCACATGACGGCGACGATGCACTGCTCGCCGCGTCGCCAGCCGTACTGCGCGCCGATGGCGATCATGCATGCGATCGGGATGCACAGCCACGACAGTTCGTAGTGCCAGACATATGGATTGGCGGCCAGCGTCGCGACGACCAGTACCGCACCGCGCAACCGCGCGTCCCGGCTGCGACGCCAGACGAAGCACGCCGCCGCGAGCGCGATCGCCGCGATGACGGCCTGGCCGGCGTACGCGAGGGCGGGCGCCAGGCCGGCAAGCCGAAACGCCGCGAACGGTGTCGGCGACGCGAACCAGAACGGCACGCCATGCTCGATGATCAGCGAACGCAGCGCGCCGGTATTTTGCAGGAACAGGCGCAGCGGTTCCATGCCGCCCGCCGCGACCCCGAGTGCGGTGATCGCGGTTGCCCATGCCGCGGCCCACGCGAACGCGCGCCACGCGCGCGCGGCGATCAGCACGAACGGGAACAGCATGGCCAATTGCGGCTTGACCGACAGGAGTCCGATACAGAGGCCGGCCAGTAGCGGCCGCCGGTCGACGAAGTACACCGCGAGCGCCGCGCACGCCGCGGTCAGCATCGCGTTCTGTCCGTACATCGCGGTGACGAGCACGCCCGGGCAGGCGAGCAGCGCGAGCCAGCCGATGCGCGTCGCGCCGGGCACCGCACCGAAGCCCGACACGCGCCACACCGCGAGGCCGAGCAGCACGATGCCGAGCACGACGAACAGCGGATAGCTGATCGCGTAGGGCAGCAGCGCGAGCGGTGTCACCGCGAGCAGATACGACGGCGGGTACAGCCACGGCAGGAACGCATGGCGGCCAGCCAGCGGGAACAGCGTGGCGAGCTCGCGCGAGAACGCGGGGATGTCGTAGGCCAGCCACGGCGAGCCGTGGAGCATCAGATGGGACGCGGACCAGAACACCATGTACCCCGAGCCGGGGCGAAACGTGCCGGGGGCGGTCGAGTGAAAGCCGACCCAGAGCAGGATCGCGCCCAGCAGCACACCGATCACCAGCATGACCGCGCTGTAAAGCGCGATGCGTCCGGGGGTGAGCCAGGGGGTGACGGGGCGTTCGTCACGCCGTATCGACGAGCCGGAAATATCCATGCGGCGCTACTTGACCGACAGATTGCGCGACGCCTGCGCGCCTGCCACGATCGTCTGCCGTCGTCGGGCCATCGCGATGCGCCGGACCGGAAACTGCAGCAGTTTCGAGCCGTCCGCAGGCGCGGCGTGCCGCGCGGGCTGCTGGCCGGCCTGCGTATCGGCCCGGTAGCGGCGCCGCACGAGGTAGACCGGGCGCTGCTTCGATTCGTGATAGATGCGGCCGAGGTATTCGCCGATCACGCCGATGCCGATCAACTGGATGCCGCCGACGAACAGCATGACGGAGATCAGCGACGCGTAGCCGTGCACCGGGTTGCCGAACAGCAGCGTGCGCATCACGATGTACGCGCCGTAGACGAACGACAGCGCGGCGAACGCGAGGCCGATGTAGGTCCACACGCGCAACGGCACCGTGCTGAAGCTCGTGATGCCCTCGAGCGCGAAGTTCCAGCGCCGCCATCCGGAGAATTTCGAGCGGCCGCCGCTGCGCGCCGCGCGCGTGTATTCGATGATCTCGGTACGGTAGCCGACCCACGCGAACAGGCCTTTCATGAAGCGGCGCCGTTCGGGCAGTGCCCGCAAGGCATCGACGACCTGGCGATCCATCAGCCGGAAATCGCCGACGTTCTCCGGCATCTCGACCTCGGAGAGCTGGTTGTGCACGCGGTAGTAGAGCGCGGCGGCCACGCGCTGCATCATCGGATCGCACCGGCGGTCGGTACGCTTCGCGGCGACCACCTCGGCGCCCGCGTGCCAGCGTTCGAGCATCGCGGGGATCAGGGCGGGCGGGTCCTGCAGGTCGGCGTCGATCAGGATCACGGCCGCGCCGGCCGCTTCGTCGATGCCGGCCGTGAGCGCGGCTTCCTTGCCGAAGCGCCGCGTGAGATCGACGATGCGCACCCGTGTATCGGCGACCGCGACGTCGATCAGCTTGTCGAGCGTGCCGTCGCGGCTGCCGTCGTTCACGCAAACGATTTCGAAGCGCGCGGTGCCGATCGCTTCCAGTATCGGAACGGTGGTCGCGAAGAACGCGTCGATCGCTTCTGCCTCGTCGTGAAACGGCACGACGAGCGATACCAACGGCTTCAGGGTGTGCCTGGACATACGTCCCCCCGTGAGATCCGGTCTGCGCCGCATTGTCTGGTCCTGTCGTCGCCGGGTGTTCGGAAACGGGTCCGGATCGGCGTGTGTATTGTGTTTGTGATGGCCTCGGCGGCGTGCCGCGAACCGCGGCGGCGCGCCTTCAGATCATTCTACGCATGAATGACGCGCGGGTGACAGCGTGCGCGGGTTTGTTCGGGGGGCGGGTTTCCGCGATGCGGCGGCTTGCTGGGGCGCTGCGGCGCCGGTTACATGTGCATCCGGGGCCGACGCTGCTGGTCGCCGCGATGTGCCCGCTCGTCGCGTCGACCTTTGGCGACGACGTGCCGGATCTCGATATGACGCGGCCGCGCTGAACGTGCTCCGCGGCCCGCGTGGCCTCGCTCAGGCCGACACGTCCCGGATGGCGATCGACGCGACGTCGACGCGGCGCGGCAGGATCGCATCCGCGGCCGCGCGATCGGCGACACGCTGCAGCACGTCGATGTCGGCGCCGCTGAGGCTGCGCTGCGCGAGCGCGGCCCGGCGCGCGATGTCGGTGGCCGCGTCGGGCGGCAGGCGCGTGAGCGACGCATAGATGCTCGCGTAGTCGGCCGGGTGCGCGAGCGCCCATTGACCGGCGCGGGCGAGCCGCGCGAGCACGTCCGCGAGCGCCGCGCGCTTGCCGCGATCGTCGAGCGTTTCGACCGGCGACGTCAGGAACGCAAGCCCCGAATTGATGCCGCTGCCATCGCGGACGATGCGCGCGCCGCGTCGCACCGCATGCCCGTAGTACGGATCGAACGTGGCCCAGGTGCCGATCCGCTTCGCCTCGAATGCGGCGAACGCGTCGACCGGCAGCACGAAGCGCACGTCGACATCGCGCGGTGCGAGCCCGTGTTCGCGCAGCGCGCCGTACAACTGATACTGCGAGATGCTGCCGCGCGCCGACGACACGACGACGGTTTGCCCTTTCAGGTCGGCCACCGTGCGGACCGGCGAGTCCGGCTGCACGACGATGCCGAGCGACGCCGGCGAGCCGACGCGCGTCGCGACGATCCGCAACGACGGATCGCCGAGTGCGGCCGTCAGCACGGGCAGGTCGCCGGCCGGTGCGAGATCGATCGCGCCCGCGCGCTGCGCTTCGAACAGCGGCGCGGCGCCCTGGAAGTTGGCCCAGCGGAACCGGTACGGCGCGCCGTCGAGCACGCGCGCCGCTTCGGCCAGCGCCCGCAGGCCGCCGGCCTGGTCGCCGAGGACGAGCGTCACGCCCGACAGGTCGGTACCGGCCGCGCGGGCGGGCAATGCGAGGCCGCCGGCGAGCGGCGCGGCGGCGAGCGCGGCAAGGCGCTGCAGCGCGCGGCGGCGCGCGGGGGCGGAAGAGTGGGTCATCGGCGGCGTGTCCTCGGTGATCCGCGCGGGTCGCGCGGCTGCCGGGCAGATTACGGAATCGGTTTCCGGCCGACAAACATCGAATCGTGAAATGCATATTCGTGCGCCGGCCGCCGGCCGCCGGAGTGGCCGGTGTCGGCCCGACGCCCGGGTCTGGCGTGTCGCTGCCGGTGCTGCTCGTCGTCAAGCGGCACGCGTGACACGGCTCGTCGCATCAACCCTTGTTCAATCCGTCAGCCTTTCAGCGCATCGCGATCGATTTGCGCGTCGTGCAGGTCGCGCGTGGCGTCGCGCAGTTTCGCCTGCTTGTCGGCGAGCTTGCGTTGCGCGTTGTTCAGCTTCCTTGCATCGCCGAGCGTTTCGGCTTCGTGGACGCGCGCCTGTGCGCGGCGGACTTCGTCTTCCGCGTGGCGCAGGTCGCGCGCCTTGTCGGTCAGCCTGCGTTCGGCGCGCGCGAGCTGGCCGGCATCCGTGCAGTTCGCCTGGATTCGCTCGAGCGCGGCCTCCTGGCGCATCGCCTGTTGCGTGTTGCCGAACCGTTTCGCATTGTCGATCTGCGTGTGCAGCGCGCGGATGCGCGTTGCGCAGTCCTGAGTGTCGGCGAATGCGCCGGTACTCGCGAAAAGCGCGACCGGGATGGCCAGCGCGATGAATGTGTGCTTCATGGGATTTCCTCGATTCGATCAAGCAGTCACGGGCGTTCGCGATACGACGTCCGGCGGCACGGGTTCGAGGCGTCATTCTGACGAGTCGGTGCGACGCGGGTAAATAGGACCGGTCTGACATGCAGCGGACGAGAGGACCATTCCGGCCCGGGTGCGGCGCCGGTCAGTGCGACTTGGCCGCGCCGCGATGGATGCGTGCCGCCTGCGCGACGCGCGCCGGATGCGAAGCATGACGATGCGAGGCCGGTCCGCGGCGCGTGCGCCGGGTGGACTCGGGCGACTCGGTGCCTGCCGGCGCGGTGTCCGTTGCGTCCGCATCGACCCCGGAAGCGGCAACGGCAGCGACCGCCGCGACCGCCGGCAGCATCGCCTCGGCGTCGAGCCATGCGCGCGTCGCCTCGGCGATCAGCCCGCGCAACCACCGACCGCCTTCCGCGCACGATCCCGATTCGTTCCACGTCATCCGGTACGCGATGCCCGGCGGCTCGACCGGCAGCGCGACTGCGGCGAGCGGCAGCAGCTTCGCATAGTGCCGCGCGAGCTGGTACGTGGTGGTGAGGATCAGGTCGGTGCGCACCAGCGCATGCGCGGCGAGTTCGAAGTGCGGCAGCGTGACGACGATGCGCCGTTGCAGGCCCACGCGTTCGAGTTGCCGGTCGATCGCGCCGGACGCTTCGAGCCACGACGGCGTCGGGCACAGCTGCGGCGCCGCCGCGAACCCGGCGGCCGTCATCGCGCCGCGCCGCGCGAGCGGGTGCGTCGCGCGCATCAGGCATACGACGCGATCGTCGAACAGGTCGTCCTGCCGGAAGCGCGACCGGCGCACGGGCCGGTTGTCGATCACGACATCGAGCTCGCCGTCGGCCAGCGCGCGCTCGTCGTCGAACCCGTCGCCGAGCGGATGGAACACCAGTTGCGCGTGCGGCGCACGCTCGCGAAACAGCGCGACGAGCTTCGGCACGAACAGGACATTCAGATAGTCGGGGCAGCCGATCCGGTAGGTGCGCACCGACGTGCGCGCGTCGAACGTCGGCTGCTGGATGCGGATGAAGTCGATCACGCGCAGCGCGTTGCGCAGCGGCTCGATCAGCCGCGCGCCGAACTCGGTCGGCACCATCCCGTAGCGGCTGCGCACCAGCAGCGGATCGCCGAGCAGCGTGCGCAGGCGCTTGAGCGCGGCGCTCGTCGCCGGCTGCGACATGTTCAGGCGCACGGCCGCACGCGACACGGTACGCTCGGTCAGCAGCACGAGCAGGATGCGCATCAGCCGTGCATCGAGCACGTCGAGCGCGCCCGTGGCGTCGGATGCGTCGCGGGGCAGGGCGGTCGGATCTAGCGGGGCCCGCATGGCGATACGCGTCCCGACGATACGAGGCGGCCACGCGATGCGGCAGCCGGCCGGCGGCCCGTCATTTTGCGAACGGCCAGCCGACGATCCGCTTCGGGCGCGGCGGCGCGTACGTGCGGACCTTCGACGTCTTCAGCTTCAGGCGCACCAGCGATTCGGCGAGCGCGACCGCGGCCGATACGCCGTCGACCACCGGCACGCCCGTGCATTCCTCGATCTGCCGGTCGAGGCCGGCCATCCCGCCGCAGCCGAGGCAGATCACTTCCGCGTGATCGTCCTTCACCGCGCGCTGCGCCTGGCCGACGATCGATTCGATCGCGCGGGCCGGATTCTCCTCGAGTTCCAGCACCGCGAGGCCGCTCGCGCGCACCGACGCGCAGCGCGCATCGAGCCCGGCGAGCTTCAGGCGATCCTCGATCAGCGGCACCGTGCGGTCGAGCGTCGTGACGACCGAGTAGCGATGGCCGAGCAGCATCGCGACGCTCGCGGCCGCTTCGGTGATGTCGACGACGGGCGCCGTCAGCAGTTCCTGCAGCCCTTCGCGGCCATGCTCGCCATAGCCGGCCTGGATCACCGCATCGTACGGTTCGTCGTAGCTCAACACGCGATCCATCACGGCGATCGCGGCGAGGTAGCTCTCGAAGTTGCCCTCGACCGACTCCGCGCCGAAGCGCGGCGTGAGCCCGACGATCTCCGTGCCCGGCGATGCGGCTGCCTGCGCCTGCGCGGCGATCGCGTCGGTGATCGACGCGGTCGTGTTGACGTTGACTACCAGGATCCTCATCGGTGACTCCGTGTGCGTGTGTGTCAGTGTCGCGCGCAGGCGACCGCGATGTGCTCGCCCGAGCGCGCTTCGTAGATCCGTTTGCGATCGGCCAGCAGCCAGTACACGCTGCCCGCGATCGCCGCGCCGAGCAGCCACGAGAACGGCGTCATCGCGCTGAACGCCGGCACGACGGCGAGCGTGATCGAGATCAGCGCGGATGGCACGAGTGCCGCGAGCGCCTTGCGGTTCACGCCGCGCGTGTAGAAGTAGGCGCCGCTCGGCGCTTCGGTGTAGAGATCGGGCACGTTCACGCGCTGCTTGCGCACGAGCCAGTAGTCGACCGTGATGATCCCGTACAGCGGGCCGAGCAGCGCACCGAGGCCGGACAGGAAATAGACGATCACGATCGGGCTGTTGTACAGGTTCCACGGCAGGATCAGCACGGCGATCGTCGCGCTGATCAGGCCCGCGCGGCGGAACGACAGGCGATGCGGCGCGAGGCTCGTCAGCACGAAGGCCGGCGCGACGAAGTTCGCCATGATGTTCACGGCCACCGTCACGATCAGGAAGGCGAGGCAGCCGAGCACGAGGAACAGCTTGTTCGGCACCGTCGCGATGATTTCCGTCGGGCTGTGGATGATGTGGCCGTTCAGCTTGAACTGCGCGCCGGCCAGCACGAAGCTGATCGTCGCGAACACGAGGATGTTGACCGGCAGGCCCCAGAAGTTGCCGACGCGCACGGTTTTCGCGCTCGGCGACGAACGGGCGAAATCGCAGAAGTTGAGCACCAGCGTGCCGTAGATCGCGAGCCACAGCGCGCCGCCCGCGAAGATTTCCGTCCACATCTTCAGGCCGGTCATCGGCTTGCCGATCGACATCGCGAGGTGGCCGCCGGTGCGGCTGAACATCCATGCGGCGAGCGACAGCGTCGTGACGAGGATCACCGGGCCGGCGAGCCCCTCGTACTTGCGGACCATTTCCATCCCGTACGTGAGGATGCCGATCTGCACCAGCCAGATCGCGACGAACGTGATCCAGCCGAGCGTCGACAGCCCGAAGATCGCATTCTGGTCGAACGCGGCGAGGCCCGGCCAGATCGCGGTGAGCAGCACGCGCAGCACGACGGATGCGAGATAGGTCTGGATGCCGAACCATGCGATCGCGATCACCGCGCGGATCATCGCGGGCAGCATCGCGCCGTAGATGCCGAAGCTCATCCGGCTGATCACCGGGAACGGCACGCCGGTTTTCTGGCCCATGTAGCCGGTGAGGTTCATGAAGCCGTACACGAGCACCGCGCCGATCGCGAGCGACGCGAGCATCTGCCAGCCCGACAGGCCGAGCGCGAACAGCCCGATCGCGAACGAGTAGTTCGCGATGTTGTGCACGTCGTTGGTCCATAGCGCAAAGATGCTGTAGCGGCCCCAGGTCCGGCCTTCGGCCTGGGTCGGCGCGAGATCGGGGTTGTGCAGCCGCGGGCTCAGCGCGGGATCGTGCGCGGCCGGGTCGGTTCGATGCGATGCGTCGTCCGCGCCGAGCCCGAGGCCCGCGCGGTGAATGGCTTCCAGTTGCACGCCGTTGTCTCCTTCCATGTGCGGGGCGCGAAACCGGCCGCGTGTCGTACGCGGCGCGGGCCGGGCCCCGGTGGACGTTATGTCTCGGATTTGTTCGCGAGTATGGGCGGCGGCTACCACGATGGGAAATTAAATATTCGGCTGGGCGTCATTTGAAAAATGAATGAATCGCGTCGGGCCGCGGCGGCGGGAGAACGGCATGCAAATTGCGAGTCGACGGGTTCCATCCACATCGACATCAGCGGAGGTGTCATGCAGCGATATTCCATTCGTCACGTATCGCGAGCCGTCTTCGCCGGCATCCTGATCGCGGGCCTGGCGGCAGGCGCGGGTTGCCAGAAGAAGGGCGACAACGGCGCGGCCAGTTCAGATTCGAGCGCAGCGAGCGGCATGTCGGCCGCGCCTTCGACCGCGCCGTCGGGCACGCCGAGCAGTGGGGCGGACGCCGGCGCGAGCCTGCCGGGCGCGGCCTCCGCGCCGAGCGGCGCGAGTGGCGGCTGACCGACGGCGGATAGCCGGGGCGGACGGTGCGTCAGCGCGCCGTTCGCCGCTGAGGTGCGGTGCCCACGCGCGCCGGACGGCGTGCGCGCGTGGGCGTGCGCATGAAAGATTTGCAAGGACCGTTGTAGCGATTTCCGGCCGGCGGCGACGGCGTGACGCCGGCGTCCGCCGGCCGGGCAAGGAGGTGCGATGCAGAACGCGGAATCGAACCCTACCCCGGAAAAGCAGCGGGAACAGATCGAGAAGAGCCCGGTGAAGACGCCGGCGGCTGGCGACATGCCCGACGCGGCGACCCAGGCCGCGCAAGTGGCGCGGCGTCCGCTGACGCCGGAGGCGGTCGCGGGGAAAATGCCGACCGGCCTGCCGGAGATCGACGTCGACGCGCATGCGGTCGACAGCGGCGATCCGGTACGCCGGGCCGCCGGCCGGATCGTCACGCTCGACAACGCGAACATGGCGATGACCGACAACACGGTCGACGTCGACGGCAAGGGCATGGAGGCGCGCACCGGCGCGTCGGAGCTGCAGGACAACGTGATCTATTCGAACGCGTCGCTCGACGAAGCGGTCGATACGCCCGACGAAGGGCTCGGCGGGATCGAGAGCCGGCCGTCCGGCAACATGCCGCAGATCGCGACGCGGCCGGGCTGGCGGGTGCGTCATGTCGGTGACGTCGATGTCGAGCACGGTGACAGCGCCCGTGCCGAGCACGTGATCTGCCTCGAACGGTCCGACGACTGATAGCGGCCACTGATACCGGCATTCGAGGTATTCGACACGCGGCGGCCGGCGCACATCGCACCGGCCGCCGCGATCGTTTCGGGCCCTTGCCGCGTTACTGCGGCCCCAGCTCCTGCGCGGACGTATCGGCGTCGTTGCCCTGCGCGACCAGCACGTGGATGTCGTTCGGCGTCACGTCGCCGACGCCGCCCGACGGAATCGTCAGGAGCAGCCAGTCCGCGTTGTTGCCGATGCTGACCGGCGCGGTCTTGAGAATCGGCGACTTGCTGCCGGCCGTCGTGACGACCACCTGGTACGTGCCGCCGTTCAGGTAGACCGAATCCTGCGTCGTCGCCGGTACGGCGTTCTGGTACGCGGCGCCCGCCATCGTCGGGCTGACCGTCGTGATGTCGGTGCCCGGCGGCACGACGTACACGTCGACGTTCTGCGCATTCGGCGATGCGTTGAAGCTGCGCACGCGCGCCTTGTCCGACAGCAGGCCCTTGTCGTACGGATCGTCGATGACGGAGATCAGCGACGTCGTGCTCGGCAGCGCGATCGTCGTGTAGTGGTGACCGTTCGAGGCGCTGAACGCCTGGGACGCGATGGTCGCGGTCGTGCCCGACACGTCGTAGCTCGCGGTCTGCGTGCCCGAATCGACATCGTGATAGCGCGTCACGCCCTTGTAGGCGACGCCCGACTGGTCGACCTTCCCGTTCAGGTAGTAGTCGAGGTTCGGGCCGGCCGGCACCGCGTTGATGAAGCGTGCCTGCGGCTTCGAGATGCCGAGTACGGTGCCGGCGTCGTCGCCGCCGCCGCACGCCGCGAGTACGGAAATGACCGAGCACAGGGCCACTATCGTTCGTATTGATTTCATGTTGTCCTCTCGTTCAGGGAACCTGCTTGCGATGCAGAACCGCCGCGTGACGGATCGCGCGGGGCGCAGCGCCGGTTGGAAGGCAGATGGCTGTCCGCCGGATGGCGGGCGCGAGGATGTCGCAAGCGGTGTGCCTGTGCGAGGAAAAAACGGCGAACGGCGGCGGGGAAGCGCGCACGCGCCGGCGTGGCGGCGTGCGCGGGGTGATGCGAGGAGCCGGGGAACAGACCGCGCGCTCGGCGCGGTTGTAAAAAAGCAGCGTCGCGCGCGCGGCGCGATACGTCAGCGGTTCACGAGCCGGGCCGGATACGCGAGCGCGAGTGCGCAGCCGACCAGCATGCACGCGGCGAAACCATACAGACCCGCGCTTTGCGAATGGAACGTATCGCGCAGCCAGCCGATGAAATAGGTGCTGCCGAACCCGCCGAGGTTCGCGATCGAGCATGCGAACGCGATGCCGCCGGCGGCGGCCGAGCCCTTCAGGAACGTGGACGGCAGCGCCCACACGACCGGCATCGCGGCGGCCGCGCCGGCGTTGATCAGCGAGAACAGCAGCAACGTGCCGAGCGTGCCGTGCGACGACGAAGCCGCGATCGCCAGCGCGACGGCCGACACCATGAACGGCACGACGATATGCCAGCGGCGTTCGCGTGCGCGGTCGGAGCTGGCGCCGCAGTACAGCGTCGCGAGCACGGCGGCGGCGTTCGGGATCACCATCAGCCAGCCGATCTGATATGCGTCCTTCACGCCGGTGTCGCGCAGGATCGTCGGCAGCCAGAAGCTCACCGCATACAGGCCGAGCAGCACGCACAGGTCGATCAGGCCGAGCGCCCACACCTTCGGATCGGAGAACGCCTTGCCGAGCGCGTGGCTCTTGTTGCCGGACGGATCGGCGTCGAGATTCGCGCGCAGCACCCGCTTCTCGTCGGCGTTCAGCCAGCGCGTGGATTCGATGCCGTTCGGCAGCCAGCGCAGCACCGCGAAGCCGAGCAGCACCGACGGCAGCGCTTCGAGCAGGAACAGCCACTGCCAGCCGCCGAGCCCGTGCGCGCCGTCGAACGCACGCATGATCCAGCCGGAAATCGGGCTGCCGATCATGCTCGACAGCGGCAGGCCCACCATGAACAGCGCGACGATCCGCGCGCGACGTGCATCGGGATACCACTGCGTCAGGTACAGCAGCACGCCCGGCAGGAAACCGGCTTCGGCGGCGCCGAGCAGAAAGCGCACGACGTAGAACTGCATCGGCGTGTGCACGAACATCGTCGCGCCCGACAGCAGGCCCCACGTGATCATGATCCGCGCGATCCACAGCTTCGCGCCGACGCGTTGCAGCACCAGATTGCTTGGGACTTCGAACAGGATGTAGCCGGCGAAGAACAGCCCGGCGCCGAGGCCGTACACGGTGTCGCTGAACTTCAGCGCATCGAGCATCTGGAGCTTCGCGAGACCGATGTTGATGCGATCTAGATAGGCCGCGAAGTAACACAGGCAGAAGAGGGTGATGAGGCGCAGCGTGACCTTGCGATAGAGAGGGCCGTGGGGCGCGTCGTCGGGGGAAACGGCGGCGCTCGGGTGTGCGGTAGACATGGGACTGCCCCTGTTCGAGTGTGACGGATGAATGGGTGGCTCGATCGTCGCGAGCGGGACGTTCCGCTGCGCACTGGAGTCTGTATATCACGTCAAATACGTAGCGTACACACTAGAAAATACCGAAGCGCACAGGCACGTATACGGCCATCTTAAGGCAAGCGTTTGCATGACAAATGTCCGTGTCATCAAAGGGGTTTTGGATGATATGGAGTGTGCGCTGAAAAGATGGAAACATATGCGGCGGCATGCACGAATTTCGTGCGTATGCACTCAAAATTGGAGTGTGTGCGCGAAAGCTGGCGGCGCACACATACACATGCGGTAGCCGCCGCGACGGTGCGCGGCTGGCCGGCACGCCGCCGTGACGGGCAGGCGATCCGCTATGGCTCGGGCGAGCCCCACGCGCCGCTTGCATGCGATTCCGCGAACCCTGATGCACCGCAATGACGCGACGGCCGGCCGCCGGCCACGCCGATTTGAGGGTGTACACTGCTTGTCTTTCATTTGCATGCAGGCAAGGGTCTGCACTCTCATGGCGTCTTCCAAGGATTCGTACGATTTTCACGACCAGGTCGGGCATCTGCTGCGCCGCGCGTATCAGCGGCACGTTTCGATTTTCCAGGAGGCGATTCCCGATTCGGATCTCACGGCCGCGCAGTTCGTGACGCTGTGCGCGGTCAAGGAGCGGCAGGCGTGTTCGCTCAACGACATCGTCAAGGCGACCGCGATCGATCAGGCGACGATTCGCGGCGTCGTCGAGCGGCTGAAGACGCGCGCGCTGATCGAGGTGTTGCCCGACCCGAACGACGGTCGCAAGCTGATCGTGCGCGCGACCGCGGCCGGCCTCGCGCTGATCGACCGCACGGTGCCGTTCGCACGGCAGGTGACGGAGCGCACGTACGGCGCGCTCAATCCCGGCGAGCGTGTCGCGCTGCAGTTCCTGCTGCGCAAGATGATGGAAGAAGACGGCGACGCCTGATGTGTGGCGCGCGGCCCAGACCCATCTACGTCGTGACAGGCGCTGCCGCGTCGGCGCTCATCAGTCGGCCGGCCTCGTGTAGCCCGGCACGCACGGTTTCCGGCGTAAACGGCGGCGCATAGAACCGCACGCCGGTCGCATCGAACAGCGCATTCGCGACCGCTGCCGGCCCCGGCACCGATGCCGATTCGCCCGCACCGAGCGGCGGTTCGCCTTGCCTCGGCATCAATACGACATCGACGTCCGGCACTTCCGCGAACGTCAGGATCGGGTAACTCGCCCATTCGCGCGACGCGACCTTGCCGTCCGCGAACCGCACGCGCTCCTTCAGCGTGCGGCTCAATACCTGGATCACGTTGCCGTGGATCTGGTGGCGCACGCCATCCGGATTGATCATCGTGCCCGTGTCCTGTCCGACCGTCACACGCTCGATGCGGATCTCGCCCGACACGCGATCGACGCTCAGGTCGACAACCCAAGCCGACCACGCCGCGCCGAAGCCGGGGAAGCGGCTATGCACGTAGCGCGCATACGCGATCCCGCGGCCGCGCACGAGCCGCGCTTCGTCGCGTTCGTCGTGTTTGTCGAGCGGGCGCGGCACGCGTGGCGTCCACCCCGCGCGCTCGGCCACCGCCTGCAGCAATTCGATCGCACGCGTGTCCTGCAGATGGCGCAGCCGGAACGCGAGCGGATCGACGCCGGTCAGCGCCGCGCATTCGTCGACGAACGCATCGTGCGCGAACGAGTTCGGCAACGCCGACACGCCGCGCAGCCACGACGCCCGCACGAGCGGCGCGAGATCCTCGCAGACGAAGCGACGATGCGGGCTCGCATAAGGCGACACGGCCGTGCGGTCGCCCATCTCGAACACGCGCGGCTCGGGCGCGATCGCGCCGGTCAGCAGCGCTGCCAGCAGCGGCGCGTCGTTCGACGGGTAGCGCGTCGTGAAGTCGTAGCCGAGCAGGCGGCCGTCGCGCGTGACGGTGCCCGTCACCTGCATCGACTGGCCCGCGCCTTTCGGTTCCCACAGATGTTCGTCCGCGCGCGACAACTGCACGCGCACCGGGCGGCCGACCGCGCGCGACAGCAGCAGCGCGTCGCCGCACACGTCGTCCGCGCCGTTGCGGCCGTAGCAGCCGGCCGCTTCCATCCGCACGACGTCGATATCGGCCTCATCGCGCGCGACGAGCGTCGCGAGGTCGTAGCGCAGCGACACGGGGTTCTGCGTGCCGGACCACACGGTGATGCGCCCGTCGCCCGGCGCGCGATAGTCGGCGAGCGCGCACGACGGGCCGATCGAGCCGTGCATCTGGAACGGCCACGCGTAGGTGCGCGACAGCGTGAGCGTGTCCGGTTCCGTTCGCACGGCGTCGACATCGCCTTCGTCGAGCAGCACGCGGCGGGTGGCCGGCGCGGCGGCGATCGCGGCGGCCGGCGCGTCGAGCGGCGGCAGCGCGGGAAGCGGCCGCCACGTCACGCGCAACTGGCGTGCGGCGCGGATCGCGTGCTCCTCGCGCTCGGCGACCACCCCGACGAAATCGCCGAGCGCGACGACGGCCACGAGCCCCGGTACGTCGGCCACCGATGCGCGATCGACGTCCACCAGCGACGTGCCGACGAACGGGCCGCTGTCGTGGCCCGCATACGGCGGCCGGACGACGCGGCCATGCAGCATGCCCGGCACGCGCATGTCGTGCACGAACGTGAGCTGGCCGGTCGCCTTCGCGGGCAGGTCGACGCGCGGCGACGCGCGGCCGACGATCCGGTAGTGCGCGGGGTCCTTCGTGCGGGTGTTCAGGTCGAGCGTCAGCGCGATCCGTTGCGCGGCGACGAGCGCGGCGAACGTAACTACCTGTCCGTCGGCTGAAATCGTTCCATCGTCGATGCCCAGCCGCTCCACATCGACGCCGAACCGCTCGGCGGCGAGCGCCAGCAGCGCGTGACGGGCCTGCGCGGCCGCGCAGCGCAGCGGCGTCGCGGAAATCTGGATCGTCGCGCTCGCGATGGTCGGCCCCTGGTTTGGCGTTGCGGCCGTGTCGCCGAGCACCATCGTCACGCGCGCGGCCGGCACGTCGAGTTCCTCGGCGACGATCTGCGCGAGCGACGTGCGGATGCCGGTGCCGAGATCGACGTGTCCGTTGAACGCGAGGATGCGGCCGTCGTCGAGAATCGCGACGAACACTTCCGGCAGCGCCGGCACGTAGGACGACAGGCTGCCCGGCTGGCCGGGCGCCGGCTTCACGGGCGGCGCGGGCGGCCGGATCACGGTCAGGCAGCCGGTGCGCGCGAGCAGTTCGGAGCGGTTCACGGGGGAGAGATCCTGTCGAGGAAGGCGCGGCCGGCGCCCGGCCGCGACGAATGCGGCGTGCATGCAGCGCGCGGCGCACGCGAGACGGCGGGTGGCCGCGGCGCGGCTGCGCATGCGGTCAATCTAGGCCGCCAAAACCGCAGCGTCAATTGCGCGCGGGTGCGGGCGCAGTCAGCGCTGACGCCGCCCGAACCGCCCGAGCCGCCCGAGCCGCCCGAATGGCCGGAGCCACCCGTGCGACGCAGCAGTTCAGCGTGCCTGCACGGCATCGATCGCCGCGATCGCATCGTCGAGCGGCATCACGGCCGCATATTTCTGCTGCATGTCGAACAGGTTCGCGTCGTGCGGCGCGATCGCGCGATCGCCGACGCAATCGGCGAGCACGAGCGGGCGGAACCCGTGCGACATCGCGTCGACGACGCTCGCGCGCACGCAGCCGCTCGTCACGGCGCCCGCGACGAGCAGCGTCTGCACTGCGCGCTGCGCGAGCCACGGCGCGAGTTGCGTGCCGAAGAACGCCGACGGCACGGTCTTGCGCACGACGAGTTCACCCGGCGCGGGCGTGAGTTCGGGCACGATCGCGCTGTTCGGATGATGCTCGGTCAGCGTCGCCATGCCGGGCACCTTCAGCGAGAACACGTTGTCGTCGCTGCCGTCGTCCGCATACACGATGCGGCTGTGCGCGACCGGCCAGCCGCGTCCGCGCGCGAGCGCGAGCGCACGCGTGGTGCACGCGATCGCCGGCGCGATGTTGCCGCCGCCGAACGTCGCGGGATCGGCGAAGCCGACCACGAAATCGACGATCAGCAGTCCAATGTTGCCGTGCGGCGGCAGCGGCGTGCCGAAACCCTGCTGGCGATACACGTTCGCTTCGGCGTGACGGGAAAGATCGTTCATGGTGTCGGGGGCTCGTCGGTCAGGCGGGTTGATCGGTCACTCGGCCGTCGCGCACGACGGTCTCGCCGTCGAGCTCGACCGTGCAGCGGCGCAGCGGGATGTCGATGTGGCAAGTGGTCGTGCGATTGCCGCCGCCTTCGTTGTTCGGGCCCAGCGAGAACAGGAAGTTGCCCTCGAACGCGCGCGCGTCCATCCCGATCGTCGCCTCGCGGTCGTACAGCCCGAGCGTCGACCAGCGCGCGCGCGGTTGCAGCCCCCAGCCGATATGCGAGATCGCATAGCCTTCGGGGTCGGCGAACGTTTCCATGTAGTCGCGCAGCAGGTCGGCGTCGACGCCGCCTTCGATGAGCGTCGCATACCCGCCTTCGACGGTCAGCGCGATCGGCTCGCGCACGTAGTGCTTCTGCGGCAGCAGGATGTCGCCGCGGTCGATCACGATCGTGCCGCGCGCGGTGCGGTCGTTCGGGTAGGTCAGCGCGAAGCCGCTCGGCCAGTGGTCCCAGCGGCCCGGCGCGTCCACGAAGCCGTATTCGGCTGTCGGCGGAAACTCGCCGAGCGGGCACACGAGCGCGGTGCCGGCCGCCGAGCTCACGCGCATCTCGCGGGCCGCGGCGATTTTCTTCGACGCGGCAAGCACGCGCGTGCGGTCGGCCAGGGTCGGCACCATTCGCACCAGCACTTCGGGCGGCTCGACCGCGAGCAGGATCTTCGTGCCGGACTTCAGGATGTCGTGCTGTTCGGGCGAGAACAGCAGCGTCATCAGGTCGAGCACGAGGTCGCTCTCGCGCAGCGCGGCGATCGCGGCCTTGTTGCCGGTCAGCGGCGTCGTGCCGAGGTAGGCGAGCGGGTCGCGGCTGAACGCCTTGTCGCCGTTGACGGGCGGCAGGTCGAGCCGGTTGACGATCGCACCCAGCGATTGCGTCGCGATCAGCGCGCACGACAGCGTCTGCGGATGGGTGGCCGCGCTCGTCAGGATCGTGATGGTCTGGCCTGGCTCGAGGCGCGACAGCGTGAGGACCTGCTTCCACGCGTCGATCAGTTGGGTATCGCTGACTGGCATCGTCGGCTCCGGTAAAGGCGTGAAGGAAAGGGGCGGGCGCCGCGCTCAGGCCGCGAGCGGCGCGCCGAGGAAGTCGCCGAACGCCGCGTAGAAGCCCGCCGCGTTGTCCCACGGGATCATGTGGCCGGCATCGGGCACGCGCACGTGCCGCATCGTCGGCGTCGCGCGCTGCAGCTCGGCGACGTCGTCGTCGCGCACCACGTCGCCGCGCTCGGCGGTGATCAGCAGCGACGGCACCGCCAGTTGCGCGGCATCCGCGTGGAAATCGTCGGTATGGAAGCCTTCGTACGATGCGCGCACCGCGCGTTCGTCGCAGGTATGCAGCCATTCGGCGCGCAGCCGCAGTTCGGCCTCGGTCCAGGTCGGGCAGAACGCGCGCATGCCTTCGGCGTCGGTGCCGGCGCGCGCGAGCGCCATCGAGTCGATGTACCACGGCAGCTTGCCCGGGTAGTCGCGGTGGTTCGGGCCCGACACGGGCGGGTCGACCAGCACGACCGATGCGAGCCCGCGGATGCCGCGCCGGGCCGCGCGCGCGGCGATGCGCGCACCCATCGAATGGCCGACGAGGCTCGTGCGCGGCAGATCGAGCGCGGCGACGAGTGCCGCGACGTCGTCCGCCTGCGCATCGAGGCTGTAGTCGAGCGACGGCGACGCGTCCGACAGCCCGCGGCCGCGCACGTCGAGCACGTAGGTATCGAACGCCGCGCCGAACACTTCGCCGACGAAGCCCCACGTGATCGCGGGGCTAGTGATGCCGGGAATCAGCACGATCGCCGGGCGCGACGCGCGTGCGCCGGTCGCGCCGCCGTAGCGCAGATAGTGCTGGCGGATGCCGTTGGCGCGGACGTTCGCGCCGTACAGGAAAGTCGAGGACATGGGATGGCTCCGAAGTAGCGGCGGCGCTCAGTACGCGCCGGACAGCAGCGCGCCGGCGCCCGGCACGACCGGTTCGAGATCGAGCTCGCGCAGCATCGCGTAGGTGGTGGCGATCGCCGCGGTGATCACCGGCTTGCCCGTCATCGCCTCGACCTTCGCGACGGCCGGCAGCGACGGCATCTGCACGCATGCGGACAGCACGATCGCATCGGCGTCCTGGTACGGCAGCGTCTTCACGATGTCGGGCAGGCGCGCCGGATCGTGGCGGCCCACGTCGAGGTTGTCGGGAATTTCCAGCGCGCGGTAGGCGAGCACGTCGAAGCCTTCGTTGCGGATGTAGTCGACCACCAGCTCGGTGAGCGGCAGCATGTACGGCGCGACGACGACGATGCGCTTCGCGCCGATCACCTTCAGCGCGTCGACGAGCGCGCCCGCGCTCGTCAGCACCGGCGCCTGCGCACCGTTGTCGGCCGTGTGCTTCGTGAGGCGCGCCTGCGACACGCGGTGATAACCGTGACCCATCGCCATGATCGCGACGAGGCACGCATAGCCGAGCACGTCGACGCGTGCATCGCTCAGTTCCACCGCGCAGCGGTCGGATTCGGCGTCCATCGCCGCGAGTTCTTCCTTGACGACCTTCTTCATCCGCATCCGGCTCGAGTGATACGTGAAGCGCTCGGGCCGGATCGCTTCGCGCAGCCGCAGCATCGCCGGGATCTCGGTCTCCATCGTCGTGTTGGAACTCGGCACGATCTGGCCGATGCGGTAGGTCTTGCTCATGACGGGAGGCTCCGTGTCGGTAAGGAGGGGGGCGGCACGCTGGCGCGGGATCGCCGGATGTTGGGCAAAGTCTAGTGTGTACATTTGAAAATGGCAATGGATCAAAATAGCGTCTGCCATGGATTTATTGTTGGCGTGTATGGATTTCAGGAGATTTATTGGTGCTTTCCCGGAGGCGTCGGCGTCGATCGATAATCTGCTTGTCCAGAATAAATTGAGTGTGTACGCTAAATAAACGCCACTCAATCCGCTCGCCCTGGCGCCGCGTTCGGCAATGGGCCCACGATCAGGAGATCCGCATGAGCAAACCCCGTATCGCAATCATCGGCGCCGGTCTCGGCGGCACGGCCGCTGCCGCGCTGCTGCAGCGCGGCGGTTACGACGTCGCGCTGTACGAGCAGGCGCCCGCGTTCTCGCGTCTCGGCGCGGGCATCCATCTCGGCCCGAACGTGATGAAGATCATGCGGCGCATCGGCTGCGAGGACGCGCTGGAAACGATGGGTTCGCATCCGGATTGCTGGTACAGCCGCGACTGGCGCACGGCCGACGTGCTGTCGCGGATTCCGCTCGGCGACTACGCGCGCAAGGCCTACGGCGCGAGCTACCTGACCGTGCATCGCGGCGATTTCCATGCGCTGATGACGCAGGCGGTGACGCCCGGCACGATCCGCTTCGGCAAGAAGCTCGCGGCGGTGGAGGACACGGGCAGCGACGTGCGCCTCTCATTTACCGACGGCAGCATCGAGACGGCCGACATCGCGATCGGCGCGGACGGCGTGAATTCGCGGCTGCGCGAGCATCTGCTCGGTGCGGAACCGCCGCGCTACACAGGCTATGTCGCGCACCGCGCGGTGTTCCCGGCCGCGCTGCTCGGCAACAAGCCGTACGACATGTGCGTGAAGTGGTGGTCGGAGGATCGCCACATGATGGTCTACTACGTGACCGAGAAGCGCGACGAGTACTACTACGTGACGGGCGTGCCGCAGGCCGAATGGCCCGAGGGCGTGTCGATGGTCGACAGCAGCCGCGACGAGATGCGCGAGGCGTTCGCCGGTTTCCACGCCGACATCCAGCATCTGATCGACGTGTCGCCGTCGATCACCAAATGGCCGCTGCTCGAACGCGATCCGCTGCCGTTGTGGAGCCGCGGCCGGCTCGTGCTGCTCGGCGACGCGTGCCATCCGATGAAGCCGCACATGGCGCAGGGCGCGGCGATGGCGATCGAGGATGCGGCGATGCTCGCGCGCTGTCTCGACGAAGTCGGCGTCGGCGATTACGCGGGCGCGTTCGCGCTGTACGAGGCGAATCGCGCGGTACGCGCGTCGAAGGTGCAGCTCGTGTCGCACAACAATACGTGGCTGCGCACCAACGAGGACCCCTCGTGGGTATTCGGTTACGACGTGTTCGATGTGCCGCTCGACGCGCCGTCGCGCAGCAGCGTGGCGGCCGTGGCCTGACGCGCGGCGCCCGCGCCGGCCGGCGCTTTGCCTCCGCTTTGCAGCCGCTGCGCCGGCGCGGGAATCGATGCGCGGCAACGCGCGCATTTCGGCGTGTTATATGTCAGGCGCGCCGGCAGGCGCCAGCCGGCGGCCCGTGCCCGCCGTCGGCCGACGCCGGCCCGCACGCCGCATTCCGGATCCATTCATGTCCCATCCCGCTTCTCCGTCGCGGCCGCTGGCGTTTCGCGTGAACGGCACGCCGCACACCTTCGCCGCCGCCGCGCCCGACGCGCCGCTGCTGCTGGTCCTGCGCAACGACTGCGCGCTCAATGGCCCGAAGTACGGCTGCGGGCTCGGGCAGTGCGGGGCGTGCACGGTGCTCGTCGACGGACAGGCCACGCGTTCGTGCGTCGTGCCGGCCGCCGCCGCGCACGGGCGCGACGTCACGACGCTGGAAGGGCTTGGGTCGTGCGACGCGCCGCATGCGATCCAGCGCGCGTTCATCGACGAGCAGGCCGCGCAATGCGGTTACTGCCTGAACGGCATGATCATGAGCACGAAGGCGCTGCTCGACCGCCACCCCGCGCCCGACGATGCGGCGGTCCGGGACGCGTTGCGCTTCAACCTGTGCCGTTGCGGCACGCATCTGGAGATCATCCGCGCGGTGCATCGCGCCGCACGCTATCTGCGAGGCGGCGATGAAGCCTGACGCAGGTCCGCCGATGGCGCCGGCGTGCGTGGCGGAACCAGCGCCGCACGATGACGCGGCCGCCGCCGCCGCGCCGCCGCACCGCGCGCGCTACGCCTGGCCGATCGGCGATGCGCGCACGCCTGCATCTTTCGATATCGAAACGCGGACCGCGCCCGACGGCAGCATGACCACGTGGCGCTATCGCGCGCAGGCGGCCGGCCCGACTACCAACGACGCTCGCGGAGCCGCGGAACGCGCCGATCCCGGCGCCGCATCGCCGTTCGTCTACCGGCACGCGCAGACGTCGATCGAGCTGGCCGATGCCGATGGCGCGATTCCCGGTCACGCACACGTCTTTGCCCGCGAATCCTTCGTCGACGAACTCGCGGGCGCGTTGCGGCGCGACCCGGTCGCGTTGCGGCTGCAGCATCTCGACGCCGCGCGGGACGCGGGGCCGCGTGAAACGATCCGGATGGTCTGCGAACGCGCCGCCTGGGGCGTCCCGGTTACGAACCGGACGAACGCCGCGTCGCGTGTCAGCGGTCGCGGCTTCGCCTTCGATGGCGAGCGGGTCGATGCGCGCACAGTCGCATCCGCATCCGGCGACGATGCCGATCGTCACGGCGATCCGCACTGGTCCGCGTGGGTCGTGGATCTCGAGGTCGACCGTGCGACCGGCGACGTCTCGGTGCGGCGCGTCGTGGCCGGGCAAGGCAGCGGCGAGCCGGGCGACGCGGCGCTGGCCGGCCTGCCCGCATGGCAGATCGAGGCCGCGATTTCCCGCGTGATGGGCGCACGGTTGTCGGCGCGGCCCGCGCACGACGAGACCGATGCCGATGCGCGGCCCGACGCGATTGCGCACGAGCTGGTTGCCTTCGACGCCGCCGCGTATCGCGAGCATGGCGACCTGTCCAGGCAGGATGCGCGGCGAGTCGAGCAGGCAGTCGCGCCGGCCGCGGCTGCCATCGCCAACGCGCTGTACGACGCGACAGGCGTGCGTTTTCGCGCGCCGCCGTTCGATGCGGCGCACATTCGCGCCGCGCTTGCGCAACCGGTGCCGGCCGATACCGCCGACGGGCCGCACGCGGCCCCGCGCCGCGCATCGCGCTGGCGCCACTGGCTGGCCGGCGGCGGCGCGGGCGGCGTGGTCGGCGGATTGATCGGGCTGGCGTGCGCGATCCTGCCGGGCCCCGCGCCGATCGCACCGCTTGCGCCTGTTGCGCCCGGCGGCGCGGACGGCGCGATGTGGAGCGCGGCGACGCTCGAACGCGGCCGCCTGGTCGCGCTCGCCGGCGATTGCGCGGTGTGCCACACGGCGCCCGGCGGCGCGACCAATGCGGGCGGGCTCGCGCTCGATACGCCGTTCGGCACGATCTACACGACGAACCTCACGCCCGATCCGGAAACCGGCATCGGCAACTGGTCGTATCCGGCGTTCGCCCGCGCGATGCGCGAAGGCATCTCGCGCGACGGCTCGCACCTGTACCCGGCGTTCCCGTACACCGCATTCGCGAAGCTGAGCGAGCCCGATCTGCTCGCGCTCTATGCGTACCTGATGTCGCAGCCGCCGGTGAAGCACGTGCCGCCGAAGACGAAGCTGCCGTTTCCGCTCGATCAGCGGCGGCTCGTGGCCGGCTGGAACTGGCTGTTTCATGACGCGCGGCCGTTTGCGCCGGACCCGGCGCGCTCGGCGATGTGGAATCGCGGCAAGTATCTGGTCGACGGCGCCGGGCACTGCGGCGCCTGCCACACGCCGCGCAACGCGCTCGGTGCGGAGAAGGGTGGTCTCGCCTATCTGTCGGGCGGCGAAGCGGAAGGCTGGGTCGCGCCGTCGCTCGTCGCATCGGCGGCTTCACCCGTGCCGTGGACCGAAGGCGCGCTGTTCGACTATCTGCGCACCGGGTTCTCGGCACAGCACGGCGTCGCGGCCGGGCCGATGGCGCCGGTCGTCGCGGGGCTCGCGGCGCTGCCCGAATCCGACGTGCGGGCGATCGCGCATTATGTGGCGTCGTTGTCGCCGCCCGTCGATGCGGCAATCGCCGCGGCCGCGGCCGACCGCCAGGCGCGCGGCGCGGAAACGATCGCGACGCTCGGCCTCGAGAACGGCCGCCGCGCGTTCGACGCGGCGTGCGCGGTGTGTCATGCGGAATCGGGCGGCGTCGGACATTTCGGCGTGCGGCCGCTGATGGGGCTCAACACGAGCGTCAGCCAGTCGACGCCGGACAATCTGCTGCGCGTGCTGCACCACGGGATCGACCAGCCGGCCACCGACCGGCTCGGCTACATGCCGGGCTTCGGCGATGCCTTCGACGATCGGCAGATGGCCGAGCTTGCCGCCTACATCCGCGCACGCTACGCACCGGGGCAGCCGGCGTGGCGCAACCTCGCGGAAGCATCCGCGCGAATCCGTCAGGCGGGTGCACATTGACCGTCGCGCCGGCGTGAGCGGCCGGCCCGGCAGGCGCACCGGGCGAAATGACCTGACGAACGAAAAACGATGGTCGGCGACGGCTGTAATTCTTGCCGGATTCGGCCATCGTTTAACCATTCGAAACAATGTGTTCACCGAAAGGGGCATGATCTTCGGCGATCGAGCAGGCATACTGTCGCCTATGTTGCTCAATGCACGTCGACCGGCGTGCGCCTGCCCTCCATGTCCATTCCAGTCTCTTTTCGAACTCTGCGATGGTTGACCATTGCGGCTGCTGCATGCTTGCTCGCCGCGTGTTCGACTGCTTCCGACGTGACCGCGACGTCGAACCCGAACGTGTACACCGTGACGACGCGCACGGTCGGCGTGTCCACGACGTGGGCCGACGCCCACGAGAAGGCCGTCAACGAAGCCACCAACTACTGCACGCAGCGCGGGATGCGCGCCAGCGTGAAGCAGGAATCGCTGACCGGCGGCCGCCGCGTCGACGCACGCTCCGAACTCGCGTTCGAGTGCCATCCGACCTTCGAGACGGCGTCGAACCCGCGCGGTTGACCGACCGGCGGCATGACTGCGCCGCCCGCGTTTTTCTTCCCCCGCCTGCAAACCGACCCGCGATGCCGTTCCGGCCCTTCGCGGGTCGACGTACGTCCGGCGTCGGCCGGGCGCATCAGGCCGGCTGCGCCTCGTACAGCTTTACGCACGCGGAGAAGTCGAGCGTGCCGAGCCCCTGCTGGCTCATCGACTGATACAGCTGCTGCGCGAGCGCGCCCATCCAGACCGGCTGATGCGCGCTGCGCGCGGCTTCGGTCGCGAGCCCGAGATCCTTCAGCATCAGGTTCGCCGCGAAGCCGCCCGCATAGCCGCGCGCGGCCGGCGCGGTGTCGCTCACGCCGGGATACGGGTTGTACGCATCCGAACTCCAGCAGCGGCCGGTCGACGTGTTGATGATGCCGGCCAGCACGGTTGGGTCGATGCCGAGCGCGGCGCCGAGCGCCATCGCTTCCGATACGCCCATCATCGAGATGCCGAGCAGCAGGTTGTTGCAGATCTTCGCGATCTGCCCGGTGCCGGTGCCGCCGCAATGCACGACGTTCTTGCCCATGTCGAGCAGCACCGGGCGGATGCGCTCGAACAGCGCGGCTTGCGCGCCGACCATGAAGGTCAGCGTGCCGGCCTGCGCCCCGCCGGTGCCGCCCGACACGGGCGCGTCGGCGAGCGGGAAGTCGCGCTGCGCGGCCGCGTCGGCCACCGCGCGCACAGTGCCGGGATCGATCGTGCTGCAGTCGATCAGCGTTGCGCCGGCGCGCGCGCCGGCCAGCACGCCGTCGTCGCCGAGGTAGACGGCGCGCACGTGCTGCGCGGCCGGCAGCATCGTGATGATCAACGAGCCGCGCGCGGCGGCTTCACGCGGCGACGTTGCCGCCGTCGCCCCGGCGCGCACCGCGGTGTCCACCGCGTGCGCATCGAGGTCGAACACCGTCAGCGCGTGGCCGGCCTTGAGCAGGTTGGCGGCCATCGGGCCGCCCATGTTGCCGAGTCCAATGAAGGCGATTTCCATGTGCGGGCCCTCGCTCAGCGCAGCGCGATCGTCGTGTTCACGCCGCCGGCCGTCGCGTCGTCGTCGAACCAGCGCGCGGTGACCGTCTTGGTCTGCGTGTAGAACTGCACGACCTGCTTGCCGTACGGGCCCAGATCGCCGAGCTTCGAGCCGCGCGAACCGGTGAAGCTGAAGTAGGGCACCGGCACCGGGATCGGGATGTTGATGCCGACCTGGCCGACGTCGATCTCGCTCTGGAACTTGCGCGCCGCCGCGCCGCTCTGCGTGAACAGGCCCACGCCGTTGCCCATCGGGTTGCGGTTGACGAGCGCGATCGCGTCGTCGAGCGTGTCGGCTTCCATCACGACCACCACCGGCCCGAAGATTTCCTCCTTGTAGATCGACATGTCGGTCGTCACGCCCGAGAAGATCGTCGGGCCGACGAAGTTGCCGTGCTCGTAGCCGGGCACCTTCACGTCGCGGCCGTCGAGCAGCAGCGTCGCGCCTTCCTTCACGCCGGCGTCGATCAGCGACAGGATGCGCGCCTTCGCCGCCTTCGACACCACCGGGCCGACATCGGTGCCGGCTTCGGCGCCCGCGTTGACCGTCAGCGCCTTCGCCTTTTCGACGAGATCGGGCAGCCAGTCGCGCGCCTTGCCGACCAGCACGACGACGGAAGTCGCCATGCAGCGCTGGCCGGCTGCGCCGAAGCCCGCGCCGACCAGCGCGTTGATCGACTGCTCGCGATGCGCGTCGGGCAGTACGACCGCGTGGTTCTTCGCGCCCATCATCGACTGCACGCGCTTGCCGTGCTGGCTGCCGAGGTTGTACACGTGCGTGCCGACGCGCGTCGAGCCGACGAACGAGATCGCCTTGATGTCCGGGTGCGTGCACAGGCGGTCGACCACCGTCTTGCCGCCGTGCACGACGTTCAGCACGCCTTGTGGCACGCCGGCCTCGATCGCGAGTTCGACGAGCTGCATCGTCGACAGCGGGTCCTGCTCCGAGGGCTTCAGCACGAACGTGTTGCCGCAGACGATCGCCATCGGGAACATCCACAGTGGAATCATTCCGGGGAAGTTGAACGGCGTGATGCCCGCGCACACGCCGATCGGCTGGCGCAGCGTGTACGTATCGACGCCGCCCGCGACGTTCTCCGCGAATTCGCCTTGCTGCAGCGTGCCGATCGAGCATGCATGCTCGACCACTTCGAGGCCGCGGAAGATGTCGCCCTGCGCGTCGGGCAGCGTCTTGCCTTGCTCGGCCGTCAGCGTGTGCGCGATCCGTTCGAGATTGCGGCGCACGAGATCCTGGAACTTCAGCATGATGCGCAGCCGCGCGCCGATCGGCGTCGTCTTCCAGGTCTGGAACGCGCGCTGCGCGGACGCGATCGCGGCATCGACCTCGTCGAGCGTCGCATACGGCACGCGGCCGATGACTTCCTGCGTCGCGGGGTTGACGATGTCGCCCCATTCGGTGCTGTGCGATTCGACGAACGCGCCGTCGATCAGCAGCTTGGCGGTGGGCAGGGCGAGGGTGGTCTGGGGAACTGCGGCGTTCATGGAACTCTCCGGGGAAACGATGTGCGATGACGAAAGGGGGCCTGCGTCCGCCACGCGCGCAGGCGCGGCGGGCGGCAGGACGAACTGAAGATCGAGTGCCGGCCGGCGTGCTCAGGCGCGCGCCGGGCGCATCAATGCGGTACACACGAGCGCGAACACGCCGAAGCCGACGAGGTACGCGATCACGTAGTGCGGCTGGCCGCCGCCTGCCTTGAGCAGTGACGTCGCGATCATCGGCGCGAAGCCGCCGCCGATCACGCCGGCCAGCTGCACCGACAGCGAGATGCCGCTGTAGCGGATTTCCGCGGGAAACTGCTGCGCGAACAGCAGCGATTCCGGCGCATAGAGGATCGGGAACACGACGCCGAGGCCGAGCACGATCGCCCACCATGCGGTCGACGTCTGCTGCGTGCCGAGCATCGTGAAGAACGGCGCGGCGAACGCGCACATCAGCACGAGGCCGATCGCGAACATCCGGCGCTGCCCGATGCGGTCGCTCAGATGCCCGCACAGCGGCATCGTCACGAGCGACAGCGCGGCGCCGGCCGTGATCGCGTGCAGCATCTCGGCCTTCGGCAGATGCAGCTGCTGCGTCGCGTAAGCGAGCGCGAACGTGACGACCATGTAGAACCAGGTGTTCTCGGCGGCGCGTGCGCCGACGATCGTCAGCACCTCGCGCGGATGGCGGCGCAGCGCGGCCGTGACCGGCGATTTCTCGGCCTTGCCCTGCTTGCGGACCTTCTCGAAGTCGGGCGATTCCGGCACCTTCGCGCGGATGAACCAGCCGAGGCCGACGAGCGCGATGCTCGCGAGGAACGGCACGCGCCAGCCCCACGACAGCATGTCGGCTTCCGGCAGCGCGGCCACCGCGGCCATCGCCACCGACGACAGGATCAGGCCGAGCCCGACACCCGTCTGCGGCAGGCTGCCGAACAGCCCCTTGCGGCCCTTCGGCGCGTGCTCGACGGCCATCAGCACCGCGCCGCCCCATTCGCCGCCCACCGCCATGCCCTGCAGGAAGCGCATCGCGATCAGGAGCGCGGCGGCCCAGTAGCCGATGCT
The DNA here is from genome assembly GCF_902832985.1 of Burkholderia sp. BCC0097. NCBI lineage: Bacteria > Pseudomonadati > Pseudomonadota > Betaproteobacteria > Burkholderiales > Burkholderiaceae > Burkholderia > Burkholderia sp. BCC0097. The sequence goes on from NZ_CADFDM010000010.1 coordinate 164,259, forward strand.
GTCGTACGACGGGATCAGACCGATGATCATGCTCGGCACACCCATCAGCAGCAGCGTGATCATCAGCATCGACTTGCGGCCGATGCGGTCGCCGAAGTGGCCGAACACGATGCCGCCCATCGGCCGGCCGATGAAGCCGACCGCGAACGTGCCGAACGCCGCGAGCGTGCCGACGACCGGGTCCAGCGACGGGAAGAAGATGCGGTTGAACACGAGCGCGGCGGCCGTGCCGTAGAGGAAGAAGTCGTACCACTCGATCGTGGTGCCGGCCATGCTGGCCCAGCCGGCCAGCAGGTAGTGCTTCGCGGTGCGCTCGGGCGCCGGTGTCGCGATGGTCGCATGCTCATCGAGGGTGGATCGGGTCTGCATGGTGTCTCCGGTTTTATTGCCCGCGGCTCATGGTCCGCAGGTCACGGTCGAGTATAGTTATGCGCAGATTCATGATGTACCGATAAAGAAACCGGTTGGATGTGCATTTATGCATATCGACGGCCGGCCCGGAGACGCCCGCCTTTTTTCCCTTGCCGATGCGACATGCCACCGAGCCGGTTTCCGGCAACCTGAACTGGGACGACCTGCGCTTTTTCCTCGAGGTCGCGCGCACGCAGCGCGCGAGCGGCGCCGCGAAGCGGCTCGGGGTCGACTACACGACCGTCGCGCGGCGCATCCGCGCGCTCGAGGCCGCGATGGGCACGCTGCTGTTCGACAAGTCGCGCTCGGGCGGCTTCACGCTGACGGCCGAAGGGCAACGGCTCGTCGCGTATGCGGACGCGATGGAGACGACCGTGCAATCCGCGTGCGACCAGGTCGCGAACACCGGCGAGGCGCTGTCGGGCCACGTGCGGATCGGGTCGACCGAAGGGTTCGGCTGCTTTTTCCTCGCGCCGCAGCTCGCGCGGTTTCGCGCCGCGCATCCGCACGTGTCGGTCGACCTGCTGCCGGTGCCGCATTTCGTCAACCTGCCCAAGCGCGAGGCCGATCTCGCGATCACGCTCGAACGGCCCGAGCGCGGGCCTTACGTGGTCACGAAGCTGTGCGACTACCAGTTGCGGCTCTATGCGACGCACGACTACCTGGCGAACCACGCGCCGATCACGTGCACCGACGATCTCGCGCGGCACGCGTTCATCAGCTACGTCGACGATCTCGCATTCAGCAACGAACTGCTGTACCTGGACCGCGCGGTGCCCGGCGCGACGGCGGGCTTGCGCACGACCAGCGTGATCGCGCAGGTTTTCGCGGCGCTGCAGGGCGGCGGCCTGGCGATCCTGCCGTGCTTCATGGCGGCCACGCAGCCGGCGCTGGTGCCCGTGCTGCCGAACGACGTGGTCGTCACGCGGTGTTTCTGGCTGACGTGCCGCGAGGATCTGCGCAAGCTGCGGCGCGTGACCGCGCTGTGGGATTACCTGCGCGCGGCGGCGGATGCGAATCGCGCGCTGCTGTCGGGGGAATCGGGCACGCTGCGCTTCGTCGGCGAGCCGGCATAGCGGCCGACGGGCGGCGCGCGACGGCGACGCGATGATCGATCTGGAACACAACACGGCCGGCGGCGATTCGACCGGCTAGCGGGGAGAGGGCAGATGGCTTTGACGCATGCGGGCAAGGTTTTCGTGGTGTGCGTGGTGGTATTCGGCGTGGTCGCTTACTGGCTCGCGTCGCGCATGGTGCGTCGCCAGACGGGCGGCAAGCGTGGGGCCGGCGGCGCAATCGCGTTCTGGTGGCTCGTGTGTTTTTGCCTGGTGTCGCTGTCGTTCCCGTTCGCGTACTGGATCGGCGACGAGCTCTACGCGCTGGCGGTGTCGCCGACATACGAAGCGACCGTCGTGTCCTACCAGTCCGAGTGGGACACCTGCGAGCGCCGCGACAGCTCGGGACGAACCTCGTCGTACCGGTGCATCAAGTACACGTCGATCCTGGAAGCCGTGATGCCGGATGGCGGACGTATCACGCTACCGGGCAACATTCGCTCGGGCGCCGTGCCCGACATCGGCGAGAAGGTCGATGTCGTGTTGCCGCAGGGCGCTCATCAGTGGCACGAGCGCAGCGTGCGCAGTATCGGGCTGCTGGCCGGCGGCGCGGTGATGGTCGCGATCATCGGGTATTTCGTCTACCTGATCGCGGCGTACGGCGCCGGGAAGAAGATCGACGGCGCGGCCCGCTTCGGCATCGCGGCGGTGCTGAACGGGCTCGTGCCGCTCGGCGCGCTGCTGATGGAAATCGCATTCCTGAGCGTGCCGTATCGCTACTGGGCGCGCGGCAATCCGGAACAGTGGCCGGGTTGGGTGCTGGCGCTCTGCCTGCTGTTCGCGCTGGCGCTGCTGCCGTTGCTGCTCGTCTACGCGCGAGCCGCATGGCGGGCGGTCGTGAAGTAACGGCGGGCTGGCATGTCTGTACCACGCCTCGCGATCGCGGCGCGGGGGCCGGCCGCGCCGCCGGCCTTCAACGCGGGCAGCCGAGCCGATCCGCGAGTTCGTTCAGGTCCCTGACGTCGAAATCCCACGTCTCGTCGGCTTGCAGGTCGGTCGTCTGGCCGGGCCCGTGCTCGGTCGGGCGCAGCACGAACGCGGTCGACAGCCCGAGCCGGCGCGCGGCGCCCAGATCGCCGTTGTGCGCGGCCACCAGGCACAGCTCGGCCGGCGCGAGGCCGAGAATCTCGACCGCTTCGGTATAGACGGCCGGCGACGGCTTGTACGCGCGGGCGACCTCGGCGCCGAGAATCGCGTCCCACGGTAGCCCGCCGTGCTTCGCGACGTCGACCATCAGCCGGATATTGCCGTTCGACAGCGGCGCGATGATGTAGCGCTGCTTCAGCCGCTGCAGCCCGGCGACGGCATCCGGCCACGGATCGAGCCGGTGCCACGCGAGGTTGAGCGCGTCGATGTCGGCCTCGGGCACGTCGACGATCCCGAAACGGTCGAGCGTGCGCACGAGGTTCTCGCGATGCAGCACGTCGAGCCGCACGTAGCGGCGGCGTCCGCTGCGGATTTCTTCCATCGACGGCGAATATTCGGCGCGCCATGCATCGGCGAACGCGAACGGGTCGAGCGTCGGCGCGTGGCGGTCCAGGAATGCGGCGGCGCCGCGCGCGACACCGCTTCTCCAGTCGACGATCGTTCCGAAGACATCGAAAACGAGCGCCTTGATTTCGGCAGGGTTCGTCATGGTGATCCAGTGAAGGTCGTTCGATGAGGGTTCACATCGCCGTGCCGGCGGATGGCGCGGCGCCGGTTCGATCGACATTGAATCACGGATACGAAAACGCGGCCGGGGAGGCCGGCAGGCGCGGCTCGCGCCGATCGCGCCGGCGCCGACGAGCGGGGCGCGGCAGCCGGCCCGACAGCCCGGCCGCCGCGCGCCCGCTTTCCGTGCGCTGCAACAACCTGCCGGCGGATCGGCCGTGGCTGGCGGGCCGCGCGGCAACCGAGCGTATCCCCTGATGCAAGCAGGCGCGCCGGGTGTCACGGATTGGTGTTAAATACATTTCGGCGCGCCCTGGCTCGGCGCGCGAAAACGGGGCGCACCGGGTATCGGCGTAAACCCGGAGCGGACAGGGTACGAAAGGCACGAAATATCGATAACGAATCGGGCGCATCAGACCCGGTCGGACAGACGGCAGGATTCATATTGAATACCGAACCGCAAAGTTCTCGCTACAGCCTCGGGCTCGCCGCGGAAGTGCTCGCATCCGAGCAGAGCGTACTGAGGCTGATCACGCGCAACACGCCGCTGCCGGAACTGTTGGTCGAGGTTTGCCGGCGTGCCGAGGCTTTGCTCGGCGACGGCGCGTCCTGCACGATCCTGCTGCTCGATACGGACGGCGTGCACGTGCGCGTCGGCGCGGCGCCGTCGTTGCCCGCGCAGTACAGCGCGGCGATCGACGGCGCGACGATCGGGCCGGCGGCCGGCTCGTGCGGCACGGCGATGTACGAGCGCCGGATGATCGCCGTCGAAGACATCGAAACCGATCCACTGTGGGCCGACTATCGCGCCATCGCGTTGCCGCTGGGCTTGCGCGCGTGCTGGTCGGTGCCGTTCCTCGACGATGCGGGCGCCGTGCTCGGCGCGTTCGCCGTCTATCACCACCGGCCGTGCCGGCCGAGCGACGAGGAAACCGCCCTGTTGCGCGATATCGGCAACAGCGTCGGCCTCGCGGTGCACCAGGACCGGATCGCGCGACAACTCGCGCGCAGCGAGGAACATCACCGGCTCGTCGTCAACAGCCTGAGCGAGGGCATCCTCGTCATATCGCGCGAAGGCGTCGTGATCGCGAGCAATCCGAGCGCGAACCGGATGATGCGCGTGAAAGGCGAACTCGTCGGCCGCCGGCTGTCGACGGTGATCCTGCGCAAGCTGCGCGAGGACGGCACGCCGATCGACCCGCACGACTGGCCGAGCCGGCGCGCGCTCGAGACGGCCACGCCGATGCTCGACTATACGGTCGGCTTCGGTCTCGCGGACGGCGACATCATCTGGGTGCGCGGCAACGCGGTACCGATCGTGAGGCCGGGCGAGACGCAGGCCGACTCGGTGCTCGTGTCGTTCAACGACATCGGCCCCGTGCGCGAAGCGCAGCAGCAGTTGCGCTACATGGCGACCCGCGACGCGCTGACGGGCCTCTACAACCGCCGCTGGCTCGGTGACCGCATGCGCGAGCTGTTCTGCGCGCACGACGTGGCGGCCGGGCCGGCGCGCGTCGCGATCCTGTTCATCGATCTGGTGGGCTTCAAGAAGGTCAACGACACGGCCGGCCACGACGCCGGCGACGCGCTGCTGCGCAGCGTCGCGGCGCGGCTCGCGGCCTGCGGGGAGGGCCGCTACGCGCTCACGCGCGTCGGTGGCGACGAGTTCGTGATTCTCGTCGACGATTGCGACGATCCCGATCGTCTGTCGCTGCTCGCCCGCGAGGTGATCGAGGCGATCGCGAAGCCGTTCGCGATCGCGAACAACGAGTACTGGCTCGGCGTGTCGATCGGCATCAGCGTCGCGCCGCGGGACGGCGACGATGCCGTGACGCTGATGCGCAACGCCGATTCGGCGATGTACGACGCGAAGCAGCGCGGCCGCAACCACTTCACGTTCTTCACCGCGCAGCTCAACCTGCGGTTGCAGCGCCGCTTCGCGATCGAACAGTCGCTGCGGCGCGCGCTCGCGTCGGACCTGCTGCGGCTCGCGTATCAACCCGTCGTCGATGCGCGCAGCGGCCGCACGGTCGGCGCCGAGGCGCTGCTGCGCTGGACGAGCCCCGAGCTCGGGCCGATGTCGCCGACGGAATTCATTCCGGTCGCGGAAGATACCGGGCTGATCGTCGCGATCGGCCAGTGGGTGCTCGAAACCGCGTGCCGGCAGGTGGCCGAGTGGCGCCGCACGATCGCGCCGGACCTGATGCTGGCCGTCAACCTGTCGCCGCGGCAGTTTCACGAGGGGCTCGTCGAATCGGTCGGCCGCTGTCTCGCGCAAACGCGGCTCGACCCGTCGGCGCTCGAACTGGAGATCACCGAAGGCGTGCTGATGAACGACACGGACACCGTGCTGCCGATGCTCGAGGCGCTCACGGACATGAACGTGCGGATCTCGGTCGACGATTTCGGCACCGGCTATTCGTCGCTCGCGTACCTGAAGCGCTTTCCGCTGCACAACCTGAAGGTCGACCGCTCGTTCGTGTCGGGCGTGCCCGATCATCACGACTCCGTCGCGATCACGCAGGCGGTCGTCGCGATGGCGCATTCGCTCGGGATGAAAGTCACGGCCGAAGGCGTCGAGACGCAGGCGCAGTCGTGGTTTCTGCAGCAGATCGGCTGCGACATGCAGCAGGGCTATCTGTTCAGTCGCCCGCTGGAGGCGAGCGATTACGCGCGCCGGCTCGGCGCTGCATAAGCGCGCGCTCGGCCGGTGTTCCGCTAGGGCCCGTTATTGGCGTGAACAGGCCCTAGTGCGCGCCGAATCCTCCGGCGCCCGGCGGCGGCGTCGACGACGGATCGATCTCGACCCGGTTCTTGCCTTCGTGCTTCGCGCGATAGAGCGCGCGGTCGGCCGCCTCGATCAGGACGGTCGTCGGCAGGCCGGGCGCGGGCACGATGCTCGCGCCGCCGATGCTGATCGTCACGGTGTGGTTGCCCGTCGACGAATGCGCGTGCCGCAGTCGCAGCGCCTCGACCGCGAGGCGGATCTTCTCGCCGAGCAGCCGCGCGGCGCCCGGCGACGAGGCCGGCATCACGACCGCGAATTCCTCGCCGCCGAAGCGCGCGGCGAAATCGCCCGACTGCCCGAGGCAGCGCTCGATCGTCGAGGCGATCTGCTTGAGCACGCTGTCGCCCGACACGTGCCCGTACGTGTCGTTGTAGAGCTTGAAGTTGTCCACGTCGATCATCAGCAGCGACAGCTCGCTGCGCTCGCGCGCGCCGCGCCGCCACTCGGCGGCCAGGTATTCGTCGAGATAGCGCCGGTTCGACAGCCCGGTCAGGCCGTCGGAGTGCGTGAGGCGCCGCAACTCGAGATTGGCCTCGAGCAGTTGCTGCTGCGACTGCCGCAGCGCGCGATAGGCTTCGTCGCGCTGCAGCAGGTTCAGGTACGAGCGCGAGTGGTAGCGGATGCGCGCGACGAGTTCGATGCGATCGGGCAGCTTGACCAGGTAGTCGTTCGCGCCGGACGCGAACGCGGCGCTCTTGATCACCGGTTCTTCCTGCGTCGACAGCACGATGATCGGCACGTCGCGCGTCGCCGGGTTCGCGCGGTATGCCTTCACGAGGCTCAGCCCGTCGGTGCCCGGCATCACGAGGTCCTGCAGGATCACGGTCGGGCGCGTCTCGACCGCGGTGGCCATCGCGTCGTCCGAGCGCGGGCAGTAGTGAAAGTCGATGCCTTCCTCGTCGACGAGCGCGCGCCGCACGGCTTCCGCGACGATCGTCTGGTCGTCGACCAGCAACACCATCGCCGGCGCGTCGGCGGGCGACGCGGTCGGGCCGCCCGGCGGTCGAGTCAGGTCAATCGTCATGGTCGATGCGGATTGTGGCGGTTGTCGCGGTCGTTGCAGGGGCAGGCATGGGTGTTGCGCGTGGTCATCGTCGGGGTTCAGATCCGCGCCAGCGCCGCCAGTTCGCCCGCGATGCGCCCGAGCGGCAGGATCGCCCGCGCCGCACCGAGCGTCGCGGCCGCCTTCGGCATCCCGTACACGGCGCTGGTCGCTTCGTCCTGCGCGATCGTATGGTAGCCCTTCATCCGCAGCGCCTTCAGGCCGATCGCGCCGTCGCGGCCCATCCCCGTGAGCAGCACGCCGATCACGCGGCCCGGCCAGTGCTCGGTCAGGCTGTTGAAGAATACGTCGACCGACGGGCGATACGGCGTGGCGGCCGGCTCCCGCGTGTATTCGATCGTGCCGGCGCGCGTGATGCGCAGGTGATCGTCGGTCGCGGCGAGCAGCGCGACGCCCGGTTGCGGGCGGTCGCCTTCGCGCGCGACGCGCACCGCGAGCCGGGTCTGGCCGTCGAGCCATTGCGCCATGCCTTCCGCGAACGCACGATCGACGTGCTGCACGATCACGATCGGCGCATTGAAATCGGCCGGCAGGTTGCCGAGGATCGACGCGAGCGCGCCGGGGCCGCCGGCCGATGCGCCGATCGCGATCAGCGGGCCGGCGCCGCCGCGCGCGGCCGCGTCGGCGAGGCGCGAGCCGCCCGGTGCGTCGAGCAGGCGGCCGATCTGGTCGATCTTCGCGAGCAGCAGTTTCGTCGTGTCGCCGGCCGCGCCGTCGCCGAGCCGCGGCGTGTCGACCGCGTCGAGCGCACCGGCGCCCATCGCCTCGAACACGCGCCACGCGTTCGCGCCGATGCAGCTCGTCACGATCAGGATCGCGCACGGTCGTTCGGAGCGCATGATCCGGCGCGTCGCCTCGATGCCGTCGAATTTCGGCATGATCAGATCCATCAGCACGATGTCGGGCGGCTGCGCGGAGCACAGTTCGACGGCCTGCGGGCCGTCGGTCGCGACCCACAGCACGCGGTGCTCGGGCCGTCGCGCGATCGCGCGGCGCATCGCCTCGACGGCAAGCGGGAGGTCGTTGACGATGCCGATGTTCACAAGCGGAATTCTCCGGTCGGTTCGTGGTGTTGGAGGTGGGCCGGGTTCATGGAAGGGCGCAGCCTGTTCGGCGCGGCCGGGCGGCATCGGCGGCCGGACGGCGCGGCATTCTTTTCGGTTGGCGACGCCCGAATGCTGTCATGCGGCGCGGGCGGCGGCAATCGAAAAATATGCGCATTGTGCGGTTTCAGTACGTTTCCTCTATGGCGATGCCGCATTGCCTGCCAGCGGGCCGGTCGATCCTGTCCGACAGGCCGCAAAAGTCCGCATGTTACCGTGCCGGCATCGACAAAAAAGCAAGGAGAGAACCGGATGAGCGCGCCCGATACCGTCCTCGTCAGCCGCGACCCGTACGCGCCGATCGTGATCGAGCAGGACGGCCGTTTGCTGTACCGGATCCACATCGAAAGCGGGCACGCGTCGTTCGACCGCGATTTTCCGGTCGAACCCGATGCGGTGCGGGTGCTGCGCGACGATGCCGAGCGCTACTATTTTCTGTTCGCGGCGCTTCACCATCCGTACCAGCTGAGCGCGACGAACCTCTCCGACGCGGAGCGCGAGCGTTATTTCGGCACGATCCTGTTCGCCGGCCGCGACGAAGTCGAAGCTTTCATGACGGAACGCGATCGCGCCAGCAACGGCGCGGTGGCGAACCTGCTGAGGATCTTCACGCAGGCCGATTACCGGCAACTGCGCGAGGGCCGGTGGTTCGGCATGGGCGCGGGCAGGCCCGCCGCGTAGCGGGCCGTAGCGCGCATCCGGCCGCGCGGCCGCGGGCCTGCCGCCACGCCGTCAATGGCTGCGCGCGTAGCCCTGGATCAGCGCGCGCATCATCCCTTCAACCGTCGCGTCGCGCAGGTCGGCTTCCTGCTCGGCTTCCTCGACGAGCGCGGCATAGGCGGTCGCGAGCGTCACGCGGTCGACTTCATGGCGTTGCTCCATCAGCGTCACCATCCCGTCCTTCGCCAGATGAGCGGAGAACGCGCGGCTGCCGATGGTCTGGAATACGTCAATCATGGCGGCTCTCCCGTACGTTGCCGATGCTCTTCAGTGTAGTCGGCGTCCCGGGGCTGCGCCACGCGCGCCGGGCGGCCCGATTCGTCCGATGAAACGCGGCCGACACATGGCGCGTGCACGGTGTCCATCGGCTTCAACGTTTACCCGAACCGGCAAATTGTCGACTTTTTATCGATAAAGTCTCGTGTTAGATTTCGCCGTCCGAGCCCGATGCAAACCGGGCCGGCAGCGCGTGGCCGGCGTGCCGCGCGTCCAGACACAAGGAGGGGAAATGCTGGTGCTGATTGGGGTGCCGATCGTCGTGATCGGCTTCGCGCTGCGCTTCAACGCGCTGCTGGTGGTCACGATCGCGGGGCTCGCGACGGGGCTGGCGGGTGGGCTGAATCTCGTCGACATCGTCAGCGCGTTCGGCAAGGCGTTCGCCGAGAACCGCTACATGGGGCTGATCTGGCTCACGCTGCCGGTGATCGCGCTGCTCGAGCGCAACGGGCTCAAGGAGCAGGCGAAACGGATGATCTCGCGAGTGCAGGCGGCCACCACGGGCCGCGTGCTGATGCTGTACTTCGTGCTGCGCCAGGCGACCGCCGCGCTCGGCCTCACGTCGCTCGGCGGCCACGCGCAGATGGTGCGGCCGCTGATCGCGCCGATGGCCGAGGCCGCCGCGGTCGGCCGGCACGGCGAGCTGCCCGAGGCGGTGCGCCAGCAGATCCGCGCGCATGCGTCGGGCGCCGACAACGTCGCCGTGTTCTTCGGCGAGGACATCTTCATCGCGATCCAGTCGATCCTGCTGATCAAGGGCTTTCTCGAACAGAACGGCATCGCCATCGAGCCGCTGCACCTGTCGGTATGGGCGATCCCGACCGCGATCGCCGCGCTGCTGATCCACTGCACGCGCCTCGCGCTGCTCGACCGCCGGCTCGCGCGCGGCTTCGGCCTGGTCAAGCAGGAGGGCGTGCGATGATCGGCCTCGAATCGCTGTACACGCTCGCGGGGCTGATGTTCACCGCGTTCGCGTACTTCAACCTGACGGATCGCACGAACCCGCGGCGCGTCGTCAATTTCGCGTTCTGGGCCATCTACGCGGCCACGTTCCTGTTCGGCGCGCTGCTGCCGCATTTCGTGACGGGGTGCCTCGCGATCGCGCTCGCGGTGATCGCGGGCTCCGGCAAGCTCGGCCGCGGCCAATCCGACGAGGCCGGCGAAGCGGCGGCCGGGCGGCGCGAGACGCTCGCGCAGCGCTTCGGCAACCGGCTGTTCCTGCCCGCACTGCTGATTCCGCTCGTCACGCTGATCGGCACGTTCGCGCTGAAGCTCGTGCCGTTCGTCGAGCCGAAGAGCGTGACGCTGATCTCGCTCGTGCTCGGCACGATCGTCGCGTTCGTCGTCGCGCTCGCGATGCTGCGCGATTCGCCCGTGCATGCGCTGAAGGAGGCGCGCCACACGATGGACGCGGTCGGCTGGGCCGCGATCCTGCCGCAGATGCTCGCGGCGCTCGGCGCGCTGTTCGCGGTCGCGGGCGTCGGCGGCGTGGTGTCGGGGCTCGTGAAGGACTGGGTGCCGATCGATTCGCCGTTCGCGGTGGTCGCGGCCTATACGGTCGGCATGGCGCTGTTCACTATGATCATGGGCAACGGCTTCGCCGCGTTCCCGGTGATGACGGCCGGTATCGGCCTGCCGCTGATCGTCCACCAGTTCCACGGCAATCCGGCGATCATGGGCGCGATCGGGATGCTGAGCGGCTTCTGCGGTACGCTGATGACGCCGATGGCCGCGAACTTCAACATCGTGCCCGCCGCGCTGCTCGAACTGAAGGACAAGAACGGCGTGATCAAGGCGCAGTGGCCGACCGCCGTGCTGCTGCTGGCCGTGAACACGCTGCTGATGTACGCGTTCGTATTCCGCTTCTGATTCGATGGACGAGATCCTCATGACCGACCGACTCACCCCCGAACTCGCGTCGAAATTCGCGTCGCTCGCGCTCGCGCACCTGACCCGCGAATATCCGAACAAGCTCACGCATGCGCTCGAAGGTCCGCACGACGTGCAGGGCCCGCGCGCATTGCATCCGATCTTCTACGGCAGCTACGACTGGCATTCGTGCGTGCACGGCTACTGGCTCGTGCTGCGCGTGCTCGAACGCTACCCGGCACTGCCGGAGGCCGAGCGCATCGTCGCGACCGTCGATGCGCATTTCACCGACGCGAACGTCGCCGGCGAGCGCGCGTATCTCGCGCGGCCGCACAACGCCGGCTTCGAGCGGCCGTACGGCTGGGCGTGGCTGCTCGCGCTCACCGCGCAGCTCGAGCGGCTCGCGCTGAAGGGCGTGCTGCCGCAGGCCGCGCGCTGGGCGAAGACGCTGGCGCCGCTGGCCGACCTGTTCGTGTCGCGCTTCGAGACGTTCCTGCCGAAGGCCACCTATCCGCTGCGCGTCGGCACGCATTTCAACACCGCGTTCGCGCTGGCGCTCGCGCTCGATTTCGCCCGCGACACGCAGCGCGACGGGCTCGCGGCGCTGATCGTCGATACCGCGAAGCGCTGGCACCTGAACGACGTCGCGTGCCAGGCGTGGGAGCCGTCGGGCGACGAATTCCTGTCGCCCGCGCTGATGGAGGCCGAACTGATGCGGCGGGTGCTGCCGGCCGCCGAATTCGACGGCTGGTTCGCGCGCTTCCTGCCCGATCTCGCGCAAGGCGAGCCGGCCACGCTGTTCGAGCCGGCGACGGTCAGCGACCGCAGCGACGGCAAGATCGCGCACCTCGACGGGCTGAACCTGAGCCGCGCGTGGTGCCAGCGTTCGCTGGCCGGCGCGCTGCCGGAAGGCGATGCGCGGCGTGCGAAGCTGCTCGACGCAGCTGATCGGCATCTCGCGAGCGCGCTCGCGCACGTGGCCGGCGATTACATGGGCGAGCACTGGCTCGCGACGTTCGCGTTGCTCGCGCTGGACGCGTAGCGCGCGAAACCCCGCCGGCGGCGAGGTCTTCGGCGCGCGGCTATACTCGCCGCTCGGGCCGCTTCGCGCAGCATGCATTGCGCGAAGCGCGCCATCTGCCAGCCAACCGCCAGTTCGGCGCCTCGCCATGGACAAGCTTGTTTTCTACGTCGCCGCGATCCACGGGCTCGCCGGCCCGGTGCAGGTCATGTCGCACGCGACGTCGCACGATCGCTGGACCGACGACGACGCCGAAGTCACGCGCGACGAAACCGAATACCGTTTCGACAACGGCGCGATCGTGCGCCGCTCGGTCGAGCAGGACCGTGCACCGTCCGACCTGATGTGCGCCGAATGCTGGATCGACTACGACGTGCTGCGCCGTCCCGATGCACAGCCGATCAGCCCGGCGCGGCTGACGTTCGACAACGCATGCCGCGAGACCTTCTGGTTGCGGTACCACCTCGCGTGAACGGGTTGGGGGCCGCATCAGCCCTGCGGCCGACGAAGCGCGTGCCGGGGTGTCGGCGCGGGGGGATTCAATTGATTTTTGAGAATCAATCGAATATTTTATAAATATATTAATTTTTTAAATCCCCGATATTTAACAGTCGTTCAAATTTTCCCCATGATCTCGTGGCAATAAGTTTGCCGGTGTTCTTCGAGCAAGTTTGCCAACAGAGAACGATGAATAAAAAGGCCTGCCGCCTGATGGATGCCAGGTTCCGGGGAAAGGTAGTGGCCATCGGGGAAACGGCAAGCACCTGGGCCGCACGCGCTTGCTGATTGCCCCTGTTTCACAGGCGGCGAGCTGTCCATTGACCGGTACATATGTGGTCCAGATGCACAACGGATTGCCGCAGGTAAATACAGCGAAACCATCGGATGCCGGGGAGAGCAGTCAACAGCTCTATTGTGTTATCCCGCTTTGCAATGCAGATTAATCTAAAAAGCGGAGCACACAGGATGACCTCGGTAACTCTCGATTTAGGTTCAGGAAAACGCGCAACGTTGACTTGCGCCGCAGGTTCTATCGGTGCAAGCCGATCGATGGGGCAACGCAGCGCCGTTTCGGAATTGATGCTGCACTGGCCGAAATACGCGGGCCTCACTGCCAACGCGTTGGCGTACATGCGGCAACTCGGTCTGGACGTGCTTCAGGGCACGCCGCTTGACGCGCTCAAATCCGCCATAGAAATCGGTCGCGTAGCGGTCGAGATTGACCGCGGGGTAGGCGGCGGTGGCGGTGGTGGCCAGCCGTCAATCCCACCCTTCCCGCGTGCCAGCAGGCTTGCCAGCGTGCCGCGGATGACCTCGCTGCGGGCCGACAAACCCCTACCGAGTTGGGCGACGCCTGGCGACGTGTCAGGCGACTCGCTGTTGGCCTACTTGGAAAGCGTTATTGGCGGCGGTGGCGCGGGCGGCGCAGCCGGTTTTACGGGCGGTGCCTCATCGTTGCTTGGAGATGCGCAGCCGTTCGATTATGCCGAACGCGCTGGCGAGCGTGTTGAATCGCTTGCCGCGGCGACCAACAATCCGAGCTTTGCGGCAAGGATGCTCGGCTACGATCGCAAGACGTTCGGGCAGATGCTGCATATCTTGAAGCCGGCCAACGGCTTGGGACCTGCCGACAACGTTATCTTCCACGACAGCGGGGACGTTGAATTCAAAGGCGTAATTATTGATAACATCCATGACTATGCACGCTGAGTCCCCTCCGCCCTCCGATAGCGCCCTTGCGCACGCGACGTTCATCATTTCATCGGACGGCGCGCACCCGGACACGTGGACCGCTTTCTTCGGCATCTTCCCGAGTCGAACGATCACGAAAGGGAAGCCCTATCTGCTGCCCTCCGGGCGCTTGAGTTCCCGGCCCGGAAAACTCAATCTATGGGCGCTGGAAAGCAAGGCCGCCGTTCAAAGCGATCGGTTGGAGCCGCATCTCCGCTACCTGATCGAACGACTCTCATTGCCGCGTGAAGGTCTGCTCGAGCGTATCGAACAAGCAGGGGCGCGTATGCGGTTCTTCTGTTACTGGGACAACGAAAAAGGTGATCGTGTGCCCTACGTATCGGACGCTACCCGCCAGTTGATTGAATCAGTCGGGGCAGTGATCGAGATCGACGAATATCGATAGCGTCTCCGGCTGCTGGCGTCGCCGTGACGCCTGAAGCGACGCGCGTACGTCCGTCCACCTCCCGCCCCGGCACAGGCGCGAGCTTGCGGGCAGTTCCCATTGCAGCGCGCCGCTGAGCGGTAAATAGCTAAACGATTGAATGGTTTTTGTACTAATTCGGTGAGGCTTCCGTGGGGGCGCGACCGCCTTTGCGTCGCATGCAACACCGCTTTCCATGACGAAGGCCGACGCGCGGCGGCGACGACTCGCTACACTGCCGTACCGGTTGGACGGGCCCCGGCATCAGGCCCGCGAGCAAGGAGACAGAAGAGGATGGAGACCCCACGCGCAGCGGTCGTCACGTACCGCGGCAATGCGATCGAGAACACGCACGTCGCCCATGTGGCGGTCGTCGATGCACGCGGCCGGCTGCTGGCCCGGTTCGGCGATCCGTACCGGATGACGCTCGCGCGGTCGGCGGCCAAGCCGGCCCAGGCGCTGTCGGTGATCGAGACGGGCGCGCCGGAGCGCTTCGGCTTCGACGATGCGGACATCGCGCTGATGTGCGCGTCGCACAGCAGCGAGGATCGTCATATCGAACGCACGCGCGCGATGCTCGCGAAGGTGGCCGCGCACGAATCGGATCTGCGCTGCGGCGGCCATCCGCCGTTGTCCGATGCGGTGTACCGGTCGTGGATCAAGCGCGACTACACGCCGACCGGCGTATGCAGCAACTGTTCGGGCAAGCATGTCGGGATGCTGGCCGGCGCGCAGGCGATCGGCGCGGCGATCGCCGATTACCATCTGCCCGACCATCCGATGCAGGTGCGCGTGAAGCAGGTGGTGGCCGACGCGTGCGGCCTGCGCGACGACGAGGTCGACTGGGGCATCGACGGCTGCAACCTGCCGACGCCGGCGTTCCCGCTGGATCGGCTGGCGCGCCTGTACGCGTCGCTGGCCGACGGCGCGGACGCGGTGGAGGCGGGCGGCGCGGTGACCGAGCGGGTGCGCGCACTGGCGCGCATTCATCGTGCGATGACCGCCCATCCGGAACTGGTCGCCGGCGAAGGACGCTATTGCACGGTGCTGATGAACGCGTTCGGCGGGCAGGTGGTCGGCAAGCTCGGCGCCGATGCGTGCTACGGGATCGGCGTGCGCGCGTCGGAACGCACGCGGCAACTCGGCGCGGACGGCGCGCTCGGCATCTCGGTGAAGATCGAGGACGGCAATCTCGACGTGCTCTATATGGTCGTCAGCGAAATCCTCGAGCGGCTGCGGATCGGCACGGCCGAGCAGCGCGCGCAACTGGCCGCGTTCCACCGGCCGCGGATGCTCAACACGCAGGGCGTCGAGTTCGGGCACGCGACGTTCCCGTTCGAATTGCAGGCGGCCTGAACGCGGTGGCCGCGTCGATGCCGCCGGCCCGCGATCCGGGCCGCGCATCGGTGCGCGCTACGCGCGTGCGTCGCGAATCTTCGCCAGCTCCCGCTCCGACAGCTCGCCGATCTGCGCGAGGTGTTCCGCCAGAAAATCCTTGAGCACGCGCAGCTTCGCCGAGCTGCGCCGGTTCGCCAGATACGCGATGTAGATGTATTCGCCGGTCAGCCGGTTTTGCAGCCGGTAACGCGGCAGCACGGCTTCGAGCTGGCCGCTCGCGAGCAGGTCGCGCACCAGCCAGATCTCGAATTCCGCGATGCCGAGCCCCGCGCAGGTCGCTTCCAGCAGCAGCTCCGAGTGGTCGGTGACGAGATTGCCGGCCGGCAGCACGCTGTGCTGCGTGTCGCCGCGCACGAGCGCCCAGCGCGGATCGCCTTCCGGGTGCACGTAGCGCAGGCAGTTGTGGTGCGTCAGGTCCTCCGGCGTTGCGGGGCGCCCGCAGCGGTCGAGGTAGCCGGGTGTCGCGCACAGGATGCTGTCGTTGCGCGACAGCCGGTGGACGACCAGGTTGTCCAGGTAGTTCTCGCCTTCGTGGATGTCGAGGTCGAAGCCGCCGGCCACGAGGTCGTTGTGGTTGTCGGTGAGCCGCACGTCGAGCTGGATCGTCGGATAGCGCGCCAGAAACGGCGCGATCAGCGGCGCGAGATGACGGCGGCCGAACGCGACCGGCGCGGTGAGCTTCAGCGGGCCGCTCGGCTGCGCGTTCAGCTCGGCGACGACGCGCAGCGTGTCGTCGAGATCGGCGATCAGCGTGACCGCGCGCTCCAGGTAGATATGGCCGGCTTCGGTGAGCGTCACGCTGTGCGTGGAGCGGTGCAGCAGCGCGACGCCGAGTGCCTCCTCGATCGCAGTGACCTTGCGCGCGACGGTCGACGTCGATACGTGCATCTCCTTCGCGACCGCCGAAAAACTCCCTGTTTCGACCACCCGCACGAACGCGCGCATCGCGCCCAGATGATCGATGCCGATTTCTCTCGCGCCTTTTTTCATTCGATTCTCGCTGTTGCGTCCCACGCAAAACCGCTTTCGATAATACAGAAGCGAGCTTGTTTTTGCAAAGGCATAGAATGCGAACCCGTCGCGTCGGGAAGTGGCGAACGACGAGCGGCACGAGACATCCAGGAGGGGCACGATGACCGAAAACGGCTTCCGCGTCGAAGCGGATCTTTTAGGCAAACGAAGTATTCCGGATGCCGCCTATTACGGCGTCCATACGCTGCGCGCGAAAGAGAATTTCGACATTTCCGGCCGCACCATCGCGTCGCTGCCGTACCTCGTGATGGCGCTCGCGTCCGTGAAGGAAGCGGCGGCCGACGCCAATTGCGAACTGGGGCTGCTGCCGCGGCCGTACCGCGATGCGATCGCCGCCGCGTGCGTCGAGATCCGCGAAGGGCGGCTGCACGACCAGTTCGTCGTCGACGTGATCCAGGGCGGCGCCGGCACGTCGACCAACATGAACGCGAACGAGGTGATCTGCAACCGCGCGCTCGAAATCATGGGGCACGCGCGCGGGCAGTACGAATACCTGCATCCGAACGAGCACGTCAATCTCGCCCAGAGCACCAACGACGTCTATCCCACCGCGATCCGGATCGCGACCTGCTTCGCGGTCGAACACCTGCTCGAGGCGATGGCGCGGCTGCGCGATGCGTTCGCGGAGCGCGCCGACGCGTTCGCCGGCTTGCTGAAGCTCGGCCGCACCCAATTGCAGGACGCGGTGCCGATGACCCTCGGCCAGGAATTCTCGACCTACGCGGTGATGCTGACGGAAGACATCGCGCGGCTGCAGGAGGCCGGCTGGCTGATCCGCGAGATCAACCTCGGCGCGACCGCGATCGGCACGGGCATCACCGCGCATCCGCAGTACGCGGAGAAGGCGCTGGCCGCGCTGCGCCGCATCACCGGGCTCGACCTGAGCACCGCGCCGAACCTGATCGAGGCGACGCAGGATTGCGGCGCGTTCGTGCAGGTGTCGGGCGTGCTCAAGCGGATCGCCGTCAAGCTGTCGAAGATCTGCAACGACCTGCGGCTGCTGTCGAGCGGCCCGCGCGCGGGCTTCGGCGAAATCAACCTGCCGCCCGTGCAGGCCGGCTCGTCGATCATGCCCGGCAAGGTGAATCCGGTGATCCCGGAAGTCGTCAACCAGGTGGCGTTCGAGGTGTTCGGCAACGACGTGACCATCACCTTCGCGGCCGAGGCCGGCCAGCTTCAGCTCAACGCGTTCGAGCCGGTGATCGCGAGCGCGCTGTTCCGCAGCTTCAGCCACCTGACGGCCGCCTGCACGACGCTCGCGCAGCGATGCGTGAGCGGCATCACCGCGAATCCCGAGCGGCTGCGCGAAACGATGGAACGCTCGGTCGCGCTCGCGACCGCGCTGAACCCGTACATCGGCTACAAGCGCGCGACCGCCGTGGCCGCCGAAGCGCATGCGACCGGCAAATCGATCCGCGAGGTCGTGCTGGCGCATGAACTGATGACCGACGCGCAACTCGACGAAGCGCTGCAGCCCGAAGCGTTGATCCGGCCGCGGGCGTTCTGACGTCGGGCCGTTCGCGGCCGTACCGAAAGGAAAGCGCCCCCGGAGCGGGGCGCGACACATCAACAAACAACGGAGACTCACGATGACACACCCCAGCGAGCGCCCGGCCGGTCCGGCCGGCGGCGCGGATGCCGCGCATGCCGACCCCGATGCGATGTTCGCGTCGCACGAGGCCGGCTACGCGAAGCAGTTGAAGCCGCGCCACGTGCAGATGATCGCGATGGGCGGGGCGATCGGCACCGGCCTCTTTCTCGGCGCGGGCGGGCGCCTGCAAAGCGCGGGGCCGGCGCTCGCGCTCGTGTATCTCGTGTGCGGCGTGTTCGCGTTCCTGATCATGCGCGCGCTCGGCGAGCTCGTGATGCACCGGCCGACCAGCGGCAGCTTCGTGTCGTACGCACGGGAGTTCATGGGCGAGCGCGCGTCGTTCGTCGCGGGCTGGATGTACTACCTGAACTGGGCGACGACCGGCATCGTCGACATCACCGCGGTCGCGATCTACATGAAGTACTGGGCCGTGTTCACCGACGTGCCGCAATGGGTATTCGCGCTCGGCGCGCTCGGGATCGTGTCGGTGATGAACATGATCGGCGTGAAGGTGTTCGGCGAGATGGAGTTCTGGTTCTCGCTCGTCAAGGTCGGCACGCTCGCGGTGTTTCTCGCGGTCGGCGCGGTGTTTCTCGCGAGCGGCCATCCGGTGGCGGGGCAGATGCCGGGGCTGCATGTCATCGCGGAGCACGGCGGGATCTTCCCGCACGGGATTCTGCCGGCCGTGCTGATCGTGCAGGGTGTCGTGTTCGCGTATGCGAGCATCGAGCTCGTCGGCGTCGCCGCCGGCGAGACCGCAGACGCGCGCAAGGTGCTGCCGAAGGCGATCAACAGCGTGATGTGGCGCATTGCGCTGTTCTACGTCGGCTCGGTCGTGCTGTTGACGATGCTGCTGCCGTGGACCGCGTACAGCGCGCATGAAAGCCCGTTCGTCACGTTCTTCGGCAAGCTCGGTGTGCCGTATGTCGGCACGGTGATGAACGTCGTGGTGTTGACTGCCGCGCTGTCGAGCCTGAACTCGGGACTCTATTCGACCGGGCGCGTGCTGCGCGCGATGGCGATGGGCGGCTCCGCGCCGCGCTTCGTGTCGCGGATGAACGCGCGCGGCGTGCCGTACGGCGGGATCCTGATCACGGTCGCGATCAACGCGATCGGCGTGCCGCTGAACTACATCGTGCCGGCCCAGGCGTTCGAGATCGTGCTGAACATGGCGTCGCTCGGGATCATCACGACGTGGGGCTTCATCGTGATGTGCCAGATCCTGTTCCGCCGCGCGGTCAATCGCGGCGAACTGAAAGCCGTGTCGTTCCGGATGCCCGGCGCACCGTTCACGTCATGGCTCACGCTCGCCTTCCTCGTCGGCGTGCTGGTGCTGATGGCGTTCGACTACCCGGGCGGCACGTGGACCGTCGCGATGATTCCGGTCGTCGTGCTCGCGCTGGTGATCGGCTGGAAGCTCGCGAAGCGTGGCGCCGAGCGCGAGCGGGCGGCGGCGATGCCCGCCTCCGTGCGTGCCGTTGCGGATCCCGCGCAGAACGCGTGACGAACGCTTGACGTCATGCCCCGGGGGCGCCGGTCCATTCGCGGGCCGGCGCCCCCGGCGCGTTCGATTCGACTTCAGTTCAATCCGGCGCGCTCGCCGACCCATCGGCCGAAATCGCCGGCCATCTCCGCGGTCAGTTCGTGGCCTGCCGCATACAGCCGCGTGTCGTGCGCGACGCCGAGCGCCGTCAGCTTCGCATCGGCCTTGTCCGCCCACGCGACGGGCAGCTTGTCGTCGAAGCGGCCGTGCACGATCAGCGCGTGAAGCGGGAGAAGCGCATCGCGCGGCGCGATCAGCGGATCGATTTCCGGCAGGATGCGCCCGCACAGCACGGCGAACGCGCTCACGTCGCCCGGCGACGTGAGGCCCACGCTCGCGCTCATGATGCCGCCCTGGCTGAAGCCGGCGATGACGGTCGGCAACGCGGGTGCGGCGCCATCCTGTTTGCGCAATGCATGCAGCAGCGTGATCAGCTGCACGCGGCTCTCGTCCGCACGCTCCGCATCGATTTCAGGGCCGTTCGGGCCGAAACGCACCGGAAAC
Source organism: Burkholderia sp. BCC0097 (assembly GCF_902832985.1). Taxonomy (NCBI): domain Bacteria; kingdom Pseudomonadati; phylum Pseudomonadota; class Betaproteobacteria; order Burkholderiales; family Burkholderiaceae; genus Burkholderia; species Burkholderia sp. BCC0097. The sequence goes on from NZ_CADFDM010000010.1 coordinate 184,501, forward strand.
CACGCATGCTGACTGGGCCCGAACGTGAGCGGGCCGCGCAGGAACGCGATTTCGATGCGCGGATCGATCGCGTCGGCCACGTTCAGCAGGTTGGTTTCGTTGCCGCCGACGCCGTGCAGCAGCAACAGGCGGGCGGCGGGACGGCCGGCGGCCGGGCGTACACGGTACTGCAGGCCGGAATCGGGGTCGGTGGTCAGCGGCAGGGTGGCGGTCATCGCGTGGGTCCGGAAAGGGATCGATGCGACAGTCTAGAGCGGGCGGATCGGGAGGGGAATCGCCGGGGCGGGATTGATTGTTTCCTGGGCGGAATGAATCGGGCACCGTGCGTTGCGGAGCGGATCGCGATGTCACGCGGCCAGGCATGGCCGGACGGCCCGGATATATGCCGACGACAGGCCGATCGGACGACTCGTCATTCTCACGTACAGTTGATAAAATAGATACATTCTGTAGATACGTGAGGATGGAGCGATGGATACTGCAAAGCTCTTCAAGCATGGCGGCTCGCAGGCTGTCCGGCTACCGAAGGATTTCCGCTTCGACACGGCCGAGGTTCGCATCCGCCGCCACGGGGCGGCCGTCATTCTCGAGCCGATGCCGCAAGACTGGGCATGGCTGGCACCGCTGATCGGTCCGGTGGACGCCGATTTCGAGGCTGCCGCGACCACGCAGCCGTCCGGTCAGGAGCGCTCGGGCCTGGACGTGTTCGAATGAAGTTCCTGCTGGATACCAACGCGGTGATCGCCATTCTCAAAGGCGAGCCGGCGATACTGGCCCGTTTGCATGCCTGGCACCCGGCCGATTTCGGGATCCCCGCGATCGTCGCGCACGAGCTTTACTACGGCGCGTACAAGAGCCAGCGAGCGGCTGCGAACGTCGCGCGTGTCGACGCGCTGCAGTTCGAGGTCGTATCGTTCGACACCGAGGATGCACAGCATGCGGGTGAAATTCGTGCGCACCTGATCGCGGCCGGCACGCCGATTGGTCCATACGACGCCTTGATCGCAGGGCAGGCGCGCGCGCGGCACCTGGTGCTGGTCACGCACAACGTCCGCGAATTCGAGCGCGTTCCGCGGCTGCAATTCGAAGACTGGGTCGCGGAACCGAGGGCAGACTGAACGGCAGGTCATGCAAGATCGACATTAACGAACCTGCCCGACAAACCCCACATCGATCATAAAGAGATGCCAGGAAAAACGACCCGTCGATAATACGCAAACGTTTTGCCGGCATTCAATAAAATGGATTTGGCGGGGCATGAATAAAACAATGAATATCCGCTATTCCGGTGATTCGTCGAACGCCGCATCCTTACTGAGTATGGCGACCGAAAGTTAACGGCAAGTCGGCAAAAAACTTTAGGCTTTTCCCCACGCAATTATTCATTTCATTTTCCTCAATGACCGATCGATTTTCGGTCATCGGACAGTCATACATCATCCCCGATAATTCGGCGCTCACATTCTTTCAATAGACCAAAGGGCGATCGAACCCGGATCGCTGCGGGGAGCTGTACTCATGACCATCCGTCATCGCATTACGCTGCTAGTCGTCCTGACGTTCTTCGCGCTGTCCGCGATCGGCATCTACGCCGTGTACCAGACGCGCAAGAGCGCGTCCGAGGTGCGTCAGGTCACCCAGGGAATCGTGCCGAGCGCGCTCGCGTCGGCGGATCTCGTCGCCGACGTGAAGAACATCCAGATCGCGACGATGACGCTCGTCTACGCGCCCGACGCGAACACCGCCGCCCAGGCGCGCGACGAGCTGAAGGCGAAGCAGGCCGCGCTGCGCGCCGCACTCGACACGCAGGCGAAGTCGGCGGTCGGCCAGGCGCAGGTCGGGCTCGTCGCGCAGGCGAAGGACAGCGCCGCGAACTATTTCGCGGCGATCGCCGACACCGTGAAGATGAAGACGGACGGCAAGGCCGAGATGGCGCAGGCCTACCTGTTCGCGAACGTCGCGCAGTATCGCGACGAACTCGAAAGCATCGTCGACACGCTGCGCGTCGAGAAGAACCGCCAGAAGGACGACGCGATCGGCGCGCTGAACGGGATGCTCGCGACCACGGCGACCGCGATCGCGGGCGTCGCCGGCACGGTGATCGTGCTGCTGACCGCGCTCGGCTTCGTGCTGTATCGCCAGATCACGCGCCCGCTGATCGGGATGCAGACGGCGATGAGCGAGATCGCGACGAGCCAGGATTTCACGCGCCGCGTGCCGGTGGGCCGGATGGACGAGATCGGCCATTCGATCGTCGCCTTCAACGGGATGATCGAGAAGATCCAGGAGAACGCCGCGCAACTGAAGCAGAAGACGGCCGACATCCAGGCGATGCTGCAGAACATGCAGCAGGGCATCCTGACCGTCGTCGAGGGCGGCGTCGTGCACGCGGAGTATTCGGCGTACCTCGAAACCATCTTCGAGACGAACGACATCGCCGGCCGCGACCTGATGGCGCTCGTGTTCGACGATTCGGCGATCGGCGCCGACGCGCGCTCGCAGGTCGACGCGGCCGTGCATGCGTGCCTCGGCGAGGACAGCATGAACTTCGGGTTCAACGAACACCTGCTCGTCAACGAAGTCGCGAAGCGGATGCCGGACGGCCGCGAGAAGTGGCTCGACCTGAGCTGGTCGGCGATCACCGACGAGACCGACACGGTAGTGCGCCTGATGCTGTGCGTGCGCGACGTGAGCGAGATCCGCGAGCTGACCGCGCAGGCCGGCGAACAGCAGCGCCGCCTCGAGATGATCGGCGAGATTTTGTCGATCAGCCAGGACAAGTTCCACGACTTCGTGCACAGCGCGAAGGGCTTCCTCAGCGAGAACGAGCGGATGATCCGCCAGCACGAGCGCGTCGATCACTCGATCGTCGCGGCGCTGTTCCGCAACATGCACACGATCAAGGGCAACGCGCGCACCTACAGCCTCCAGCATCTGACGAACATCGTCCACGAAGCCGAGCAGGCGTACGAATCGCTGCGCCGCGCGGACAGCGGCCCAGAGTGGAACCGCGACGCGCTGATGGAGGATCTGGCGCGCGTACGCGAAGCCGTCGACCACTACGCGACGATCAACGCGGTCACGCTCGGCCGCAGCGGCGAGCCCGCTCCGAATGGCGCCGATTTCCTGATGGTCGAGCGCGCGCACATCAGCGAGAGCCTGCGGGTGCTCGACGGCGCCGATCCGGCGAACGCGTCCGACTGGCACGCGGCGCGCGATGCGGTGCGGCGCATGCTGAGCCAGCTCGGCACGCAAGGGATCGGCGACGCGCTCGGCGGCGTGATCGAGTCGCTGCCGTCGCTCGCGGCCGAGCTCGGCAAGCCGGCGCCCGTCGTGCACATCGACAGCCACGGCCAGCGGGTGCGCAGCGAGATCGTCGCGACGCTGAAGAACGTGTTCATGCACCTGCTGCGCAATGCGATCGACCACGGGATCGAATCGTCCGACGAGCGGCGCGCGGCCGGCAAGGCGGCATCCGGCACGATCGACATCGCGGTCGGCGTGGGCGGCGGCGAACTGTGGTTCGTGCTCGCCGACGACGGCCGCGGCCTCGCGCTCGACCGGATTCGCGGCATCGCGCGCGAGCGCGGCTGGATCGATGCCGCGAGCGAAGCGGCGTTATCCGACGAGGATGTCGCGGAGCTGATCTTCCGGCCCGGCTTCTCGACCGCGCAGACGGTGACCGAAGTATCGGGGCGCGGCGTCGGCATGGACGCGGTGCGCAATTTCCTGAAGCGTGACGGCGGCGATATCGCACTGCGCTTCACCGACGATCGCGTGGGGGCGCCGTATCGCGCGTTCGAGACGATCGTGTCGCTGCCGGCGCGCTTCGCGGCGGACGGCGCCGCGCCCGGCACGGGGCACGCGCAGCGCGCACGCGTCGCGGATATCGACGCAGCGGAGTGACGGCGTGATCGTGCAGGCGTGGATGACTCAGATGGCCGCCGCGCTGGCGGGCGGCGTGGTCGTCGCGGTGGCGGCGGCGATCGTGTTTCGTGCGATGCGCCAACGGCTCGTCGCGACGCTGGCGCGCGAGGCCGACGCGTTGCGCGACGCGCTCGACGCAGCCGCCGCACGCGCGGATGACGCGGCGTCCGCGCATGCGGAAGCGGCCGACGCATGGGCGCAACGCGAGGCGCAGCTCGAGGAGGCGCTGACGCGCGAGACCTCCGCGAACGGCGCGCAGCGCGACGCGTTGCAGGCGCGGTCGGCCGACCGCGCGGCGCTCGCGCAGCACGCGATGAAGATCGCCGACGAAGCCGCGCGCCTGCGCGGGCTGGCCGGCACGTTCGAGCGCTGGCACGAGCAGATGATCTCGCTGACCACGCAGAACCAGGACATGCGCGCGAAGAACCAGGAACTGTCGGCGATCGTCGCGCACGTGTCGATCGTGTCGCTGAACGCGTCGATCGAGGCGGCGCGCGCGGGCAATGCCGGGCGTGGTTTCTCGATCGTCGCGAGCGAGGTGCGCGGGCTGGCCGCGCGCTCGCAGGAACTGTCGAACAGCTATCGCGACAGTCTGAACCGCAACGATCTCGTGACGGCCGCGACGTTCCAGGACATCCAGGCCGGCGGCAAGATGATCACGGCCGCGCTCGCGACCGTCGAGACGCTGGCCGGGCAACTGCATGCGCAGATCGAAGGAGCGGCCGCGTGATCAGCGCACAGGCGAAGGCCGGTTTCGAGCGGATCTTTTTCGATGCCGCGCGCACGCGGCTCGCCGCCGGCGGCGCGTGCGACATCCGGCCGGCCGCCGGTCACGAACACAACGCGCCCGATCGGGGGCACGCGAAGTCACGATCGAAGCCGAAGGTGCCCGAGCATGTCGTGGCGCTGACGATCTCGGCGCTGCATTTCCGCCTGCTGCTCGCGCTGCGCTTCAGCGACGACGACGCGACACGCCGCCAATTCGCCGGCACGACGGCGGGCACGAGCAGTCAGCGGCCGCTGACCGACGCGTTCATGGAAGTCGCGAACCTGTGTTGCGGCGCGATCAACCAGGCATTGACCACGCCGTTTCCCGATCTCGGGATGTCGACGCCTTACCTGCTGAGCGGCGCGAGCATCGACTACATGCATGCGCTCGCACCCGATTACGTGGCCGCGTACGACCTGACGCTCGACGGCGGCGTGCGGGTCGGCGCGACGCTGTGCGTGTGCGCGAACGCGCCGGTCGATTTCCATGTGCCGGAAACGGCCACGATGGAATCCGGCGGCGAGCTCGAACTGTTCTGACCGACCATCAGGAATCCATCAGATGACCGAAGACCAACCCGTCAGCAAGGTGCTCGTACTCGACGACAGCCGCGTGCACGCCGATGCGATCAAGCGTTTCTGCGACGCGCACAACCTGGTCGGCCTGACCGTGCGGCGCAGCCGGCTGCTGAAGGTGCTGCGTTCGAACATCGATCTCGGCGCGATTCTGCTGGCCGAGGATTACGGCGGCTCGCCGGCCGAAAGCGCGATCATCGCGACGCAGATCGACGCGCTGCGCCCGGAACTGCCGATCATCCTGCGCCGCGAATCGCTGGCGTCGCGCGACGGGCTGCCCGATGCGCTCGCGCGGGTGGCATGCGCGGCCTACGTCGCCGACGACATGACGCCGCTCGAGCGCGCGATCGACGAATACCTGTTCGGCCGCGACTACCCGAACGCGCTGGTGCGCGGCATCTCGGAGATCACCGAGGCGCGTATCGACAGCCTGTTCCCGGGCATGGCGATCGAGCACGACACGCCGTGCATCGTGCGCGACCAGATCATCTTCGGCGAGGTGTTCAGCCTGATCGCGCTCGAAAGCGCATGGTGCCGCGGCTACATGCTGCTGCAGACGAGCGAGCAGCCGCTGCTCGACATGCTCGGCGGCACGCGCGACGGCGGCCGCGCGCCGGATTTCCGCGACGTAAACAGCGTGCTCGGCGAGCTGACCAACCTCGTGTGGGGCGCGTTCAAGAACCGCTATCTCGGCGACGCCGAGGCGCTGGCGCGCCATCCGGTGCAGGTGCCGCTCGTCGTCAATCACAAGCAGAAGTTCATCTCGTTCGGCGGCGACTGTCCGCAGCTCTGTTTCAAGTACCGGATGACCGATCCGGCATCGGGGCGTTCGGTCCGTCTCGACCAGCGTTTCGTGTTCAGCCTCAGCTGGTCGCCGGAGGATTTCCGCGAATCGGTGCAGGACGTGGGGCCGATGGTCGAATCGGGTGAACTCGAACTGTTTTGAACGTTGAAGTCGGCAACGACGAAAGGGGAATACGACATGGCAAAGATTCTGGTGGTCGACGATTCGGGCACGGTGCGCGACGAGGTCGCAGGCTTCCTGCGCAATCACGGGCTCGACGTCGCGACGGCCGTCGACGGCAAGGACGGGCTCGCGAAGCTCAAGGCGACGCCCGGCGTGCGTCTCGTGATCAGCGACGTGAACATGCCGAACATGGACGGCCTGACGATGGTCGAGAAGATTCGCGGCGAACTGGCGAACACGGCCGTCAACGTCGTGATGCTGACGACCGAAAGCAGCCCGGCGATGAAGGAGCGCGGCAAGGCCGCCGGCGTGAAGGGCTGGATCGTGAAGCCGTTCAAGGGCGACGCGGTGCTCGACGCGCTGAAGAAGCTCGCGGGCTGACGCACGCGGCCGGCGAGCCGCTTGCGGACGCGATTTACAGCGTACCGGGATGTCCGTATCCTGCCGGATGCCGAGGGCGGCGTGCGGCGCATCATGCGCCGCACGCCCGGCATTGACGAACATCAGGAGCGGAACGAAGCAGATGGCATCCGAAATCGGGCGATCCGCGGCGCAGCACATCGAGTGGCGGATCGCGAAGGGCGTCGTTTTTACCATCGTGGGCACGTGCATGCTGATCGGCGTCGCGCTGCATGCGCAGTCGACGCGTGAGTTCCTGCGAACGTCGGTCGTCGTGCCGGGGCGCGTCGTCAAGCTGAACGCGGGTCCGCATCATCCGGAGATCGCGTTCACGACGCTCGCGGGTGAGCAGGTCGAATATGCGCAGGGCGGCGCCGTCAGCGTCGAGGACGGCGCGACGGTGGAGGTGCGCTATGCGCCGGACGCGCCAAGGATGACCGCGCGGATGAACGCATTCGGCGCGATCTGGGGCGATGTGCTGGCGTTCGGCGTGATGGGCGCGGTCTTTTTCGTCGGCGGGGTCGGTCAGTTGCGGTCGGGCGTTCGCATGTGGCGCAGCGGGCGCAAGCGGACCTGACCGCTCGCTGCGCGCTGAAACTTGTCGCACCCGGCAAGTAGAACATCACGGCACTCACATGGCACGGCGGGCCGATCCGGTCGTCACGCACACGATTGCATGTGCGGCGTCGCAATATGTTGCCTCGTTACTTCACAGGACATTCCAGCATGACAATTCGCTTGATGCCGTGGCTCATCGCGATCGGCGCCGCATTCGCGGGCTTCCCCGCGCACGCGGCCGGTACCGCGCATTCGCTCGACCAAGTGCCCGGGAAGCTCGGTTCGCCCGAAGCCCGCGCCGCGTACGCGCGGGACATGAGCGGCGCGGAAGCGGACGGTTTCGGCGTGCACCTGCCGCCCGGCTTCACGAAGGAGGGGCTGGCGGCGCAGCTTGCCCCGGGCCAGCCGCTTGCGCGTGTCGTGCTGGCCGGCGCGAAACCGTGGCCGCAACGCCCCGGTGCGTTCGTCGCGATCGTGTGCGTGGCACCGACCGACGAGATTGCGCGCGAGGTGCTGCGATTCCGTGCACCCACCGATTGTGAAGGCTTCGAGAGCCGCGCCGACGCCGATGACCGGAAGGAATTCGTCTGGCTGGGCGTGTTCGAGCGCGGTCCGGACGGCGCGCCGCGCCTCATCGCGCGGACCGAACAGCCGCTCGAACAGGGAATCGACTGGAGCGACACGAATCTCGACAGTCCCGACTACATCGAGCAGACGAAGCAGTCGCGTGATGTCGCGTTACGGCCCGAGCGGTGGTCGCGGTTCGATCTCGCGCCGTATACGCTGCGGGCGGGCGATGCCGCGTTCGGGGTACGGGCGGGCTGGTCGATCGGCTATGCGGGCGGTGGTGCGTCGTTCGAGGCGCTGTACCTGTTCCGGATCGACGGCAAGACGCTGCGCGTCGTGTTCGCGCAGCCGATGATGTTCTACCGGGATATTGCCGGCGATTGGCATCGTAACGGCACGCGCGATCACGACATCACGGAAGGCAGCAATGCGCTGAGCGTGCTGTCGACGTCGACGGACGGCTTCCACGACTTGCAGTTGCGAGAGCGCGGCGGCAAATGGCGCCGGACGTTTCGCTGGTCTGCTGCCGATGGCGAATACCAGCCGCGCTGACGCACCGGCCCGTTAGCGGCCCGCCGCCGCCGTCGCGAATTCGTCGACGACGGCTTCGATCACCGCCTGCACGCGCGCGGTCTTGTAGAGATCGGCATGCGCGACGAGCCACACGTCGAAATGATTGCACCGCTGCGGCATGAGCCGTACCAGATCCGGCTCGGTGTCGGCGCGGAAGCACGGCAGCTCCGCAATGCCGAGCCCCGCCAGCGCGGCTTCCACCAGCATCATCGTCGACGAGGTCTGGAACATCACGCGGCCGCGTGATGTCGGTTCGCCGCACAGCGCGTCCCACATCGTCGGCACCACCGGCTGCTGATACATCACCAGATCGTGCCCGTCGAACGCACTGCCCGCGACCGGTTCGCCCCGTTCGGCCAGATAGCGGCGCGACGCGTAAATGCCGGTTTCGAGATGCCCGAGCCGCCTCACGATCAGGTCCGGCGATTCCGGCCGCAACGTGCGGATCGCGAGGTCCGCTTCGCGGCGCGTGAGATTGGTGATTTGCGCCGACGTCACGCACACGACGTCGATGCCGGCATGCCTGCGCCGCACGTTGGCGATCGCGGGCACGACGAAACGCTTGCCGAGCGTGTCGGTCGTGGCGATGCGCACGGACCCGGCCAGTTGCTCGTCGAGCCCCATCACGCGGCGTTCGATCGTCAGCGATGCGCGTTCCATCGTTTCGGCCGGTTCGAGCAACGCTTCGCCGGCGGTCGTCAGCACATAGAGGGACGGCGTGCGCAGAAACAGCCGGGCAGACAGTTCGTCCTCGAGCGCGGCGATCCGCCGTCCGACCGTCGCCTGGTCGACGTTCAGCTGCGCCGCGGCGCCGCGCAGCGTGCCGGTGCGCGCCAGCGCGAGGAAGAAGCGGGCGTTGTCCCAGTTCATGCGGATCGATTGTGTCATCGGGCAAGCGGCGACGGGCGCGAAAGGGTGATGCAAATCTGCATCAGGCAAATGCGAAATTATCACTTTTCCGCATCTCCCGCTCGCTCCTAGACTCCCGGCATCTGCCTGGAGGTGTCATGTCCGATTGCCGTTCCGTTTCCGTCCCCGTTTCCGCCGTTCCGCTGGCCGCGCCGAGCCGCGCGACGGCGCGCGAGCAGCGCCTGACGCTGGCGCTCGTCGCGATCGGCATGTTCATGGCGGTGCTCGATTCGACGATCGTCAACGTGGCGCTGCCGGCAATGCGCTCGAGCCTCGGCGCGACGGTCGCGGAACTCGCGTGGATCGTCGACGCGTATACGCTCAGCTTCGCCGCGCTGATCCTCGCGGGCGGCGCGCTGTCCGACCGGTTCGGCGCGAAGCGCGTGTATCTCGCCGGGCTGGCGCTGTTCGTCGGTGCATCGGCGGCGTGCGGCGTCGCGTCGTCGGTGGCGCTCCTCGTGGCCGCGCGTTTCGCGCAGGGCATGGGCGCCGCGCTGTTCTTGCCGGCGTCGCTCGCGATCGTGCGCAGCACCTTCGACGTGCCGGCCGAGCGGGCGCGGGCGATCGCGGTGTGGGCCGGCATCGCGTCGGTCGCGGTCGCCGTGGGGCCGGTGCTGGGCGGCATCCTCGTCGACGATTTCGGCTGGCGCAGCGCGTTCCTGATCAACGTGCCGACCGGTGCCGTCGCCTTTGCCGGCGCGGCGGCGCTGGTTCGGGCAGCGGCCGCGCGGGAGGTGCGCCAGTTCGACTGGGCCGGCCAGTGCGTCGGTGCGACGGCGCTCGGCGCGCTGTGTTTCGCGGTGATCGAGTTGCCCACCCGCGGCGCCGGCGCCACGGAGGTCCGCTGCGCGCTGCTGATCGCCGTGCTCGCGGCCGTCGTGCTGGTCGCCGTCGAGCGGCGTGCCCGCCATCCGATGGTGCCGCTCGCGTGGTTTCGCAATCGCGTGTTCGTCGCGATGAACCTGATGGGCAGCCTCGTCTATGTCGGCTACTTCGGGTTGTTGTTCGTGCTGAGCCTGTACCTGCACGGGCGCTTCGGCATGAGCGCGCGGCAGATCGGGATGACGTTGTTGCCGTTCGCGCTGAGCCTGTCGCTCGGCAACCTGCTGTCGGGAAAACTGCATGGCCGGGTTCGCCCCGTCAGGCTGATGGCGAACGGCCTCGCGATGGCGGCGCTGGCCGTTCCGGCGATCGCGCTGGCGCTCGTGCTGCGTGCGCCGTGGCCGGTGGTCTGGACGGCCATGGTCGCATTCGGCACCGGGACCGCGCTGTCGGTGGCGCCGATGATCGCGACGGTGCTCGAACAGGTGCCTGCCGACGCGGCAGGTGTGGCATCCGGGTTCCTCAACGCGGCGCGTCAGGCCGGCAGCCTGCTCGGCGTGGCCGTCGCAGGCGCCGCGACGATCCTGTTGCCGGAGCTGACCGATGCGCTGTGGGCGGTCGCGGCGCTCGGGGGTGTCGCCTACGCGATTGCCGCGCTCGCTGCGAGGGCGGCAGGCCGGGCGGAAGCCGCGCAACGGGGGCGTTGACGCTCGCGCGGCATCGCGCGTCGCGCGGTGGCCGGCAGGCCGCTACGCACGCGCATGCGGCGGCGCGGCTGGACGCCGTGCGGAATGTAGAGGACCATTTCGTGACGATGCAGCGAACGGACGGACATGATCGTCGCCCGTTCGCGCGGCCTCCGATCCTGCCGAACCCCGTCGAGCGGAACACCATGGAACCCATTCACGAGACTGCCGAGCCGATCCTGCTGCGCGACGCGCACGACGGCGTCGTCACGCTGCGCCTGAATCGCCCGCGGCAGTTCAACGCGTTGTCCGAAGCGATGCTCGCGGCCCTGCACGATGCGTTCGACACGCTGGCTGCCGATCCGCACGTGCGCTGCGTCGTGCTGGCCGCCGAAGGCAAGGCGTTTTGCGCCGGCCACGACTTGCGGCAGATGCGCGGCAAGCCCGAACTCGACTACTACCGCACGCTGTTCGCGCAGTGCAGCCGCGTGATGCTCGCAATGCGCGCGTTGCCGGTGCCGGTGATCGCGCGCGTGCACGGCATCGCGACGGCGGCCGGCTGCCAGCTCGTCGCCGCGTGCGACCTCGCGATGGCGGCCGATACCGCGCGCTTCGCGGTATCGGGCATCAACGTCGGGCTGTTCTGCTCGACGCCCGCCGTCGCGTTGAGCCGCAACGTCGCGGCCAAGCGCGCGTTCGACATGCTGATGACCGGGCGCTTCGTCGATGCGGCGACGGCCGCCGCGTGGGGGCTCGTCAACGAAGCCGTGCCCGAGGACGCGCTCGATGCGGCCGTCGCGCGCAAGGTCGCGGAGATCGTCGCGAAGAGCCCGGCCGCGGTGCGTTATGGCAAGCAGATGTTCTATCGTCAGCACGAGTTGCCGCTCGACGAAGCCTATGCGTATGCGGGCGACGTGATGGCGCGCAACATGATGGAAGAGGATGCGGGCGAAGGGATCGACGCGTTCCTCGAGAAGCGCAAGCCGACGTGGCGTTCGTGATGCGTTGACGAAGGCGGGCGGGGAGTGCGTCGTCTCTCGTCGTTGTGTGCAACGCGCAACGACGTACCGCGTCGTCGCTGATGCGCGTCGGCGGGCCGCCATACACAAACGCAGACGGGCCGCCCAAGGCAGCCCGCAAGTAAGTCGCACCGCATGCGCGGCGGCGCGGTTGCGCACCGCCGCACAGCAGCAGCGACGCCGGTCAGCGCCCGTAGCTGCCCGTCCGCGGCGCCGGCTGCACGCTCGCCGCACCGGGCGGCACGATCACGACCGGCACGCGGCGCGCGAGCGCGCACATCAGCTCGTAGCCGATCGTGCCGCTGGCTTGCGCGACATCGTCCACCTTCACCTGGTCGCCCCACAGCTCGACGCGTGAGCCGATGCCCGCGTCCGGGCACGGCGTCAGGTCGACGGTCAGCATGTCCATCGACACGCGGCCGACGACGCGCGTCATCACGCCGTCCACCGCGATCGGCGTGCCGGTCGGCGCGTGGCGCGGATAGCCGTCCGCGTAACCGCATGCGACCACGCCGATCCGCATCGGCCGGTCGGCCGTGAAGCGGCGGCCGTAACCGACCGTTTCGTCGGGCGCGAGCGTCTGCACGCCGATGATCTTGCTGGTCAGCGTCATCGCGGCCGTCAGCGGCGTGTCGGCGATATCCCGCGCCGCGCCGGTCGGCGACGCGCCGTACAGGATCGTGCCGGGCCGCACCCAGTCGCGGTGCGCGCGCGGATGCCACAGCACGGCCGCCGAATTCGACACCGAGCGCTCGCCCGGAATCCCGGCCGTGGTCGCGTCGAACTGGTCGAGTTGCCAGTCGACCTCGCCTTCGTCGGCGTTCGCGAAATGCATCATCAGCGTGATCTTGCCGATCGACGGCGCACTCGCCGCGCGTTCCCACGCGGCGCGGAACGCGGCCGGCCGGTAGCCGAGCCGGTTCATGCCGGAATTCATCTTGAGCTGGATATCGATCGGCTGCCGCGGCTTCGCGGCGATCAGCAGGTCGAGCTGTTCGTCGCAGTGCACGGCGACCGTCAGCCGGTGGCGATCGGCCAGCTCGACGTCGGCCGGCTCGAAGACGCCTTCGAGCAGCAGCACGGGCTTGTCCCAGCCGAGTTCGCGCACGCGCACGGCTTCGTCGAGATCGAGCAGCGCGATGCCGTCGGCGGCCGCGAGGCCGGGGTAGATCCGTTCGATGCCGTGGCCGTACGCGTTGGCCTTGACCACGGCCCACACGCGCGATTGCGCGGAGGTGCGGCGGATGAAGTCGAGGTTGTGGCGGACGGCGTCGGGGCGGATATGGGCGACGATGGGACGGGGCATGGCAAGGGCTCGGGTCGGATGTCGTTCGGCGCGCGGCGGCGCGGAGTGAAACGGCCGGCTGACGCGATGGCGCGTCAAGCCAGTGTCGAGCGCTATCTTATTGGTGTTCGACCAGTTTTAATTAACGTATTTGTCGACGATTTGGTGGAAATTTTGGTGTCGTCGCGGCCCGGGCGCCTTCCCCGGCAGCCTGCGCGGCCCGAGTCTCTCATCTAGAAAACCGGTGCGCGAACGGCACGGCGCAATGCTAAGCTCTCGGCGATCTTGTCATTGATCAATGTAATCATAACGGAGGAGACTTTGATGACGACGTCCCAGCTGTGCCTGTTCATCGTGGCGCTGTTGCCGTTCCCGATGACGTTTCTCGCCAAGGCCCGCAAGGGTTACGACAACTGCGCGCCGCGCGATTACCTGGCGAAGCTCGAAGGCTGGCGGGCCCGAGCCCAGGCTGCCCATCAGAATGCGTGGGAAGCGCTCGCGCTGTTCACCGCCGCGCTGGTGGTGGCGTGGCACAACGGCGCGAACGTGCATCGCGTCGACCAGCTCGCGATGGCGTTCGTCGCGATCCGCATCGTCTATGCGCTGATGTACCTGCTGAACTGGGCGTCGCTGCGTTCGCTCGTGTGGTTCGGCGGCATGGCGTGCATCGTCGCGCTGTTCTTCGCCACGCCGTAAGCGGGCCGCCGGCCACCCGAGGGCGGCATCGCATGCCGGCTCTCGTCAGGCGCCGCCCGCGCCCCGTGCGTGACTGTCATTGGATGCGGGCGCAACCTTCTTCGAGACGAACGGCGGCGCGTCCGCTTCGCTGCGCAGGAACGCGATCAACGGATCGAGCAGCCGGTGCCGCGTCGACGGATGGCGGCGCAACACGAAGCGCCATGACGCATCGCGCGAAAGGCCCGGCACCAGCGGCACCAGACGCCCGCTGCGCAGTTCGGGCTCGATCAGCGGCACGCGGCCGAGCGCGATGCCCGCGCCGCCGACGGCCGCGCCGATCACCTGGCTGAAACTGCTGTAACGGACGATCTTCGTGTCGAAGTCGTCCGGCAAGCCGAAGTGCACCGCCCAGTTGCGCCAGTCGATCTCGGGGCTGTCCTCGTGCATCTCCTGCAGCAGCCGCGAGCGGCAGACGTACCCCGATGCGTACGGAAACAGCTCGGGGCTGCAGACCGGAAACACGGTTTCCCGCATCAGCACGTCGTCGTCGGCGCGCAGCCGGTGCGCGGGGACGTGCACGATCGCGAGGTCGACGCCGCTGCGCGCGAAATCCGGCTCGTCGTCGAGCACGACCGCATGCAGCGGGGTATCGGGATGCAGCGACGAGAATTCCGCCAGCCGGCGCGCGAGCCACATCGACGAAAACGGCGCGTTGGCGGATACGGTGAGCCGTTGCGCGGTGCCGCGAATCTCGGCGCACGCGTCGGTGAGACGCGACAGCGCATCGCTGACGGCCGGCAGCAGGCGCGTACCGGCCGGCGTGAGGCTGATGCCGCCGAGCCCCGTGCTGCGTTCGAGCAGCCTTGCCCCCAGCGATTCCTCGAGCGAGCGGATCTGGTGGCTGACCGCGCTGGTCGACACGTTCAGCTCGACCGCCGCGCGCGCGAACCCGCCGAGGCGGACGGCCGCCTCGAAAGCACGCAGTGCGCTGAGGGGAGGAAGGTGCGACATGCGGGGTATTGTAGTTGACTCAACACCCGTTGAAAAATCATCTTTTGCCGCGCGCGGACGGCGCGGGTAGCCTCGATCCGGTCAAGAAAAACGCAACGAAACACCGACTGGAGGCTTCATGTATTTCGACCGACGACTATGGGCAATGATGGCGGGATTGCGCTGGCGGGTGGCGGCGGCCGTCGCGCTCGGGCTGCTCGCGATGGGTGTCGGCATCCTCCGCTTCGTATTCCTCGGCCGCGTGCTGGCGCTGGTTTTTTCCGGGGCGCCGGCGCGCAGCATCGGCGAAGCCGTCGTTGCAACGGCGGCCTGCGTGCTGCTGCGTGCATGGCTCGATCATCGCCGCACGGTGCTCGCGCAGCACACGGCCGGCCGCGTGCAGGCCACGCTGCGCGCGCGGCTGTTCGACCGGATCGCCGCGCTCGGCCCCGCATGGTTCAGCGGCGAACGCACGGGCGGCGTGATGCTGGCCGTCGTCGACGGCGTCGAGCAGCTGCAGACCTTCTTCGGCGTCTACCTGCCGCAGCTCGTGATCGCCGCGTGCGCGCCGCTGATGATCTTCGCGGTGCTCGCGTGGTGGGACGTGCCGACGGCCGCGGTCCTGCTGGTCGCGGCGCTCGTCACGCTCGCGCTGCCGCAGCTCGTGCATCGTGCGGACAAGCGCGCGGCGCTCGCCCGTTCGGCCGCGTTCAAGGCGTTCGGCGAGGAGTTTCTCGACGCGGTGCAGGGCCTGCCGACGCTGAAGGCGTTCGGGCAGAGCACCGCGTTCGGCGCGAAGCTGGCCGCGAAGGCGCGGGCGCTGTCGGACAGCACGTTCTGGGTACTCGCGCTCGGGCTGCTGACGCGGCTCTTCACGGATCTGGGCACCGGCCTCGGCGCGGCCGCGGCGATCGCGGTGGGCGCGTGGCGCGTGCGGCACGGCGACATGAGCCTCGAAGCGCTGCTGATCGTGCTGATGGCCGGCAGCGAGATCTTCCGGCCGCTGCGCGACCTGCGCGCGGTGCTGCATCAGGGGATGATCGGCCAGTCGGCGGCGAATGCGATCCATGCGCTGCTCGACGCGGGCAGCCATGCCCCTTCCGTCGACGCGCCGCGCGTACCAGGCCTGCGGCCGGAGATCGCGTTCGATCGCGTCAGCTTCGCGTACCCGGGGCGCCGCGCGGATGCCCATGCGGCGTTGAGCTTCACGGTGCGCGAGGGTGAGACGGTCGCGATCGTCGGGCCGAGCGGGGCCGGCAAGTCGACCATCGTGCGCCTGCTGCTGCGCCAGCACGACGCGCAGGGCGGCGCGGTCCGGATCGGCGGCCACGACGTGCGCACGCTCGATGCCGACCAGGTGCGCGAGATGATCGCGGTCGTCGCGCAGGATGCGACGCTGTTCGACGGCAGCGTCGCCGACAACCTGCGGCTCGGCCGCCCGGACGCGAGCGACGCGGACATGATCGCCGCCGCGCGCGCCGCCAATGCGCACGACTTCATTTCGGCGCTGCCCGACGGCTACGCGACGCGTATTGGCGAACGCGGACTCATGCTGTCGGGCGGCCAGCGCCAGCGCATCGCGATCGCCCGCGCGCTGCTGCGCGATGCGCCGATCCTGTTGCTCGACGAGGCGCTGTCGTCGGTCGATGCGGAAAACGAAGCGCTGATCCAGCAGGCGCTCGACCGGCTCACGCGCGGGCGTACGACGCTCGTGCTCGCGCACCGGTTGTCCAGCGTGATCGGCGCCGATCGCATCCTGGTGCTCGACCAGGGGCAGGTGGTCGACGAAGGGACGCATGCGGCACTGATCGCGCGCGACGGCCCGTATCGCCGGCTGATGGGGCCGCAACTGGAAGCGGTCGCCGAATCCGTCGGCGCGACCGAGGCGGCGGGCACGACCGCCCGCGCGTCATCGGGCCCGCAGGTGCGGCCGCTGAACGACGACGCGGCGACGATCGGCTGGCCGGAAACGTTGCAGACGCTGCTGCGCTTCGTGCGTCCGTGGAAGGGCAAGGTGGCGCTGACCGTGCTGTTCGGGATCGGCCGCGTGCTCGCGTTCATCGGCGTCGGCGTGCTCGGCGCGCGGGTGGTCGGCGCGGTGCCTAGCGGCCAGGTCGGCACCGGGTTGATTGCCGCGCTGCTCGTGATCGCGCCGGTCGCGGCCGTGCTGCACTGGCTCGAATCGTGGCTCGCGCACGACATGGCGTACCGGCTGCTCGCGGAAATGCGCATCGCGCTGTTCGCGACGCTCGAACGGCTCGCGCCGGCCGGGCTGCTGCGTCGCCGTTCCGGCGATCTCGTGTCGCTCGCGACGCAGGACGTCGAGACCGTCGAATATTTCTATGCGCATACGCTGGCGCCCGCGTTCGTCGCGGTGCTCGTGCCGGCCGGCGTGCTGGTGCTGCTCGCGTCGGTCGCATGGCCGCTCGCGCTCGTGCTGCTGCCGTTCCTGCTGTGGGCCGGGCTCGCGCCCGTGCTGGCCCGGCGCGACGTCGACCGGCTCGGCACCGGCGCGCGCGACGCGCTCGGCCAACTCGGCGCGCACCTGACCGAAACGATCCAGGGCCTCGCGGAACTGACCGCGTTCCAGGCGATCGCGCGCCGGCGCGCGGCATTCGTGGCCGAAGTCGACGCGTATCGCCGGCAGCGCGCGAAGCTGCTCGACGATCTGTCGACGCAAAGCGCCGCGCTGGAAGTCGCGAGCGGGCTCGGCGGGCTGGCGGTCGCGGCGCTCGGCGCGTGGTTGTGCGCACGCGGCGGGTTCCCGCGCGAGTCGTTGCCGCTGCTGGTGCTGGTCGCGGTGGCCGCGTTCATGCCGGTGGCCGAAATCGGCCAGGTCGCGCGCCAGCTTGCCGACACGATCGCGTCGACGCGCCGCTTGCGCGCGCTGGAGAAGGAACCGGTGACGGTGACCGACGGCGCGCATGCGATGCCCGGCAATCCGGCGGTGCGGTTCGAGGCGGCGTCGTTCATGTATCCGGGGCGCAGCGTGCCCGCGATCGACCGCGTGAGCTTCGAGGTGCCGCCCGGCAGCACGGTCGCGCTGGTCGGCGCGTCGGGCGCCGGCAAGTCGACGGTCGCGAGCCTGCTGCTGCGTTTCTGGGACCCGCAGCAGGGCCGCGTGACGCTCGGCGGCGTCGATCTGCGCGATCTGCGGCTCGACGACCTGCGGCAGCACATCGCGCTCGTCGCGCAGGATACCTACCTGTTCAACGACACGCTCGAGGCGAACATCCGGCTCGCCGCGAACGACGCGTCGGATGCGGACGTACAGCGCGCGATCGACCACGCGGCGCTCGGCGATTTCGTCGCGCGACTGCCGGACGGGCTCGCGACGCGCGTCGGCGAGCGCGGCGTGCAGTTGTCGGGCGGCCAGCGCCAGCGTGTGGCGATCGCGCGCGCGTTCCTGAAGGATGCGCCGGTGCTGATCCTCGACGAGGCGACGTCGCATCTGGACACGATCAGCGAGCAGCAGATCCGCGCGGCGCTGGAGGACCTGATGACGCAGCGCACGTCGATCATCATCGCGCACCGCCTGTCGACCGTGCGCAATGCCGACCTGATCCTCGTGATGGAGCAGGGCGCCGTGATCGAGGCCGGGCGCCACGCGGAACTGATCGCGCGGCAGGGCGCGTATGCGCGGCTGGTGTCGCATCAGGCGAGCGGTGTCGCGGCGTGAGCGGCGCGGGGTCGATGCGCCGTCGTTCGGCGATGCCGCGCGAATCCCGCAATCTGCGTTGAGCCGCGCCGGCGGTTGCCGGCCTGGCGCCCACGGTCGTCCCGACAACGCGCCTGGTTGAATCGCCGGCCGTCCGCGCAGGCCGGCGTGCGGGTCGCGGCTTGCGCGGTCGCCATCCTGCCGCACGCGTTGCACTGGGCGGCCGTCGTGCCGGCCCGCACCAACCGCTGCGATCCTCCCTTCGACCCTCTGCCTTAAGCCCGCCTGCGCGGCATGCCCCCGTGCATTTCGCCCGCCATCCGCCGCTTTCCTCCGATCTATCCGCGCCGCGTGCCCCGGGTTTGCCTCGATGCATTTATTTGTTGCGGACTTTTTTGTTGTCGTAGTATCGCCATTGACAACACTTGTTGCACTAAGGTCTAATTCAACATCGCATGTTGCGGTGCGGCTTGATGTCGTCGTTCCCCGGCCAGCCGGCCGGTTACATCGCTCAACCATGCGGAGAAATGCCATGAGTCGCCGTTCCTTCCTGAAAGCCGTCGCGGTTGCTGCCGCGCTCGGCGCCAGCCTCGCGCACGCGGACACCAAGACGCTCGTCGTCGGGACCGATACGTCGTTCATGCCGTTCGAGTTCAAGCAGGGCGACAAGTACGTCGGCTTCGATCTCGACCTGTGGGCCGAGATCGCGAAGGACCAGGGCTGGAAATACACGATCCAGCCGATGGATTTCGCGGGCCTGATCCCGGCGCTGCAGACGCAGAACATCGACGTCGCGCTGTCGGGGATGACGATCAAGGAAGAGCGCAAGAAGGCGATCGACTTCTCCGCGCCGTACTACGACAGCGGCCTCGCCGCGATGGTGCAGGCCGACAACACGTCGATCAAGTCGATCGACGACCTGAACGGCAAGGTGATCGCCGCGAAGACGGGCACCGCGACGATCGACTGGATCAAGGCGCACCTGAAGCCGAAGGAGGTCCGTCAGTTCCCGAACATCGACCAGGCCTATCTCGCGCTGGAAGCCGGCCGTGTCGACGCCGCGATGCACGACACGCCGAACGTGCTGTTCTTCGTGAACAACGAAGGCAAGGGCAAGGTGAAGGTCGCGGGCCAGCCGGTCAGCGGCGACAAGTACGGGATCGGCTTCCCGAAGGGCAGCCCGCTCGTGCCGAAGGTCAATGCGTCGCTCGTGAAGATCAAGGCCGACGGCCGCTACGCGCAGATCTACAAGAAGTGGTTCGGCGCCGAGCCGCCGAAGATGTGAGCGTGACCACGCGTCATGGCGCGGCCGGGTGGCCGCGCCGGTCTTGAATCGAACGGGGAGCGACAAGTGAATTTCGATTGGTCGGCGATCTGGGCGGCGTTGCCGGACCTGATGGACGGGGTCCGGTTGACGGTGTTCATCGCATTAGTGGGGCTGGTGGGCGGTTTCATCGTCGGGATGATCGCGGGGATGTTCCGCGCATACGGACCGAAGGTGATGAACGTGCTCGCACAGATCTATATTGAGTTGATCCGCGGCACGCCGATCGTCGTGCAGGTGATGTTCCTGTATTTCGCGCTGCCGCTGCTCGCGCATATCCGCATCGACGGCCTGACGGCCGCGATCATCGCGATCACGGTGAATTCCGGCGCGTATCTTGCGGAAGTGGTGCGCGGCGCGTTGCTGTCGATCCCGAAGGGGCTGACGGAAGCGGGGCTCGCGATGGGCCTGTCGATGCCGCGCGTGCTGCTGAAGATCGTCGGGCCGCTGGCGTTCCGGCGGCTGATTCCGCCGCTCGGCAACCAGTGCATCGTGAGCCTGAAGGACACGTCGCTGTTCATCGTGATCGGCGTGGGCGAACTGACGCGCAAGGGGCAGGAAATCATCGCCGGCAATTTCCAGGCGGTCGAGATCTGGAGTGCGGTGGCCGTCATCTATCTGATACTGACCGGCGCGATGACGCTGACCCTGCGGATCGTCGAGAAGAGGATGCGTATCCTATGAGCATGATCGAATTCCAGAACGTGTCGAAGAGCTTCGGCCACGTGCCGGTGCTGAAGAACATCGACCTGAGGATCGACGCGGGCGAGGTGGTCGTCGTGGTCGGCCCGTCGGGCTCGGGCAAGTCGACGATGCTGCGCTGTATCAACGCGCTCGAGAAGATCACCGGCGGCGAGCTGCTGGTCGACGGCCAGAGCGTGCGCGGCAACGCGACGACGATCCGCAACATCCGGCTCGAAGCCGGCATGGTGTTCCAGCAGTTCAACCTGTTCCCGCAAATGACCGCGCTCGAGAACGTGATGTTCGGGCCGATGCAGGTGCGCGGCGCGTCGCGCGCCGACGCGCGCGACCAGGCGATGGCGCTGCTCGACAAGGTCGGCCTCGAATCGCGCGCGAATCATTACCCGTCGGAGCTGTCGGGCGGCCAGCAGCAGCGCGTCGCGATCGCGCGTGCGCTTGCGATCCGGCCGCGGCTGATGCTGTTCGACGAGCCGACCTCGGCACTCGATCCGGAATTGCGCCACGAAGTGCTGAAAGTGATGCAGGATCTCGCGACCGAAGGGATGACGATGATCGTCGTCACGCACGAGATCGGCTTCGCGAAGCGGGTCGGCACGCGGCTGCTGTTCATGGATCAGGGCGGCATTGCCGAGGACGGCCATCCGGTCGACCTGATCGACCGGCCGCCGACGCCGCGCCTGAAGGAATTCCTGAAACACGTGTCCTGAACGGAACCGAACCCTCCGACATGCCGCTTTCCCTTTCTCCCGTCATCGCCGGCGCGCCGTTCGACATCGGCGTGCGTCTCGGCGAGCTTGCGCGCCCGGTATTCGACGCGTACATGCAGCAGAGCAGCGCATGGCAGGCCGTGCGCCGCTGGCGCGGTCATCCGTTCGTCGCGGTGCTGCGGCAGGCCGCGCTTGCCGCGTATCCCGATCTCGTCGCGGAACTCGACGGCATCGCGGCGGGCATCGGCTGGCCGGCCGAGGACATCTTCCTGTGGAATTGCCGCGGCGAGCTGATCCACAACGCGCCGGACGGCTGCACGACGCTCGCCGCGCACGATGCGAACGGCACGCGCTGGATCGCGCACAACGAGGACGGCGATCCGTACCTGCGCGAGCGCTGCCTGCTCGTCGACGTGCAGCCGGCGGGCAAGCCCGGCTTCATCAGTTTCTACTACCCTGGATCGCTGCCGGGCCATACCTTTGCCGCGAACCGCGCGGGCATCGCGCAGGCGATCAACAACCTGCGAATCCGCACGCCGGCGCCGGGCGTGCCGCGCATGATCCTCGCGCGCGCCGTGCTCGATGCGACGTCGCTCGACGCAGCCGCCGACGTGCTGCGATCGCATGCGCGCGCGAGCGGTTTTCATCACACGCTCGGGGCGACCGGCGATGCGCGCTTGCTGAGCATCGAGGCGAGCGTCGCGCGCTGCTCGATCGTCGACGTCGCGCGACTGGCCGGCCATGCGAACCATCTCGTGCATGCCGGCTGCGACGCGGAAGCGCAGATCGTCACGCAGTCGTCGGCCGACCGCCAGCGCCGCGTCGATGCGCTGACGCCCGGCATCGACACGATCGACGCCGCCGCGCTGCTGAGCGTGCTCGGCGATCGCGCGCCGGAAGGACTGCCGATTTATCGCGACGATCCGGCCGATCCCGACGACGAGAACACGCTGGCGACCGCGGTGTTCGAGATTCATGACACCGCGATCGACTTCACCGTCCATCAACACGGCACGCAGCGCTTCGCGACGCGCATCGTGCCGTCCGCGCACGCGCCCAGCGCATCCTGATCCATGAGGCCACGCATGACGACCGTTTTCCATCGCGCCCCGCGCGCCACCTTGCCCGTTGCCGTCGCAGGCGACGGCATCGAGATCATCGATTCGACCGGCAAACGCTATATCGACGCGTGCGGCGGGGCGGCCGTATCGTGTCTCGGCCACAGCAACCAGCGCGTGATCGACGCGATCAAGCGACAGGCGCAGCAATTGCCTTACGCGCATACGTCGTTCTTCACGACGGAAGTGGCCGAAGAACTGGCCGACCGGCTCGTCGACGGCGCGCCGGCCGGGCTCGACCACGTGTATTTCGTGTCGGGCGGCTCGGAGGCGATCGAAGCCGCGTTGAAGCTCGCGCGCCAGTATTTCGTCGAGAAGGGCGAGCCGCAGCGCCGCCATTTCATCGCCCGGCGCCAGAGTTATCACGGCAACACGCTCGGCGCGCTCGCGATCGGCGGCAACGCCTGGCGGCGCGAACCGTTCCTGCCGTTGCTGATCGAAGCGCACCACGTGAGCCCGTGCTATGCGTACCGCGACCAGCAGGCGGGCGAAACCGACGAAGCGTACGCGCAGCGTCTGGCCGACGAGCTTGAGCGGAAGATCGTCGAACTCGGTGCGGAAAACGTCGCGGCGTTCGTCGCGGAAACGGTGGTGGGCGCGACGGCCGGCGCGGTGCCTCCGGTGCGCACGTACCTGAAGAAGATTCGCGCGGTGTGCGACAAGTACGGCGTGCTGCTGATCCTCGACGAGATCATGTCGGGGATGGGGCGAACGGGCTATCTGTATGCATGCGACGAAGACGACGTCGCGCCCGATCTGCTGACGATCGCGAAAGGGCTTGGCGCGGGTTACCAGCCGATCGGTGCGACGCTGGTGAGCGACCGTATCTATCGCACGATCGTCGACGGCTCGGGCTTTTTCCAGCACGGTCACACCTACCTCGGCCACGCGACGGCCTGCGCGGCCGCGCTCGAAGTGCAGCGCGTGATCGCCGAAGACAAGCTGCTCGACAACGTGAAGGCGCGCGGCGAGCAACTGCGTGCGTCGTTGCGCGAGCATTACGGCACGCATCCGCATGTCGGCGACGTGCGCGGCCGCGGGCTGTTCGTCGGCGTCGAACTCGTGCGCGATCGCGACACCAAGGCGGCGTTCGACCCCGCGTTGAAGCTGCATGCGGCGGTCAAGCGCGAAGCGATGCAGCGGGGGTTGATGGTGTATCCGATGGGTGGCACGATCGACGGCGTGCACGGCGACCACATCCTCGTTGCGCCGCCGTTCGTGTGCACCGCGCAGCAGATCGACACGATCGTCGAGCGGCTGACCAGCGCGATCGGCGCGGCGCTCGCGTTGGCCGGCGCGTGAACCCCGATCTCACCGAATCCTCACCATGACAGACAGACTGCCTCCCTTCGATCCCGCATCAGCCACCGACGAACAGAAGGCCGTGCTCGCCGATATCCTCAGCGGCCCGCGCGGCAACCTGAACGGGCCGTTCCTCGGCTGGATCGCGAGCCCCGAACTGGCGCAGCACGCGCAGAAGCTCGGCGCATTCTGCCGCTATCGCACGGGGCTGCCGCTGCGCCTGTCGGAGCTCGCGATTCTCGTGACGGCCGCGCGCTGGCGCTCGCAGGCCGAGTGGCACATCCATTATCCGATCGCGCTCGAGGCCGGCGTGCCGGCCGCGACGGCCGATGCGATCCGGCTGGGCGTCGCGCCCGCATTCGAATCGGACGACGATGCGCTGATCCATGCGTTCGCCACCGAGCTGTACGACACGCGCCGCGTGAGCGATGCGACGTTCGCGCGGGCGCAGGCGCGCTTCCGCCACGAGACCGTGGTGAATCTCGTCGCGCTGCTCGGCTATTACGCGCTCGTGGCGATGACGCTCAACACGTTCGGCATGCGCGCGGAAGGACAAACTGATTTGCCGTTTCCGGAATAATCGCTGCCGGCGCGTGCGTCGGTAGCCTGTCGCGCATGCATGAAGATTGCCCGAAAAGCCCGTATATACGGGCTTTTCGGCGTTTTGGCACGGATCGATTGGCCATCTCGTCGCGTTGCGAGACCCACACATGCGATCTCACCGTCAGAGCAAGAAATTTTCCTCGTCTCTAGAATTTCTTCGAAAGAGCTACGGGGGAAATATCGATGCGCTGGGTCCTGTTGATCGTGTTCATTGCGTGTGTCGTGTACACGCATCGGCGCGGCAAGGTTCGGCACCGGTTGTTCAGGCAACTATCCGACCACTCGACCTTTACCGCACCGCTGAACTGCTTTTCGTATGCGTTCTCGTCGGTGCCGACCACGCCGTTTCTCGACACGGAGCACCTTCCGGAGCTCGCGGTGCTGCAGCGCGAATGGCGCACGTTCCGACGCGAAGCGCTCGCGTTGCGCGATGCGAGCCGGATCAAGGCGTCGGGCGAGTACAACGACATCGGCTTCAATTCGTTCTTTCGCCACGGCTGGAAGCGTTTTTACCTGAAGTGGTACGACGCGCCGCATCCGTCCGCGCAGTTGTTGTGTCCGCGCTCGGTCGAGATCCTGTCGCGGATTCCGTCGATCAAGGCGGCGATGTTCGCGCAGTTGCCGCCGGGCGGGACGCTCGGGCTGCATCGCGATCCGTATGCGGGCTCGCTGCGCTACCACCTCGGGCTCGACACGCCGAACGACGACGCGTGCCGTATCGTGGTCGACGGCGAGTCGTACGCGTGGCGCGACGGGGAGGCCGTGATGTTCGACGAGACGTACCTGCACTGGGCCGAAAACCGCACCGGGCACGATCGCGTGATCCTGTTTTGCGACATCGACCGCCCGATGAAATATCGCTGGGCGCAGCGCATCAATAATGCGTTCGGACAACTGCTGATGCGCGCGGCCGCGTCGCCGAACGAAACGGGCGATCGTACGGGCGGGCTCAATCGTGCGTTCCGGTACCTGTATGCGATTCGCCGTGCCGGCAAGCGCCTGAAGGCGTGGAATCGCACGGTGTACTACATCGTCAAGTGGCTGCTGTTCGGCGGGATCGCGGTCGCGATTTTCTGCATCTGATCGGCGAGAGCGGGCGGTTTATTCTCGTCTGACGATAGCGCGGCGCGGCCTCGCACGGCGTCGGCGCCCTTGCGCCGCGATCAATGCAACCAAATGTATTCGTGCGAGATCAACGCGCATTGGCCGCGTATGATGGCTTGTTCACATCGATATGTCGGTGAGCAAGCATGACGAGTACTCGTAAAACCATCATGATCGCCGGCGGGCTCCTGGTAGCCGCGGCCGGCACCGCATACGTGATGCTGTTGCGCGCGGACCACCGTGCGATCGAAGACGCCGGCATCGGCGATTCGGCCGCGCCTGTTGCCGCGGCGCCCGCGGGCAGCGATCACGCAGTACAGGGCGCGATCGCGCCGCCGGCCCCGGCCGCCGCGACGGCGCCGAAGCAGGCGGCTGCCGCGCCGCCTCCCGCACCAACCGCACCCACGCCCGCGCCGGCCGCAACCGCGCGCGTCGACGCCGCGCCTGCGCCGGTGCCGGTCGTCAGCGACAAGCCGCAACCGGTGACGAAGCCGGCCGCACCGCCGCCGAAGGTCAATGTCGTGACGGTGAACCCGGACGATTCGACCCCACCGGCCCCGGCCCAGACTGCGGCCGTTCAACCCGCCCAATCGGTCCAACCCGCTCAGTCGGCCGCGCCAGCACAGGTCACGCAACGCGCGCCGCGCAAGCGCGACGGCCTCGAACGCCACGCCGCGCCGTCGGCCGCGACGAAATCCGAAACGCCGGAGACGGCCGCGCTCGTCAGGGAATCGGCGAAGCTCGACCCGTCGTTGCCGCCGCCGTCGATGTCGTCGATCTCTTCGATGCCGGCGAGCACCGGTTCATACCGGCAGGGAAGTGCGTCGTCCGGCGCGAATCCGGTGGCGGCCGCGATGACCGAGCAACTGGTCCGGCAGTCGAGCAGTATCAAGTCGACGGCGCCCGTGCCGGCGGACGGCGGCACGACCGCGACCAAGTAACCGCGAAGGTATTCGGCATAAAAAGGGCCCCGCACGCCGACCAAAGCATGCGGGGCCAAGAGAGACAAACTGTGATGCCGGTGCGTTGATGTCCGTCAGGCGGCGACCGCTTCTTCGGCCTGCGGCTGCGCAGTGGCCGCAGGCGCCGCCACGTCCTGCCGGATCAGGTAATCGAACGCGCCGAGCGACGCCTTCGCGCCTTCGCCGACCGCGATCACGATCTGCTTGAACGGCACCGTCGTCACGTCGCCGGCCGCGAACACGCCCGGCACCGACGTCGCGCCGCGCGCATCGACGACGATCTCGCCGTGCTTCGACAGTTCGACCGTGCCTTTCAGCCATTCGGTGTTCGGCACGAGGCCGATCTGCACGAACACGCCTTCGAGGTCGACGCGCTTCGTTTCACCGGAACGCAGATCCTTGTAGACGAGCCCGTTCAGCTTGCTGCCGTCGCCGGTCAGTTCGGTCGTCTGCGCCTGCGTGACGATCGTCACGTTCGGCAGGCTGCGCAGCTTGCGTTGCAGCACTTCGTCCGCACGCAGTTGCGCGCCGTATTCGATCAGCGTGACTTCCTTCACGATGCCGGCGAGGTCGATCGCGGCCTCGACGCCCGAGTTGCCGCCGCCGACCACCGCGACACGCTTGCCCTTGAACAGCGGGCCGTCGCAGTGCGGGCAGTACGCGACCCCACGGTTACGGTATTCGCGCTCGCCCGGCACGTTGATTTCGCGCCAGCGTGCGCCGGTCGCGAGGACGATCGTCTTCGCCTTCAGCACCGCGCCGTTCGCGAGGCGGATCTGGTGCACGTCGCCCGGAATCAGTGCGTCGGCGCGCTGCACGTCCATGATGTCGACGTCGTACTGTTTCACGTGCTGCTCGAGTGCGGTCGCGAACTTCGGCCCTTCGGTCTCCTGCACCGACACGAAATTCTCGATTGCCATCGTGTCCAGCACCTGGCCGCCGAAACGCTCGGCCACGACACCCGTCGCGATGCCCTTGCGTGCCGAGTAGATCGCCGCGGCCGCGCCCGCCGGGCCGCCGCCCACGATCAGCGTGTCGAACACCGGCTTGTTTTCGAGCGACTTCGCCGCGCGTTCGCCGGCACCCGTATCGAGCTTCGCGAGGATTTCCTTCACGCTGCTGCGGCCCTGGCCGAACGATGCGCCGTTCAGGAACATCGTCGGCACGGCCATGATCTGGCGCGACTCGACTTCATCCTGGAACAGCGCGCCGTCGATCGCGACGTGGCGGATGCGCGGGTTGATCAGCGACATCACGTTCAGCGCCTGCACGACTTCCGGGCAGTTCTGGCACGACAGCGAGAAAAACGTTTCGAATGCGTAGTCGCCGTCGAGCGCGCGAATCTGTTCGATCACGTCGTCGTCGAGCTTGATCGGATGGCCGCCCGTCTGCAGCAGCGCGAGCACGAGCGACGTGAATTCATGGCCCATCGGGATGCCGGCGAAGCGGATGCCGGCCGGCTTGCCGGGCTCGCTGATCGAGAACGACGGCTTGCGCTCGGCGTCGTCGCGGCGTTCGGTTACGGTCACGCGATCCGTCAGCGACGCAATCTCGTTCAGCAGCGCCAGCAGTTCCTGAGATTTCGCGCTGTCGTCGAGCGAGGCGACGAGTTCGATCGGGCGCGTGATCTTTTCGAGGTACGCTTTGAGTTGGTTCTTGAGATTGGCGTCGAGCATGGCGTTTCGGATTCCGTATTGATAATGCTGGTCGGGCACGTCGTGCCGGAGGAGGGCGCGGGCCGCGCGAGGCGGCCCGTGGCGATGCTTGTCGCGCGCCCCGTGCGAGGCGCGCGGAGCGATCGTCAGATCTTGCCGATCAGGTCGAGCGACGGGGTCAGCGTTTCCGCACCCGGCGTCCACTTGGCCGGGCACACTTCACCCGGATGCGCCGCGATGTATTGCGCAGCCTGCACCTTGCGCAGCAGTTCGCCTGCGTCGCGGCCGATGCCGTTGTCGTGGATTTCGCACAGCTTGATCTCGCCTTCCGGGTTGATCACGAACGTGCCGCGCAGCGCCATCCCTTCTTCCTCGATCAGCACGTCGAAGTTGCGCGACAGCGTGAGCGTCGGGTCGCCGACCAGCGGGTACTTGATCTTGGCGATCGTGTCCGACGTGTCGTGCCATGCCTTGTGCGTGAAGTGCGTGTCGGTCGACACGCCGTAGATTTCGACACCCAGCTTCTGGAATTCCGCGTAACGGTCGGCGAGGTCGCCCAGTTCGGTCGGGCAGACGAACGTGAAGTCGGCCGGGTAGAACACGACGACGGACCACTTGCCCTTGAAGTTCTCTTCCGAGACGGGCACGAATTCGCCGTTGTGGTAAGCGGTTGCCTTGAACGGCTTGATTTGGGTGTTGATGATCGGCATCTGGACAATTCCTTTTCGGAAGGGGTGAGTGGAGTGTTGCCAGTATCCGGGTTCACCCTGAGCTTGTGAAATTGCTTGTTTCAATCCGAGGCATCGGGATTTTCTATCTGCTTCCGGCCCTTGATTGGCGGGGGCGGGGAGGTTTTGACGCGTTGGCACGGCTGGGCGCGCGCTCGGCATGAGCGCGAATGAGGGGCGTGCGGCGAGCATCCCGCGTGTTCCAGTTGCAGGAGGAGAGGCTGGTGCGCGTGGACCGAGGCGTGGCGGGAGAGGGCGCGTGTTCGCGCACGCCGGCTTAGATCTGATATGGCACGCGAACGCCGGGCTCGGAGGCGGGAAAGTCCTTCGTGTTGCGCGATACGAGCAACAGCCCGTTCACTTGTGCCGACGCCCACACGATTGCGTCGGGCAGACGTATGCGGCGTTCCTTGCGAATCGTCACGGCGCGATTCGCCACCGTGCTGTCGAGCGCGATGACATTGAACGACGAGAGCCATGCACGGATGGGGGCCTCGTCACTTACGGACGCCCCGACGAGGACTTCCATCCACGAGATCATGCTGATTGCGCGATAGTCGTAGCGGCCTAGCTCCGCACGCGCGGATTCCACGCCGCCCAGATAATCGATCAGGATGTTGGTGTCGAAAAGGGCTTTTACCATTCCGAGCGCAATTCCTCTTGATAGGCGAGCCCGTCGACCGTGCGATCTTTCCATAGACCGAAGACGTCGTCGGCAAGCCGGTGCTTGTTCAGGGCAATGTAGGCGTCGATCGCGTCACGAATGATGGCGGCGCGGGGACGGTGTTGAGTCTCGACGATGACGGCCAACTCGTCGAGTTGGCCATCCGACAGATCGACCAGAATCCGGCTCATGGCAACCTCCGATATATGATATGCATATCATATATGCCGCCTTGAAAGCATGCAAGGCCCTTGGGTAGGACGACGCGGCAAGGTGCCCCGCTCAAATCCCCGCCATCTCCCGCAACCATTCCGCCAGCCGCCGCGCCCCGTCGGGCATGTCCGCGTCCTCACGCGTGCACAGGTAGTAGTCGCGCCCATCGTCGAGCGCGTGGTCGAACAGTTGCACCAGCTCGCCGTTCGCCAGTTCGCGCTGGACCAGCGGCGCGCGCAGCAGCGCGGCGCCGAGATCCGCACGGGCGGCGCTCAGCGTGAGCTGGCCATCCTCGAACATCGGCCCCACCGCGTGCGATACGTGCCGCACGCCGGCGCCCTGCAGCCAGTTGACCCACGTGCTGCGATCCTCGTCATGCACCAGCGGCGCGCGCGCGAGATCGGCCGGCGTGCGGAACGGCCCGTGACGCTTCAGGAACGACGGGCTGCACATCGGCACCATCGCGCCCGGCAGCAGCCGCTCGCAGCGGTAGCCGGGCCAGTCGCCGGTGCCGAAGCGGATCGACAGATCCGACGCATCGCTTCGGTAGTTGCGGTGATGCGCGTACAGCACCGTGACGTCGACATCGGTGTTGTCGGCCAGGAACGCATGCAGCCGCGGAATGAACCAGCCGATGCCGAGCAGCGGAATCAGGCTGACGGTGATCTGGCGCAGCGACGAACGATCCCGCACGAAGCGCGTCGCGCTGCGCAGCACCGAGAACGCCGCGCTGATCGACCGGTAGTAGTCGCGTCCCTCGTCGGTGAGCGCGAGCAGCCGGCCTTCGCGTACCGTCAGCGGCGTCTGGATGAACGCCTCGAGCAGTTGCAGCTGATGGCTGACCGCCGATGGCGTGATGTCGAGCTCGCCCGCCGCCGCGGTGACCGAGCCGAGGCGCGCGAATGCTTCGAATGCACGCACCGCGCGCAACGGCGGATCGTGCGGCAATTGTTCGATATTTTTCATGTATCGAATTTTATCGAAAAGTCGGGGTAAGCGGCAACATAAAAATACCCTTTATTTACAGCGATGTACGTTAATGTGTCGGGAACGGTATAAGCATCAAATAATTGGGTATTTGGGGTTTGAGTGTCGAATATTTAATATTTTTCATGTTTTTGATCCGACTGACCCGTCCCCGCACATGAAAATCGCTTTATTTTCCACCCGCCTCGCCTTCTCGGCGGCCGCCCTGGTCGCCACCGTTCCCGCGTTCGCGCAGTCCGCTCCGCAGACGGTCCTGATCGGTCTCGCCGCGCCGCTCACCGGCCCGTCCGCACGGATCGGCAAGGACTTGCAGAACGGTGCGCAGCTCGCGATCGACGACGCGAACGCGAAGCATCCGACCATCGGCGGCAAGCCGGTCGTCTACAAGCTCGTCGCGGCCGACGACCAGTCCGACCCGCGCACGGCCGTCTCGGTCGCGCAGCAAGTCGTCGACCAGCACGTGATCGGCGTCGTCGGTCACTGGAACACGGGCTGCAGCGTGCCGGCGTCGCGCGTGTACCGCGATGCGGGCATTCCGCAGATCGCGCCGGCCTCCACCGGTCATCAATACACGCAGCAGGGCTACGCGACCGCGTTCCGCATCATGGGTCACGACGATGCGGGCGGCCACTTCACCGGCGCATACGCGGTGAAGACGCTGAAGGCCAAGCGCATCGCGGTGATCGACGATCGCACGTCGTTCGGCGCCGGGCTGGCCGACCAGTTCATCAAGGGCGTGCAGGCGAACGGCGGCACGATCGTCGATCGTCAGTACGTGAACGACAAGACGACCGACTTCAGCGGCGTGCTGACCGCGATCAAGGGCAAGCGCGCGGACCTCGTGTTCTTCGGTGGCCTCGACGCGCAGGCCGCGCCGATCGCGCGCCGGATGCGCCAGCTTGGCGTGAATGCACCGCTGCTCGGCGCGGGCGGCTTCGTGAGCCAGACCTTCCTGTCGCTCGCCGGCAAGGACGGCGACGGCGTGACGGCGCTCGAACCGGGCCTGCCGCTCGACCGGATGCCGGGCGGCAAGGCGTTCGACACGCAATACCAGGCGCGCTTTCACGCGCCGATCGAGCTGCATGCGCCGTTCGCGTACGACGCGGCCGCCACGCTGATCGCGGCCGCGCAGAAGGCCGGCACGACCCAGCCGGCGAAGCTGGTCGCGGCCGTCCGTGCGGTCGATCGACCGGGCGTGACCGGGCGCATCGCGTTCGATACCGAAGGCAACCTGAAGGACCCGGCCTTCACGATCTACCAGGTGCGCGGCGGCAAGTGGGCCGTCGTCGACGTGCTCGGCGGCTCGCGCACCGCGGCCAAGTAACGACAAAACGACAAAACGACAAAAACCAGGACGATTCCCATGACAGAAGCGCACCCGACATCCGCCGCCGCACCCGAGGACTCGCGCCTCGGGATCCTCGCGCGGCGCCGCATCGAAGCGGAAATCATCAAGCCGATCTACGAGATCATGAAGCGCGAGTTCGGCGCCGAGCGCGCGCAGGCCGTGATCGCGGAAGCCGTGCGCGGCGCGGCCGTCGACGCGGGCCGGACCTTCGCCGCGCAGGAGCCGGACGGCACGAGCGTGAAGTCGTTCATCGCGCTGCAGGTGCTGTGGGAGAAGGACGATGCGCTCGACGTCGAGGTGCGGCGCGCGGACGACGCGCACTACGACTACGACGTGCACCGCTGCAGCTATGCGGAGATGTATCACGCGATGGGGCTCGGCGAGATCGGCCACCTGCTGAGCTGCGCGCGCGACAGCTATTTCATCCAGGGCTATGCGCCGGACATCGCGCTCACGCGCACGAGCACGATCATGCAGGGCGGCAAGCGCTGCGATTTTCGCTATGCGCTGCAAAGTGCGCCGGAGAACGGCGATGCGTAACGATGCCGATATCGCGAGCATGCCGCGCGTCGACGGCGAGCGCCTGTGGGCGTCGCTCGAACGGATGGCGCAGATCGGCGCGACGCCGAAGGGCGGTGTGTGCCGTCTCGCGCTGACCGACCTCGACCGCGAGTCGCGCGACCTGTTCGTGCAGTGGGCGCGCGACGCCGGCTGCACGGTGCGCGTCGACCGGATGGGCAACGTGTTCGCGCGCCGCGCAGGCCGCAATCCGGACGCCGCACCGGTGATGACGGGCTCGCACGCCGATTCGCAGCCGACCGGCGGCCGCTACGACGGTATTTACGGCGTGCTCGGCGGGCTCGAAGTCGTGCGCGCGCTGAACGACGCGGGCATCGAGACCGAGCGCCCGATCGACGTCGTGATCTGGACCAACGAGGAAGGCTCGCGCTTCGCGCCGGCGATGGTGTCGGCCGGCGTGTTCTCGGGCATCTATACGCTCGAATACGGGCTGTCGCGCACCGACGGCGCGGGCCGGACGATCGGCGAGGAGCTCGAACGGATCGGCTACGCGGGCGCGGAGCCGGTCGGCGGCTATCCGGTGCATGCGGCGTACGAACTGCACATCGAGCAGGGCGCGATTCTCGAACGGGCCGGCAAGACGATCAGCGTCGTGACGGCCGGGCAGGGGCAGCGCTGGTACGAGGTGACGCTCACCGGGGTCGACGCGCACGCCGGTACGACGCCGATGGCGTTCCGTCGCGACGCGCTGGTCGGCGCGGCGCGGATGATCTCGTTCATCGAGGTGCTCGGCCGCCGTTACGCACCGGATGCGCGCGCAACGGTCGGGATGATCGAGGCGCGGCCGAATTCGCGCAACACGGTGCCGGGCGGCTGCTTCTTCACGGTGGAATTCCGTCATCCGGACGATGCGGTCCTCGACGAACTGGACGCGGCGCTGCGCGCGGAACTTGCGCGTGTGGCCGACGAAACCGGCCTCGGTGCGCGGATCGAGCAGATCTTCACGTATGCGCCGGTGCCGTTCGCGCCACGCTGCATCGACACGGTGCGTGACGCGGCGCGCTCGCTCGGGCTGTCGCACATGGACATCGTGTCCGGCGCGGGCCATGACGCATGCTATGTCGCGCGTGTCGCGCCGACGGGCATGATCTTCGTGCCGTGCGTCGATGGGCTGAGCCACAACGAGGCCGAAGCGATTACGCCGGAATGGGCGACGGCGGGCGCCGACGTGCTGTTGCGCGCGGTGTTGCTGAGCGCGCAGGAAGCGTAAGCGCGCCGGGTGCGGCCGGGTGGGGGGCGCGTTATTTTGCCGCCTTGCGCCGCGCCATATACGCGAGATACGCGACGATCTGGTCGAGTTCGCGATCGCTCAGTTGATCGGGCGGAAACGTCGGCATGCTGCGGCCCGGCCAGTCGCGCACCGACGCCGGATTGCGGATGTAGCGGCGCAGCGCGGCGGGCTGGAAGTAGTCGACCGGGTTCATCGGCGTGTTCAGGTCGGGGCCGGCGTGGCTGCTGCCCGCGCCGTCGACGCGGTGACACGCGAGACATTGCGTGACGAACAGGCGCTGGCCCGCGCGGGCCGGATCGTTCGCGGGCAACGCGGTGTCGACGGCGAGCGACGGCCAGCGCGCGAGCGGCGACGATTCGATCGTGATGCGCACGATCTGGTACGGCCACTGCTCGCCGCGCACCGACGACGCGTCCGGCCCGAGCCAGACGAGATAGAACGGCCC
Organism: Burkholderia sp. BCC0097; assembly: GCF_902832985.1. Taxonomy (NCBI): domain Bacteria; kingdom Pseudomonadati; phylum Pseudomonadota; class Betaproteobacteria; order Burkholderiales; family Burkholderiaceae; genus Burkholderia; species Burkholderia sp. BCC0097. The sequence continues at coordinate 218,555 of NZ_CADFDM010000010.1, forward strand.
CGCGCTGAGCTGCTTGCCGGGCAGCTTCGGCCACGGATGGGCCGGGTCCTCGATCGCGAGCCACGGGATCGCGCCGGCCGGCGCGCGGCGGCGCACGAGATCGAGCGGCAGTTGCGCGGCGAAACCGTCGGCCGCGCGCGTTTCGAGCACACCGTCGGCCGGCAGCGGCGTGTCGCCGAGCAGCGCGGCGAACGGCACCGCGCGGAACGTCATCGGCCGGCCGTAGGCGATGTCGCGCGGCACGTGGATGTCGGCCGCATCGGCGCGTGCGAGCAGCGTCTGGCGGGTGAGGGCACGCGTCGTGCCGTCGGTATCGAGTTCGAGCGTGGACTGGGCCGACGCGCGTTGCCCGAGCAGGCAAACCGTCAGCAGCACGAGCGAAAACCACTGGCGCTTCAGCATTCGTTCTCCGGGAAGGGGCGTTCCGGCGGCGGCAGGAGGCGGGACGCCGCGGCCGATGGAAGGAATCGGGCGACAGTCTAGCCGGTACGGGCGGCGCTGGCGAATTCCGCAGAGGAAAGGCGCGGCAGTTGGGGTCGGGCAGGCCCGCGACGGCGTGCCCGACTACCGGGCGGCCGAGTTGAGAGGTGTTGTCTGTCGCGGTGTGGTTCGGATGGCGGAAAGACGAAGGGCACGGGGAGACACGCGGCCTGTCCGCGTTCACGACGACAGTGCGTTACCGGAGCGCCGTCAATGACTCGAACACGACATTTCGTTCTTCGGCATCGGCGTGTCGCGCGCCGGTTCGAAATCGGCTTCGCGCAGCCCCGACGGCGTCAGCGACACGAAATGCATCGCCGTGCCGTGCGCCGGGAAGCTGGCGATGCCCGTCGAGCCCCACGGAATCGGCGAGCGCTGCACGCCGCTCACTACCATGCCCGCCGGCGCAAGCGCGAGCGTCAGCAGCCGCCCGTCGCGGGTCGGCACATACGCGTGCGTGCCGGCGACGCCGATACCCGATTCGCGCACCGACGCGGGCAGGCAATCGAGCGTCGCCGTGCGGCGGCCGTCCGGCGCGATCAGCATCGCGACGCCGCGCTCGTCCGCTGTCGTCGTGACGACGATGAAACGGTCGATCTCCGGCACATAGGCGGCTGAATACACGTAGTACTGGATCGCATCGTTCAGCGATCCAAGTTTATTCAGCTTCGCGGTGACCGGATCGAACATCGCGTATTCGAGCGTCGCGTCCGTGCTGCCGTCGATGAATTTCTGCCACACGAGCAGCGCGTTGCGCGGCGAGCCCGCGATCACGGGCCACCACTCGCGGCGATGCGGCGCGACCGCGACATGGTTCAGCACGCGCCCGGCCGCGTCGTAGGTTTTCAGGTAGACGCCGTTGCCGCTGCCGAGGTTGTCGACTCCGCCGCCGTTGACCCAGTCGGCCGAATAGAACACGACGAAGCGGTCGGCGACCGTCGCGACATGCCCCGAATGGCCGCCCGATTCGACGTCGTTCGGGTAGGGCTTGATCGGCTTCAGGTCGCGGCGGTAGACGCCGTAGCGCTGGCTGACTTCCTGCGACGTATTCCAGCCGTCCTCGAACGTGACGAAGATGTCGCCGTGCGCGTTTTGCGCGATCGAGACGGGCTCCTGCGCCTCGGGGCGGCTGATGAACGTGCGCACGTGCAGCAGGCGCGGCTCGCTGGGCCGCCACTCGCCGACGTACACGTCGTGCGGCCAGCTGCCGCCGCGCAGCGCGCCGCGCGGCACGATGCCCGAGCTGCTGAAGAACACCCAGCGTTTGCCGTCGCCGGCGTCGGCCACGCCGATGCCGTGCATGAAGCGCCGCGGGTCGCCGGTGTCCTGCGGCGTCGGGGCGCTCGGCACGGTGACCGTATGCACGACCGGCGCGCCGGCAAAGGCAGGCGGCGACGCCGTGGCGAGGCTGCCCGCGCCGCAGAGGGCAGCCATGGCCAGCCGCATGACCGCCTGTACCGGGCGCGTTCGTCGCGTCATTCGACGGTCACCGATTTCGCGAGGTTGCGCGGCTTGTCGACATCCGCGCCGCGTGCGCAGCCGACGTGATACGCGAGCAGTTGCAGCGGAATCACGTTGACGATCGGCGACAGCACGTCGCCCGATTCGCGCACGCGGATCAGGTGCGTGTCGCGGTCGGCGTCGATCTCGAGCTGATTGCCGGCCAGCACGTAGAGCCGGCCGCCGCGCGCGCGCACCTCGGCCATGTTGGACTTCAGCTTCTGGAACAGGCGGTCGTCCGGCGCGATCGTGACGACCGGCATCGCGCTCGTGACGAGCGCGAGCGGCCCGTGCTTCAGCTCGCCGGCCGCATAGCCTTCCGCATGGATGTACGACACCTCCTTGAGCTTCAGCGCGCCTTCCAGCGCGATCGGGAAATGGATGCCGCGCCCGAGGAACAGCGCATTCTCGGTGCGGGCGAACTTCGCGGCCCAGCCCATGATCTGCGTTTCCAGCGCGAGCGCGTGGCTGATGCGATCGGGCAGCGCGCGCAATTGCTTCAGGTGCGTCGCGACTTGCGCGGCATCGAGCCGGCCGCGCAGTTGCGCGAGCGTCAGCGTCAGCACGAACAGCGCGACGAGCTGCGTGGTGAACGCCTTGGTCGACGCGACACCGAGTTCGGCGCCGGCCCGCGTCAGGAACCGCAGCGGCGCGTTGCGCGCGATCGTGCTGGTCGCGACGTTGCAGATCGCCATCGACAGATCCTGGCCCATCGCGCGCGCCTGCTCGATCGCGCCGATGGTGTCGGCCGTTTCGCCCGACTGCGAGATGCCGACGACGAGCGTGCGCGGATCGGCCACCGTGTCGCGGTAGCGGTATTCGCTGGCGATCTCGACCTGCGCCGGCACGCCCGCGATGCTCTCGAGCCAGTATTTCGCGGTCAGGCCCGCATAGTAGCTGGTGCCGCAGCCGAGCAGCAGCACGCTTCTCACCCGCGACAGCAGCGCGCGCGTGCCTTCCGTCGCGTCGAACAGCGCCGGCGAGATCGCGTCGATGCCGTCCAGCGTGCTGTCGATCGCCTTCGGCTGCTCGAAGATTTCCTTCTGCATGAAGTGCTGGTAAGGGCCGAGCGCGGCGTCGTCCGCGCGCGCCTTCACTTCGCACAACGGGCGCCGCGCTTCCTGCCCGCCCGCATCGACCACGGCGATGCGCTCCGGCGTGATCAGCGCGACGTCGCCGTCCTCCAGGTACACGAAGCGGTCGGTCAGGTCGCCGAGCGCCGCGCAATCGGACGCCAGGTAGTTCTGCTCGGCGCCGATGCCGATCACGAGCGGCGAGCCGGCGCGCGCGGCGACGAGGCGCTGCGGCTCGAGCGCACTGAGCACCGCGATCGCGTACGCACCGTGCAGCCGCTTGACGGCGCGCACGACCGCATCGAACAGGTCGTCGCGATAGAGGCTGTGGATCAGGTGCGCGATGACTTCGGTATCGGTCTGCCCGCGAAACGTGTAGCCGCGTTGCTTCAGTTCGGCGCGCAGCGTGTCGTGGTTTTCGATGATCCCGTTGTGTACGACCGCGATCGTGTCGCCCGACATGATCGGGTGCGCGTTCATTTCGGACGGAGCACCGTGCGTCGCCCAGCGTGTGTGCGCGATGCAGGTACGTGCTTCGAGACCGAGCGTCAGCACGCGGTCCTGCAAGTCGGTCACGCGTCTCAACGTACGTTCGCTGCGCAGGCGGCCATCGCCTTGCACGGCGATGCCGCATGAATCGTAACCGCGATATTCGAGCCGGCTCAGCGCATTGACCAGTTGCGGCACTTGATTGTTCCGGCCGCTTGCTCCGACGATTCCGCACATGATTCACCTCGTCTCCAGGAAGTTGTCGACCGGCACGCGTCGCGCGCCGGCACGGTGTCGAAAGCGGTGCCACGTCGCGCGGCAGGCGTCGCGCCCGGCGCGGCAGTTTCCGACGATTCATTCGCGGGGCTGCGGCTCGGCATGCGCGACCCATTCGATGCCCGAAATCGACCCGTTCGCATCGTGCGACGCGACGAGAATGCGCGTCGTGCGTCGCGCGCCGCGCCGGCGCTCGCTCGAGAACGCGGTCGCCGGTACGGAGCGCACCTTCACGCTGGCCGAGCGTCGCAGCATCTTCGATACACGTAACCGATAGGCGAACGGATGCACGACGCGTCCCGCGATCAGCCACATGACGATCGTGCCGGCGATCAGCGCGATGCTCGTCACGTAGAACACGATCTGTTCGATCGGCATCTCGGCCTCGTTGAACGGCAGCAGGTAACGGTACGTATAGATGCAGATCGAGGCCCATACGCCCCCGACCAGCGCAGGCCGCACGAGGCGGAACCACGCGACGAGCACGGGCCCGACGATGTTGCCGCGTTCGGCGATCATGTCGCGCGGTGCGCGCAGGGAAAGGTCAATAATCGGCGCGTTCTTCATGTTGAATGCCTCGGTCGGGACTGACCCAGACGGCGCGCTTGCCACGGCCCCGCAGCACGACGGCGGGCAGGGCGATGACGGTGGTGATCATGCTGATCAGCCAGAACGCGACGGGGTACCAGATGGTGTCAAGGAAGTACATCAGGAGTTTTTCGTCGTAACGACGATCGATCATGCTGCCGATGATCAGCTGCAGGATGCAGGTCGCGACCAGCAGCATCCCGTGCCAGTGCGGCACCACGGACACATGCCAGTTCGGCGGAAGCGGGTAGACGACGTCGATCAGCGCGAGCAGCAGGATGAACGTCATCGAGTACGCCCACGCGATGCCGATCAGGTATTCGGCGAACAGCGGCCACATCATCATCTGCGTCGGCCGCATCAGCGTGCCCGCGTACTTGAGCAGCACCTGGATGCCGCCCTTCGACCAGCGCAGCCGCTGCCGGTAGAGCCCCTTCACCGTCTCGGGCATCAGGATCCAGCTGAGCGCGTGCGGCTCGTACACGACGCGCCAGTCGCGGCATTGCAGCTTCCAGCTGATGTCGATGTCTTCGGTGAGCATGTCCGAGCTCCAGTAGCCGACGTCGGCGAGCGCGGTCTTGCGGAACATCGTGATCACGCCCGACACCGTGAAGATGCGGCCGTACACCTGTTGCGTGCGCTTGATCAGCCCGACGATCGACGAGAATTCGCCGACCTGCATGCGGCCGAGCAGCGACGTGCGCGTGCGGATGCGCGGGTTGCCGGTCACCGCGCCGACGCCCGGGTCGGTCAGGAAGTGCTCGAGCATCCAGCCGATCGCATCGTGCGCGAGCAGCGCGTCGCCGTCGATGCACAGCAGGTATTCCGCGTTCGACACGGCCGCCGCGGTCGTCAGCCCGACCGCCTTGCCTTCGTTGCGCGCGTGATGGATCACGAGCAGCCGCGGGATCTCGACGGCCAGCTCGTTGAGGATTTCGCCGGTGCGGTCCTTGCTGCCGTCGTTGACCGCGATGATGTCGTAGTTCGGATACTGCATCCCGTTCAGGTGGCCGATCACGCTGCGCGCGTTCGCGGCTTCGTTGAAGCAGGGCACGACGATCGAGACCTTCGGGATGCCGCTCGACGCGATCGTGCGCGTCGACAGCTCGCGGCCTTCCTCGAGCAGGAAGTAGTGCACGACGCCGCCGATCATCCACAGATACGACATGAAGAACGGATAGTAGAAGACGAAATCCTGCAGGCGCTGGATGAGGCTATGGGAGGTCATGGTGTCTTGGTTCCCTGCGATTGCTGCATCTGCATCAGCGCGTTGATCGAGGTGGGGTCGAGGCGCGACTTCAGCGACATCACGTCGCGCATCGCGTCGAGTTCCGGCTGGCCGTTCAGGAAGTTGTCGGGGTAGTAGCCGAAATTCACCGCGCCCTCGCTGCGCAGCCGCCGCATCTGCGCGAGCAGCGTGCTGGCCGGCACCGCCTTCTGCCCGTGCCAGTCGTACGCCTGCAGTTCGAACACGGTGCGCTGCAGCCCGCGCTGCTTCGTGCGTACCGCCTTCACGAGCTGGTCCAGCCAGCCTTCCGGGTCTTTCGCCTGTTCCATGTACGGCATCGCCATCAGCGCGACGTAGTCGTAGGTGGCGAGGAAATCGTCGTAGTTCTGCGCGAACCACGCTTCCGATTCGGGCTTGAGCACCGGCATCGCGAAGATGTTGCGCGAGGTCAGCACGTCGCCGACGTTCTGATGGGCCAGCACGATCTGTTCGAGCTGCCGGGTCATGTCGATCAGGTAGCGCGTCTTCTGGCGCGTCCAGCGCTTCATCAGGTCGGGGTTCTCGCGGATCTTGCCGACGTCCGCCGGCAGCCCCCATTGCGAATACACGCGCAGCGCATGCCGGCTCGCATCCTCGTAGTCGTCGAGCACGGCGTCGTCGCTGAACAGGAGCCCGCTGAACGACGCGTGCTTGCTGAGATCCTCGTAGACCTGCTGGATCATCAGCCGCGCATCGGGATCGAACGGACTCAGCCGGAACACGCGCGTGCCGTTCTCTCTAGCCGGCGCGCCGCCGAACGCGCTCACGGCCTGGAGCGAGCGGAGCTTGTCGGCGGGCGGCCGGAACGCGAGCACCGGCATCCACGCGTACACCTGTACGTTGGCGCGCGTATTGAGTTGCCACGCGGCACGCGAGAACAGGTCGGAACGCATCGGCAGGTGCCGGTTGGGGAAATACACCGCCTCGGCCACGCCCGTGCCCTTCGGGTCCGCAAACGCCTGCAGGTACACCGATTTCGGCTGCATCCGGTAGATGCGCTCGATCAGCTTGCCGAGATTCGCTTCCTGCCGTGCGGGATCGGGATCGTAGACCTGGTCGAGATCGACCTGCACGGTGCGCTCGGGCACGTCGACGTCGCCGCGGTTCGACGCCGGTTCGCGCATCGAGCGCTCGAACCCGCCGATGTCGACGTCGTACATCATCAGGATCCGTCTCAGCCGGTCGAGCGGCACGTCCGGCGTATTCGGGCCGGCATCGAGGCTGAACTGGATGTCCATGCCGAGCGACGTCGAGATCTGGCGCACGGGCTGGTTTTCCGCGCCGTACGGCCACACCATCGAGCGCGCGACGATACCGGTGCGTTCGCGGATCTGCTGCACGCACGTCTGCAGGTCGTCGTGCACGCGTGCATGGAACTCGGCGTCGGTTTCATAGCGTTTCTGGTCCTGCAGGTACAGATGCGACGTGGTCGCCGGCAACTCGTTGCCTTGCGGATTCGCGACCGCGCCATGATGGAGATTGTGGGTGTGGCAGCCGAGCTCGACGAATTCCGACTGGCCGAGCTTCTTCACCTCGTCCCACGACAGGAAATAGTCGCGCGGCACCTGCACCTTGTCGCTGATGCGGATCGGCGTATCCGGCGGTGTGTCGATCCACGCGGTGACGAGGCCCATCACAGCCGGATACTTGAAGCGCTCGAGCAGCGGCAGCACTTTCGTGTAGTGGCTGCGGAAGCCGTCGTCGAACGTGAGCAGCACGGAGCGCGGCGGCAGCGGCTTGCCGCCGCGGCGCGACTCCTCGATCTGCTTGACCGTGATGGTGTGGTAGTTGTTGGTCTGCAGCCACGAGAAGATCGCGGTCAGCGTGCCGGTATCGACCGCGAACGGATCGATGATCGCGGTCGGCGACGAGAACGACGCCATCAGGTTGTCGCGCACGTCGTGCATGCAGATCACGCGAAACGTCTTGCCGTCGGCTGGATCGGACGGCGGCAGCAGATCGATCATCTTGGCGTTGGTCACGCCCGGGAACAGCGAACAGGCGGCAAACGTTCCGAGGCATCCGCACATGAAGGTCCGTCTGGATTGCATTCAGAGCTCCTTGCTAAAACGGCAGGTTGAGCGACAGGAAGCCGGTTTCGGAGCGCTCGCGCTGGCCGTCGTATGCGTGGCTGCTGACCTCGACGCCGTAGCTCAGCGTGATGTCGTGCTTGAATGTCCACGCGTGCTCGAGGCGCGCGCTCCACAGCGGGCTGGTGCCGAAGCCGCGCTCGTTGTACGCGCCGCCCGATACCGACACGCGTTGTTGCAGCCCCGTGTCACCTTTCTTCCACAGCGTCAATTGATGCATCACGGTCGCCGCGGCCGCGTAGTCGCGACCGGGGCTGAAGTAGGGCGCGTCCTGGCGCGTGTTGCTGTCGGTGCCGAGATTCAGCGAGACGTTGACGAGCTGGTTCGCGGACGTGTACACGCGCTGCGTGGCGGTCGCCGCGATCTCCTGATGGAAGTTCGAATCGCTGTAGCGGCTCACGCCGTAGCTCAGCTTGACTTCGCGCCGGTCGTTCTGCCGATACACGACTTCGACGTTCGCGGAGCGGCCCCAGATGTGCGCGGCATACGCCTTCCACGGCAGCGAGTTGTCGTTGGTGTCGAGCCCGGCGTTGACCGTCCAGTAGTCGTTCAGCGCGTACGCGATCGTGCCGCGGCCGCCGGTCCGGCCGTCCCCGCCCAGCGAGCGCGTGACTTCGCCGAGCACCGTGAGCGGCCCGTGCCGGTAGTCGCCGCCGATGCCCGTACGCGTGCGGCTGACGCTGCCGCCGTCGGTTTGCGCATGGCCGAAGAACGTATGCGAGAAGACCCGCCAGTTGTCGCCGAACGGTTGCGAATAGATGTAGCTGTCCGACGTGAAGCTGTTGTCGGCCAGTGCGCTGTTGCCGTGCTCGAAGCTCAGGTCGGTCGTGAACACCGGGCTGCGGTATGCGTTGTAGTCGCGCTTGAAACCGCGCACGGCGCCGCTGTCCGGGAACGTGTTGCCGAGGGTCTGGTCGACGGTCTTCGCGGTCGCGTAGTCGTCTGCCGTGAGCGATGCGCGGCCGAGGCCAGCGAGCATCTCGACGCTGTCCGGGTGATCGGTCAGCGATGCGCGATACATCGAGATCGCCTGGCGCGGATGCGACTGGCCCGACACGGCGTCGGCGTGCGCGGCACGGACCTCGGCGTTGAACGGCACCTCTTTCTCGAGCTGTTCGAGGGCGGCGATCCCCTGGTCGACGTGACCCGTGAAGATCAGGTACTGCGCGCGCAACCGGTAGTAGCGCAGATAGTCGCTTTCTCCCGGACCGACGTTGGTCACCTGCTTGACCGGCGGCAGCGACTTCTCCATGTCGTCGAGCACCTGCTTCGCTTCGGGCGCACGCGCCTGATCGACGTACGACCAGAACAGCCCTTCGCGCAGCTCGATCGGCTGCGTGCGGGCGCCATACTGGAAGCCGCGGGTCGCGCGATCGGTCGGCGACGCGGTGGCCTGCTGCAACGCACGCGCGTAGACGGCGTTCGCCTTGGCCGGCTCGCTCAGGTACAGGTACGCATCGCCGACGGCCGCCAACGCGTCGATCGAGATCTCCGCGTTGGACGGAATCGTCTCGAACGTCGTGACGGCCGTTTTCATGTCGCCGCGTGCGGCGAGGGCCACTACCCGGTCACCCGCGAGCGCCGTGCGGACCGGCGTGTACTCCGGCGTGGCCGGTATCCGCTTGTCGAGGTCGTCGGCGGCGCGCAGCGCGTTGTCGAGGCCGTCGAAGCGGTCCGAACTCGTCATCGAACGCGACTTGTCGCGTCCGCCGCGCACCTGCTGGCGAATCGACAGTTCTTCCAGTTGCGCGATGTCGACGGCGGAGAACGCATCGGGCCGGGCCTTCGCTTCGTCGAGCGCCTTGACCGCGCCGCCGCTGGCCGCGAGGCCGAACACGTCGTTGCGCACCGTCGCGACGTCGGCGGTGCGAAGATTCGGCGCCTGCGCATTCGGCGCCTGGACGTCGGGTCCTTGCGATCGCTGGATCGCGTCGCCAGGGAGCTGCGCGCCGGGTGACTGTGAATTCGGTTGCCCGGACGACGGCGGTTCGGCGCCCGGCGGCTGGGTCGCCGGGGTGGGCGAGTTCGGCATCGGCGTGCCGGACGCCTGTGCGGTGAGCGTCGGCGTAGCGGGCGTGGTGGTTGTAGTAGATGTATCCGGCGGTGCGCTGGTCGTGGTTTGGGCGAGTTGCTGAGGTGCATCCGACGTTGGCACGCGTGGCGCTGGCGTATCCGGTGGCACCGTGTCGAATGCCTGCGCCAGCAGCATCGGCGCATTCGGCGCGTGCGCGGCCGGCGCAGGTGCATTCGACGCGGTTGCGCCCGGCATCGGAGCACTCGGCTGCGCTGCATCCGGGTCCACCACGACCGTGGTCGGCATCGCGGGGTTCGCCTGCGCGATCTGCATCGACGCATCCGAGGCCTGGGCGATCGGCGTTGGCGCATGAGGGGGCTGCGTGCCCGACCCTTGGGCGGCCTGCGTCGACGGGCCGGTCGGTTGCAGGTCGGGCGGCAGCGCATCCGGCGCGCCATGGGACCCGGCGATTTCACTCGCGCCGCGCGGCTCCGCGTCGCCTTCGGCGGCAAGGCACGGGCCGGATGCGACGAGCAGGCACAGCAACGGCGCATGCAGGAGGACCCGCCGGTTCGGCGCAACGACGGTGGTGCATTGTTGTTGACGATTGTTAGCCACGGTGTCTCCTCACTTTGAAACGATCACATCGGTTGCACGCCCGACGGCGTGCGTCGCCGGCCGTCGCGTCGCCGGGCGGCGAGGCCCGGCGGCATCCGGTCGGTTCACAGGCGGTTGCGGACCGCTTGTCCGAGCAACGCGCGCGATTCGCTGTTCGTCGGATCGATGGCGAGTGCACGGCTCGCGTTCTGCTCCACGCAGCTCCATTCGTCGATCCGTGCGCACCAGCGCGCCCTGGCCAGAGCGCGGGCACCTTCCACTTCGTCGTGCGTGACGCTGGTGGCCTCCATGTGCGCCGTGCCGGCGATATACGACTGCGGTTGCAGTCTCGGCCCGGGGTCGGGATGTTTTCTCGTGCGCGCCAGCGCCTGCGAACGTGACGTCCGGTGCGCATCGCCCGGGCGCGTCGCGCGACTGCCGGTCGACGCGGCGTGCGGGGTAGCCGCGAGCCGGGTCGGCGGCACGTGTGCGGGGCGCGGGTGTTGCGTGTCCGAACCTGTCGCCGCTTGCGGCGGTACGGCCGGCACGGCCGGGTCGGCCGCGGTCGACAAGGCCGGCGTGGCCGACGCCGAGGGCGTCACCGGGCCGGCCTGCGCGACCGTCGACGTCGAGCCGGCGGGCGTGGCGGTGCCGGACGCGCCGCCGGTCGCCGCCACGATGAGCGTGCGGTAGTTGCCAACGGCGGTTCCGATCACGCCGGCGATATCGTGCGTCACGCTCGCATGGCCGATCCCCGCGTCTCGCTCGACGTACGCGAAGGCACCGAAGATCGCGGCAAATGCAGCGACGCTGAGCGCCGCATTCTTTCCCGGACCCCACGAGGATTTCGGCTGACGGGCGGGCGAGCCGTCCGGTCGTTCTGCACGGGGCATTCAAGACTCCTTGATTCGATGCGTTCTCCGAATGACGCGATCGGAGCGGGGCGGCGCGACGTTCACCATCGCAACTGCGTGGTGAGCGTGCCCGTCTCGACGATCGCGAACTGGGTGGCTCCCTGATAGGTCCCCTCGACCCGATAGCTCGCATCCGGCACGCTGAACAGGCAGCGCGATCCCGGGGCGTTGAATTCGACGAGCACGCGCCCATGCCGGCGCAGGCGCACCTGCACGTTGGAGAGGGGCTGCCCGGTGCTCCCCGACAAGAAAGACACGCCCAGGTTGTACGGGCGTCCGTCAGGGGGAAGCGGCGCGGTACCGTCGATCCGTGCGTCGCCGCAGATATACGAAATCACGTACCGGTTTGCCCCCGGACTGGACGCCGGCGGCGGGGCCGCCGGTGTCTGGGCCGTGGCGTTCATGCAGAGCGTGGAGAGCACGACGCTCAGGAAAGGGCGAGCCTGCTGTCGAAGCGAGGGTGACATTGCAATCTCCCGTCCGGAATCGATGACGCGCGTCGACGCCGAGTCGAATTTGCCAACGTTCTTTTTGCGACACGCTATTGATACACGATGGTTTTTGAACCAACAACCGCGTGTGGCCCGAATGGGACGAGAGAAAAGATCTTATCTAAATAGGATAAAGAAGGATTTATGAGGATCGCTTAATGCTGAATAAAGGCGATATTGCCGAACATGGAAATTGCTAGTCGGTAGCGATGATCGAGCACGCTTTGAATCACGTCGGAGGTATCGCCCTTCGTGCCGAAAAATAACGACTGATAAAAGAAACTATTGCGGCTGTATTCGAGGCGAATCGATGAAGAACCGGATACAGATCGCCCATCATGAAATGAGGGTGCGACGTTTTTGATGATTCCGACAGTTACAGGTAAATCGAAACTTGTGTAACAAGGTATTTCTGTCTGGAAAAGCGGGCCGATTATTCTTACTTAATACGGAAAACAGTAAAAAATACGACATGATTCGCAAACGTTTGCGTTTTATAGAAATCGATTATGAGCCGTCGAGGGATTTTACGGAGGCCGGCGGGATTATCGATTGCTATGGTGAGCGCACGTATTCGCGCCGGGAGATTCACGGCGCGAATACGCCGTCAGCGGGTGCCGCCCGCGCTTCGCCGCGCGCTGCGCATCGCCGGCGCGGCCGCCTCTTCAATACCGATCGCACCGTCGAGCGCCGTGCGCGGCCGGTTCATGATGTAGGCCCACAGCTGCTCGGCCGCGAGCCCGCGCTTGCGCGCCGATCGATACAGGCGGATTTCGAGTTCGGTGATCCAGTCGCCGGTGCCCGCGCACACGAGCGTGCCGTCGGCGAGCTCCTTCGCGACGCAACTTTCCGGCAGCCAGCCGATGCCGTGCCCGGCCACGACCATGCCTTTCAGCGCCTCGGACATGTGCGTCTCGAAACACCGGTGCAGCACGTACGGCTCGGTCGCATTCAGCAGCAGCATCTCGACGATGTTGCCGAGAAAGGCGCCCGACGAATACGCGAGCAGCGGCAGCGGGGCATCGGGCGTGCCGGGCAGCTGGAACACCGGCTTGCCGCGCGCGTCGGGCGACGACACGGGCAGGATCCGCTCGACGCCGAGGCTGACGAACGGGAAGTGGTTCGGGTCGAGCACGATCGGCAACTGCGGATGGTGATAGCCGAGCAGCAGGTCGCATTCACTTTCGACCAGCTGCTGCACGCCTTCCGGCACGTTCACCGCATTGACGCGGGCAGTGATGTGGCCGACCTCGCTGTTGAGCTGCTTGAGCCATTCGGGAAACAGCGTGAACACGAGCGTATGCGCGACGGCGAAGCGCACGACCTGGTCGCTCGCCGCGAACTGGTCGTAGCCGTTCACGAGATTGCGCGCCGCATACATGCTGCGCAGGATGTCCGCGGCGAGCCCGCGGAACATCTGGCCGGCCGGCGTCAGCGCGATCGGATTGATGCTCCGGTCCACCAGCTTCGCATCCATCCAGGTTTCGAGGGCGGCGATTCGCCTGCTGAACGCCGACTGCGTCAGGTGCCGGTGACGCGCGGCCCGGGAAAAACTCTTGGTATCCGCCAGGCTCAGGAAATCTTCCAGCCACTTTGCTTCCATTTCGATCTTCGCTTTTTATAGTCGGGCGCCTGAAAGGCGGCGCCGTCTGCTGCACCAACGTTCTAGCGTACCGCGCATCGCGCCGCTCGGGCCGATGTTTTTTTTCGATCGGTGTCAGTCGAAATATGCATGGGCGTTGTCGGCGGGATTACGGCTGCATAGCGTTGAGGGGCCGGACCGGTTAACCGGACAGTTCATCGCGTCGGACTGTCGCGGCCGCCCGGACGGCACTTCCCCCCAGGGCCGGCTGCGCCGTGTGCGTGCCGGCCCACCCGTTCATGGTCGTTTCGGGGGCGTTGGCTCGCCGCTTTTGGTGCAGTGCAGATTGCACAGCCGTGACACGTGGGAGAACTATGTTCGTCGGACGCGGCGCAGCATCGATCGTGCACGCTCGCGGCGCACCGCGAGCGGCCGGCGCGTCCGAGGTTGCACCGTTGTGGTGCGTAATGCCGCGCAGGCATGCTTGACGCGGCGCGAAAAACGGGGGGATATCGAAGGGATCGAGCAAGGCACGTTCCTTGCAAAGCATTCAGTACGCCGGTCCGGCATGCGCAATGCCGGGGAAAACGATCGATGGAGAAAAGATCGATGAAGCCATTCGATGAAATGCTGCAATCCGGCGACATGGTAAGGGCGCCTTACGCGCGCCTGAAGCAATGGCTCGACACGCAGAACCCTGCGAGCCTCGCCCAGAAGGCCCATGACGCGGAAGGCGTGTTCCGCAAGACGGGCATCACGTTCGCCGTCTACGGCGACGCGGAGGCCGCCGAGCGGCTGATTCCGTTCGACATCGTCCCGCGCATCATCTCGGGGGCGGAATGGAGCCGGCTGTCGCTCGGCATCGAGCAGCGCGTGATGGCGCTGAACGCGTTCCTCGACGACATTTACCACCGTCAGGAAATCGTGCGCGCGGGCATCGTGCCGAAGCACCTGATCGCGCACAACGAGGCGTTCATCCCCGAGATGATCGATTTCCGGCCGCCCGGCAACGTTTACACGCACATCATCGGCGTCGACATCGTGCGCACCGGCGAGAACGCGTTCTACGTGCTGGAAGACAACGCGCGCACGCCGTCCGGCGTGTCGTACATGCTGGAAAACCGCGAAACGATGATGCAGCTCTTTCCCGAGCTGTTCCAGCAGGTGAAGGTGCGCCCGGTCGAAACCTATCCGCAGATGCTGCGCCAGTCGCTCGCGGCCGTGTGCCCGCCGGGCGGCAATGCCGACAACCCGACTATCGCGGTGCTCACGCCCGGCATCCACAATTCCGCGTACTACGAACATTCGTTCCTCGCCGACCAGATGGGCGTGCACCTCGTCGAGGGCAGCGACCTGCAGGTGATCGACGGCCGCGTCGCGATGCGCACCACCGAAGGCTTCCAGCCGATCGACGTGCTGTACCGCCGCGTCGACGACGCGTTCCTCGACCCGCTCACGTTCCGGCCCGATTCGGTGCTCGGCGTGGCCGGCATCATGGACGTGTACCGCGCGGGCAACATCACGATCGCGAACGCGCCCGGCACCGGCATCGCCGACGACAAGGCGATCTACTCGTACATGCCGGAGATCGTCGAGTTCTACACGGGCCGCAAGGCGCTGCTGGAGAACGTGCCGACCTGGCGCTGCGGCGAGGCCGACAGCCTGAAGTACGTGCTCGCGCATCTCGACGAACTGGTCGTGAAGGAAGTGCACGGCTCGGGCGGCTACGGGATGCTGGTCGGGCCGTGCGCGTCGAAGGCCGAACTCGAGGCATTTTCCGCGAAGCTGCGCGCGCGTCCCGCGAACTACATCGCGCAGCCGACGCTCGCGCTGTCCACGACGCCGATCCTGACCGACGCCGGCCTCGCGCCGCGCCACGTCGACCTGCGGCCGTTCGTGCTGGTGTCGGACCGGATCCGCATCACGCCGGGCGGGCTCACGCGCGTTGCGCTGCAGGAAGGATCGCTGGTCGTCAACTCGAGCCAGGGCGGCGGCACCAAGGACACCTGGGTGCTGGCCGACTGAGCCGGGCACGACCGCGCGCGCCGGAGCCGGCGCGCGAACCGAACGAAGACGGAGTGGACACGAGATGCTTCTGGGACGTACTGCAAGCGGCCTCTACTGGATGTACCGCTATATCGAGCGCGCGGAGAACATCGCGCGCATCGTGGATGCCGGGCTGCGGATGGCGCTCACGCGCACGGCCGACGCGCCGGCCGAATGGTCGTCGGTGCTCGTCAGCTCGGGCGCCGACGACGGCTATCGGGAGAAATACGACGCGTATGCGGCCGATACCGTGACCGACTACCTGCTGCGCGACCGCGACAACCCGTCGAGCGTGCTGTCGTGCATCGAGGCCGCGCGCTCGAACGCGCGGATGGTGCGCACGGCGCTCACGCGCGAGGCGTGGGAGAGCGTGAACGGCGCGTGGCTCGCGCTGCGCCGCGCGCTGGCGCAGCCGGTGCCGGAAAGCGAGCTGCCGGCCGTGCTCGACGAAGTGAAGCGCGAAACCGCGCTGATCCTCGGCAGCTTCTACAGCACGATGCTGCGCAACGAGATCTTCGATTTCGCGCAGATCGGCGCCTTCATCGAGCGCGCGGACAACACCGCGCGGATCATCGACGTGAAGTATCACCTGCTGCTGCCGTCGGTGTCGCACGTCGGCACGATCCTCGACAACTACCAATGGGAGACGATCCTGCGCTGCGTCGCCGCGCACCGTTCGTATCGCTGGGTGTACGACGTGCAGTACAAGCCGCTGAACATCGCCGATTACCTGATCCTGAACGGCCGTATGCCGCGTTCGCTGCGCTATTGCTACGGACGCGTCGTGTCGAGCCTGAACCTGCTCGCGAAGGATTACGGCGTGACACACCCGTGTCACGACACGGCCACGAAGATTCTGCAACTGCTGTCCGATACCTCGGTCGAGCGGATCTTCAAGAGCGGCCTGCACGAGTTCCTGACCGACTTCATCGGCCGCAACAACAGCCTCGGGCTCGAAATCGCCCAGGCTTACAACTTCGACTGAGACTTGCCATGCGACTCGCCATTCGACACATTTCGCGTTATCAGTTCGACGATCAAGCCAGCCATGCGCTGCAACGGCTGCGCCTGCGCCCGCAGTCGGGCCCCGGCCAGACGGTGCGCGCGTGGCAGGTCACGATCGACGGCGTCGAGCCGACGCTGTCTTACGCCGACGGGCTCGGCAACCGGATCGATCTCGTGCGCCACGATCGCGGCGCGAAGGCCGAGATCGTCGTCGTGGCGGCCGGCGTCGTCGAGACGCAGGACCGCGCGGGCATTCAGGGGAATTCCGAAGGCTATGCGCCGCCGTGGATCTTCGAGCGCGAGACCGCGCTCACGAAGGCCGGCGACACCGTGCGCGCGCTGACCGACGCGCTGCCGATCGAGCCGCACGGTCTCGACGCATTGCACTGGCTGATGACGGAAGTGCACGGCCGCATCGCGTACGCGCCGAACGTGGCCGCCGACGCCGCCGTCGATGCGGAAACCGCGCTGCAAAGCGGCGAGGGCACGAGCCGTGACCATGCGCATGCGTTCATCGCGGCCGCGCGCGTGCTGAAGATCCCCGCGCGCTACATCTCGGGCTACGTGCTGGCCGACAGCGCGATGCAGCGCATCGCCGACGCGAAGCAGAACGCGGGCGACATCGAGGAGGAGGAAGCGCTCGCGCTGCAGAGCGGCGACGGCATGCAGCAGGTGCTCGGCGCGTCGCATGCCGCGCAATCGCAGTCCCAGTCGCAAGGGCAGTCGCAGTCGCAATCCCAGGGGCAGTCGCCGGCGGCGCTCGGCGCGCAGCCGCAAGCCACGGCGCTGGCGCAGCAGCCGGCCGGCCACGCATGGGCCGAGGCCTATGTCGAAGGGCTCGGCTGGGTCGGCTTCGACCCGTTCATGAACCGTTGCCCGGACGAACGCTACGTGCGCATCGCGGTCGGCCTCGACCATCGCGACGCGCAGCCGGTGACGGGGCTCGGCGCGACGGCCGTCGGCGTCGAGATCAGCGTCGTGCAGACGCCGGAACTCGTCTGACCCGCGGCGCGCCTTCGCCGCCTCCGCCATGCCGGGCCGCCGCGTCGCAAGCGACGCGGCGTGCGCGGCCGGCCCAACCCGACTCGAGCTCCCATGTCCATCCACGTCGCGCTGCATCACACCACCCGCTATCGCTACGACCGGCTCGTCAACCTCGGCCCGCAGGTCGTGCGGCTGCGGCCCGCGCCGCATTGCCGGACGCCGATCCTCGCGTATTCGATGACGGTCGAGCCCGCGCAGCACTTCATCAACTGGCAGCAGGACCCGTTCTCGAACTATCTCGCGCGGCTCGTGTTTCCCGAGCGCACCGAGCATTTCGAGATCACGATCGATCTCGTCGCCGAGATGTCGGTGTACAACCCGTTCGATTTCTTCCTCGAAGCGAGCGCGGAGCAATACCCGTTCAACTATGACGACGCGCTGAAGACCGAGCTCGCGCCGTATCTCGCATGCGACCCGCAGACGAGCGCCGCGCCGCTGTTTCGCGCGTATCTCGACGGCGTGGACCGCACGCCGGCGGGCACCACGAACTTCCTCGTCGCATTGAACCAGCAGCTTCAGCGCGACATCGGCTATCTCGTGCGGATGGAGCCCGGCGTGCAGACGCCCGCGCAGACGCTCGAGCTCGCGTCCGGCTCGTGCCGCGACAGCGCGTGGCTGCTGGTGCAGCTGTGCCGCCATCTCGGCATCGCCGCGCGCTTCGTGTCGGGTTACCTGATCCAGCTCACGCCCGACGTCAAATCGCTCGACGGCCCGAGCGGCACGTCGGTCGATTTCACCGACCTGCACGCGTGGTGCGAGGTCTATCTGCCGGGCGCCGGCTGGATCGGCTTCGACCCGACGTCCGGCCTGCTCGCCGGCGAAGGGCATATTCCGCTCGCGTGCACGCCGCAGCCGACCAGCGCCGCGCCGGTCGAAGGGCTGATCGACGAGTGCGAGGTGTCGTTCGAGCACGAGATGAGCGTGACGCGCGTGTACGAATCGCCGCGCGTGACGAAGCCGTATACGGAATCGCAGTGGGAAGCCGTGCTCGCGCTCGGCACGCAGGTCGACGGCGCGCTGGCCGCCGGCGACGTGCGGCTCACGCAGGGCGGCGAGCCGACCTTCGTGTCGATCGACGATCGCGACGGCGCCGAGTGGAACACCGATGCGCTCGGCCCGACCAAGCGCGGCTATGCGACCGAACTCGTGCAGCGATTGCGCGCCGAATACGGCGACGGCGGCTTCCTGCATTTCGGGCAGGGCAAGTGGTACCCGGGCGAGCAACTGCCGCGTTGGGCGCTGTCGATCTTCTGGCGCGCGGACGGCCAGCCCGTGTGGCGGGATCCGTCGCTGTTCGCCGACGAGCGCGAGCCGTCCGCGTACACGACCGGCGACGCGAAGCGCTTCATCGATGCGCTCGCCGCGCGGCTGAACCTGACCGGCGAATTCATCCAGCCCGGCTACGAGGACGTCTGGTACTACCTGTGGCGCGAGCGCCGGCTGCCGGTCAACGTCGATCCGTTCGACGCGCGCCTCGACGACGAGCTCGAGCGCGCGCGGCTGCGCAAGGTGTTCGAGCAGCAGCTCGACAGCGTGGTCGGCTATGTGCTGCCGGTCAAGCGCACGGACGACACGCCCGGCCTCGAGGGGCCGCGCTGGCAAACGGGCCCGTGGTTCTTCCGCGACGAGCGGATGTACCTCGTGCCGGGCGATTCGCCGATGGGCTATCGGCTGCCGCTCGATTCGCTGCCGTGGGCGGCCCGCGGCGACCATCCGTACCTGGTCGAGCGCGATCCGTTCGCGCCGCGCGACGCGTTGCCGGACGCCGCCGCCATGCGCGCCCGCTACGCGGGCCCGGCCGACGCGCCGCGCTATCTCGCCGGCGTGCATCGCGAAGCGTCCGCGCAGACCGTGATGCAGTGGCGCGACGATGGCACCGCCACGCGCGGCCGACCGGGCGCCGTGGACCCGCATCGCCGGCCCGAGCGCTTCGAATCGGCCGCGTGGATCACGCGCACCGCGCTGTGCGTCGAAGTGCGCAACGGCATCCTGTACCTGTTCATGCCGCCGCTTGCCGCGCTCGAGGATTATCTGGAGCTGCTCGGCGCGATCGAGCTGACCGCGCAGGCGCTCGGCGTGAAGCTCGTGCTCGAAGGCTATCCGCCGCCGCGCGACGCACGGCTGAAGCTGCTGCAGGTGACGCCCGATCCCGGCGTGATCGAGGTGAACATCCATCCGGCCGCGAGCTTCGACGAACTCGTTGACCACACCGAATTCCTGTACGACGCCGCGTGGCAGTCGCGGCTGTGCAGCGAGAAGTTCATGGTCGACGGACGGCACGTCGGCACGGGCGGCGGCAACCACTTCGTGCTCGGCGGCGCGACGCCGGCCGACAGCCCGTTCCTGCGCCGCCCCGATCTGCTCGCGAGCCTGATCGCGTACTGGCACAACCATCCGTCGCTGTCCTACCTGTTCTCGGGGCTGTTCATCGGGCCGACGAGCCAGGCGCCGCGTGTCGACGAGGCCCGCAACGACCAGCTCTACGAGCTCGACATCGCGTTCGCGGAAATCCAGCGCAACAAGCTGCTGTTCGGGCAGGACATGCCGCCGTGGCTCGTCGACCGCGTGCTGCGCAACCTGCTGATCGACGTGACGGGCAACACGCACCGCAGCGAGTTCTGCATCGACAAGCTGTATTCGCCCGATTCGTCCACCGGCCGGCTCGGCCTGCTCGAACTGCGCGCGTTCGAGATGCCGCCGCATGCGCGGATGAGCATCGTGCAGCAACTGCTGCTGCGCGCGCTGGTCGCCCGCTTCTGGGCCGCGCCGTACACGACGCCGCTCACGCGCTGGGGCACCGCGCTGCACGACCGGTTCATGCTGCCGGAATTTCTTCAGATGGATTTCGACGACGTGCTGGCCGAGTTGCGCGACGCCGGTTTCGCGTTCGATCCGGCGTGGTTCGCGCCGCACTTCGAATTCCGTTTCCCGCTGTTCGGGCAGATCGCGGTGAACGGGATGGAACTGTCGCTGCGCGGCGCGCTGGAACCGTGGCACGTGATGGGCGAGGAGGGCGCGCCTGGCGGCACGGTGCGCTACGTCGATTCGTCGGTCGAACGGCTCGAAGTGCGCGTGACGGGGCTGAACGACAACCGGCACGTCGTGACCGTCAACGGCCGCGCGCTGCCGCTGCAGCCGACCGGCACCGTCGGCGAATATGTCGCGGGCGTGCGCTACAAGGCGTGGTCGCCGCCGTCGGCGCTGCATCCGACCATCGGCGTGCACGCCCCGCTCACGTTCGACATCGTCGATACGTGGCTGCAGCGCTCGCTCGGCGGCTGCCGGTATCACGTCGCGCATCCGGGCGGGCGCAACTACGCGACGTTCCCGATCAATGCGTACGAGGCCGAGAGCCGCCGGCTCGCGCGCTTCGTCGAGATCGGGCACACGCCGGGCCGGATGGACGTCGCGGCTGCCTCACCGAGCCGCGAATTCCCGTTCACGCTCGACTTGCGGCGGCCGTGAACGATCGATGACTGGGCGGACGACGATGCGCGGTTCGCGATCTCCGGGCACACCGGCGGGTCGCGGCCCGGCCGGAATGCTAGGATGCGGGCAGATTGCGGTTCCGCACCGCGGCTTGCCGCCCGAATGGCGGCGCGCGTGCGCGGCCGCACCCTGACGACGGAACGACATCGTGCCGCCCATTGACTTCGACCATCCCGCCGCCCTCGACGCGATGCCCACGCTTTTCGATACCGGCGCGCAGCCGGACGCCGCCGAACTGGCCGCCGCGCTCGCGGCGCCGGCCGCTGCCGGCCGCTACGACGAACTGCGCGGCAGCGCGGCCGGCCTGAACGCGCCCGCGCTTGCGCCCGCGTGGCGCAGCTTCTTCACGTCGATCGGCAGCGACGGCGTGGCCGACCTCGACCGCCGTGCCGACGCGCTCCACCGGCGCATGCGCGAGAACGGCCTGTTCTACCAGTTGCACGAGCAGCGCGCCGGCGACGGCGCGGTCGGCCCGTGGTCGCTCGACCTGCTTCCGCTGATCGTCACGCCCGATGACTGGGTCGCGATCGAGCGTGGCGTGCTGCAGCGCGTGCGGCTGCTCAACGCGACGCTGGCCGACCTGTACGGGCCGCAGACGATCCTGGAGCGCGGGCTGCTGCCGCCCGCGCTCGTCACCGGCCACCCTGGCTACCTGCGCGCGATGCGCGGCGCACACGTGCCGGGCGATACGTGGCTGCACGTCGTCGCGTTCGATCTCGCGCGCGGCCCGGACGGCCAGTGGCGGATCGTCGCGCAACACACGCAGGGCGCGGCCGGGCTGGGCTACCTGCTCGAGAATCGGCTGATCGTGTCGCGGCTCTTCCCGCGCGGCTTCCGCGGGCTGCGCGTGCAGCGTCTCGCCTCCGCGTACCGTGCGCTGCTGCAAAGCATGCAGTCGCTGAGCCCTGCCGCGAAGAATTCGCGGATCGTGCTGCTGACGCCGGGGCCGCACAGCGCGACCTATTTCGAGCATGCGTATCTCGCACGCTATCTCGGCCTCACGCTCGTCGAAGGCGGCGACCTGACCGCGCGCGACAACCGCGTATTCCTGAAGACGCTGAGCGGGCTCGAACCGGTGCACGGCATCCTGCGGCGCGTCGACGACGCGTGGCTCGATCCGCTCGAACTGCGGCCCGATTCGATGCTCGGCGTGCCGGGGCTGTTGCAGGCCGTGCGCGCGGGTAACGTGCTGCTCGCGAATGCCCCGGGCTCGGGTTTCCTCGAATCGCCGGCGATGCTCGGCTTCATGCCGCGTCTCGCGGAAGGCCTGCTCGGCGAAACGCTGACGCTGCCGGCCGTGCATTCGTGGTGGTGCGGCGAGGCGGCCGCGTGCGACGACGCGCTGCCGCGGCTCGCGCGCAGCATCGTCAAGGCATCCTATCCGCCCGACGTGCAGGAGAACGGTGCATTCGAACCGGTGATCGGCGCGCGGCTCACGCAGGCACAACTGGCGGAATGGCGCGCGCGGATTCTCGCGCGGCCCGAACATTACACGGTGCAGGCGGATCTGCCGCTGTCGCAGGCGCCGACCTGGCCGCGGCCCGATGCGCCCGACGGCAACGACAGTGCGCGGATCGTGCCGAAGCCGCTGCTGCTGCGCGTGTTCGCGCTCGCCGACGGCGCGCAGCGCTGGCGGTTGCTGCCGGGCGGGCTGTCGCGGGTCGGCACGCGCGACACGCTGTTCAATGCGCCGATGCCGCATGGCGGCAGTACCGTCGATACGTGGGTGATGACCGAGGGCATCGTCGATTCGACGACGCTGCTGCAGACGCACCTCGGCCCCGACGATCTCGTCGAGCGGCCGCGCGCGATCGCGAGCCGCGCGGCCGAGAACCTGTTCTGGCTCGGCCGCTACACCGAGCGCGCGACCAACCTGATGCGTCTGGCGCGTGCCGCGCTCGAACGGCTGCGCGGCGAGGACGACGTCGACAGCCCCGCGCATCTGGAACTGATCGACACGTTGTGCCGCGACACCGGCCTGATCGCGGCCGACGCGCCGAACGCCGTCGATGCGCCGCGCGCGTTCCAGCATGAGCTGGCGACGTCGCTGACGCGCGGCGCCGACCGCACGTCGGGGATCGCGTCGTGCCTGTTCGGCATGCGCGGGGCGGCGGCGGCGATCCGCGAGCGGCTGTCGAGCGATCAATGGCGGCTGATCGACGACGCGACCCAACTGTTCGCCGACAGCGCTGGGCAGCAGGAAGCGGAGGAGCAGGTCGGCAACGACGCGCTGCAGTTGCTGGAGCGCCTCGGCCTGCTGCTCGGCGCGATCACCGGCGCGCAGACCGACAACATGACGCGCGACGACGGCTGGCGCCTGCTGTCGATCGGCCGGCAGATCGACCGGCTCGACTTCCTGTGCAGCGTGCTGAAGTTCGCGTTCGACGAAGGCGCCGTGCATCGGCAGGACGGCTTTGAACTCGTGCTGGAACTGTTCGACAGCACGATCACGTTCCGCTCGCGCTTCCAGCGCGGCTTCGACGTCGCGCCGCTGCTGTCGCTCGTCGTGCTCGATACCGACAACCCGCGCTCGCTCGGCTGGGTCGTGCAGGCGCTGCGCGGGCGGCTGACCAAAGTGGAGCGCGGCGAAGGCTATGCGCTGTCCGAGCTGGCCGAGACGGTGCCGGACATCCCCGCGTGGTCGCTGCACGAGCTGTGCGAGACCACCGAAGGCGGTCGGCACGAGAAGCTGCTCGCCGCGCTCGACACGACGGTGAAGGCGGTCTGGGAGCTGTCGAACCGGATCGGCGAGCGCTATTTCAGCCACGTGCGCGAGGCGGGCAGGACGCTATGGTGACGACGAAAGGCGCGCCGAAAACACCGGCCGGTTCCGCAAGCGCACGGCAGGCGCCGGCCTCGGCTCCCGTTCCGGCTCCAGCCCCAGCCCAGGCCCAGAGCCAAGGCCAAGGCCAAGGCCAAGGCCAGGCCGCAACGAACGCACCGGCCGCCGCCGCACCGGGCCGGTTGCTGCGCGTCACGCACGACACCGAATACCGTTACGCAGCACGCGTCGAATCCGCGCAGCACCAGGCACGCCTGCAACCGCTCGCGACGCCGCGCCAGCAGGTGCTGTCGTTCTCGCTCGACATCGAGCCCGCGCCGGAATCGGTCTGCACCGAACTCGACGCGTTCGGCAATGCACGCGCGTCGTTCGCGCTGAACCTGCCGCACGACACGCTGCTGGTGCGCAGCCGCAGCACCGTGCGCGTGACGCCGCCCGCGTGGTCGCTCGGCGCACGCGGCGAGCCGCCGCCTGCGATCGCGAACCCGGACGCCGCGCTGGCCACCGCGTGGGAGGCCGTGCGCGACCGCTTGCGGTTCCGCGCGGGGCAGCCTTACGACCCGGCGAGCGAATTCTTGTTCGCGTCGCCGCACGTGGCGTGCGACCCTGAACTTGCCGCGTACGCGGCCGCGAGCTTCACGCCGCAGCGGCCGCTGGTGCAGGCGGCGTGGGATTTGATGCGGCGCGTGCATGCCGATTTCGCGTACACGCCGAACAGCACCGACATCACGACGTCGGCACTCGACGCACTGCGGCTGCGCAAGGGCGTCTGCCAGGATTTCGCGCACGTGATGATCGGCGCGCTGCGCTCGCTCGGGCTGGCCGCGCGCTACGTCAGCGGCTATCTGCTGACGCAGCCGCCACCCGGCCAGCCGCGGCTGATCGGCGCCGATGCGTCGCATGCGTGGGTCGAGGTGTACGACCCGGCGTGGCCCGAGGATGGCGGCTGGCTGCAACTCGATCCGACCAACGATCGTGCGCCGGGCGACGACTACGTGATGCTGTCGATCGGGCGTGACTACGCGGACGTGACGCCGTTGCGCGGCGTGATCCGCGGCGGCGGGGCGGATCAGGAACTGAAGGTCGGCGTGACGGTCGAGCCGCTCGATGCGGCTTGAGGGTGCCGCCAGGCGGGCTCACCCGCTTTAAGTCTTCGTTAATTCTGCACGCCTAGCATGGTGATGCCGGCGAACGATTCGGACCCCGGTCCGACGCGCCGGCGGCACGCGCGGGTGCGTCGACGTCACGGCGCCGCGTCGTCGCGCGTCGCCATTTCCATGCAACGGCGGCAGACCATGATCAAGCACTTCGACTACACGCTCGGCAACGAGACGATCGCGCTTTGTGCGAGCTTCGGTGCGGGCCCGGCATTCCGCCGCGTGCTCGTGAGCCGCGCGGATTCGATGGAGACGCTCGTGGTGCTCGATGCGCGCGGGCTGTCAGGCTTGCTGAAGGTAGCGACCGAGGAACCGGAAGGGCTGCTCGACGACGCGATCCGCAAGGTCGGTGACGAACAGCTCGTCGAGCAGGCGATCAGCGGTCGGACGATCGTCGAAGCCGCTTTGTGATCGGGCGGCGCGTGAGCGTGCCGGCAGGCACGGCAGCACGCGCCGCATCGGTTCGCGTTGTTATGTTGCTCAGGCGGCGAACCGGTCCGTCGCCGCGACCAGCGCTTCGAGAATCCCCGGTTCGTTGTATGCGTGTCCGGCGCCGGGCACGATTTCGAACGTCGCCTCCGGCCACGCCTTCGATAGCTCCCACGCCGTGCGTGCGGGTGTCGCGATGTCGTAGCGGCCCTGCACGATCACGCCCGGAATGCCGGCGAGCCGATGCGCGTCGCGCAGCAATTGGCCTTCCTCGACGAAGCCCTTGTTCACGAAGTAGTGGTTTTCGATCCGCGCGAACGCGAGTGCGTAGTGGCCGTCCGCGAAGTGCGCGGCGAGCGCGGGATCGGGCAGCAGCGTGATCGTGCGGCCCTCCCAGATGCTCCACGCGCGCGCGGCTTCGAGCTTCGCGGCTTCGTCGTCGCCGGTCAGTCGACGATGGTAGGCGGCCATCAGGTCGCCGCGCTCGGCTTCCGGAATCGGTGCAAGGAAGTCTTCCCAGTGATCGGGGAACAGCCACGACGCGCCTTCCTGGTAGTACCACAGCAATTCCGCGCGACGCATCGTGAAGATGCCGCGCACGATCAGCGCGCTCACGCGTTCGGGGTGCGTCTCGGCGTACGCGATCGCCAGCGCGCTGCCCCACGAGCCGCCGAACACCAGCCATTGCTCGGCGCCGACCATCTCGCGCAGGCGTTCGATATCGGCGACCAGATCCCATGTCGTGTTGTTCTCGAGGCTCGCGTGCGGCGTCGAGCGCCCGCAGCCGCGCTGGTCGAACAGCAGGATGTCGTAGCGCTCGGGATCGAACAGGCGGCGATGGTCGGGGCCGCAGCCGGCGCCGGGGCCGCCGTGCAGGAACACGGCGGGCTTGCCGGCCGGGTTGCCGCAGCGCTCCCAGTAGATGCGGTGGCCGTCGCCGGTGTCGAGGTGGCCGTGGGCGTAAGGTTCGATCGGTGGGTACACAGGCAGGCTCCGGGTGAGGGTCGACAGGGGCGGACGAGGTGCGGGCCGGTGTGCGGGCGGGTACTGCGGAGAGTGCTGCGCCGCAAAATTCGTTGCGTGGGCATCGGACCGGCCGCCGCCGGACAAGGCTTGTCATTATGCCCATTCGCCGCGCCGGACGTTGGCACGTTGTGGCGGGGCGTCCGTCGCTGGCGGCATGTGCGCCGCGGATTTTTGAAGCAATTTCATTCCGATATTTTTCATACAAAATCCCGGCGGCAGGGCGGCGTGCGGATCGGGCGCCCGCCAACTCCTGTTTCTCCACCGTGCCAACGGAAACCAGCCGATGAACCATCGCGTCACGCAGTTGACCGGGTTGCGCGCCGTCGCGGTCGCGATGGTCGTCGTCGGTCATGCCGAGCATGTGCTGCCCGGCGGCTATACGGGCTGGTATGCGCCGTTGCGGCTGATCGCCGACGGCCGGCTCGGCGTGCTGATCTTCTTCGTGCTGAGCGGTTTCCTGATCACCAACGTGCTGCGGGCCGAGTTCGCGCGCACCGGCGGTATCGCGCTGACGTCGTTCTACGTGCGCCGGGCGCTGCGGATCTGGCCGGCCTGCTACGTGTATCTCGCGGCCGTCGCGATCGTGGCATTCGCTGGCGGCTTCGACGTCGATCGCCGGCAGTGGCTCTATGCGGCGCTGCATCTCTGGAATTACTCGGCATGGTTCGGGCTGACCGGCGACAACGCGTTGCATCCGGACGGCGCGTGGTACCTCGGTCATTTCTGGTCGCTCGCGCTCGAGGAGCAGTTCTACTGGTTCTGGCCGCTGCTGTTCGTGTTCGGCATGCGCCGCGCCGGCACACGGTGGCTGGCCGCGCTGATCCTGATCGTGCCGCTGGTGCGCGCCATGACGTATTTCGTTGCGCCCGCGCTGCGCGGGCAACTCGGGATGATGCTGCACACGGGTGTCGATCCGATCCTGATCGGCTGCTATGCGTCGCTCAACCGCGAACGGCTCGAAGCGTGGATCGGCACGTGGCGCGGCGAGGCGCGCATCGTGACGGCGCTCGTCTTCGTCGTGCTGCTCGGCATGCCGCTCGCCGAACACCGGCTCGGCGGCTTCTGGAATGCGACGTACGGCGTGACGCTCGAAGCCGCGCTGATCGCTATCGTGATCGTCGTGCTGAATTTCCGCGGCGAGTTCTGGTGCGCGCGCTGGCTGCGCGCCGGGCCGATGGTGTTCGTCGGCACGATTTCGTTCAGCCTCTATCTGTGGCAGCAGCCTTTTGCGAACCCGCGATTGCCGGTGCCGCATGGGTTTCCGCTCGGCATTGTGTGGGCGCTGATGGCCGCGACCGCCAGCTATTTCCTCGTCGAAAAACCGTTCCTGCGGTTGAAGGATCGCTATACGGCGCGCGAGGCGCGACGCGTGCGGGACGACGCGTTGCGGATGCCGGCGCCGACCGAGGCGATCGGGCCGAAGGTGGTGGAGTAGGCGGGCGGGGCGGCGTCGCGCCCGTGGCATTACTTGAACAATTTCATCGCGGCCGGCGAATACCAGAAGTTCCGGAACATGTCGATTCCATAGGACTTACCGTCGTAGTGGACGATCGTGCGCGCCGTGCGCTTGCCCGTATCCGAGTAATCCCCGTTCTTGCGCTGCGTCTTCGTGATGTGCGCGGTGATCGAGAGGTCGGCGAAGCCATGGCTCGACGTTTTCTCGACGGCGATCGTCATGCGGGCGTCTTCGCTGCGCGCATCGTCTGTACCCGGGCCGCAGGCGTCGCCTTCGACGCTGACCCAGCCGTACAGATTCGTACCGAACACCGGGCGGATACGGCCACCTTCGCGCACCCACAGCGTCAACTCTTCGCTGGCGTTGGCATCCGGGCAACTCGGCCCACGCGCGCTACTTGTAAACACGACGCCGAACGCGCGCACCTCGGGCGACAAACGGTAGGGCGCCGTGTCGATGCGATAGCTGTTCTCGTCGATCTCGGTCGCCGCATCCTCTTCGACCACCGACCGATCGGCCGCCACGACCTTGCCGCCCTCGACGAGCGCCACGACCTGTAGCTTGCGGCTGACGTACGGGTCCTTGCTCCTCGGCAGCGAATCGAAGGCGACGGCGGCGATCGTCGTTTCCGGCGCGTTCGGCATGGCCTTGCACGACGACGCGACGACGAGCCGGTCCGCGTCGCGCGTGGCGATGCGTGCGCTCGCGATGCCGGCCCAGCGGGCGATGGCCGTGACGGTTTCGTCGCTGCAAGACTGGCTGTCGGCGGCGTGGGCGACAGGGGCGGCGGCGAGCGCCAGCAGCGGGGCAAAACGAAGGATTCTCATTGTCGCGATCGGAAATGTTTCTTCATGAATTTTCGTGAGTGTCGCCACTGGCCCGAAGCGGCCTCTCGGGCCTAACGACGGATTCCGTGGTACAGCGGCCTCTCGCCGATATTTATCGAAAACCTAGTCGAACCGTAGGCGCTATTGCCCCTTGGCCTCTGATCCATTCCATCCATAATATTTGAGGACATTTTTCCAAAACGCCTCCCGAGCCTCGAGTGTTGGAATCGGGTCATAGCGTCGTCTTTCAATATAAGGATTGTCACCGACTTTGTGCCCCGGTGTAGCTATCCAGTCACCGAACACCTCCTCGCCACTTCTTCGACGAGTCATCTGTGCCTCTGTAAACGAGGTCGTCTCGTCACATGAATCTGAGGCTTTCTCGTAGAACCCTGACGCATGTTTAGCAGTTCCAGAAAGTATTTTCCGTAAGTGCATCAAACAAATATTTTTTGGGTTAAACAGTAGCTTCACGTACATCGATATGTCGCTTTGCTGCTCAAGCGACAAACCGAACGTCGTCGGAATTTTTTTCAAGCGGAGTCTGAGGGCTCTCTCCTCGTTGTCGTATACCCACAAATTTATTGGCGGTTCATGGCACTTTGAGTCTGGATCGCCGTATTTACCGTCGCAGTAAACGACGTTTGGCGGTTCTGCAAGCTCGCTGCTATCGAACGATAGGTGAACAAAATACAGTTTACGCTTCAGGAGGGCATTAACTTCGTCCCAATTCACGCGTACGCCGCCGCCACAGATGTCCGAAGGCAAGTCATCTTTGCGACACTGCTCGCTGTCGGCGGGAGGTGTGAACATGCGTGACTTGAACTCCGCAAGTAGGCGAGTACGATTTGCGGCCAACAATGCGTCAAAAGCAGCGAGAAGCGTATGAGTATCTAGTACCCATCCCGAAGCCGATCGCATGCTTGGCGTGTCATCTTGGTGAAACCCTTGCGCTCCAAATGCATCAACCGTCAGGACCACGATCTGGTCGCAGTTCGTTAAGAGGCGATGCGAGTCTTCAATCAATGCTCTTTTCACCGCCAGTAGACCAAGGTTGTCAACGTTTCCGCCGTCGATGAGATGGATGAACCTCGGCTTTCCCAACTCCCGCTCGGTCGAGCCTAACCGAAATCGGTTTAGAACGACGGGAGAAAGCAACCCGGGAAACGCTGCAGATGCTGCGACAGCACGGGAGAGAGGCAACGTCGAGTAATTGACACCGATGGAGTCTAGGTCCGACGGTGAAAACGTGAACAGACTCCCGAACGGTCGAGGCTGAAATGCCGTGGTGCCTTCGGCTGTGGCAACGGTAGAATTGATAATAATCTGGGGACGATTTGGATTAAAGTCGCCAAGTGTCAGTTGCCGTTTAGCTGGCGACAGTCCAAACAAAACGCTTGAGTTCAAAGCCGCAAAAAACGCGTCTGTACGATTCGTGTGACCAAAAATGTAGCCGCCAAGGAACTCAGGATTTGCTAGTTGTTCGGCCATGTCGAATTTCAAATTTTCAGCGAGCCGTGTGCGAATCAGTGAATCATTCCATACAGGCCGCCAACTGTCCCCTGTAGTCCGGTCGGTTGAAATGCCGTACAGCGCGGCAGCTAGCGATCCTCCTGACACGGACGAAACAACGTTGATGTAGTTCGTTAGATCAGTTCCGTCGACGTCCTTTAACTCTGATATTACGCGCGCGCCTAAATAGGCAGCTCGAGACCCTCCCCCTGAAACGGTCAAGAAGAATGCGGTATTTTGGCCGCTACCGTTTGCAGAACACACCTGTTTCTGGAGAATTGGTTCGGAGCGGTTTCCGACCGAGAGTGATGCTTCGGGTGATCCGGCGATATTTGGTGCGCATCCAACGGCCAATATTGCAGCGATTAGAAGCGAGGAGATCAAAGCGACTCGGTTTTGCATGTTAAATACGAAAATTATTAGGCCTGTCCCTTATTGTGATGCTCGGTGACCATTGCTTGCGCTATCTATGCACGCACACGACTTTGGCGTGGCCGGTGTCCGAAGAGTGTTGCGCTCCGAACGACAGTTTTCTAATTCGATAGCGAGATACAAGTGGCCGGCAGGCGGTGCATGCGGCCGATTATTCGTGGCCGAATGCCGACAACCTGTCCCATGTTCCCCGAAATTTGCAAAGAACAACAAAAAGGCCCTTGCGGGCCTTTCGTAGACGAGGTTCGGACAACGCTTACCGCGTCAGCGCCGTAAACCCTTCCAGCAACCAATCGACATCCGCAGCCTGAATCGCGCCCATCGTCGAGATCCGGAACAGTTCCTTCGACAGCCCGCCTTGCCCCGCATAGATCACGAAGCCGCGTGCCTTCAACCCGTCATGCAGCGTCTCGTACGTCACACCCTGCGGCAACCGATACGCACGCAGCACGACCGACGACGCGCCTTCCGGCAACACGAGCGGCATCCCGCGCGCCGCGAGCCCGGCTTGAGCCTGATCGGCGAGCGCCTTGTAATGCGCATGCCGCGCACGCCAGCCGCCGGCCTCATCAAACTCACGCAGCGCCTCGACGAGCGCGTAATACGCATGCACGGACGGCGTAAACGGCGTATTTCGCTGATCCTGCAGCTTCGCGAGACGACCGAGATCGAGGTAATACGTGCGGCTCGCCGCTTTCGCGAGCGCGCTGCGGCGCACGATCACGAACGCCGCGCCCGGCACGCCGTGCAGGCATTTGTTCGCGGTCGCGGCAACCGCGTCGATGTCGCCGCCTGCAAAATCGATCGCTTCCGCGCCGAAGCTGCTGACACCGTCCACGAGCATCTTCACGCCGCGCGCACGGCACACTTCTGCAATCGCGCCGAGATCGTTCAGCCGGCCCGTCGTCGTTTCATGATGAATCACGGCGACATGCGAATACCCACCCGCATCGAGCTTCGCAGCGATCTGCGCGAGATCGGGCGCCTGCATCCACTCATGCTTGAGCACCTCGTGCGCGATGCCGTACTGCGTGGCGATCTGCGTGATCCGCTCGCCGTACACGCCGTTCTCGATCACGAGCAGCTTGCCGTCCTGCGGCACGAGCGCCGCGATCATGCTTTCGACGGCGGCCGTGCCCGAACCCGTCATCAGCACGGCGGCCCATTCGGCCGGATCGAGTTCGTACGCGGCGACGAGGCGCGCACGCGCTTCATCCTGCAGGTCGAAGAATTCGCTTTCGCGATGGCAC
Source organism: Burkholderia sp. BCC0097 (assembly GCF_902832985.1). NCBI lineage: Bacteria > Pseudomonadati > Pseudomonadota > Betaproteobacteria > Burkholderiales > Burkholderiaceae > Burkholderia > Burkholderia sp. BCC0097. The sequence continues at coordinate 250,371 of NZ_CADFDM010000010.1, forward strand.
AGATCGGGTTGCAGCAGGCTGCGGCGCACGCGTTCGGAGAGCGTGACCGGGCCGGGGTTCAGCAGCAGCATCAATGGGCTCCTTCAACGTGGGCTTCGGTCTGCGCGGCGCCGATGTGCCGCATCAGACGGGTCTTGACCTCGACCGGCGTGACGGTCGGGCGGGGCAGGCCGTCGGGTACGCCCGTGCGGATCGCCACGCGAACGAATTGCGCACCGGATGGCCGGACCCCCTCGTCGGTTGCGGCCAGCGTCGCGTCGAGCAGGTCGAGCGTGTCGCCTTCGACCGCCGACGCGTAGCCGCAGGCGGCCGCGACACCCGCGAACGACACATGTTGCGACACCGTCGCCTGGCCGCCTGTCGATTCGTGCGCGCCGTTGTCGAGCAGCACGTGCGTGAGATTGGCCGGGCCGTAAGTGCCGAGCGTCGCGAACACGCCCATGCGCATCAGCGCGGCGCCGTCGCCGTCGACGGCCACCACGTGCAGGTCGGGGCGCGCGAGCGCGAGGCCGAGCGCGAGCGGCGTCACGCAGCCCATCGAGCCGACCATGTACAGCTGGTTCGGGCGATCGTCGAGCGCGTAGAGCTCGCGACCGCAGAAACCGGTCGACGCGAGCACGACGGTCGAATCGACCGGCGTATGCGCGATCACGCGCTGCAGCGCGTCGTGACGGGTCGGCCACGCATCGGCCGACGCCGCACGCGACGCCGATTGCGCGGCGACGTGCGCACGCGGCGTCGCGGCCGGGTTCGCCTTCAGCTCATACGGCGCGACGCTGCCTTTCTGCATCACGAGCGCGTACGGGCGGCCCGTTTCGTCCATGTGCGCGATCGCGCGGTCGAGTGCCGGGCCGACCTGCTCGGGGTCGGTCGGGAACGTCTCCCACGGGATCTCCATCGTATCGAGCATCGCGGGCGTGATCGGGCCCATCAGCGCGTGCTGCGGCTCGTCGGCCACGCCCGGCTGGCCGCGCCACGTGACGATCAGCAACTGCGGCAGGCGGAACGTCCAGGTGAGCGACGTGAGCGGGCTCACCGCGTTGCCGAGCCCCGAGTTCTGCATCATCGCGATCCCGCGCTTGCCGCCGAGCGTCGCGCCTGCGATCAGCGCGACCGCGTCGCCTTCGTTCGCGGCCGACACGTAGTGCAGCGTCGGGTCCTGCAACACGTAATTGATGAACGGCGTCAGGTACGAGCAGGGCACGCCCGCGTACCAGTCGAAGCCGCGTTCGCGCGCGGCTTCGACGAACTGGGCCGCTTCGATCATTGCGCGCCCCCGTTGCCGGTGCCCGGTTCCGACAGCGGCGTCTGGCCGTGCGCGAAGTCGCCCGCGCGGCGGAAGTCTTCCAGATCGTTGACGCCGCGCCAGTGACCGTGCACGTACTGCACCTCGATCTTCTCGCCGGCGGCGATCAGTTCGTTCAGCAGCGACGGAATGTCGAGCGTGTCGAAATCAGGACGCGCCTGCAGCGTCGCGAGCATCGCCTTCAGGCGATCGACGCCCGCACCGCGCACGTTCAGCAGGCCGATCCAGCGGCCGTGCGGGGTGCCTGCCGCGACGTCGCTCGACACGCGTTGCAGATAGGTCTTCTGGCCGAACAGGCCGCGGTCGTCGGCCGCCGAGCAGAGGGCGAAGTCACGCACGCTCTGATTGGTCTCGGTGAGCGACGAATCGACCACCACGCTGAACTCGGCCTCGCTCTCCGCGAGGTCGCGCACGATGTAGCTGCGGAACAGCAGGTCGCCGTACGAGATCACGGTGTCGCCGGTCAGGCGTTCGGCCGCGCATGCGAGCGACGCGAGCTCGCCCGTTTCCGCGTGGCGTTCGTTGACGACGAGCTTGATGCCCGACGTGTCGATCGCATCGGCGCGATAGCCGCCAACCACGGTGATGTCGTTCACGCCGTGCGTCTTGAAGCCGTCGACGAGCCAGCGCAAGAGCGGCTTGCCGGCGACCGGCAGCATGACCTTCGGCTTGTCTTCGGTCACGGCTTCGAGGCCCTTGCCGCGGCTCGCTGCGAGCACGATCGCGGCATTCGACGCGCGAGACGACGACGACAGGTAGATGCGCTCGGCCGCCGAGTACTCGTCGGCGTCCTGCAGGCGGAAGATCTCGTTGACCGATGCCACGCGGTCCTCGACGTTGATCAGCGTTTCGCTCTCGTGGATCTCGCGCGCGGTCGCCTGCATCGCGGATGCCGACGCGCGGATCAGGTGGTTCGCCCAGATCACGGTGCTGATGCCGGCCTGGCGGAACACGTCGGTCGGCGTGCTGTAGTACTTGGTCGGCACGATCACGAGCGGCGCCTTGCCGCTCCATTCGCGCGCGAACTGCAGGATCTCGTCCGGGCGCGACAGCTTGCTGTGGATCAGGATCGCGTCGGCGCCGGCTTCCGCATACGCGTTCGCGCGGCGCAGCGCCTCGTCCATTCCCCAGCCCGCGATCAGCGCCTCGACGCGCGCGACGATCGAGAAGTCGGGATCGGTCTGCGAATCCTTGCCGGCCTTGATCTTGCCGCAGAACTCGTCGATTTCCGCGAGCGGCTGGCGCTCGCCGCCGATGAAGCTGTTCGTCTTCGGGAACTGCTTGTCCTCGATGCACACGCCCGCGATGCCGCGCTGTTCGAGCTTCTTCACGAGGCGGCGCACGTTGTTGAAGTTGCCGTAGCCGGTGTCGCCGTCGAGCAGGATCGGCAGGTCGCTCGCGTCGGCCATGAACTCGAGCACGTCGACGACCTGGGTCCAGCTCGCTTCGTTGTTGTCGCGCACGCCGAACTGCGCGGAGATCGCGAGGCCCGAGGCCCAGATACCCTTGAAGCCGGCCTCGCGGACGATCCGCGCGGACAGGCCGTTATGCGCTTCCATCAGGAATTCGAGGTCGCTGCTGACGAGCATGCGGCGCAGGCGCGCGCTGCGTGATTCGGTGAAGTTGGGTTCGCGTGCGTTCATCGGGCGGCTCCGGCGGTGGTGCGTTGAATCAGGGGAAGAATGTCTTGCGTCGCGCGTGCGACGTCGTTCGGGAAATCGATCTCGATCCACGGCAAGCCGGTGACGTCGGCGACGTCGAACGAATGGCCGCCTTCGAGCAGCAGGTCGCGCACGGCTTCCTCGTGCGGCATGTTCGCGCGGCCGCTGTCGACGTAGCCCGCGACGAGGGTCGCGAGGCGGCGCGCGGTGCCTTCGGTGAAACGGAAGAAGCCGACCGATTCGCCGATCGTGTCATAGTCGAGGTCGACCGCGAGCTGCTTGCGCAGCTCGACCGGCACGCCGTTCTTCAGGCACAGCTTGACGGGTTCGTCGCCGGCCTCGAAGTCGCGGTCGATCAACAGGCGGTCGACCGTCTTGTCGGCATCGGCCACCAGCGCGTGCAGGATGTTCTCGTCGTACAGCACGTCCGCGTCCATCAGCAGCACGTCGCCGCCGCGCGTCATCGCATCGGCGACGGTATGCACGGTCAGCACGCTGCCGAGGTCGTAGCGGTCGTTGATCACGATCTCGGCGGTGCGGCCGAGGCGCTTCAGTTCCTGCTCGACCTTCTCGTGCTGGAAGCCGAGCCCGAGCACGATTTCATCGACGCCCGCGGCGTCGAGCACGCGCAGATGGCGCTCGAGCAGCGACACGTCGTCGAAGCGCAGCAGGCACTTCGGGAACTGCGCCTCGGGCGGTTGTTGCAGGCGCAAGCCGAGGCCTGCCGCAAGAATGATGGCTCGCATGGGTTCTCCAACCAAAAAGCCGGCGATCTGAACGATCAGTCGGCGAGCGGCTGCGGCGCGCGGCGCCGCTGCCAGTTTCTTTCACTGAAATGCAGATAGAGCAGGCCGGGCAGGCCGAGCGCGAGTTCGCGCGCGCGCTTCGCGAGCGACAGCGCGAGCGCCGCGTCGGGCGGCAAGCCGACCAGCGGCGCGAGCAGCAGGTAGCCGCCTTCCTGCGCGCCGAGCGAGCCCGGAATCGCGAAGGCCGCCCCGCGAATCGCCTGGCCGACGCTTTCGAGCAGCAGCGCGTCGAGCCAGCTCACCGGGTGCCCGAGGAAGTGCAGCGCGAGCCACACTTCCGCGGTGCCGACGATCCAGCCGGCGAGACTCAGGGCGAAGGTCTTCGCGACCTTCGCGCGATCGCGGTACAGCGCGCCGACCGCGTCGTCGATCGCGTCGGCGCGCGTGGCCAGCGACGACCAGTCGCGCGGGCCGAGCAGCTTCGATGCGAGGCGCAGGCCGCGGCCGAACAGCCCGCGCTGCTGCGCCGCGTAGAACGCGACGGCGAGCGCACCGAGCACGCCGGTCGCGATCAACGCGGGCGTGCGCAGATACGCGACCGATTCGTGCGTCGCATACAGGCTGAACGCGGCGATGCCGATCAGCGCGAACGCCATTTGCGCGAGCGCCTGCATCGTCGTGCTGACGGTCACGGCGGCGGCCGCGTCGGCCATCCGCGTGCCGCGCTGCGCGAGGTGGCGCACCATCAGTACCGGGCCGCCGATCTGCCCGGCGGGCAGCAGGCTGTTCACCGATTCGCCGACCCAGCGCGCACGCAGCGCGTTGCCGAATTCGGCGCCCGGCTGCCCGCGGCGGAACATCACGGAGATCGCGACCGCGTCGATCGCGAGCGGCACGACGTGGAACGCCGCGACGAGCGCGAGGCCCCAGCCGGCCGCGAGGAACGTGGACGCCACCGCGCCGACGCCCTGCCAGGCCAGCAGTGCGATGAAGAGTGCGGTCCCGAGGGACAGCAGGATGAGGCCCGCGCGTGTCATGACCCGCTCGTGCGTCGCGTGGCCAGTTGCTTGAACACCTGGCGGAAACCGAAATACGCGATCGCGTCCTTCATGTTCGAGATGAAGCGCTTCCACGGCCGCATGCCGGGGTTCGTCACGTATTCGAACGTGAGCGACACGCGCATCTCGTTCTGGCCGAGCGGCGTGATGCGGTGGCGCAGCTTGTCGCCGTCGAACAGCACGATGCCGCCGTCGGCGATCTGCACGGAGCCCGGTTCGTCGGCGACGTCCGGGTTGCGCGTATGCAGCTCGTAGTCGAGCCGGCACGACGATTCGTCGATCACGCCGATCAGCAGCGTGTAGCGCCGGCCGTCGTAGTACGACGTGTCGTAGTGCCAGCCGATGTGGTCGCCGGGCTTCGTGTAGTAATACAGCGCGTACGCGTGCGGATCGTCGGCCGGCGACAGCATCAGCTTGTCGCCGGTGATCTTCTCGAGGAAGGAGATGAGTGCCTTCGAGCGATACAGCTCGGCGATGTACGGCGCCTGCTCGTCGATCGTATGGCGGCTCACGCTGCCGCCCTGCTTGTGGCCGGGCAGGTAATTGCGGTTCAGGCCGGCCTGCATCGCACGGGCGGCGTTCGCCAGCTTCGCGTGCGCGTCGGCCGGCAGGAAGGCGTCGAGATAGAGGAACGAGCCCTGGCGCGTGTAGTCGCCGCGCAGGCGGTCGAGGTCGAGCTGGCCGACGCGGTCGGCCACGGTGCGATCGGGATCGGCCGCGGCCGCGCGCACGGGCGCGGGGCGTGCCGGGCTCAGCACGGAATCGTCGCGCGTGCTAGGAGTCATTTGGAAGCCTGGATTTCGGTTGGGTTCTGCGCGGCCGGGTTCTGCGGAAGGTTGCCGCGCCGCACGATGCGCCACCAGTCGATCACGACCCAGGCGGCGAACAGCGGGGCGCCGATCGACGCCGCGAGCAGGAACGGCTCGACGCCGTCCACGAGCGTCACGATCGGCAGCAGGTACAGCACGTCTTCGGTCTCGAAGCCGCCGGCGAACGCCTGCTTGGTGCCGGCCTTGCCGGCGATCGATTCGATCCGCATGCGCAGGAAGAAGATCAGTGCGACGGCCGCGCCCGCCACCGCGCCGAGCAGCACCGGCGACGCGACCATCTGGCCGCCCTGCGCGACGATGCCGACGCCCATGCTGACGAACAGCGCGACCGTGACGAGCGCATCCGCCGCGAGGTCGTAAAAATGACCGATCTTGCTGGACTTGCCGCTGATGCGCGCGAGCTCGCCGTCGGTGTGGTCGACGAAGTTCGACAGCACGATCAGGAACGCGCCTGCATTGCTCCAGCCGAAGCCGCCGTGCGCGAGGCACCAGGCGCCGGCGAGGCCGATCAGCAGACGAAGGGTAGTGAGGTGATTCGGGGTGACCGGCGTATCGACGAGCGGTCGGACAAGCGAGCGCGCGAGCCGCGCATCCCAGGTGCGTGGCGGGGGCGGCTCGGGTCGTGTGGCGGTTTTTCTTTGGTCCATCGGCGAAATATATACGGAATTGTAATTTGGTGCTTTTTATTCGATCAATGTCCTGACATACGGGAGTGTTACCGCGTCTTGCAGGCATCGGCCGGTTCAAAAACGCACCTGTGAACGAGGCGGCCAACCGGGCCGCCGGACCCGTCTTCCAGTGTGGTCCGCATCGCGCGGCTGTCAAGGCCGGACGGGCCTCGCAGGCCGATCCGACCGGGTTTTTCGCGCCGGTCGGCTGGTGTCGCGCAGCGCATGCGACCTTGATCTCCGTCAGGCCGGGAAAAACTGCATCGGGCGACAATCGGCCGCGCCGGACGGGTATCGGCGATTGCCGAGCCAAAGGCGGCCAATGTCGATGCAAATCGGTCGATTGACGCGCGCCGGGCGGCGATCGCGAACCGGCGATTCGCCCGATGCTTTCATGCGCCTTTCGCCTGCCTCCGGCGCGAGCGGATCGCCTGTCACAGAACGGTCGTTCGATACCCGGCAAATCCGGCAAGGATCTTTTGCATCCAGCGGACATTTCGCGGCGATGGCCTCTGCGATACTCCGGACCGTGCCCGTGGTGCCGGGCCGCCCCTCGCGGCCCCAAGGGCTTCGCGTCGCTCAGGAGACACCCCCCGCGACGTCAACGACAGACCCAAGCGTCAGATAACCAGCCATGTCTTCTTCACGCATCCTCGCTCCCGCCCTGCGTTCGCTCGTCCGCACCGCCGACGAAGCCGCCGCGCTGATCCGCCCCGGCATGACCGTCGCCATGAGCGGCTTCACCGGGTCGGGCTATCCGAAGGCCGTGCCGGCCGCGCTGGCCGCCCACATCGACGCGGCGCACGCGCGCGGCGAGGACTTCCGGATCAACGTGCTGACGGGCGCGTCGACCGCACCGGAACTCGACGGCGCGCTCGCCCGCACCAACGGCATCTCGATGCGGTTGCCGTACCAGTCCGACCCGACGTTGCGCGACAAGATCAACGGCGGCGAAGTCGATTACCAGGACGTCCACCTGAGCCACGTCGCGCAATACGCGTGGTTCGGGCTGTACGGCGACCTCGACGTCGCGATCGTCGAAGTCGCGGGCATCCGCGAGGACGGGCTGCTGATTCCGTCCGCGTCGATCGGCAACAACAAGACCTGGCTCGAGCGCGCGAAGCACGTGATCCTCGAAGTGAATGCGCGTCAGCCGCTCGGCCTCGACGGGATGCACGACATCTACTACGGCACCGCGCTGCCGCCGCACCGCAAGCCGATTCCGCTGACGAAGAGCGACGACCGGATCGGCGAGCCGTACCTGCGCTGCCCGGCCGACAAGATCGTCGCGATCGTCGAGACCGACGCGCCCGATCGCAGCAACGCGTTCAGCGCGCCGGATGCGACCTCCAAGCAGATCGCGCTGCAACTGATCGATTTCCTGCGCCACGAAGTGAAGCGCGGCCGCCTGCCGGAAAACCTGCTGCCGCTGCAGTCGGGCGTCGGCAACATCACGAACGCGGTACTCGCGGAACTCAGCTCGGCCGGCTTCTCGAACCTGACGGCCTACACCGAGGTGATCCAGGACGGCATGCTCGACCTGCTCGACGACGGCACGCTGAGCTTCGCGTCGGCCACCGCGCTGTCGCTGAGTCCGGCCGCCGTGCAGCGTTTCGCCGACGAGATCGCGACGTTCCGCGAGAAGATCGTGCTGCGCCCGCAGGAGATCAGCAACCACCCGGAGCTCGTGCGCCGGCTCGGCTGCATCGCGATGAACGGGATGATCGAGGCCGACATCTACGGCAACGTGAACTCGACGCACGTGATGGGCACGAAGATCCAGAACGGCATCGGCGGCTCGGGCGACTTCGCGCGCAACGGCTACCTGTCGTGCTTCATGTCGGCGAGTACCGCGAAGGGCGGGGCGATCTCGCGAATCGTGCCGATGGCGAGCCACGTCGACCATACCGAGCACGACGTCGCGGTGGTCGTCACCGAGCAGGGGCTGGCCGACCTGCGCGGGCTGTCGCCGAAGCAGCGCGCGCGCAAGATCATCGCGACCTGCGCGCACCCGGACTACCGCCCGATGCTCGAGGACTACTTCGAGCGGGCGTCGCGCGACAGCTTCGGCAAGCACACGCCGCATCTGCTCGCCGAGGCGCTGTCGTGGCACGAGCGCTACGTGCGGACCGGGACGATGAAGGCCTGACGGGGCCCGGGACGGGCGCATGCCCGTCAATCCATCGCCGCGTGCGCGACGTCGACGCTCGCCGCTTTCTGCGGCGGGCGGATCAGCAGCAACAGCGGGATCATCAGCAGCGTCGCGACGAACATCAGCTTGAAGTCGTTCAGGTACGCGATCATCGCGGCCTGCTGGTTGATCGTGCGGTCGAGCAGCGCGAGGTCGACGCGGCTGCCGGCCAGCGCCTGCACGGCCGGGTTGAACGGCGTGACGTGGGTCGCGAGGTCGGCATGCGCGACCTGCGTGTTGCGCGTCATCAGCGTCTGCACGATCGAGATGCCGATACTGCTGCCGATGTTGCGCATCAGGCTGTAGGTGGCCGTGCCGTCCGCGCGCAGCTCCGGCGGCAGCGTCGAGAACGACAGCGCGCTCAGCGGCACGAACACCAGCCCGAGGCCGAAGCCCTGGATCACGCCGGGCCATACGATGTCCGCTTCGGACAGCACGACGGTGTACTGCATCATCTGCCACAGCGCGAGCGCGGAAATCGCCAGCCCGGCGAGCAGCAGCATCCGCGCATCCACGTATTTCAGCAGCCTTCCGACGAACAGCATCGCGATCATCGTGCCGGCGCCGCTCGGCGCGGTGACGAGGCCCGTCGTCGCGACCGGGTAGCCCATCAGGTTCTGCAGCATCGGCGGCAGCAGCGCGCGCGTCGCGTACAGCACCGCGCCGACCACGAAGATGAACAGCGTACCCGTCGCGAAATTCGGATCGCGCAACAGTTCCGACTTGAAGAACGACGCCTTGCCGACGGTCGCCGTGTGCGCGAGGAAGAACGCGAAGCTCAGGGCCGCGACGAGCGCCTCGATGCGGATCTCGTACGAACCGAACCAGTCGAGCTGCTCGCCGCGGTCGAGCATCGCCTGGAACGCGCCGATCGCGAGCGCGAGCGTCGCGAAGCCGAATGCATCGAATTTCACGTGCGGGCGCGGCGCGCGTGCCGGCAGGAAGGTCATCACGCCGGCGAGTGCGAACGCGCCGATCGGCACGTTGATGAAGAACACCCAGCGCCAGTTGTAGCTGTCGGTGAGCCAGCCGCCGAGCGTCGGGCCGAGGATCGGGCCGACCATCACGCCCATTCCCCAGATCGCCATCGCCTGGCCCTGTTTCTCGCGCGGATTGATGTCGAGCAGGATCGATTGCGACAGCGGCACAAGCGCGGCGCCGAACACACCCTGCAGCAGCCGCGCGCCGACGATCTGCACGAGCGTCTCCGACAGCCCGCACAGCGCCGACGCCACCGTGAAGCCCGCGATCGACACGATCAGCAGCCGCTTCACGCTCAGCCGGTCGGACAGCCAGCCGGTGAGCGGCGTCGCGATCGCCGCCGCGACGATGTAGGAGGTCAGCACCCACGTGATTTCGTCCTGCGACGCGGACAGCGTGCCCTGCATGTGCGGCAGCGCGACGTTCGCGATCGTGCTGTCGAGGGTCTGGATCAGCGTGGCGAGCATGATCGACAGGGTCAGCATCGGCCGGTTCAGGGCGGGCGAGGCGGGGGTATCGGCGTCGGCGGCGGCGGGGTTCAAGCGGTGTCTCCGTGGGGCGGCCGCCGTGGTCGGCGATCCGGTATGACGTAAATTATAAGCATGCTTATTATATAGCCGCTTATCGCTGGGTCGCGAGCCACGGGCCGGTTCCGGCTTGACCCTATAATCGCCGGATGGACAAGACCTACGAGAACCGGATTGGTTACCTGATCGCCGACGTGGCCCGTCTGAACGGACGGCTGTTCGACCGGCGCGCGAAGCGCATCGGGCTGACGCGGGCGCAAAGCCGCGTGCTCGCGTACCTGACGTGGAAGGGCGAGATGAACCAGGCGCGGCTCGCCGAATGGCTCGAGATCACGCCGATCTCGCTCACGCGGCTGCTCGACCGGATGGAAAGCTATGGCTGGATCGAACGCATCGCGAACGACGACGACCGCCGCGCGTTCGTGATCCGGCTGACCGACAAGTCGCGCGAGATCTTTCCGCAGATGCTGGAGGTGGGCGATACCGTCGCCGACGACGGGCTGCGCGGCTTCACGCCCGACGAGCGCGATACGCTGGTGCGGCTGCTCGGGCGGGTGCGCCGCAACCTGATCGACTGCGGCGGCGAGTGACGCGGGCGTCCGGCCGGGCGCACCGGATGGCTTGAAAACAACGAGCGCGCAGACTGATGGCGCTCCGGCGCGATGCACTGCCGGCGATTGCCGGTTGAACGAGCGCTACCCGGCGCGCTGCATGTCAATCGCGGAGTTCAGTGCGCGAGCGCCGCGAGCATGACCGCCGCAAGATAGAGTCCCACCCCGTACGACAGATGCGTGACGAGGCTGCGCCGGCGCGCGATACCCGGCTGCGGCGTGCGTGACGCTGCGATGCCGAAGCCGAACGCCGGCTGCATCACGAAGAACGGCGCGACCACGCTCGCGAGCCCGGCGACGAGTGCGGGAAGCGGCGTCGGCGCGCCGATCCATGCCGGGCCGGCGATCAGCACGGGCAGGGCCGCGAACGCGATGCCGATCGCGTAATGCGCGACCCAGCCGAGCGCGCGTTCGCCGGCCACGGGTGCGGCGGCGACGATCGACGCATGCCGGAACCGGCCGTGCATCATGTGGCCGAGCCAGCGGCCGACCAGCGCGTAGTCGAGCGACGGAATCCCGAACGCATGCCGCCGGAACAGCGTCCACAGATCCATCAGGAGCGTGGCGCCCGCGCCGATCAACAGCAGTTTGAGGAGGATGCCGGATAGGCTCATCGCACACCTGCGCTGCGCGCGGCAATGGCGATGCGGCATGGTGGAATACGACGCGGGTTCAACGGTTTCATGGCGGTCCAGGCTTGTCTTCATGGAGTCGAGCGACTATCTTGCAACTTCAAGTTCACTTGAGGTCAAGCATGAGCCGACTGGACATTGCGGACGTGGCGCGGCGCACGGGGTTGCCCGCATCGACGCTGCGCTACTACGAGGAAAAAGGGCTGATCGTTCCGATTGGCCGGCATGGGCTGCGGCGGCAATACGACGAGGCGGTGCTGGAGCGCCTGGCGTTGATCGCGCTCGGCCGCGAGGCCGGTTTCTCGCTCGACGACATTCTCGCGATGGTCGGCGCGCAGGGGCGGCCCGCGATCGATCGCGCGAAGCTCGACGGCAAGGCGGACGAGCTCGACCGCACGATCCGCCGTCTTGGCGCGGTGCGCGATGCACTGCGGCATGCGGCTGTGTGCCCGGCGGCGAACCATCTCGAATGCCCGTCGTTCCAGAAGCTGCTGCGCATTGCCGCGCATCGTCATCCGGCGCGCCGTGCGAAGGGGGAAGGTGCGTAGACGGCGAGCCGGCGCGAGGCGGGCGGTGCGGTAGCGGTTCGGCAGGAGGGCGGCTACGTGGCGACGCCATCGGCTTGACGTGCCGGGTCGAGAAAAGGCGATGCCGACAGTGGGGCTTTCGACTTCAGCGAAGCCACCCCCGCTGGACTCACCCCGCGTAATACACGCGGCATTCCATCTCGCGCCCGCGCACGATCCGCTTGCCGACGAGCGCGCCGTACGTTTCGGTGAAGACGGTGCGCTGGTGTTCGCACTGCACGGCGTCGTAGAAGTAGAGCGAGACCCAGTCGGTCGGTCGGCCGGCTTCCGGCGTGCGCATGGCCGCATGCTGGCTCAGCGCCGTGAAATGCCAGCCGCCCTTGGTCATGTGCATCACCGGCGGCGGCACGTAGCCGTCCGCGTTCAGGCGCCGGTGCGCGAGCGTCGGCAGCACGCCCGCGGCGGCCTTGTTGCGGTACTGGCGATCGATGTAGAGCAGCAGCTCGACGGGCGGTTCCGTGCCGGGGCCGGCGCTTTGCATGTGGCCTTGCCAGCGCCGGCGGCGGCTCAGCACGTCGTCGAGCGCGGCGCGGATGCCGACCGCGCGCCGCGGGCCGACGCCCGCGATCGTTTCGAGTTGGCCGTTGCGGGCCGCGCGTTCGAGCTCCTCCAGCGTGTCGATGTGCAGCGCATCATGAATGCGCAACGCGAGCGCGTGGCCAATGCCCGGCACCGCTTCGAATGCCGACGCGCGTTCGGCGTCGCCGCGCAAGCGGTCGAGCTGGCGCCAGCGCCCCGTCACCAGCAGTTCGGCGATCGCCTGCGCGACGCCGGCGCCGACGTCGGGCAGCGCGCCGAGTGCTTCGACGCCGCCGGTTTCGAACACGGTGCGGATGTCGCGGTCAAGCGTGTCGACCGTATCGGCCGCCGCGCGGTACGCGGCGACCCGGTACGGGTTCGCACCCTGGTCGACGAGCCACTGCGCGGCCTCGCGCAGGCAGGCCGCGACAGGCCGGTTTTCCTCGTACGTCTGGCTGACGGTCGACTGCATGGCAACGGACCCGGAAAGCACAAACGGAATGGACGCGGCGAGCGGTGCGCCGGTCGGCTGTCAACCATTGTCGCGGCGCGCGATGAAGAAAACTTGATGCGCGTCAATGGCAAACGTAACACAGGCGCGCAGCGCACGGTCGTGCCGGAACACGGCATGACCGTGCGCTGCGCGTGATGCGGTTACGCGTCGAGGAACGACTGCGCGTTCTCGGCTTCGGCGGCCGTACGCAGCGCGGCGAGCGCCCGTTTTTCGATCTGCCGCACACGTTCCCGCGACATCCCGGCATCCTGCGCGATCGCGTCGTAGGTGTCGGGCTCGGCGCCGCCGAGGCCGAACCGCCGGCGCAGCACGTCGGCCTCGGTCGGCGTGACCGAGCGCAGCAGCGTCCGCACGCATTCGCGCATGCGCGTGTCGGCCAGTTGCTCGAACGGGCTGGCCGATGCCTGATCCTCGATCAGTTCCACGAGGCCCGTGTCCGCGTCGGGCAGCGGTGTGTCGAGCGACACCGGCTCGGCCGGCAGCGCGAGCACCGCGCGCAGCTTGCCTTCGTCGAGGCCGGTTTCGGCCGCGAGCTCGGCTGGCGTAGCCCGCCGGCCCGTGCGCTGGCGAAAGCGCAGCGCATGCCGCTGCACGCGCTGGTACTGATCACCGACGTGCACCGGCACGCGGATCGTGCGTGAACGATCCGCGACCGCACGCGCGATCGCCTGGCGAATCCACCAGGTCGCATAGGTCGAGAACTTGAACCCGCGTCGGTATTCGAATTTCTCGATCGCGCGCATCAGGCCGAGACAGCCGTCCTGCACGAGATCGGACAGGTCGACGCCGCGGTTCAGGTACTTGCGCGCGATCGACAGCACGAGCCGCAGATTCGCCTCGAGCATTGCCCGCGTCGCATCGCGTACCTTTTGCTGGCCGTCGCTCAACGCGGCGGCAAGTGCACGCCGTGCGACCGCGTCGAAGTACGCGGCATCGGCTGTCGAAGGATCGTCGGAGGCGGCAGCGAGCGCGCGCACCGCACGGCTCGCGTCGTCGACGGCCGGCGCGACCCACGCGAGCGAACCGAGCAGGGCGGCCACGTGGTTGCGCGCGTCGCGGTAGTTGGCCGAACGGCTGCCATGCGCATGCAGTGCATCGCGCAGCGCCGACACCGCTGCGTGCAGCGCGTCGTAGCGGGCGGGCGCGGGCGTTTCGCCATCCTCTTCGTCGGGCGATCCGTTTGCGCCGGTTGCGCTCCTCGTGCGATGACGCTCGAGCAGCACGTCGACCGCGGGCGGATAGCCGGCAATCGCGTGCAGCACCTGATGACGGCCCGTCTCGATCTCGCGGGCGAGCACGATTTCGCCTTCGCGCGTGAGCAGCGGCACCGCATGCATGCGCCGCATGTAGAGCGCGAGCGGATCGGTCGACGCGCTCGTACCGCGTGCGAGGTCGCCGAGCATGGCCCGGCCTTCGTCGAGCGCGTCGCGATCGACCTCGACCGGCGCCGCGCCGGCAAACGGTGCAGGCACGGCCGGCTCGTCGAGTACCGCGATGCCGATGTCGGCCAGCGCGGCGCGCACGACGTCGAGCGCGTCGGGGCTGTCGCTTTCGGGCGGCAGCGCGTCGACGAGGTCGGCGTGCGTCAGATAACCCTGCTCGCCGGCGAGCGCCAGCAGCTGGATGATCGGATCGAGCGGTGTGTCCGCCCGGGGAGTGGGGCGTGGCGTAGTCATGTCGATGGCGGCGCGAGCCGCGTTCCTGTCTGGGCGGGCCGAAGCTCGCCGGTTTGCGGTTGCCGGTGGGTCGCGGACGCCCGTCCGCGCCGGTCAGCCCGACATCGTTCAAGTTGAGGGCATTTGCGCCAACTTCAACGCCGGCGCCGCGGACGGGCCAGCACGCGGCGTTCCCGGCCGGCCGTGCGGCGCAGGAAACAAAAAGTAACCGATCATACGCGCGGAAATCTGCAGGGGACGTAAGCTAGAGTCAGGCGCGCGCCCGGCGGCGACGCGCGGATTCTGCCGGAGTACGAGATGAACCCGATTTCCGCCGCGAGGCCCGCCGTCGTCGCGCTGGCCGCACTGATGCTTGGCGGCTGCTACTACACGAGCCCGTACGGTTATGCACCTTATTACGCGCCGGTGCCTGCCACGGTGACGCAGCGCGAGATTCCAGCCGCACCGGCCGCGTCCGGTCCGGCGCCCTCGACCGTACCCCAGGCGCAGGTCGACGCCGGCCCGGCGGCGCCGGTGTATGTCGCCCCGGCCTACGTGCCGCCGCCGTATCCGTATTACTACCCGGCGTACTACTCCGGCTGGTACGGGCCGCCCGTGACGATCGGCTTCTGGGGCCGCTGGGGCGGCGGCGGATACTGGGGTGGCCGCGGCGGGTACTGGCATCGTCCGTGGGGCGGCGGGCATTGGGGTGGCGGCCACTGGGGCGGCGGCCATCGGCACTGACCGGCGCGCGGCGGCGCGGCGCGGGAGAGCATCATGAGGAACACGATTGTCCGAAGTCTGTGCGTCGTCCTGGCCAGCCTCGCGGCCGCACCGGGCGTTGCCGATGCGCAGAGCAGCGCTTACACGAACTCGCCGGCCGAGCTGTTTGCCGGGCCGGCGCCCGATTATCCGGTGGTCGCGCAGGTCCCGCCCGGCACCGCGCTGGATGTGTTCGGCTGCCTGAGCGACTACACGTGGTGCGATGTCGCGCTGCCGGGCGTGCGCGGCTGGATCGACGCGCAATTGCTCGATTATCCGTACCAGGGCAACTACGTGCCGTTGCTCGAATACGGCGCGATCATCGGCGTGCCGGTGACCGGTTTTGCGATCGGCGCGTACTGGGATCGCTATTACCGGCACCGCCCGTGGTATCCCGACCGTGATCGCTGGGCGCATCGTGCGGAGCCGAGGCTCGGCCCCGGCGGCATGCCGCCCGCGCAAGGGCGTCCACAACCGGGTGCGCCGATGCAGGTCGCGCCGGGCGGCCCGCCGCCCGTGCACGACACGCGGCCCTCGGCGACGCGCGGCGGCTGGAACGGCGCGAACCGCGTGGCGCCGCCGGCTGCACCGGCACCGACGCCGATGCCGGGTGGGACGGGCAATGCGCGTCCGGCCAGCCCGCCGACGCCGATGCCGGGTGGGATGGGTAATGTGCGTCCGGCCAGCCCGGCGGCGCCGACGCCGATGCCGGGTGGGGCGGGCAATACACGCCCGGCCGGCCCGCCGCCGGCCGGGCTGCGCCCGCCGCCCGCGCCGGGCGGGGAGGTCCGCACGATGCCTCAGCCCGCGCGCCAGGGAGGTGGGGGCGGCGGCGGTTATGCGCGGCCGCAAGGCGGCGGAAACGGCGGCGGCAACCACGGCGGCGGGGGAGGCGGCGGTCCCGACGAGCTCCGTCACTGATGGCGCCGGTGCCGCGGGTTCTCCGGGCGCCTGTCAAGTCCTGGAATAGGTTGACAGTATTCAGACGCTAGAACGCCCGATGCACCGCATCGGGCGTTTTGTATTTCAGCGCGGCATGCGGTCGCTCGTGGTTATAGATGCGGATGGACTGTTCGACCATCTTGGCGGCTTGCTCGAGGTCAGCGGGACGTTGCAGCAGGAACTCGCCCTTGAGAATGCCGTTGACCCGCTCGGCCAGCGCGTTCTGATAGCAGTCGTAGCCGTCCGTCATCGAACATCGCAAGCCGTGACGCCGATGGATGTCCTGATAGTAGGTCGCGCAGTACTGGACCCCGCGATCGGAGTGATGGATCAAGGGCTGGTGGGTCTGGCGCCTGCGCAACGCCTTCTTCAGCGCCTGACTGACCTGCTCGGTTTGCAGGCTCTCGTGAACGTGATGGCCGACGATCTTGCGCGAGAACGCATCCGTGACGAGGCTCAAATACACAAACGGGCCAGCCGTCGGCAGGTACGTGATGTCGGCCACCCATACCTGTTCGGGGCCGGTCGGCACGATTTGATCCGGCCCGGGTTTCAGCAGATTCGGATGACGCCGGAAGCGATGATGGCTTTGAGTCGTCTTGTGGTACGCCCGGTGCGGCACGACCAGCAGGCGCGCGGCGCGCAGCACGTCGAACAGCCGATCCCGTCCCAGCTTGATGCCGCGCTCCACCAAGGCAGGCCCGAGCAGATGATGCAGCTTTCGTGTTCCGAGCCTCGGCTGGCGAAGCCGGACGTCCCGCACCAGCGTCGCCACGGTCTCAGCTTGCGAGCAACGGCACTGCTCGCTGCGACATCGCTTGTAATACGCTTGGCGGCTGATGCCCATGTAGCGGCAGGCTCGCTCGACGCTCAGCTTTTTGATCTGCTTTTGCGCGACGACCTGCCCGAAGGCTTTTTTACGGTGATCCCGTAGTCCTTGCGCATCACGTCGAGCACCGCCTCGAATAGCGCCGCTTTCTCCTGCGCCTCTCGCAACTGCGTCTCCAACTCCTTGATGCGCTGCTCGGGTGTGAGCGGCTTTGAGTCTGGCTTTGGCATGGTGGAACCCGATTGCGCACGGCCGGATGGATCGGCCCAATCCTGCAAGCCGTGCCTGCGTAACCATACCAGCACCGTCGAGCGACCCTGGATGCCGTAGCGCCGCTGCGCCTCTTTGTACGTCAGTTCGCCTTTTTCGACCTGCGCCACCACTGACAGCTTAAAAGCCAGGCTGTAATCCCGCTGCGTCCGCTTGATCCCTTGCTCCACTTGCCACCTCTTCGTCTCGGCGAAAAAGTGTCAACCTATTTCAGGATGGGTCATGCCAATGAGAAAAGCCGCTCGAACGAGCGGCTTTTTCGCTTTCCGGCTGGCGGTGTCGCGTGGCGCGATTCAGCCCGCGAGCGACGCGAGGTCCCAGCGCGGCTTCACCGTGAACGCGTAGTCGGCATTCGCCTGTTCCGGCCAGCGGCCGAGCCGCAGCGCGCCTGCGAGCGCGATCATCGCGCCGTTGTCGGTGCAGAGCGCGAGATCGGGGTAGTGCACGTCGAAGCCGCGCTTGGCCGCGGCCGCCGACAGTGCCGCGCGCAACTGGCGATTCGCGCCGACGCCGCCCGCGACCACGAGGCGCTTGAGCTTCGTTTTCTTCAGTGCGGCGAGCGACTTCGCGACGAGTACGTCGACGGCCGCATCGACGAAGCCGCGTGCCAGGTCGGCCTTCGCGCGTTCGAGGGCTTCGCCTTCGAGCTTCGCCGCTTCGAATTTCTTCATCTGCGTGAGCACGGCCGTCTTCAGGCCGCTGAAGCTGAAGTCGAGATCGCCCGAATGCAGCATCGGGCGCGGCAGCACGACCGCGCCCGGCGTGCCCGTTTCGGCCAGCTTCGATACTTCGGGGCCGCCCGGGTAGCCGAGGCCGATCAGTTTCGCCGTCTTGTCGAACGCTTCGCCGGCCGCGTCGTCGAGCGTTTCGCCGAGCGTCTCGTACACGCCGACGTCGGTCACGCGCATCAGTTGCGTGTGGCCGCCGGAAACCAGCAGCGCGACGAACGGGAACGGCGGCGGCTCGTCGACCAGCAACGGCGACAGCAGGTGGCCTTCGAGGTGATGGATGCCGACGGTCGGCTTGTTCCACGCGAGCGCGAGTGCATTCGCGATGCTCGCGCCGACCAGTAGCGCGCCGGCGAGGCCGGGGCCCTGCGTGAACGCGATCGCGTCGATGTCGTCGCGGCGCGTGCCGCTTTGCGCCATCACTTCCTCGAGCAACGGCAGCGCGCGGCGGATGTGGTCGCGCGATGCGAGCTCGGGCACGACGCCGCCGTAGTCGCGGTGCATCGCGATCTGCGAATGGAGCGCGTGCGCGAGCAGGCCGCGCTGCGTGTCGTAGAGCGCGAGGCCGGTTTCGTCGCAGGAGCTTTCGATGCCGAGAACGAGCATGGGTGCGGGCGGGGCGCGCCGTTTCGGGCGCGCCGCAGGTAGGTCAACGTAACCGGAAAGTATAGCAGGCGGGGGCCGGCCGCCGCTGGCGGCGGCCCGGGCCGGATGCCGGGCAGGTACAATCCGCGCCATGGAAACTTATGATATCGCCGTGATCGGCGCGGGCGCCGCCGGCATGATGAGCGCCGCGGTCGCAGGCCAGCTCGGCCGCCGCGTCGTGCTGATCGATCACGCACCGCGGCTTGCCGAGAAAATCCGCATCTCGGGCGGCGGCCGCTGCAACTTCACGAACCTGTACGCCGGCCCCGACAACTACCTGTCGTCGAATCCGCATTTCGCGCGCTCGGCGCTCGCGCGCTATACGCCGCGCGACTTCCTCGGGCTGCTCAAGCGCCATCACGTGACCTGGCACGAAAAGCACAAGGGTCAGCTCTTTTGCGACCATGGCAGCGACGCGATCATCGACGTGCTGAAGCACGAGTGCGACGCGGGCGGCATCGCGTGGCGCCGGCCCGTCGTTGTCGACGCGGTGCGCCATGCGCCGTCCGACGGTTTCACGCTCGACACGCAGCAGGCCGGGCCGATCGGGGCGCGCGCACTGATCGTCGCGACCGGCGGGCTGTCGATTCCGAAGATCGGTGCGACCGACTTCGGCTACCGGCTCGCGAAGCAGTTCGGCCACAAGCTCGTCGATACGCGGCCCGCGCTCGTGCCGCTGACGTTCGCGCCGCAGGACTGGGCGCCGTTCGCGCCGCTGTCCGGCGTATCGCTCGAGGTGCGCGTATCGACCGGCGACAAAAAGCGCGGCGGCGAATTTGTCGAGGACCTGCTGCTGACGCACCGCGGACTCTCCGGTCCCGGCATCCTGCAGATTTCGAGCTACTGGCAGCCCGGCGACCCGATCCGCGTCGACCTGCTGCCGCAGCGCGACACGGTGGCCGATCTGCTCGACGCGAAACGCACGTCGAAGCGCCAGATCGGCTCACTCCTCGCCGAGTGGGTGCCGTCGCGCCTCGCGCATGCGTGGCTCGACACGCATCGCGTCGCGGCCGACGCTCGGCTCGCGGACCTGCCCGACAAGACGCTGCGCCAGATCGGCGACGCGCTGTCCGGCTGGACGCTGACGCCGAACGGCACCGAAGGCTACAAGAAGGCCGAAGTGACGAAGGGCGGGGTCGATACGCGCGAGCTGTCGTCGGCGACGATGATGAGCGCGCGCGTGCCGGGGCTGTTCTTCGTCGGCGAGGCGGTGGACGTGACGGGCTGGCTCGGCGGCTACAACTTCCAGTGGGCGTGGGCGTCCGGCACGGCGGCCGGGCAGGCCGCGGCCGAGTATGCGCGAGGCGCCTGACGCGCCGGCCGGCGCCGTGTTGGCGGGTTGGGGTCCGTGCCTTTGAACAATCGCTCTGCTATACTCGGTAGTCTTTCCTTGCAAACCTTTATTCGTGTCGGATCATGACGATCATTCGCGTTAAAGAGAACGAGCCGTTCGAAGTTGCAATGCGTCGCTTCAAGCGCACGATCGAGAAGAACGGTCTGCTGACCGAGCTTCGTGCGCGCGAGTTTTACGAGAAGCCGACCGCAGAACGCAAGCGTAAGAAGGCCGCTGCGGTGAAGCGTCATTACAAGCGTATTCGCAGCCAGACGCTGCCGAAGAAGCTGTACTGAACGATTGGGCGCCGCGCGGTTCGCTGAGCGGCGCACCGGGGACTCCGTGCGATCGAGTGCGATCGCGCAGCCGATCAGGCGGCGAGTCGCCGATGCCGGATTCGAGCAACCCGCTTGAGACACTGTCCCAAGCGGGTTTTTGTGTTGACGCCCGTTCGCGGGCGTCGGATTCACGTTTCCATCCCGGGTGAAAGATGAGTTTGAAAGAGCAGATCAGCGAAGACATGAAGGCCGCGATGCGCGCGAAGGAAAGCGAGCGCCTGGCAACGATTCGCCTGCTGATGGCCGCGATCAAGCAGCGCGAAGTCGACGATCGGGTCACGCTCGACGACGCGGGCATCACGGCCGTGATCGACAAGATGATCAAGCAGCGCAAGGATTCGATCAGTCAGTTCCAGGCCGCCGGTCGCGACGATCTGGTCGCGAAGGAGCAGGCCGAGCTGACCGTGCTGGGCGGCTACATGCCCGCGCAACTGTCGGACGCCGAAGTGGCGGCCGAGGTCCAGGCGGCCGTCGCGCAAACCGGCGCGGCCGGCCCGCAGGACATGGGCAAGGTGATGGGCGTATTGAAGGGCAAGCTCGCCGGCCGTGCCGACATGACGGCCGTTTCCGCGCAGGTCAAGGCCGCGCTCACGAAGTAAAACCCGTTCCCGGCGCGCCCAGCGATGCGTGCGCCGGGCATCGTATTGTCTTTTTTCGCTCGATCCCACGGTGATTCCGCATTCGTTCCTGCAGGATTTGCTGAACCGCGTCGATATCGTCGACGTGGTGGGCCGGTACGTGCAGCTCAAGAAGGGCGGCGCCAACTTCATGGGGCTGTGCCCGTTCCATAACGAGAAGAGCCCGTCGTTTACCGTCAGCCCGACCAAGCAGTTCTATCACTGCTTCGGCTGCGGCGCGCACGGCACCGCGATCGGCTTCCTGATGGAACATGCGGGGCTCACGTTCCCGGAAGCCGTGCAGGAACTCGCGCAATCCGTCGGGCTGACCGTGCCGCACGAACCGTCGATGCGCGGTGGGGGCGGAGGCGGTGGCGGCGACTATCCGGCGCCCGTGTCGAAATCGGTGGCGACCGCGCTGTCCGATGCGATGACCGCGGCGTGCGACTACTACCGCAAGCAGTTGCGCGGCGCGACCGTCGCGATCCAGTACCTGAAGAACCGGGGCCTGACCGGCGAGATCGCCGCGCGCTTCGGTCTCGGCTATGCGCCGGACGGCTGGCAGAACCTCGAGGCCGCGTTCCCGGACTATCGCGACGAGTCGCTCGTCGAGGCGGGGCTCGTGATCGTCAGCGAGAAGACCGACGCCCAGGGCGTCGCACGCCGCTACGACCGGTTCCGCGAGCGGATCATGTTCCCGATCCGCAACGTGAAGGGGCAGGTGATCGGTTTCGGCGGCCGCGTGCTCGGCAGCGGCGAACCGAAGTACCTGAATTCGCCGGAAACGCCGTTGTTCAACAAGGGCAGCGAGCTGTACGGGCTGTTCGAGGCGCGGCTCGCGATTCGCGAGCGCAAGTACGTGCTGGTCGTCGAAGGCTACATGGACGTCGTCGCGCTCGCGCAGCTCGGGTTTCCGAACGCGGTCGCGACGCTCGGCACCGCCTGCACGCCGATTCACGTGCAGAAGCTGCTGCGCCAGACCGACACGGTCATTTTCAGTTTCGACGGCGATTCGGCCGGACGGCGCGCGGCGCGGCGCGCGCTCGAGGCATGCCTGCCGCACGCGGGCGACAACCGCACGATCCGGTTCCTTTTTCTGCCGACCGAGCACGATCCGGACAGCTACGTGCGCGAATTCGGCGCGGAGGCGTTCTCCGAGCAGGTCGAGCGTGCGATGCCGCTGTCGCAATTTCTGTTGAACGAAGCGATTGCCGGCAAGGCGCTCGATCAGCCGGAAGGCCGCGCGAAGGCGCTGTTCGATGCGAAGCCGCTGTTGCAGGCGCTGCCGGCGAACGCGTTGCGCGCGCAGATCATGCACATGTTCGCCGACCGTCTCGATATCCCGTTCGAAGAGGTCGCGGCGCTGTCGGACGTCGATACGCGCATCGCCACGCCGCCGCGCCAGGCGCCCGCGCGCAGCGAGCGGCGCCGCGTGACGGACAGCGAAAAGCGCGCGTTGCGCACGCTGGTGATGCATCCGCGCATCGCGTCGCAGCTCGACGACGAACAGATTGTGACCCTGCGCGCGCTGCCGCGCATCGGCGAATTGTTCGCGGAAGTCGTCGATCATGCGCGTGCGCTGGGCGAAGGCGCGGAGTTCCGGCTGCTGTCGGATGTCCTCAGGACGTCCTCGAACGGGGCGACTTACGAGGAAATCTTCCGCGAAATTCTGGACTATGATGAAAACGTCCGCGATTTGCTGTTACAGAATCCGGACGACGAGACGGTGCCCGAGCGGCAGCGTGAGCAGGAACGGATCGCGGGGGAGGAGCTGCAGGCAGCGGTGCTCAAGATGCGCTATGACGCCTGCTGCGACCGGCTGGACAGGCTGGCGCGGCAATCCACCTTCACCCCCGAGGAACTGGCCGAATTGACGGAATTGAACCAGCAGCGAACCGACATGAAGCGTCGGCTCGGGCTGTAGGCGGCTGGGGCGCTTAGAGAGGGCTCCCCAGCGTGCTATAATATAAGGTTTCCAGCGGTTTGTTTTCCAAGCAGAGGCGAGAATCGCGATGGCAAAGACGACAGGCGGAAAGAAAGCAACAGGCAAGGGCTCGACGGAGCCGACCAAGAAGGTCACAGCGGCCAAGTCTGCTTCTTCCACCAGGACAACGTCTTCAGCCACGTCAGCCCCTGCAGGAAAGAAAACCGCGGCCGGCACTGCTCAGGCTGCGCCGGCGCCGGCAGCCAGAACACGGGCTGCCGCCAGACCCGACTCCGGGCCGGCCAAGCCGGCGGCGAAGCGGGCAAGTGCGAAAAGCGCAAGGGACACGACTGCCGACGCGGACGAAACGGCAGTACGTACTACTCATGCACCCACGGTTCAACCGGCTGTCGTCCAGCAGCCGCGAGTCGATATAGCCGGTACGGCGAACTCCATGACCAAAAAGCTGAACGAAGTATCCGTCGAAGACGACGCAAATCAGAGCGACGAGCAGCCCGCAGCCGCGGCTGCACCGGGCAAGTCCAAGGTGCGCGATCGTCGCGCCAAGGAAAAGGCGCTGCTGAAGGAAGCGTTCGCGACGAGCACGCCGGGCACGGCCGAGGAGCTCGAAGAGCGCCGCGTGAAACTGCGCGCGCTGATCAAGCTCGGCAAGGAGCGCGGCTTCCTCACGTACGCCGAAATCAACGACCACCTGCCGGACAACTTCACCGAGACGGAAGCCCTCGAGGGCATCATCGGCACGTTCAACGACATGGGCGTGGCGGTTTACGAGCAGGCGCCGGACGCGGAAACGCTGCTCCTGAACGACAACGCGCCCGCCGCGTCGTCGGACGATGAAGTCGAGGAGGAAGCGGAAGTCGCGCTGTCCACCGTCGATTCGGAATTCGGCCGCACGACCGATCCGGTCCGGATGTACATGCGCGAGATGGGCACGGTCGAGCTGCTCACGCGCGAAGGCGAAATCGAGATCGCGAAGCGGATCGAGGACGGCCTGCGCCACATGGTGATGGCCATCTCCGCGTGCCCGACGACGATCGCCGACATCCTCGCGATGGCCGAACGCGTCGCGAACGAAGAGATCCGCGTCGACGAGCTCGTCGACGGCCTGCTCGATCCGAATGCCGCGGACGCCGCCGATACGGACGGCTTCTCCGCGAAGGAAGCGGAAGCCATCGAGAACGAGGACGAGGAAGCCGAAGAGGAAGAGGAAGAAGAGGAAGAGGAGGAAGACGACGGTGCCGCGCAGGCATCGGCGAACGCCGCCCAGCTCGAAGCCCTCAAGCGCGCGTCGCTCGAGAAGTTCTCGCAGATCAGCGAGTGGTTCGACAAGATGCGCCGCGCGTTCGAGAAGGAAGGCTACAAGTCGAAGGCCTACCTGAAGGCGCAGGAAACGATCCAGAGCGAGCTGATGACGATCCGCTTCACCGCGCGTACCGTCGAACGCCTGTGCGACACGCTGCGTGCGCAGGTGGACGAAGTGCGTCAGGTCGAGCGTCAGATCCTGCACATCGTCGTCGACAAGTGCGGCATGCCGCGCTCGGAATTCATCGCGCGCTTCCCGGGCAGCGAGACGGATCTCGACTGGGCCGAGAAGATCACCGCGGAAGGCCATCCGTACAGCGCGGTGCTGTCGCGTAACGTCCCGGCGATCCGCGAACAGCAGCAGCGCCTGCTCGACCTGCAGGCGCGCGTCGTGCTGCCGCTGAAGGACCTGAAGGAAACCAACCGTCAGATGGCGGCCGGCGAACTGAAGGCGCGTCAGGCGAAGCGCGAAATGACCGAGGCGAACCTGCGTCTCGTGATCTCGATCGCGAAGAAGTACACGAACCGCGGCCTGCAGTTCCTCGACCTGATCCAGGAAGGCAACATCGGCCTGATGAAGGCGGTGGACAAGTTCGAATACCGTCGCGGCTACAAGTTCTCGACCTATGCGACGTGGTGGATCCGTCAGGCCATCACGCGTTCGATCGCCGACCAGGCGCGCACGATCCGTATTCCGGTTCACATGATCGAAACGATCAACAAGATGAACCGCATCTCGCGGCAGATCCTGCAGGAAACCGGTCTCGAGCCGGATCCGGCAACGCTCGCCGAGAAGATGGAGATGCCGGAAGACAAGATCCGCAAGATCATGAAGATCGCGAAGGAGCCGATCTCGATGGAAACGCCGATCGGTGACGACGACGATTCCCATCTCGGCGACTTCATCGAGGACACCAACACGGTCGCGCCGGCGGATGCCGCACTGCATGCCAGCATGCGCGACGTCGTGAAGGACGTGCTCGATTCGCTGACGCCGCGCGAGGCGAAGGTGTTGCGGATGCGTTTCGGTATCGAGATGAGCACCGATCACACGCTCGAGGAAGTCGGCAAGCAGTTCGACGTCACGCGCGAGCGGATTCGTCAGATCGAGGCCAAGGCGCTGCGCAAGCTGCGTCACCCGAGCCGTTCCGACAAGCTGAAGTCGTTCCTCGAAGGGAACTGATTTCCAGCGTCCCTTTTACGAACGCCGCCGGTATCCGCATGATGCCGGTGGCGTTTGTTCCCTTTGTCGTCTTTGTTGTTACAATGCCGGCCCGGCTTCGTTGCCGGGGTGGCGTGTAGCACGCTTTGCTTCTCGTCTGGGCCCCTAGCTCATGCTTGGTTAGAGCAGCGAACTCATAATTCGTTGGTGCCGGGTTCGACTCCCGGGGGGCCCACCAGATTTCATGCCGCGCCGCACTGTATCGCGGCATGCCGAAAACCCGCGATCGCGTCATGCGTCGCGGGTTTTTCTTTGGGCGGCCGCGCGGTGCGATCAGGAAAACAACGAGGGGCTGCCGCGCCGATGGCAATCGAAGTATGCTGTGGCGCGGCCGGCCTCGACGCAATACTCGCGCACGTCAGGACCGCCGATCAATGCCGCCTCCATTCGGCGGCCAGAACAAACGGATTTCACCCGGGAGCGGGGACGGCGATCATGATCAGGCTGCGTTCGTGGGGTGCGATTCTGTCGTTGCTGGTGCTTGCCGCATGCGCGAGCCTGCCGCCGCAGGCTGACCGCGCGCCGACGCATGCATTCACCGATACCGACGATACGCGCCTCGGCGTGGCGTTTCGTCAGCAGGCTGCCGCCCATCCGGGGCAGGACGCGTTTCATTTGTTGACCGATCCGGTCGACGCACTGGACGCGCGCGTGCTGCTCGCCGACCGCGCGGACCGCTCGCTGGATCTTCAGTACTACATCTGGCACGACGACCTGACCGGCCACGAACTGGCCGACGCGGTCATCCGCGCGGCCGATCGCGGCGTGCGCGTGCGCGCGCTGCTCGACGACCTCGGCACCAACGCGGACGACCGCAAGCTGCTGGAGATCAGCGCGCATCCGAACATCGAGATCCGGCTGTTCAATCCGGTGGCGACGCGCCGGTTCAAGAAGCTCGGCACCGTGTTCGAGTTCTCGCGCGTCAACCGGCGCATGCACAACAAGGCGATGATCGCGGACAACCAGGCGGCGATCGTCGGCGGGCGCAACATCGGCGACGAATACTTCGGCGCATCGTCGATGCTCGAGTTCGGCGATCTCGATGTCGTCGTTCACGGCCCGGTCGTGAAAGACATCTCGACCGAGTTCGATACGTTCTGGAATTCGCCGTATGCGTATCCGGTCGATACGCTGGTCGGGCACGATGCGGCGCCGGGCGGGCTCGATCACGAGCGCGAGCGGTTGCGCGACTATCTGAGGGCGATGGAAGACAATCCGTACGTGCTCCAGGCCCGCCAGCGGCTCGACCGGATCGTCCACGGGCAGGGTACGGAGCTGTCGTGGGGGCGTGCGACGGTGCTGTACGACGATCCATCGAAGATCGCGCACCCGCCGAAGGACAGCGACGGCCACCTGATGCCGCAGTTGCGTGCGCTTGCGTTGCAGCCCCGGCACGACCTGCTGATCGTGTCGCCGTATTTCGTGCCGGGCAGGGAAGTGGTCGAGCGGCTGCGTGCGCTCACGGCGCGCGGCGTGCGCGTGACGGTGCTGACCAATTCGCTCGCGTCGACCGACGTGGCGGCCGTGCATGCCGGCTACCGTCGCTATCGAAGCGATCTGGTGAACGCCGGCGTGCGGCTTTACGAGCGCCGGCCATCGGGCGACAAGAGCATTTCGAAGCAGGTCATCATCGGCTCGTCGCGCGCGTCGCTGCATGCGAAGACCTACGTGTTCGATCACACGAGCATCTTCATCGGGTCGATGAATCTCGATCCGCGCTCGCTGAACCTCAATACGGAGATCGGCGTTTACTGCGAGAGCCCGGCGATTGCATCGCAGGTGGCCAACGATCTGGAGGCGCGACTCGACCAGATCGCGTGGCGTGTCGAGGCGAGAACCGATGCGGCCGGCAGCGGGCGCCTCAAGTGGGTTCAGACGGATGCGGACGGGAAAGTCACCGAGATCGATCACGAGCCGGAAGTGTCCGCCCCGCGGCGGATGGAAGTGTGGTTTCTCGGGCTGTTTCCGATCGAATCGCAACTGTGAGCGGTACTCAGTGCCGCGCGCGGCGGTGCTGCTCGATGATGTCGGCGAACTGCATCGCCGCTGTTTCGATCGTCGCGTCGCTCAGCCCAGAATAGCCGAGCACGAAGCCGTTGTATCGCCGGCCGTCGCCGATGCAGTAGCTGCTCAGCGGTTGGAGCCGCAAGCCGCGGGCGGCGGCCGTGCGCGCGACGTCGGTATCGTGCAGCGGCACCGCGAGATCCGCGGAAAGATGCATGCCGCCGGGGCTTTCCCGCACGCTCAGCGATGTGCCGAGATGGCGGGCGAGCGCCGCTTCGAGGCTGCCGCGCCGCTCGGCGTAGAGCGCCCGCATCTTCCGCAGGTGCCGCGCAAACAGGCCGGTATCGATGAATTCGGCCATCGCCAGCTGGTCGGCCGAGTGGCCGCGATGGACGAGTTCGCGCAGCGTGCTCGTGAAGCGGTCGACCAGCACCGGCGGCACCACCATGAAGCCGAGCCGCAGGGCCGGAAACATCGTCTTGCTGAACGTGCCGAGATAGCACACCGGTGCATCGGCATGCAGGCCCTGGATCGCGGGCAGCGGCTGGCCGCCGTGACGGAACTCGCTGTCGTAGTCGTCCTCGATGATCCACGCGCCGCATGCACGGGCGTGCTCGACGAGCGCCGCGCGGCGCCGCGGGCTCATCAGTGCGCCGAGCGGGTACTGGTGCGACGGTGTCGTATAGATCAGCCGGGGCGGGTGGGTGCGCCACTGCACGTCGGTCGGCGCCATGCCCTCGCGATCGACCTCGATCGGCACGGGATTCAGGCCGGTCGACCGGAACGCGGTTCTCGCGCCGTTGTAGCAAGGGTTCTCGAGCCAGCCGTATTCCCCCGGATTCGCCAGCATGCGCGCGCAGAGTTCGAGGCTGCTCTGCGTGCCGTCGGTGATGAACACCTGGCCCGTGTCGCAGCGCACGCCGCGCGACACGCGGATGTACGCGGCCACCGCGCGCCGCAGTTCGGGCAGCCCTTCGACCGGCCCGTACGCCAGCCGGGCGGGCGTGATGGTCTTCCACGCGCGCTCGATGCAACGACGCCACTGGGCAACCGGGAATTCGTCGAGGGACGGGAGGCCGGGGACGAACGGCAGCATGCGTTCGGGCTCGGGATCGGCGTTCTCCAGCCCGTGCACGCGTGCCGACAAGTGAACCGGCGCGAGGTCTTTTTCATTGCCGACGCTCGAGCGGCCGGAGCCGTCCCATAGCGTGATCGTGCCGTTGCGCGTGGCCGCCACGAAGCCTTCCTCGGCAAGACGCTCGTACGCATAGACCGCGGAATTGCGCGCGATGCCCAGCTCGGCCGCGAGCACGCGCGTCGACGCGAGCCGCGTGCCGGGCGGGAGGTGCCCGTCCAGCAGCATGTTGCGCAGGCTCCGGTAGAGGGCCTCCTGCCGACTATGCGTTGTCGCGCCGTCCTGTCTGGCAAGCGACGAGATGAGCAGCGCGAGATCCATGGGCTGGTTCCAGAAATTTTCGTTGTGCTGGTTCTTTCGAAGAGGCCGCGCGCATCGTATCGTTCACGTTCTCGCGGGGCAGGCCGGTAACGCGCATTTTCAGCGATCGGCGCGACTTGCGGGATGCGCGTATTTTGCTCGATTCGACGAGCGACTGTCGATGGGCCGGGCAGCCACGCGCTCATGCACGGATACGGCACGATGCCGAATACAATTCATTTTGCAGTACAGATAGATGAACGAACAGATCGGTCTCTCTTCCACACCGCGTACGACCATTCGCCGCCTGCCTGAACTGGCGAGCCGCGATCGCACGATGCTCCACCGCATCGTGGACGACGCGTACGTCTGTCACATCGCATTCGGCGACGGGCAAAACACGCACTGCATCCCGACCGCGCACTGGAGAATCGGCGATGCGCTCTATATCCACGGGGCGAACGGAAGCCGGATGGTCAAGGCATTGTCGGCCGGCGTGCAGGCTTGCGTCGCGATGACGCTGCTGGACGGCCTCGTGCTGGCCCGATCCGCCTTCAACCATTCGATGAATTACCGATCCGCGGTGATCTACGGGCAGTTCGACGTGATCGAAGGCAGCGCGGAAAAACTCGCCGCGCTGGATGCGTTGATGGACAAGATCGCGCCGGGCCGCAAGCATGAAGCGCGGCCGGGCAATTCGAAGGAAATCAATGCGACCAGCGTGCTGCGGATTTCGATGGTGGAAGCGGCCGTGAAAGTCAGCGATTCGCTGCCGTCCGACAAGGAAGAGGATCTCGGGCTGGCGGTGTGGGCCGGGATCTTGCCGCTGAAGACGACGCGCGGCGTGCCGGTTCATGCAGACGGCGACGTGGCGGTGCCGGACTATGTCCGGAATTGGGCCGATTGAAGGGCGTGGCGGCGCGTGGCGTGACGGCCCGTATCGCGCCCGCGTCGCCGAGATGCCTGCGTGTCGTGCCTTTTATCCGGGCCGATGTTCGCGCGATTCGTGCGGCGGGTGCGACTCGGCCGGATGCGGCGCGTGCGCATGCTCGGGCGCTGCCTGCCGAGGCTGCGGTGCCGCGTGTTCGTGCGGCGGCGCTTCGGGGTGCGGCTGCATCTCCTTGCGTTGTTGCTGTTGCGCCGCCTCGCTCCGCTGCTGTTGCCGGGCCTCGTCACGTTGCTGCGCTTCCACGCGTTGCTGCTGTTGCGCTTCGTCACGCTGCTGCGCCTGAGCGTGTTCCTGCTGTTGGGCGGCATTGCGTTGCTGCAGCGCTTCGCGCTGCCGGGCCGCGTCGTGTCGCTGCATATCCGCGCGTTGTTGCTGCTGTTGCTGCGCCGCCGCGCGAGTCTCCTGCGCGGCAGGTTCGCGCTGCATCGCCTGCTGCCGCGTGTCGTGCGTCGCACCGGGCGGATGCGGCACGGGCACCTCGGCATGCGGCGCATTCGCGCGATGCTGCGCGAATGCTTCGGGCGCGGGTCGTGCACCGGGGCGCGCGTCGTTTGCACCGAAATGCGGGATCGTCATCGGCGCGGCACCCGGGCGCTGCTCCATGGCCTGGCCGTGCATCGGCTCCGCGCCCGGCCGGACCGTGTTGCGCTCGATCGTCGTGTTGTTGGTGGTGACGTTGCCGCCGTAGTTGTTCGTGATGCGTGTGTTGCGGATGTTCGTGATGTTGTTGATCACCGTGGTCGACTTCGTCACGTAGGTGGTGTGGTTGTACACCACGGCCGGACGCTGCCAGCCGCCGTGCCACGCCGGGCCTTCGCGGGGCGGTGCGCCCCAGTTCACGCCCCATGCGTGCCAACCCCAGTCGTGATGCCCGAAGATCGCCGCGCCGACGGCGATGCCGACGCCGAACGTGATCAGGCCGGCCGTGACGACTTCGCCGGTGCTGTAGACGGGCGGCCGATACACATAGCCGGGATAGGACGAAACCGGCTCGCCGTAGACGACGGTCGGGTTGTACGACGGCACGTACACGACATCGGGCTGCGCGGGTTCGATCTCGATCGCCTGCTCGGGCGGCGGCACGATCGCCGGCCCGCTGTAGACCACCGGCGCGTCGGTGGCCGGCGTGTAGCCCGCCGGCGCGGCCTGCGCGACTTGCGTGACCCGCATCTGACCGCTCGAGCGCAGATGGCCGGATTTCTGCGCGCGCTGGCGCATCACCTGGATCGCATTCATCACGTCGGTCGGATCGTTGTAGTACGCCTGTCCGAGCGAGGTGGTCCAGGCCGGGTTCGACGCCATTTGCGACAGCACCGCGGGGAACGCGGTCAGCGCCTTGACGGACGGGTCCCACGGCTGCGCGTCGGCGGCGCTCGCGAGCGCCTGACCCTTCAACGACGGATTTTGCGTCACCCATGTATTGGCGGCCGTTATCTGGTCCGGATACGTTGCGCCCGCGAGCACCAATGCGACCAGCTTGTCGGGGAACAGCGCGATCGGCGCGACCATCTGATAGAGCTGGTCGGCACTCGGCGGCGTGTACGCGACGGGCGTCGACGCGGGCTGTGCCGCCGAGGCGGCGCTCGCATCGCTGGCCGGCGCGGCGGCGCTGCTGTCGTCGTGCTTGCAGGCCGACAGGCCGAGCAGCGACACGATGACGGACGACGCGATCAGCGTCCTGACGGGGCGGTGTGCACGGGTGTGATTCATGTTGTTCGTTCGGTGTGGTGGCAGCGTTGGCAGGCACGCGGGCCGCGCGATCGGCTCGAACACCGTGTCGCGACCGTCCGCGCAGGTTCCGGTGGCATCGGCCGGAGCGGGCGGCTGGATCGTGTTCGCATGGTGGTTGTCCCGCGACGAATCGATACCTTTAGTTAAACGCACGATACGCGCGGAAGTTGTCGCGGCGTTGTGTAACAGTGTGTGTACCTTGCAGTCCGTAAGTGGACACGCGGGCACGCGGTAACCGACGTGAAAGTTGTTTGCGCAACGATTGCAAGGTTGGGGCGCGCGTGACGCTCGCTGCGCGCGGCGACTGGGCGCTGAATGCAGAAAACCCGCGACGGCTTCGCAGCCTTCGCGGGTTTCTTCAACGCGATGGGTCGGGTACGGCGCCTCGGCGCGCGCGATGCGTCGCGCTCCCGCACCCGGTTCGGTCAGCGATTCATCAGCGCGCGAAATCCGACGTGCTCTGGATGAACGTATTCAGCTTCGAGATGTTCACGCTGCCGAAGCCCGTCGTCGCATCCCAGCCGGCCTTCGCCTTGTAGCCGTAAGTGCCGCTGCCGTTGTTGCCGGACGTGACGTCGTGCAGCAGCGCCGCGTTGGTCGGGAAGTACTTGTAGATGCTCGACGCGGGGAACCCGAGCGCGTTGTTGTTGGCCGACTGCAGCCGCGCCCAGATGCCCGTGAAGATCGGCGCGGCGAGGCTCGTGCCGCCTTCGTTGTTCAGGTATCCCGAACCCCACAGCGTGTCCGACGTCTGGCCGTTCACGACGAGAATCGCACCCGTGCGCAGGTCGGCGTCGAAGCCGACGTCGGGCAGCGCGCGCTTGGTCGAGCCGGTGAGGGTCGACGACTGCCACGTCGGCGCGGCCTCGTACTTGCTGTACCCACCGCCCGTCGACCACACGGTGCCCGGCTGCCAGCTCGGATCGTTCCAGACGATCTCGCTGTTGTACGCATTGGTCGACGTATTGGTGAACAGCGTCGTGCCGCCCACCGCGATCACGTACGGCGACGTGGCCGGCTCGCTCACCGTGTAGGTCGAGCGCGACGGCGTGCCGCTCGCGCATTCGTACGCGCCGTGGTCGCCGGCGGAAACGGAGAAGGTTTGCCCTTGCGCGACCGCCTGCTTGAAGATGGTGTCGTCGGTTGCCTGCGAGCCGGTGCTGTTCGCGGACGATTCGCACACGCCGAGCGACACGTTGATCACCTTCGCGACGTTGTCGGTCACGGCCTTGTTGTACGCGGCCGTGATCGCGGTGAGCGTCATCGACGGCGCGACGTAGAACACGACCTGCTTCACGCTGCCGCCGGCCGTGCCGACGATCGACTGGCTGTCGAGGTTCCATTCGACGGTGCCGTCGGTGTCGGTGTACGAACTGCCGGCCGGGCCCGTCTTCACGATGCTGCTGCTGATCGTGCCGAGGCCGTTGTTCGCGGCGAACGTATTGAGGTCGCTCACCGTCTGCGACAGGTCGCCTTCGGAGATGATGCCGACCGTGGTCTGCGAGGCCGTCGGCGTGCCGTCGCCGCCGTAGATCGACGAGAACTCGGTCGGGTTGTGCGGCACCGCCGACGCGCCGGCCGGGATCGTCAGGTTGCTGGTGTTGCCTTGCGGCTTGCTGCCCGCGCCCGTATGCACGAGCTCGACGTTCTGCAGGCCGAGCACCGCGCCGACGACGTTGCCGATCGCGTTCGGCACTTGCGCGGCGTCGGTGTTCGCATAGACGCTGCGGCCGTTGCGCGTGAAGCGCTTGAGGGTCGTGCGGAACGCGGACTGGACGGTGCCCGCGGTGCCGGACGCGGAGACCAGCAGCCGGTTCGGCGCGACCACGATATTCACGAAGCCGGCCTTGCGCAGGTGGGCGACAACGGAGGCGACCTGCTGGTCGGTCGGCGCATATTGCGCGGCGAATTGCGCAGGCGTGAGGAACTGCCGGTAGTGCGGCGAGCCGGGCGTATGCAGGTCGCGCAGGTACTGGTCGAGCTGTGCTTCGTTGCGCAGGTTCAGCCCGAGCACGATGTCCACCGATTCGCCGGGCGCCATCTCGATGGCAGAGGCGGCCGCGGCTGCCGTGCTCGCCGCGGGCGCGCCGGCCGTACCGGCTTCGTTCTGCTGCACGAGAGGCAGGAAGCCCTTGGTGCGCGTTTCCGTCCAGCCGGCCGCGGGCGCGGCATGGGCGGTCGCCATGCCGAACGTCGCGGCTGCTGCGGCGGCGAATGCGAGTTTGACGATGCGAATGTGCTTTTGATTCTTGTTTGCAACCTGATTCATTTGAATTACCCCTCCGGTTGAACAACGAACGGCACGAACAACAACGGTCGACAGCGGTGCGGGTCATGCACCGCCGCTTTCTGTCGCATGCGGGCGGATGGCACGGACGCGACAGGGCCTTTCGCCCGATCCGGAAAGCGGTTTTTCTCCGGAGGCGAAATACGGAAAACGCGGTAACGGGAAAGCTGCGCCGCAGGGCGGGGCAGTCGCGCCGGAGTCGGCGCGGGCGGGATTGCTAGAGCAACAGCTTCGTTGTCCTGCTCATTTGATTCGATCCTTCGGCCCGCTGCCGGATGGCAGCCGTCCATTGAAATGCATCGGGATACTGCACGCGCCGGCGGGCGAACGCATCATTCGGCGGCGCGTACTTCGGTGCAGCGGAAGCGAAAAAACGTGGAGCGGAATCGTTTGCGTGGCGGGCAATCCGTCGGATTGCTTGCATCGGACGGTATCAAGAACGAAAGCGCGGTGTCAAACTTTTTTTGATTATATGAAATAAAATTAAATCGAATAAGCCGCAATGATTTTGAAAAGATCGGCAGTGTTTTGTAATGTTCGAAGCCGGTAACGCAGGTAATACCGAAAGCGACTCGCCGATCCTTTCCGATGCGTATTGAAACGGCCGTTCGTTATCGAGGAAATGTTCGAATCGCCGGCGCCTGTCGTTCGGTTGCCTGAAGGTCTTCGACGCACCGGAACAGCGCGTCGACATGCTGAAGCAGCGCGTCGCGCGAGGAAGCGTCCGCATCATCGGTGGCGAGCGCCTTGATGGCGTCGAGCCGGGTTTCGAGTTCGGCGAGCTGTGTGCGCGTGACGCGACTGCTGCTGGCGACGGGGGCTGTCGCATCGGAAGGATTCGTGGATTTCATTGAGTGAGTCATCGCATTGAAGTGCCCGATGAAACGCGACAGGTCGGCCGGGCAGCCGTCGCGGGAAACCGTGCGCGCCGACGGATCGCCGGCCACGATCCGGCCGGCGGTGTCCGCCATGGCGTCGAGCGTCGCGAGCATGCGGCGGAGCAGCCTGAACAGGTCGAACGCGGCGGCCAGCAGGCAGACGAACAGCGCCGTCGCTAGCACCAGGTAAGTGGACGCATTGCGGAGCATCGCGTCGGCGCTCGCGTCGTGCGGCAATGCGGCCGGCGCATGCAGTGCTGCGTGGACGACGAACGCAACGGTGCAGACGAGCAGCACGACGACGATCGCGGCGAGGCCGATCGCCTGCCCGATTTGCCGACCGGGCCTGGCCGGCAGCATCACTGCACGCCCCGCAGCCGGTAGCCGACGCCGCGCATCACTTCGGGCATGCCCGGTGCGCCGGCCTGTTCGAGTTTCTTGCGCAGCCTGCAGATGTGGCTGTCGACCGTGCGTTCCAGCGCGCTGACGTCGGCCATGCACGCGTCGAGCAATTCGCCGCGTGTGAACACGCGGCTCGGCGATCTCGCCATGTGCGCGAGCAGCCGGAACTCCGTCAGCGTCAGCGTGATCGGCACCTCGGTGCTGGCTGTGCGCACGCGGGTCAGATAGCTGTCGGTGTCGATCTCCAGGTCGCCGACGCGCAGCATGCGCGTGGTCGGCGGCGCGGCCGACCGGCGCAGGATCGCGCGCAACCGCGCGACGACCTCGGCCGGGTTGAACGGCTTGACGATGTAGTCGTCCGCGCCGGCGTGCAGTGCCTGCAGCCGGTCGAGATCGCGATCGAACGCGGTGAGGACGACGACGGGCGTGTTGTCGCGCCGTCGCAGTTCGTCGAGCACGTCCCAGCCGTTCTTCTGCGGCATTTTCACGTCGAGCAGGATCAGGTCCGGCTTCAGGTGCGGCTGCATGTCGAGCACCGCTTGCCCGTCGGCGACGCGGTAGGTGCGAAAGCCGTCGTGTTTCAGGTACGCATCGAGGATGTCCGAGATGTCGGGCTCGTCTTCTGCAATCAGTATCAGGGAATTCGTCATGGAGTGTGCCGTGCTGTGTCGAACAATCGGGGCGGCTCGTTGCCGGGCCGGAGCGCGCCGTTTCGCCACGCTGTGCGCGGGACGGAACGGCGCCGTTCGTTCAGTTCTGCATCGTGCGCTTCGACGGTGCGACGTCCTGGTCCGTCAGGCCGCCGCCGAGCGCCTTGTACAGCGCGACGGCATTGCCGAGCTCGCTGCGGCGCAGATCGAGGAGCGCCTGTCGTGCCGCATAGAGCTGGCGCTGCGAATCGAGCAACTCCAGCCGCCCCTCGACACCCGCGCGATAGCGCAGGTTCGACAGGTCGGTGCGGCGTTCGGCCGAGCCGACCACACGCGTTTGTGCTTCGATTTGACGGCCGAAGGTTTCACGTCCGGCGATGCCGTCGGCCACTTCGCGGAACGCGGCCTGGATCGCGCGTTCGTACTCGGCGACCGCGCTGGACTTGCGCACTTCCGCGAGACGCAGCTCGGCACGCAGCCGCCCGCCCTGGAAGATCGGCACCGTGACCTGCGGCGCGAAGCTCCATGCGCGCTGCCCGCCGTCGAACAGGCTGCCCATCGCCGGGCTGAGGAAGCCGATCGACGACGTCAGCGACAGGCGCGGGAAGAACGCGGCGCGCGCGGCGCCGATGTCTGCATTCGCGGCGACGAGATTTTGTTCGGCCTGCTGGATATCCGGGCGACGGAACAGCAGTTCGGACGGCAAGCCGGCCGGCAGTTGCGTCATCACCGGTTGCTGCTGAAGCGGCAGCGGCTCGGGCAGATCCTTCGGCAGCTCGGTGCCGATCAGCAGGCGCAATGCATTGCGTGCCTGCTCGACGGCGCGCGTGCGCGCTTCGAGATCGGCCGTCGCGCTCGCGACCTGGCCTTCGGCCTGCGCGATGTCGACGCCGCTCGCCTGATGCGCCTCCTTCAGGCGGCGCGCGAGATCGAGCGACTGCTGCCAGTCGGCGAGCGTGCGTTCGGACAACTGGCGTTGCTCGTGCGCGAGGCGTTCCGCGAAGTACGCGTCCGCCACGCCGCCGACGAGCGAGATCTGCACCGCGCGGCGGCCGTGATCGGTCGCGAGGTAGCGCGCGAATGCCGCATCCGACATTGATTTCACGCGGCCGAACAGGTCGATCTCGAACGCGCTGATGCCGACGTTCACGCCGTACTGGTTCTGCGTCGCGCCGAACAGCGGCGGATTCGACTGCGTGTCGTCCGACGTACGCTGGCGTGTGAAGCTCGCACCGGCGCCGATCGACGGCAGGCGCGCGGAACGCTGGATGCCGTACTGCGCTTCGGCGGCCTCGACGTTCAGCGCGGCCACGCGCAGGTCGCGATTGTGCTCGAGCGCGAGCTCGATCAGGCGTTGCAGGCGGCGGTCGCCGAACATCGTGCGCCAGCCGAGGTCGGCGGCGTTCGCGTCGGGATTGGCGGCAGCGGCGGCGGTGTAGGCCGTCGGCACCGGCATCGACGGTTTGACCAGCGTGGGCGCCAGCGAGCAGGCCGACAGCGCGAGGACGAGGGGAAGAATAAGCAATCGCATGGCATCAACCTTCCTGTTCGTGAGTCGGGGAAGCCGGCTGCTTGCGGGAAGCCCGCCACGCGCCGATACGCTCCTGGATACTCATCACGAACACAAAGAAAACAGGGACGAAGAAAATGGCCAGCACCGTGGCGGTCACCATGCCGCCGAACACGCCGGTGCCGATCGCGTGCTGCGTTTCGGCGCTGGCGCCGGTCGCGATCATCAGCGGCACGACGCCGAGGCCGAACGCGAGGGAGGTCATCAGGATCGGGCGCAGGCGCAGCTTCGAGGCCTGCACCGCCGCTTCGATCAACCCCTTGCCTTCCTCGCGCAACTGCTTCGCGAACTCGACGATCAGGATCGCGTTCTTCGCGGACAGGCCGATCACGGTGATCATCCCGACCTTGAAGAACACGTCGTTCGGCATCCCGCGCAACAGCACCGCGCCGATCGCGCCGATCAGGCCGAGCGGCACCACGAGCATCACCGACAGCGGGATCGACCAGCTTTCGTACAGCGCGGCGAGCACCAGGAACACGACGATCATCGACAGCACCATCAGCATCGGTGCCTGCGACGCCGACTGGCGTTCCTGCAGCGACTGGCCGGTCCACTCGACCGCGAAGCCCGGCGGCAGTTGCGCGGCGAGCCGTTCCATCTCGGCCATCGCCGCGCCGCTCGACTGGCCGGGCGCCGCGTTGCCGGCGATGCGCGCGGACGGATAGCCCTTGAAGCGCACCATCTGCAGCGGCGTGTCGGTCCATACGGGGCGCACCACCTCGGACAGCGGCACCATGCCGCCGGCCGCGTTGCGCACGTACAGCTTCATCACGTTGTCGATCTGCATGCGTGCCGGCGCATCGGCCTGGATGATCACCTGCTGCATGCGGCCCGCGTTCGGGAAGTCGTTCACGTAGGTCGAGCCCATCGCGGTCGACAGCGTGTCGCTGAGCGTCGTGAACGACACGCCGAGCGCCTGTGCCTTCGCGCGGTCGATCTCGAGGCGGATGCTGGTGCCGGCCGGCAGGCTGTCGGGGTACACGCCGGTCACGACCTTGCTTTGCGCGGCGAGTTCGAGCAGCTTCGCTTCGGCCGCCTTGAGCGCCGCCGCGCCCTGGTTCGCGCGGTCTTCCAGCCGCATCGAGAAGCCCGAGCTGTTGCCGAGTTCGTCGATCGCCGGCGGCAGCAGGCTCATCACCGTGCCTTCGGTCACGCCGGCCATCGCCTGCTGCGCGAGCATGCCTTCCTCGATCGTCGACGCGCCGCCACGGTTTTTCCAGTCCTTCATCACCGACCAGTTGATCGCCGCGTTCGAGCCCTGGCCCGAGAAGCCGTAACCGATCACGGAAATGCTCGACTGGATTGCCGGACGCGAAGCAAGATGCTTCTCCAGCGTCTTGACCACGTCGTGCGTACGCTCGGCGGTAGCGTCGGCGGGCAACAGAAAGCTGGTGATGAAGTAGCCCTGATCTTCATCCGGCAGGAACGACGACGGCAGGCTGCGGAAACCGAATACCAGTGCGCCCGAAATCGCGACGAACACCAGCATCACGCGGCCCGTGCGACCGACCAGGCGGCCGACGCGCGTCTCGTACCATTGCGTCAGGCGATCGAAGCGGCGGTTGAACCAGCCGAAGAAGCCGCGCTTCTCGTGATGACCCGGTGCGAGCGGCTTGAGCATCGTCGCGCACAGGGCCGGCGTGAGCGTCAGCGCCAGCAGCGCGGAGAACAGGATCGACACGGCCATCGACAGCGTGAACTGCTTGTAGATCACGCCGACCGAGCCGCTCGCCATCGCCATCGGCAGGAACACCGCGGTCAGCACCAGCGTGACGCCGATGATCGCGCCGGTGATCTCCTTCATCGCCTTCGACGTCGCGTCCTTCGGCGACAGTCCTTCCTCGGCCATCAGGCGTTCGACGTTCTCGACGACGACGATCGCGTCGTCGACGATGATGCCGATCGCGAGCACCATGCCGAACATCGTCAGCACGTTGATCGAGAAGCCGGTCAGCAGCATCACCGTGAACGTGCCGAGCATCGCGACCGGCGCGACGATGGCCGGGATCAGCGTATAGCGCACGTTCTGCAGGAACAGGTACATCACGAGGAACACGAGCACCATCGCCTCGAGCAGCGTGTGCAGCACTTTCTCGATCGAGATCTTCACGAACGGCGACGTGTCGAGCGGGATCGAGTAGCTCATGCCGGACGGCATCGACTTGCTCAGTTCGGCCATGCGCGCACGGATCGCCTCTGCCGTTTTCACCGCGTTGGCGCCCGGCGCGAGCTGTACGCCGGCGAGGGTGGCCGGCTTGTTGTTCTCGCGGCTCACGAACGTGTAGTTCTGCGAGCCGAGTTCGACGCGGGCGACGTCGCCGAGCACGACCTTCGAGCCGTCCGCGTTCGCGCGCAGCACGACCTTCGCGAACTCTTCCGGCGTCGTGAGCTGACCTTGCGCGGTGAGCGGCACGGTCACGCGCTGGCCGGCCAGCGCGGGCAGCGCACCGAGGCTGCCCGGTGCGATCTGCACGTTCTGCTGGCCGATCGCGGTCGTCAGGTCGCTCATCGACAGGCCGAAATTGATCAGCTTCTGCGGATCGACCCAGATGCGCATCGCGCGTTCCGAACCGAACTGCAGCACACGGCCGACGCCGTCGATGCGCCGCAGTTCCTCGGAGACGCTGCGCGCCATGTAGTCGGCGAGCGCGCCTTCGTCGAAGCGGCCGTTGTCGGAACGCAGGCTGACGATCATCAGGAAGCCGGACGACGCGGATTCGACGATCAGTCCGTTCTGACGCACGGCGGCGGGCAGGCGCGGCTCGACCGACTTGATCTTGTTCTGCACGTCGACCTGCGCCATCTCCGGATTGGTGCCGGGCTTGAACGTCACGGTGATCTGCGCCTGGCCCGAGGTATCGGCCGACGATTCGAAGTACAGCAGGTTCTTGACGCCGGACAATTCGCGCTCGATGAGGCTCAGCACGCCGTCGTTCATCGTCTGCGGCGTGGCGCCCGGGTAGCTCGCGGTGATCGTGACGGACGGCGGCGCGACCGACGGGTAGCGCGCGACCGGCAGTTGCGGGATCGCGATCAGCCCCGTCAGGATGATGAAGAGCGCGATCACCCACGCAAACACCGGGCGTCGGATAAAGAATTCAGCCATGGCTGTAGGCTCCTCGTGACTCAGTGCGCGGACGCGGTGGCAGCCGCGTCAGGCGACTTCCAGTCGGTCGCGGCAGCCGGCGCGCCGTCGGTCAGGCGCTCCATGCCTTCGACGACGACCTTCTGGCCGGCCTGCAGGCCCGACTTGATGCGATAGCTGCGGTTCGTCAGTTCGCCGACCTCGACCGCTTTCAGATGAGCGGTACCTTTCGCGTCGAGCACCCACACCTGCGGCTTGCCGCCGGCGCGCACGATGGCCTGTTGCGGCACCATCACGGCGTTGGCGTAGTGCGCGCGCGGAATCCGGGCACGCACGTACATGCCCGGCAGCAACTGGCGTTTCGGGTTGTCGACCAGCACGCGCAGCAGTACGTCGCCGGTGCCCGGATCGACGTTGACGCCCGAGAACAGCATGCGGCCCTTTACGTCGTAACGCGTGTCGTCGTCGCGCAGCACGTCGACCGGCAGGCCGTTGCTGGCCGACGCTTGCGGCTGCGAGGCAAGCGCGTCGCGCAGCGCCTCGAGCGAGGCGGCCGGCTGCCGCACGTCCACGTAGACCTGGTCGATCTGCTGGATGCGCGCCATCGGCTGGCTGTCGCTGCTCGACACCAGCGCGCCTTCGGTCACGAGCGCCTGGTCGATGCGGCCGGCGATCGGCGCTTCCACGGTCGCGAACTTCAGATCGAGCTGGCGGCGCGCGAGCGTCGCGCGGGCCTGCGCGACGTCGGCCGCGGCCTGGTCGCGTTGCGATACGGCGTCGTCGTACACCTGGCGGCTGATCGCGTCGGCCTCGACGAGCGGCTTGAAGCGCGCGGTCTGCACCTTCGCGCGCTCGAGCGCGGCCTGCGCGCGCTGCAGCGAAGCGGCGGCCGTGTCCATCTCCGCCTTGAACGGCGCCGGATTGATCTGGAACAGCGGCTGGCCGGCGCGCACTTCGGTGCCTTGTTCGAACAGCCGGCGTTGCACGATGCCGCTCACCTGCGGCCGGATCTCGGCCACCCGCACGGCCGCGACGCGGCCCGGCAGGTCTTCGGTCACGTCGACGCGCGTGGCGGCCACCGTCATGGCCGCGACCGGGGTGGCCGGTGCGGCGGCCTGCTGCTCGGACGGCCCGCACCCCGCCAGCATTGCCGCCACCAGCGCGCATACGGCGCCGTGGCAGCATCGTTTCTGATTCTTCATAGCGACTCCAGGAAGCGCAGGCAGCCCACTGCCTGCTTTGACGGGGCGGAGTGTGCTTGGATTAGTTTGGGGCTTTGATGCGGAAAGATGGAGATTCGATGGAGGCGGCGAAAGGCGCCGAAAGGAGGGGGTGAGCCGAAGCGGAATGCTCGGACGAACAGGGTGCGGCGCGGCGTCGGGCGAGCGGTGTTTCGGCTCGATGTGCGTGTCGGCTCGCGCCGGCTCGCGCTGGTGGTTAATGATCGAGCCGGCGGGGGGAGGCGGGGAACTGCACGACGAGGCGGTGCGTCTGCAGCTGGCTGGCCATGACGGGGCCGCTGGGCGCACACGTGCGCGACATGGCGCCGGCATCGCGCGATGGCGACGCGGATCGGATCAGCGAATGGGGCGCGCCATTTGACGCGCAGGCGCGCTACGGTTTGGCGCCGGCATCTCGCAGTGCGTCCGCCGCATACGTGTTGTCGTGCGTCAGCGCGAGTTGAAGCAGCGACTGGCCGCGCCGGTCGACGTGGTTCGGATTCGCGCCGCGCGCGACGAGCAGCGGAATCAGCTCGAAGCGGTTGAACAGCGTCGCGAACCCCAGCGCGGTTTCGCCGGCGCCGTTCGTCTGGTCGATCGGGCAGCGCGTGCCGATCAGGCGTCGCGCGATATCGGGCTCGTTCCTGAAGAGGGCGCCCATCAGCGCGGTGTTGCC
This sequence comes from Burkholderia sp. BCC0097, assembly GCF_902832985.1. Classification (NCBI taxonomy): domain Bacteria; kingdom Pseudomonadati; phylum Pseudomonadota; class Betaproteobacteria; order Burkholderiales; family Burkholderiaceae; genus Burkholderia; species Burkholderia sp. BCC0097. The sequence continues at coordinate 292,680 of NZ_CADFDM010000010.1, forward strand.
GTGCCGATCGCCGGCGCACGCATCGGCGCCGACCGACAACAGGTAGTCGAGCGCCGCGGGCTGGCCGTCGTACGACGCGAGGATCACGGCCGTATAGCCGTGGCTGTCGGTTGCGTCGACCGGATAGCCGGCATCGTGCAACGCGCGCAGGATATCGACGCGGCCGACGCGCGCGGCGTCGAACCAGTCGCCGTCATAGCGGCGCAGCGCGGCAGGGTCGGCCTTGCCGTACGTCGGCTGGTCGGGCAGGTGCGCGCAGCCGGCGAGCGTGGCCAGCGCGAGCCCCGCCACGGCCGCACGGATCGTGCGGGGGAAGCGTTCGGATCGCATGAGGGTGTCCTGATGAAATGGCCGGGCCGACGTGCGCGGCGCGTGTCGCACACGTCGGCAGCGGCCGGAGCCGCGGGGATCAGTTGTCGCTCAGCTTCGCCGCGAGCGATTGCACTTGCTGGACGTTCGCGTGAACGGCCTGCGCGAGACGCGTACCGTAATCGGCGTCGGCCTTGTAGAAGTACGACAGCATCGCGTACTGGTTCTGCGCGTTCTTCACCTGACCGAGGTCGCCGGACAGCGCGGTGACGAGGTCGTCCTTGTCCTGCTGCGACAGGCTACGGTAGTACTCGCCCGCCTGACGGAACGGCAGCTTTTTGCGGATCGCTTCCTGCTGCGTCGTGCCGTTGAGCGCCATGCGGACCGACTTGTACTGCGGATCCTGAGCGAGTTCGTTCAGCGTCGACGGCTCGTAATTCACCTCGCCCTTGCGGTCGCCGGCGTTCATCTTGCCGTCCTGGTTGTTGTTGACGACCGGCACGACCGGACGATTGATCGGCAGATCCATGTAGTTCGCGCCGAGCCGGTACATCTGCGTGTCGGCGTACGCGAACAGGCGATCCTGCAGCATCCGGTCCTCGGACGGCTCGATCCCCGGTACGAGTCGCGACGGCGCGAAGGCCGATTCCTCGGTCGACTGGAAGTAGTTGTCGGGCACGCGATTGAGCGTCATCGTGCCGATCTTGCGTTCAGGCACGCCGGTCCACACCTTCGTATCGTCGAGCGCGTCGAAGTCGAAGCGGTTCAGATCCTTCGGCGTGAGCACCTGCACGTACAGGTCCCACTTCGGGAAATCGCCCTGTTTCAGCGCGCCGTACAGGTCGTTCGTCATCAGGTTCCAGTCGCGGCCGATCGACGCGGGGATTTCTTGCGGGCGCAGGCCGTGCACGCCTTGCTGGCTCTTCCAGTGGAACTTCACGTAGTGCACGTCGCCTTGCGCATTGACGAACTTGAACGCATGCACCGCGAAGCCGTCCATGCGGCGATACGAATCGGGCATGCCCTCGTCCGTGTACAGCCGCGTCAGCATATGGGTCGCTTCGGGCGTGTGCGCGAAGAAGTCGAACGCGAGGTTCGGGTCCTGCACGCCGGTCACGGCGCTCGGCTTGTTCGCGTGCACGAAGTCGGGAAACTTGATGCCGTCGCGAATGAAGAACACCGGCCAGTTGATGCCGACCATGTCCCAGTTGCCCTGCTGCGTATAAAACTTCACCGCGAAGCCGCGCGGGTCGCGCGCCTGCTCGGGCGAGCCGCGATAGCCCATCACGGTGGAAAAGCGCACGAACACCGGCGTGCGGGTGCCCGGCGTGAAGACTTTCGCTTTCGTCAGGTCGGAGATGTCGGCGCTCGGTACGAACTCGCCGAATGCGCCGGTGCCGCGCGCATGCACGACGCGCTCGGGAATGCGTTCGCGATCGAAGCGCTGCAGTTTCTCGATGAGCGCGGAATCCTGCAGCAGCACCGGGCCGGCGGGGCCGGCCGTCTGCGAATTCTGGTTGTCGCCGACGGGCGCGCCGGTGTCACGCGTGAGTTCGGCGGCATACGGAGAGGCGGAGAGTGCCACGCAGATTGCGGCGACTGCGTGCCGCAGCACGCGATGGGAAGATGAGGACATGACGATGGAACTCCTTGATCCGATCGGTGGTGGGGAAGCCGACTGAATTAGAAGAGATCGTCAGACGAATGGCTAATTGATATTCGATATGTTTTCGATAGCCGTGGGGTCGATGCGGCGCGAGCCCGTTCGTTGCGCAAGAAACGAAGCGGGATTGTTGCGCGCGCAATGAGTTATTGCCGGATTGTTTCGACGAGCATGATGCATTGGTCGTACATGATTTACGTCGGCGCGGTCAACCGGCACTCGACTGCCATCCGAGTCCGAGACTCTTCTGCACGGACACATAGTCCTTGATCAGTTCGGCTTGCCCGGCGATCACGTTCTGCTGCGCCGCGAGCGCTTCGCGTTGCGTATCGAGCAGGTCGATCATCGACGCGACGCCCGCGCGATAGCGCTGGTCCATCAGCGCGCGCGAATGAACGGCCGACGTCTGCACCTTCGTCAATGCGACGACGTGCTCGCGTTGATGCCCGTAACGCTGCAACGCGGTGTTGGCATCCTGTAATGCACCGAGCACGGCTTTCTGATAATTCGCCTCCGCTTCATCGCGCGACGCTTCGGCCGCGCGTACCGCGCCACGCGTGCGTCCGAAATCGAGAATGTTCCATTGCAGGTACGGCGCACCGACCCACGTGAAATTCTGCTTGCGGAACAGGTGGCCGGGGTCGGTCGCGCTGAAGCCGAGATCGCCGAGCAGCGTCACCTTCGGGAAATAGTCGGCGATATGCTCGCCGATCTGCGCCTGGCTCGATGCGAGCCGGCGTTCGGCCGCGCGGATGTCGGGGCGTTGCTTGAGCAGCGTGGCCGGATCGCCGATCGCGACGCTGCCGGGCAGCGTCGGCAATGCCGAGTCCGGGGTCGACAGCGCGGCGTCGAGCGCGCCCGGCGCGCGGCCCGTCAGGATCGCGAGCCGGTCGAGCGATTCGGTCACCTGGGCATCCAGCGGGATCAGCGACGCGCGCGTGTTCTCGACCTGCGTCGTCAGTCGCTCGATGTCGGCATCGGCCGCGACGCCGCGTGCGCGGCGCTGCTGCGTGAGTTCGAGCATCTGCTGCTGCAGTTGCGCGGTGCGCTTCGACAACGCAAGTCGTTGCTGCTGATCGCGCAGGTCGACATACGCATTCGCGACTTCGGCCGCGATCGACACCTGCGTGTCGGCGAGATCGGCGTCGACCGCTTCGGCCTGGGCGGATGCGGCTTCGACCGCGCGGCGCGTGCCGCCGAACAGGTCGATTTCCCAGGTCGCGTCGAAGCCCGCCGAATAGAGTTGCAGCGGCCCCGAGCCGCCGAGCGACGGCGACGTGCCGCCCGATTGCTCCGAGCCGTTCGACGGCAGCAGCGAGCCGAGCGCGCTGACGTCCGGCTCGCGCATGCGGACGGCCGCGACGGTGGCCGACGATTTCGGCATCTGCGCGGCGCGCTGTTGCGAGAGCTGCGCGCGTGCCGCGCGCAAGCGCGCCTGCGCCGCGTGCAGATCGGGGTTGTACACGAGCGCGGCAACGATCAGTTCGTCGAGCTGGCGATCGTTCAGCGCGTGCCACCACGCGCTCGGCGCGGGCGCGGCGGTGTCGACGCCGGTGGCCGGCGCACGCACGAAAGTCGGCGCATCCGGCGCGGCGGGCGCGCCGCGGTAGTCGGGGCCGACCGTGCAGCCGGCGAGCAGGCACGCGGTCGCGCACAGCGTGAGCGCGGGGCGGCGGGGCAGGGAGAGGGGTTTCATCGCGTATGACGGGTCAATGGCCGGACGACATCGGTTGCGGGCCGCGCGGCGTTCTCAGCAGCAGCGCGAGCGGCACGCAGGCGAGCAGCGCGAGGCCCAGCAGATAGAAGGTTTCGGAATAGGTCATCACGACGGCCTGGATCTGGATCTGTTGCGCGAACTGGCCGAGCGCGCGCATGTTCGAATACGCGAGATCGCCGGTGTGCGCGAACCAGTTGGCCGCATAGGCCGACAGGCGATCCTGGCCGATCAGCGAGTTCGCGGTCACCGATTCGCGCAGCGCGGCCGTATGGAAGGCCGTGCGCCGGTCGATCACGGTGCCGATGATCGCGAGCCCGATCGAGCCGCCGAGGTTGCGCGCCATGTTGTAGAGCCCGGCCGCATCGCCCGAGTCTTCGCGCGCGACGGCCGCCATCGACGCCTGGTTGAGCGGCATCATCGCGAGCATCTGCGCGAGGCCGCGGATCAGTTGCGACCACACGAAATCGTGGCCCACGCTCTGCGCGGTGAGGCTGATGTCGAGCATGCAGCTCAGGCAGAACAGCAGCAACCCCGTGATCACGAGGATGCGGAAATCGACCTTGCCGAGCAGGCGCGGCAGGATCGGCATCACGAGAAAGGCCGGCAGTCCCGACAACAGCATGATCGCGCCGGCCTGTTCCGCGTTGTAGCCGGCGACGATCGCGAGGAACTGCGGCAGCAGGTAGGACACGCCGTACAGCCCGGCACCGACCGCGGACACGATCACGATCACGCTCGCGTAGCGTGGGTTGCGCATCAGCGACAGCCGCATGATCGGCCGCTTCGCGAAGCGCTGCGACAGCGCGATCAGGACCATCCCGACGAACGACACGACGCTCAGCGTGACGATCATCTGCGATTCGAACCAGCGTTCGCGCTGGCCTTCCTCGAGCACGACGGTCAGCGAGCTCAGGCCGATCGCGAGGCCGAGGATGCCGAGCCAGTCCGCGTTGAAGAACGCGCTCCATTGCGGGCGGTCCGACGGCAGGCCGAACACCAGCAGCGCCATCAGCAGCAGGCATACGGGCAGGTTCAGGAAGAAGCACCAGCTCCAGTTCACATTTTCCGCGAGCCAGCCGCCGAGCACCGGGCCGAACAGCGGCCCGAGCAGCACGATCAGGCCGAACAGCGTCATCCCGACCGGCAACTGCGACAGCGGCAGGCGCGTGCGGATGATCGTCTGCGCGGTCGGGATCAGCGCGCCGCCGGTGAAGCCCTGTCCGATCCGGCCGGCGATCATCATCGGCAGCGAATGCGACCAGCCGCACATCATCGAGAACGCGATGAACAGCGCGGAGTTCGTCAGCAGGAAATTGCGCAGCCCGAACACGCGCGTGAGCCACGCGGCGAGCGGGATCATCACGATTTCCGACATCAGGTAGCCGGTCGAGATCCATGTGCCTTCGGTGCCGGTCGCGCCGATTTCGCCCTGGATCTGCGGCAGCGCGGAATTCGTGATCGAGATGTCGAGCGTCGCCATCAGCGCGCCGAGCGCGCCGGCCGCGACCGCGATCCAGTCGGTCACGCTCGCGCGGCCTTCATGCGGCGGCATGGGTATCGTGGCGGGCGTATCAGCCATGATGCTGCTCGTCGCGGGCCGAGCGCGTATCGACGTCGACCGTCACCGACAGCCCGGGCAGCAACATGCGTTGCGCGCGGGCGTTCGCGGCGAGACGGATGCGCACCGGTACGCGCTGGACGATCTTCGTGAAGTTGCCGGTCGCGTTCTCGGGCGGCAGCAGCGCGAACTGCGCACCGGTGCCGGGCGCGAAGCTGTCGACGACGCCGGACAGCGGGCCGTCCGGCAGCGCATCGACATGCAGCTCGACGGGCTGGCCGATGCGCATGTTGCCGATCTGCGTTTCCTTGAAGTTCGCGACGAGGTAGATCGAGTCGACCGGTACGACGGTCAGCAGGCGCGTGCCGGGCTGCACGTATTGCCCGACGCGCACCGTGCGATCGCCGACGCGGCCTGCGAGCGTGCTGCGCACGATCGTGTTGTCGAGGTCGAGTTGCGCCTGCGCGGCGCTGGCCTGCGCCGCCTCGAGCTGCGCGCGTGCCTGCTGAAGCTGGGCGGTGAACGACGCGATCTGCGTGCGAGCGGCGGCGATCGACGCGTTGTTCGCGGCGAGTGTCGCCGCCGCCTGGTCGCGCGTGCTTTTCAGATCGGCCACGCGTTCGTGCGTTTCGGCGCCGGTCGCCGCGAGCGGCGCATAGCGCGTGTACTCGTCGCTTGCATGCTGCGCGTTGATGCGCGACACCTTCGCCTGCGCGTCGGCCTGTTCGAGATTCGCGCGTTGCTGGCTGATGTCGGCTTCGGCGCGCGCGATATCGGCGCGGCGGGCATCGACGGTCGCCAGCGCTTGCGCGAGCGCCACCTGGTACTGGCGGACGTCGAGCCGCACGAGCGGATCGCCGGCCTTCACGGGCTGGTTGTCGCGTACATAGACGTCGGTCACGTAGCCGGCGACCTTCGGCGCGGCGGTCATGCTGTCCGCCTGCAGATACGCATCGTTGGTGCTTTCGATGAAGCGGCCGACCGTCCACCAGCGGCCGAGCCAGACCGCGCCGCCGACGGCCGCGAGCACGGCGACCACGAGCAGGATGCGCCGCTTCGACCCGCCGTTTCCTTTGCGCGGCATTGCTCCGTTTTCCTGACGATCTGCTTTCTGTGGCGGGTCTTGTGGCGTCGACATGCGGGATCCAATTTATTCCAAGTGGAAGAATTATTCCAGTTGATAAAATTGTGTCAAGTAGAATGTGGATCGATCGAATGACGAGGAAGGCATGAACGAAGCGAAGAAGCTGCGCCGCACGTCGGCGGGCGGCTACGCGCGCGGCGACGAGACGCGCCAGCGGATCATCGAGGCGGCGATCGAACTGTTCGGCGAACGCGGCTTCGCGGGCGCGTCGACGCGCGAGATTGCCGCGATGGCGGGCGTGAACGCGCCGGCGCTCCAGTACTACTTCGAGAACAAGGAAGGCGTGTACCGCGCGTGCGTCGAGACGATCGCCGAGCACGGCTGGCAAGTGTTCGCGCCGGCGGTCGGCCATGCGCGGGCGATGCTCGACGGCCATGCGAGCGTCGATGCGCTGATCGATGCGTTCGTCGGGCTGCTGCGCGCGCTGTCGGACCGGATGTTCACCGCGCCCAAGACGATGAACCAGCGGATGTTCTTCGCGCGCGAGCAGGGCGGCCAGGAGCCGGCGAGCGCGAGCGAAATCCTGATGAAGCGTATGCGCAAGCCGCTGAACGACGTGAGCGCGGAATTGATCGGCCGCATCACGGGGCGGCCGGTCGACGATCCCGTCACGCGGTTGCGCGCGCTGAGCCTGTTCGGGCAGATCACGGTGTTCCACATCGCGCAGCGTTCGGCGCTGCAGTTGCTCGAATGGGAGGCGTTCGAGGGCGAGCGCGCGGCGCTGGTGACCGACACGATTGCCGACCAGACCCGCGTGCTGCTCGAGCAATGGCATGCGCAGCGCGATGCGCATGCCGCCAGCGCGGAATCCGCTGCGAAGCGCGCGCAGGGTGCCGCGTCGAAACGACGTGCGGCGAAGCCGGGGGCGGTACCGCCCGCCGCGAAAAGCACGACGCGCGTGAAGAAGCCTGCCGTGCGTTGAGCGCGGCGGGTCACCGGCCGCGGGCGATCGCGATCAGCCCGGCTTGCGCTCCGCTTCGTCGGGCGATGGCGGCCGGGCTGCCGGTTCGGCGGTATTCCGCGTGTCGGGGCGCGGGTCGTTTTCCTCGCTGCCGACCGGCCGCGATCCGTCCGCATAGGCGACGACGCTGCGCTGCGGATTGGCGATCCGGATTCCGCGTTCGCGGAACGTCTCCGCGATCCGCCGGTTGAATTCGCGCTGCACGCCCCAGCGCGCCGAGTCCGTACATTGCATCTGCCCGGCCAGCGCGAGCGCCGCGCCGTCGACCTGGTCGATACCCCAGTAGCTGAAATCCGACAGGATGCCGTCGTGGTATTTCGGATCGTCGCGCAACGCGGCGCCGATTTCCTTCAGCGTCGCGATCGCGCGGTCGATGTCCTCGCCGTACGCGATGCTCACCTTGACCGCCGCGTTGCCGAGCCCGCGATTCGTGTTGTTGACGGTCGTCACCGAGCTGAACGGGATGGTGTACAGCGACCCGTCGCCGGCGCGCAGCCGCACGGTGCGGATCGACAGGTATTCGACCGTGCCCGACACGCCGGCGAGCGTGACCCAGTCGCCGACCTGCATCGCGTTTTCCATCAGCAGGAAGATCCCGGTGATGAAATCCTGCACGAGCTTCTGCGAGCCGAAACCGAGCGCGACGCCGAAGATGCTGGCGCCGGCCAGCAGCGGGCCGACGTTGACGCCGAGTTCGCTGAGGCCCGTCAGCACGACGACGAGCGCGATCATCACGAACAGCAGCGAGCGCAGCATCGGCAGCAGCGTGCGCAGGCGCGCCGCGCGCACCAGATTGCCTTCGCGCGTCCAGCGCTGCAGCCGGCGCTCGATCGCGATGTTGGCCGCCTCCCACACGACGAGCGCGACGATCGCCGCGATCGCGATCGTCACCAGCGCGGACGCGAGCCGGTGGCCGATCGTGCCCGTCTCGAACGCGCGGAAGATCGGCACGCCCCAGATCTGCAGCAGCAGCACGACGGTCACGACGCCGATCGCTCCCGACACGATCTGGCGCAGCAGCGGGTAGTAGCGGTACGCGTGCAGATGAACGAGCGTGCGGTCGTCGTCGCGGCGCTGGAACAGCCGCGCGAGCGCGCCGAACACGACGATCGACACCATCCGCATCGCGATCATCACGGCGATCGAGCGGCCGCCGAGCGTGATCAGCACGCGATAGCCGTTGTGGACGTCGAGCGCCCACACGAACCACAGTGCCATCACGATGAAGACCGAGACGGGCGCCCATGCGTCCGCGAGCGCGTTGCCGACGACCGTGAAGGCCGGACGATCCGCGCCGGCGGCACGAATCCGTGCCGCGACCGGCCGGCGACACTGCAGGATCAGCACCGAGATCATCACGTGCCCGACGAGGGCGACGGCCTTCAGCAACGCGACATGGCCGGCTTCGCTCAGGCCGAAGTTCGCGGCGATCTCGACGGCCGCCGTGCACGCGCCGACCACGATCACGATTCGCGCGATCGAGCGTTGCACGAAATCAGCCCATGCGTCGCTGATATGCAGCAGCCGCAACTGCCGCGCATCGGGCTGGAAGAACAGCCGGCTGACGATCGTGATGAGCCGGCAGATCACGTAGGTGTCGATCAACGCTTCGAGCGCGGCTTCGATCGGCGTGTCTGCTTCGACGAGCAACGACATCGTCAGGCTCGCGACGCCGACGAATACGAGCAGCGGCACCGCGCGCAGCGCGAGACTGACGAGGGCGCGCGGCATTCGGTGCAGCAGCGTGGTGTGCCGGCGTGCGTGGCCTCGGCTTTGCGACGACGAGAGGGCGGTGTCCGCGGCTGCGGTGTCGGGCGGGGTGGACATATCGGACGGCGGCGGCGCGTGGTCCTCGTCCGATGCGGCGGAATCGGATGCGGTGTGGCGCAACGTGTCGGCGCGGCGCGCGGCCACCGTGGCCAGCGCGCGTCGCAGCAGCCGCTTCGCGAGCCATTCGACGAGGAGCGCAGGCAGCAGTACCGCGACGAGGATGCCGAGCGTGCGAGTGAGATCCGCACGCTGGTCGGCGCTGACGAGCTTGTCGTGCCACCAGCTTCCCACCGAACCGATATCGAGCAGCGAGCGCAGCGATTCCTGCAGCGCGTTGCCGATCTGCGTGGCCCAGCGCGATCCTTGGCGGACCAGCATCGATGCGAGCCCGTTCGACGTGAGCGCGGCCGGCGCCGCGGCAGCCGATGCGCCGCTGGCTGCAGGCGCTGCGCTTGCCGGCACGGCGGGCGCGCTCAACGCGCCGACGGCCGCGATCGCGCGCAGCGTCGTTTCGACCTGCGCACGGTCGCGCGGGTTTTCGAGCACGTTCAGTGCCTGCCGCGCCTCTTGTGGCGTCAGTGCGGGCGCGGCGCCGGAGGCGGCCGACGCGGGAGCCGGAGCGGGAGCGGCCGCGTGGGCGGCCGAGACGACGGCGGCGAGCAGCCAGCCGAGGAGGATATGTCGCATGGAGTGGGCATGCGGGTGCGTCTCGTCACGCGGCCCGCGAGGCTGAATGATGGACGGAAGTTAACATGATTGCGATCGGGACCGAATAGTTCCGTCGCCGGCTATTCGGATCGGGCATGTGCGACGCGACGCAGGCGTCCCGTGTTCCCGATCGTAAGGCCTCTGTAACGCGTGCTTTCCGATGCCGATGGGCGAGGCGTCACCCGGTGAACGTTCATCCGGTCACGATCCACGCTGGCATCACATCATGTGAATTCGGATTCCTATGAATCATGCTGGCTCGTCGTGAAATACCGGCAAGACGTGCGCCGCGATTTCTTCGATGACGTCGCGCCCGGGCCGGTCCGATCCGGGGTTCAGCGTGACATGGTGCGTTCCCGCGGCTCGCATGTCCTGCAGGATATCGACCAACGCGCGGCGCCCGGTTGCATAACCGAGCGGCAGCGCGGTGGCGGGCGTATCCGGATGCGCGGCGAGGTCGAGCCGCATCGATACGCCGAACGCCCGAAATTGCGGCGACGCGAGCCGCTCGACCGCCGCGCGCCACATCGAATAGCGGGCGCGCTGCGTATCCGGATCGCGGTGATAGGTCATCCAGCCGATCGAATGGCGGGCAATCCAGTCGACGCTCTGTCCGCCCGAGCCGACCGCAAGCATCGGCACCGCGTCGCCGTCGCGCGGCAGCAGCGTGAATTCGGGCGCATCGGGCGGCGCCTGGTCGGGCAGCACGCGCGACGGCACGCCGAGCGCGGCCGCGACGACGTCCCAGTGCGCGCGATAGCGGTCGCGCCGGGTTTCCGCGTCGACGCCGAACGCCGCATATTCGGGCGGCCGGTCGCCGGAGCCGAGCCCGAGGATGAAGCGCCCGCCCGACAGCGTCGCGACCGACAGCGCACCTTTCGCGATATGCAGCGGATGGCGCAGCGGCAATACGATCGCGCCGCTGGCGAGCGCGATCCGGCGGGTGCGCGATGCCAGTGCGCCGAGCAGCACCCACGGGTCGAGATGGCCGACCGGGTCCGGATAGTCTGCGCTGTTCAGCGGCACGTCGCGAATCCACAGCGCGCGAAAGCCGAGCGAATCGGCCAGCGCCGCGAGTTCGAGCTGTTCGTCGAAGTCCGCGACGATGTGGCCGGTGCGAAGCAACGGAAGCGTGAGGCCGATCGACAGCCGTCCGTCAGCAAAGACACGCTGCGCGACGTCGGGGCTGGCGGGAACGGTTAGGGGCATGGCGGATCCTTGGAGGCGAGGCAGTGCGCACGTACGGTGTTCCGTGTCCGAATGCTAGCGTGTTTGCGCGATGCCCGAGCGGGACGGCGCCGCGCCCCGCTAAACGACCCGCAGCGTCGTGCCGCGCAACACGAGCCCAGGCGTGACGCCACGCGTCGCGAGGCGCGGTTGTCGCGGTCGGTGCTGTAGGACAACGTGCGTGCGAAGCGACGGCAAGCATGACCACGCGGCGAGGGCGGGTTCCGGTCGGGTGGTGGCGAGCCGCGGAAAAGGGCAAGGGCGGGCGCACGCATCCAGTCGAGGCGCGCCGCCCACTGTGAGGCGATTGTAAGGCGACCGGCGTCCCGCGCAGAGGCGACGCGATGACGCCGGCCGGGGCCGGCGGCGCGTTTCAGTTTCGAAACGTTCGCGCTTTCTGACGGGGCGCGATGGCTGCCCGCGGCCTGGCATGTGCCCGCGAGGCCTTGCGGCATGAAGCATGGTGCGCTCCTTGCATGGTTGTATGGGCCGTGAGCGCGATCGCGGGTGCTGTCGACCCGGCAATCGCTTCAGTGGGTCGGATGTATCGGAGACGGGGACAAGAGAATGAAAAAAGACCGAAACGCAACGCATCGTGTTGCAAACATGAATCGCCGACCTGCCCGGGTATTCGCGTCGCCGTTGATTACGGCGACGTGAGCGAGCGGCTTTCCGTTCCATCCGAGCAATCGGGTTCGTTCTGAACGACGACGTGCAGCCGTGACGCACGAGGCCGAGCCGTGCCGGTCGGCCGTCGGGGATGAACGCGAACGCGGGCGGATGGCCCCGGCCTCGATCCCGGACTCGTCATGCCATGGCGCAACGCACGTCGCCGCGCGGCGAATGCGTTTGCACGCCGCGCATCGTGGCGGCGTGACGAGCCAGCGGCACAGGACCGGGCCGGGACGGCCGGTGACGCGCCGATGTGCGTGGCTGCGAGGAACACGTGGAGTCCGGGGAGCGTCCGTCGATCGCGGCATGACGGACGTCGCAACTTTGTGCTGTCAGTTGATCCACTACCCCGATGGATCAATTGTTGAAGCGCCCGTCGCCGAGCGGCGACGGGCGTCTTTTTGCGTGCGACGGCTTGCCGTGGCGGCGGCCCGCCCGATCGCACGGCGTTCTGTATCATGTGCTGGCGTGCCTGGCCGCCCGTGCGGGCGCACGGCCTGCCGGCGCGACCGATCACGTTGCCAACATGAACGACAAAGCCTTGCCCGATCCCTCTCTCGCGGACGTCGATCCGGCCGCGCTCGATGCGCTGCAGACCTTCGTCGAGCGTCATCCGCGCCTGCTCGTGCTGACCGGCGCGGGCATCAGCACCGATTCCGGCATTCCCGGTTACCGCGACCGCAACGGCCAATGGATGCGCTCGCCGCCGATCCAGCTCCAGGAATTCCTCGGTTCCGATGCCGCGCGGCGCCGCTACTGGGCGCGCAGCATGATCGGCTGGCCGGTCGTCGGCCGCGCGCAGCCGAACGGGTCGCACGTCGCACTGGCACGGCTCGGCGGCGCGGGCCGGATCGAGCGCCTCGTCACGCAGAACGTCGACGGCCTGCATCAGCGCGCGGGCAGCGACGACGTGATCGAACTGCATGGCGGCATCAACGGCGTGACCTGCCTCGAATGCGGCGCGCATCATGCGCGGGCGACGATCCAGACCGTGCTCGAAGCCGACAATCCCGAACTGCTGGGCGCGCAGGCCGAGCCGGCCGCGGACGGCGACGCGCATCTGGAATGGGCCGCGCTCGATACGTTCCGCGTCCCGGCGTGCCCCGCGTGCGGCGGCCTGCTGAAGCCGGCGGTGGTGTTCTTCGGCGAGAACGTGCCGCGCGAGCGCGTGGCGCTGGCGTCGCAGGCGCTCGACGCGGCCGACGCGCTGCTCGTCGTCGGCTCGTCGCTGATGGTGTATTCCGGCTACCGCTTCTGCGTATGGGCGCAGGCGCAACACAAGCCGGTTGCCGCACTCAATCTCGGCCATACGCGCGCCGACCCGATGCTGACGCTGAAGGTCGAGGCGCACTGCGCGCCCGCGCTCGACGCACTCGTGGCGCGGCTGGGGCTGGGGCGCCCCAGCCCCAGCGCCACGACGGAGCATGCATCGTGACCGGCGCCGCTGCTTCGCCCGATCCGTCCGAGCGGCTGTCGGCGCCGGCGGCCGAACGCAATCGCGGGCCGATCCTCGACGTGCTGCGCAGTGTGTTGCCGGCGAGCGGCAGCGTGCTCGAAATCGCGAGCGGCACCGGGCAGCACGTCGTTCACTTCGCGCAAGCGTTGCCAGGCCTGCACTGGCAGCCGAGCGATCCCGATGCGCAGGCGCGGCGTTCGATCGCCGCGTGGGTCGCGCATGCGGGCCTCGCGAACGTCGCCGGGCCGCTGGCGTTCGACGTGCGCGACACGCCGTGGCCGGTCGCGGCGCTCGACGCGATCGTCTGCATCAACATGATCCATATCTCGCCGTGGGCCTGTACGGAAGCGCTGTTCGCGGGTGCGTCGCGCGTGCTGCGGCCGGGCGGCGTGCTGTTCCTGTACGGCCCGTACCGTCGCGAAGGCCGGCATACGGCGTCGTCGAACGAAGCGTTCGACCAGCAGTTGCGCAGCCGTGACCCGTCGTGGGGCGTGCGCGATCTCGAGACCGTGGTCGCGCTCGGGCTCGATCGCGGCCTCGACTGCAGCGAGGTCGTCGAGATGCCGGCGAACAACCTGAGCGTCGTGTTCCGGCGCCTGCCGCACGCGGAGCAATGACACGCAAGCGCGCAGCGCGGCCGGGTTTCCTCTATCCTTTCGCCTGTGCGCGCGGCCCGGCTCGGGTCGCGCCCCGTTTTTTCCGGAGAATTGACTAATGGGCAAACAAGCAATCGGTGTGATCGGGCTCGCGGTGATGGGCCGCAATCTCGCACTCAATATCGAGAGCCGCGGTTACGCGGTGTCGGTGTTCAACCGCAGCCGCGAGAAAACCGACGAACTGATCGCCGAATTCCCCGGCCGCAATCTGGTGCCGACCTATACGCTCGAGGAATTCGTCGCGTCGCTCGAAACGCCGCGCCGGATCCTGATGATGGTGAAGGCCGGGGAAGCGACCGATGCGACGATCGCATCGCTCAAGCCGCTGCTCGAGAAGGGCGACGTGCTGATCGACGGCGGCAACACGCATTTCACCGACACGATCCGCCGCAACCAGGAACTCGCGCAGTCGGGCCTGCATTTCATCGGCACCGGCGTGTCGGGCGGCGAAGAGGGCGCGCTGCGCGGCCCGTCGATCATGCCCGGCGGCCAGCGCGACGCGTACGATCTCGTCGAGCCGATCCTCAAGCAGATCGCCGCGAAGGCGCCGTCGGACGGCGAGCCGTGCGTCGCGTACATGGGCCCGGACGGTGCGGGCCACTACGTGAAGATGGTCCACAACGGCATCGAATACGGCGACATGCAGCTGATCGCCGAGAGCTACTCGGTGCTGAAGGACGTCGCGGGCCTGACCAACGACGAACTGGGCGCGGTGTACACGGAATGGAACCAGGGCGAGCTCGACAGCTACCTGATCGAGATCACGTCGAAGATCTTCGGCAAGAAGGACGAAGAGACCGGCAAGCACCTCGTCGACGTGATCCTCGATCGCGCCGCGCAGAAGGGCACCGGCAAGTGGACGAGCCAGAACGCGCTGGATCTCGGCGTGCCGCTGCCGCTCATCACCGAGTCGGTGTTCGCGCGCGTGCTGTCGTCGCTGAAGACCGAGCGCGTCGCGGCCAGCAAGATCCTGTCGGGCCCGGCCGCCGCGCCGTTCGACGGCGATCGCGCCGCGTTCGTCGAAGCGGTGCGCCGCGCGCTGTACCTGAGCAAGGTGATCTCGTACGCGCAGGGCTTCGCGCAACTGCGCACGGCGTCGGAAGAATACGGCTGGAACCTCGATCTCGGGACGATCGCGAAGATCTTCCGCGCGGGCTGCATCATCCGCGCGCGCTTCCTGCAGAAGATCACCGACGCATATGCGAAGGACCCGGCGCTCGCGAACCTGCTGCTCGACCCGTACTTCAAGGACATCGCCGCGAACTACCAGACGGCGCTGCGCGACGTCGTGGTGGCCGCGGTGAAGGCCGGCGTGCCGGTCCCGGCGTTCGCATCGGCGGTCGCGTACTTCGACAGCTACCGTTCCGAGCGGCTGCCGGCGAACCTCGTGCAGGCGCAGCGCGACTTCTTCGGCGCGCACACGTTCGAGCGCACCGACAAGCCGGGCAGCTTCCACGCGAACTGGTCGTAACCGACTGGGCGAGGCGGCATTGTTGCGAAAATCTATTCTTTGAATAGGGTTTTTCTATCCCGGATGCCGACATTGTTGGCTCCGGGGAAACAGTGTTTTCGTTCTTTCATGGTTTTCCCTAGGTGCTGCCGGGACTAAACTCTGTTCCATCGCTGCAGACATGGTGTGTGCGGCGGAGCAAAAAAATCCCGGAGGTAATCATGAAATCGCTGATCGCAACGTTCGCTGCTGCTGCTGTCCTCGCCGTCCCCGCCGTCTCGTTCGCCCAACAGAACGCGCCCGTCACCCGTGCCCAGGTGAAGGCCGAACTGGTCCAGCTGCAACAGGCCGGCTACAAGCTGGGCAGCGACCGGACCAACTACCCGGAAAGCATCCAGGCTGCTGAAGCCCGCGTGAACCCGCAACAGAACGTCGCTGCTGCCGATACGACCGGCTACGGTGCGCAACCGGCCGCCGGTCAGGAATCGGGCGCCCCGGCTGCGGCCAAGACCGGCTGGCAAGTCAAGCGCGTCTCGGACGGCGCACCGGTCTACAAGGGTCGTTAATGGTACGGCCGCGCTGGCGACCGCATCCGACCCCCTGTAGTACGAAGCCCGTCGTTCCGCTATGCGGAACGACGGGCTTTTTCATTGGCGGCGCGCCATGCGCCGGCGTTCAGTGCAGCGGGCGTCGGCCGCGCCCGATATCGCGGAACAGTGCTTCGGCCGGTTCCAGCACCTGGAGCCACGTTTCGTCGTAACCGCTCAGCGTGTCGAGCGCGTCGCGCAGCCGTTCGATCGCAAGGACCGGCAGCTCGACGCTGTGGCGCGTGGCGCCGGTCAGGTGCGTGACGCTTGCCAGCTGGACGAGCGCGTCGGCCGCTTCGGCGACGTCGGTCGCGAACAACAGGTGCCGGTTGAGCAATTCGACTAGACCGCTGGAACCGGCGAAATCGTCGGCGTCGAGCTGCACGGAGAGAAACGTCGCGTTGTTCATCAGTTGCTCCGAGTAACCCCGTCCTTCAGGACGGGAAGGAAAGGCGTGCTGTTGACAGGCAGCTTCTTCCACGGGTTAGGATCACCTGCATGATCCTTGTCTATCGCTACCGGGTGAAATCGCTCAACGGACTGCTCAACAAGCAGAGCCGTGCGGTGAACTACGTCTGGAACTTCTGTAACGACACGCAGAAGCACGCGCTCAAGTGGGGCAAGAAGTGGCCTACAGGATTCGACCTGAACGTGCTGACGACCGGCAGCAGCAAGGAACTCGGTATTCACTCCGGCACCGTCAACGCGACGTGCGAGCAATACGCGAAGTCGCGCAGTCAGCACCGTCGCCCGTACCTGCGCTATCGCGGCAGGAAATCGCTGGGCTGGGTGCCGCTGAAGGGCCGTGACCTGAAGCGCGAGGGCGAAGCGTTCCGTTTCGCCGGCAACACGTTTCGCGTGTTTAACAGCCGCCCGCTTCCCGAAGGCAAGATCAAGGACGGGACCAACTT
>NZ_CADFDM010000011.1:0-305760 GCF_902832985.1 Burkholderia sp. BCC0097
TAATCCCGCTGCGTCCGCTTGATCCCTTGCTCCACTTGCCACCTCTTCGTCTCGGCGAAAAAGTGTCAACCTATTTCAGGATGGGTCAGCAGAATGAAAAAAGCCCGGTCGATTTTCGACCGGGCTTTTTGTTTGGCGTGTCGCGTTGAACGTGCCCGCTCAGTGCGCTGCCGAGGCCGCCGCACCGGCATCGCCGCCGCCCGCGCGTTCGGGCTTGGTGATCCAGATCAGTGCGATCAGCAGCACGAAGATCACCGCCGAGATGTAGAACAGATCGTTCACGCCGAGTTGCGCGGCCTGTTGCGTGGCCATGTTGTTGATGAGCCCGTGTGCCTGACTCTGCGACAGCCCGAGGTTGCCCATCTGCGTGACGGCCTGGTTGAACGTCGGGTTGTACGGGTTCGCCTGCTCGACCAGTTGCGCGTGATGGAAGTTGTTGCGGTGGTCCCACGCGGTCTGGAAGATCGACGTGCCGATGCCGCCGCACATGATCCGCACGAAGTTCGACAGGCCGGACGCCGCGGGAATGCGGTGGCCGGGCAGGCCGGACAGCGTGATCGACACGAGCGGGATGAAGAAGCCCGCCATCGCGATGCCTTGCACGAGCGTCGGCAGTGTCAGCGACCATTCGTCGACCCCCGTCGTGTAGCGCGAACGCATCCAGAAGCACAGCGCAAACGTCAGGAATGACGCCGTCGAGATGAAGCGCGGATCGGTGCGCGGCAGATACTTCCCGGTGAGTGGCGACAGCAGGATGGCGAACAGCCCGACCGGCGCCATCACGAGGCCGGCGTCGGTCGCGGTGTAGCCGATCTGCGTCTGCAGCCACAGCGGCAACAGCACGAGGTTGCCGAAGTACAGGCCGTACCCGATCGACAGCGCGACCGTGCCACCGGTGAAGTTCCGGATGCGGAACAGCGACAGGTCGACAACCGGGTGCTCGGCGGTCAGCTCCCAGATCACGAAGAACGCGAACGCAATGATGGCGGTCAGCGCGAGCACGACGATGGTCGTCGACGCGAACCAGTCGAGATCCTTGCCCTTGTCGAGCATGATCTGCAGCGAGCCGACCCAGACCACCAGCAGCGCGAGGCCCACGCCGTCGATCGGCGCGCGGCGCACGGCCGACTCCCGATTGCGGTAGATCATCCACGTCGCGGCGGCAGCGGCGATGCCGACCGGGATGTTGACGTAGAAGATCCACGGCCACGAGTAGTTGTCCGAGATCCACCCGCCGAGAATCGGGCCCGCGACCGGCGCGATCAGCGTCGTCATCGCCCATAGCGCGAGCGCCATCGGTGCTTTCGCGCGCGGATAGCTCGACAGCAGGAGCGCTTGCGACAGCGGAATCATCGGGCCGGCAACCGCGCCCTGCAGCACGCGCGAGCCGAGCAGGAACGGCAGGTTCGGCGACAACCCGCACATCCACGACGAGATGACGAACAGGATGATCGACGCGAGGAACAGGCGCACCTGCCCGAAACGGTCGGTCAGCCAGCCGGTCAGCGGCACCGAGATGGCGTTCGCGACCGCGAACGACGTGATGACCCACGTGCCCTGGTCGGACGACACGCCGAGGTCGCCCGAGATGGTCGGGATCGCGACGTTCGCGATGGACGTGTCGAGCACGTTCATGAACACCGCGAGCGACACCGCGATCGTCCCGAGTACGAGTTGCCCGCCCTGCAAGGGCGGGTAGGAGGCAGGAGCCTGTGCCATGTCGGTTGTCTTTCCGGAGTCGGAACGGTTACATCATTTTCGCGGCGGTGTTTTGCTTCGCCGCGACCGGCGTCGACGCATTGCCGCCCGCGTTCTCGGCGATGATGCGCGCGATTTCGGCGTCGGCTTCGTCGCCGTATTTCGCGAACACGTTGGTCTCGTAGACGGTGTTCGGCGCGTTGACGAGCTGGTCGCCGCGTTCGTCCTTGATGTCCACGTCGACCTGCATCGACAGGCCGATACGCAGCGGATGCTTGTCGAGATCCTTCGGATCGAGCTCGATCCGCACCGGCAGGCGCTGCACGACCTTGATCCAGTTGCCGGTCGCGTTCTGCGCCGGCAGCAGCGAGAACGCCGAGCCCGTGCCGGCCGAGAAACCGACGACCTTGCCGTGGTACGTGACCGACGAACCGTAGATGTCGGCCGTCATCTCGACCGGCTGGCCGATGCGCATGTGCTTCAGCTGAACTTCCTTGAAGTTCGCGTCGACCCACACGGCATTGAGCGGTACCACCGACATCAGCGGGTTGCCGGGCGACACGCGCTGGCCGACCTGCACCGAGCGCTTCGCGACGTAGCCGGTGACCGGCGCCGGCAGCACGTTACGTGCATTCGCGAGGTACGCGTCGCGCACCTTCGCGGCGGCGGCCATCACGTTCGGGTGCGATGCGATCGTCGTGTTCGCGGTCAATGCGCGATTCGATGCGAGCTGTTGCTGCGCGGCGTCGACCGATGCCTGCGCGGCTTTCACCGCGTCGCGGGCGTGCGAGATTTCTTCTTGCGACACGGCGCCCGTCTGCGCGACGGCCAGGCGGCGACGCAGATCGTCCTGCGCCTTCGACAGGTCGGACTGGCGCAGTGCGACTTGCGCGCGATACTGATCGTCGTTGACGAACAGGCCGCGCACCTGGCGCACGGTTTGCGCGAGGTTCGCTTCCGCCTGCTGCAGCGCGACCTGCGAATCGGCCGGATCGAGCACGACGAGCGGATCGCCGGCCTTGACCGTTTGCGTGTCGTCC
This sequence comes from Burkholderia sp. BCC0097, assembly GCF_902832985.1. Taxonomy (NCBI): domain Bacteria; kingdom Pseudomonadati; phylum Pseudomonadota; class Betaproteobacteria; order Burkholderiales; family Burkholderiaceae; genus Burkholderia; species Burkholderia sp. BCC0097. The sequence goes on from NZ_CADFDM010000011.1 coordinate 2,739, forward strand.
GCCTTCACGGCGATCACGGTGCCGGTGACCTGCGGCGTGATCTGCACGACGTTGCCGTTCACGTACGCATCGTCGGTGTCTTCATGGAAGCGGGCGACGAGGAAGTAGTACAGGCCGTATGCGATGGCCGCGATCACGATGACCGCGACGAGCAGCGTCATCATTCGTTTGCGCTTGCCGTTGTTCTGCGGCTGCGCGCTGGCGGCGTTTTGTTGGTCGCTCATGGCGATTTTCTCCGTCCGTTATTTCGAGTGTCTGCGTAGTGGTGGCGCCGGCTCAGTTGGCGGCCTGTTTGGTCGGCGTGGCGGCATCGGGCGCGGCGAGCGGCGTGCCGGTCGCGTCGAACCCACCGCCGAGCGCCTTGATCAGCGCGAGCTGCATGTCGCGGCGACGCATCTTCAGATTGGTCACCGTCTGCTCCGATGCGAGGCGGTTGCTGTCCGCCGTCAGCACCTGCAGTTGCGGCGACAGGCCGGCCTTGTAGCGGATGACCGCGAGATCGTACGCGCGCGTCGACGCGTCGAGCGCACGTTGGGCGTCGCCCATCTGCCGATCGATCGCGCGGATCGACGCGACCTGCGTCGCGACGTCGTTCAGCGCGCTGATCAGCGTCTGGTTGTAGTTCGCGACGGACAGGTCGAAGTCGGCGTAGCGGCCCTTGAGCTGGGCACGCAGCGCGCCGGCATCGAAGATCGGCAGGTGGATTGCCGGGCCGAACTGCGCCTGGCGGCTCGCGAAGTTCAGGAATTTGCCCCAGCCGAACGCATCGAAGCCGAAGCCGGCCGCGAGGTTCACGTCGGGGTAGAACTCGGCCTTCGCTTCCTTCACGTCGTGCATCGCGGCTTCGACCTGCCAGCGCGCGGCAACGATGTCGGGGCGGCGCGACACGAGGTCGGCCGGCAGGTTGCCGGGCAGCGTGACGTCGCCGCTCGGGTTCATCACGGGCGCCGCGATCTGCAGTCCGCGATCCGGGCCCTTGCCGAGCAGCGCGGCGAGCTGGTAGCGCACCGTCGTGATCTGGCCGTCTAGATCCGACAGCGAAGCCTGGGTCGTCGCGATGTTGCCGCGGGCCGTCTGGCGCTCGACGTTGGTGTCGAGGCCGGCCGATACGCGGCCGTCGGTGATCTTGCCGACCGTCTCGCGGTTGGTGATCTCGCGTTGCGCGATGTCGCGCAACGCGTAGAGCTGCGCGAGCGAGTTGTAGGTGCGCGCGACCGACGACGCGAGCGTGATGCGCGCCTGTTGCATGTCGGCTTCGGCGGCTTTTTCCTGCGATACGGCCGTGTGCAGGCGTTCGCGGTTCTTGCCCCACAGGTCCAGTTCCCACGAGGCGCTCGCGAGCGCGTTGTTCTCGCTGTACCACTGGCCGCCGTACGGGGGCGGGAACAGTGCGTTCGACGAATACAGCTCGCGTGTCCACGAATAGCTGGCTTCGGCCTTCGGCATCAGGTTCGAGCGGGACGATTCGATGTACGACGAGGCTTTCGCGATGCGCGCCTGGGCCTGAGCGATCGACGGGTTGCCCTGCAGCGCTTCGTCGATCAGCTTCGGCAGTTGCGGATCGCCGAACTGGCTGGCCCAGTCGAGCGCCGGCCATTGGCCGCCCTGGGCCGGCAGGCTCTGGGCGGATTCGAATTGCGATGCGGGGGCGATCTGCTTGTCGCTCTTGATGCCGATGTAATTCGCGCAGCCCGCCAGCGCCAGCGCGGCAACCGCGGCGGCGACGGCGGCACGGCACGACCCGGCGCGCACGGATAACGGGGAGGTTTTCATCGCGCTAACCCCTGACTCGGAATGAATGATGGACACTGCAAGGATTTCCTTACATTAATCTGTCAAAAGTAATTGTTATGGCAACTATTACGTGATGCTACCGCCCGCTGTCTCGCAATAGTTGCTGAGAATGCGGCGCAGCATGCTCTTCAGGAACCCGACTTCTTCCGGCGTAAACCCGTCCAGCACCTGGTCGAGCACGCTGCGGAAAATAGGCGGCAGCCGTTCGGCCAGCGCGCGGCCTTCGTCGGTGAGCTCGAGCCGCACGACGCGCCGGTCCTCGACGCTGCGCACGCGCGACAGCAGGCCGCGTTTCTCGACCCGGTCGAGCAGGCGCGTGACGGCGCTTGCGTCGATGCCGTATTCGCGTGCGAGTTCGGCGGCCGTCGAGCACTTGCCGACCGCGATCATGAACAGCATGCTCGCCTGCGTGCCCGTGATGCCGAGCTCTTCCTGCGTGCGCTGCGTGACGAGATTGGTCATCACCGACTTCACGCGCGACATCAGATAACCGACGCTGTCGTTCATCTGATACGTAGACAGCGGCGAAACGGGCGGTGGGGTAGGAGAATCCGACATAAAACCCTGAAGCTGCAATAGTTGACTAGGCAGCAGTATAGGCACAATTGCTTGCCGCGGCAAATGTTAATCGAACGGCGAAACGCGCGCTCCGTCCGGCGAGAATCCCTTGTCCCGATAAGGTTTTTTTGCGCGCCGGTCGTGGAGCAGAAGAGGCTCGGCCGGTTCGGGAGAGGAGCGCGAGGCGGCCCGTTTTGTTGCGTTGCAACGCGTAGGCCAGCTCTCGCCACTCGCACGTGCTATAATTTGTGGCTTACCAAGCTGCAACGGCGCGCGCCCGTGAAAACACGAGCGCGCGCGTTTGCGCGTTCAAACGGATTTCCAGGTTTCTATGACCCGCGCCCTTCGCAATATCGCCATCATCGCCCACGTCGACCACGGCAAGACCACGCTCGTCGACCAACTGCTCCGCCAGTCCGGCACCTTCCGCGACAACCAGCAGATTGCGGAGCGGGTGATGGATTCGAACGACATCGAAAAAGAGCGCGGGATCACGATTCTCGCGAAGAACTGCGCGGTCGAATACGAAGGCACGCACGTCAACATCGTGGACACCCCGGGGCACGCGGACTTCGGCGGCGAAGTCGAGCGCGTGCTGTCGATGGTCGACTCGGTGCTGCTGCTCGTCGACGCGGTCGAAGGCCCGATGCCGCAGACGCGCTTCGTCACGAAGAAGGCGCTCGCGCTCGGCCTGAAGCCGATCGTCGTCGTCAACAAGATCGACCGCCCGGGCGCGCGGATCGACTGGGTGATCAACCAGACCTTCGATCTGTTCGACAAGCTCGGCGCGACCGAAGAGCAGCTCGACTTCCCGATCGTCTATGCGTCGGGCCTGAATGGCTACGCGTCGCTCGACCCGGCCGCACGCGAAGGCGACATGCGCCCGCTGTTCGAGGCGATCCTCGAGCACGTGCCGGTTCGCCCGGCCGATCCGGAAGCGCCGCTGCAGCTCCAGATCACGTCGCTCGACTATTCGACGTACGTCGGCCGGATCGGCGTCGGCCGCATCACGCGCGGCCGAATCAAGCCGGGCCAGCCGGTCGTGATGCGCTTCGGCCCGGAAGGCGACGTGCTGAACCGCAAGATCAACCAGGTGCTGTCGTTCAAGGGTCTGGAGCGCGTGCAGGTCGAATCGGCCGAAGCGGGCGACATCGTGCTGATCAACGGTATTGAAGACGTCGGCATCGGCGCGACGATCTGCGCGGTCGATACGCCGGAAGCGCTGCCGATGATCACCGTCGACGAACCGACGCTGACGATGAACTTCCTCGTCAACTCGTCGCCGCTCGCCGGCCGCGAAGGCAAGTTCGTGACGAGCCGCCAGATCCGCGACCGTCTGATGAAGGAACTGAACCACAACGTCGCGCTGCGCGTGAAGGATACCGGCGACGAAACTGTGTTCGAAGTGTCGGGCCGCGGCGAACTGCACCTGACGATTCTCGTCGAGAACATGCGCCGCGAAGGCTACGAGCTGGCCGTGTCGCGTCCGCGCGTGGTGATGCAGGAAATCGACGGCGTGCGTCACGAGCCGTACGAGCTGCTGACGGTCGACGTCGAGGACGAACACCAGGGCGGCGTGATGGAAGAGCTCGGCCGCCGCAAGGGCGAAATGCTCGACATGGCGTCGGACGGCCGCGGCCGCACGCGCCTGGAATACAAGATCTCGGCACGTGGCCTGATCGGCTTCCAGAGCGAATTCCTGACGCTCACGCGCGGCACGGGCCTGATGAGCCACATCTTCGACTCGTACGCGCCGGTCAAGGACGGCTCGGTCTTCGAGCGCCGCAACGGCGTGCTGATTTCGCAGGACGACGGCGCGGCGGTTGCCTACGCACTGTGGAAGCTGCAGGATCGCGGCCGCATGTTCGTGAAGCCGGGCGACGCGCTGTATGAGGGCATGATCATCGGCATCCACAGCCGCGACAACGACCTCGTCGTGAACCCGATCAAGGGCAAGCAGCTGACCAACGTGCGCGCGTCGGGTACCGACGAAGCCGTGCGTCTCGTGCCGCCGGTCCAGATGTCGCTGGAATACGCAGTGGAATTCATCGACGACGACGAACTCGTCGAAGTGACGCCGCAGTCGATCCGTCTGCGCAAGCGCTTCCTGAAGGAGCACGAGCGTCGCCGTGCGAGCCGCGAAGGCGCGGTCGACTAAGCATCGACCGTTCCCGAGCACGACGAAAAGGCTGCCTTCGGGCAGCCTTTTTTGCATCTGCGTGTCGTGCAACCGGATTGCCTGCAAAACACTGTTCCCGCGGGTCGCCGCAATCCGGCAAAACCCCGCCGCGCGGTGCTTTCAGGCACATTTCGCCGTGAACTCCGGTATCGGTTCTGTGATATGCTGCGCGCACGCAAGTTTTAGGTCCTTCCAAGCAAGACTTGATTCGCAATCCGCTAAACGGTCAGGCCGTGTCGCGGAAGGTTGAGTAACCCGCTATTTCTCGAGAAGCTCGAAGAAAGGTGAGCGTAAAATGTCAGATGTAATGAAGCAGTTTCAGCTGAACTCCTATCTGTTCGGCGGCAATGCTTCGTACGTTGAAGAACTGTACGATGCATACCTCAACAATCCGGCATCGGTGCCGGAGAACTGGCGCGAGTATTTCGACGCGTTGCAGAACGTGCCTGCAACCGACGGCTCGAATGCCAATGACGTCGCTCACTTCCCGATCGTCGAATCGTTCGCCGAGCGTGCGAAGGCCAATGCCTTCATCCCCCGCGAAAGCACCAGCAACCTCGCGACCGCACGCAAGCAGGTGCACGTCCAGTCGCTGATCAGCGCCTACCGCTTCCTCGGCTCGCAATGGGCCAACCTCGATCCGCTGAAGCGTCGCGAACGTCCCGCCATTCCTGAACTCGAACCGGCTTTCTACGACTTCTCCGAAGGCGACCTCGACCAGACGTACAGCGCAAGCAACCTGTACTTCGGTTTCGACCAGGCTTCGCTGCGTGACATCGTCAAGGGTCTGCGCGACACGTACTGCGGCACGATCGGCGCCGAGTACATGTACATCAGCGATCCGGAACAGAAGCGCTGGTGGCAGGAGCGCCTGGAATCGACCCGCGCGACGCCGGCTTTCTCGGTCGAGAAGAAGAAGCACATCCTGAACCGCCTGACGGCCGCCGAAGGCCTCGAGCGCTACCTGCACACCAAGTACGTCGGCCAGAAGCGCTTCTCGCTCGAAGGCGGCGAAAGCTTCATCGCGGCGATGGACGAAGTCGTCCAGCACGCGGGCAAGAGCGGCGTGCAGGAAATCATCATCGGCATGGCTCACCGCGGCCGTCTGAACGTGCTGGTCAACACGCTGGGCAAGATGCCGGCCGACCTGTTCGCCGAATTCGAAGGCAAGCACGTCGACGACCTGCCGGCCGGCGACGTGAAATACCACAAGGGCTTCTCGTCGGACGTGTCGACGGAAGGCGGCCCGGTCCACCTGTCGCTCGCGTTCAACCCGTCGCACCTCGAAATCGTGAACCCGGTGGTCGAAGGTTCCGCGAAGGCGCGGATGGACCGTCGCGGCGACGAAGACGGCCTGCAAGTGCTGCCGGTGCAGATCCACGGCGACGCGGCCTTCGCCGGCCAGGGCGTCGTGATGGAAACGCTGAACCTCGCGCAGACGCGCGGTTACGGCACGCACGGCACGCTGCACATCGTCATCAACAACCAGATCGGCTTCACGACGTCCGACCCGCGCGACGCGCGCTCGACGCTGTACTGTACCGACGTCGTCAAGATGATCGAGGCGCCGGTGCTGCACGTGAACGGCGACGATCCGGAAGCCGTCGTGCTCGCGATCCAGATCGCGATCGACTACCGGATGCAGTTCCACAAGGATGTCGTGATCGACATCGTCTGCTTCCGCAAGCTGGGTCACAACGAGCAGGACACGCCGGCGGTCACGCAGCCGCTGATGTACAAGAAGATCGCGCAGCACCCGGGCACCCGTGCGCTGTACGCCGAGAAGCTCGTGCAGCAGGGCGTGATCACCGCGGAAGACGCCGACAACTACGTGAAGGCGTACCGCAAGGCGATGGACGACGGCCACCACACCGTCGATCCGGTCCTGTCCAACTACAAGAGCAAGTACGCGGTCGACTGGGTGCCGTTTCTGAACCGCAAGTGGACGGACGCAGCCGATACGGCCGTGCCGCTCGCCGAACTGAAGCGCCTGGGCGAACGCATCACGACGGTCCCGGAAAACTTCAAGGTTCACCCGCTCGTCGAGCGCGTGATCAACGACCGCCGCAACATGGCGCGCGGCGATCAGCCGCTCGACTGGGGCATGGGCGAACACCTCGCATTCGCGTCGCTCGTCGCATCGGGCTACTCGGTGCGCCTGACGGGTCAGGACTCGGGCCGCGGCACGTTCACGCACCGTCACGCGGTGCTGCACGACCAGAACCGCGAGCGCTGGAACGACGGCACGTACGTGCCGCTGCAGAACATCGCCGACGGTCAGGCGAAGTTCACGGTGATCGACTCGGTGCTGTCGGAAGAAGCGGTGCTGGGCTTCGAATACGGTTATTCGACCGCCGAGCCGAACACGCTCGTGTTGTGGGAAGCGCAGTTCGGCGACTTCGTCAACGGCGCGCAGGTCGTGATCGACCAGTTCATCTCGTCGGGCGAAGTGAAGTGGGGCCGCGTGTCGGGTCTCACGATGCTGCTGCCGCACGGCTACGAAGGGCAAGGTCCGGAGCACTCGTCCACGCGTATCGAGCGTTTCCTGCAACTGTGTGCCGACCACAACATGCAGGTCGTCCAGCCGACGACGCCGGCGCAGATCTTCCACCTGCTGCGTCGCCAGATGATCCGCCTGTTCCGCAAGCCGCTGATCGTCGCCACGCCGAAGTCGCTGCTGCGCCACAAGGAAGCGGTGTCGGACCTGTCGGAACTCGCGAAGGGTTCGTTCCAGCCGGTGCTGGGCGAAACCGACGGCGGCATCGACGCGAAGAAGGTCAAGCGCGTGCTGGTGTGCTCGGGCCGCGTGTACTACGACCTCGTCGCGCACCGCCGTGAAGCGAAGGCGAACGACGTCGCGATCATCCGTATCGAGCAGCTGTATCCGTTCGCGCACAAGCAGTTCGAAGCCGAAATCAAGAAGTACGAGAACGCGACTGAAGTGGTCTGGGTGCAGGACGAGCCGCAGAACCAGGGCCCCTGGTTCTACGTCGAGCACCACCTGAAGGAAGGCATGAAGGAAGGGCAGAAGCTGGCATACAGCGGCCGTCCGGCTTCGGCCTCGCCGGCGGTTGGCTACTACGCGAAGCACTACGAGCAGCAGAAGGCCCTGATCGAAGGGGCATTCGGCCGCCTGAAGAGCGCATCGATCGCGAAATAACCGACGTCAAGCGAAACGGGAAGGCGCGCGGCGCTTTCCCGTCCCTTTCGGCCCCCGCGCGCGTCGCGCGCCGCACCGGCCGAAGGAATCGCACGAACCTCGTCATACCCCAGATTAAGCATCCAGGAAAATCACATGGCTATCGTAGAAGTCAAAGTCCCCCAGCTGTCGGAGTCGGTGTCGGAAGCCACCATGCTGCAGTGGAAGAAGAAGCCGGGCGAAGCAGTCGCGCAGGACGAAATCCTGATCGAACTCGAGACCGACAAGGTCGTCCTCGAAGTGCCGGCGCCGGCAGCGGGCGTGCTCGCGCAAGTGCTGCAGAACGACGGTGACACGGTCGTGGCCGACCAGATCATCGCGACGATCGATACCGAAGCGAAGGCAGGTGCTGCAGAAGCCGCGGCAGGCGCCGCCGAAGTCAAGCCGGCAGCCGCGCCTGCAGCAGCCGCCGCACCGGCCGCTCAGCCGGCAGCCGCAACGGCATCGAGCTCGGCCGCCGCATCGCCGGCCGCAGCGAAGCTGCTGGCCGAGAAGGGCCTGTCGACGGGCGACGTCGCAGGTTCGGGCCGCGACGGCCGCGTCACGAAGGGCGACGCGCTGGCCGCAGGCAGCGCACCGAAGGCTGCTCCGGCCGCCGCACCCGCGAAGACCGCCGCCGCGAAGCCGGCGCTGCCGGAAGTGAAGGTGCCGGCGTCGGCAGCGACCTGGCTGAACGACCGTCCGGAACAGCGCGTGCCGATGTCGCGCCTGCGTGCGCGTATCGCCGAGCGTCTGCTCGAATCGCAGCAGACCAACGCGATCCTGACGACGTTCAACGAAGTGAACATGGCTCCGGTCATGGAGCTGCGCAACAAGTACAAGGACAAGTTCGAGAAGGAACACGGCGTGAAGCTCGGCTTCATGTCGTTCTTCGTGAAGGCGGCCGTCCATGCGCTGAAGAAGTTCCCGCTCGTGAACGCGTCGATCGACGGTAACGACATCGTCTACCACGGCTACTTCGACATCGGTATCGCGGTCGGTTCGCCGCGCGGCCTGGTCGTGCCGATCCTGCGCAACGCGGATCAACTGAGCCTCGCCGAGATCGAGAAGAAGATCGCCGAATTCGGCCAGAAGGCGAAGGACGGCAAGCTGTCGATCGAGGAAATGACGGGTGGTACGTTCTCGATCTCGAACGGCGGCGTGTTCGGCTCGATGCTGTCGACCCCGATCATCAACCCGCCGCAGTCGGCCATCCTCGGCGTGCACGCGACGAAGGAGCGCCCGGTCGTCGAAAACGGCCAGATCGTGATCCGCCCGATCAACTACCTCGCGCTGTCGTACGACCACCGCATCATCGACGGCCGCGAAGCCGTGCTCTCGCTCGTCGCGATGAAGGATGCGCTGGAAGATCCGGCACGCCTGCTGCTCGACCTGTAAGCCGAGTCTCACCGCATCGACCCGTTCCGCAGGTTCGCGCCCACGTGCGAACCTGCGGGCGTACAAGTAGAAAGGATTGTCATGTCCAAGGAATTTGACGTCGTCGTGATCGGCGCCGGCCCCGGCGGCTACATCGCCGCGATTCGCGCCGCGCAGCTCGGCAAGACCGTTGCCTGTATCGAGAAGTGGAAGAACCCGGCCGGCGCGCTGAAGCTCGGCGGCACCTGCCTGAACGTCGGTTGCATCCCGTCGAAGGCGCTGCTCGCATCGTCGGAAGAGTTCGAGAACACGTCGCACCACCTGGCCGACCACGGCATCACGGTCGACGGCGTGAAGATCGACGTCGCGAAGATGCTCGGCCGCAAGGATGCGATCGTCGAGAAGATGACGAGCGGGATCGAGTTTCTGTTCAAGAAGAACAAGATCACCTGGCTGAAGGGCCATGGCAAGTTCACCGGCAAGACCGACGCCGGCGTGCAGATCGAGGTGAGCGGCGAGGGTGAAGCCGAAGTCGTCACCGCGAAGAACGTGATCATCGCGACGGGCTCGAAGGCGCGTCACCTGCCGAACATCCCGGTCGACAACAAGATCGTGTCGGACAACGAAGGCGCGCTGACATTCGACTCGGTGCCGAAGAAGCTCGCCGTGATCGGCGCGGGCGTGATCGGCCTCGAGCTCGGCTCGGTGTGGCGCCGCCTCGGTGCCGACGTGACGGTGCTCGAAGCGCTGCCGGCGTTCCTCGGCGCAGCCGACGAAGCGCTCGCGAAGGAAGCGGCCAAGCTGTTCAAGAAGCAGGGCCTCGACATCCATCTCGGCGTGAAGATCGGCGACGTGAAGACGACCGCCGACGGCGTGTCGATCGCTTACACGGACAAGGACGGCAACGCGCAGACGCTCGACGCCGACCGCCTGATCGTGTCGGTCGGCCGCGTGCCGAACACCGACAACCTCGGCCTCGAGGCGATCGGCCTGAAGGCGAACGAGCGCGGCTTCATCGACGTGGACGACCATTGCCGCACGGCGGTGCCGAACGTGTACGCGATCGGCGACGTGGTGCGCGGCCCGATGCTCGCGCACAAGGCGGAAGACGAAGGCGTGCTGGTCGCGGAAGTGATCGACGGCCAGAAGCCGCACATCGACTACAACTGCATTCCGTGGGTGATCTACACGTACCCGGAAATCGCATGGGTCGGCAAGACGGAGCAGCAGCTGAAGGCGGAAGGCCGCGAGATCAAGACGGGCAAGTTCCCGTTCTCGATCAACGGCCGCGCGCTCGGCATGAACGCGCCGGACGGTTTCGTGAAGATGATCGCGGATGCGAAGACCGACGAGCTGCTCGGCGTGCACGTGATCGCCGCGAACGCGTCGGACCTGATCGCGGAAGCCGTGGTGGCGATGGAGTTCAAGGCGGCGTCGGAAGACATCGCCCGCATCTGCCATCCGCACCCGTCGATGTCGGAAGTGATGCGCGAAGCGGCGCTCGCGGTCGACAAGCGCTCGCTGAACAGCTGAGCGCGGTATAGCGCCGGCCGGCCATCGGCTGGCGCAACCGTCTCATGACGAAGGCGGGCGGGTTTTTCCCGCTCGCCTTTGTTTTTTCCGGTTTGCCCCGATGAACGTCACCGAATACTACACGCGCGAACTGACCACGCGCGGCTATCAGTCCGATCCCGCCCAGCGCGCGGCCGTCGATCGCTTGCAGCGCTGCTTCGACGAATGGGTCGACTACAAGGCGCGCCGCTCGAACGCGTTCAAGAAGCTCATCAATCATCCGGATCTTCCGCGCGGCGTCTACATGTGGGGTGGCGTCGGTCGCGGCAAGAGCTTCCTGATGGACAGCTTCTACGCGGTGGTGCCCGTGCAGCGCAAGACGCGCCTGCATTTCCACGAATTCATGCGCGAAGTGCACCGCGAGCTCGAGGAGCTGAAAGGGCAGGCCGATCCGCTCGACGAACTCGCGCGACGCATCGCGAAGCGTTACCGGCTGATCTGCTTCGACGAGTTTCACGTGTCGGACATCGCCGACGCGATGATTCTGTACCGTCTGCTCGACCGCCTGTTCAACAACGGCGTGCAGTTCGTGATGACGTCCAATTACGATCCCGACGACCTGTACCCGGACGGCCTGCATCGCGACCGCATGCTGCCGGCGATCGCGCTGATCAAGGACAAGCTCGACGTGCTCAACGTCGACGCAGGGGTCGATTATCGCCAGCGCACGCTCGCGCAGGTGAAGATGTATCACACGCCGCTCGGCGCGGATGCCGATCGCGAACTGCGCCATGCATTCGGCAAGCTCGCGGCCGTGCCCGACGAAAGCCCGATCCTGCATATCGAGAAGCGCGAACTGAAGGCGCTGCGCAAGGCGGACGGCGTCGTGTGGTTCGATTTCGCGACGCTGTGCGGCGGCCCGCGTTCGCAGAACGACTACCTCGAACTGGCGAGCCGCTTCCATGCGATCGTGCTGTCCGAGGTGCCGCAGATGTCGCCGCGGATGGCATCCGAAGCGCGCCGCTTCACGTGGCTCATCGACGTGCTGTACGACCACAAGGTCAAGCTGCTGATGTCCGCGGCGGTGCCGGCCGAGGAACTGTACGTCGAAGGCCCGATGGCCAACGAATTCGCGCGTACGGTCTCGCGCATCGTCGAGATGCAGTCGAAGGAGTATCTCGAAACGCCGCGCCGCATCGTCGATACGTCGTTGACCTGAGTTGATGTGAGCTCGGGTAATTGGCGAGATTTAAACGTCAATTTCGGTTAAATTCAGTCGATCTACGGGTATTTTCGGATTTGTCTTATATTCATCGTTGAGGTGAGCCGATATTGTGGTGTCATGGTTATTAAGGCTGGAGATGTCCATGACACCGTATCGCGATTTGACCGACCACGAATGGCGCTGCGTCGCGCCGCTTCTGCCCGAAATGCAGCCGCGCACCGAGTTGCGCGGCCGGCCGTTAGCCAATACGCGGGCCGTGCTGAACGGGGTGCTCTGGGTGATCTACAGCGGCGCAACCTGGTCGGCCATGCCGCGCCGTTACCCGTCGTATCAAACATGCCATCGCCGCTTCAAGGTGTGGCACGAAACGGGCACGCTGATGAATGTGATGCGTGAGCTTTATGGCGACGCCGGCATGAATCTGTGCAATGAACTGTCCGCGCGGATGCGCAAGCACACGCAATCGAAGGCGGCAGAGGCGCGTAGCAACGCGGCACCCGCGTATCGTGCTCCGGGCAGCTATGCATCGGGTGCGATGAAGCACGCGGCGTGATTCCATCGGTTTTCGTTGTGCGCGCACCAAAAGAAATCGGCCTGACGACGTTGTCGCAGGCCGATTTTTATTGAGCCGCGCGTTTTGGCGCGTGCTGCGTTATTGCTGGCGAACCCAGGTCTGCGAGCGACCGAGCAGCGACACGCCGATGTAGCCGCGCACCACGAGCTTCTGGCCGCCGTCTTCAAGCGTCATCTTGCACTTGTAGACCTTGCCGTTCTCCGGGTCGAGAATGTTGCCGCCGTCCCAGTGGTCGCCGTCCTTCTTCATCGCCTTGATGATCGTCATGCCCTTGATGAGCTGATCCTTGCGCTCGTCCGTGCACGCGGTGCAGCGGCGATCGGGCGTATCGTTCGCGCCGAGGCCCTTGACGACCTTGCCCGTCAGCGCGCCGTCGCCGTCCTCGGCGATCTGCACGAGTGCCTTCGGTTGATGGGTGTTGTCGTCGATCGTTTGCCACATGCCGATGGGGCTGTCGGCTTGCGCGAAGGTAGGCGCTGCGCACGCGAGCAGGGCGCCGGCAATGGCGATTGCACGCAACGGGCGGGTCAGTTGAATCATTGTCATCCTCCTTGTTTTGCATGTCTGTTCGATTCGCCCGCACGCCCGTCTGCATGGGGCGGGCATGTTGCGAGCTTCGCCAGAATACGTGAAACCACGCGCCACGTTTGATAGAGGGGACTCTAATCGAAACAGCCCGCGTGATGCGGGCTGTTTCGAGGCTTTGGTGACCGATCAGTTGAGCTGATAGGAGAACGCGGCGTTGATGCGCGGGCTGCGTGACGCGCTTTCGACCGGTGCATCGCCCACCGGTTTGGCGACGTTCAGGTCGAGACTGTAGTAGCGGCTGTCCGTGAGCCGCACGCCGATGCCGACCGACGACATGCGGTTCGGTGACGGCGTGCCTGAGTGCAGATACACGCGCGCCATGTCGTATGCGATGTATGGCGTGATCGATTTCAGATACGTCCAGCCCGGCGTGAAGCCGCGGTTAACTTCCAGAGACATCCCCCAGCCCGAGTCGCCCGATGTTTCGCCCGGCTGGTAGCCGAGCGCGTAACGGGTCGAGCCGAACGAGATCTGTTCGGACGTCGGCAGCGAGTCGGGACTGTATTGCCCGGTCAGCGAAACCGACGTGCCGATCCGGAACGGCCATTCGTTCGTCTGCGTGAAAGTCGCGCCGGTGCGAACGAAGGTCAGCGAGATCGGGCTGTCCACCGAGGTTGTCGTCGTACCGACGGTAATGTCCTGCGCTTTCGACGCACCGAGGATATTGAAACCCTTGGCGACGTTGACGCTCAGCTTCTGTACCTGTTTCGGCTGGACGCTCGTGTAGTCGAGCTGCATCTGGAGCACGCGAACCTGCGAGCGCGTATCGAGGCTCGCACCGTTGATCTGGTTCTGGTAGCGATCCTCGTTGTGCGACGCATAACCTGACACGGTGCCGAGCAGGCTGCGCTGATTGTTCAACAGTATCGGATAGGAGGCCGAAAGACCGAGTTTTTCGTTCTTGACCGTCCGCTCGACGTACGACGGCAACCCCGGGTTGTCGGTCGGCTTGCCGCGATACGTGCTGGCATCGAGTCGCGTGATCAGGCCGCTGCTGCCGACGGGCAGGGCGCCGCTGAACGCGAAGTAGGTTTGCTTGTCGCGTCCCGGCGGTGCGAGCGCCGAGATGCTCAGTTGCTCGCCGAATCGCGTCAGGCCGTTTTCGGTCGCGGTGATGAGACCCTGGACGCCCGGGTGATTGAAGTCGATCCCCGTGCTGACGTTGAACGGCTTGCGATCGACCGCGAGCTCGAGCGTCGTCGCGCCGTCGGTGGTTTGCGGCGGCGGGACATTCGCCTTCACCGTGAGGCCGGGCAGCAGGCCGAACGTGTTCACGTAGCGCTCGAACGTCGCCCGGCGCAGCGGCCGGTCGGCCGTGATGTGCGCGGCAATCGCGCGAATTTTCGGTTCCATCGCGCCGGGTTTGCCGGTGACCTTGACGTCCGACACATAGCCTTCGACCACCGTGATGCGCACGACGCCGTCCTCGAACGTCTGCGCGGGAACGAACGCGAACGACAGCGCGTAGCCACGCTCCTGGTACAGCTTCGTCACGCCGTTGGCGGTTTCGATCAGCTCGCCGATCGTGATGTCCTTGCCGACGAGCGGCGTGAAACGGCGCGTGATTTCCTCGAACGGTACCGACTTCACACCTTCTACCTGGAACGTCTTCGGTGTCAGGTGCCGCGACAGCAGCTCTTGCAATTGCGGCGCCTGCGGCGCGACCTGAACGGTGACGTTCGGGCCCGTCTTCGGTGCGTTGATCTGGGGAAGGGAGTCGAGCGGGTTACCGCCGACGCGCGTTTGTGCCTGTGCCGTGCCTGCCGCCGCGATGGCGAGCATCATCATCCATCTGTCGAGTCTGGATTTCATTGTTCTTCCTCGTAGGCCTTGCTTTTCGTCTTCTTTGTAATGCCGGCGCGCGACACCTGGATGTCGCGCGCCGCGTGCCGCCATGCCGGTTGTGTTTGTACGGCCGCGCCATTCGCTCCGGCTGCGATGACGCGACCGTCCTCCTTACTTGCCAACGCTACCCAGCGTACCCAGCAACCCCGTGACCGGTGCCAGCAGGCCCGTCGAACCGCTGCCCGACGATGCGGTACCCGACACGCTGCCGACCAGCGACGTGACCGGCGCGAGCGGGCTCGAACCCCCGGACCCCGCTGCACTGCCAACAGCTCCGGTGACAGTATTCAGCAAACCGGTGACGGGCGCGAGAGGGTTTGCACTGCCTGCGCCACCTGTTGCGCCGCCGAGCGTGCCCGTGACCGTCGACACGAGATTCGTGACGGGTGCCAGCGGGCCGCTGCTGCCGCCTGCCGCGCCACCCAGTGCGCCGGTCACCGTGGAGACGAGGCCGGTTACCGGCGCGAGCGGGCCGCTGCCTGAGCCGCCCGTTGCGCCGCCGAGGGCGCCCGTGAGCGAGCCGAGCGGTGTCGAGCCGAGACCCGACAGCAGGCCGCCGAGCGGGTTCGTCGAACCGGAACCCGACGACGAGCCGTTCTGGACGGTTGCCGTCGAGCCGCCGACGAGGCTCGTGATCAGGCCGGGGATCGGCGCCGCGCCATTCGGGCCGTTCGGGTTGACGAGCCCGCCCGCGTTGGTCACGGTGTTGCCGACCGCGGTCACGAGCTGGCCGACGTCACCGACGAGCGGCTGGCTCGACGTGCCGCCGACCTGCTTGCCGGCCGAGCTGATGGCGCCGCCGATCTGGCCGAGCAGGCCCGAGACGGGTTGGCCGAGGCCGGTCGTCGTGCCGACCTGCTGCGTGACCTGGCCGGCGGTGATCACGAGCGGCGTGATCGCCGAGCTGATCGGCTGCGTGACCTGCTGCACGGCGCCCGACGACAGCGTCGAGCCGATCGTCGTGCCGGCGGCCGTCAGGCCGTTGGCGACCGTGTCGAGCACGGTGCCGACCGGCGTCGTGACCGGCGCGAGCGGTGCCAGCGGGCCCGTGCCCAGCGCCTTGACCGTCGAGCTCAGGCCGGACACCGTGTTGCTGGTTGCGCCGACGACGTTGCCGAGACCGGCAACCGTGGTGCCGACCGGGTCCTTCGTCGAGCCGATCTGTCCCAGCCCGTTGCTCACCGCATCGGCTGCCGCACCGACGATCGTGCCGGTGCTGGACAGCGTGCTGCCGACGCCCTTCGTCACGCCGTCGCCGAGGCCCGGCAGGCTGATGTTGCCGACCGTGCTGCCGAGGTCGGTGGCCGTCTGGCCGACCGTGCTGATGACACCCTTGGTGCCGGTCGACGAGCCGCTGGTACCGCTCGTGCCGGACGTGCCGCTCGTGCTCGGGTTGTTGTTGTCGTTGCTGCTGGTCGGCGGCGAGCTGACGCCGCCACCGCCGCAGGCGGCCAGCAGGCACGCCGCGGCGAAGGCGGTGAGGGGCGCGCGCCACTGGCGCAGGGCGACCGTCGGGATGGAACGTTGCTGGGACATGATGGACTCCTCGCTGTCTTTTCGATGAATGGATGTCGGATTACTTGCCGTGCGTGCCGCCGAGCAGGCCGCCGATCAGCGACGTGACGGGCGCAAGCGGATTGGACGACGCGCCCGAGTTCGTGACGGCACCCGTGCCGCCGCTCAGTGCCGGTACGCCGACCGTGCTCGTCACCGTGGAGACGGCGTTCGTCACCGGGGCGAGCGGGCTGCTGCCGCCTGCGCCACCCGTTGCGCCGCCGAGGGCGCCCGTGACTGCGCCGAGGAGACCCGTGACCGGGGCGAGCGGGCCGCCGCTGGTACCGCCCGTTGCGCCGCCGAGCGCACCGGTGACCGTCGAGACGAGACCCGTGACCGGAGCGAGCGGGCTGCTGCCGCCGCCTGCTACGCCGCCGAGCGCGCCGGTGACCGTCGAGACGAGGCCCGTGACCGGAGCGAGCGGGCCGCTGCCGCCGCCTGCTACGCCGCCGAGCGCGCCGGTGACCGTGGAGACGAGACCGGTGACCGGGGCGAGCGGGCCACTGCCGCCACCCGTCGCGCCACCGAGTGCACCGGTAACCGTGGAGACGAGGCCCGTGAGCGGGGCGAGCGGGTTGGTCACGCCGCCGGTGCCGCCCGTGAGCAGGCCGCCGACGGCCTTCACGGTGTTGCCCGTCGACGAGACGGTGTTGCCGAGACCCGTGGTGACCGGGTTGCCGCCCGTCGATGCGAGCAGGGCGCCGGCCTGGTTCAGCCCGTTGCCGATCGTGCCGAGCAGTGTGTTGACCGGTGCGCCGAGGCCGGTTGCCGTGCCGATCGTCTGGGTCGTCTGGCCGACCATCGTCGTGATCGGTGTGATGGCCGAGCTGACCGTTTGCGTGACCTGCTGGATCGGGCCGGTCGACAGCACATTGGTGAGCGTGGTGCCGCCGTTCGACACGGCGCCGCCGAGCGTCGTGACGAGGCCGCCGACGGCGCCGGTGACCGGCGCGAGCGGGGACAGCGGGCCGCTGCCGAGGCTCGTGACCAGGTTGCCCGTTTGCGTGACTGCGCCGCCGAGCTGATTGACCACGCCGCCGGTGCTGGCGACCGTGGTGCCGACCGGGTCCTTCGTCGCGCCGAGCTGGCCGAGCCCGTTGCCGAGGCCGTTGCCCAGTGCGGTAACCGCGCCGCCGACGCTTTGCACGATGCCGCCCGCGGCTTGCGTGGTGGCCGGATTGACGCCCGGCAGCGTCTGGCTGCCGATGACGGAGCCGAGACCGGAGACGGTGCTGCCGGCGTTCGTGATGATGTTGCTGCTGCTTGCGAGGACAGTTCCCACTGCGTTCGATGACACACCCGAGGTGCCGGACGTCCCGCTCGTGCCCGAGGTGCCGCTGGTGCCCGACGTGCCGCTCGTACCAGAGGTTCCGCTGGTGCCGGAAGTACCGGACGTGCCGCTCGTGCCCGAAGTCCCGCTGGTGCCGGAGGTACCGCTCGTACCCGAGGTGCCGCTCGAGCCGTTGCCGCCCGACGTGGAGATCGTATTGCCGCCGCCGGAGCTCGAACCGCCGCCGCCGAGACCCTGGCTGATGGAGCCGGAGCCGCCGCACGCGGAGAGGGAAAGCATGGCTGCAACGGTGGCCGCGATCAGAGTCGTCCGGAACACGCCATGAGGGATAACCTTAATGTCCATTTCTTCCTCGCATTAAAAATGTGTTGTGAACTGCGTTGTGTTGAGTGGTGCGAGGACTACTCTGCAACTGTCGTGCCATTTCGATGGCCGACGGTTCGACAACAGGTTTTAAACGAGGCAATTCCTTGTGGGAAAAGGAAGTTACGCGACTTGAAAGATTGTTGAATCTGTTTAAGTGCAGATGAATGAGAACGGTTTCGGTCGTTTCGTAACGTAACGTCACAACATTGGCGTTACGCGTGCGGCGTAACGTGGGGGGCCTGGAGGCTTGCTGGACGAGGCAATTGTTTTACTGATGGATTAGGTGTGCACATCTAACCTATCGTAAATCCTATGTGTAAGTCGTACCGAAACGCCGTACAAATACGTTGTGCTCCCGGTCATTTTTTTCCGCCAGAGTGGTTAAAAGAGGTTGGAATTTAAATAGGAACGGATATAGAATCGGGAGCAGATGTAAGCAAATGTACGGTTCGGTACACTACGTTCGAGGAGGAGCGCTATCGCGAATGTTAACTTGCATCAAATCGTGAGCAATGCCCTTCGGGGCGACCTATAAAGAAAGCGCACCCGGTTGTCGTTACAGCAGATGTGGCGAACGGTCGGGGCAAACGGCCAGATATGCGGGGACGTATACGTATAAAAGGCCAGAAAACGTAAATACAGGCACGAGGAATAAAATGAAAGCAATGATGATTCGCTTCCTTCGGGAAGAAGACGGGGTTACCGCGATCGAGTATGGTCTGATTGCGGGTCTGATTGCGGCCTTGATCATCGGTAGTGTGACGACTATCGGCACGAAGATCGCGGCTCTGTTCTCCACGATTGCCAATTCGCTGCCGGCGGGCTGACCCTTTGTAGTTTGGTGGGTGGCGAGCGGGCCGCAGTTGCGGCTCGCTCGCCGCTACGTCGAATTTCGCAGCCAGTCGCGATATGGCACATCTTCTCGCCATCAGCACTTTTTTTGCCTGGGCGACGCTCGTTGCCGTCGGTGATATTCGATTTCGGCTTGTCCGGAATTCGTTGATCATCGGCGGACTCCTTGCGGCGTTTGCCAGTGCATTGGCCAATGCAAATCCATTTGGCATCTCGGCCGGACAGGCATTGATCGGCATGCTGGTCGGCCTCATCGTTTTTTTTCCGCTTTTTGCAGTGCGTGTAATGGGAGCGGCGGACGTGAAAGTGTTCGCGGTACTCGGCGCGTGGTGCGGTTTATCGATATTGCCGTGGCTGTGGGTGGTCGCTAGCGTGGCGGCTGGTGTGCATGTTCTTGCGCTGCTGATGCGGACGCATACGCCGTTGGGCGCGCTGTGGTCGCGCGGCACGCCGACGATGGCACTGGGCGGGCGGCGAGCGACGGCGTACGCAGCTTGCCTCGTCATTCCGGCGGCGATATGGCTGGCTTATCTCGTCGTTACCGGAGGTGTGCAATGAGGCGGCAGTGGCAGCCACGGTCGCGACGGCGTCAGCGGGGCGCGACAGCGGTCGAGTTCGCACTCGTCTTTCCGCTGTTTTTCATGATCATGTACGCGATCGTTACGTACGGGCTGATCTTCGCGGTTCAGCAGAGTCTGACGCTCGCGGCGACCGAGGGCGCACGCACGGCGCTGAACTACGTTTACGAGGCTAACGGATCCAGTGCACAGGCGCTGGCGGACCGGGCGAAGGCGGCGCAGACGACGGCGACCGGCCTGACATCATGGCTGGCCAACGTCCAGATTCCGACACCGGTGTCGGGAGCATGCAGTTACGACGCGACGATGTATTGCGTGACCGTCACCGTGACGTATCCGTACAAGGCCAGTCCGCTGGTTCCGTCGCTGCCGTTGCTCGGCCTCGTGACGCCAGCGCAGTTGACGGGCACGGCAACTGTGCAGATCAATCCGGCGACTATTTTATGAAACGGACGTCGTGCGGGGGCGCGGTTGCAAGGTCCGATCGTAAAGCGACGTCTAAATTTCGAGATAACAACCTTTACGGCACTCAACATTCACCATGGGCAACAACTTGACGAAGATCATCGCCGGGCTGCTGATCGCGATCGCCGTGCTGCTCGGAATCTATGCGTGGATGCTCGGCCGCGCACCGGCACATCCGCCAGCCGTTGCGCCCGTCGTTGTGGCGGTGCAGACGGTACCGGTCGTCGTGGCGACGCGTCTGCTGCCGGCCGGTCAACCGATCCAGGCCGATGCGGTGAAACTTGCATCGGCGCCAATGATGCCGACCGGCGGGTTCAGCGATCCGACGCTGCTGATCGGTCGCGTCCCGGCGAACGACATTCTCGCCGCCGCGCCCGTCGTGGAAAGCGGCCTGACGTCGGGGCTGGCCAATCAAGTGGCGCCGGGGGAGCGGGCCGTGGCCATCAAGGTCGACGAAACGAATGCGGTCGGAAACCGGCTACGTCCTGGCAACTTCGTCGACGTGTTCGTGAATTTGCGTCGCGACGGCACGGGGATGGCGCAAGCTAGCTCGGAGATTCCCAATTCGCAGGCGCGCCTGCTGATGTCGAAACTGCGTGTGCTGTCGTTCGGCGATGCCACGTCCGATCGCGACGGCAACAGCGGGCCGAGCGGCGCGGTACGGACTGCCGTACTTGCCGTGCCGACGGCACAGATCGACGCGCTGACGCTCGCCGAGGCAAGCGGACGTCTGACGCTCGCGCTGCGTAATCCGCGCGACGAAGAGGTGGCGGTTCATACAGTCGCCATTCGGACGGCCGGCGATCTGACACCCTCAGGACAGGCTGCCGCCGGCGTGTCGCTCGACGAACTGTCGGGCGTGCGCGCGCGCAACGTGCCCCGAGTGCAGGCATCACCGCGTGCGCCGATTGTGGCTCGCGGCGCGGGAAGCAGCATCGAAGTGATTCGGGGTGGGCGGGCCGAGACGGTCTCCTATTAGCCAACCTAAACACGGTCATCGACAGCGGTAACGGAAGGGAGAAGGCCGTACGACGGTCTCCGACACAATGACAAAAAAACTGATTGCATACGCGATTGCCATTTGGGCCATGACCTTTGCCGTGTTGGCTGGCGCCGCCGGCGCCAACGCATCGATCGATCTTGCTGTCGGCTCGCAGCGGCAGATCGCTGCCGGCCGTACGCTGCAGCGGATCGCGGTCGGAGATCCATCGGTCGTCGACGTGCTCGTCATGAAGGGCGGGCGCGCCGGGACCGTGTTGATGGTGGCGAAAGCACCAGGTTCGACGAACGTGATGCTGTGGGAGCGTGGCCGCGATGAACCAGTGGTATGGAACGTCAATGTCGTCGACGCGGCAGCACACGCCGTGCTGGACGGCTCGGGGCCGGGCGTCAAGGCATATGGCGGTACCGCTGTCGTATCGGGTTCCGCGACGTCGCTCGAAACGCACGAACGGGCGGTTGCGATCGGCAAGCGGATGGGCGGCAAGGACGGTGCGGTAATCGATGCGTCGACGGTCGGCGACCGGAACGTCGTGCAGGTCGATGTACGGGTCGTCGAATTCAGCCGTTCGGTGCTGAAGGAAGCCGGACTGAATTTCTTCAAGCAGAGCAACGGGTTTGCATTCGGCGCTTTTTCGCCGAGCGGTCTTCAGTCGGTAACGGGAGGGGCGACCTCGGGATTCCAGGCGACGGCCGGCATTCCGATCGCATCCGCATTCAATCTCGTGGTGAATTCGGCCGGCCGCGGCATTTTCGGCAATATTTCGATTCTCGAGGCGAACAACCTGGCGCGTGTGCTGGCACAACCGACTCTGGTGGCTTTGTCCGGGCAAAGCGCGAGCTTTCTGGCCGGCGGAGAAATTCCCGTGCCTGTGCCGCAAGCACTCGGTTCGACAGCGATCGACTGGAAGCAGTACGGTGTCGGCCTTACCCTGACGCCGACCGTGCTGAGCCAGCGTCGTATCGCACTCAAGGTGGCGCCCGAATCGAGCCAGCTTGATTTCCAGCATGGCGTCACGATCAACAGCGTTTCGGTGCCGGCGATCACGACCCGCCGTGCGGATACGACGGTCGAGCTCGGCGACGGGGAAAGCTTCGTGATCGGCGGCCTGATCGACCGCGAAACGCTCTCGAATATCAACAAGGTGCCGGTGCTGGGCGATCTGCCGATCATCGGGGCTTTCTTCAAGTCGTTGAACTACCAGCAAAACGACAAGGAACTTGTGATTATCGTGACGCCGCATCTCGTCGCGCCGATTGCGAAGGGCGCACCGTTGCCGACCACGCCGGGCGAACTGTCCGAACAGCGCGATGGCCCGGTGTGGAGGTCGTATCTCGGCGGTATCGCATCACCCGATGCAGCGCCCGGATTTTCGAAATGAACGCGGCACGAGACGTCGCGCGATATGTAACCGGGGGTGTTCAACATGAACGCGAGAACCCTTTCGTTGGCTGAACCTGCCGTGACCGACTATTTCGTGTGCGCCTCGCAGCAGGACGAGCACGCCCGCTGGCTGAGCGATACGCTGTTGTCTGCCGGCACGGTGGAAGTGTTGTCGCTCGAGCCGGCCGCGCTGAATCAACGCATCGCAGGACTCAACCCGGCGATCGTCTTCATCGATTTTTCCGGTGCGCAAGCCGCGGCAAGCGCCGCCGCGGCCGCCGTGCGTCTCGCTCACCCGGGCCTTCCGGTCGTTGCGCTCGGCACGCTGCTGGAACCGGAAAGCGCGCTCGCCGCGTTGCGGGCCGGTGTACGCGATTTCATCGACGTATCGGGCAGTGCCGAAGACGCGTTGCGGATCACTCGCGGGTTGCTGGAGCATACCGGTACGGAGCCGCTCAATCGGCATGGCAAGGTCGTCGCGCTGCTCGGTGGGCGTGCGGGGATGGGGGTTAGCACGCTCGCCGCGAATCTGTCGGTATGGTTGCACAAACGCAGCGGTTTGAGCGATACGGAAACGGACACGCCTGCGTTTGGTGTCGCCGCGCCCCATGCGCGGCAGACGGCGTTGGTCGATCTCGGGCTTCCCGCTGGCGATAGCGCGCTATTCCTCAACACTCGGTGCGAATTTCATTTTGTCGAGGCCGTGCGCAATCTGCGGCGCATCGACCGGACGTTTGTTAATACCGCGCTGACGCGACACACGAGCGGCGTCGCCCTGACCACGTTGCCGCCCAATCTCGCGGATCTGCGCGACGTATCATATGCAGCGTGCGTCGGCCTGCTGAACCGGTTGCGCGCATTCTTCGATCATCAACTCGTCGATCTAGGTGGATTCACGAATCATGAATTCGTGGCCCAGATGACGGCTGTGGCCGACGAAGCTTGGCTCGTTTGCGATCAGGGCGTTGCATCGATCGTCTCGGCGGTCGGCCTGCTTGAAGGGCTGCGCGACGCAGGCGTCGAAATCGGCAAGATTCGTCTTGTCGTCAACCAGTACGACGCGATGCTCAACCTGACGCCGTCCCAGATCGCAGGCCGGCTTGGCATTTCGCTGCTGGCGACGCTGCCGGCGCGCCGCGTCGCGATTGGCCAGGCGGCCAATCAGGGGCGCCTGATCGTCGATACGGCCGAGCGCGATCCCTATGTGCGTGCGCTCGAGCCGCTGGCAGACCGACTGGCCGGCCCGGCCACCGTGACTCAACGCGGCGCGTTGGGCCTGTCCGCGCTCAAGCGTTTCATTCAACCTTCGTCCAGGCGATCGTAAGCGATGGCACACGACATCCAATTTGCCGACGGCGCAGCGCCGTTCTCCCAGTCGCAGCAGTTTCACGACATCAAGAATGCCGCGCACGAGCATTTGCTGACTCGCATCGAGGAACTCGGTGCCGAATTCGGTCGATGGTCGCGCGAGGCGATCAACCAGTTCGTTGACCTGGAAATCGACAGCTTCGTGCGGTTACGGCGTATTCCGCTCAATGAGAACGAAGTCAGGGCGATTGCCGAGGCGTTGACGAAAGAGCTTGCCGGGTTCGGGCCGATCGAGGATCTGCTTGCCGATCCGCACGTCGAGGACATTCTGATCAACGGCTACAACGACATCTACGTGTCGCGTCACGGCATTCTGGCGAAGCTGCCAATCCGCTTCACCGACAACGCTCATCTGTTACGGATCGTTCGGCGCATCCTTGCGCCGATCGGCCGCCGTCTCGACGAATCGAATCCGATGGTCGACGCACGGCTGCCGGACGGCGGGCGTGTCAACGTCGTGATTGAACCACTGTCGATCGACGGGCCGGTCGTATCCATCCGGAAATTCCGCAAGGATCCGCTGAAGCCAGCCGACTTGCTCGCCAATGGCACGTTCAATTCGGAAATCGGTACGTTGCTGGAAGCGGCGGTCGAGGCCCGCTGCAACATCCTCGTCTCGGGCGGGACGAGCTCCGGCAAGACCTCCCTGCTCAACGCGCTGGCGTTCCATATTCCGGAGCATGAGCGAGTCGTGACGATTGAGGATACGGCTGAGTTGTCGCTGAATCACCCCCATGTCGTCCGTCTGGAAAGCAGGCCGGGCGGCTTCGACGGCAACGGTGTCGTCACGATCCGCGATCTGCTGCGCAACACGTTGCGGATGCGGCCGGACCGCATCATCGTTGGCGAAGTGCGTGGCGGCGAAGTGCTCGAGATGCTGCAGGCGATGAACACGGGGCACGACGGCTCGATGGGCACCGTCCACGCGAGTTCGCCG
The DNA here is from genome assembly GCF_902832985.1 of Burkholderia sp. BCC0097. Lineage (NCBI taxonomy): Bacteria > Pseudomonadati > Pseudomonadota > Betaproteobacteria > Burkholderiales > Burkholderiaceae > Burkholderia > Burkholderia sp. BCC0097. The sequence goes on from NZ_CADFDM010000011.1 coordinate 27,363, forward strand.
CGCGAGTGTTTGTACCGTCTCGAGATGCTGGCCGGTTTCGCGGGTTTCCAGGGGACCGAATCAAGCTTGCGCCGGCAGATCGCGAATGCGATCGACTTCATCGTGCAGATCGGCCGTCTGTCGAATGGGCGGCGCCGGATTCTCTCGATTACCGAAGTGACCGGTTTGTCGGACAACATCATCGCGACGCAGGAGTTGTATCGCTACGAGGCCCGTGTGACACCCGAAGGCGAGGAGGTCGACAACTGGGAATCGCTCGGCATCCATCCGCATTCGCCGAAGCTCGCGCGCTTCCGTCAGTCATTGCAGAACAGCGGCTTCGGCGGCAACGGGGGTGGTTTCGGCGGTGGGTTCGGCCGGGGCGGCGGGGGGTTCAATGTATAGCCTGATGGCAGGCGTGCTGGCCGTGGCGCTGCTCTGCATTGCCGGCGCGTTGATACTGTGGCGACACGGCGAGATGAAGCGCGGTCGTGCCGATGTGCAGCGTTTCATCGACAGCCGAATCGAGCCGGCCGCAAGGGGGGCGGGCGCGGTGCAGCGAGAAGCGAAACCGTCAGCGACCGTCGCGTCGGCGCCCGGCGCCACCCGCGCGCCGTCCGCCATGCCTGCGTCGCGTTGGGCGCACTGGCGCGAGATCGGCGCAGAGTACCTCGCCAACGTGGCGAGTCGCGCCGGTATCGAGGACGCACGCGGCAAGGCGCTGCTTGCGTTGCTGGGGCTGATCACGGTCGGGCTTGTTGCCGGCAACCGGGGCGGTTGGCTTGGCTGCATCGCCGCGCTCGTGTGCGGTGCATCGCTGCTCGTATTCTGGCTGGTGTCCCGCATTCAGCGAAGGCGCCTGACTATTGTCCGCCAGTTGCCATCGTTTCTCGACGGCATCGTGCGTCTCGTGACGCTCGGCAACAGCGTGCCGGCGGCGTTCCAGGCCGCGTTGCTGACGACGGAAGCGCCGTTGCGCGGTTGCCTGGACCATGTATCACGGATGTTGCGGACGGGCGTGGAGATCGATCGTGCGATGGGGCACATCGCGAACGTCTATCACACCAAGGAATTCGAACTGGTCGGTTCGGTGTTGCGGCTTTCGGTCCGGTACGGCGGCCGCGCCGACGTGATGCTTGACCGGATGTCAACGTTCATGCGCGACCTTGAGCAAGCCGAACGGGAACTGGCGGCGATGTCGTCGGAAACGCGGTTGTCCGCATGGGTGCTGGTGATGCTTCCCATTGCGATCGGAAGCTTCGTCATCGCGACGAATCCACTCTACCTTCAGTCGATGTGGGACGACTACACGGGACGCCAGTTGCTGTTCATCGCGTTCATGCTGCAGGTCGCGGGCGGGATCTGGTTGTACCACATGGCCAAACTGAGGTGAAGGCATGACAGCCAATCAACTCGGCTCGCTCGCACTGGCACTCGGCGCACTTGGCATCGTGCTGTTGGCAGTGCTCGCCTTGCGTCGCGCGAGCGCACAGACGCGCAGCGATCGTACATTGGCCGGCGCGCTTGAGCGGCGCTCCGCGATGCTGGAGGCGGCGGGCGCACAGGCGGCACAGGAAGCTGGTGAATCCAGGCAGAACCTCGGCTTGCGGGATGCAAACACTGAGCCGTCGCGTCTTGTTCACATATTGGACCGTCTGTCGATGGTCGGTGTGCGCTTGCTCGACACACGCATCGGCCGCTATCTCGTTGCCGACGAGGACCGTCTGCTGCTGGAGCAATGCGGCTTCGTCGATACGCGTACCCGCGGACTGTTCCTGAGCGCCCGACTTGCCTGTTCGATCGTCATGCCGTTGTTTTTCATCGTGCTGATCGGGCCGCACGTGACCGGCGAGCAATGGCGGGCAGGGGCGGGTATCGCTCTCGTGGGCGGCTTCATGGTGCCGAAGCTCTACCTGCGACGTCGTGCGGCCCGGCGCCGGCAAGCCGTAGTCGACGAGTTGCCGCTGCTGGTCGACATGCTTCGTTTGCTGCAAGGCGTCGGACTGTCGCTCGACCAGAGCATCCAGGTCGTGACGAACGACTTCAAGGGAATGATGCCTGTGCTGTCGCATGAAATGGAAATTGCTCAGCGGCAATTCTCTGCCGGCCGGACGCGCGAGCAATCGCTGCAGCGGCTGTCTTCGGGTTTCGAGAACGAGGATCTGCGTGCGATCGTGCGGTTGTTGATCCAGGTCGACAAACACGGTGGCGCCGTTCAGGAACCGCTCAAGCAGTTCGGAGACCGGTTGCGCGAAGCGCGCCGTGCGATGTTGCGCGAACGGATCGGCAAGCTGACAGTGAAGATGACAGGCGTCATGATCGTGACGTTGTTGCCGGCATTGCTTATCGTGACAGCCGGACCGGGGATGATCTCGGTGCTGCGCGCGCTGAATCAGGCACAGCACTGAGGCAGGAAAGGAAGCAAGATGAAACGCATCGATGAAATCGCGAAAGTGGCCGGGGTGCTTGCGTTGGCCGGCATGCTGGGCGCATGTTCGGCGTTCAAGGAGAGCGGCTACGGCGTCGGTCCGCAGGCCGAGCGTGCGGCGCTGATGGATGCTGCGGCTCAGAAGGGGGCGGCGCCGGACACGCCGGGTATGTATCTCGGCCTGATAGAGCGGATGCAGTCGCAGGGACTATATTACGCGTCGCTGGCCCACATCGATGCGTACGAGAAACAGTACGGCGCGTCGCCGCAAACAATCCTGCTACGCGCCGATGCGTTGCGGATGACCGACCAGCCCGCTGCGAGCACGGCGGTCTACACGCAGTTGCTCAACACGACCCTTGCCGCGCGCGGTTATCGCGGCCTCGGGTTAATTGCCGGTGGCGCGGGAGATTTCCCGCGCGCCGCGCAGGCGTTGTCGCAGGCAACCGTACTGGCGCCGACCGACGCGTCGACGCTGTCGGATCTCGCCTATGCAAAACTGCGCTGCGGCGATGTCGATGGCGCGCGCATTCCGCTGATGAAGGCTGCGGAACTCGACCAGAGCAATCCAAAAATCATCAGCAACCTAGCGCTGTACTTGCTCGCATCCGGCCGGACGCACGATGCGCAGAAGCTGATGGCGCAACTGAAATTATCGGCCGACTTGCGTAACGACATCCGCAGCGATGCGCTGAAGATAACCGCGGCGGCACGCGTATGGCATCGCGCGTCGACAGCTCAGGCTTCGACTGCCATTGCGACGCCGACCGGTTCGGGAAGCGTGGTCGACGTCTCCGGCTCCGACGTCGCAAGACGCCCGTCGCCCGTGGCGAACATCCAGGGATTCGATCCTACTGCACCGCTGCTGCAGCGGTTCGCACAATGAAAAAGGCATTCGGGGGGAACTGACATGACGAACAATAGATATCCCGGTCGCGCTGCACGTGTGTGCCACGGTGTCGCGCTGCTCGTGCTGATGGGGGCCGCAACCGCGGCGTATTGCGAGCAACCGGCAGCGGACGCGTCGGAGATTGGTCATGCGACTACTGCGCTGCTCGCTCTTCAGCGGGACGGCCAAGTGGCCGGGCCTTCATTGCCGATGCTGGGCGACGCCGCGTCGCTCACGTACAAACGGTATATTGAGTCGTTCACGCACAAGATTCCTGAGTCGATGGGGTCGCCGGTCAACGCGAACGGTGGCGGGTCGTCCGGTGGGCAGGGTTCATCGCAATCGAATTGAGCGAGGCAGCGATGGGCACGGCTCGGCGTGAATCGAATTGGACGGCGGGACACGGTCGCGCCTCACCGCGGAGGCAGCGGGGCTCGGCCGTTGTCATGGCGGCGGTATGGATACTGCTGTCGATGGTGATTCTCGGTTCGATCGATATCGGCAACGTCTTTTTCACGCGCCGTGATATGCAGCGCGTCGCCGATCTTGCTGCGCTCGCCGCGGTTCAGAAACTCGACGATACGTGTGTGAACGTGAATTCGGTGGCTACAAGCAACGCGTCGACGAACGGCTTCGCGCTGGACGGCAGCGGTACCACGTCGTTGACGGCCGATTGCGGCTACTGGGCTCCGTCTTCGACCGGGACATCGAGCACCTTCTATTCGTCGAAGTCGACGGTGCCGCTGGCGACGCAACTGAACGCGGTGCGCGTAACGATCTCCAAGACGGTTCCGTATTTCTTTTTCGGGCCCACCCGCACCGTGACCGCCACGTCGACCGCGAAGGCAACCAACATCGATACATTTTCGATCGGCGCGACGCTGGCTGCAGTGGGCGGAGTCGGCTGCTCAGGTGTGCCGAGCGGAAACCCTGGCCTGGTGAACGCACTGTTGGGTTCGTTGCTGCAGGGGGCAGGCGGCACGCCGCTCAACCTCAATCTCGCGTCCTACCAGGGGCTCGCGTGCGCGAACGTCAAGCTCGGCGATATCGCCGTCGCGCTGCAGTCGCTGTCGGTCGGCAACGGGACGATCGGCGGGCTGGTCAATGCCAATGCTTCGGTCGGCACGCTGCTCAACGCGATGGTGGCGGCCGTCGGAAAGACGAGCGGCCTGAGCACGACACTGCAGACCAGCGCGACTGGCGCACTGACCAATCTCCTTGGCTTGAACTTGCTCAGCAACACGCTGATCAAAGTGGCGAGCCTGACCGGACAGGGCGCCACGTCGCTGTTGACGCTGGGCCTTGCGAACACGCAGGCGGCGGCTGACGCGACCGTGAATGTGCTTGATCTCGTGATGGCGATGGCGCAGATTTCGCAAGCCGGCAAGCCAGGTGTGGTGATTGGCGCCAATGTGCCGCTGACGCTGCCAAACGGCAATTCGGTCTCAATTGTCCAATTGCAGGCGCAGGTCATCAGTCCGCCGACCATTGCTGTCGGCGAAGGCGGCAAGGACGCAAACGGCGCGTGGCGCACGGTCGCGACGAATGCGCAGATCGGCCTGTACCTGGTCGTGAACCTTGGCGTGAATCCGCTGCCGGTCGTGGTGTCCGCGAACGTGTACTTGCCGCTGTACGTGCAACTGGGTGCCGGCAGTGCAACGCTGCTGTCGACCAACTGTCTGACGTCGCCGAATTCCGCGACGATCACTGCGCAGCCAAGCGTCGCCAATCTCTGTATCGGCCAACCGCCGCTCACATCCGGCAACCTGCTGAACCTGCCGGCGAACTATAGCTGTACGTCGCCGGCCAAGGTGCTGGACGTACTGGTGCTTGCCGGTGCCGTCGAGGTGTCTGCGACCGTTTCCAACGTCTCCGTGAATCTGGCCGGTAGCGCGGCGACCAACACGTTCTATGGGCGTGGCGGAAGCGACCCATCGTATTACTGGACTACCAACACGAATGCACTGGGTTCGGCCGTCGGCAACGCGCTGGCGGGCCTGAAAAACGCCCAGATCACGCCGACCGTGAGTCTGCTGTTTGGGATCATCTCGGTCACGCTCACGCCGGATTTCATTTCGTCGCTGCTGTCGGTCCTGACCACCGTCTTGAGCCCGCTTTTGACCGCGCTCGACGGTATTATCGATCCGTTGCTGGATCTGCTCGGTGTCCAGCTCGGCGCCGCCACGGTGCATCAGATGTCGCTGACATGCGGCGTCGCGCAAACTGTCAGCAATTAGAGAAGCAAGACATCAGATGAGAAATACGCCCGCAATCGAAGAGCTCGACCTGTACGTCTGGGAAGGCAAGGCGGACATCGTCGACCGCGTCGCCCGGTGCATGGCGAGCTTCGACGTCGAAGTGATCCGCGCCGACAACGCGGAGGTCTCGCCCGAGCGCGCCGCGTTGCGGCGGTCGCTGGCGATCATCAGCGTGACGATGATCGAGGGCGGCGCGGCATTCCTGCGCGACTGGCAGGCCAACATCGGCATGCCGGTGGTCTGGGTCGGCGCGGCGCGCGACCACGACGCGTCGCAGTATCCGCCCGAGTATTCGCACATCCTGCCGCTCGACTTCACCTGTGCCGAACTGCGCGGCATGATCGGCAAGCTCGTCACGCAACTGCGGGCGCACGCGGCCGAAACGTTGCAGCCGTCGGAACTCGTCGCGCACTCCGAATCGATGCAGGCGCTGCTGCACGAGGTCGATACGTTCGCCGACTGCGACACCAACGTGCTGCTGCACGGCGAAACCGGCGTCGGCAAGGAGCGCATCGCGCAACTGCTGCACGAAAAGCATTCGCGCTATCGGCACGGCGAGTTCGTGCCGGTGAACTGCGGTGCGATTCCGGACGGCTTGTTCGAATCGCTGTTCTTCGGTCATGCGAAAGGGTCGTTCACGGGCGCGGTTGTTGCGCATAAAGGCTATTTCGAACAGGCGGCCGGCGGCACGCTGTTCCTCGACGAGGTCGGCGATCTGCCGCTGTACCAGCAGGTCAAGCTGCTGCGCGTGCTCGAGGACGGCGCGGTGTTGCGGGTCGGTGCGACCGCGCCGGTCAAGGTCGATTTCCGTCTGGTCGCGGCGAGCAACAAGAAGCTGCCGCAGCTCGTGAAGGAGGGGTTGTTCCGCGCGGATCTCTATTACCGGCTCGCGGTGATCGAGCTGAGCATTCCGTCGCTCGAAGAGCGCGGTGCGGTGGACAAGATCGCGCTGTTCAAGTCGTTCGTCGCCCAGGTCGTGGGCGAGGAGCGGCTCGCCCAGTTGTCCGATCTGCCGTACTGGCTCACGGATTCGGTCGCGGACAGTTATTTCCCCGGCAACGTGCGCGAACTGCGCAACCTCGCCGAGCGGGTCGGCGTGACGGTGCGGCAGACGGGCGGCTGGGATGCCGCGCGGCTGCAGCGGCTGATCGCGCATGCGCGCAGCGCGGCGCAGCCGGTGCCGGCGGAGAGCGCGGCCGAGGTGTTCGTCGATCGCAGCAAGTGGGACATGAACGAGCGCAACCGCGTGATCTCGGCGCTCGACGCAAACGGTTGGCGGCGTCAGGACACGGCCCAGCAGCTCGGCATCAGCCGCAAGGTATTGTGGGAAAAAATGCGCAAATATCAGATCTTCGACGAAGAGCCCGAGACCCGCGAAAGTGAGTAATTAATGAGATAAAATCGCGGTGAATTACAACGACTCGGGCGGGAATAAAACTTCATGAGCCATATGACGGGGTTGGGGCGGGTGAGCGTATTGCTGCTCGCCATGGTGGGAGGCATGCAAGGCGCGTTCGCGCAGGGGCTGGCGGGCGGCGATCCGTCGGCGGTGCAGCAGGCGTCGGCGCCGGTGGCCGCGATTCCGGTGATCGATTCGCAGGCACAGACGTCGGTGCAGCCGCAGGCCGGCGAGACGACGGGGCCGAGCACGGTCGACGACTTGCAGCGCCAGATCCAGGCGCACTCGCTGACGGAAATGCGCACGAGCTACAACGGCAGTTACGGCGCCAGCCTGCTGTTCAACGTCAAGGACGGTGCGTATTTCGTCGCGTTGTTCCAGCAGAAGGCGTTCTGGCGCGTGATCAAGACCTACGACGAAACGCGTGCGGAAGCGATCTATCGCGATTTCTCGCACCAGGCGGAGCGGCTGGCCGTCAACGAGTTGCGGGCGGCGAAGCTGGAATCGCAGAAGGCGCAAATGGACAAGCAGATCGAGGTCACGCAGGACCGCGCGCGGCGCCTGCAGGCGGACATCTCGATCGCCCGCCAGCAGCAGGCGGCGGTGGCGGATCGCCAGAAGAGCGTGCGGAGCGAAACGGCGGCGTTGCAGGCGCAGCAGGCTCAACTCCAGTCGCAGCTGCGGGCGTTGCAGCAGCAGGTGCGTTCGCTGCAGCGCGAGGCCGACGCGGGCCTGCCGACGACGGCACGCTGAACCCGGTAACGACGGTGCGGCGACGTGCCGCGCCAGCCGTACAAGTGAAAAGGGCAAGCCGGTTGGCTTGCCCTTTTTGTTTTACTGGCCGTCCGGCACGATTCGCCGGCGGCGCGTCACGATGACCGGCCCGTTGCCGCCGCGGGAATCCGACGGCGCGGCGTTGCCGGATGCGTCGCCGGTGTCGCGTGGCGCGCCGTAACTTTCGCGCGGTTCACGCGGGGCGCCGTAGCCTTCGCGCGGCTCACGTGAGCCGTACCCCTCGCGCGGTTCACGCGAACCGTAGCCTTCACGCGGCTCGCGGGAACCGTAGCCGCCGTCGCCGCGCGATTCGCGCGGGCCGCCGTGCGAGCCGTACGGGCTGTGACCGCCGCCTTCACGGCCGCCGGGGCGACCGCCGGTGCGCGGGCCGCGGGGGCCGCCGCCGCCGGGGCGCGAGCCGCCCGTGTCGAGCTGGATCGTGGAAATCGCACGCTTGTAGATGCCTTGCAGACCCACGGGGGTGCGCAGCATCACCAGATACTGGTCGAACGACTCGATACACCCCGTCAGACGAATGCCGTTGACGAGATAGATTTCAACACGCTTACGTTCCTTGCGCGCCGAATTGATGAAGTCGTTTTGCGGATGGGATTCTGCGGGATTGGCCATTGAGGTGCGGCAGGAGCCTGCGTCAGAGAATATGTTGTGCGTGTGTGTGGCGTGTTCGTCCACAAGCCGTTTGGCGGAATTCTACCCTGTTCGATAAGGGAGCGCGCAGTCGTGATTGTGTCGAACCGTAACCCACTATAGACGTTCCGGCGCATTTTCGCGATTAGGCCGAACGGCCAAAGTCGTTTCGTTACGCCGCGTTACGACTCTCGCAGCCCCGTATCACCTCGGTGCGCGCGCCGCGCTTACATTGATGGCGCGAGCCGGGCGGGCCGGCTTATCAGGGATCCGGAGCATGAACAAGAGGCAAGTAGCAGGGGTGATCGGCAGCATGGCGTTGCTCGTGTCGGGTAGTGCAATGGCGGGGCACGTGGACCTGTCGGTCGGCATCGGTGTCCCGGTCGCACCGGTCTATGTCGAGCCGGCCCCGGTCTATGTGGCGCCGCAGCCCGCCGTCGTCGCCTATCCGGGCTATGGGTACGGCTACTACGGCGATGACGACGACGATCGCTACCGCAAGTGGCGCAAGCACTATTACAAGCACTGGCACCGTCACCACGACGACGATGACGATTGAGCCTGCGGCGAGCCCCGCCGACGCGCGTCAAAACGCGTAGTCGGGGTTTTTCGGGTCGAATGCGGTGTCGTCGAGGGTCGCCGGCGCGATTTTCTCGATGACGATCCGCTCGAAGATCTTGCCGTCGTTGTCATAGGACTCGACGGTCCGGAAATAGGGTGCATGCAGGTCGAGGCCCAGCACTTCCTTTTTCGCATAGAACTGCGGCCGGCCGGTCGGCGTTTCGTAGGTGAGCGCGACGACGCGTACGCCGCCGATCGTTTTGGCCTCCACGTCGGTCGGCCGCTGCACGCCGGCTTCCAGGTATTTCTTCCCTTCGGTCAGGTACAGGTTCGCGATGAACTCGGTGCCGAGATCCTTCACCTGGTGATTCGACTGCGCGCGCGCCAGCGCGCCGTCGATCGCCGTCCACAGCGGAATCTTGCCGAGCAGGCCGCCGAGATGGCCGTACATCTCGTCCTTGCGCTGCGTCGTGTCGTAGATGGTCTCCTGTCCGGCATGCGCGCCGCCCGGCAGCCATTTCGCATACACGCGCAGCGGCTCGCGGGTCGTCTTCACGAGCATGCGGTCGGGCGTGTCGGACCATTTTCCGCTGATGCGTTCCTGGCGCACCATCGTGAACTGGTAGGACGGATAGCCGTTCGGGCCATTGCGGATATAGAGCGGCACGGCGAGCGGATCGAGCGCCTTGAAGAGCGCGGTGAGCGTCGCGTCGTCGAGTTGCGCGAGCGTGCCGCGCTGGGCCGCCGTGCGCAGCCAGCGCGCCTGTTGCGCGAGCGGCTCGTGCGTGACCTTCGCGAGGTCCGCCGGCAGCGCGGCCGCCTGTGCCGCGCTCGCGGTGCCGGCCGTTTCCTGTGCATGCAGCCTGGCTTGCGCGAGCGACAGCGCGCATGCGGCGGCCACGGCGGCGGCATGCCGCGCGTGGCGTTTCATTCCTTCGTTCATCGACAGCGTCTCCGGGAGCGATGGATCGTTCAGCCTTGCTTCGCGGCCTTGAGTTTCGCGAGTTCCTCGTCGCGCAGCGCGCGGCGCAGGATCTTGCCGACGTTCGTCTGCGGCAGCGCGTCGCGGAACTCGACGAATTTCGGCATCTTGTAGCCGGTCAGGTTCTTGCGGCAGTGTGCGAGCACGTCCTCGGCCGTCAGCGACGGGTCGCGGCGCACGACGAATACCTTGATCCGTTCGCCCTGTACCTCGTCCGGAATGCCGATCGCCGCGGCTTCGCTGATGCCGGGATGCATCACCAGCACTTCCTCGATCTCGTTCGGATACACGTTGAAGCCCGACACGAGGATCATGTCCTTCTTGCGGTCGATGAGGCGGATGAAGCCGCGCTCGTCCATCACGCCGATGTCGCCGGTCGCGAGCCAGCCGTCGGCGTCGATCACCTTGGCCGTCTCGTCGGGGCGCTGCCAGTAGCCGCGCATCACCTGCGGGCCGTGCACGCACAGCTCACCCGGCTCGCCGATGGCGGCCCAGGTGCCGTCCTCGCGGCGAAAGCGCACGACGGTCGACGGCGCGGGCAGCCCGATCGACCCGCTGAACGCGGCCATGTCGTTCAGGTCCACGGGATTCATCGTGACGATCGGCGAACACTCGGTGAGGCCGTAGCCTTCGACCACCGGCCGGCCCGTCACCTGCTGGAAGCGCTCGGCGACCGCGCGCTGCATCGCCATCCCGCCCGCCATCGCGAGCTTGAGTTTCGAGAAGTCGCGCTTGCGGAATTCCTCGTTGTCGAGGAACGCGTTGTACAGCGTGTTGATGCCGGTGATGCCCGTGAACGTCTCGTGACGGATGATCTTCATCACCATCTTCATGTCGCGCGGGTTCGCGATCAGGATGTTGCGCCCGCCGAGCCCCATGAAGATGAACGCGTTCACCGTCAGCGAATAGATGTGATAAAGCGGCAGCGGCGTGAGCACGGTTTCGACGTCGCCCGACACCTGGTCGGCGATCCAGGCCTTCGCCTGCAGCAGGTTCGCGATCAGGTTGCCGTGCGTGAGCATCGCGCCTTTCGCGACGCCGGTCGTGCCGCCCGTGTACTGCAGGAACGCGAGATCGTCGCGCGTGGTCTGCACCGGTTGCGGCTTGCCGCGTGCACCGAGCGCGAGGGCGGAGCGCAGCCGGATGGCCTGCGGCAGATGGTAGGCCGGCACGAGCTTCTTCACGTGCTTCAGCACGAAATTGATCAGGCGTCCTTTCGCGTTGAAGCCGTCGGCGAGCAGGTCGCCGAGCGCGGTGACGACGATGTGCTTCACCTGAGTTTCCGGCAGCGCGTCCTGCAGCGTGCGCGCGAAGTTCTCGAACACGACGATCGTCTGCGCGCCGCTGTCCTTCAACTGGTGCGCGAGTTCGCGCACGGTGTAGAGCGGATTCACGTTGACGACGATCGCGCCGGCCTTCAGCGTGCCGAACAGCGCGACCGGGTACTGGAACGTGTTCGGCAGCATGATCGCGACGCGGTCGCCGGGCTTCACGCCGAGGCTTTGCAGATACGACGCGAATGCGTCGACCTTCTGCGCGAGCGTGCGGTAGGTCATCGACGCGCCGGCGCTCACGTAGGCGACGCGGTCGGCGAAGCGGGTCGTGCATTCGTCGAAGAACTGCACGAGCGACGCGTATTGCGTGACGTCGATCTCGTGCGGAACGCCGGGCGGGTACGACGCGTACCAGATGGCGTCGGTGTTCGGCGCAATCCGGGCCGAGGTGGTTGCTGCGGAAGATGACATGACGTGTCTCCGGTCTTGGCTCTCGGCGAGGGTCGGCGCTGCAGCGCCGGCCCATGCCCCGTGCTTCGCGGCCGGCCGGCGCGGGCGTCTCGACGCCGTGCCCGACCGCGCGTATCAATCAAATTGTGAACGGGAAGCCGCGCGTGGCCTCGCGCGCTCAGTTCGTGGAATGCAGCGTGGCCGTCTCGGCGGTCGTCGCGCCCGACTGCGGCAGCCCGAACGCTTCGCTCGCGCCCGCGTCGTCGAGCACAGCCGCGAAGATCGACAGTTGCGCCGTGTCGGGCATCGGCGCCTTCAGCGCGGCGACGATCAGCGACGACAGCCGCGCGATCATCTGCACGTCGTTCATCGTGCGGCCTTGCGAGAATTCGTCGATCAGGCTTTCCGTTTCGGCGCCGGCGAGCGCGCCGGACAGCGCGCCGATCGCGAAATGCAGCCGCCAGCCGAGCTCGGTGCGCGGCAGGTGCGGCAGCGCGCGCTGGAAGGCATCGAAGAAGCGGCCTGCGACGCTCGCGTAGTGCGCGGTCAGGAAGTTGCGCACGAACGGCGAGGGGTCGGTGTACGCACGGCCGATCAGCCGCAGGAAGCCGGGCCCGCCGCGTTCGGGATCGCGCGAGGCCTTCAGCGCCGGAATGAACATCGCGCCGAGCACGTGCTCGCAGGTGATGTGCGTGCCGAGCTGCGCATCGAAGCGGTCGAGGATGCCGAGGCGTTCCTGGTTCAACTGGTCGAGCCGGCGCGACAGCATCGCGTGGATCAGCGCTTCCTTGCTGCCGAAGTGGTAATTGACCGCGGCGAGATTGACCGTCGCGCGCGACGTGATCTGCCGCATCGACATCGCTTCGAAGCCATGCTCGATGAACAGATCCTCGGCCGCATCGAGAATGCGCGCCTTCGTCCCCCCGGTCTGCCGCGTGCCCGATGACCGCGCCCCGGACGGCCGTCCCGCAGATGGCCGCCCCTCCTGACTTACTGCCATGTTCCGCCTCCCATGCCGGTTTCCCGGCCGCGAACAGGTGATTTGATTATCTGATTCAAACAGTCGTTTTTATTAAGATAAAAAATCGTGGCCGGACCGGGCAAGCGCGGAATCTGGATCAATTCCTCTAGTTCGATGTGCGGATGCGGAAAGCGCGGCACCCGCTCACGGCGGGGCGGGGCGCGCGCGATGATGCGGTGCCGCAACGCGCGGGTTCACCCAACGGTGCTACGCGTATTGACCGATTGCGTCATGTCGATGCCGCGCCGTTCGCGGCTGAACAGGATCAGCACGGCGATCGCGACGGCCACGATACCGGCCACGAGCGCGAGCGCGAAGCCGTAATTGTCGTGGTTCGACACGGCGAGCGACGCCTGCATCGTCGCGTTGCCCGATGCGAGCAGGTTGCCGAGCTGGTAGACGACGCCGGGGAAGGTCGCGCGGATCTCGTCGGGCGAGATCTCGTTCAGGTGAACCGGTATCACGCCCCACGCGCCCTGTACCGAGATCTGCATCAGGAATGCGCCGGCGGCGAGTGCAACGGGGCCGCTCGAGAATGCCCACAGCGGCAGCACGGGCAGCGCGATCAGCGCGGCGATGAAGATCGCGCGGCGCCGGCCGATCCGCTCCGAGATCGTGCCGAACGACAGGCCGCCGACGATCGCGCCGATGTTCAGCACGATCGTGACCCACGACACGGTATGCGGATCGAAGTGATGCTGTTCGCGCAGGAAGGTCGGATAGAGGTCCTGCGTGCCGTGCGAGAAGAAGTTGAACGCGGTCATCAGCACGATCGCGTAGATCGTGAGCTTCCAGTTCTGCTTCAGCGTGGCGGCGAGGCTCGGGCGCGCTTGCTTCTCCATCTGTTTCCATGCCGGCGATTCGGGCACGTGTGCGCGCACGTACAGCACGAGCAGCGCCGGCAGCACGCCGACCATGAACATCCCGCGCCAGCCGATGTACTGGTAGAACAGGCCGAACACGACCGACGCGAGCAGATAGCCGCTCGGGTAGCCGGCCTGCAGCAGCCCGGACACGAAGCCGCGCGCGTGGGTCGGCACGGTTTCCATCGTCAGCGCGGAGCCGACGCCCCATTCGCCGCCCATCGCGATGCCGAACAGCGCGCGCAGCACGAGCAGCGCGGTCAGGCTCGGCGCGAAACCCGACGCCAGTTCGAGCAGCGAATAGCACGCGATGTTGACCATCAGCGTCGGGCGGCGGCCGAAGCGGTCGGCGAGCCGGCCGAAGATCAGCGCGCCGAGCGGGCGCATCGCGAGCGTCAGCGTGAGCGCGAACGCGACGGCGGGGATCGTCGACGCGAATTCCGCGGCGATGTCCTTCAGCACGAAAACCATCAGGAAAAAGTCGAACGCATCGAGCGTCCAGCCCAGGTAGGCGGCGATCGTGACGTTGCGTTGCTCGCGGGTCCAGCTCATGTGCGGGTCTCCTCGTTGGCTTGCGCGCTCGCGATTCTGCATGCGGATGGCGGCCCGGCTCGCGCGCGGCGCGGGGCACTGATCGAGTGTAGGCTTGCGCGCTGCGCGAGGTGGGGCGCGATAAGCGCGAATCAGGAATAATCCCTACGAAATGGACTGTTTCGGAAACTGAAACGGCGCTGCTACAGGCACGCGACAGGCATCTGTATCATGGTGGAAGGCTTTTTGTATCCATTCTGTAATGCGCTCGAAGCGCATCGTCACCGACTCAGGAGTCCGGATGAATGACCGTTCCGCCGACCCATTGCCCGTGCTCGAAACCGCGAGGCTGTGGCTGCGGCCGCGCGTGCTGGCCGATCTCGATGCGTGCATCGAGATGGATCGCGATCCCGAGGTCACGCGCCACATCGCGGGCCCGTGGAACGACCCCGTCGAGCATCGCCGCTTCGTCACGCACCGGATCACGTGCGACTATCCGCCGGGCCTCGGCTACTGGTCGATCTTCGAGAAGGCCGCGCCCGACGTGTTCATCGGCTGGATGCTGCTGATTCCCGACTACAAGGACGGGTCGCGCGACGTCGAGATCGGCTGGCGGCTCATGCGTGCGACATGGGGGCGCGGCATCGCGAGCGAAGCCGCGGCGGCCGTCGTGCGGCACGCGTTCGACACCGTGCGCCTGCCGCGCGTGATCGCCGATATCGCAGAGGCCAATAGCGGCTCGCTGAACGTGGCGCGCAAGCTCGGCATGCGGCGCGTGAGCATCGTGCACGACGGCATTCCTTACATTCGTCATCGTCTCGAACGCAACGATTTGCGCGCGTAGCGCGGCGTCGTGCAGACCAGGTGTCAGAGATCGTCAACTAGACGCGTATCGCGGTCGTGACGGATTAACGGCGCCCGCGATCAGGAGTATCGTTGCCGGAATTTCGCAACATGGGGTACGACCATGGCACTCGGCAACGACGTTCATCTCATTCCCGTCAGGCTCGACGCGCTGCGTCCGACCCAGATGACGGTGGGTTACCGCGAAGTCAAGGCGAAGCGCAAGCACTGGAAGGCGCTGAACAAGCGCGCCCGCAAGGCCGCGATCGAATCGCACTGGTTCCCGGCCGTGCTCGGCCCGGACGGGCTGCACTACATCACCGATCATCACCATCTCGGCCTCGCGCTGATCGAGGAGGGCGAGGCGCGCGTGAACGCGATGCTGCTGAAGGATTTGTCGTGGCTCGACGACACGATCTTCTGGCGGATGATGGAACACAACCAGTGGGTGCATCCGTTCGGCCCGGACGGCTCGCGGCGCGACTATGCGCATTTGCCGAAGGCGCTGACGGGCCTCGAGGATGACCCGTACCGCAGCCTCGCCGGCGAGCTGCGCACGGCGGGCGGCTACGCGAAGGACGCGACGCCGTTCAGCGAATTCCTGTGGGCAGACTATCTGCGCCAGCACGTGTCGCTCGACCAGATCCGCAAGAACTTCGCGAAGGCGCTCGATATCGCGCTGCATCGCGCGCACGAGCAGGATGCGCGCTATCTGCCCGGCTGGTCGGGCGTGATTGCCGTCAAACCCTGACCGGCTCACGGCTCCGCCGTCTCATGACGACCGCTCCGATTCGCCCCGACGCCGGCCCGCAGCATCCGGACCATTTCGTCGCGCTCGACACGCCGCCCGCGCCGCGCATGCGGCGCGTCGGTCTCGATGCGCTGGCCGGCCTGTCGATTGCCGGCCTGTTGATTCCCGAGGCGGTCGCGTATGCGGGGCTGGCCAACCTGCCGCCGCAGGCCGGCCTGATCGCGCTGCTGTCCGGGCTCGTCGTCTATGCGCTGACGGGCAGCAGCCGCTTCGCGATCGTGTCGTCGACGTCATCGTCGGCCGCGGTGCTCGCGGCGACCGTGCTCGCCGAATCGGGGATGGCGCTGGCCGCGCAGCTCGCGCTCGCGGCGGCGCTCGTCGCGATGACCGGCGTGCTGTTCATCCTGGCCGGCGCCGCGCGGCTCGGCGGCATGTCGGATTTCGTCGCGCGGCCGGTGCTGCGCGGCTTCACGTTCGGTCTTGCGCTGACGATCGTCATCAAGCAGCTGCCGAAGATTCTCGCGATCTCCGTGCAGCACAGCGATGCACCTCACGTCGTGCTCGACCTGCTCGCCGCCGCGCCGCATGCGAATCTCGCGAGCGTGGTGCTCGGCGCGACCGCACTTGCGCTGTTGTTCGTGCTCGGCCGCGGCGCGCGCGTGCCCGCGACGCTCGTCGTGATCGTGCTGTCGATCGCGGCGGGTTACGCGATCGACTGGCAGCGGTATGGAATCGCGATCGTCGGCCATATCGACTTCCGGCACCTCGAATTCGGCTTGCCGCATCTCGACCGCAACGCATGGATGCAGACGGTCGAGCTCGCATTTGCGCTGATGCTGATCCTGTATGCGGAGTCGTACGGATCGATCCGCAACTTCGCGCTGAAGCACGGCGATACCGTGTCGCCGAACCGCGACCTCGTCGCGCTCGGCTGCGCGAACCTCGTGTCGGGCCTGCTGCACGGGATGCCGGTCGGCGCCGGCTATTCGGCGACGTCGGCGAACGAGGCGGCCGGTGCGCAGTCGCGTTTGGCGGGGATGTGGGCGGCCGGCGTGGTCGCGCTGATCATCTGGCTGCTGCTGCCGCAACTCGCCCGCACGCCCGAGCCCGTGCTCGCGGCCATCGTGATCTTCGCGGTCAGCCATTCGCTGCATCCGTCCGTATTCCGGCCGTACTGGGCCTGGCATCGCGATCGGCTCGTCGTGATCGCGGCGCTGCTCGCGGTACTCGTGCTCGGCGTGCTGCACGGCCTGCTCGCGGCCATCGGCGTGAGCCTGCTGCTGACGCTGCGCAAGCTGTCGGAGCCGAACGTCAGCGTGCTCGGCCGGCTGCGCGACAGCCACGATTTCGTCGACGTCGCGAGCCACGCCGATGCGAAGCCGGTGCCGGGCGTGCTGATCGTGCGGCCCGAGGCGCAACTGTTCTTCGCGAATGCGGACCGGATGCTCAATCGCGTGCGGGCGCTGTTGAAGGCCGCGCCGGACACGCATACCGTGATGGTGAGTCTCGAGGAAACGCCGGACGTCGACGGCACGACGATCGAATCACTGCGCACGTTCGCGGCCGAATGCGCGGCGCGCGGGCTGCGGCTCGCGCTGGTCCGGCTCAAGGTGCACGCGCTGCATGCGCTGGGCCGCGCGGCGGACGATACGCTGCGCGACGACGCGATGTCGGAGCTCAGCGTCGACGAGAGCCTGCAACTGCTGCAGGCCGGCAAGCCGCCGGACGGCGGCGACGGCACGCGCCCTGCGTGACGGCGCGTCGGCGCCGCCTATTGCGACAGCGCGGCGTCGGCGGCGGTGCGACTGATCATGTCGGCCACTTCCGCGGCCGTCGGCGCATAGGCGCCTGCATGTTCACAAGCGACGGCCGCGCACGCGGCCGCGTAGCGCAGATGCTCGGCGACCGATGCCTCGGCGCGGGCGAGCTGGCTCGCGAGCCAGCCGCCGATGCTCGCATCGCCGCAGCCGACCGTGTCGGCCACCTCGGCCGG
This sequence comes from Burkholderia sp. BCC0097, assembly GCF_902832985.1. NCBI lineage: Bacteria > Pseudomonadati > Pseudomonadota > Betaproteobacteria > Burkholderiales > Burkholderiaceae > Burkholderia > Burkholderia sp. BCC0097. The sequence continues at coordinate 45,007 of NZ_CADFDM010000011.1, forward strand.
GAACGCCGGCTGGAACAGCACGGTATCGCGATGCAGCAGCTGCATGCCGGCTGCGCCGCGCGTGACGAGCATCGTCGCGTCGGGCGCCCATGCACGCAACTGCGCGAGCGCGGCCGCTTCGTCGAGTTCGGGAAACAGCCCGCGCAGATCCTCGTCGGATACCTTGATCCAGTCGGCGAGCGCGGCTAGCCGGCGCAGCGTGTCGCGATACGACGGCGCGGCCATCGGCGCACGGAAGTTCGGATCGAACGAGATCCGCTTGCCGGCCGCGCGCGCGGCTTGCGCGAGTTCGATCAGGCGCGATGCGAGCGGCTCGCGCACGACGCCCAGCGAGCCGACGTGCACGATGTCGGCCGCGTCGAACGCGCCGACCGGCAAGTCGGCCGGATCGAACGCGAGATCGGCGCTGTTTTCGCCGATGAAGAAATAGTGGGGCGGCTGCTTCGAGACGACCATCGCGAGCAGCGGTGCGCGGTCGACCTGCCGGATGAAACGCATGTCGAGCCCCGCGTCGGCGCTCTTGCGCATCAACTCGTCGCCGAAGGTGTCGCGGCTGACCGTACCGGCGAAGGCCGTCGGCACGCCGAGTCGCGCGCCGACGCGCGCGACGTTCCAGCACGAGCCGCCGGCGACGCTGTGCCAGTGCTGCGCGTCGTCGCGGATGAAATCGGTCAGCGCTTCGCCGAACACGATCAGGCGGGGAAACGTCGTCATGTGGAAACCTTGTGCCGCGGCATCGCGCGCGGCCGGACAGCGGTTGATCTGAATCTGAACAGCCGGGCGGTGCGGGGCGTCGCGCGCGGCGGCGCGGCCCGGCACCGCCGGGCCTCGCGGGCGATCGGCGCGATCAGCGCGGGGAGCTCCAGCCCTTGTAGGTCTTCACGTTGTCGCGCGTGATCAGCGTCGGCTCGATCAGGATCATCGGATTGGCCGGCTTCTGGCCGTTCATGATTCCGTAGCCGACGTTGACGGCTTGCTGCGCCATCGCCCACGGGTCCTGGCTCGACGACGCCTGCACGAGCGTGTTCGACTTGAGTGCGACCTCGATGTCGGGCGCGCCGTCGACCGACGTGATCACGATGTTCGGGCGGTTCAGCTGTTTCGCCGCGAGATCGCTGCCGATCGCCTGCGGGTCGTTGATCGTGAACACGCCGTCGAGCTTCGGAAAGCGCGTCAGGTAGCCCTGCATCGCGTTCATCCCGCCTTCGCGCGAGCCCTTGCCGTCCTGGTCGCTCGACAGCAGCTTGATGCCGGCGTTTTTCGCGAGCACGGCCTTGCACCCGTTCACGCGATCGATCACGGCCGACACCTGCGGGCCGTTCTCGATGATCACGTTGCCCTTGCCGTTCAGTTTCTTCGCGAGGTAGTCGCACGCGAGTTCGCCGGCCTTCACGTTGTTGGTCTGCACGGTCGCGTTCGCGCCGGCCGCCGCGACGTCCACCGCGACGACCGTGATGCCGGCCGCCTGCGCTTTCTTCACCGCCGGCTCGATCGCCTTCGGGTCGGTCGCGTTGAGCAGGATCATGTCGACGTGCGCGGAGATGAAGTTGTCGATCTGCGTGAACTGCTTGTTCAGGTCGTAGTCGGCCGAGACGGCCGTGACCTTCGCATTCGGGTTGAGCTGCTTCGCGCGCGCTTCGGCGCCTTTCACGATCGTGACGAAGTACGGGTTGCCGAGCGAGCCAACCGTGACGCCGATCGACTTCAGCGGCTTGTCGGCTGCATGGGCGGCGGCAGTGCCGAAGGCGAGTGCGCAGGCGACGGCGGTCAGGGCGGCGGTGTGCTTGAACATGTCGTTGTGTCTCCGTGAGGTCTGTTGGTGAACGCGCGCAGGAGGACCTGCCTGCGCGCCGATGGTTGAACGATGAGGGAAGGGAGTCAAGTACGGGCCGAGTCGCGCTGGCGATAGCGGTCGAGCGCGACCGCGCCGATGATCACCAGCCCCTTGATGATGTATTGCCAGATATCGGACACGCCGAGCAGCACGAGGCCGTTGGTCAGCACCGCGATGATCAGCGCGCCGATCAGCGTGCCGACGATCGAGCCGACGCCGCCGACGAAGCTCGTGCCGCCGAGGATCACCGCGGCGATCGCGTCGAGCTCGTACGACTGGCCGAGCTGCAGGCCGTTGGCCGCATACAGGCGCGCGGCCGACATCACCGCGCCGAGGCCGGCGAGCAGGCCCGACGCCGCATACACGAACATCTGGATCGCCCGCACGTTGATGCCCGACAGGCGCGCGGCTTCCGGGTTGCCGCCGACCGAATAGATCCGCATCCCGAGCACCGTGCGGCGCAGGATGAACCACGAGATCGCGATCACCGCGCATGCGATCACGACGAGCCACGGCACACCGAGGATCGAGCCGTTGCCGATGAACGCGAACGGCAGTTGCGGGTTGAACACGGTCGTGTCGTTGCCGATCAGGCGTGCGACGCCGCGCACGGCCGTCATTGCGCCGAGCGTGACGATGAACGGCGGCAGGCGCAGGAACGAGATCAGTCCGCCGTTGATCGCGCCGAACACGAGGCCGACGACGAGCGCGAACGGCACGCCGAGCCAGCCCCAGCCGGGAATGGTCGATGCGATGAGCGCCGCGACGGCCGCGGCGGCGAGCACCGAGCCGACCGACAGGTCGATGCCGCCCGTCAGGATCACGAACGTCATGCCGGCGGCGAGCACGATGTTGATCGACGCCTGCTGCGTGACGATCGACAGGTTCTGCAGCGTGAAGAAGCCGTCGGTGAGGAAGCCGAAGCCGATGCACAGGACCAGCAGCACCGGCAGCATGCCGGCCGTGCGGATCAGCGACTGCATGCGGGCGCGATGATCGGCGCCGCGCATCAGGGGTGTGCGGTTGGCGACCGGATGGGCGGTCGCGGAAGCGAGGTTCCGCTGCTTGGTCGGGTTGATCATTTCGGTAGCCTGAATGTGAGAGTGAAATGAAAAGAGGCGGCGCTCAGTGCGCGTCGGCCAGTTCGGCCTGCGAGCCGGTGGCGAGCGCGATGATCGCTTCCTGCGTGATCGGCGTATGCGTGTGTCCGCCGAGTTCGCCCGCGATCTCGCCTTCGCGCATCACGAGCACGCGGTCGGCGACGCCGATGATTTCCGGCAGTTCGCTCGAGATCACGATCACGCCCACGCCGGCACGGGCCAGTTCGTTGATGATCCGGTAGATCTCGGATTTCGCGCCGATGTCGACGCCGCGCGTCGGTTCGTCGAGGATCAGCACGCGCGGTTTCGTCTCGAGCAGGCGCGACAGCAGCACTTTCTGCTGGTTGCCGCCCGACAGCGCGCCGACGTTGACGTTCGCGTGGGGCACGCGAATCGACAGCGATGCGATGGCGTCGCGCGCCCGTTCGGCGCCGCGCGCGAGGTCGAGCGCGCCGAGCCGCGCATCGCGGTTGCACACTGAAATGTTGATGTTGTCGCGCACGCTCATGTCGAGGAACAGGCCCTGGCGCTTGCGGTCCTCGGTCAGGTAGACGAGGCCCGCGTCGATCGCGTCGCGCGGCGAGTGCGCGCCGAACGTGCGCTCGCCCAGCTTCACGTCGCCCCGCACGCGCGCCTCGGCCCCGAAGATCAGCCGCGCGAGCTCGGTGCGGCCTGCTCCGACGAGCCCCGCGATGCCGAGCACTTCGCCGGCGTGCAAATCGAGGCTGCAGCCGCGCACGCGCGCGCCGTCGGCGATGTCGCGGACCGACAGCAGCAGGTGGCCGGGGTCGTACGGCGCGTGTTCCTTCTTGTAGAAACCGGAGATGTCGCGGCCGACCATCATCGCGACGAGCCGCTCGGCCGACAGCGACGCGCGCTCCAGCGTGCCGACGTACGCGCCGTCGCGCAGCACCGACACGCGGTCGGACAACTCGTAGATCTCCGCCATCCGGTGGCTGATGTAGATGATCGCGAGGCCTTCCTCGCGCAACTGGCGGATCAGGCTGAACAGGTGTTCGGTTTCGCGCGACGACAGCGGCGTGGTCGGCTCGTCCATCACGAGGATGCGGGCGCGGGTGTGCACCGCGCGCGCGATTTCGACGAGTTGTTGTTCGGCGATCGACAGCGTGTCGACGAGCGTGTCGGGTCCGAACGGGGCACCCAGGCGCGCGAGCACCTCCTGGCAGCCGCGTGCCATCGCCGCGCGGTCGATCGTGCCCCAGCGCCGGTTGCCGCGGCGCAGTTCGCGGCCGACGTAGATGTTTTCCGCGACGGTCAGGTTCGGCGACAGGCACAGCTCCTGGTAGATCACCGCGACGCCGGCATCGCGCGCGGCGAGCGGGCCATCGATGTCGATGCGTTGGCCGTCGATCAGGATTTCGCCGCCGGCGTCGGCGCGGTATGCACCCGACAGGATCTTCATCAGCGTCGATTTGCCCGCGCCGTTCTCGCCCATCAGCGAATGGATTTCGCCCGGATAGACGGTCAGGCTGACGTTGTCGAGCGCGCGCACGGCCGGGAACGTCTTGCTGATCCCGCGCATCTCGAGCAGCGGGCGGGGCGACTCAGAACGCGACATGGTGGACCTCCTGCAAATCGGTGCGGGCGCCCTTGAGGATGCCGGCCCGCGGGGAGAAGTTGAAAAACATCGGCAGCGTGGCGGCGCCGATCGCGCCGGCGTCGGCGCCGAACGTGCCGCGCACGAGCACGGGCGTGCCGCGGGCCTCGGGCGCGGTGGCCACGAGCGCCGCGCGCAGGCGGGTCGTGACCGCGTCGAGCAGGCCCGCGTCGGTGTCGGCATCGAGCACGACCACCGGCGCGTCGATCACGCACAGCACCGCGCGCAGCGCCGGTGCAAGCGCGTCGACGCAGTCGTCGATCCATTCGTCGACGGCCGGCAGGCCGCGGGCGATGCAGGCTTCGAGATCGGCGCGGTTCTCGACCGTCTCGCCGTGATGGCGCAAGTGGCGCACGAGCGCGTGCAGCGAGGCGCGTGCGAGCAGGATGTCCCACGGGCCGCGCGGCGGCGGCGCGGAGGCCAGCCGGCTGGGCGGCACCGGAATCACCGCGATGTCGCCGGCATTGCCGGTCACGCCGCGCAGGCAGTCGCCGTCGATCGCGATGCCGCCGCCGATCGCCGGCCCGATGAACAGGTAGACGAAGTCGTCGCACTGCCGGCCGTATCCGTAGAACAGCTCGGCGATCGCGGCCGCGTTGCCGTCGTTCTCGCCGAATACGGGCAGCGACAGCGTGCGGCCGAGGTCGGCCGCGAAATCGATGTCTTCCCACGCGCGGAACGTGTCGGGCGCGAGGCCGAGCTCGCGCATCCACGCGCCGAGGTTGTACGGCTGCGCGACGCCGACGCCGGTCAGGCGCGCGCGTTCATGGTCGGGGAGCAGGGCCTGCATCGCGTCGATGTCGTGACGCACGATCTCGAGCACGTCGGCGGGCGGGGGAAGCAGCGTGTCGTGCGAGCGGCGGCCGAGCACGTCGCCCGCGAAGTTGACGAGCGCCGTCTCGATGCGCATCCGGTCGAGATGGACGCCGATGCCGAACGCGCCGCGCGGATCGACGCGGATCAGCGATGCGGGCTGGCCGCGCTGACCTTCGGTGCGACCCGCGAATTCGATCAGCTTCGCGTCGGCGAGCGACCCGATGATGCTGCCGACCGCCGTACCCGTCATGTTCGCGAGACGGGCGAGGTCGGCCTTCGATGCGCTGCCGGCGCGGCGCAGCGTCTTCAGCAGCAGGCGCTCGTTGTAACGGCGCACGTTGGCCGAATTGCTTCCCTGGCCGAAGTGCGGGCTTCTCATGGCGTCTCCTTCCATGGTGCGCCGTTTGGTGGCGCATTAAATAAATCACGTTGATTTATTTAACCGCGTGAGCGACGGCCTGTCAGCCTAGGGAAATCCCGGTTTTTCTACGAGCGGCGGTTCGTGCGGGAGGGGAGTGAAGTGACGGAATGCGGTTGCTGAGCCCAGGAAGGTCTGCGGGGCGGGGCGATGAGAGGGGGGAGATGTGCGATACGGAAATCCCGCAAGCATGTCCGATTCGGGGCCGGAAATGAAAAAAGGCCGGCTAGAAGCCGACCTTTTTATAAATCAAGTGGTGCCCAGGAGAGGACTCGAACCTCCACGATGTTGCCACCGCTAGGACCTGAACCTAGTGCGTCTACCAATTCCGCCACCTGGGCACGTTTCGCTTGATGCAGTGCGAAGACCGCTATTCTAGCGTGCCCGGAGAATCTGTCAATGGAATTTAAGGGGCGCACGAAAATATTATTGTGGGCGGCTTGATTGTCGAACTGGCGAATGCGTGAGCCGTGACAGCTCACGCGCCTCATCGATGTGCGGCGTGATGTCGGCGGCGTAAATGCGTCGACGTGAGTGCACTTATCGATTTGTGCGCTGGAAATGAAAAAAGGCCGGCTAGAAGCCGACCTTTTTAGAAAACAGATGGTGCCCAGGAGAGGACTCGAACCTCCACGATGTTGCCACCGCTAGGACCTGAACCTAGTGCGTCTACCAATTCCGCCACCTGGGCACGTTTCGCTTACTGCAGTGCGAAGACCGCTATTGTAGCGTGCTAGTGAAGTCTGTCAACACAATTTCATCCGGAGCAGCAAAAATATTGTGCGCCTTGCACCGCCGACCGTCACGCGCCGACCGGCTCCGCGCGCTTCGTCGTGAAATTCCAGCGCTGCGCCTGGCTCGTATCGACGCGGGCGGGCAGCAGTCCGGCCGCAAGGAACGTGTCGGCGATCTTCTGCTGTTCGCCGAAGTTTTGCGTGACCACCGCGCGAACGAGATAGCTGCGTCGCGCATTCGCACGTGCGATCGTCGCGGCATCGAGCCCCCAGATCGGCGCGAGCGTGTTCGCGGCCTCCTGTGGATGGTCGCGCAGCCACGCGCCGGCCTGCGACAGTTGGTCGAACAGGATCTGGATGACGTCGGGGCGCGCGGCGGCGAAGCTGCTCGACGCGAGATAGTAGCGTTGGTACGACGCGAGTCCGTCGCCGTCGGCCAGAATCCGCACGTCGGGATTTCGGTCGACCGACGCGACATATGGATCCCACGTGATCCATGCGTCGACGCTGCCGCGCTCGAACGCGGCGCGGCCGTCCGCGGGTGTCAGGTAATGGATCGCCACGTCGGCGGGGGCGAGCTTCGCGCGGGCGAGCGCGGCAAGCAGCAGGTAGTGGCTGCCGGCCGCCTTCGTGACCGCGATGCGTCGGCCGTTGAGATCGGCGAGCGTGCGCAGCGCGCTGTCCTGCTTGACGACGATCGCCTGCGCCTTCGGCGAAGGCGCCTCCTGCGCGACGTACACGAAACGCGCATGCGCGGCCTGCGCGAAGACCGGCACCGTATCGGCCACGTCCGCGCTGAAGTCGACGGCGCCGACGTTGAGCGCTTCGGTCAGCGGCAATCCGCTCGCGAATTCATGCCACGACATGCGCAGGCCGAGCGGCGTCAGCGCCTGCTCGAGCGTGCCGCGCGTCTTGAGCAGCGTGATCAGCGTCGACGACTTCTGGTAACCGATGCGCAGCGTGGCCGGCGCGTTCTCGGCGCGCGCGCGGACGCCGGCGGCAGCGAGGCCCGCGGCCAGCATCGCGCGCGCGAATGCGCGGCGGTTCATCGACGTCATGAAGGAAGCTCCTCGTTGGACGCGTTGAAAGCGAGGCGGCTAACGTAACAACGGGGAGGGCGATTGATAACCGATAAATTCTGCTATCGATCGGAGCGGCCGACATAAGGGCCGAGGAGGGGCACTCGCGATGCAAGCGCCGAAATGAAAAAAGGCCGGCTAGAAGCCGACCTTTTTAGAAAACAGATGGTGCCCAGGAGAGGACTCGAACCTCCACGATGTTGCCACCGCTAGGACCTGAACCTAGTGCGTCTACCAATTCCGCCACCTGGGCACGTTTTGCAGTAGCTGCTTGCTGCAAAGAAGCGAAATTATAGCGCCCCAATTATCCCTGTCAACACTTTTTTGCGATGCGCCGTAAACAGGCCGTCGCCGCGCGTGCTGGCGGCATTCCCGTCTTTTGGCGACACAGGCGGGTGATAGAATGACCCGCCGCCGTCAATATAGAACTGTCTGACGGACACCTCTATGTTGATGCCGTGCACCATCAGTCAACGCAACGAGAACAATCATCGACAAACCCTTGAGCAAATATCCGTACCCCATTCCGAGCCGTGAAGAGATTCTCGGCGTGCTGCGTACGAGCGACGCGCCGCTGGCCGCCAACGACATCGCCGAAGCCCTGTCGATCAAGCGTCAAGAGCGTGAGGGGTTCTTCCGGCGTGTCGCCGCGATGGAGCGCGACGGCCAGATCCGCCTCGACAAACGTGGCCACTACCAGTTGACCCATCCGTCGAATTTCGTCGCCGGGCGCGTGCAGGGGCATCGCGACGGCTACGGGTTCGTGATCCGCGACGACGGACAGGACGACCTGTTCTTGCCGAACGGCGAAATGCAGAAAGTGATGCACAACGACCGCGTGCTCGCGCGGATCGTCGGCTACGATCGCCGCGGCCGGCCGGAAGGGCACGTCGTCGAAGTCACGGAACGCGCGAACAAGCGCGTGATCGGCCGCCTGCTGAACGAGAACGGTGCGCTGATCGTCGCGCCGGAAGACAAGCGCATCGGCCACGACATCCTGATCACGCAGAACGTGAAGAAGGCGAAGGTCGGGCAGGTCGTCGTCGTCGAGCTGACCGATTTCCCGAGCCGCCATTCGCAGCCGCTCGGCCGTGTCGTCGAAGTGCTCGGCGATATCGACGATCCGGGCATGGAAATCGAAATCGCGGTGCGCAAGTACGGCGTGCCGCATGAATTCAGCCAGCCGGCGCTCGACGAAGCCGCGGCGCTGCCCGACAAGGTGCGCCCGGCCGACCTGCGTTTCCGCGTCGACCTGCGCGACGTGCCGCTCGTGACGATCGACGGCGAGGACGCCCGCGACTTCGACGATGCCGTGTACTGCGAGCCGGTCAAGGTTGGCCGCGGCGACGGCTTCCGGTTGATCGTCGCGATCGCCGATGTGTCGCACTATGTACAGCCGGGTAGCGGGCTCGACGCCGACGCGCTCGAGCGCAGCACGTCGGTCTACTTTCCGCGTCGCGTGATTCCGATGCTGCCGGAGAAGCTGTCGAACGGCCTCTGTTCGCTGAATCCGCAGGTCGATCGCTGCGTGCTCGCATGCGACATGGTGATCACCGCGCGCGGCGAGATCAAGGCCTACCAGTTCTACCCGGCCGTGATCCATTCGGCGGCGCGCCTCACGTACACCGAAGTCGCGGCCGTGCTGTCGAACACGAAGGGGCCGGAGGCCGCACGCCGCGCCGATCTGCTGCCGCACCTGCAGGATTTGTACGGCGTCTACAAGTCGCTGTTCGCTGCCCGTCAAAAGCGCGGTGCGATCGACTTCGACACGACCGAGACCTACATCGTCTGCAACTCGCAGGGCAAGATCGAGCAGATCGTGCCCCGCCAGCGCAACGACGCGCACAAGCTGATCGAGGAATGCATGCTGGCCGCGAACGTCTGCGCGGCCGATTTCCTGAAGCGCAACAAGCATCCGGGCCTGTACCGCGTGCACGCGGGGCCGACGCCGGAGAAGCTCGAGAACCTGCGCGCGTTCCTGCGCGGCATGGGCCTGTCGCTCGGCGGCGGCGACAAGCCGCATGCGAGCGACTACGCGGCGCTGATGGCGCAGATCCGCGACCGGCCGGACGCGCAGATGCTGCAGCCGATGCTGCTGCGCTCGATGCAGCAGGCCGTCTATAGCCCGGACAACATCGGTCACTTCGGCCTCGCGTACGAGGCGTACGCGCACTTCACGAGCCCGATCCGCCGCTATCCGGACCTGCTCACGCACCGTGCGATCTACGCGATCCTGTCGGGCAAGAAGTACACGCCGAAGGCGCCGGAAGGCTTCGAGCTGAATACCGCGCTGTCGCCGCGCGCCCGCGCGATGCAGCAGGCCGACGACGAAGCGCGCAACCGCTCGCGCTCGAACACGGCGATCTGGGAAGAGCTCGGCTTGCACTGCTCGGCGAACGAGCGCCGTGCGGATGAGGCGTCGCGCGACGTCGAAGCGTGGCTCAAGTGCTACTTCATGCGCGACAAGCTCGGCGAGGAGTACGGCGGGATGGTGAACGGCGTGACGTCGTTCGGCATCTTCGTGCAGCTCGACACGCTGTTCATCGAAGGGCTCGTGCACGTGACGGAACTCGGCTCGGACTACTTCCAGTACGACGAGATCAAGAACGAGCTGCGCGGCGAACGCACGGGCATCCGCTATCGCCTGTCGGATCGCGTGCGCGTGCAGGTGAGTCGCGTCGATCTCGATGCGCGCAAGATCGATTTCCGCCTCGTGCGCGATACGCCGGTGAAGGCGCCGCGTCCGTCGCCCGCGCCGGCTGCCGGCATCGATCGCAACGGCAATGGCAATGGCCCGCGCGTGCGTGCGTTGCCGCCGGTGGACGAAACCGTGCCGCGCCGCAAGAAGGCCGCGAGCGCGCCGAGCGTCGCGGTGCAGGAAGCGCGCGCCGCGCGTGGCGCCGCGAAGAAGAAGAGCGGCGGTGCTGGCGGTGGCGCACCCGCGAAGCCGACTGCGAAGAAGGCTCGCGCCCGCAAGAAGTATTGAGTGTTCTGGGCGGCGTACGCGCACGCCCTGCAGTATCGAGAGACGCCGCGTCACCGGTCATCGGCCGGCCACGCGGCGCTTTCCTTTTCCATGGATCGCGGCTGCGCATGTCGCGCGGCCGCACGTTTGATCGAAGGTTGTTCCAGTCATGTCACGTCTGAAGGTTCTTTACGGTTTTCATGCGGTGACCGCACGTTTGCGGCACGATGCATCGACGGTGGCGGAGGTGCTGTACGACCAGACGCGTCGCGACCGCCGCATGCAGGACTTCCTGCACGCCGCGAAGGAAGCGGGCGTGCGGCTGATCGCAGCCGACGAAACGCGTCTGTGGGGCCTCGCGCACACCGAGCGCCATCAGGGCGTCGTCGCGCGCGTCGAGGACATGCCGCTTGCGCAGAACCTGTCCGAGCTGCTCGACGGCATCAACGGGCCCGCGCTGCTGCTCGTGCTCGACGGCGTCACCGATCCGCACAACCTCGGCGCGTGCCTGCGGGTCGCCGATTCGGCCGGCGCGCATGCGGTGATCGCGCCGCGTGACCGCGCGGTCGGTCTGAACGCGACCGCGGCCAAGGTGGCGAGCGGCGCGGCCGATACGGTGCCGTACATCACGGTGACGAACCTCGCCCGCGCGCTGCGCGAGCTGAAGGAAGCGGGCGTATGGATCATCGGCACGTCGGACGAGGCGCCGGCGACGCTCTACGAAACGAAGCTCGACGGCCCGGTCGCGCTCGTGATGGGCGCGGAAGGCGAAGGCATGCGCCGGCTCACGCGCGACACCTGCGACGAAGTGATGAGCATCCCGATGGCCGGCAGCGTGGAAAGCCTGAACGTGTCGGTCGCCAGCGGCGTCTGCCTGTACGAAGCCGTGCGCCAGCGGCGCGTGAAGGGCTGAACCTTCGGGCTGAACCCCGGGGCTGGCCCGGGGCCGACCCGCCCGTCCCGCGCGCGATGCGCGGGCGTCGAATGACCCGAACGACGCGTGCCCCGATGCAAGGCGGCACGCGGCTCTCCGGAACCCGCGACCGATGACCCTGTTTCGTATTGGCGCCTGCAGCGCCGTGCTCGGCCTGTTGGCGGCCTGCACGTCGCCGTCGCTCGTCGAACGCGGCACCTACTACGCCGACACGAGCCTGCACGCGCGCGGCGCCGATTCGCGGATCCGCTTTCTCGTCATGCATTACACGGAAAGCGACGAGACGAAATCGCTGCGCACGTTGACGGGCGATTCGGTCAGCGTGCATTACGTCGTCCCGCCGCAGCCGCGCGCCGAACGCGGGATGCCCGTCGTCTACCAGCTCGTTCCGGAAGCGCGGCGCGCGTGGCACGCGGGCGTCAGCGAGTGGCAGGGCACGACCGAGCTGAACGCGGTGTCGATCGGCATCGAGAACGTGAACCGCGGCCCGCTCGATCCGCAGCACCGCACCTGGCAGCCGTATCCGCCCGAACAGGTCGACGCGCTGACCCGCCTGTCGAAGGACATCGTCGCGCGCTACGGGATTCCGCCGACGCGCGTGGTCGGGCACAGCGACATCGCCCCGCAACGCAAGATCGATCCCGGGCCGCTGTTCCCGTGGCATGCGCTCGCGCAAGCCGGCGTCGGCGCATGGCCGGACGATGCGACCGTCGCCGCTCGGCTCGCCGGCCGCGACCCGCACGCGCCGGTCGACGTGCGCGAATTGCAGCTCAAGCTCGCGCGCTACGGCTACGACGTGCCGACCGACGGCGTGCTCGACACGCGCACGCGGCGCGTGTTCGCAGCGTTTCAGATGCATTTCCGGCCGTCCGACTACGCGGGCAATCCGGACGCGGAAAGCGACGCGATCGCGCAGGCGCTGCTCGACAAGTACTTTCCCGGCACGCAAGCGGCGGACCCCGCACCGGCGGCCGACACGCCCTGAATACGCGGCGTATCGCACGCCGAAAAACGCGGGGCGCCCACCGACTCCGGTAAACTGGCGGTTTTCCGCAATCCAGCAGCATTACCACGCCATGACTCAAGACGAACTCAAACGCCTCGTCGGCCAGGCCGCCGCCGATTACGTGATCCAGAACGTGCCGGAAGGCGCCGTGATCGGTGTCGGCACCGGCTCGACCGCCAACTGCTTCATCGACGCGCTCGCCGCCGTCAAAACGCGCTATCGCGGCGCCGTGTCGAGCTCGATTGCCACGACCGAACGCCTGAAATCGCACGGCATCAAGGTGTTCGATCTGAACGAGATCGAGTCGCTGCAGGTGTACGTCGACGGCGCCGACGAGATCGACGCCGGCGGCGCGATGATCAAGGGCGGCGGCGGCGCGCTGACGCGCGAGAAGATCGTGGCGTCGGTGGCCGATACGTTCGTCTGCATCGCGGACGCCAGCAAGCGCGTGCCGGTGCTCGGCGCGTTCCCGCTGCCGATCGAGGTCGTGCCGATGGCGCGCACGGCGATCGGCCGGCGCGTGACCGCGCTCGGCGGCGTGCCCGTGCTGCGCGTGACGAAGGACGGCGCGCCCTACATCACCGACAACGGCAACGAGATCATCGACGTGAAGGGCCTGCAGATCGCCGATCCGCGCGGTTTCGAAGCGCAGGTGAACGCATGGCCGGGCGTCGTGACGGTTGGTCTGTTCGCCGAACGCGGCGCGAATCTGTGCTTGCTTGGCACGGAAACCGGCGTTGAAACGATCGTCTATCCGGCTGGCTAAAACTGAATGAGAAGCAGTCCGTAACGGCGCGGTATCGGCCGTCATGGATTGGATGGTTAAATCTTGTGGAAACCGGGGTCCGGCAGGCGCGGCGCGCTTCCCGGGCCTTTTTTTTAGCCGTATAAATCACCTCGTTCAAAAGAGGGATAACCCTGTCAGGTGTTTACCAGATAGCGAAATATCGTCGAACTCATCAACTTATAGATCATAAGAACAGAGTAGTAACCAGGGCCGGCGGAACTGCGGAGCAGGTGTTCGCAAATCGACGCACGGGGAGGTGTCATGGAGCAGGGCAAAGACCGGTCACTGGTCGCCAAAGTGATGGATGGGCTTGTCGCGGGTATCGTCGAAGACAAGTACGGCGGCATCTTGCCGCCGCAGGACGTGCTGTCGAAAGAGTTCGATGTGAGCCGCACGGTGATGCGGGAAGCGTTGTCGATGTTGCTTGCGCGCGACATGCTCGACGTGCGTCCGAAAGTCGGTACGCGCGTGCGGCCGATGCGCGACTGGCGGATGATCGACGAAGACGTCGTGAGCTGGCGATTTCGGGCAAAGCCCGATCCGCAGTTCATGCGCGACGTCATCGAATTCAGGATGCTGATCGAACCACGCGCGACCGCGCAGGCGGCGGTGCGTGCGACGGCGGCCGACATCGCGGGCATTCGCGAAGCGTTCGATGCGTTCAAGGTGTTGCAGCCGGGCGACCCCGGCTACGACACGGCGGACGAGTTGCTGCATACGCGGATCGTCCAGGCGAGCGGCAACCAGTTCTTCCAGCAGATGGCGGCGATCGTGCGCGGAGCAGTGCGTCTCGTGAATCCGCGCGTCGTGCAGAAGGAAGGCGCGCACGACATTGCGGTGAAGGCGCACGCGCGTGTCGTCGATGCGATCGAGCGGCGCGACCCGCGCGAAGCCGAAGCGGCCTCGCTCGCGCTGATCGATTTCAGCGCGGACGAGATTTCGCGCGATTTCTCGGTCGACGTGCCGGTGCGTGCCTGACGCGGCGCGCGTTGCTCATCCGTGTGCCGCCGGGCCGTTTATCATGACGGCCGGCCGGCAGCGTGCCGGCTACCGTCATACGACCGACACGGAAGATCAGGATGAACGACAACGACCATCGCCCGGTGCGATTCGGCATCGTCGGTGCAGGCAGCATTGCGCGCCGCTTCGCGCAAAGCCTCGCACACGTGCCGGGCGCCACGCTCGCCGGCGTCTGGGCCCGCCGCGCCGACGCAGCGGCCGCCTTCTGCGAGACATACGGCGGCACGCCTGCCGCGAGCCTCGACGCGCTCCTCGCGAGCGAGATCGACGCGATCTACATCGCGACGCTCCATGACAGTCACGCACAGTACACGCTGGCCGCGCTGGCTGCCGGCAAGGCCGTGCTGTGCGAGAAACCCGCGGCGCTGAACGCCGCGCAACTCGACACGGTGCTGCACGCGGCGCGTAATGCCAGGTTGCTCTTCATGGAGGCGATGAAGCCGCCATTCTTCCCGCTGTACCGTCAGTTGCGTGCGCACCTGCGTGACGATCCGATCGGTGAGATCCGGCTTGTGCGGGCGGGCTGCGCATCGTCATCGGTGCCGGAGGACCATTCCGTCTATCGGCTCGATCGCGCGGGCGGCGCACTGCTCGACATCGGCATCTACGAGGCGTTTCTTGCCGTCGACTGGCTCGGCGCCGCGCGCGACGTGCAGACGCTCGGCCGCGTCGGTGCGACGGGTGTCGACCTGTTCGCGAGCCTGAACAGCGTGCATGCGAACGGCGGGATCGCGCAGCTCTTTTGCGGCCTCGACGTGATGGGGCGCGGCGATGCGCTGATCGCCGCGGCGGGCGGCCACGTGACGATTCACGAGAAGTGGTGGAACCCCGCGCGTGCGACGATCCGCTACGCGGACGGGCGCACCGTCGAACTCGAGGCACCGGCCGAAGGCGGCGGGCTGAACTACGAAACCGCGCATTTCTGCGACCTGCTGCGTGCGGGCCGGACCGAAAGCCCGATCATGACGCACGACCATTCGCGGCAGATGATCGCAATGACCGATGCGGCGCGCGCCGTGCTCGGCGTGCGCTATTCGGGCGAATAGGGGGAACAGGCGAAAAGGAGGCGGCCGGGCCCGCGAGCGCGGCCCGGCGCAACGGCGCGGCTCAGTGTCGCGACGGCAGCGACAGGCGCTTTTCGTACCAGCGCTGCACCCATTCGAGGATCTGGCACAGGACCCAGTACACGGCCGCGGCGGCGAGATAGAGCGGCAGCGGCTGATAGGTCGCCGCGATCACTTCCTGCGCGCTGCGCAGCAGTTCGGTCACGGTGATCACGGACACGAGCGACGTGTCCTTGATCAGGCTGATCAGGCTGTTCGACAGGCTCGGCACCGCGATGCGCAGCGCCTGCGGGCCGATCACGTAGCGAAGCGTCTGCCCCCACGACAGCCCGAGGCTGTACGCGGCGAGCCACTGGCCGCGCGCGATCCCGTTGATCGCGCCGCGCATGCTTTCCGACATGTAGGCCGCGACGTTCGCGGACAGCGCGATGACGCCGGCCGGCGTCGGATCGAGCGAGATGCCGAGGCTCGGCAGCCCGTAATAGATGACGAAGATCTGCACGAGCAGCGGCGTGCCGCGCATCAGGCTCACGTACGCGCGTGCCAGCCACGCGAGCGAGTTGACCCAGATGCGCTCGAAGCCGTCGAGCGCTTCGCTCTGCCGGATGCCCATCATCGCGAGCACGACGGCGCCAAGCAGGCCGAACACCATCGACAGCACGGCGAACTTGACGGTCAGGACGGCGCCCTGGGCGAGCACCGGCAGCGATTGGACGAGCAGGGACGTTGTCGACATGGGGTGCGAATCGAATGCGTGCGCGAAAGCGCAATCATAAACCGGGCCGATAAAACAAAGGGCGGCATCGTTGCGGATGCCGCCCTTTCCGGCCCGCCGTCAGGCGGGAAATGCAGGCGTGCTTACTTGATCGGTTTCGTCACGTCGATGCCGAACCACTTGTCGGAGATCTTCGTGAACGTGCCGTCGGCCTCGAGTTGCGCCATCGCGTCGTCGATCGCCTTCTGGAACTTCGGGTTGCCCTTCTTGAACGGGATGCCCGACGGGTTCGCCGAACCGACGTTCGCGCCCGGGCGCAGCGGCAATTGCGAATTCTTCGTCAGGTACGCGAGCATCAGGCGGTCGTTGAGCGCCGCGTCGAGGCGGCCGGCCGCGAGATCGCGCAGGTACTCGGGCGCGCCCGGGTACGTCTTCACGTCGATGCCCGGCACCGATTTCGCCATGTCCATGTAGTTCGTGCCGAGCGCGACGCCGAGCTTCTTGCCCTTCAGGTCTTCCAGCGACTTGAACTGGCGCGTGTCGTCCTTGCGCTGGATCAGCTGCGCGGACGAGTACGTGTACGCCGGCGAGAAGTCGAGCGTTTCCTTGCGCTTGTCGGTGATGCCGACCTGGTTGGCGATTACGTCGAACTTGCCGGCCTGCAGGCCCGCGATGATGCCGCTCCACTCGGTCGTCACGAATTCGGCCTTCACGCCGAGCTTCGCGGCGACGGCTTTCGCGATGTCGACGTCGAAGCCGACGAGTTCGCCTTGCGGGCTCTTCGAGTTGAACGGCGGGAACGTGCCCTCGAGGCCGACGCGCAGCGTGCCGCGTTGCTTGACCTGATCGAGAAGGTCGGCCGCATGCGCGGTCGACGCGGCGAACGACGCGCCGATCGCGCCGGCAACCAGCAATTTCTTCAGCAGCGAAAATTTCATCGTGTGTGTCCTTGCCCTGTCCGGGTCAATGATTCTGATCGTGAAGCCGATGATAGCAAAAACGCTATCAATCATTAAATACAGTTTGTTTATGCCTATATTACGCGTTGCGTTCGCGGGCGATCGCCTTCACGCATTCGGATACGAGTGCCGGGCCGCGATAGATGAAGCCGGTATAGAGCTGGACGAGCGCCGCGCCGGCCGCCAGCTTCGCACGGGCGTCCTCGCCCGAGAAAATGCCGCCGACGCCGATGATCGGCACGTCGTTGCCGACTTCCGCGTGCAGCTTGCGGATCACTTCGTTCGACGCGTCGAACACGGGGCGGCCCGACAGGCCGCCGGCTTCGTCCGCGTGCGGCAGGCCCTGGACGGCCGCGCGCGACAGCGTCGTATTGGTGGCGATCACCGCTTCGATCTTGTGGCGCAGCAGCGTGTCGCCGATTTCCTTGACCTGTTCGTCGTCGAGATCGGGGGCGATCTTCAGCGCGAGCGGCACGAGCTTGCCGTGCAGGTCGGCCAGGCGCTGCTGCTTGTCCTTCAGCGCTGCGAGCAGTGCGTCGAGTTCGCCCGCGCCCTGCAACTGGCGCAGGTTCTTCGTGTTCGGCGACGAGATGTTGATCGTCACGTAGCTCGCGAACGGGTACACGCGCTCGAGGCAGTACAGGTAATCCTCGGCGGCGCGTTCGATCGGCGTGTCGGCGTTCTTGCCGATGTTCAGGCCTAGGATGCCGCGATAGCGGGCGGCCTGGACGTTTTTCACGAACTGGTCGACGCCGTGGTTGTTGAAGCCCATCCGGTTGATCAGCGCCTCGGCCTGCGGCAGCCGGAACATCCGCGGGCGCGGGTTGCCGGGCTGGGGGCGCGGCGTGACCGTGCCGACCTCGATGAAGCCGAAGCCGAGCGCCGCGAGGCCGTCGATGGCCGCGCCGTCCTTGTCGAGGCCGGCCGCGAGGCCCACCGGATTGCGGAACGTGAGCCCCATCACGGTGCGCGGCGCGTCGGGCACGCGGGCGGACAGCGCGCAGGCGAGGCCCGTGCGGCCGGCCGCGCCGAGCGCGCGCAGCGTGAGGTGGTGAGCGTCTTCCGCATCCATTTTGAACAGGGATGCGCGGGCCAGCGGGTAGAGGGAACTGAACACGGGAGTTGGGCGGACAGCCGGAATGAATGACAACCCGCTATTTTACCGGGAGTTGCGCGGCACGGGCGTGCTTTGCTTCGTAGCCTCCGCGGCGCGCGTCAGCCCGAGCCGGAATGCCCGCCCGGCAAGGGTGCGCGCGCCAGCGCCGCGTCCACGGGCGGCAGGTCGATCCGTTCCGGATCGAGCGTCTTCCAGCGGCCGTCGATCAGCCCTTCGAGCGGGTGGAAGTTCGCCTTGTAGGCCATCTTCGGGCTCTCGCGGATCCAGTAGCCGAGGTATACGTAGGGCAGCCCGAGGCTCTTCGCCTGCTCGATCTGCCACAGGATGTTGTAGGTGCCGTAGCTCGTGTGCCGGTCGTCCGGCTCGAAGAACGTATAGACCGACGACAGCCCGTCGCCGAGGATGTCGATCATGCTGACCATCCGCAGCTTGCCGGGTTCGCCGCCCGGTGCGTCGAGGTCGCGGAATTCGACGAGGCGCGAGTTGATCCGGCTTTGCAGCAGGAATTGTTCGTACTGGTCGCGGCTGTCGCGATCCATGCCGCCGCCCGCGTGGCGCGCGGACTGGTAGCGCATGTAGAGCGCGTAGTGCTCTTCGTCGTAGTGCAGCGGCGAGACTGTCGCGACCAGCGCGCGGTGCCGCTTCCACATCCTGCGCTGCGTGCGCGTCGGCGCGAACTCGCCGACCGGCACGCGCACCGGCACGCAGGCGCGGCAGCCGTCGCAGTACGGGCGGTACGTGAAGACGCCCGAGCGGCGGAAGCCGGCCTTCACGAGCTCGGTGTAGATGTCGGAATTGATCAGGTGGCTCGGCGTCGCGACTTGCGAGCGCGCGATGCGGCCGTCCAGATAGCTGCACGGATAGGGCGCCGTTGCATAGAATTGCAGCGCCGAAAGCGGTGAAAGCGGCAGCTCAGTCGGGTGAGTCATGGGCAGCTCTCGATGCAGGGAAGGAGTGCCGCGCTAGCGCTCGGTCCTGGTGGGCGCCGCCGTTTCGGCGGGGCTCGTCAGCGCGGCGAGCACGCGCTTGTCGAACTGCCACGGAATCGGCGGTTCGGCTACCGCGCTGCGCACGTGAGCGACAAAGGCCTTGCGTGCGATCTCGCGGCCGCCGAGCGACGCTAGATGCGACGTATTCTGCTGGCAGTCTATCATCTCCAGCCCCTGCTCGCGAAGGTGCGCGATGAGCGCGGCCAGCGCGATTTTCGACGCATCGGTCACGTCCGCATACATCGACTCGCCGAAAAACATCCGGCCGAACGACACGCCGTACAGGCCGCCGACGCGGCGCCCGTCGTGCCACGTCTCGATGCTGTGCGCGTTGCCGGAGCGGTAGAGCGACGTATAGGCGTCGATGATCTCGGCGGTGATCCACGTGCCGCGCTGCCCGCGGCGCGGCGCCTGGGCGCATGCCCGCATCACGCCGGCAAAATCGTGATCGACGCGCACTTCCCATTCCGGCGTGCGCAGCACGCGCTTCAGCGTCTTGCGCAGCGACGGCGATACCTTGAATTCGGCCGGCACGAGGATCATGCGCGGGTCGGGGCTCCACCACAGCACCGGCTGGCCGTCCGAGTACCACGGGAAGATGCCGCGCAGGTAGGCGTCGATGAGCCGCGACGGCAGCAGGTCGGCGCTCGCGGCGAGCAGCCCGGGCGCCCCGGTCGCGGGACCGAGCGCGCGTTCGATGGACGGAAACGGATCGTCCGGGCCGAGCCAGGGAACCATGGGTGCGGGGCTCAGCCGTTGCGCAGCGAGCGGAAGATATCGCCGGTGTGCACGCCGTAGTCGCCGGCGGCGCGATCCGCGAAGAAGAAGCGCAGGGTCTGGCTGACGGTCGGGAACGCGATCTCGTCCCAGGGGATGTCGGCTTCGTCGAACAGTTTCACTTCGAGGCTTTCCTCGCCGGCTTCGAAACCCGGATCGGTGAGCCGCGCAAGATAGAACAGGTGGACCTGGTGCACGTGCGGCACGTTGAGCAGCGTGAACAGGTTCTGCACCTCGACGCGCGCGCCGGCTTCCTCGAGCGTTTCGCGCGCGGCGGCTTCCGCGGTCGTCTCGCCCATTTCCATGAAGCCCGCCGGCAGCGTCCAGAATCCGTAGCGCGGTTCGATCGCGCGGCGGCACAGCAGGATCTGGTCGCCCCAGACCGGCACCGTGCCGACGACGTTGCGCGGATTCTGATAGTGGATCGTGCCGCAGTGATCGCAGACGAAGCGCTCGCGGTTGTCGCCCGGAGGAATGCGCGCGAGGACTTCGTGACCGCAGACGGAGCAGAATTTCATGTCGAATGGAAGGGACGAGGTGATGCGAGTGTATCACCGGGCCGCGGCATTCTCGAACGCCTGCGCATGGGGCGGCGTGTCGTGCGAAACAGTGGGTGAGCGAGCGAAGCGGGCGCCGCGTTGGGCCGCGCGAAAACAAAAAGCCCGGCGCGAAGCCGGGCTTTTTGCGAAATTCTGGACGGTTGGTTGCGGGGGTAGGATTTGAACCTACGACCTTCGGGTTATGAGCCCGACGAGCTGCCAGACTGCTCCACCCCGCGTCCGTCGAAGAAATGAATTATATGGGCTAACCCGAATGCGTGCAAGTGTTTTCTGACAATCGCATGACGAGCGCTGGTGGGGCCGGTACGGAAAGGCACGTGCGCTAGAATCGAGCGGTTTGTGTCGTCATCCCGGCAGCGGCCCTGCGCGATCGCATCGGCGCCGTTGCGACTCTCATTACTGCATCGACGGATTCATGGACATTGCTCACGATCTGCAATCGATCGGCGCGCAGGAACAGGCGCTCGTGTTTCCCCATTTCGACCCGGCCCGCGCGTGGGCGCTCGGCAACCGGATGCATGCGCTCGCGACGTCGCGCGGTCATGCGATCGCGATCGACATCGTCACGTTCGGCCAGCCGCTGTTCTATGCGGCGCTCGGCGGAGCCACGCCCGACAACGCCGACTGGGTGCGCCGCAAGCGCAACGTCGTCGCGCATTTTCGCCGCAGTTCGTACGCGATCGGCCTGCGCATGCAGCAGGCCGGCGCGACGCTCGCGGACAAGCACGGGTTGCCGGTCGCCGAATATGCGTCGCACGGCGGTTCGTTTCCGCTGACCGTGGCCGGCGCCGGCGTGATCGGCTCGATCACCGCGTCCGGGTTGCCGCAGCGCGCGGACCACGAGTTCGTCGTCGAGGCGCTGTGTGCGGAGCTCGGTCACGACTACGCGGTACTGGCCCTCGCAAGGAGCTGAGCGATGCAACTGCCCGGTTACGCATGGCTCGCGATCGCGATCGTCGCGGAAGTGATCGGCACATCCGCGCTGCGCGCGGCGGACGGCTTCACGCGCCTCTGGCCGTCGGTGCTCGTTGTCGCCGGCTACGGCGTCGCGTTCTACTGCCTGTCGCTCACGTTGCGCACGATGCCCGTCGGCATCATCTATGCAGTCTGGTCGGGCGCCGGCATCGTGCTGATCACGCTCGTCGCGATGCTGCTCTATCGCCAGGTGCCGGACGTGCCGGCGGTGATCGGCCTCGGGTTGATCATCGCGGGCGTCGTGGTGCTGAACCTGTTCTCGAAGATGCAGGCGCACTGAGCGTGCGACTGCCGTTTGCCGGATGACCTTCATGACCGATTCCACTTCCGCCGCCGTGTCCGCCGAATCCGCCCAGCCCGACGTGCGCGCGTACGTCGCGAACCGCATCGGCTTTCTCGAACTGAACCGGCCGAAGGCGCTGAATGCGCTGTCGGTCGGCATGATCCGGCTGATGCAGCAGGCGCTCGATGCGTGGCGCGAGGATCCCGACGTCGTCGCGGTCGTCGTGCACAGCCCGCATCCGCGCGCATTCTGCGCGGGCGGCGACGTGCGCTTCTTCCACGATGCGTGGCAGCGCGGCGACCGCGTTGCGGTCGATACGTTCTTCATCGAGGAATACACGCTGAACCATGCGATCTTCACGTATCCGAAGCCGTACATCGCGCTGATGCACGGCGTCGTGATGGGCGGCGGCATGGGGATTTCGCAGGCGGCGCGGCATACGGGCGGCCTGCGCGTCGTGACCGACTCGACGAAGATGGCGATGCCGGAAACGCGCATCGGCCTGTTTCCGGACGTCGGGATGAGCTGGTTTCTCGCGCGCACGCCCGGCGCGATCGGCCGCTATCTCGCGGTGACCGGCGCCACGCTCGACGCGGCCGGCGCGCTGTACGCGCAACTCGCCGACGTCTATCTGCCCGATGCCGCGCTGCCGGCGCTGCTCGACACGCTGCGCGGCACGCGCATCGACAGCGGCGCGCAGGCCGTCGCGTGCGTGACCGACGCGGCCGCCGCGCACAAGGTCGTGCCGACGCCCGATACATCGGCGCTCGCCGACGCGCGCGCCGGGATCGACCGGCATTTCGCGCAGCCCGACCTCGACGCGATCCTCGCATCGCTCGACGCCGAGCCGGATTGCGCGGCGGTCGACGGGTGGGTCGAGAAGGCGACCCACGCGATGCGCGAGCAGTTGTCGCCGCTGTCGATGGCCGTGTCGCTCGAAGTCGTCGAACGCGCGCGCGGCGCGACGATGGCCGATTGCCTGCGGCGCGATCTCGATCTCACGCGCTCGACCTTCGCGCGCGGCGACGTGATCGAAGGCGTGCGCGCGCTGATCGTCGACAAGGATCACCAGCCGGTGTGGCGCTTCAAGTCGGCCGCCGACGTCGGGCGCGCCGACGTGCTCGCGATGTTCGACAGCCCGTGGACGCCCGACACGCATCCGCTGCGCCAGTTGAAGGACTGACGTCGATCGGGCTGACTCGCGCGGAAGGATCGGTGCGCGGGGAAGAAACGAAAAGGCCGCGTGCACGATGCACGCGGCCTTTTTCATGGATGTCGGCCGGTCCGGGCCCGAAGGCCGCGTCGTCCGCGCCGGCGTTACTCGTCGCCCGCGTCGTCCGACATGAAGGCGCGCATGAACACGAGCGCGCCGAAGCCCCATACCGCGTTCGCCGCGAAGCTGGCCGCGAGCACGGGCATCATGTTGCCCGACGGCCAGATGCCGCGCAGCGGATCGATCGCGAACACGCGGGCGGCCGTCAGCACGATACCGCCGAACACGAGCGCGCCGATCCACGATGCTTCGCGTTCCGGCGACACGCGCAACAACCACGCCATCGGAATCGCGCAGCACGCGCTGATCAGCGCATTCGCGACAAATTCAGGAATGCCGAGCGGCGCGAACGGTTGTGTCGAGAAGCCGGTTGCGGCGATCAGATCGGCCGTGTGGAGGAGGGCGAGCGTGGCCTCGCGGAAGAACAGTGCGGCCAGGAAGCCGGACAGGAAGGGCAGGATGACTTTCTGCATCGATGAGTGCACCGCAGGCGCGCACGGCCGAAGCCGTATGCGCGGAGTTATTCGGATAGGTGCGCCATTATAGGGCCCGGCCGCGGCGATATTCGCTCCAGCGTCGTGCTAATCACGAAAGCGGAAAACCTAAGCTCAAAAAAATCGTTCCAAAGCCCTGTACCGATCCCTAGACTGGTTCCTCAGAAACAGCCGTGCGATCGCGTCCTCGTCCGCTGCACGGCCTGACCGGCGAGCCATCCCGATTCGAATGCACACCATGCATGCGTCGTTCATCCGCGACGCGAGCAGGGCGACGTTTTTTTCAAATTTCGGCAGTGACAGTCAAGCAGGAGCAGCAGATGAATGTGTTCTGGTTTATTCCCACGCATGGCGACAGCCGCTATCTCGGCACGGCCGAAGGCGCGCGCGCCGCGGACTACGATTATTTCAAGCAGGTCGCCGTGGCGGCGGACACGCTCGGCTACGACGGCGTGCTGCTGCCGACCGGCCGTTCCTGCGAGGATGCGTGGGTTGTCGCGTCAAGCCTCATTCCTGCGACGCAGCGCCTGAAATTCCTGGTCGCCGTGCGTCCCGGCATCGCTTCGCCGGGGCTCGCCGCGCGGATGGCCGCGACCTTCGACCGCCTGTCGGGCGGCCGCCTGCTGATCAACGTCGTCACGGGCGGCGATGCGGCCGAGCTCGAAGGCGACGGCCTGTTCGCCGATCACGACACGCGCTACGAGATCACCGACGATTTCCTGAACATCTGGCGCGGGCTGCTCGCCGCGTCGCACGACAACGACGGGTTCGACTACATCGGCAAGCACCTGCAGTCGAAAGGCGGCAAGGCGCTTTATCCGCCAGTCCAGCATCCGCATCCGCCGCTGTGGTTCGGCGGTTCGTCGCCGGCCGCTCACGCGATCGCCGCCGATCACATCGATACCTACCTGACCTGGGGCGAGCCGCCCGAGGCCGTCGCGAAGAAGATCGCCGACATCCGCGCCCGTGCCGACGCGCGCGGCCGCAAGATCAAGTTCGGTATCCGCCTGCACGTGATCGTGCGCGAGACCGAGGACGAGGCATGGCGTGACGCCGAGCGGTTGATCAGCCGGCTCGACGACGACACGATCGCGCGGGCGCAGAAAGCGTTTGCGAACATGGATTCGGAAGGCCAGCGCCGGATGGCCGCGCTGCACGGCGGCAAGCGCGGCGGCCGCGAGGCGCTCGAGGTCTATCCGAACCTGTGGGCCGGCGTGGGGCTCGTGCGCGGCGGCGCCGGCACGGCGCTCGTCGGCAATCCCGAGCAGGTCGCGGAACGGATGCGCGAATACGCGGATCTCGGCATCGAGACGTTCATCCTGTCCGGCTATCCGCACCTCGAGGAGTCGTATCGCTTCGCGGAACTCGTGTTCCCGCTGATCAAGGGCAAGGGCGTCGAGAAGGCGGCCGGTCCGCTGTCGGGGCCGTTCGGCGAGATCGTCGGCAACAACTATCTGCCGAAGACGAGCCAGAGCTGAGCGACGGAGGCTTGCGATGACAACGAAAACGTCGACGACGGGCGCTGCCGTGGCCGCCCGCGCGTGGCGCGGCGTCGCGCCGTGGCTCGTGCCGCTCGCGTTGCTGGTGGTGTGGGAAGTCGGTGCGCGCACCGGCTGGCTGTCGACCCGCGTGCTGCCCGAGCCGGTGGCGGTCGTGCGCGCCGCCTGGTCGCTCGTGACGTCGGGCGAAATGTGGGCGAACGTGAAAGTGAGCACGTGGCGCGCGCTGTTCGGCTTCGCGATCGGCGGTGGCGTCGGCCTTGCGCTGGGGCTTGCGACCGGCCTGTCGAAGGCCGCCGAGGTCGCGCTCGACTCGACGATCCAGATGATCCGCAACATCCCGGCGCTCGCGATGATCCCGCTCGTGATCCTGTGGTTCGGCATCGACGAGAAGGCGAAGCTGTTCCTCGTCGCGCTCGGCGTGTTCTTCCCCGTCTACATCAACACGTATCACGGGATTCGCTCGGTCGACGCGAACCTGATCGAGATGGCGAAGAGCTACGGCGTGCGCGGCTTCGCGCTGTACCGCGACGTGATCCTGCCCGGCGCATTGCCGTCGATTCTCGTCGGCGTGCGTTTCGCGCTCGGCCTGATGTGGGTGATGCTGATCGTCGCGGAAACGATCTCCGCGCAGTCGGGCATCGGCTACATGACGATGAACGCGCGTGAATTCCTGCAAACCGACGTGGTGGTGGTCGGCATCCTGCTGTACGCGGTGCTCGGCAAGCTGGCCGATGTGCTGGCGAAATGGATCGAGCGCGTGACGCTGCGCTGGCACCCCGCCTATCAATCAGGAGCAAAGGCATGAATGCGACGACTTCGGCGGCCGCCTACGGCCCGCTCGCCGGCGCAGACCTCGAGGCCGAGCTGGCACAGGCTCGCGTCGCGGACAGCGATGCGCGTGACGCGGCGATCCTCGAACATGATGGCAGCGCATCGGTCGTGCCGCTCGCGCGGCGGCGCGCGGGCGGTACGGCACCCGACGACGCGGTCACGCTGTCGGGCGTCAGCAAGCGCTTCGGCGCGCGCACGGTGCTCGACAACGTCGAGCTCGGCATCGCGCGCGGCAGCTTCGTCGCGATCGTCGGCCGCAGCGGCTGCGGGAAATCGACGCTGCTGCGTCTCGTCGCGAGGCTGGAGCAGCCGAGCAGCGGCGCGCTCGTGACGCGCGGCGAGGGTGGCGGCGTGCTCGATACACGGATCATGTACCAGGATGCGCGCCTGCTGCCGTGGAAAAGCGTGCTGCAGAACGTGATGCTGGGCCTCGGCCGCGGTGCGCGCGACCAGGCCCGCGCGGTGCTCGACGAAGTCGGGCTGCTGGAACGCGCGAACGACTGGCCCGCGCAACTGTCGGGCGGCCAGCGGCAGCGCGTTGCACTGGCCCGCGCGCTCGTGCACCGGCCGCAACTGCTGCTGCTCGACGAGCCGCTCGGCGCGCTGGATGCGCTCACCCGCATCGAGATGCATGCGCTGATCGAGCGCCTGTGGCGCGAGCATCGGTTCACCGCGCTGCTTGTCACCCACGACGTGCAGGAGGCCGTCGCGCTCGGCGATCGCATCCTGCTGATCGAGCAGGGGCGGGTGGCGCTCGACCAGCCGGTGCCGCTCGACCGGCCGCGTGCTCGCGCGTCGGCCGCATTCGCGGCGCTGGAGGATCGCGTGCTGAAACGCGTGCTCGCCGGCGGCCCCGGCGCGGTCGATCGCGAGGCCGAGCATGAAACAGACAAGGTTCGACCGGTCGGGCAGATCCGCTGGGCCGTTTAATCCGGGCGGCTTCGGCCGCCCGTTCTGAGACTTTTTTCTTCGGAGCGATCATCCCGATGAGCATCACTGCAATCAACGTACGAAACCAGTTCAAGGGCAAGGTCAAGGAGATCATTCGCGGGTCCGTGGTCTCCGAAGTCGACGTCGAGACGCCGTTCGGCATCGTCACGTCGGTGATCACCACCCGTTCGGTGGACGAACTCGAACTGAAGGTCGGCGCCGAAGTCGTCGCGCTCGTGAAGTCGACGGAAGTCTCGATCGCGCGTCTCTGAGCGCGCGGCTCGCGCCCCCAGGCGGCGTCGGCGGGCAGTGTGCCTGGCGGCGCCGCATTGCATTCCTGCAGCGCGTTTGCCTCGGTATTCGACTTCCGGACGAAGTGCTAGGATGGAACGACACCGATGCCGGAGGCCAACGCATGACCCCCATCCTTTCCCCCGAAGCCATCGAGGCGCTGAAATGGATCGACCAGTTTGGCGACAGCCGGCCGGTTCCGGCCGCATTTGACGACGTCGTTTACGCGTTGCTGAATGACGGGCTGATCTATCAGGCGGCGGCCGATCGGGTCGACCTGACGGCCGATGGCCGGTCATTTTTGTCAGACGAATACGATTGAGCGCGCGGCGCCGGCCGCGCAGGCGGCCGGGCGCGGTGTCGCCACGGAGCGTGCGATGGAACCGAGAGGCAGCGACCTCGGCGATTTCAGTGAGCCGTACCGCGGTTTCGAGATCGAGGTGAAGACCGAGCAGGTCTGGGACGGCGAGCATGCGCACTATCGCGTGCTGCGGGGCGATGCCGTGCGGATCGACTGGCGGCTGGTCAAGGTCGACGGGATGCTGCTCACCGAACGGCGGGTGATCGAGCGGGTGTTCGACGAAGCGCGCCGGGCGGTCGATGCTGAGCTGGGCGACCGATAGCGCGCGGGTGGGGCGGGCATGGCCGGTATTGCGGTAAAATGCCCGGTTGTTCCCGTGCCGCCTGGCCTGTACCCGAATTCCATGTCCGTTCCGTCCTCGCTTCCCCCCCGCCGTGTATCGGTCGCGCCAATGCTCGACTGGACGGACCGCCATTGCCGTTCGTTCCACCGCACGCTGACGCGCAATACGTGGCTGTATACGGAGATGATCACGACGGGTGCGCTGCTGTTCGGCGATGCCCAGCGGCATCTTGCATTCACGCCGAGCGAATCGCCGGTCGCGCTGCAACTGGGCGGCAGCGAGCGAGACGACCTCGCCCGCGCGGCGAAACTCGGCGAGCAGTGGGGCTACGACGAAATCAACCTGAATTGCGGGTGTCCGTCCGAGCGCGTGCAGCGCGGCGCGTTTGGCGCGTGTCTGATGAACGAGCCGCAGCTCGTCGCCGACTGTGTGCGGGCGATGCGCGATGCGGTGTCGGTGCCGGTGACGGTCAAGCACCGGATCGGTGTCGATGCGGTCGAGGATTACGCGTTCGTGCGCGACTTCGTCGGCACGGTGGCCGAGGCTGGTTGCGAAACGTTCGTCGTGCATGCGCGCAACGCGATCCTGAAGGGGCTGTCGCCGAAGCAGAACCGCGAGATCCCGCCGCTCAAGTACGACTATGCGTATCGGTTGAAGCGCGATTTTCCGTCGCTGGAGATCGTGATCAACGGCGGTATCACGACGCTCGACGAAGTCGCGCAGCATCTCGAGCACGTCGACGGCGTGATGCTCGGGCGTGAGGCGTATCACAACCCGTACGTGCTGGCGGAGGTCGATGCGCGCTTCTACGGGGCGACCGCAGCGGTGCCGACGCGCGAAGAGGCCGAAGCGCAACTGATTGCGTATTGCGCGGCCGAGCTGAAGCGCGGCACCTACCTCGGCGCGATCGTGCGGCACGCGCTCGGGCTGTATCGCGGCATGCCGGGTGCGCGCGGCTGGCGTCGCGTGCTGTCCGACAACAAGAAGCTCGCACGCGGCGATCTGGCCGTGTTCGACGAGGCCCGCGCGCATCTGAACGAAGCCGAAGAAATTTTTGAAAAAAAGGCTTTGCAAGATTCAAAAGTGTTCGTATAATCTTGTTCTTCGCTGCTGAAACAAAACAGCGAAACGAAGCAAGCAGTATCAGTGGTGGCTGTAGCTCAGTTGGTAGAGTCCAGGATTGTGATTCCTGTCGTCGTGGGTTCGAGTCCCATCAGCCACCCCAAAGAATTCCAAGCAGTATCAAGTAGTTAGAAACGGCACTGAGATTTTATCCAGTGCCGTTTTTGTTTTGGAATTCCACAAAATGGAATTTAAAGTGCCTTGCGCTTCACGATCTTGTTGCGATCGTAGACACGCGCAGTGGTCGCCGGATTCGCGTGAAGGTCAGGCAATGTGCCGCTCTCGCGCTTAAATTGCGTCGCGTAGTATGCGCGCAGATCATGGAACGTAAATCGGCTCGCGATTACCTTCGCCTCGATCGCCTCGTTCATCAACTTCCCCCAGAACCCCTTAAAGCCGTCTCGCGTGTAGTGCGTGCCGAACTTCGTCGTGAAGACGTAGAGGCATTCCTTGTCGCCGCGCACGGCCTGCAGCCGGTCGAGCAGCTCAGCGAGCGGCGGCGTGATTTCGATTTGCTCGATCACCTCGCCGCGTTTTTTGCCGCGCTGCTTCGCGCGTTTGATCCGAATGTGCCCGGCCGCGCGGTCGACCTGCGGCCACGACAAGTCAAGAAATTCGACCTTCCGGTTGCCGGCGAGCGCCGCGTATTCGGCGGCCATCCCGATCATCGCGCGCTGGCCGCCCTGGGCCGCGAGCCACGACGTGAACGCGTGAAGCTCGGCCGGATCAGCGGTTTCGGTGCGAGGCTGCTCTTCGTTGCGCCGAACCTCGCGGCACGGGTTCGTTTTCGCCTGACCGAACTCGATCGCGAGGCCGATCAGGTTCGAGAGCAGGGCGATCTCGCGATTCGCGCGCACCGGCGCATCCTTTCGTTCCTTCCGGAGATAGCGTGCGACGTCGGGCGCTTCTATATCGGATGCGCGCGCATCCTTGAACCTGAGCAGCAGCGGGCCCGAGCACTGCGTGTAGTCTTTCCGCGTGTCGGGCGAGTAGCGCTTCCAGCGGTCCGTTTCCTGAAACTCCTCCCAGAGCTTGCCTATCGTGCCGGTGTCGCCGGCCGCGCCGATGATGTCCAGCACCTTCCTGATGGCGGCGATCTTGTCCATGCCCAGGCTGATCGGCTTCCCTCCCGGCGGATGGTATCGGTAGCTGATGCCCTTCTTCCGGGGGATCGGCTCCATGCGCGGTAGCAGCCCGTCGCGCAGGATGTTCTTCTTCCGTTTCATGCTGCGGTTTGCCAATTGATGGATGATTTTCGCTGCGGCTCTTCATTGCGGCGATTAACCTGTTCCCACGTGAGCATCGGATGTCCGTCGGCTTTCCGCGGCGCATCGATGCCCAGCGCCTTCTTGATCCAGCGCGCCTGCGCCGCTCCCTGTTTCAGGCCGCCCGTCAGCTCGACCAGCTCGTCGTTTGTCACGATCGGCATATCACTCTCCCGCGCCGAGGCGCTTGAACTCAACGACCCACACCCACGGGTTCTCTGCCCAACCGTAGCCTCGGGAGGCATTGAGCGATTCCCAGAGGTCGCGATAGGCGGCGCGTGCCGTCTCATGGGCAGCATCCCGATGAGGCGATCCTTTCCAACTCGCCACCTTTCCGCCATAGATGGCATACGGCTCGACTCCTTCTGCAATGGAGTCCGCCTCGTTGATGTCCTGCAGTCGCTCGACGCGCACGCCGGTTACTTCGAGCAGCGTCCGCGCGGCGGCGCGCGGCATGAAGATAGACGGGCGGCGCCACCACGTCGGCAGAGCGCCGCCGCGCGCGGCGTTCGGCACCGCGCCGTCGAAGCGGTACTCGCGGCCGGTATCCAGCGTCATATCGATGAAGTGCCACTCGTCGCGCTCTTTCTTCTGGCTGTAGCGCGTTTCCCAGCGGCCGTACGCGATGAACGACTCGCGCACCCACAGATGATCACCGGCATAGCCGTACGGGCTGAGGCCGTTTTCGCGTAGTGCGACATATTCGGTCGTGAAGTTGGCCGAGTCCAGCCAATTCAGCGCCTCGCCGCGCACCACGCGCCGTGTCTGCGACTTCCGGCCGGCGCGCGCGGCGGCCGACATCGGCTCGTTGAAGAGGATAGGGTGCTCGGTCATCGTGCCTCCGGGAATTCGTCGTGCGTGCGGCCGTCGAGGCGGCGGCCGGCGGCGCGCTTGCCGATTCTGTACACGGTCGGCTCGTCGTCGTAGCTCAGGCCGTCGTGCTCGCCGGGCGTTATCGTGCTGAACGACCATTCGTCGCCGAACCAGTCGGCGACACTCTCGGTGCGCGTCGGCGGCCCACCGCAGTTTTCGCCCGGCGCCCATTCGCCCCATTGCTTGAACAGGAACGGGACACCGGCGGCCGCGCACTGGTCGCGCAGCGACCGGGCCCAGTCCGGATGCATCGGCCGCGCGCCGGCTCCGCTTTCGCCGCCGACGATCACCCAGTCCACACGTGCGCCGGTCTGGTGCCAGTCGCCGAATCGCTGCCAGCGCTCGCCGGCGAGAGCGTTGTGGCCGACGGCCGGTGGGCTGTCGTCGTCATCTATATCGGTCCAGTAATCGCGCGGGACCGAGGCCTCTGCATGACCGTCGCTGATGTCGGTCAGATCCACCGGCCCGAGAAGCGGCTCCATGGATAGAAAGCGCACGCGCGCCGGCACCGCGAGCAGCTTCGGTATGTCGCGATCGGCTTCTTCCTGGTTGACGATCGTCGCGCCGATCCAGATGTTGTCATGCAGTCGCGGTTTTTCGATGCGATCCAGATCGAATTGGTACT
Organism: Burkholderia sp. BCC0097; assembly: GCF_902832985.1. Taxonomy (NCBI): domain Bacteria; kingdom Pseudomonadati; phylum Pseudomonadota; class Betaproteobacteria; order Burkholderiales; family Burkholderiaceae; genus Burkholderia; species Burkholderia sp. BCC0097. Next base: position 76,607 of record NZ_CADFDM010000011.1, read on the forward strand.
GAGCGGCTTCGCCGACCATTGACATGACGTTGCCGATCCGCTTTGTCAGCAGCAGCCAATCGAGATTCGGCGTGCGCTCGATCAGCGTGAACAGGTCGGCACGCCACGCCGGATCGACAGCGTTGTCGAACACGTCGGCGAGCGACGCGCAGAACACGCGCTGGCGCCGGCCGTGAGCGGCGAAGAACTCGGCGTGCCGCGCATTCCAGCGGATCGGCTCGCGCCAAGTAGCGGCCGACGTGCGGACACGCTTTCCGTGCGCCCCCCAGACGACCTTGTGCAGGCGCGTGTCCATCAGGTGCTCGGCGTAGCAGTTGTCGCACCCAGGCGATACCTTCGTGCAGCCGATGAACGGATTGAAAGTGTGATCCGTCCATTCGATTTTGCTGTTCTCGCTCATGCCGCAAGCTCCTCGTCGTCGACGTCCATGGGCTGCTGAAAAATGCGGCCGCGCTCGCCGACAGGGATCGTGACGAGGCCGGCCGCCGCGAGGAACGGATTGCGCTTCATGGCGCTGCGCGCCGCGCGGGCCGCTTCGGTTTTGATTGCTGCCGGGCATGGCACGTCAGGCCCGGTGCCGACCGCCCAGACCGCCCGCCACTGAGCTCGGCCGACGGGCGGGATCCAGTCGACGATCTGCACTTCGGCGCGATGAATCGTCAGCAACTCGCTGACGCGCTGCTGCGATACGCCGCAGCGCTTTACCAGCTCACGAACGGACAGGCGCTCCCGCTCGAGAATGGCGCGCATCCTGTCCCACGCCGGCGTCGCACGCGCCCTGTAGTCGCGCCGCGCCCGCTTGATCTTGAGCACCCTGGTGGCAAAGGTCTGGACTGACTTACGCGAATGACGCGGAAACGCTGCGTACAGAGCCTTGGACGGGATGTGGGACGGATAGAGGCGGGCGAGCAGGCGCGCCTCGGCGGTCGTCCACAGGTTGTGTGTCGACGTCGACATGCTACGATCCTCGAAACAGAACAACTCGGGGTAGATATGGGGAAGGTCTCGCTCGGCGCCTGCGCGCTCATCGTCGTTGTGTTCGCGATCGTGGTCGCCACGTGGATGCTGCGGTACTCGCCAGTAGGCAACGGCATGGTGTGGGATCGCTGGAGTCACGACATGTGCTTTGTCCAGTTCGCATCGCTGGGCAAACCGCTGAAGTGCATGAAAGACGAATAGAGGAGACGGCCGTGGCGTACGAACCGACACCAGGTACCGAACCGTTTGAAAGCGGCGGCGATGTTCACTTCTCGCTGACCGTCGACGGCATCGTCCAGCGCTTCTGCGTTTCGCGCGAGGCGCTGGACGATCACTTCGGTGATCCGCCCGGGACCGCTTCGGACCGGCTTGCCGCCTTCGAGCGTGGGAAAGAGCGGATCTACCAGGCGGCTGCCGGCAAACTGGGCATTCCGGCGAGTGGCGTCCTCGTCGTGGGCACGTTCGATTTCTGACCTTATTGGCCGTCTCCGGCGCGGGCGCCGTCGATGGGTGCGTCCGGAATCGGCATCCAGTGCGTGACGCCATGCACCGGGGCGCCGTAGCGATAGAACATCGGCTTCTGGCTGATCCGTCTACCGAAGAACGCAGTGCGCTCACCAGTCTCCATGGCGGGGTATATCAGCACTTCGACGCCCAGCGATCCGGCTTTCCGGTTGCAGGTTGGTAGCTTCTCGTCAACGCTGATCCACGCCTCCCTGTCGGGCGTGGTGCGGCGAGCGGCTTGCCAGATCGCCCACAGAGCGTTTAGATCGTCGTCAGGAAATGGCTTGTCAAACGCGTCTTCTTCCATCCGGGACAGGTCTGCGAGTGCTGCGCCGAACATCTCGCGCTCATCCATGGTGCTTCTCCTTGAGGCCGCGCCAAGACTTGGCCTGCGATGCGGCCTGACCAGACGGCACTGCGTTCGCAGACTTAATGTCGCCGCGCATTGCACACCATCGCTGACCGTCCCATTTGGCAAATCCGATTTCCAGGTCGCAAGTGCCGAATCGATCCGTTTCTACCAGCATCGATGCCGGATAGACGCCGACATGGACCGGCTTGATATGCGGCGGGAATTCCTCCGTCAGCATGTCATCGGCGACCTTCATGCTCGCACCCATCCTTTCGACGTCGAGCGGATATTCCCAGCCTTGCGCACTGCCTGAAGGCGCCGGTCTACGATGCGCCAACCCACGACCTCACCGAAGGTGGTCGGTCGACATTCCTCGCGCGCGAGTCGCTCGCTTTCCTCGCGCACCGCGCCGGTATTGACCGCTGCAAACTTCTTCGGCGTCTCGTCGATCGACGCGACGATCAGCGCGTCGAGCTTCTCGTACTTGCTCATGATGGGTCTCCTGACTCGGTGCAGGCGGTACACACGCCGCGCCACTCGCCGGTCGCGTCGTGGACGTCCCCCGTTCCGTCGCAGGCCGAGCAGCGCGGCGTCAGCTCCGGATACAGCTTCTCGCGCAGGTGCAGGGGCAGCCCGGCCGCGCGGATCTCGAATACCTCGACGTCGGTCAGCTTCATTGGATATCACCTGTGCTGATCGCGTCGACGGCCTCGACGAACTTCCGATGCTCGTTCTCGCGCGCCCACCACGCAAACATCACGTATCGCTTGACCCACATCTCGGACGGTATGTCGAATCGATCCGCGCCGGTGAGATTCGGGCTGGAGAACGCGACGGGTTGCGTACGTTGAATCGCGCGGCGCTGCGTGCGTTCCACGAACACCTCAGGCTCACCGTTTTTCATCAGCGCACGCCAGCGCGTACCGTCACGGTGGTCGTCGGGCGACGCATCGGCGCGTTGCTTCGGCAGAACCGGATGCTCGGTCAGCACGTCGAGAAGGCCGTTCGCTGCCTCGCGGTCTTCCTTGCGACCGGAATTACGCAGGCATGCCTCGGCGCGCTCGATCTTGTCGCGTTGGTCGTCGGTGATCGAGGAGCGCGGCTCCGGCAGCTTCAGTTCGCCGCGCTGGATCTTGATGGCGTTGTCAAGCGCGTCGATGTGTTCGTTGGTCAGCACCTGTGCGCGGTCGCACTCGATCACTGCAAGCGCGGCCGCGATGACGCCTGCCGATGCATGCGGCTCCGGCTGGCCCGGCTGGGCGGCGAGGGCCCGAATCTCGTCCGCGCACCTGTCGGCCGCCTCCGTCATGAAGTCGTAGCGACCATCGCGAGCACTTTGCGCCGCCTGATTCCATTTCTCGGCCAGCGCGTCGACGAGCTTCGCACATTCCTCAATTGCTGCGGCGCGAACGCCTGCGGTCAGCACGTTGTTATTCGGCATGGTTAGCTCCTTTCCCTGTTCCGTCGCACCATGGGCATTGCTCATATTTCCTGAGCCAGCCAGACCCGCCGCAGTGTTTGCAGACGCACTTCATTGCTTGGCTCCTTGGAGAAGGGCGCGAATTGTTTCTGCTTCCTGCGAACCGTGCGGGCACCAAGCCATTGCTTTCTCAAGGTCGCGTCGTTGCTCGTCCGTCAGCCCGAACCGAGCGTCAGCCTGCGAAGCCTGAGCTTCGAGGCATTCGTTCCAGCCGTCGCGATGGCCCATCGCATAGTCCCGAGCGTCTGCCTGCGCGGGAGGCTGCGGAGCGCCGTAGACGACGCGCGCAAGTGCCGGATCGCTCTTGACGCGCTCGTAGTATTCCCGCGTCGTATCGAGCCACGCACCTTCCTCGGTGAGGATCTGGTAGATTGCCGCTGCGGTCGCGTGCGCCGGCACGCGTCGGTACAGAGCATGTGCGTACGGCGTCACCGACGATGCTGATGCGCCGCCATCGCGCAATGCCTGCTGCTTCTGCATATCGGTGATCACGCGGCCGTCGTCGGTTTCCCATGCGCGCACATCTTCCGTCGATTGCGCGGGCACGGCATAGGAAACGCACTGCTCGATCGCATTGATCGCGCAATTGCGCAGCTCATTCAACGTCGCGACGACGGCATCGGGCTCGCCTTCCGGGCTGTTGCGGTCAGGGATTTCGCATACGTTCGTCAGGAACGTTTCGAACCAATGCGGCAGCGCCATCATCCCTTCCGCCCCTGTTCCGTTCGCGGAGCATGCGCAGGCAAAGGCGAGCGCTTCGAGCCACGTCGCACGTTGGCTGTCCCACACGTCCGTAGCGACACATTCGGTTTCAGGACGGTCGTAGCCCATCAGCTCCACGAACGCCGCCCGCTCATCGGTCGACGCGGGTGCCGGTGAGGTATGGGCAAGCGCACGTGCCTCACGCTCGACCAGTTCAAGATCAATGCGAGCGATCCCGTGCAAGCGGTGCTGTATGGTCGGCGCTGCTGCGGGCTGTTCGACTGGGGATGCGGCGAGCGCGTCGTAGGCGATCTTCCGCATGTTGAGCGCGTCCATGTTGGCCGGATCGGTGATCGGGAATTCGGCGATAGTCCTCAGCGCATCAGCGCGGATCACTTTCGGACTCGTCCCATTGCCGTCGCTGGCGCGCACGTCGACAATGCCTTCGGCGGTCGGGGTTGCTGCCTCCGTAAGGGTTTTGTCCGTGCCCGGCCGCTGTTGCACTGCCTCGCTCGCCTGTTCGGGAGCGGGGCTTTTTTCGTCGTGGGTGGTCATGGTGTGGTCCTCGGTGGTCAGAACATCTGCGGCGCGACCGTCAGCGCGATCGCGATAGGGCGCACCCAGACAGGCGTCGACGACAGCTGGAACGTCTCGCCGGATTCGGCGAGCAGCAGCGTGGTGCCCATCACTTCCGCGATCGCCTGTGCGGCGTCGGGCGGCACGGCGTTGCCGATGCGCTCGCGCCACGCCTGGTCGGACAGTCCGTCGAGCTCGAGATACTCCTCCGGCTCGACGAGTGACTGGAGCACCGCGAGCTCGAGCGTGGTGAACGGCCGGTGCCACGTACCGTCGAGCGCGCGGATCACGGCGACGGTCTTCTCGTTCGCCGCGGGCATGCGCGGATCGGCAACGGACCAGCGCCCGTTGTCGTGGCCGGCAGCGGCCGACACCGCGCCGCTGTGCTGGTCCCAGCCGACGACGCCATAGTGGCCGCCGGTGAGATACGCGTCGCCGCGCTCGCGGCGCATGCCCGGGCGCGGATCGGCTACGGCGAACGCGCCTTGACCGCTGTCGCTGCGCGCGATCACCGTGCCGGCCGGTTCGTCGAAGTCGGTCACGCGGTACTTGCCGGCGCCTTCGAAGCCGGTGCTCGCGCGCGGATCGGCGACCGCGTAGGCGCCCTGGTCATCGCCGCCGATGACCGTGCCGGCGTGGCCGGCCCATTCCGTCACCTTGTACTTGCTGAACAGCGGGCCGGCCGGCGGCCGCGGATCCTGCACGCTCTGACCGGTACCGTGCGCGCTGGTGACGGCGCCGGCGGCGTCGCGCCAGGGGACGATCCGGAATTCGTTGTTGTGCTTGGCCGGGCCCTGGTGGCGCGGGTCCGTGACGCTGAAGGTGCCTTGCCCGGGCGACTTCTGGCCGGTGATCGTGCCAGCGTGGTCGTTCCAGTCGAGTACGCCGTACTGCTGGTATTGCGCGGCGTCGGCCGGCCCGCGCGGGTCGGCGACCGAGAAGGTGCCGTTGCCCGGGCGGCTCGCGCCGGCCACCACGCCGCACGGTTCCTCCCAGCGGTTCACGCCGAGCACACCGTTGTGCATGTCCGGCACGATCAGGTAGTCGCGCAGCTGGCCGTTCTCGACCGCGAGCTTGTTCAGGCTGCGCCAGTCGCTGCCCGCTTCGACGAACGCGAGGCGCACCCACGTTTTCCACTGTAGCGACGGCACGCGGTGCATCGGGCCGGCCGCCTCGACGTCGCCCGGCAGCGGCATGCGGCCGAGCAGCGTGCCGACACCCTGCAGGCGCTTGACCGGCGGCTCGTACAGGCACGCCGGCACCTTTTCCATGTGCCGCGCGACGAGCAGGAATCGCTTGCGGCTCTGTGCGAGGCCGGCGATCACGCCGCAGTCGTGCGTCGTCTCATTCTTGGCATATCCGTAGTGCTGGAAGAGCTGCCCGATCTGGTCCAGCAGGTGGCGGCCGCGCGTCGCGAGCCGGGGGACGTTTTCGAACACGATCAGCTCGACGGGGTCGTCCTTCCATGCCTCGCACATCAGCCACACGCACCGGAGCGTCAGCTCGTTGAGCGCCTGGTACTTCGGCGTGCGGCTGAGCGTCTCCGACAGCAGGCCGGACGCTCCCTTGCACGGCGACGAGATGAACACGCAGTGTGGATGCTGGTAGCCGGCGGCGCGGCGCACGTCTTCGGGTGTGGCCTCGCGCCATCCGGCCGGCGGCTCGACGCCGTGGAACGCGATGTACTGCTCGCGCGTGAAGAGATCCATTACCGTGCACGGCGTGCCGACCAGAGTTTCGAAGTCGCGCGCAGCCGCCGGGTCGTTGTCGATGCCACCGATGCAGCGCCACGTCGCGGTCATGTTGCCGACGCGTGAGGTGGCTTTGGTGAAGCCCTTGGCGCCGCCGCCGAGGCCGCAGCAGAATCCGAAGCTGTTGTAGACGCGCTGATTGTCCATAGGTGCCACAGGAGAAATCGGGAAAAAAGAAGGGCGCCGAAATCGGCGCCCCCTCGAATGCCGCGCGGACCGAGGTAAGCCGCGCGGGGATGCTCTGTCGTTGAGACGTAGGCAGTCAGTCGGACGAATCGACGGTTTCGCTGAACCCGCACTTCGTGCAGGTGTACCGGTTCATGCAGTTGCCAACGTTCTTCCGTTCCATTGCGTGATTGCAGCCGAACCGGAAAACTTTCACAGTGCCGCCCCAGTAATCACCGATCAGCGCGTAGCTGATCTGGTCATGCATAAAGAACATCCGCGCGTCGCCGATCGTCGTGCGCAGCCATCCCGTCGCGACCGGCGTGTAACTGAAGAACCTCGATTTCGCGAATTCTTCCCGCGTGATCTCGGCCCATCCGTTCGGCAGCATGTCGCAGCCGTAGCCGAACTTCGGATGCGGCTCGCAGCCGACCTTTCCGCCCCAGTAGGTGTTCTCGATCTGGCTTCGAAACGCGGCGTCTGCGCCGTTGATCTTGTCAAGCAACATGGCGGGTCTCCGTCGTCTTCGGCAGCGTCGTGTCGAGGCGTCGAATCAGCTTCACGATGTCCTCGGGGATGCGCATCGCATGGCTGCCGTGCATTGCGGCGAACGCCGGCCGCAGAAGGTTGCGTTCATCGTCGCTCAGCTCGGCGTGTTCGAGGCGAGCGAGCGCGCGCCAGAGCGGGTCTTGCGTATCGGTCATCGGGGGTACTCCTGTTGAATGACGGCCACGACGCGATCGCATGTCGCGACGTCGAACCAGCCGATGTGACATTCCTCGTGGTTCTCGATGCCGAGCTGTCCGGCCAACCATAGGTAAGCATCAGTGCGCGTCATCGCGCCGGACTGCCAGATTGGGTTGAACGCAGCTTTCGCGCGTTTCCGCGCTTCGCGGGTCGGCCCGTCGGCTAGCGTGCCGAGGGGGATCGCAGTGAAGGGATGCAGTCCGACGTACGCTCGGCACGAACGACAGAGGAACGCCCAAGGCCACTCGCCGTACTCGCGTCCGTAGATCGCCGAGTTGTTCACGATCTCGACGGGGCCACCGTCGTATGGACATGTCGTCGGAGCCGGCAGTGGATTCTTGACGCGGGTCGTCGCTCGGCGTGACGGGTTCCACGGCGTCTTTTTATCGGTAGCGCCCACGGTGCGTCAGATATGGCAATCGACCACGGTCAGGATCGTATCGTCGGGCAAGCTGTCGAGCAGCTCGTTGACCTTCCGGTTCCAATCGCCGCTGTCGCTTTCGTCGTGTGAGATGCCGAACCATCCCATCGTGCCGCGCCCGTTCCACTGGCCGTCCTTCACGAGGGCATAGGGAACCGTCGAGCTATCACGAGCCTGCTGCACGTATTGGTCGCGCGGCGTCAGGTATTCATCGACGCCATCCCATGGGTTGTCGAGCGCGGCGGCTACCGCCTTCATGACCGGTTGAGCGTGGTATGCGTTGCGCGCGGCGTCGATGTCGCCAGCATGCAGAACATTGCGTACGTGCTCCCATACGTGCCACGTTGCATCACCGCGCGCGGCCGCGGCCTTGTCCCAGCGCTCGCCGGCCTTCTTTCCAGCTGCATCGCGCATGCCACCGAAATCGACATCGCCTTTGCGCGCGACGTCTGCTCGGCCGGGACCATCGTCAGCACATGCGCCCATGAGGCCAGGGCGGCCACGTTGCCCTGTCGCACCGTCCTTCAATTGCAGGAACCCGGACCAGCGTCCCCCGATGACCCACCAGTCCCACTGCTTGCGCGGGTTAGTGCGTTTGACGGCTTTCGTGACGTTGCCGGCCTCGTCGAGCAGGACATATCCGAACTTGTGCGCGCCGTCCGTGTCCAGTGCTTCCCCGAACGGAACGAGCGCCATGCCGTACCAGCCGGAGAGCCAGTCGGAGAATGTCCGCACTTGGGCGGCGGGCACCTCGACAATCTCGTATCCGGGTGGGACGAATCGCATCCGACGGCCAGGTGCAAAGGACGGTGCGTCGGGGTCGGGCTGCGAGAATTCGGGGCACCAATTGCCGTTGTCGTCGAAGAAGCTGTGCAGCGAGCCGTCCGCAGCTTTCAGGCGCGTCTCGGTCTGCGCATCAAACTCGACGCGTGCCTCGTCGGTTTTGTCGACGTCCTGCACGAATTCATCGTCCTCGCCCGTGCATTCGAATTCGTGATACGGCCGGAGTTGCTTCTCGACATCGTCGCCGATGACCAGTACTGAAAAGTGGCTCATGGTGTTCTCAATGGTGAATTTGGGTGATGGTGCGCGCTATCTCGGCATCCACTGCGTGCCGCGCACGATCCGGCCGACCGGTTCGAGCACGAGCACCTCGGATTCCTTCTCGCTGCGCACGAGCGCGCTGCCGCGCCGCTGGGCTTTCTCGAGCGACGCGTGACGCCGCGGCTTGCAATACCTGCCGACCGTCACGAACAGCGGCGCACGCGCGCCGACGGGCCCGAGCGTCAGCTCATCGATGCGCGCTTCGAGTGCTGCCGCGTTCGCGCGCCAGGTATCGGCCTTCAGTTGCGCGGCGTCGCGCTCGGCGGTGAGGCGCTCGACTTCGGCACGCAGGTCAGCGATGATCTGCGCGCCGTCGATGACGCGGGCGTTCGGATCCAGTGACTTCTCGACCAGGCCGACCGACACCAGCGCTGGAGCGGCATCGTCCGGTGCCGTGTCGCTGGTCGGCGCGGCTGGCGTGGCCGGCTGAGCTGCGCGCGCGAGCCAGTACACGTACTCGTTGCCGCCGCCGGCCCGCTTCTCGCGTTCGACGATCGCCTCGCCGAGCATCCGGTTCAGCTCCTTCGTCACGTCGAGATGGGGGAGCCCGGTTCCGGTCGCCACGGCCTTCGCCGTGGCTTCCGACATCGCGGCGAGATACTTCTCGATGTCCTCTCTCACGCTGCCTCCCGTATTGCGTGCTGCGCGGCCGGCGCGACCTGACCGTCCTCGACCCAGAATGCTTCGATGGCTTCGGGCAGGCCGCCGGGCGGCGTCTTCAGGCTCATGAACACGAGCGCCGTGTCGATCTGCTCGGTGTAGGCCAAGTCGTCGAGCCAGTAGAGCAGCCGGTCGCGCTCCGGGCCGACCAAGACGTCGGCGCGATCGAGCACGAGCAGCTTCAGGCCCGAGAAGTGGCTGATCGCCGCGGCGATATGTGCGTCCACGCGCCAGCGTTCCGATTCGGAGAGCAGGGTGTACGCGCGGCCGTCGGCGAGGACTTCCATCTCGGGAGTGATCGTCACGTCGGCCCATTCGGACATCTCGGCAAGGTCCGTCAGGCGCTCGTTCATCGGCGTGAGCGCTTCGCTGAGCAGATCGGCCGGGATGCCGTTCGGCGCGAGTGCGTCGGCGATCGCCTCGTACGCCGCGACGTCGTCGTGCAGCGCCGCGGCCTGCTTTGCCAGATCGGTAGCCCCGGCGGCGCGCCGTTCGATTTCGCGAAGCGTCGCGAGGTCGGTGTCGAGCTGCTTGCGCCGGCGCTGAAGGTCGGCCAATTCCGAGCGCGCGGCGTCTCCGCTCTCGCGCGCGGCGGCCGGGCCGCTGTCCTCCGCGTCGTCTTCGAGCGCCCGCAGCTGCGTCGCAGCCGCGTCCGCCGCTTCGACATCGCGTTTGCGGTTGGCGGCTGCGTTTTGCAGCGTCTTCAGGCCCTGCTCGTACTCCGGCAGCTTCGCGGCAGCTTCATCGTCGCGCGCGCCGGCTGCGGCCGCCGACGACAGAACGCCGTTGAGGTAGCGCAGGAGCGCGCCGCACTCGGGGCACGAGCATTCGGTGCCGGCCGGCGCCGCGCCGGCGCGCACCCGAAGCGCTTCGACCTTGGGCAGGAACTCGGCGACCTGCTCGTCGGCCAGCTGCGCGAGTTCGACCGCCTTCGCGTAACCGGCGGCGCGCGTACGCAGATCTGCGATCTTCGACGCGCGGGCACGTGCAGCCGTGTCCGCCGCGTCGGCCGCGCCGATCTGCTGCTGCAGGTCGCCGATCCGGTCGTCGAGCGCCGCGCGGTCGCCCGTGAGCTTCCGCAACGCTGCTTCGTCGAACTCGACTACGGCCGGCCGCCACGTCGCTCCCTTCTGGCTGCCGTACGTCTCGCCGGTCGCGTTGCGCCACGACTGCTTCGCGCCGCGCGCGCGGTCGGCCGCTTCCTTCTGCGCTGCTTCAAAGCCGGCGCGCAACATCGGCGTGATCGCCGCGAGCCGCGCGGCGGCCGGTGCCGGCACCGCATCGGCGCGAAACCCGAGCTTGTCGAGCAGCCGGGCGCGCATTTCGTCGACGCCGATCTTCACGCCCATCAGGTCGTAGAGGAACGCCCGGCGCTCGGCCGCGCCGAGGTGCGGGAACCGCTGCGCGTCGAGCACCAGCGGAAGGCGCGGGTCCTCGGCGAGCTCGCGCTTCAGCTTGCCGGACGGCAGCATGACGCTGTTCGCCTGCTCGCCGCACGCGACCACGATTTGGCCGCCGTCGGCCCCCTCGGTGACGAGAGAGCCGTATTCCTTCTTCAGCGCGACGCGCACCGTATCGCCGGTGAGCGCCATGCGCACGGCTTCCTGCAGGCTGCTCTTGCCGGCGCCGTTCGGGCCGGTGAAGAGGGTGACGGGCTTCGCGAGCCGGATATCCGCCGTGCGGATACCGAGCACGTTCGCCACGTAGATGTCGGTGATTTTCACGCTTCCTCTCCTTGCGGTCCGCGCGGCCGCAGCACCGTGCGGCCGCCGTCCGAATCCATCGCACTGACGATGCCTTTCGTTTCGAGCAGCTCGACCAGGCGCGCGGCGCGGTTGTAGCCGATCTTGAACTGGCGCTGCACGCTGGAGATCGTGACCTTCTGCTGCTCGATCACGAACGCTTCGACTTGCTGATACAGCGGATCCTCGTCGCCAGCGGCGGCTTGCTGCTCGTGCCACTCCTTCCAGCCCTTCACCCATGCGATACACAGCTCGCCGGCCATCACGGGGCATTCGCTTTCGGGCTTGCCGTCGGCGGCCGCCTGCCGGCCGGCCTGATGCTGTTCGTCGATCTGCGCTTGCGTCGGACCGTCGCCGAGCTTCGGCACCTCGCGGAACTCGGCGTCGACGACGTCGCTGTCGGGTTTGTCGCCATCCATGCCATCGCCATCGCCGTCTGTGTACTCGCGGCCGAGGTCGAAACCGCGTTGATCCGATTCGCCGCGGATCTCGTCCATGCCACCGGTGTGCTCGCCCGGGTTTGCGACGACGACCAGAACGGTTTTCCCGCTCGCTTCGTAGAGCTCGTGCAGGTTCGGCTGCGAACCGCCGAATTTCACGACCGCCTTGACGCCGTCTTTGATCGTGATCTGGTCGAGGTCACCCTGGACGACGATGCGGCCATCGCTCGCGATCAGATGCGTCGCCATCTTCACGTTGTGCTCGACGCGCGCCCGCAGGCGGTCGATGACGTCGTTCTGCTTTTTCTCGGACAGCTTCACCCAGATATCGGGCATCAGCTTCATCTCGGTCACCAGCGCGGAAAGCAGGTCTTTTCCGATGCTGTCGGCGGTCATCTGGAGGACGTTCTTGTCGGTCATGTCGAAATCCTTGGCGGCGGGAGGCGCGTGTTAGTCGGCGTTGATCGGGTTGCGCGGGCGGCGGCTGGCAGGCGCGGCGGTTTGGGCGGCGGCCTTCCCTGCGGCCGCCTGCTCAGCTGCCGCGGTGATGGCGCGCATGCGCGCCGAGGCGAGGGCGTTCAGTTCGGCCTTGGCGGTTTCATCGGGCACGCCGCTGATCGCACTACGGGCGAGGTCGAGGTCTTCGGGCGTCTTGGCGGAGTCGATGTCCTCGCGGATACCGCGCACGAGACCAGCGACGTCGAAGTCGAAGCCGCCTTGACCGTGGCCGCCGTCTTGCGCCGGGCCGTCCTGGGCATCGACCGGATCGGCCTGCGCGGCCGCCGGCGACGCGCCGTGCGTGTGCGATTCCGTCGCGGGTCCCGTTTGCGGCTGCGATGCGCCGCGCGGAACTTCGTCGGCGGGCTCAGCGCGGCCGCCGCGCAGCTCGTCGAGGGTCGTGCTGTAGACCGTGTAGGATCCGTCCGGGGAGACGTCGACGACATCTGCCTCTTCTTCGGACGTGCGACCCATGCCCATGACGATGTCGGGCGCGTGGATGTTGCCGAAGAAGCTGCCCGCGCGGTACTGGAACATCAGCGTGCGCAGCCCGGTCTGCCACTTCGAGCCCGCCTTCCCGTACCAGCCTTCTTCGACGACCATTCGCATGCTGACCGGCGCCGATTCGATCACGGGCATGCCGATGTCCCGGTACAGGTCAAGCATGCGGCCCGCGTACTGGCGAACCTGCTCGGGAGCGAGGCGCGGTTCCGGTGTGCCCCGCGGAAGTGCCCAGGCGATGCACTCGATGTCATCGACCTCGACCTGGCGGTCCTCGAAGATCGGCTTCCTTGCCTCCTTGTTCCAGCCGGTCTTTTCCTTGTATTTGGCCGTGATCTTGCCGCGGTTGATCATCTGGAAGCGCAGCGGCGTGAATCGGCCCGACGCGTTGATTGCCGCGATCACGAACTTGCCGGACCAGCGCAGCTTGCCCTCGATCATGTCGGCGTTCTGCATCACGGCCGTAATCGACATGCGGACGGCGCGCGCGACCTCGATCGCGACGAGACAGTTGCCGATCGCAGACGGGTTCTCGACCCAGATTTCGTCGCCGTTCGCCTTTTTCAGGTTGTGCGACCGGAACTGTGCCGGAACAGCATCGCTGCTCGCGTAAGCCTTGGCGATGCGGTTGGCCAGGACAAAGCCGCGCTCGGTGAACATATCGACGGCTTGGTCGGGTGTCAGGGAAGGAACGCCGCCGGCGGCCTTGACGTCTTGCAGTTGAACGGGGGTGCTCATCTTGATGTGCTCTCGCTATTCGTGAAATTGACAGATGCCGTAGCGCGGGCAGTATTTCTGGTCGCACAACAGCGATTTCGGATTCGGATAGAAGCGGCCGGAGCGGAACATGTCGGCCGCGAACTGGATCAGGCCGGGCGTTTCCTCGGTGCCGATCATCACGCGCTTGGCGTTCTTGACCGGGGCGGTCGCGACCTCCGGCGTGCCCTTCGTTTTGAGCCCGATGATCTCGGCCGTGTCGGCGATCAGCTCGCCGGTCGTGTGCTCATAGAGCATCTCGTAGGTGCCGATCTGTGGCCCGTGGCCCTTCGTAACAGCGACACCCTGCGCGACGGCCTTCGATCCGCTCTTCAGGTCCGCGATGCCCGGGCCGAGTGCCGTGCGACGGACACGAGCGCGGTCCATCGTGCCGGTGAGGCGGATCACGATCCCGCCGCCGCAGTCGATGTCGAGCGGCTTCGTTTCCATCTCGACCGCGACGAAGTTGTACCGAGGCGTGATCTCGAGGCAGTACTTCGTCGTGAGCGAGATGCCGATGCGCTCGGCTTCCTTCAGGTTGAGATCGTCGCTCGCCGGGTTGTACTCGTTCGACGGGTCGTGCAGCTTGTCGACGAATGCTCCGGCCGCGTCGTCGACGGTCAGGCCGGAGCCGTCAAGCACGCTCTGGTCATAGGCGGCCGTGCCGGCGTGGATCGCGGTACCGAGCGCGGCGCGCAGGCCGACGACGTTGCGCATCTTCAGGAGGTGGATTGCCTCCCACCGGTAAGCGCACTCGAAAAGTGCGCCCCAGCTCGACGCTCGCACGGTATAGACCGAGGGAGTCATGCCGCACCTGCGGTTTCGGCGTCGACGTCTGCGGCCGGCGCCGGCATCTTCTCGATGCACACGTACGGGAAGCGCTCGGGGAACGGTTTGATGTGCTTGTAGAAGTGCGAGCCGAGCGAGTCGGCGGCCTTGAGCGCGTCGAAATTCGCCTGCTTGAAGCGGGTGTAGTGGTACAGCGATGTCCGTGCGCCGGTCTTGCGATCCTTGAAGCGGACCGCGAGCGTTTCGGACTCGGCGTCGTAGCCGATGCTATGGATCTGCGACGACTCGACGGGGAGAGTGTCGATGGTTTTCATCTCGGATGCTCCTGATAGAGTGGGCGGGACGTGCGCGGGCAGCACGCAGACTCACGGCGCGGCGGCACTGGATTCGATGGGGTGAGCGCCGCGCCGCGCGGGTTGCGAAGCTGGGCCGCTAGGAGGCGTTACAGAATGCCGAAGTGCTTGCTGATGCCGTCGACGGCGACAGCGAGAAGGGCGACCGCAACGAGGATCGCGACGATGAGGGCCCGCGCGGCGCGCGGATGCCGGCGCTCGAAGAGGTCGGCGTGATCGGTGAAGCGGCTCATGAGGGCCTCGTGGGAACGATGACCGGCGCGTCGTCTTGTGCACTGATCAGTGCCGGCACGACGAGCCAGAGGAATACGAACAGGATCGTCGCGACGACGAACCACAGGCCGACCAACTCGCCGACCTTCCGCAGAAAGGACTTCATCCGAGGCTCCGCAGGTAGGGGCCGGCAAGATCAGCGCCGAACCAGAGCGCGCCGATCGCGACGCCGTACGCGAACGCCCATGCCGCGCCTTCGACGACGTAGCGCAGGCGAGATACAGGCGTTGGCTTGTAGCTGCGTAATACAGGCGATAGGCTGTTGAGTGGAGTGCGCATCATGAGGCCATCCGTTTTTCGTTCACCTTGTCGAGCACATTCAGTGCGTCGCGCGCAACGTGCAGCGCGAACATGGCGTCCTGTGTCGGCAGGAAGTCCGCATCGCGCTGGATAAGCATTGCGAGCAGGCGGTCGATTGAGGTGTGCTGACGCTTCACAACGTCCGCAAGCTCGGTTTCGAGGGCGGTGAGATCCGGATGCATCACAGACCCTCCCCGCATGCGCGGAAGTGCCGCACCGGCTCCGGCGCAGCCTTGCGGCCGGCCTTGATTAGCGTGTCATCGAGAATCGCGCGTACGCCCGATGTCAGCCGGCCATTTCTGGCGTCAGCGTCTGCGGCGATCATTTCGAGTAGCAGCAACAACTCGGTCACGCGGGACGCCAGCGGATCGATATTCAATGCCGCCGTCAGCCCGGCGATATGGCGACCGACCTGTCCGTCGCTGTCCGCGCCGAAGTACGCCTGTACGAAGGCAGCAACCTGCGTGTCGGTGGGCTTGATTTCGTTCATGCTTCACCTCGCGCGCGGAGCATGGCGTCGGCGATCGCGTATGCCTCTCGCGCCATGCTGCGCATTTCTTCCTCGCGGGCGCTCTTCGTCGAGAGCGTCAGCGGCCGCATCGCCTTCGCCGCGAAGTAGTCGCGGAGCGACATGCCGTTCGCGCCTTGGTGCATCGTGTCGCCGCCGTCAGCGGTGTACGTCTTCGTGGTCGACGGGAACGCCGGCTCCCTGTAGAAGCGATTGTTCGTGGTGTCCATGTGGTCTCTCGGTGTCGTGTGATTGCCCGCAGGGCGGCCGCGGGTGGTTAAGCGATCGCGGTTACCACGACGCGCTGGCGATTTCTTCTCCGTTGAAGTGCAGCGTGCAATGTGCGCCGTAGTGCCAGCCCGAACCTGAACCTGCAGAAAGCTCGTGCCCCAGGATCAACCCTTTCCTGTCGCCCAGGTCGAAGATGAAATTCAGGGCGACGCGATCGGAGTCGCCTTCGTCGTATTCGATCTTCACGACCTGCACCAACACGGCTGCATCATTCCCTTCGAGATCCTTGAGGCAATCAGCGACCGCGTGATCGCTCCATCCGCAGCAATCGCCTTGGTCTTCGGTCACGCTGAGCGCCTCAATAACTTCCTTGTATGTCTTGCCGACTAAGTGGTGCAGAGTGGTTTCGGTTTTCATCGCCGTTCTCCGGTGCCGGGCGGGGTTGGTCACGCTGCCGGCAATGCATTGATCCGCGAAAGCAGGTCTTTGACTTCGATCCAGGCGAGATTGCCGATCACGTCATCCGTGATTTCGGTGTCGTACGTGAGGCTCCACGAGTCACCGTTGAACTTGATGACGGCAAGCTCCCACAGGCCGGCGTCGCCGCCATAGATGAATTCGTGCTGCACCACGCTCGCTCCAAAACCATTTTCGAAGCGATAGATCTTTTGCACTCCGCCATTCAGCGGGCGTTCCGTGTTGGGCGTAAAGGTCATGTCTTTCCCCTGTATTTGGAGCGGTTGGTCAGTCGTCGAGCGCGCGACGCTCGGCGTGGTCGGCGCAGCTGGAGAATCCGGCGTTGCCCGGGCCGAACTTCCGGCCGCATCGGGAGCAGTAGACGTTGGCGAAACGCGGCGCGGCGGAGGCGAGGTCGGCGGCTGCGATACGACGTGCGATCTCGGCCTTGAGAACGTCTTGGCAGACGTTCCAGACCTCGTACACGTCCTCGATGTAGCCGCGGCGCAGCGCAGCGTCGAGCACCGCGATCTGCTCGGCCGAGAACGGCAGGACGTCGAACGTGACGCGCTCGGCGATCGCTTCGTTGCGCTCGTCGCGCGCCAGCGCTTCGTCGTCCGCCGCAGCCTGCTGCTGGTCGGCGTGTCGGTCGACCCGCGCGGGCAGCTTGCGGACGTTGTTGTGATGGGTTCGAGGAGGGTGCATCGCTTCCCCTTGAATGAAGGATTGCTAATCAAATTGCAGTCTTGAACTGCAACGCTGCGTGCGCAACTCTCACTGGTGACGCCTCAGAAGAAGAACCGCCACCGGTCAGAGCTGTTTCGGGACAGTCTCATGGAGCCGGGCCGGTGCTGATCTCCGGCTTTGGGACTCCAGCGCTCAGCTGGTCGCGCATCAGCCTGCGCATTCCGGCTCCATGAGACTGCATCACTCGCGCGCCCGGCTACTCCCGGCCGTGCCGGCTCCGGGCCGCGCGAGGTTTGTGCCGATTACGAAGCCATCGGTCACGTGTTGCTGGCTGTCTTGTGTCAGGTTCACTCGGGTATTGCATGCCGCTGCGGTCTTCCGCAGCGTCCGTCCTGACTCACGACGCTGATCGCGCCGGCCGGTTGCTCCGCGTGTGCGGTCCCGGCTTACCTTCGATTGTTAGAGAGCGATCCGCCTGGGCGGTGGCGCGGCGTCGGTGTCGCGTTGATGGGAATTATAACTAAGGTTATCATCATGTCAACAACCAAAGTTATCGATCGGGCGGGAAATTTGTAACAAGGGGGCCGGCGGCCCGTTTGTTAAGCGCCTGCTGACGGCAGTTGAAAGTCTTCGGGAAGTGAGGCTAAACTACTGTACATGCATACAGTGTTGTGGCAAACCGAGGACGAGGGCGACCAGTGAAAGAAGAATCGAAGACGCGCCTGCGGTGCAGGCCTGGGGACTTGGCTAGGGTGGTGGCGAGTAGGAACCCTGCGCTGGTCGGCACGATCGTGACGATTCAGCGGCTGCGGTCGGATGGTCTATGGGACGTGCTGCTGGAGAAGCCCGCGTTCGGTTTCACGGAGCGGATGAAGCGACCGGTCGTGACACGGGAGTTTTCGTTCTGGGATGCGTCGCTGGAGCCGCTTCCACAACAGGCTGCAAGAATCAACCGCCAATCGGCCTGTCTTCGTCCTGAGCAGTCGAATCGTGCGGAGCTGACTGGGCTAGCAGCCCACTGATGTACGCCTCGACTTTGGCGCGGCCGAGGTCGTCGAGCCGATCGTAGCCGGGCGGAACCGGCTGGGCCGCGTCGCCGAATTCGAGCCACTCCAGTGTGGTTTGCAGTGCGCGCGCGAGCGCGAACCCGTTCGTGGTCGTGGTGCTGCCGCCTCGTTCAACCTTGGCTATCGCCGGCTGCGATACGCCGACGAGTTCCGCGATGTGCTTCTGGGACAGGCCCAGTGCCTCGCGACGCTCCTTTGCCCGGCGCCCGAATTCAGGATTTTCCATAGCGGGCATCGTATAACCTTGGTTGTAGGGCGGCAAATAACCAAAGTTCTTGCGGATGAATAACTTTGGTTATAGTATTGCCGCATGAAACCGACCAATTGCTCCGTGCCGGCTCTGCAGGCAGCGATCCAAAAAGCTGGGTCGCAGTCCGCACTTGCCCGCCTGATCGGCAAAAAGCAGCCGCACATCCACAAGTGGCTGCATTCCCCCAATGCAATGAGGCCCGAGAACTGCGTCCTCGTGGGGAACGCCGTCGGCATCCCGTACAGGGACTTTCGCCCCACCGATTGGCATCTGATCTGGCCTGATCCCGTCGCAGCAGCCTCGCCGGGGCGCTTGGACGCGTGCACGTCAGAAGGAGGGCAGCGCGACGTGCTTCGTGCAGGCGTCGACTGATCGCAATGGTTTGCATTCGTTGATAGCTGGCCAGGTGTTGTCCTGGCCTTTATTTCGCCCCGGCGCCAACTGGGTAAGCAAGTGGGTAATCAACTGGGTAACGATTGATTTTTCGTATGAACCAGACCGAATTCAGGATGTTCGCGCCGTGGGTAGAGGCAGCGAAACTGCCCGACGCAGAGATCGAGGTGATGTCGTTCGAGCAATGTCTCGAGCGTGCATTGGAGATCGGGCTGCGTCGGTTCGACCGGAAGTCCCTCGCGCAGCACTGCGGAATCCACTACCCGCACTTCGCGGACGTCGTAAGCGGGCGCCGACCGTTCCATGCGACGAAGCTGCACCTGTTCTGCATGTTCACAGGCTGCGACTACCCGCGGCAGTGGCTCGCGATCCAGGAGCGCAAGGCGATCGAGGAATACCGGCGGCTCAGCCAACAGGCGATCGGCGAGTTTGTGCAGCAGGCGTTCGGCCAGCGGCAGGTGGCCGCATGACGCTGACTCTCAGCCAGCGCGACGTCGGCAAGCCGTTCGCCCGCAAGCTCGGGCGCCCCATGACCTATCTCGGCATCGTCGAGAACAAGCACCTTTTCATCTTCCGCGATCCCCCTCAGGACTATCTCGCGTTCCGTCCGGACCAGCTCTGGATGCTCGAACGCGTGCGGCCCGAGGCGGCGCCGATCGACAACACGAAGGAGAGCGGCTCGTGCTGACTCAACTGTTCGATATCACGGCCGTTTTACCAGCGGGTGTTGGGGATGTGCACTGGAGGGGCCGGGACGTACTTGCCGGTGCGGTACTCCATAGCGCACAAGGGGCACTTAAGCTTGATTCCACCGTACTTCGAGGTTTGCTGCAGGACACCAAGCTTGCTGTCGTTGTCCATGCAGGGCTGACAAATCAGGTGCGCCGGCTGCGACGTGTCAGGGCTCGTACTTGCCAGCACGAATACGCCCTCGGTCAGTTCACGAAGCTCGTACAGACTGCGAAGAGCACGTTTTCGATCAAGCTCGGCAATCTTCTCGTTGGCGGAGCGAAGCTGCTCCTTCAATTCATCGATTTCGTCGCGCGCGCTCGCCTGCTTCTCCTGCAGTGCGAGCGCCGCGTTTTGCACGTCGATGATTCGGTCGTTTATGGCCTGTCGGGCCTCCGCGAGCTTCTGATCGTCGCGGGCCGCAATCGCCGTCTTGGTCAAGTCGATTGCGTTCTTGAGGCCGCCTATTGCGGCGCCGATAGTTGTAATGTCCATCGTGTTCCCCGGGTTGATGGTAGCCACGAACGCGCGCGGCTCGATCATCTTAGCGTAACAATCGTCGGACGGCGGCAGACGGCGGAGGTCGCATGACCTGGGCGCACGATGACCTCGCCAAGGATCTCGCCGCGCATCTTCGCGGCGCATCCGATCGCCTCGTTTGGACCGACATGCAGCTCGGGCCGGTCGGCTCGCCGCGGCCGGACGTCTACACGGTGCCGTGCTCGTTCGCGCGATTCCAGCCGGTCGCCTACGAATGCAAGATCAGCGTCGCCGACTTCCGCCGCGACGTGACGGCGGGCAAGTGGACGTCGTACCTGCGCTTCGCCGCCGGCGTGATCTTCGCCGCGCCGGCCGGGCTGCTGAAAAAGGAAGACATCCCGGCTGGATGCGGCCTGATCGTGCGCGGCCCGGACGGCTGGCGCTCGCTGAAGGGGCCGACGCTGAAGAACATGGAGAACCTGCCGCGCGACGCGTGGATCAAGCTGATCATCGACGGCATGGCGCGGCTCGCGGAACAGGGCCGCGAGCAGCTGCGGGCCGGACTCTGCAACGAGTGGACGCTCGAGAAGAAGCTGCGCGCGCGCCTCGGCGACCTTGTCGCGGATGCTGTACGGGACCAACTGAACGCGGAACGCCGGCTGAAGGCCGCTACCGAGCGGCTCGAAAACCTTGCCGAAGAGGCGGAAAACGAACGGCGGCTGATTCTCGATCGGGCCAAGGAGCATGCGCAGCGCGACGCAGCGCAGATCGACAGTGCGCGCGGCGAGCTCGCGCGTGCGCTTGGGCTGCCGGCGAGTGCCGGAGCATGGGAGATTGCCAGCGCCTGCAAGCAAGCCGTACGCCGGGTCAGCATCGACTCCGAGGTCAATCGGCTCCGTCAGCAGCTCGAGCGCATTCAGGTTGCGATCGAATCGGCTGCCGAGCCGCTGCCGCACATCGCGCGGGAGGGTGCATGAGCGCCCAACAACTCGACTTCCTCGCTGCTGGCGCGCAGCGCCTGCAGATGACCGAATCGATCGAACTGACCATCCAATCGATGCAGGCCTATGGGCCTGAGCATGATCATTGGGGCATCGCCTGGTCTGGCGGCAAAGATAGCACTGCGACGCTGACGATCGTGTGTTGGTTGATCGACACCGGCAGAATCGCCCCGCCGAAGACCTTGACCGTCTTCTACGCAGACACCCGGCAAGAGCTTCCGCCGCTCGCGATCTCGGCGATGAAGATCATGGACGAGCTTCGCGACCGTCGCATCCAGGTCGAAGTCGTGCGCGCGCCGCTCGACAAGCGATTCATGGTGTACATCCTCGGCCGCGGCGTGCCGCCGCCCAACAACAACACGCTCCGCTGGTGCACGCGGCAGATCAAGATCGATCCGATGGAAGAAGCGTTGCGCCGCCGCCTCGATGGCGTCGACGGCGGGATCCTGATGATCACCGGTGTGCGTCAGGGCGAAAGCGCGATACGCGATCGTCGCATCGAGATGAGCTGCGGCAAGGATGGTGCCGAGTGCGGCCAAGGCTGGTATCAGCAGGTTTTGTCGAACGCACGCGGCCTGCGCGGTCGCATTGCGACGCTCGCGCCGCTGTTGCACTGGCGAGTCTGCCACGTCTGGGAATGGCTCAAGCATTGGGCGCCAGAAGCCGATTTCGGCGACTGGTCGACGCGCGCGATCGCGGATGCATACGGCGGCGACGAAGCTGAAGAACTGAACGCACGCACGGGCTGCATCGGCTGCCCATTGGCACAGGAAGAGAAGGCGCTGGAGACGGTGCTGCGTAGTTCCCAGTGGTCCTATCTCGCTCCGTTGCGCGGCATCAAGCCGTTGTGGCGTGAGCTGCGCGCGCCGCACCATCGCCTGCGGAAGCCGGGACTCGAGAAACTGAAGGGCGGCGGCGTTGCGAAGAACCCGCAGCGTCTGGGCCCGCTCACGTTCGAGGCGCGGCTGATGGCCCTCGATCGAATCCTTTCAATCCAAAACGAATGCAACCGCGTTGCGCACGCTACGGGCCGACCGATGATCGACCTGATCGACGCAGAGGAAGAGGCTCGTATCCGCGAGCTGATCGCAGCACAGACCTGGCCGCAAGGATGGGAGGGTGACGAGCCTACCGGTGACGTCATCCTCGACGTCGTGTATGCGAACGGCGCCGTGCAGCCGCGGCTGTTTTCGGAAGAGGAATACGTGTGAACGACCTCCCGAATCCTCTCACCCCAGCGGACTGCAATCTCCGCGATTTCCCGTTCATGCCGCTCGAGGTGAAGCGCCTGCTGACGTCCGAGACGTGGATCCTCGGCACCGGCGACGAGCGCGCGGCGGCGATCACGTTGTGGCTTGAGAGCTGGCATCAGATCCCGGCCGCGAGCCTGCCCGCCGACGACCGCATGCTCGGCCATCTGTCCCAGTCGAAGAACTGGAAGCGCGTGAAGGAACATGCGCTGCGCGGATGGGTGAAGTGCGCCGACGGCCGCCTCTATCACCCGGTCGTCGCCGAGAAGGTGCTCGAAGCGTGGGTATCGAAGCTGACCAGCAGCCTGTCCGGCACCACCGGCAACGCGAAGCGCTGGGGCATCGAAGTCGACACCGTGGCCGTGCGCGCGCAGATCGTCGAGGCCGCGAACCTCCTGAAAGCGATCGCCCCGCAATCCGAATGGCTTCGAAAAAAGCAGGTCCGCGAGATCGTATCCGATTCGCGGCGCGATCCCGATCCGATCGCCCCCCGATCACCAACGCAATCGCCCCCCGATTCGCCCCCCGATCGCAAGCGAGAGGGAGAGGGAGATGTAAACACAGCAAGCGGCGGCGGCACAGCACAGGGAGACGGGGAAGAACCGCCGATCGCCGCCGCCGCTTTCGTGGAAATCCTTCGCTCGTCGGGTGTCGGCTTCGCCGCCGATGACGCGCGGTTGGCGAGCTGGCCCGGGCGCGGCGTGACGGCGGATGACCTGCGCGCGGCCATTGCGACGGGCCGCAAGCGCCGTGAGCGCGAGCGCTCCGAACAGCCGCTCAACCTCGGCCTGCTCGAGCTGATCCTCGGCGACCTGCTCGCCGCGCGCGCCGCGAAGCCTGCGACAGGGACGCGCGCCGTCGGCGACTGGTGGCGCTCGTGGACCGGAATCGTCGAGCACGGCGGCACGCTCGGCGTCGAGCAGGGCCGCGACGAGCCTCCGTTCGATTTCAAGCTGCGCGTGTTCGACGCCGCGGGCGATGGCCCATGGTGGGACGACCACAACCGCGCGTTTCGCAACACCGCCGGCCCGGTCGCGGCCGGCGCTTTGATGGGGGAAGGGCGATGAACTGCAAAGTCGGCGACATGGCCGTGATCACGCGCGGCAAAGCCCGCGATCGCATCGTCGAGGTGAAGGCGCCGTATGGCGATTACCTGGGCCTCGGCTTCTGCTGGTACGTCGAGGCACCGACACCGATCCCGGGGACGGACGTTCTGACGTTTCGGCCGTGCGAGCTGAAGACCGGTTGGATTCCCGATGCATGGCTGCGGCCGATCAGCGGCGTGCCGGTGACCGATGGCGTGACCGACGAGGTGACGGCATGAAGCGGATCACGAAAGCGATGAAGCAGGCCGGCGGCCATCGCTACTGCTGCGAGTGCGCAGCTCATGGCCCGCGCGTGAAGGCGCACTGGACGCACAAGGGTCGCGACTACTGCGATGCGCACAAGCCGGCCGAGACGGCGGTGCGACCCTCGAGCGAGGTGCCGGCATGCTGATCAAAATCTCCCGCGACACGTTTGTCTGCGTGCACCGGCAGGGCTTCTTTTTCCGCCTGCGCGGCAAGGGGCTCGCATTCGAGATCGACCACCGGCGCTACTTCTCCGAGCGCTATGGCTACCGCAAGGTCTACCGGTTCGGCCGGCTTTCGCTGGAGGTGCTTCGATGAGCCAGTCCCAACACTCGAAATCACCCGCTACTGCCGTGGTGGTTTGTGCCCATTGCCGTTTCGGTTATGTCGACCCGCCCCCAACATTGCAGCGCGTTTGCCGCAACCCGGAGGGTGCACCGTTGCGCGACCCGATCAACGGCTGGCTGCCGACATGCAAGGCGATGCGCGACAAGTTTGCGCCTTGCGGGCCCGGCGGCGCGCTTTTTGAACTCGCGCCGCAGATCGCCGAGGATGAGCTCGCCGCGACTTACCCATGGATAACTCGCCTGTGGCGTGCGTTCAAGCCGTGGGGTGGGGCATGACGCAACAGTCCCTCATCGCGGCATCGCCGATCGCGCAGCGCGTCCAGTTCGTCGTTCCCGGCGCTCCGATCGCGAAGGGGCGCCCGAAGTTCGCGCGCCGCGGTGCGCACGTCACGACCTACACGCCCGAGAAGACCGAGCGGTACGAGAACCTCGTGAAGATGGCCGCGCGCGCGGCGATGCGCAGCGCCTCGCCATATGCCGGCCCGATCCGCCTGATTGTGCACATCGGCCTGCCGATTCCGGCGAGCTGGTCGATGAAGCGCCAGGGCGAAGCGGCCGCCGGCGCCATCGGCGCGACGAAGAAGCCAGACGCCGACAACGTTGTCAAGGCGTTGAAGGACGGCATGAATGGAGTGGTGTACGTCGACGACGGCCAGGTCGTCGACCTCTGGGTGTCGAAGCGCTACGCGCGCACGCCGGGCGTGCGGATCGAGGCGATCGAGTTGAATCTGAAGTCAGCGTAAGGAGCGGGGCCTTGAAAGCAAAATGCAAACTCACCATCAACGGGCTGATCGGGGCGATGAAGCCCGGCGTCCGGTATTCGGCGCACGACCTCGCACGCCGCTTGAAGCATCCCGTTTCGTCGGTGCGCCAGCTGCTGTCGCTCGACGTCGCGCTCGCGCGGCTCGACTGCCATTCGGAGAGCCGCGGGCGGATGTACTCGCTCGCGGGTACGAGCCGCTCGCCGGGCACGCACGTCGACATGCGCATCCGGCCGGACTTCACGAGCAACCTGTCGGGCTACATGGCCGAGCTCAACACGCGCCAGGCGCTGGCGATGATGACGCGGGGTGGCCGGTGATCGCCATCTTCGAGAACACGCATCAGGCGCTGCACGTCAGCTTTCTCGTGACGTCGCTGCCGCCGCGGCAGAAGCAGCAGTTCCGCCTGGCGCTGATCCAGATCCTCGAATCGGTCGGCCACCTCACCGCGCGCCAGGCTGAATTTCTCGACTACCTGTACGGCACCTCGTCGGGCACGATCAACTTCGAAGGCCTGAACGGTGACGAAATCCGGGCCCAGTGCGCGATGGTCGTTGGCGCCGTGCGGGATCACCTACTGAAGCCGGAACGCAATGCCGTGTGGCTGCGATACGCCTGCGGGATGCCGGCGCGCCCGGCGAGCGCCACGCGCGCGGCGGACCCGGGAATCCCGCCGTCGGCCGAGTGGAAGCGGGCGCTCGTCGAGATGCGGACGTATCTGCGCCCGTCGCTCACCGTGACGAACGGCAAGGCGATCATGGCGCTGATCGCCGGCCACTCGCAGGTGCGGCTGCGCCAGGACGGGCTGTCGTATCGGGAGATATCGGAAGAGACGCACGTCACGGTCCGCACGCTCGAGCGGAACGCGCAGATCATCCGGAAGCGGCTCGTCGAACTGGAGCACCAGGCCGTGAAGCGCCTGACGCCGCTCTTCGAGCGAAACAACGTGACGATCGCGGAGGCCGTTGAGGCGTAAGGGGTACGGCGAAAATTCCCCTTGCAAATGTGGCGGACAGGGTATAGATTTTCGTCACATTGCAGAGTTGCGACCAAAGCCCGCTAAGCCGACAAGCCAGCGGGCTTTTTCGTTGTGGTGCGTGCGCGCTATACTCGACTCGGCCTTAGCTGCGCCGGCGGGAAAGACGCAGCGAGGTGATCAGCCAGCGCGCCGAAAGGTGCAGACGGGTTTCCGCCGCCCTGCTGGCACCAGACATATCGAGCCCGCTGCGCGAAAGCCACCGGGCTTTTTCATCACTTCACGGGAATCAATCCGGTCACAGATACTTGGGCGTAAGTCGTCTGTGCCACTACGATACCCGCCGCCCGGCCGATTGCGTTCACAGCCTCCAGCGCAAGTTCATTGACCCCCTGCGCGGTGCCGACACCTGAGATGACATAGGTTGCATCCGGCAGATGGCACTCAATGCCATTGACCGTGACTGTTCTGGCAAATCCACGGATTGCCATCTGGGCGTGCAACTTGTCGTAGTCCCCTTTTTGCTCGTCGTGCAGTTCAACGCGGGTAAAAAATTCAGCCATTTATTGGTCTCCAGTTAGGTTGTGCCGGCTCTCATCCGGCTCGACGATTCTACGCCGACGGCCTGTCCCACCTGAGTCCGCCATAAACATGCCTCGTTCGAAGCGAACCGGACTCGCTCCGGTGGCGCATGCGCCGCGTCCTGCGCCGCCGGACATCCTCTTCGACGACTCGAACTGGATCCGGCGCATCGTGCCGGCCGACGGCGTTGCCGAGTGGGTGAACGAGACGCTCTTGCGCGCCGGCGCGCCGCTGCACAACCCTGATCACGAACACCTGGTCGACGCCGACGTCGCCTACCTCTGGGCGGCCGTCGAGAACGTGCGCCAGATGCGGCGCGTCGTCGGCCAGTGCGAAGAGGTGACGATCCGCGCCGGCGGATGGCAGCGCGCTCGGCAGGAACAGCAGTACCTCGAATGGTTCGGCCGCGTGCCGGCGTTCCTGATCACGCTCGACGCGCACTACGCGCGCGAGTGCAACGACCTGCAGTGGTGCGCGCTGGTCGAGCACGAGCTGTATCACATCGACCAGCGCACCGACGCGTTCGGCGCACCTGCCTTCGCGAAAGATGGCATGCCGAAGCTCGGCATCCGCGGGCACGACGTCGAGGAATTCGTCGGCATCGTCCGGCGCTACGGCGTGGCCGGCGGCGCGGGCGACACGGCAGAGCTCGTCGCCGCGGCCCGCCGCGCGCCGGAGGTCGGTCACGTCGACATCGCGCGCGCCTGCGGCACCTGCATCCTGCGGGCCGCGTAACCCGAACGTTTTTCCGCTATGGCTGCACTTCCCGACGCGATCAAGGTGTTCATCGTGCAGTCGCTGGCGTGCTTCGACACGATCTCGCGCACCGCGAAGGCCGTACGCGAGGAGTTCGGCGTCGAGGTGTCGCCGCAGCAGTGCGAGCGCTACGACCCGACGAAGCGCGCCGGCGCGACGCTCAGCAAGAAGTACCGCGAGATCTTCGAGCGCACGCGCGAGGAGTTCCTCAACGATACGTCGCGCATCGGTGTGTCGCACCGCGCGGTGCGCCTGCGTGCGCTCGACCGAGCCGTCGCCGAAGCGGAGCGACGCAACAACCTGCCGCTGATGGCGCAGCTGCTCGAGCAGGCTGCGAAGGAATCCGGCGACGCCTACACGAACCGGCGCCGCCTCGAACACACTGGGGAGAACGGCGGCCCGATCGAGAACAGGACGGTCGTCGTCGATGAAAGCCAGGTCGCAGCCGCCGTCGCAAAACTCGAAGACGAGTATTGACCCCGCCATCGAGCGGGCCGTCCTGAAGGCGAAGTGCGAGCGGGACCACCTGTTTTTCAGCCGGTACTTCTTCAAGCACCGGCAGGCGATCAAGTTCCGCGTCAACTGGCACCACGTGCTGATCGCCGACACGGTGCAGCGCGTGATCGACGGCACGCTGAAGAACGTCGTCATCAACGTGCCGCCTGGCTCGTCGAAGACCGAGCTGGTCGCGATCAACCTGATCGCCCGCGGCCTCGCGCTGAACCCGCGCGCGCGGTTCCTGCACATCAGCTACTCGGACGACCTCGCGCTGCTGAACAGCGAGACGGCGCGCGACATCGTCTCATCCGACGAGTACCAGGCGCTCTGGCCGCTGAAGGTCGCCGACGACGCGAAGTCAAAGAAGCGCTGGAACGTGCTGGTCGACGGCAAGAAGGCCGGCGGCGTGTACGCGGTGTCTCTCGGCGGCCAGATCACGGGCTTCCGCGCCGGGCACATGACCGACGGCTGGCAGGGCGCGATCATCATCGACGACCCGCTGAAGGTCGAGGACGCGTACAGCAAGACGAACCGGGACAAGGCGAACCGCAAGATTCAGTCGACCGTGAAGAGCCGGAAGGCGAACCCGGAGACGCCGATCATCGTGATCATGCAGCGGCTCGCCGAGGAAGACCCCACGGGCTTCATCAAGGCCGGCAAGCTGCCGGGCGAGTGGGAGTTCATCGAGATCCCGGCGCTCATCACCGACGAGTACGTCGCGAAGCTGCCGGCGCACATCCGCGACCGCGTCGAGGGCGACGAGCGAGACGAGGACGGCCGGTACAGCTACTGGCCGTACAAGGAACCGCTGCAGGAGCTGCTCGCGTCCGAGAAGGCCGACGCGTACGTCTTCAACGGCCAGTACATGCAGCGGCCGTCGCCGCTGGGCGGCGGCATCATCCAGAGCGGCAAGTTCCTGCGCTACGGCGCGCTGCCGCAGTTGCAGTACCGGAAGATATTCGCGGACACCGCGCAGAAGACCGCTGAGCGAAACGACTATAGCGTGTTCGAGTGCTGGGGCCTCGGGTACGACAACCGTGTGTACCTGATCGACCTGGTGCGCGGGAAGTGGAAGGCGCCCGAGCTGAAGCGCCGCGCGATCGACTTCTGGAACAAGCACGCGGCCATCGGTGCCGACGATCCGGGCGCGCCGGTGCTACGCCAGATGAAGGTCGAAGACAAGTCCAGCGGGACCGGGCTGATTCAGGACATTCAGGCCGAGGGCGGCATCCCGATCGAGGGCATCGAGCGCGTGAAGGACAAGCTGACGCGCGTCATGGACGTCGTCAGCCACATCGACGCCGGCAACGTCGGTGTCCCGCTGGATGCCCCGTGGGTCAGCGACTTCTTGACCGAGTGCGACTCGTTCACGGCTGACGACACGCACATGCACGACGACCAGATCGATCCGATGGTCGACGCAATCAACGACATGCTGGGAGGCGCGAAGGACCTGTCGGTCTGGGAGCGGCTTGCCGGTTGAGCACGACAGGATTTCCCGGAATGTCGAAACGGAAGCAACAGACCCGGCCGCCGCGCGCGCCGGCTGCGACGCACGCCCATCGCACGGCCGACTCGTTCGCCAACTTCGAAGCGCGGCTCGGATGGGGCGCCGACAACCAGGCGTCGGCGGCGCAGTACACGCTGTCGTACCAGAGCCGCAACCGCGTCTGGCTGGAAGCGGCGTATCGCGGATCGTGGATCGTACGCGCCGCGGTGGACGCGATCCCGGAGGACATGACCCGCAAGGGCATCGAGATGTCCGGGCTCGATCCGACCGACGTGTCGAAGATGGAGACGGCGCTCACGCGCAAGGCGATCTGGGATCAGCTCTGCGACACCGGCAAGTGGGCGCAGCTGTACGGCGGCGCGATCGCCGTGATGCTGATCGACGGCCAGGACATGTCGCAGCCGTTGCGGCGCGAGACCATCGGGAAGGGCCAGTTCAAGGGCCTGCTCGTGCTCGACCGCTGGATGGTTGCGCCGCCGGTCGGCGAAGTCGTGACCGAGTTTGGCCCCGATCTCGGCATGCCGAAGTACTACGACGTGCTGCCGACGACGATCGGATTGCCGCAGGGGCGCATTCACCATTCCCGCGTGCTGCGCATGGACGGCGAAGCACTGCCGTACTACCAGCGCATCAGCGAGAACGGCTGGGGCCTGTCGATCCTCGAGCCGATGTGGGACCGACTGATCGCGTTCGACAGCGCGACGGTCGGCGCCGGGCAGCTCGTCTACAAGGCGCATCTGCGCACGCTGAGCGTCGAGAAGCTGCGTGAGATCATCGCGGCGGGCGGCCCGGCGCTCAACGGCCTGCTGAAGCAGGTCGAGATGATCCGGCTCGGGCAGTCGAACGAGGGCCTCACCCTCATCGACGCGACCGACAAGTTCGAGACGCACCAGTACGCGTTCAGCGGGCTGTCCGACGTCATGCTCCAGTTCGCGATGCAGCTCAGCGGCGCGACGGGCATTCCGCTTGATCGCCTGTTCGGTCAGCAGCCGGCCGGTCTGAGCGACACCGGCGAGGGCTCACGTCTGCTGTATCACGAGAAGGTGCACACGCGGCAGGAGCGTCGGATGCGCAACCCGCTGCACGGACTGCTTGACGTGATGTGCCGGTCCGAGATCGGGCAGCCGTTGCCCGAGGATTTCTCGTACGAGTTCAACCCGTTGCAGGAGATGTCGGCGGCCGAGAAGGCGGAGATCGGCAACAAGACGGTCGACTCGGTGACGAAGGCCGTCGACGCCGACCTGATTCCCCGCAGCCAGGGCATGCGCGAGCTGAAGGCGTCGTCGCCCGACACCGGCATGTTCGGCGACATCCCGGACGAAGCGATCGAGCAGGCCGAAGAGGACGAGCGAGGCGAAGAGCCGCCGGACATCGATCCGACGGTTCCGCTCGGCCCGACGCCGGGGGCGGCCGCGCGCACGAACGATTCTCTGCTTCGCAGGCTTTTCCGACGTCGATGATCTTCACCCTCGATCGAAAGCGCGACCGGCGCAAGAACCCGGTACGGCTCAGCGGCGCCGAGCGGAAGTACGGCAGCCAGTTGCGAAAGATCGCCCACCAGGTCGGCGTGCTCGTGAGCGGCTTTCCGGCCGATGACGCGTCGTATGCGCCGACGATCGAGGAACTGTTGCGGCGTTACGCCGAGGCGCTCGCGCCGTGGGCCAAGGCGACCGCGGCGCGCATGATCGCCGACCTGAACCGGCGTGACGAGCAGATGTGGATGAAGCAGGCGGCCGACATGTCGCGCGCGCTGCGCGAGGAGATCCGCGGTGCGGCCACCGGCGAGACGATGCGCGCGCTCCTGTCCGAGCAGGTTCGGCTGATCAAGTCCATCCCGCTCGACGCAGCCGAGCGCGTGCACCGGCTGACGCTGGAAGGGATTGTCGACGGCGCGCGCGCCGCGCAGATCTCGAAGGCGATTCAGGAGTCCGGGCAGGTCGCGAAAAGCCGGGCCGACACGATCGCGAGAACCGAGGTCAGTCGCACGGCCGCGACTCTCACCGAGGCGCGGGCCCTCGACGTCGGGAGCCCCGGTTACTTCTGGCGGACGTCGGGCGACTCGGACGTCCGCGAGGACCATCGCGAGCTGGAAGGCAAGTTTTTCACGTGGGACAAGCCGCCGGTTGCCGATAAGCGGTCGGGCGCGCGGGCACACCCGGGCTGCATCTACAACTGTCGGTGCTGGGCCGAGGTCGTGCTTCCGATGGACTGATATGGCGAAGATGAAACGGGACAACAGCGGATCGTTGCTGTTCGAGTGTCCGTGCGGTGAGCTGCACGTCGTCTATCCGCATGGTTGCGATTCTCCGAACCCGGCGCGATGGAACTGGAACGGCAGCGTCGATGTGCCGACGTTGTCGCCGTCGATCCTCGTGTCGTGGCCGGGCCCGGGCGAGCGCCGGAACGTCTGCCATTCATTCATCACGGATGGCCGGATCCAGTTCTGCGGCGACTGCACACACGATCTGGCCGGTCAGACGGTTGAGATTCCTGACTGGATGGACTGAGCATGCCGACACATCGAACGACGTTGCGCGTGCGAGTGCGCACCGCGTGGTGGTTGCCGCTGTACCTCCGATACCTGGCCGTCTGGTGTCGGGTCACACGCACCGAGCCCGATTACGAGCGAGTCCGCGGCGTCATCGCGCGCGGCGTCCGAACCAGCATCGAAGACTGACATGCGCATTTTCACCACTGACCACGCGTGCACGTGCGGCTCGCATGCGCCGCGCGCTCGCGCGCATACCCGCGACGGCATTACCGCATCGGGCGTGTACGCGGCCGAGCAGCTCGGCGAGCGGCAGTCGATCACGCCGGAAGGGTTCCTGCTTTGCGAGGCCGTGCCAATCGCGCGCGTCGGCGCGCAGGACTACGCCTATTTCGAGCTGCCCGAGATCGAGGCGAAGGACGGCGTCATCGTCGCCGAGCGCACGGCCGACGTGCTGTTCAGCCCTGAGACGCTCGCCAGCTTCGAAGGCAAGCCGATCACGATCGACCATCCGCCGGATTTCGTGACGCCGGCGAACTACATGTCGGTGGCGCGCGGCACGGTCCGCAACGTGCGGCAAGGCGAAGGCGACCAGGCCGAACTGATGCTCGCCGACCTGCTGATCACCGACGCCGAGGCGATCCGGCGCGTCCAGAGCAAGGGCGCCGACGCGCTCACGCAGGTCAGCAACGGCTACGACGCCGACTACGAACAGATTGCGCCTGGGCGGGCGCGACAGGTGGTGATCGTGGGCAACCACGTCGCCCTCGTGAAAAGCGCCCGCTGTGGCCCCGTGTGTTCGATCGGGGATAGCAGTTCCAACCTACTCCCGACAGGAGATGCAAGCATGGCAACCAAGAAAGGCTCCAAGTTCGTCGACGCGTTGCGCAAGGCGTTCATGACGCGCGATTCCGAAGCGTTCGAGAAGGTCGCGAGCGAGATGACCGGCGACGAAGGCGGCGAGGGTGGCGACGGCCAGCCCCAGATTCACATCCACATGCCCGCCACCGGCACCGATCCGAAGGCGGCTGTCTCCGCGACGGGCGACGATGGCGCGGGCGGTGGCGAAGGCGATCCGCTCAAGCAGGTGCTCGACGCGATCCAAGCCACGAACGGCAAGATCGACGCGCTCGCCGATCGCGTGACGAAGCTCGAAGGCGGCGGCACGCAGACCGGCGACGGTGACGGCGGTGACGACGATCTGGACGGCACCGGCACGATGGACAACGACGGTGCCGGCGAAGGCGACGACGACAAGACCGGCGCGCGTACTGGCGACAGCACCGCGCTGCGCGACCAATTTCAGGACGCGCTCTCGCGCGCCGAGATCCTCGCGCCGGGCGTGCGACTGCCGACGTTCGATGCGAAAGCGGTCCGCAAGAAGACGGTCGACGCCATCTGCGTGCTGCGCCGCCGCGCGCTGCGCGCCGCGCTGGACAACGAGAACGCCGAACTGGTCAAGTCGGTGGTCGGCGGCGCGAACGTGGCCAGCATGACCTGCGATTCCGTCGCGGCGTTCTTCAACGCAGCGTCGGAGGTCGTGCGCAGCAAGAACTCCGGTGTGACGCAGCGCCGGACGAACGATTCCACTCAGACCGAGCGGAAAGACATCAACGCAATCCACGCGGAATTCTGGAAGGTCCGCAAGTAAGGAGCCGACATGCCCTCGTTGCAAGCTTATCAATATCGCATGCCGGCAGGCTTTGCCGGTGACCTCCAGCGCGCCGAAGTCGCCACGATCGAGACGCAGCTGATCGACCCGGCGGCCCCGCCGACGGCGTTCGGCGTGCCGGTGAAGATGGTGAACGGCAAGATTCAGCCGATCAACAACGCGGCCGACACTGCGGCGCTCGTCTACGGCGTGAACCTGCGCGCGTACCCGATCCAGGGCAACGTCAACGATCCGCTCGGGACGTCGACTCCGCCGACGAGCGGCCCGACCGACATCCTGAAGCGCGGCTACTTCAACGCCGCGCTGGGCGGCACCGCGCCGGCCACGAAGAACGGTACGGTGTACGTGCGCGTCGCGGCGGCTGCCGCCGGCAAGCCGCTCGGTGGCTTCGAAGCGGCTGCCGACGGCACGAACACGGTCGCGATGCCCTCGAACTGGTACTTCAACGGTCCGGCCGACGCGTACGGCATCGTCGAGATCGCCGTCAACATCTGATCCGGCGCTGAACAGCGCTTCACCCGAAGCCCCGCAATCGCGGGGCTTTTGCATTTCTGGAGCCATTACATGGACATGTCCGAACTGAAGCACCTGCGCCGGGCCGGGGCCTCGATCCCGATGTCGGCGGCCGTCGCCGATGCGACGCGCCGGCTGATCCGCGCGCGCACGCAGGACCAGCAGTACACCTATGATCGTGCGACGATCGACTCGACCGGCGCGTTCCTCAACGGTCAGCTCGAACGCCTCGACCAGACGCTCAACGAGCCGCTCGTCGAGTACACCTGGTCGCGCGACATCTACATCCGCAGCGACGTGTCGGCGGCCGACGAAGTCGCGTCGTTCACGAACTCGGCGTTCGGGATGAGCGGCGGTATCAACCCGAACGGGCTGAACTGGATCTCGAACGAGGGCAACGCGCTCGCGGGTCCGTCCGTCGACATCGGCAAGACCGCGCAGCCGATGCTGCTCTGGGGTGCCGAAGTGAAATACACGGTGCCCGAGCTGATCAAGTCGCAAGCGCTCGGCATGCCTATCGACTCGCAGAAGGTCGAGGCGATGAACATGAAGCGCAACATGGACCTCGACCAGATCGTCTACTACGGCGATCCGCAGATGAGCTTCACCGGCCTGGTGAACTCGATCGGCGCCGTCGGGAGCGTTTCGAACGTCGCGAACGGCGCGGCCGGCACGCCGCAGTGGAACACGAAGACGCCGGACGAAATCCTGAAGGACGTCAACGAAATCCTGACGTCGGCGTGGCAAGCATCGGGCTGGAAGGTGAAGCCGAACCGCCTGATGCTGCCGCCGGCCACGCTCGGCGGCGTCGCGTCGCGCCTCATCAGCACGGCGGGCAGCAAGTCGATCCTCACGTACCTGCTCGAGAACAACATCTGCACGCAGCAGGGCACGCCGCTGGAAATCCTCGAGCTGAAGTGGCTGATCGGCGCGGGCGCCGGCGGCACGCAGGGCCAGCTCGGCACCGTGGACCGCATGGTCGCGTACAACAGCGACAAGAAGTACGTCCAGTTCCCGATGACGGACCTGCAGCGTACGCCGCTCGAGTATCGCTCGCTGTTCCAGATCACGACCTACTGGTCGCGTATCGGCCGCGTCGAATGGCGCTACGGCACGACGGCCGCTTACCGGGACGGGATCTGACATGGCGAAGATCAACGTTCTGACGGCGTTCACGATCCGGTTGCTCCACGAGGGCGAGGAGGTCGTCCGTCGCGTCGAGGCCGGTGTGCAGGAGGTCGAGGACTTCATCGCCGAGCACTGGTACGCGAAGGCGCATACCGGCCCGTTGCCGGAGAAATCCGGCGACGCCGCTGACCCGCAAGCCGGCACCTCCGATCAGGCTGCTGCGCTGGCCGCGGCGAAGGCCGATCTCCAGGCCGAGTCGGATCGCCTCGACAAGCTGCGCACCGAGCTCGATACGTTCGGCAAGGGGCTGGACGACCGCGCAGCCGCGCTCGACACGCGCGAAGCAGCGGTTGCGGCGAGCGAGCAGGATCTCGCGGCGCGGGTCGCGGCCTTCGAGGCAGCGCAGAAGGACGCCGCGGCGGCCGCGAAGGATGGCGCAGCGGACGGCGCGACGCAGAAGTCCGGCGGCGGGAAGAAGGCATAATGGCCTCCCGGCGCCGCGCCGCTCAGGCGCGCGCCGGCATCCGCATTTTGGCAAGGTGACACGTGGATATCGCCCAGTTCCGACAGTCGTTCCCCGAGTTCAACGACACGACGACGTACCCCGACTCGCTCGTCCAGTTCTGGATGACGGTCGCGGTCTCGCTCGTCAACGCTGACCGGTGGCGCGAGCTGACTGATCTGGGTGTCGCGCTGGTCACCGCCCACCACCTCGCGCTCGCGCTGAAGGACCAGAAGACGGCCGCAGTTGGCGGCGTGCCCGGGCAGGTGACCGGCCCGCAGTCGTCGAAGGCCGTCGACAAGGTGAGCGCGAGCTACGACACCGCGGCTGTCGCCATCAAGGACGGCGGCTTCTGGAACGCCACGATGTACGGCGTTCGCTATCTCAGCCTCGCGCAGATGATGGGCTCGGGCGGCATCCAGCTGTAATGCTGCCGCCGCCCATCGGGAGAATCCCATGGACGGCATGAAAATCGACCGCCTCGACGAGGTGCTGA
The DNA here is from genome assembly GCF_902832985.1 of Burkholderia sp. BCC0097. Lineage (NCBI taxonomy): Bacteria > Pseudomonadati > Pseudomonadota > Betaproteobacteria > Burkholderiales > Burkholderiaceae > Burkholderia > Burkholderia sp. BCC0097. The sequence continues at coordinate 112,329 of NZ_CADFDM010000011.1, forward strand.
AGTCGATCAGCGGGCTGGTGCAAAAGGAAGTGCTGGTCGGCGTGCCCGACAGCACTGCCGGCCGGAAGGACGAGGGCGAGCCGCTCAGCAATGCAGAGATCGGCTACATCATGGAAAACGGCTCGCCGGCCAACAACATACCGGCGCGCCCGCACCTGGTGCCCGGCGTGCAGGACGCGCGCCCGCAGTTCGAGCCGCAGCTCCAGAAGGGCGTCGAAGCGGCTCTCGATGGCGATCTGGAGCAGGTCGAGCGCCGGCTGAAGCTGGCCGGTCTCGCCGGGCAAAACGGCGTGCGTGCGAAGATCAACAGCAACATCGCTCCCGAACTGGCCGATTCAACGCTGGCCGCCCGCCGGCGCCGCGGCGTGACGCGCGAGAACACGCTGGTCGACAGCGGTCAGTATCGCAACGCGATCACATACGCGGTCCGCAAGAAGTAGAATTGAGCGAGAGGCGGCCACGCTGAATTCGTACGGAGGGTGGGACTTGAAGGTTTTGAAACTGACGGGCGCATTGCTCGATTACTGGGTGGCTAGGGCTGAGGGTATCGAAGCCGAACGTCTTTCTGTCCGGCTTACACCGGAGGTCGTTGAGGATGCGTGCATCCGCGACGACATTTTCAAATTCAATCCGTCTGAGAGTTGGACGCTGGGCGGCCCGATCATCGAGCGCGCGCACATTGGATTCGCGCAGATGTTCTTCCGGGGCCCCCCCGGTGGTTGGACTGCCTACGTCAATGCGCGAGGTACCGTGGTAGGTCTGGATGGAGATTTCGATGCAGACGGACCGACACAACTGATCGCTGCCATGCGGGCCTACGTCGCCTCGAAATTTGGTAATGAGGTTCCAGACGCGCCAGCTTGAACTGACAAGTTCAACGTAAGCACGGGCAATCCCCCTGTGTATCGAAAAAACCCGCTTCGGCGGGTTTTTGCATTTCTGGGGTATCGCATGGCCTTTCTTGACGTAACCGACGTTCTGCTCGATCCGGATTTCATGGACACGGGCCTGATCTGCAATCGCATGACGCAAACGGTCGACGGCCACGGCCGAGCTCAGAACACCGCGGCGTCGACGTCATTCGCGGCCGTCGTGACGAGCGACAAGGGCGACATCCTGCACCGGAATGCAGACGGGAGCCGAATCATCGGCTCGATCACCCTGCACACGATGTTCCGGCTGATCGACGGGAGCGCGGGTTACGACGCCGACGAAGTCGTGTGGGCCGGCCGCACATACACCGTCGTCAACGTGAACGACTACTCGCACTTTGGCCGCGGCTTCGTCTGCGCGACGTGCGACCTGAAGCCTCTCTCGGGATGACCCCATGAACGACAGCTCGACCGGCGGATACCTGGCGCCAGCCGTCGATGCGCCGCCGGCCGAGGACGACGCCCTCGACGATCTGGTCCACGACCTGATCGCGGGCACCACGGCGCTGCCGCCGGACCTCGTGCGGCCGCGCTGGCAGCCGACCGTGCCGAAGCAGCCTGAGCCGTCCGTCGACTGGTGCGCGTTCGGCGTACAGGAGCAGGAGCCTGACGCCGGGCCAGCGATCCAGCACGACGGTACCGGAGAGGGGCACGACACGTACATCCGGCATCAGGACGTCGATGTCCTCTGCACGTTCTACGGGCCGCGTGCGAAGGGTTACGCACAACGGCTCGCCGACGGGCTCGCGATCCCGCAGAACCGCGAGCAGCTCCAGCTACAGGACATGGCGTTCGTAGGAGTCGGCCCTATTCGGGCGGCGCCCGACCTGGTCAACCAGCAGTGGGTGCGGCGCTACGACATGACCGTGACACTGCGCCGCAAGATCACCCGGACCTACGCGGTCCTCAACCTCAAATCGGCCACCGTGGCGACGACGACCGACTCGTCGACGCCGGTGGCCGGCATTTCGAACATCCACTCGTAGGGGACCAGCATGTCCAACGGATTGCCGGTATCGCGCCTGATCAACGTGACGATCAACCTCGCCGCGCTGGCGGCGCAGGGCGCGAACATGAACACGGGGCTGATTCTCGGCCCGTCCGCCATCATCGACACCAACGAGCGTGCCCGCTCGTACGGCGGCATCGATGAGGTGACGGCCGACTTCGGCACGAACACGCCGGAGTACTTCGCGGCCGCGCTGTATTTCAACCAGGTGCCGCAGCCGCAGCAGCTGATGATCGGTCGTTGGGCGAAGACCGCCACCTCCGGATCGCTTCGTGGCGGCGTGCTGTCGACGGCGCAGCAGGACATGACCGCCTGGAAGGCGATCACGGCGGGCGCCTTCAATATCGCGATCGACGGCACCGCGAAGACGGTCACCGCGCTCGATTTCTCGGCGCAAACGAACCTGAACGGGGTCGCGACGGTGATCAACGCGAAGCTGACCGGCGCGACGATCGCATGGAATGGCTCGCAGTTCGTGGTGACGTCGAGCACGTCCGGTACCAGTTCGACCGTCGGGTATGCGACTGCACCGGGCAGTGGCACGGACGTCTCGTCCATGCTGGCCCTGACCAGCAGCCTCGCAGGTACGCCTGCGGCCGGCATTGCACCGGAACAGCCGGTCGATGCTGCTGCGGTGTTCCTCGACCGCTTTGCGAATCAGTTCCTTGGCCTCGACTTCGCTGACGCGTCGATCACGGATGCGCAACATCTTGCCGTCGCGGCGCTCATCGAAGCCGATCAGCGCCATATCTACGGCATCACGACGCAGAATCCGCAGGTGCTCGACTCGACCGTGTCGACCGACATCGCGAGCAAGCTGAAGGCGCTCAACCTGAAGTACTCCATCGTGCAGTACTCCAGCTCGTCGCCGTACGCAGTGTCGTCGCTGCTTGGCCGGCTGCTGACGGTGAACTTCAACGGCAACAACACGACGATCACGCTCATGTTCAAGCAGGAGCCGAGCGTGGCCGCGGAGCAGCTGACCAGCACCCAAGCGAACACGCTGCAGGCGAAGAACTGCAACGTCTTCGTCAACTACAGCAACGACACGTCGATCATCCAGTACGGCGTGACGCCGAGCGGCCTGTTCGCCGACTCGGTCTACAACGCGATCTGGTTCCGCAACCGCATCGAGAGGGACGTCTACAACCTGCTGTACCAGAGCCCGACGAAGATTCCGCAGACCGACGGTGGTAACGCGCAGATCGCGGCCACGATCTCCGCTGCCTGCGAGGCGGCGGTGAACAACGGGTATCTGGCGCCCGGCGTATGGAACTCGGCTGGCTTCGGCGCGCTGAACCAGGGCGACACGCTGGCACAGGGCTACTACGTCTATGCGCCGCCGATCGCGACACAGTCGCAGGCCGATCGCGAGGCGCGCAAGTCGGTCACGTTCCAGGTCGCGGCGAAGGAAGCCGGCGCGATCCACAGCGTCGACATCCTCGTCAACGTCAACCGCTAACAGGGGCATCTCAACATGACGACTTACAGCTTTCAGGACGTCGCGTCGACGATCGTCGGCCCGGGCGGCGCGTTCTCGCTCGGCTACGGCGAAGCGACTGCGGAAGAAGGCATCACGATCGTGCGCGCGGGCGACAAGAACACGATGACGATCGGCTCGGACGGCGAAGGCATGCACAGCCTGCATGCCGACAAGTCCGGGCAGGTCACGCTGCGCTACCTGAAGACCGCGCCGATCAACGCGAAGCTGATGGCGCTCTACGACGCGCAGTCGCTCGACAGCCGCCTGTGGGGCAAGAACCTGATCGAGGTTCGGCAGACGGCTGCCGGCGACGTGCTGACCGCGCGCAGCTGCGCGTTCAAGAAGGCGCCGGACCTGAAGTACGCGAAGGACGGCGACATCGTCGAATGGGTATTCGACTCGATCAAGATCGACAACATCCTCGGGACGTACTGAGCATGACGACCGAAGTTCAACTGAACGGCTCGCGGTACGTGATCGGCAAGCTGAGCGCGATGCAGCAGTTCCACGTGTCGCGGCGCATCGCGCCGATCATCCCGCCGATGATCCCGGTGCTGATGAAGTTCTATGCCGAGCTGGAGCAGGCCGACCTGGCCCGCGAGCAGGCGCGCGCGAACGCCGCGCTCGCGGCATTGGCCGCAGGTGCCGAGGGCGAGGAGGGAGCGGAAGCGCCGGCCGCCGCGGCGCCGGCATCCACGGCCGACCGTTCGCGGGATCTGCTGTCGATGGTCGACGCGATCGCACCGGTGCTGCAGCCGTTCGCCGACGCGCTGGCCGGCCTGAAGGACGAGGATGCCGAATATGTCTTCGGCACGTGCCTGTCCGTTGTCGAGCGCTGGCAGGGCGCCGGCTGGGCGAAGGTCTGGAACATCGCACACAAGACGTCGATGTTCGACGACATCGGCATCGACGTGATGTTGCCGCTGGTTGTGCGCGTCGTGGTGGCGAACCTCGGCCCTTTTATCAGCGGGCTGCTTACCAGCCAAGCGAGCAGCCCGGCGGCGACGTAGGCTGGATCCGCACGCTGCCCGGCGGAGAGGATTGGCTGCTCGCGCCCGTGCACGCGCAGATGTGCCGGTACGAGTCGCTTCTCGACGGAACGCTCGGCCTGGCCGACGTCGCGCTCATGAACGATTCACTCGCCGTCCGGGCGGACAACGAAGCGGCGTACCGCCGCAAGATGGAAAGAGAAAATGGCTGATTCGGTCGTCATCCGCGAGTTCCTGGTCGCGCTCGGCTTCAAGGTCGACGAGAAGGGCCTGAAGAACTTCAAGGAAGGCGTCGAAGGCACGACCAAGGGCGTCAAGCAGTTGATCGCGACGGTGTCCGGCGCGGCGCTCACGGTGAGCGCGGGCGTTGCCGCATTCGCGTCGAAGCTCGAGCGCCTGTACTTCGTGTCCCAGCGCACCGGCGCGTCGGCGACCAACCTGCGCGGCTTCGAGTTCGCTGCGCGCAACATGGGCGTCTCGGCCGAAGCGGCCACCGGCACGATCGAGAACCTTGCGCGCTTCCTGCGCAACAACCCGGCGGGCGAAGGCTATCTCGCGACGCTCGGCTTGCAGACGCGGAACGCAAACGGCGAGCTGCGCGACACGGTCGACATCATGTCCGACCTCGGGAAGTCGCTCGCGAACAAGCCGACGTGGCTCGCGAGCCAGTACGGCAACATCCTCGGCATCGACGAGAACCTGATGCTCGCGATGCGCAACGGGGACTTCGAGAAGCTCCTCGTGCAGTACCGCGAGATGTCGAAGTCGACCGGCCTGGACAAGGCGGCCGACGACTCGCACCGCTTCATGACGCAGTTGCGCGGGCTCGGCACGTCGTTCGAGAATCTCGGCATCCGCGTCGAGGGCGCGATGCTGCAGAAAATCGGGCCGCAGCTCGAACGGTTCCAGCGTTGGATGGACGAGCACGGCGACGAGATCGCGAACCGGATCACGGACATCGCCAACGCGGTCGTGAAGGCGGCCGCAGCGATGGGGCCGCCGCTGGCGTGGCTTGCGGACAAGTTCGTCGAGCTCGATCGGGGCACTGACGGCTGGTCGACGAAGATTATGCTGCTCGGCGTGGCGCTGAACGCGCTGGGCGTATTCAAGATCGCCGGAGGCATCTGGAAAATTGTGGGAGCGCTCCGCGCGGGCGGCGCGGCGGCCAGCGGCGCAACCGGTCTGCTTTCTGCGATGGGCGTCGAGCTGGCAGCCCTCGCGTCGAGCGCGGCGGCGGTCGGTGCTGCGTTCCTCGGTTGGAAAATTGGCGACGGCGTGCGCGACCAGATCGACGGTCTGATCACGAAACTGTCGGGCGGCCGCTTTCGCTCGTTGTGGGACATTCTCACGCTCAAGGATCGGCGCGGCCTCGACTCGACCGGTGGGTACACACAGGCCGAAATCGACAGCGTGAAGGATGGAGGCGGCGCGAAGCTGACGCCTGAGCGCGCCGAACCATCGCGGCATCCCGTTCCGCCCTCAACGGCTGCGCCCGAGCCCACCCCGGCGCGGTATGACGAAAATCCGCCGGCACCGACGCCGCAGTCCTCCAACACGCAGAATCCGGCGCCGCAACCTGTTCTGGTACCGATGCCGTCGCCGCGGATCGAGCGCGTTGCCGCTCGGGACGACGGCGGTCTCGCCGCCGGTCTTGGTCAGCTCGCGAACACGGCGTTCGGCAAGCTGATTTCGCGCGGCGAAGGCGACTACAACAGCGTGAATCGCGGTGCGCGCGGCGGTTACCGTGCCGGTACCGAGAACCTCGAAGGCATGACGCTGGCGCAGGTGATGGCGGCGCAGCGCGCCGGACAGTTTAACGCGGCGGGCCGATACCAGATCATCGGCAGCACACTGGCCGAGGCCGCGCGCGGGTTGAAGCTCAACGGGTCCGAGATGTTCGACCGGAAGCTGCAGGATCGGATCTTCGAGCAGTACCTCGTGCGCAACAAGCGCCGCGCGATCGCCGACTACGTCGAAGGTCGTAGCGACGACCTGCGCGGCGCTCTGCGCGCGGCGTCGCGCGAGTGGGCGAGCGTCGCAGACCCGGATACCGGTCGCAGCTACTACGCCGGCACGGGCAACAACCGTGCGAGCATCACGGCCTCTGAGATGGCGGCCGCGCTGCGGAACACTCGCGCGACTTACCAGCCGCCGGCCGCGCTAGTCGCGCAACCGGCGGCGCGCGGCGCCCCGGCGAAGGTCGAACTGCACCAGTCCACGCAGATCCACGTGATGGGTACGGCCGATGCCTCGGCGGCCGGCCGTGCGGTCGAGCGCGAGCAGCGCGCGGTGAACGCCGATATGGTGCGCAACCTGCAGGGGGTGATCGCATGATCCTCGACATGATCATGATCTCGCCGAAGAAGATCGGCAGCATCACGGTGCAGGTCGCGATCGAAGAGGTGTACAACGACGAGCTCACGATCACCGAGCATCCGGTTGAGCAGGGGGCGCAGATCACCGATCACGCTTTCAAGCGGCAACCGGATCTCTCGATGCGGTGCGGCTGGAGCAACGCCGACTACGAGGCACTGCTCGGCGCGGCAGAGGCGACGTTCGACGGCGGCGGCCTGCCGTCTGCGCAGTACGTCAATGCGATCTATTCGCAGCTCCTCGCGCTGCAGCAGGCGCGCACGCCATTCGACGTCACGACTAGCCGCAGGACCTACCAGAACATGCTGCTTCAGGGCCTGCGGCTCACCACTGACGAGAAGACGTCGAGCGCGCTGATCCTGACGGCGACGCTAAAGCAGATCCGCATCGTGTCGACGCAGGTGACGAAGCTGCCGCCGCGCGAGGACCAGGCCGATCCGGCATCGACGGCCGAGACCGGCAACGGCGGTACGAAGGCCGCCGTGCCGGCGACGCCGGCGCCAGGCGGCGCGGTACCGCCGGGGAGTATGTGATGCCGAGTTTCTTCGAGATTCCTTTTTCGCCGCGCCCGGAGCGCTTCACCGTGACGCTGAGCGGAACCGACTATCGCCTGACCGTCCAGTACCGCAAGGCCGGCGGCGCGGGGTGGGTGCTCGACGTCGCGGACGCTTCGGACAACCCGCTGGTATCGGGCATCCCGCTGGTGACCGGTATCGACCTGCTCGGTCAGTACAAGCATCTCGGGTTCCAAGGGCGGGTGTGGGTGCAGGGAGCGGCTGATCCGGACGACGTTCCGACGTACGAGGATCTCGGCATCGGGTCGCACGTTTTCTGGGTAACGGATCAATGAGCGTTCAGCAATTCGGCCGGAAGGTATCGTTGATCATCGGCTTCGACACCGGGGAAGCGCTCGACCTGTCCGAGCTGAGAATCGTGTTCCGCGTCCAGCGGGGCGACCTGCAGACGCCGAATTCGGCGCGAATCCGCGTCTACAACGTGTCCTCGACGACGGCGCGGCGCGCGCAGAAGGAATTCACGCGCGTTGTGTTGCAGGCCGGCTACGAGGGCAACTACGGGATCATCTTCGACGGCCAGATCAAGCAGGTGCGGCGCGGGCGCGAGAGCCAGACCGACACGTTCCTCGACATCACCGCGGCGGACGGAGACTCGGCGTACAACTTCGCCGTGGTCAACACGACGCTCGCGGCCGGCTCGGTGGCGAGCGACCACGTGTCCGTCGCGACGGCGGCCATGGGCCCGTATGGCGTGTCGCTCGGCTACATGCCGAAGGTGACGTCGAACCCGCTGCCGCGTGGGAAGGTGATGTTCGGGATGGCACGCGATTTCCTGCGAGGAATCGCGAAGACCACGCAGACGGTCTGGAGCATCCAGGATGGGAAGGTTGTGCTGGTGCCGGAGACGGCGTACATGCCAGGCGAAATCCCTGTGATCACTTCCGCGACTGGCATGGTCGGCCTGCCGCAGCAGACGGCGAACGGCATCGAGGTGAAGATGCTACTGAACCCGAGCGTAAAGATCGGCAGGCTGATCTGGCTGGACAACGCGAGCATCCAGCAATACGAGTACAGCCTGAATGTCGGCCAGCAGGCCGAGAACGAGCGGATCGAGATGCAGGCGAAGCTGCAGGACGATGGCTTCTACTACGTGATGCTCGCGGAGGTGAGCGGCGATACGCGCGGCGAAGAGTGGTACACGAGCGTGATCTGTCTCGCGGCCGACGTCACCGTGCTGCCCGACTCGTTCAAGGACAAGGCAGCGGTGCCGTCTGCAGACGTGATCAAGCGGTTCGGCTAGCGGCCGTAGGTTGGCAGGGCCCTGATGGTCATCGTCGTGCTTTCGCCGTTGCGCTTCACGTCGGCGCGCGCGAGCACATTGAGCGGCATCGACTTTGTGGGCATCTGCGGCACGACGATCACGGCGTCGCCGTCGATCGACGCGCCCCAGCAACCGATGTCCCACACACCGCGGTAGGACTCGTAGCGCCGCATGTTCTTCGCGTTCGCGAGCGGCAGTTCGCACTTCTTCGTCGTGTACAGGATCGTCGGGAATTCGTTCTCGACGGTCGCGCCGACTTTCATGCCGGCGAACGGGTAGACGTAGGCGTCATCGGCGACGGCGGCGAGCGGCGCGAGCAGCGCGGCTGTCAACAGCAGTTTTTTCATCTTCATTCCATGGATCGACGTGAAAGGGTAGGCGACCCGGAGGTCGCCCTGCGTGAAGCGTTCGACGGCGTGCGCGCGGGCATCTGGACAGCATTGCCCGGCATCATCCAGTCGTTCGAAAGCGCCGCCGACCGGCCGCCGACGTGCAGCGTGCAGCCGGCGATCAAGGCGCAGGTGCGCGGCATCGATGGCACGGTCCAGAGCGTCGCGCTGCCGCTGCTGGTCGACTGCCCGGTCCAGTTCCCTGCTGGCGGAAATTGTACGTTGACGTTCCCCGTGGCGCCGGGCGATGAGTGCCTTGTCGTGTTCGCCTCGCGCTGCATCGACGCCTGGTGGCAGTCGGGTGGCGTGCAGGAACAGGCCGAGCTGCGCATGCACGATCTGTCGGACGGGTTCGTGCTGCTCGGCTTTCGATCGCGTCCGCGCGCGCTCGTCGGCGTCAGCGGCACCTCGACGCAGCTGCGCAGCGACGACGGCGCGACGTACATCGACCTGAACCCGACGCTGCAGAAGGTGAAGATCGTGGCTCCGGGCGGCTTCGATGTCGTCGCGCCGCTATCGACGTTCTCGGCGGCCGTGACCATCACAGGGATGCTGACGTTCGTCGGCGGCATGGTCGGCAGCGCAGCAAGCGGTGCTGCGGCCGTGTTCAACGGCGTGATTCAGTACATCGGGCAGGTCTTCGCGAACGGCAAGCGCGTCGACGACACGCACACGCACTCCGACCCGCAGGGCGGCAACACCGGCCCGGTCAACTGAGATTCTCATGCGATACCGAAAACTCGACGCTGACGGCGACTACGTCTTCGGCGGCGGCGCGGCCGACTTCCTCGTCAACACGCCCGAGACGGTCGCTCAGGCCGTGCTGACGCGCCTGCGCTTGTTGCGCGGCGAATGGTTCCTCGACAAGACGGCCGGCATGCCGTGGGCGACCGACGTGCTCGGCAAGTACACGAACGGAAAGTACGACGCGGCAATCCGCACATGCATTCTCGGCACGCAGGGCGTGACCGAGCTGACGAGCTACTCGAGCACGGCCGATCCTGAGACGCGCGTGCTGACCGTCACCGCGACGATCAACACCATCTACGGCACCACCACGGTACAGGCGACACTGTGACTATCACGACCCTTGCACCCACTATCGACGCGAACGGCATCAGCGCGCCGACGTACGCTGACGTGCTGGCGTTCCTGCAGGATCAGTACCGCTCGATCTACGGCGCCGACACATACCTGGAGCCGGACAGCCAGGACGGCCAATTGCTTGGCGTGTTCGCGAGGGCGATCAGCGACGTCAACTCGGTTGCTATCGCAATCTACAGGTCGTTCAGCCCCGCCACGGCACAGGGCGACGCGCTGTCGAGCAACGTCAAGATCAACGGCATTGCGCGGAAGGTCGCGTCGTATTCGAGCGCCGACCTGGTGCTGATCGGCCAGGCCGGCAAGACGATCACGAATGGCGCGGCGAAGGACGCCAACGGCGTGCAGTGGATGCTGCCGGCAACGGTGACGATTCCGCCGAGCGGCTCGGTCACGGTCACGGCCACATGCGCGACGATCGGCGACATCTCAGCGCGCGCAGGCACGATCAACCAGATCGCGACGCCGGCGCTTGGCTGGCAGTCGGTGACGAACCCGGCCGATGCGGCCGAGGGTGCGCCAGTCGAATCCGACGCAGTGCTGCGTCAACGGCAGACGGTATCGACTGCACTGCCATCGCTCACGGTACTCGACGGCATCATCGGCGCTGTCGCGAACGTTCCGGGCGTCACCCGGTATGTCGCCTACGAAAACGACACGAGCGCGACCGACGCCAACGGTATTCCGTCGCACTCGATTTCGCTCGTCGTCGAGGGTGGGGACGCGACAGCGATCGCGAACGCCATCGCGGCGAAGAAGACGCCGGGCGCTGGCACGTTCGGCACGACGTCGATCGTCGTCGCGGACATCTACGGCCGGCCGATCACGATCAATTTCTTCCGGCCGGCGTCCGCTCCGACTGCGGCCACCGTAACGATCAAAGCGCTCACCGGCTACACCAGCCAGACGGGCCAGCAGATTCAGCAGGCCGTGTCGGACTACATCAACGGCGTGCAGATCGGCGGCGGCCTGTCCGGCAGCGTCGAATGGGGTGACGCCCTGACCGCGGCGAACAGCGTCGGCGGTGGGGTGACGTTCAAGCTGTCTGGGCTGACGCTCACTGGGCCGCGTGGCGCCGGCACGCCGGATGTCGCGCTGCTGTTCAACGAGGCGGCGTCGTGCGCGCCTGCGAACGTGACGCTGGTGGTGACCTGATGGCTGACCTTACCGAATACACCGGGCTGATCACGTCGGAGCACCGCGACAAGCCGCGGTTCATGGCGACGGTCAGCGCGCTTGTGCAGCCTCTCGTCGACCAGATGAACCTGATCGAGAGCATGCCCGGCAAGTTCGATCTGGACGTCGCCGTTGGTGACCAGCTCGATACGGTCGGTTTGTGGGTCGGTGTGTCGCGGAAGATTCGTACGCCACTGACGGGCGTCTATTTCTCGTTCGATATCGCGGGCCTTGGCTTCGACCAAGGCACTTGGAAGGGGCCGTTCGACCCAGATACGGGTCTCACGGTGCTCGACGACGACACATACCGACTGGTCATCCGCGCGAAGATCGGCGCGAACCACTGGGACGGGACGCTCGAGCAGAGCGCTGCGATCCTCAACAGCATCTTTGATGCGGACACGCACGTGTTCATCGAGGACCACCAAGACATGTCGATGACGATCGGCATAGCCGGAACGGTGCCGCCGGCGACGTTCCTCGCACTGCTTTCCGGCGGATACATCCCCCTGAAACCCGAGGGTGTTCGGGTTAACTACACGATCGTCACGACCGTCGATGGGTCGCCCCTGTTTGGATTCGACATGAGCAATCAGCTCGTGGCCGGGTTCGACGTCGGAGCCTGGAGCAGGCCCGTCTAACCGCCAATCGGATTGTCTTCAAGCCACCTTCGGGTGGCTTTTTTTATGCTCGGAGCATTGATGGCAACGAACGATTTTCTCGTGTTCGGCGGAGGCAGCTCCCCGAACGTTATCGACCAGGCGACGTACGCGGCGCTCGCGGCCCGTCTGTCGGGATTTCAGTCCGGCACCGCGCTGTCGGCGCAGCTCAACAAGGTGTGGCGTCAGAGCTCGATCATGGCCGCAGTGCTCGCGCAGTTCACTGCGAACTTTTCCGGTCAGAACGCGGTCGACGACGGCACGATCGGGACGCTTCTGGCGAATCTGCAGACCGCGATCAACGCAGCAGGGATTACGGCCCCGCAGTTCGACAACAGCCTGAAACTTGCGACGACTGCTTTCGTTCAGCGTGCACTCGGCAGTTTTTCGAATGTGACGCTTGTTCAAGGGGGAGCCGTAACGCTGAATTCGTCTTCGTTCGGTACAGCGATTCAAATTAGCGGGCCGTCGAGCACGATAACGCTTCCTTCTGGATCCGGCGTAAATCCCGGGGGAACGATTCGGTTCTACGCCCAGGGTGCAGCTGGCTCTGTCTACAACATCGTAACCACAGGCGGTGGCTTCATCTACGCTCCGGGCGCGGGGATGGGCTCGTCAAATACGACGCTCACGCTCGGTATTAACGACACGGTAGAGCTCACGAATCGGGGCGGAAACGAATGGGATGTGACGGGCGGCTCGTGGATCGTGTCCAACGAGGCGATCATCTTCAGTTCGAAAATCTCTGGTACAACGGCGCCGCAGTTCGATAACGGCACAAAGCTCGCGACGACGGCGTTCGTGCAGCGCGCGCTCGGTAACTTCCAGAACTTCTATGCGTACCAGAATTCGCAGACGCTCATTGCGGCGCAAGCTGGTTCACTTATCGATTTCTGGGGTTCGTCCGCGGCGACGTTCACGCTTCCTGCCGCTACCGCAATGCCGACTAGCGGCATGCTCTATTTCATCAATAGCGGGTCGGCGGCGGTAACGGTGTCTCGCGCCGGCACCGACACCATTCTCAATACCGGTGGAAGCACGAACGTAGTTCTGAATCCCGGAGATTCGCTTCTGATAGCGACCACCAATGGGCCAGGTCAATGGATTGCGATCGGTGGTACCGCCGCTATCCAGTTCAACCCCCTTGTTGTCGCTCCTGCTACGCAGAGCCAACATGCGATGCAGTTGGGGCAGGCGGTGGGGCGCCTTCTCAATATTCGGGTTATCACGGCATCTGGGACCTATACGCCAACGGCCGGCACGAATTCGGTAGTGGTGCGGGCGATCGGCGGTGGGGGCGCCGGTGGTGGCGCAGCGGCAAACAGTTCATCGCAGATTTCAGCCGGATCAGGCGGAGCCTCCGGTAGTTATGCTGAGGCGCGCTATACCTCTGGATTTTCGGGCGTAGCTGTAACGATCGGGGCCGGGGGAACCGGGGTAAGCGCTGGCGCTGGTAACCCCGGTGGAACGACCAGCTTTGGTTCGCTGTTGACGTGCCCGGGCGGTGGTGGCGGCCAAATTCAACAGCAATCGACCAGTTCAACAACCCTGAACGTCCCCGGCCAGGGCTCGCCTGGAGCCGCACCCAGTGGGAGCGGCATTTTATTGGGCACGCAAGGGCAGCCCGGTGTCATTGCTCTAATTCTTGGCTCGGTTGCGATTTCGGGGCAGGGTGCAGCGGGCGCCATGGGCGCCGGAGGCCCTAATAGCGCAAATAGCGCTGGTAATCCCGGTACTGGTTACGGTGCTGGCGGGGCGGGTGGAGCATCGATTCCGAGCGCATCAGCAGTTGCAGGTGGGAACGGGGCGCCGGGAATTGTTATTGTGATGGAGTATGCATAATGAAAATGTACGCATATATCTATGAAGGCGTCGTGTGGGAAATTTTCCAACCCATGGTGGACGATCAAAACGAGGAGATCCCGTTGGAGATGCAATATTCTCCTGAGTATCTGTCGGCATGTGTCGATATCACGGATATCGACCCGAGTCCAATGGTTGGTTGGCTATTTGATGGCAAGAAATTCATTGCTAAAAAGTAGTTTTTCTGCAGAGGGTAACGATGCTCTTTGGGCGCGCCCATAAGAGCATCAGTTGATTCGCGAGAAATCCGGATGTATCAAGACTGCCCGGCGTCAGGAATCTCCCCGACCTCTACTCCCGCGCCGGCCAGGTAAATCGGTCCCCGTACTGGTACCGGTTCGATGTACTGGTCATTGTGAATATCGGTGTCGGTCAGTACATCTGAGGTCAATGGTTTGTCGACCTTTTGACGATTCCTATCCCATAGATGGAAAAGAGCCCCTTCCGGATTTCCGCCTAGCTCTGTCTTTCCGCCGCATTTAGCTTCATATATGTCATTTGCGTGCCGAACAAGGGTAACTGTGCCGAGGTCATCAATCATTTTTTTTAGAGGAGGAATTGCCATTATTTGACTCTCAGTTGTTGGTATGAGTTGCGGTTAAATTTACGGTTTCTGAAACTAGGCTTGCACGTCTCTAGCATTATGTGCCTCGGACACGAGACATGAAAGCGACTCGGTTGCTGAGGCTCGTCATCAGGCTGTTTCCACTCGGATCTCGGGCGGCACTGTATGCGCTACCTATGTTGACTTGTTTAAACCCAATGGGTCTATTCGTCAAGAATTATTCATCGCCGCACCAAGCGGCTTTTTCGTTTTCGGGGAACCGATGAAGAGTGATCTCGCGACGAGCGCCGTCAAGGTGGCGCCGGCTGTCGGAAGCAATTTCTGGCTGTGGCTGACCGGCCACGACATCAACTGGTGGGTAGCCGTCGCGACGATCGCGTACATCGGGCTGCAGGCGTACTACCTGGTCAAGAACAAAGGGAAGAGGGCATTGCTCGATGGCTAACGTACCGAAGAAGACACTCGCGGGTGTTGTGGGGGCTGCTGCGGCAGCCCTTCTTTTTTCCATGGTCCCGAAGTTCGAGGGGCTCGAGCTCGTCGCGCGGCCCGACCCCATCGGGATCATCACGGCCTGCAACGGTGACACGAAGGACGTGCGCGCCGGCCAGCGCTTCACGCCCGACGAGTGCCGCGCGCGCCTCGAGCAACGGCTGATCGAGCATGCCGAGCCGGTGCTGAAGTGCACGCCGGTCCTGAAGGGGCACACGTACCAGCTCGCGGCCGCGGTGAGCTTTGCCTACAACGTCGGCGCGGGCGCGTACTGCGGCAGCACGACGGCGAAGCGGTTCAACGCCGGCGAATGGAAGGGCGCTTGCCGCGCGCTAAACGAGGCGGACAACGGCCGGCCGCAGTGGGTGACGGCCGGCGGCCGCGTGCTGCCCGGTCTGGTGAAACGTCGCGCGGAAGAGCGTGCCATCTGCGAGCGCGGCCTATGACGACCACCAAAACCCACGAAACGCGGCGCACGCTCGCCGAGGACGTTTTCTATCCCGATCACGAGCCGCGTACCGAGTCGCCGACGTTCCGCGCGAGCAAGCGCGAGATGAAGGCAGCCGGCGGCTACGTCTGCGCGGTGTGCGGCGACGACCAGGCCGTCGAGTCGCATCACCGATTCTTCGAGTGGGCGTTCTCGCATGCGATCGACTGGAAGTGGATCCGCGAGGTCGCGATCAACAAGTGCGACACGATGTTTAGCCACAAGCTGCGGCGCATCGTGCCGATCCCGCTCCAGCACCCGGTCTGGGACGTGATCCGCCTGACGCAGGGCTTCGACTGGGAGGCGTTCGACCCGGCCCGGCCGGAGGCATTCGTCGACTCGACGTACAACCAACTGCTGCTGTGTGCGCTTCATCACCGGGGCAAGGACCACGGCCGGCATGAGGAAAGCGACCCGGTCTGGAGCGTGCAGGCGTTCCTGCTGCCGGGCTTCGTCTACTCGCCGGATGAGCTGAAGCAGCTGCATGCGAAGGAACGGAAATGACACTTCTGAGGCTGGTTTGGCCGTATGTGCTCGCCGTGCTGCTCGGCTTCGCAGCCGGCGTCTACGGTGAGCACCTGATCAGTGCGCGCGAGATTGCGGGCATGAAGGCTGACGCCGCGATGGCTCAAGCAAAGGCGGTGGATGCCGCGCGCGCCGAGGAACAACGCCGCACCGCGGCCCAATCGGAGATTGCGAAAGATGCGAACCAACAACGAACTGCCGCGCTCGCGGATGCTTTTGCTGCTCGTGCTGCCGCTGGCAGCCTGCAGCAGCGTGTCGACCAGCTCATCGCCGCCGCCCGGCATCCCGCCGCTACCTCCGGAAGCCCGGCAACCGGCGACGCCCTCGATCTGCTTGCCGACGTGCTCGGCCGGGCTGACCAGCGAGCGGGCGAGCTGGCAGAGTACGCTGATCGTGCCCGCATCGCCGGCCAGCAGTGCGAGCGCGACTACGACGCATTGAGCGGCGACGCGCAAACCATTTTGCCGCACTGACGCGGCAATCGAGGTCGAGCGGTTTCGAAATAAACAGGGCGACCGAGGAGGGTGCAGCAACACGCCTCTCGGCCGCCTTTCTACTGTCTAGCCGGCGAATTGGCCATGGCCCTGTGTTGGGACGACGGGGCCCAGCCTAAATGACGATGGGGCGCGAACCATGGCTCTGACATTGTCCCTACTGACCCTCAGCGGACTTTTAGATGTAAGCATGCCATGCATCGCAAGGAGTCCGTGCCGTATCGCGCCGTGCTTCGGCCTAATTTATGGCTGCCATTGCACCTGAACAAGTTGTGTCCACCCTTGGTGGGGGTCTCGGTCGCTAAACATTGTATAGATGTGATCGAATACCTGTGTCAAGTAACCATAATCTGTTTTAAATATCCCGGGAGGGCCAAAGCCAGACCCATTCGGGCTCAGACCAGTGTAAACAAATGATGCAATCGCGGTCTGCGGGTCCCCCCCGATTGTTCCATACCATGTGGCGGGAGCGGAATACAGATATTCAGTCTCTGGTCCGTTAACCGACGCATCAAATGCGAAAATGTATCGATTATTTGTGCGGTCATATGCAATGTCAACGCCCGGGGCGGCATTGCAGCCTCCGAAAGAGGCGTCAAAACAGAGCTTGGTCTTCGCCGTCCAATTTATCCCGTCCCATGATTCGACACGATATACACCAGTATCCGGGGACTTTATCTGAGTAAAGACTGCTACGAACCTCCCGCCAGCAGGGTCTGGGTTGTTCGGAAGAGTATGAACGACGCTGAAATGCTGGCATCCAAGTTCGCTCGCTGTCTCGCATCCCAAAGTGAGCGGCCCGTAACGCGTCCAGTTCCGTCCATCAGATGAAAAAGCCACCCCGATTTGACCGCCATTGTCGCCGAGGTTGTTTGCTCCGGTATAGAACAGTACGTAGTTCCTGACAGCGCCTGCGACTGAAACATTACGTAGGACGTGTGGGTCGCAGGTGTGGCTCGAATCCCAATTCGATCCCCCTGATCCGGCAAATACCATGGTTGAAGTTCCGGCGGAAAGATTGGATAAGTCAGCATACCAGTTAATCGAATCCCAACTTTCCGCATACCAGATACCATCGCCGGCTCCGGTGGAAATATTCAATCCACACCACCACGCCTTCCATTTTGAATCGGAGGAGTCGTAAATGATAGCCGGCGCATAATTATATCGGTTTGCGCCGCTGTTCACTGGTCCTGGGCGTGGGCTGAATGTTTGGGCTCCGGAGGATAAGGTAAAGCCTAACATGAAAATAGAGAGTATTATTCTTCGAATAAAAATCGACATTTTCGGACTCCTCGGTGAATTAATTTATGAATCATGCCCGCGTAAGATCTGGTTGATCGGTTCGATGTAGAACCCGCGCGCCGTCAGATCCATCGTGACGTCGCTGAACGAGTCGAAAATGTCGTATCCGCATTCGACGTACGTGATCTTGGAATCGAAGTCTTGATCCTCGATCTTGCGCTTCCACGTGGCCGGCAAGTCGGTCGAGTGCCCCGGATCGAAGTGGACGACGCTGAGGTACGGCGGACGAATGCCGCGAGGCGGATACTCCGAGCGTAGTACGAGCTCGACGTTCACGACGACATGGTGTTCCGGGATGCGGTCCGCGTAACGCAGCAGGTACGCTCGCAGCGAGTGGCCGTCCTTCCGGTCTTGCGCCGAGGCGAAGCCGAACCAGTCATCATCGGAATCGCTGAATTCTTCCGCAATTGTGCGCATGTCGGCCTCCAGTGCGACGAACGTTCAGAATGCCACATGTGCGTCGCTATCGCGCGATCGTACGAGCCCCGTAAAGCCCCGCACTACCGCATCCCGGCCCGCCGCATCTCCGCGCGCAGCAGATGCATCAGCCGATGCAACTGGCCCTGCGCGCCGGCAAGGTCGCCTTTGTTCGCGACGTTCTTGTCGGTGTAGAGGTACCAATCCTCGATGCGCTCGAGCGACTTCCTCAGCGCACGGATTTCGAGGATCAACCACCGCACCTGGAGGTCGGTGTACTCGCGCCACAGGGCGCGCAGCTCGGCGTCGCTCGGGGCATCGAATTCGGGCACCGCAGGCCGCAGCTTGAACCGCGGATCCGTCAGCGGGACGCGGTTGCGATCGATCCTGGTCGCCTCGATCGGTGCGGATGTACCGAGGAACACCGACCGCGGGTCCTTGTCGATCCAGAACTCAAATTCACGTTTCGTGAGCTCGATCGGGGTCCTCAGGCGCGTCGTCTCGCCCTGGAATCCGTACTCCCAGATGTAGGCCCACTGTGGTTTGATCACGGCAGAAATACTGTATAAAAACACAGTGTATCCCGAGGTAAGATAGGGCCGTCAAGATCGAAAATTGGGGACGGCGATGTGCACGAACTACGTCGCGCCGGGCGAGGACCCGGGCCTGAGCGAGCTCAAAATCGACAACTTCCGCGATCTATACCGCTGGACGCCGTGGAAGCCCGAGATCTACCCCGACTACGATGCGCCGATCGTCGGCTACGTTGACGGCCAGTTCAAGCCGATGATCGCTGGCTTCGGCTTCTGGCCGCGCGCACTGCAGAAGGCCAATGCCGAGAAGGCGGAGGCGGCGGGGCGCAAGCCTCCGCACATGCGCGCCACGATGAATGTGCGCGATGACAACCTCGGAAAGTCGCCGCTGTACGGACCAACCTGGCGCGGCGGCCGGCGTTGCCTGATCCCGGCGCGATCCGTGGTCGAGCCATCGTATCCGTATGCGCGCCAGGAAGCGAACGGCGACTGGCTGCTAGGGCCGTGCGTGTGGCAGCGGATCGGTGTGGTGGACCGGCCGACGATGTGCGTCGCCGGCATCTGGCGCACGCTGACGAACCAGGACGGCGCCGAGCACCATGTGATGTCGATGATCACCGTCAACGCCGACGGCCACCCGCTGATGTCGCGCATGCACAAGCCGGGGGAAGAGAAGCGGTCAGTCGTGATCCTGCGGCCGGACGACTGGGAGGAGTGGCTGACGACGTCGAACGTCGAGGCCGCGCGCGCGATGCTGCAGCTCTATCCGGCCGACGAGATGGTCGCCGAGGCCGTCGCACCGAAACCGACGGCGGACTAGCTTTTGTGAGGCGCGATTGCAAAAAAGCCCGGAGGACCGGGCTTTTTTCATGTCACTCGTCTCGCGGACTCCAATGGGTCACGTCGAGCACTTCCGAGATACCGAAGGCATCGAAGTGCCTGACGAACCGAGGACCGGGAAACTCGGGGCGGTTGACGGTGGGCACGAAGTACGCAGCCGTCTCGCCGCCGTTGCGGCGTAGTACCCAGACCGGCACCCCGTTCGGGTCGTCGTCTTCCAGGGTCGGCAGAGCATCGGTGACCGGAACCCAGTTGACCTGCTGAATCTCAGCGCCTCGAGGCTCTTCCAACGGCTTTATATCGATCTTCGCGCCGATCTCACGCATCTTATTCAGTACCAGCGCGAGTTGGTCGTCGGGCAGTACGAGCCGCGCCGCGCCGAAGAACAGGATGTGCGGGCTCAGCTCGCGCGGCGCGCCGCCGCCCGTGTACTTCCGCCATTGTTGGCCGCCGGCCACGCCGAACAGCTCGGCCATCTGCTCACCGGTTCGGCCGAGCTCGTCCTTCAGGCGCTGAAGGTCCGTTGCCTTGGGAGGGGTGTATTCCATGGTGCATAACAAAGCCGCCTTTCGGCGGCCCTTGGATTTAGTGGAGGAACTTCGCGAGGCCGATGACGGCACCTGCGAACGCCGTCGCCCAGATCACCGGGTACCAGCGCGTTTCGCGGATCATCTTCGCCGCTTCGGCGTTCAGCTTCATGGTCTCAGCCATCAGCTTGCCGATCTCGGCTTCAGTCTTGAGCGTATCCAAGGTTTTTTCCATTTCCGTCGTCCTTTCGGGATGTCGGGCGGCGCGGTGCGCTACCTCTGAGACGAATATTAGCACCGATGGTGCTAAAGTCAAGGCGAGAATCGCGACAGTTTCGGACCCGTTAGCCATGACCTACGCGCATGCCTCGAATTGCGGCCATCACCGAATGGCGGTACGCTGTGCGCACGCTGGCCGGCGGGCCGTGCATGTCAGCACGAAGGACGGAAGGGGCGGAAATTTTGTGGAACGAGCCCGGAAAAACGAAGACGAATCAACGGTCGATTTGACCCAAGAATTCCACTGGATCGGCTCAAACCCTTGTCGGATAAGGCTTGACCACTAAGATTGTGATTCCTGTCGTCGTGGGTTCGAGTCCCATCAGCCACCCCAACAAATTCAAGCAAAAAGCCCGGTTCAATGAACCGGGCTTTTTGCTTTCTGGCGTTCGGACACAACCACGGTGTGTTTTGGTCACGGCGTCTTTGATGAAGTGATATCCCTGTATTCAACGAATCAACCGCGATGCCATTGCGGTACCGCGTTTCAAAAGAACGATTGCGTAGCACTGCTCGGCAGCAATATCAGCCGAATGTGGAAGCGCTATATGCACACCAGAATCGAATGCCATAGCGATGTGCGAATGTTGATGATGCAGACGCCGAGCAGGCCCGACTTGCTTCGCATCGCGTTTCCCTGTCGTTGCGCCGACAACGTTCGTACCCGTTTGCCTGCGAAGCTCCCTTTCCCGCCTAAGGTTCCCCCGCGCCGTGCCGTTATCTTTCCTGGACAGCCCTCGTGCCTCGAATGCTGATCCGTTGTCTTTGCCTGCTCGCGCAAAACGCGGGCAGGCTTTTTTCGTTTACGCCCGTTCATAATCGACTGATTGGCGGAATCGAACAGGCGTTTGGCGCAAACCGACAAAGCGCAACAGTCTTACATGCGTGTAATGTGTAACCTTCCTCGTGCCCTCATGCTTTGCAGGGCCGTTCGATCCCGAAGACCGGAGAAGGTGTCGGGATTTTTTTTGCCCGCGGACCGACCTCCCGGCAACGAGCCCCTGCGAAATGCATCTCGCGAAGCACGGTATATTTTGCGATGACACACGTCGATCAAGAGAACCCGAGGAAGGAGTTGCAACCGATGCCGGACACCCGGACCACACTGCGCCCGGCCACGCCGCACGACGCGAACCACATCGCTCGTCTGCACACGCTGAGCTGGCAAACCGCCTATAGCCACATCCTTCCGGCCAGCTATCTGTCCGACGAGGTGCCGACGGAACACGCGGTCCGGTGGCGCAAATACTTCGATAGAAACGCGAACGAGTGGGGCCTCGTGCTGATTGCCGAGTCGAATGGCGAGCCGGTCGGCTTCGTCAGCGCCGAGCGCCCCGTCGATCCGGCGCTTGGTGTGTTGCTCGACTGCCTGCACGTCCATCCGTCGCATCACGGCGGCGGCACGGGCAAGCGCATGATCGAAGCCGTTCGCGCGTGGGCCCGGTCGATCGGCGTGGACAAGGTCCATCTGCAGGTGCTGGAGGGCAACGTGCGTGCGATCGGGTTCTACGAACACAACGGCTGGCAATTGGCCGGTGTCGAAACCAGCCGCATCGGCCGGACGGAAGTCACCGACCGGATTTACGCGATCCAGGCTTGAACGCTCGCCGGTATCGACGCGAGCGGCGGCAAGCGAGTTCGGCTGCGCCTGGCCGCGATGGAAGCATCAGGTGAAAGCCCTCCGGACTTTGCCGTCACTCGCCGCAATACCGCACAAGCAAATCGGCCTCGGTCTCGTGGATTTCGACGGGCAAGATCGTCGCACCGGCATGCGCGAGATAGCGCGCGCGATGCTGGCCGTTACGGAACGATGCAACGCCGATTTTCGACAGGCCGGGAATGCCGAGCAACGTTCGCGTTCTCGTCTCGCGAAACGTGATGAACGGCATGTCCGGAATTCGCTCCCGGTTCGGATCGAGGAATTCGCGAATGCCCGCGGCCTTTCCCGGCGCCCAGTACTGAACCGACGGCAGCACATAATCGGTGGTGTCGCGGTCGGCGCAGGCGAGCAGTTTCTTCAGGTCGATCGTCACGACCCGATGTCGAGAGTCGTCGGACGCGAATACCCGCTTGAGGTGCGTGTAGGCATAGGGCGCGTGCCCGGGAAGCTGGACGATCCAGACATCTACGCCGCTTTGTCGTGCGTGAGCGAGCGTCATGATTTCCTCTGGTGGCGCAAGCGGTCTTTGTGATTCGAGTTTAGCAGCGTGATGACGGCTGCGGAGCAGGTCGATACAGGAAACAGGAAAACGGAGCGGCTGACGGCTCAACCGGCGAAAAGAACGAAGGCGGTCATACGCTGACGGTCCATATCGACAGGCTGCGAGAATATCGCGATACTGCCGGCGAGAATGAAGCCCTGCGCGATATTCACGCAAGCTTCACACAGTGTCGCGCAGCAGGTCAGGCGCCACGCATCTCGAAAATCGAGCGGATACATTGAACGGAGAAGCCATGCCGTCGAATCTCAAGATCGAATATCTCGATTACCGTTTCACCGGGATGCTCGAAATCACGGAGTCCGGTCGTACCGTCGTTGTCGACAGGCAGCTCGAATCTGAGACGCGAAGCAAGACGCTCGCCTGGATCGTGTTCGATCGGTTTCTGGCGCGCAATGATTTCGCCGATGAAGAAGACGCACGCGCCAACATCGTCACGTGGCTGGAGCGGCTTGCCGAACCGAGGACTGTCGCATCGGCCGAGATTGCGAAGGCGAGCGCGGTGGCAGCCGGCACGGTGGCGGCGGATTCGTCGACAGCCGAAATCGTCGGCGACGCCGCTATTGAAATCGTCAGCAATCTCGACTGGATCGATATGGTTGCCGATTGGTTTTCCAGTGGCTCGTTATAGCGACGAGCTCGTGTTTTCATGACGCAGATCATTGTGCGCGCGAAATTCTGTGTGAAAAACGAAGTGGAAATCGCCTCGTGTGAAAAAATAGAATAATCCTGCTTTGACAATACTCGCGACTTACCGGAAACTGCGTCCGGGCCTGAAAATTCCACTTGCATTAATACAAAATAAAACGCCAGAAATGAAAAAAGAACGCTGTCGATGGCCGTCGCAATGACGACTGCCGCCGGCCTGACAGGTTGTACTGCGATGCGGTCCGAAGACGGCGGATACGAAGAAGCTCTCGGCCGGTTCCTCGTCAACGAGACCGGCAGGCCGCGCGTCGGGCTGGAATCATGACGATATGCGCCGGGACGCGAGCATGCCGGTTGCCGTCACGTTGTCACTAAAGGGTGAGTTGCCGCACAGACCGTCGCGCGACCCGCGATCACAATTTGACCGGTTGACCGTTCTTCCCCGGCCCGGTCAACCATTTCCCCGCTCGCTCGCGCAGGAGCGGGGGCTTTTTGCCCCTCGACGCCGGAAGCTTGCGTCGGCGGAACCGGACAGGCGTTCGGCGGGCTGCGCAACGGCACTCGTTCGCACCCGGACATCCGTTCGCCCGATCCGTACGAATCGCTTTCCTCGTGCCTGAGCGAACCCTCAGGCCCATCGCCGGTTGTTGACGGCGATGCCTTGATCCCGGCGGCGCGCAACAACGCTGCCGGGATGTTTTTTGCACGCATGCGTGACGTCACATCGCGCGCAACGGGCATCGCACTCCGCTCAACCTGCCTGTTCGACGCTGGTTTCCCATCCGTCGTAGTTTCCGCCGAGCGCGCGTACCTCGCGGCTGAGCGCGACCGTATGGCGCGTGATGTCGGCGAGCGCCAGCGTGCCTTCGTGCGAAAACCGCACCGCCGACTTGCCGTCTTCGGTCGGCGCGACCGATTCGACCGGATAGCCTTTCGCTTCGGCCCAGTCCGCGAACTGGTGCGCGTCGCTCGGGTCGGGGAAGTATGCCCAGTGCATCACGCGCCGGCTCACGTCCGGTGCGTCGCCTTGCTGCCGCAGCGCCTCCAGCGTGCGCATGTCGCGCATGATCTGCCAGTCGTCGTCGGTCGGATAGAGCGTCTGCCAGTATGTCGTCTTGTCCGGATCGTCCTGGTGGGCATACTGCAGCGCATAGGTCGTCTGGTCTGCCAGCGAGTCGACGATTTCCGCGGCTGCCTCTTCGTCGAACGGCACGTAGAAAAGAAAATCCCGGTTGCCGTCGACGGTGATGCGGCCGACCTGCACGCCGCCTTTCGCGATGATCGCGGCGTCGAGCAGATCCTCGATCTTCGCGAGACCGGCGAATTCGTCGCCGGTCGGCAGCCCTTCAGGCGACGGATGGGCAAAGGGGACACGCACGCTGAGCAACGACGTGCGCGGATCGCCTTCGGCGATTTCCGCGAAGCCGTGGTTGAAGCTGATGAAAGCCTGATGGTCGCCCATTCTGGCAGGGAAGGTTCCCCAGGCGTCGCTCATGTATTTCTCCCGTACACGATTGTCTGTTGACGGTTGCAAAGCGTCCCAATGTATCATCGAAAATCGCGTTGGCCGAAGCAGCGCACGCGATCGCAGGCCGTGCGCGCCGCGCGAGCTAGAGCCGGGTGGTTCGCAGCGCGCCGCATGCATGCGGCCGGCCGCAAAAATTCAAGGGAGATGCCGATGTCGATGTTTGCGGTGAATGGTGTCCGAATCGATCCGCTCAGCGCGCGCGTGACGCACGTGCGCTGGGCGGCCGTGAACCCGGCCGATCGCTCGTGGGCGGCGACGCCCCGCGAGGCCCCGGTGGCGGACGTGGCGCGCGCGCTCGCGTCCGGTAACGATGTCCGCGCGATCTTCTCGGCATCGGACACCACCGCAATCGGCCCCAGGCTGAAACGCGTGCTGTATCGCGATGCGTCCGAAGGCATCGAGCTCGACATCGATGCAACGAGCGAGTCGCGCACGCTGCGCGATCTGCCGCAGATCTGACTGCGGGCCGTTACTCAAAACGATCGCGCGAGCGTACCCATGACTCTCTCCAGATTCGCCATCGCCGCGCTGGCATTTGCGCTCTGTCTGGCGCTTGGCGCCTGCCAGACCGCGTCCGCGCCTGCGCCCGTGCAACCGTCGCCCGAGACCGCGTCGGCGACCGTTCCCGCCTCGTCGCCGCCGGCCGCGCCGATTCGCGGCATGGGCGCCGCGCCTCATCTGGCAGGGCAGAGCCACTGGGCGATCGGTCAATGCACGACCAACGGTACCGTCAAGGTGTGCAATTGACCGACATCGGCGCAATGGCGCGTGATTCGCGCAAACGGGATCGGAATCCCGGCGTGCCGCCCGCGCCGATGGGCCGGCGGCCGTCGACACGAGCCAGCGGGCAATGAACGACGAACGCGAAACGACGGATTCCGGCTGGCACGTCGATCCCGTCGCGGGAACGGTTATCGGCGCGTTGCCGGTGACGCTGGCGGTCGACAGCCGAAGCCTGAAAAGCAGGGCGGCCGTGTGTGCTGGGCTGGCCGCGGCGAGCCTGTGCGGTTATGCGGCCGCTCCGACGCTCTGGCCGGTGGCGGCGCTGGCCGTATTGCTGGGGCTGGCCAGTGCCGCGTTGTTCGTCTCGTCGCGGCGCAAGCTGGCGCTGCAGGTCGACGAGACGGGTTTCCGGCTGATCGGTTCCGCCCGCGAAAAACCCGTCACGCCGTGGCGCGACGTCACTGAATTCCGGATCGTCAGCGTTGCCGGAAATCGTTACATCGGCTATCAGTTCTCCGCCCATTCGTCGCGCATGAAGGTGCCGGGCGGGGTGATGCTGCCGATCGCCCGGTTTGCCGATCTTCCGCTCGACGCGGTGGCCGCGTTGCTGGAGGCCTGCCGGCGGCAGTTCGGCCTGCCGGATTAGCCGACCGGCCGAGCTGACGAGGCCCGATGGGAGGCACTGCGCACCCCGTCGCTCGATCCAACAAAAAAATCCCGTGTGCCGTGTCGATTTCCGCGGGAGTCGTCCGTCGTAGCATCGGAGGCGTGCGCATCGCGCGTCCGTCCCGATTTTCGATACGACAACCGACTGAAGGAGCGACACCATGCCCACGTCCGTGAAGCCGATCCCGGAAGGGATGCGCACGCTGACCCCACATCTGATCTGTGCGGGTGCGACCGCGGCCATCGATTTCTACAAGCGCGCATTCAATGCGACCGAACAGTTTCGCCTCGCGATGCCCGACGGCCGGCTCGCGCATGCGTGCCTTGCGATTGGCGATTCGACGCTGATGCTGGTGGATGAAATGCCCGAGCATGGTGCGCTGGGCCCGAAGGCGCTGAAAGGCACGCCCGTCTGCCTGCATCTGTACGTGCCGGACACCGACGCGGCGATCGCGAAGGCGGTCGCGGCCGGCGCGACGGTGACGATTCCGGCCGCCGACATGTTCTGGGGTGACCGTTACGGGCAGGTCGAGGATCCATTCGGGCATCGCTGGTCGCTGGCGACGCATCAGCGCGACCTGACACCCGGGCAGATCGCGGACGCAATGGCTAGCGCGCCGCCCTGCGGGAGCTGAACGACGCCTTGTACGATCGTGGCCGAGCGGCGGCGCGGCCGGTTGATTCCGCCGCGCCCGCTTCGCTCCCCTGCGGTCATTCCCCGGCCGTTCGGCCGCGCTGCTTGTGTTCGTACATCAGGCGATCGGCCGATGCAAGCAGGTCGGCGACGGTGCGATGGCGTGCGGGATCATAGGCAACGTGCCCGACGCTGAAGCGGATCGCATAGCCGCGTGCGTCGGCGGCGTTGCGCTGCGCGAGCGCCTGCGTTACACGTTCGACGGGCTCGGCGACCTCGGCCGGATCGGCGGCGCTCAACAGCACGACGAACTCGTCGCCGCCGAGCCGTGCGATGACGTCGCCGTCGCGCAGCGCACCCGTCAACGTTTCGCCGAACGCCTTGAGCGCGCGATCGCCTTCGGCGTGGCCGAAGCGATCGTTGATCGCCTTGAAATCGTTCAGGTCGAAAAACAGCAGCATGGCATGTCGGCCGACGCGATCGCAAAGGCTCAGCACATGGCGGGCGAGAGTCTCGAAGCCGCGCCGGTTCGTCAGTTGCGTGAGCTCGTCGGTGGTCGCGAAATGCAGCGCGGCGATCTCGCGCTCGGTCATGTGGGCAAGATCGCCGAGGAGTGCGAGTTCGTCGGCTGCGAGCGAGCGGGGCCGTGTGTCGATCAGGCACAGCGTGCCGACGGGCGCGCCGTTCGGTGCGGTGAGCGGGCGGCCGGCGTAGAAACGGATGCCGGGCGTGCCGGTGACGAGCGGGTTGTCGTGGAAGCGATCGTCGTTCAGTGCATCCTGGATCACCATCGTATCGCCCGAGAGCAGTGCGTGCGCGCAGAACGACACGTCGCGCGGCGTCTGCGTGGCGTCGAGGCCCGCATGACTCTTGAACCACTGGCGGTTCTCGTCGACGAGGCTGACGAGGGCGATCGGTACGTCGAACAATCGTCGCGCGAGACGCGTCAGGCGATCGAAGCGCTCTTCGGGCGGTGTATCGAGGATCGAGAGCGAATGAAGCGTATCGAGCCGGGCCGCTTCGTCGGCCGGTTTCGGTGCGATTTGCATAGGCCTTGTCTCTTGTCCCGGCCGTCGAGCCGTCATGGGTCGTACTTCGAACAGTATCGCGCATTCTTCGATGCATCGCCATGCCGCACGGCTTGAGGCTGCGGGGACCGGCTCCGTGAGGGCCGGCGAAGATACGGTGAGAAGCCGGTGTCATCTGCACGTGTTTCGTCCCGATGCGGAATCGGGCAGCCGATTCCTCAAGGTGCGCGTCGCCACGCCGTAAACAGGACGAGACCAATCATTCATCGCCTCCCATCGCACCATGGTTCGAATTCTTTACGCGGGCTATCTCGCGTTTGCGCTGTATTTCCTTTATCCGTTGGTGCACGACACGCTGACATTCAGTACCGATTGCGTGCGCAGTGCGCTGCCGATGGGTGCCCCCGGGCTGTCGACGAATGCGGCAAGCAGTGCGGACGGGCACGCGAACCGCTGTGTGCCGAGCCCGCATGTCGGCATCGCGACCGGGCGGGGTGCCTGACATCCATTGAATGCGGCGGCGTTGCGCGCGACGGGCGCTTCGCAAGGCAGCATGCTGGCCATTCGGCCGAATTGAACATCGGGCCGCGCTCGCCGATCATCTGCAACACGTTGCGTGCATGCGAGCGATCGGGCGTCGGGCGAAAGCGCGTGTCGCGCGTCAGTAGCCGGAGCGGTACGGCGTGCCCTGGTCGAAGCGGCTTTGCCAGTGCGTGAGGTAGCGCGACGCGAGTTGCGGATTGTTCCAGACCACGACGACGTTCTCGGAATTGCGGCTGGCTGCCGACGCGCTGTAGTTGAACGAACCCGTTTCGACGTGCTCGGCGTCGATCACGAGGTACTTGTCGTGATGGATCGCATAGGCGTCGATCGTGCGCGTCGGGATGCCCGCGTTGACGAGCAGGTTCAGTGCCTGCTTGCTGTTCTTCGCGCGGTTGCCCTTGTCGTCGACGACCACCGCGACATTGACTCCGCGGCGCTTGGCGGCAAGCAATGCACGCGTGACGGGCGGCGACGTGAACGAGTAGGCGGCAACCCGGATCGAGCTGCGCGCCGCGCCGATCGCTTTCAGTACGAGCGCCTCGGCACCGCCGTCCGGCGAGAAGGCCGATTCGACGACCTGGGTCGCGGGTGCTTCGTGAGTGGGGGTTGGCAGCCATCGCGACACGAGATCGATCGCTTGCTGGAGCAGCGATTCGCTTTGCGTCTTGCCGAAGGCGGCGAACGGGGTGGCGAGCAGGGAAGCGGCGAGACAGGCGGCAGCGAGGCGATTGCGCGACAACATCTTGGACAGCGAATAATTTCGAGACAGCGGGCCGTGAGTGTAACGCACGCGTGGCGGCCCGGTCACGTGCGGATGCGAAGCGAGGGCGTGCGCAGGGATTGGCAGCGGTGGACAGGGTGACGCAAAGTTGCGTTATGCAGCCGGTGCGGGCGAGCGGGCGATCAACGCACAGCGATAGTGCCGGCGATGGCAGGCGATTGCGTTTGCCGTTACAGCGCACGGGTGTGCGAACGATGCGTGCCCCGGCGGGCGGACTGCCACTCGATGCGGCTCGTGGCCCAAACGTATCTCTAGCAGGCGCGTCCGAACGACATCCGCGCGCAACGTATCGTCAATCCGTCGATGCGGACGCCTCGGTCCCGTCGGACGCAATCCATCCGGGCCCCGGCTCGGGCTGCACGTCGCGTGCGTCGAGCGGTTCGCCGCACGCCGAGCATACGGTGACCGCGTGCATCAGTTGCCCGCAGGCCCGGTGGCGCAATTGCACCGGCGGCCCCTGGCCGTCGTCCTTCCAGCGATCGCCCCATGCCATCAGCGCGAGCAGGGCCGGATAGAGGTCGAGGCCCTTTTCCGTCAGCCGGTACTCGAAGCGCGGCGGGCGCTCCTGGTACGCGCGCTTGACGAGCACGCCTTCGTCGACGAGCCGCGCGAGCCGTTCGGCCAGCACGTGGCGCGTCAGGCCAAGCTGGGTTTGGAACGCATCGAAGCGGCGGCAGCCGAGGAATGCGTTGCGCAGGATCAGCATGGTCCAGCGGTCGCCGAGCACGGCGAGCGTGCGCGCGACCGAACAGTTCAGCGTGCCGATGTCATCCCATTTCATCAGTTGCTCCGAGAAACCCAGTCGTTCAGGACGGGGAGGAAAGGAGCGCCGCTGTTGACAGGCAGCTTCTTCCACGGGTTAGGATCACCTGCATGATTCTTGTCTACCGCTACCGGGTGAAGTCGCTCAACGGACTGCTCAACAAGCAGAGCCGTGCGGTGAACCACGTCTGGAACTTCTGCAACGACACGCAGAAGCACGCGCTCAAGTGGGGCAAGAAGTGGCCTACAGGATTCGACCTGAATGTGCTGACGACCGGCAGCAGCAAGGAACTCGGTATTCACTCCGGCACGGTCAATGCGACGTGCGAGCAATACGCGAAGTCGCGAAGCCAGCGTCGACGCCCTTACCTGAGCTATCGCGGCAGGAAATCGCTGGGCTGGGTGCCGCTGAAGGGGCGTGACCTGAAGCGCGAGGGCGACGCGTTTCGTTTCGCCGGCAACACGTTTCGCGTGTTCAACAGCCGACCGCTTCCCGAAGGCAAGATCAAGGACGGGACCAACTTTGCGCAGGATGCACGCGGCAACTGGTTTCTCAACATCGTGATCGAGATGCCGGATGTGCGGGCCCGCCCGATCCGTTCCGGCGTCGGCATCGATCTCGGCCTGAAAGACTTCGCCACACTTTCGACCGGCGAGAAGCTGCCCAATGATCGGTTCGGTCGACGAGCGGCGGAAAAGCTCGCGAAAGCGCAGCGAGCACGAAAGCACAAGCGACATATCGCGAAGCTGCACGCAAAGATCGCCAATGCCCGCGCCGACTTCCAGCACAAGCTCGCGCTCGATCTGGTGCGGCGCTTCGATTACATCGCGGTCGGCAACGTGTCGGCTGTCAAACTCGCTAGAACCAGGATGGCGAAGAGCGTCTACGACGTATCCTGGTCGTCCTTCCGAAACAAGCTCCGTTACAAGGCGATTGCGCACGGGGCCACGTTCGAGGAAGTCGACGAAAGCGGTTCCACCCAGTCCTGTTCGGCGTGCGGGTCGAAAGACAGCACGACGCGGCCGAAAGGTATCGCGGGACTGCGAGTAAGAGAATGGGCCTGCAGTGGATGTGGTGTCGTGCATGATCGTGATATCAACGCTGCGCTGAACATTCTCCGATGCGGACGTGCATCGCCAGGTGTGGGAATCCTCTCCCTTTAGGAAGAGGAGGACGTCAACGTCGAGTCTCTTGCCTCTTGCGGCGGTCGTGCGGCGGTTCAGCGAAATAGCGGGTTCGATTATAGAACCCGCCTTCGGTCGCAACGGGCGCGGCCGCGTTGACAACGGCCGGCATCGCTGACAATAATGAGTTCCAATTTAGAACTTACTCGCGCGGCGACGCGCTTTCAACCCGGAGACAACCCGATGAACCCGCTTTCCCTGTCTGGCCTCGATCTGCTGCGCGCCGCCGTGTCGGGCGACGCGCCGCTTGCATCGATTTCCGAGACGATCCCGATGCGTCCGCTCGACGTTGAACTCGGGTACGTGAAGTTTTCGGCGCGGGCGGACGGCCGGCACCTGAACCCGCTGGGCGGTGTGCACGGCGGGTTCGCCGCGACGGTGCTCGATTCGGTCACCGGGTGCGCGGTGCATTCGATGCTCGACGCGGGCGTCGGGTACGGCACCGTCGATCTGCATGTGAAGATGCTGCGGCCCGTGCCGCGCGACGTCGACCTGATCGCGGAAGGGCGCGTGATTCACCTGTCGCGGTCGCTGGGCGTCGCGGAGGGCACGCTGAAGACGCCGGACGACAAGATCGTCGCGCATGCGTCGGCGACCTGCTTCATCCAGCGGCCGCAGTGACGGCGAGCAGCGGCACCCCCGTCCGGGCGGGCGCGCAAGCGCGCGGGGCAGCGCCGAAGGCCGCTTGTAAGCGTGTGCGGGGCCCATCTGAAGCAGTGGCTTCAATGTGATAGCGTTCCTGCTTTCCACTGACGCGACAGGAACAGCATGGAATACCGCACACTCGGCGATTCGGGCATCGAGGTCAGCCTGATCGGTCTCGGCACGATGACGTGGGGCGAGCAGAACTCGGAG
Source organism: Burkholderia sp. BCC0097 (assembly GCF_902832985.1). Lineage (NCBI taxonomy): Bacteria > Pseudomonadati > Pseudomonadota > Betaproteobacteria > Burkholderiales > Burkholderiaceae > Burkholderia > Burkholderia sp. BCC0097. Next base: position 144,172 of record NZ_CADFDM010000011.1, read on the forward strand.
CGTGACGCGCACGAGCAGATCGACTACGCGCTCGGACACGGCGTGACGCTGATCGATGCCGCAGAGATGTATCCGGTGCCGCCGAAGCCCGACACGCAGGGGCGCACCGAGCAATACATCGGCACCTGGATCGCGCAGCATCGCGCGCAGCGCGAGCGCATCGTGCTCGCGACGAAGATCGCAGGGCCGGCGCGGCAGCCGCACAATCCGCGTCATATTCGCGGCGAGGGCAACCAGTTCGACCGCAAGAACCTGACCGAAGCGCTCGACGGCAGCCTCAAGCGCCTGCAGACCGACTACGTCGATCTCTACCAGCTGCATTGGCCCGATCGCAGCACGACCACCTTCGGCCGTCCCGCGTATCCGTGGGTCGACGACGCGTACACGGTGCCGATCGAGGAAACGCTCGGCGTGCTCGCGGAATTCGTGAAGGCCGGCAAGGTGCGCGCGGTCGGCGTGTCGAACGAAACGCCGTGGGGTGTCGCGCAGTTCCTGCGCGCGGCCGAGCGGCTCGGGCTGCCGCGCATCGCGAGCATCCAGAATCCGTACAGCCTGCTGAACCGGACGTTCGAGAACGGGCTGTCGGAGTTCACGCATCGCGACGGCGTCGGCCTGCTCGCGTATTCGCCGCTCGCGTTCGGCTGGCTGTCCGGCAAGTACGAGAACGGCGCGCGTCCGGCCGGCGCACGCATCACGCTGTTCGAGCGCTTCCAGCGCTACAGCAAGCCGCAAGCCGTCGAGGCGACGTCGCGTTACGTCGCGCTCGCGCAGCGTCACGGGCTGTCGCCCGCGCAACTGGCGCTCGCGTTCGTCAACAGCCGCCCGTTCGTGCGCAGCAACCTGGTCGGCGCGACGTCGCTCGAGCAGTTGAAGGAGAACATCGGCAGCGTCGACGTGACGCTGTCCGACGAGATCCTCGCCGAGATCGACGCATTGCACGAACGGCAGCCGAACCCGGCGCCGTAAACGGCGCGCGGCCCGCGCGGCAGCGATGCCGCGACGGGCCGACTCGCACCGACGCGCGCGGTTTCGGCGGCGCGTCGCTGCGCCGTCGTTTCTCGCGTCAGCGCATCTTCAGCCGCGTGCGCGCGACGAACAGCGCGGCGAGGCTCAGCAGCGCACACCCCATCAGATAGAGCGCCGGCGACAGCCGGTTGCCGGTCGTGCTGATCAACCAGGTGATGACGAACGGCGCGAAGCCGCCGAACAGCGTGACGCCGGTGTTGTAGCTGACCGCGAGCCCGGTGGCGCGCGTCTGCGACGGGAACAGTTCGGCCATCAGCGCAGGCAGCGCGCCGCAGTACATCGCCTTCAGCGCGCCGATCCAGACCAGTGCGGCGAGCATCGTCGCGAACGACGCGTGGCGCGTGAGCCAGGCGAACGTCGGCCACACGGTCAGGAGCATCAGCACGGCCGCGACCGCCATCATGCGGATTCGCCCGGTGCTGTCGGACAGATGGCCGACGACCGGCGTGACGAGCGTCAGCACGAAGCCGGTCGCGAGCGTCGCCGCGAAGCCCGTCGATGCCGGCAGCCCGAGCTGCTTGATCGCGTAGGTCGGCATGTACAGGATCATGTAGTTGATCGCGGTCGAGATCACGAGCGCGCCGATCGACAACAGCAGGCGCACCTTCTGATCCGCGAACAGTTCGCGCACCGGCGCTTCGGAGCGCGCCTGCGTCTTGAACTCGACGCCTTCGTCGACGTAGCGGCGGATGTACAGCCCGACCGGGCCGATCGCGAGGCCGAACAGGAACGGCACGCGCCAGCCCCAGCTTTCGAGTTGCGCGGTGGTCAGCGTGGCCGTCAGCAGCGCGCCGAAGCCCGACGCGAGCAACGTCGCGAGGCCCTGGCTCGCGAACTGCCAGCTCGACATGAAGCCGCGCCGCTGCGGCGCGTGCTCGACGAGAAACGCGGTCGAACTCGCGAATTCGCCGCCGGCGGAAAAGCCCTGCATCAGCCGCGACAGCATGATCCCGAGCGGCGCGAGAATGCCGATCGATGCGTAGGTCGGCATCAGCGCGATCAGCAGCGTGCCGGCCATCATCATCGCGATCGACAGCAGCAGCGACGCCTTGCGGCCCGCGCGATCCGCGTACGCGCCGAGCACGAAGCCGCCGATCGGCCGGATCAGGTAGGACAGCCCGAACGTACCGAGCGTCAGCATCAGCGACGTCGCTTCGCTCGTGGCGGGGAAGAACAGCTTGGCGATCGTGACCGCGAAGAAGCCGTAGACGATCAGGTCGAACCATTCGAGTGCGTTGCCGATCGACGCCGCGAAGATGATGCGCCGGATCTTCGCGGCGCTGGGGCGCGCGGCGTCCTGCGAGGTCAGGGTGGTCGTATTCATCGTGTGTGCAGGTCCCGTGAAAGGGGCGAAGCGTTACAGGGCGGCGCCGGCCGCGGCGGATGCCGCGCGGCGAACGGGCGGCGCGTCGTCGCCGAGATCCCAGAAGAGGCCGGCCATCATCTGCAGCCCCTCGCTGACGACGCTCGCGAGCAGGTGCTCGTCGGGCGCATGCTGCGAGCACGCCGGGTACGAGTGCGGCACCCACAGCGTCGGCAGCCCGAGCGTGTCGGCGAACACGTCGTTCGGCAGCGTGCCGCCGAGATTCGGCAGGATCGCGGGCTTCTTGCCGGTGGTGCGCGCGAGCGACGCGACGGCCCAGCGGACCCACGGATCGTCCGGCGGCACGCGCGTCGCCGGTGCGCCGCGCTCGACGTCGATCTCGACGTCGGCGAAGCCGTGCGCATCGAGGTGCGCGCGCAGGTGCGCCTGCAGCGCTTCCCAGTCGGTGCCGACGACGAAGCGCAACTGGCAGTGCGCATACGCGGCGGGCGGGATCGCATTCACGGGATGCTCCGGATTGCCGGCCTTGAACGCGAGGATCTCGAACGTGTTCCAGCCGAACACGCGCTCGGCCGCGGACAGGCCGGGCTCGCCCCAGTCGGCGTCGAGCGCCGGGTCGCCGGGGCCGCCGCCGACCGACAGATCGGCGAGCGCGTCGCGCACCGCGGCCGGGATCGGCGGCGGGCGCAGCCCCTCGACGCGAATCGCGCCGCGTGCGTCGACGAGGCTCGCGAGCGCATGCGCGAGCACGATCGCCGGGTTACGCAGCAGTCCGCCCCAGTTGCCGGAGTGATGCGCGCCGTCGCGGGCGCGCAGGCTCAGCTTGAAGTTGACCGCGCCGCGCGAGCCGAGGAATACCGTCGGGCGCGCGGCGGCGATGCGCGGGCCGTCGGACGCGATCAGCACGTCGGCCGCGAGCGCGTCGCGCTCCCGGCGGCACAGTGCGTCGAGGCCCGGCGAGCCGGTTTCCTCGCCCATCTCGATCAGCAGTTTCGCGTTGAAGCCGAGCCGGCCGCCGCGCGCGTCGAGCACGCTCGCCAGCGCGGCCAGGTTGATCGTGTGCTGGCCCTTGTTGTCGGCGCTGCCGCGGCCGTACCAGCGGTCGCCGTCGGCCGTCAGCGTCCACGGCGACAGCGGCGCGCGCCACTGCGCGTCGTAGCCGCGCACGACGTCGCCGTGGCCGTAGATCAGCACGGTCGGCAGCGCGTCGTCTTCGTGGCGCGACGCGAGCAGGAACGGCCCGCCGCCGTCGACGGGGTTGTCGACGATGCGCGACGTGAAACCGAGGCGGGCGGCCTCCGGCGCGATCTCGTCGGTCAGGTAGGCGCGCAGCGCGGCTTCGTTGCCGCGGTCCTGGCTTTCGGTGCGCAGGCCGACGCGGCGGCTCAGGGTCGTGAAGAACGCACCGGACTCGAACTGGTTCAGCGCGTGCTGGATGGCGGCGGTACGGCTCAAATCGGGTCTCCTCGGTCGGGTGCGCCGTGCGCGGGCCGCGCAGGCAACGTGAAGTGCGATCGATTCTAGAAAGCCGGTTTTTTTGTCACAATGATCGAATTTCGAACCTTTCTTTGCCGAAAAGGCAAAGCGGCGCGGCCGGATGCGGCGCGGAGACACGACGATGGCGGCTTTCCTGCATGGCCTGGCACTGCGGTATTTCGTCGAGGTGGCGCGTACCGGCTCGATCAGCGACGCGTCCGCGCGGCTGCACGTGGCCGTGTCGGCGATCAGCCGCCAGATCGCGAAACTGGAGAGCGAGCTCGGCGCGCCGCTGTTCGAGCGGCGCCCGCGCGGGATGGCGTTGTCTGAAGCCGGCGAGCGATTGCTGGCGTTCGCGCAGCGCAGCCTGCTCGAGGCCGAGCACGTGATGAAGGACATCGGCGGGCTCGACGCGCTGCACGGCAGCCTGCTGAAGATCGCGTGCTCGGAAGGGTTCGCGATCGATTTCCTGCCCGGCGTGCTCGCGAGCTTCAAGGCCCGCCACCCGGGCGTCGATTTCACCGTGTGGGTCGTGTCGCCGGCGGACGCGACCCGGCGCGTGCGCGACGGCGATGCGGACATCGCGTTGACCTTCAGCCTCGCGCCTGAGAAGGGCGTGCGCGTCGACCACACCGAGCGCGCGCCGGTCTTTGCGCTGGTCCGGCACGATCATCCGCTCGCGGCGCGCGACGCGGTGTCGCTTGCCGATGTCGCGCGGCACGCGCACGTGCTGCCCGAGGCCGGCACGACGGTGCGCCAGTTGATCGACATCGCATGCGCGCTCGACGGGCTGCTGCTCGAGCCCGAACTGACGAGCAACAATACCGCGGCGATGTACGGCTACGCGCGGCGCACGGGCGCGGTGATGTTCACGGGGCTGTTGTCGGTGCGCGACCGTGCCGATGCAGACGGCTTCGTCGTCGTGCCCGTGACCAACCCGCAACTGCGCGAACGCAGCATCCAGGTACAGACGATGGCGGGGCGCGATCTGCCCGCGTCGGTGCGCGCATTTCGCGACCACCTGATCGACGCGATGCAGGCCGCCTCGCCGCCGCCGACCGTCGCGCGAGGTCCGGGACGCCGGCCCGTGAGATAATCGTCAATCCGCCTTCCGTGCCCATGCGGCTCCTCGAGCCGCATCGCCCCTGTTCGACGCCAAATTGAAGAACCTGATTGTCACCCTCGATCGCGCCGGCGAGTTCGACGAGATCATCGACGTGCGCACGCCGCTCGAGTTCGCCGAGGACCATATCCCCGGCGCGCTGAACGCGCCCGTGCTCAGCAACGAAGAGCGCGTGCTCGTCGGTACGATGTACCGGCAGGTGTCGCCGTACGAGGCAACGCGCGTAGGGGCGGCGATGGTGGCGCGCAACATCGCGCGCCATCTCGACACGACGTTCGCCGACCGGCCGCGCAACTGGCGGCCGCTGATCTACTGCTGGCGCGGCGGCAAGCGCTCGGGCTCGATGACGACCTGGTTCAACCTGATCGGCTGGAAGGCGCGCCAGCTCGACGGCGGCTACAAGGCGTACCGCCAGTCGGTATGCGCGACGCTCGACTCGCTGCCGACACGCTTTCGCTACATCGCGCTCGTCGGCCATACGGGCTGCGGCAAGACGCGCCTGCTGAACGCGCTGCGCGACGTGGGCGCGCAGACGCTCGATCTGGAAGCGCTCGCATGCCATCGCGGCTCGCTGCTCGGCGCGCTGCCGGGCAAGCCGCAACCGGCGCAGAAGGGGTTCGATTCGGGGCTCGTGGAGACGCTCGGTCGTTTCGACCCTCAATGGCCGGTATTCGTGGAGTCGGAAAGCCGCAGGATCGGGCTCGTGCAGTTGCCGATCGCGCTGATCGAAGCGTTTCATGCGGGCCCATGGGTGCAGGTCGAAGCGGCCCACGACGAGCGGATCGCGTTCCTGCTCGACGATTACGCACACCTGTTCGACGAGCCGGATGCGTTCAAGGCACAGCTTCATCGGCTGATCGGCCTGCACAGCCGTGAAGAGGTGACGCGCTGGAAGGGGCTGATCGATGCCGACGCGCGGGCCGATTTGTTCGCCGAACTGATCGACAGGCATTACGATCCCGCCTACGCGCGCACTTACCGCGCGACGTACAACAAGCCGAACCGGGCGCTGACCTTCACGTTCCGGCCCAATGCGGCCGACGTGCGCGAGCAGGCGCGCCGGCTGCTGGCCGAACTCGCGCAGGCCGGGTTGCCCGCTTCGGCCGCGCTCGCCGCTGGCACGACATTCGAAACCGACCAAGATCCATCAACGACCACCACACGATGACGACCACACGCACCCAACCCAGTCCGGCCCTCGGCTGGATGACCTTCCTGCTGATCGCGGTCGCGGGACTGTTCTATGTGAAATGGTTCCCGTACTACAACAAGGCGTTTGTTGCCGCCGAGCACCATTCGATCGGCCAGTCGATCCTGATGGGCACGTCGGCGGCCGCGCCCGAGCCGTCGCTGAAGGCGGCGCTCGACTACGCGTGGGCATACGGCAAGGCGATCTGGCAGGCGATGGTGCTCGGCCTGCTGCTCGGCTCGGCCGTGCAGGCGCTGCTGCCCGCGCACTGGGTGGCGCGCGTGCTCGGCCGCACGGGGTTCGGCAGCGTCGCCGCGGGCGGGCTGCTGTCGCTGCCGGGGATGATGTGCACGTGCTGCGCGGCGCCGGTCGTCGCGGGCCTGCGGGCGCGCCACGCGTCGCCGGGCGGCGCGGTCGCGTTCTGGCTCGGCAACACGGTGCTGAACCCGGCCGCGCTGGTGTTCATGGGCTTCGTGCTCGGCTGGCACTGGAGCGCGCTGCGCCTCGTGCTCGGCATTGCGATGGTGTTCGGGATCGGCTATCTGCTGAACCGCATCGCACGTCCTGAGGACCGCAGCATCGACGATGCGCAGCTCGCCGCGCTGGCGGCCGAGCAGGCCGCGGCCGGCAATCCGTTCGTCCGCTGGATGAAACTGCTTGCGCGCATGGCCGTGCGGCTCGTGCCCGAATACATCGTGCTCGTGCTGCTGCTCGGCGCCGCGCGCGCGTGGCTGTTTCCGCATATCGGCCCGGACATCGGCAATCACCTCGGCTGGATCGTCGCGTTCGCGGTCGCGGGCATGCTGTTCGTGATCCCGACGGCCGGCGAGGTGCCGATCATCCAGGCGATGCTGTCGCTCGGCATGGGCGTCGGCCCGGCCGCCGCGCTGCTGATGACGCTGCCGCCGATCAGCGTGCCGTCGCTCGCGATGCTCGCGCGTTCGTTCAAGCCTTACATGCTGGCTATCGTCGCGACGCTCGTCGTCGTGTTCGGGATCGTGAGCGGCTTGCTCGCGATCACGTTCGGGTTCTGACGACGCGGGCGACACGCCGGCTCGGCGCAATCGTCGTATTCGTATTCATCCGGCGCCGCCGCTTCACGTGTGCGGCGCCCTTTACAAGAAGCAAACAGGAAAACGCATGACCCAACCGAAGATTCATCCTCGACTCGAAAAGGCGCTGACGCGCGGCGATCTCGCGATCCGCCAGGCCAATTCCGCGCGGGCGACTGCCGTGCTGCAGGCACTCGGCACGATGATCATCGAGGCCTCCGCAACGATCGGTGTCGAGGCCAGCATCGACATTCCGCAAGGCGATCGCATTTACGATCCGGTCAACGGACTGTGGCCGCAGAAGATGCTGGTGTCGTTCGACGGCCCGGTGGACGAAGCCGACAAGGAAGAACTGCGCACGGTCTATCTGGTGGCCGACGATCCGGGTACGCAATTCCGCGTCGAATGGCATCGCGCGGACGGCAAGCTCGGCCGCCAGGAAGGCGGTCCGCTCGCGACCGTCGCGTTCCTGACCGACGTTGAAATTCCGTGGAGCGACGACGACGAGTAACGTCGTCGCATGAAGCCGGCGCCCGGTGTCCGGCGCGCCGGCCGTCAGCGCATCATCCGCCGCCGGAACAGCCACGCGGACAGCAGGAATCCGCCGACCGCGTAGCCGGCGAGCACCGCGACGTGCAGCGCGATGTCGGTCGCCGGCCGGCCGAGCATCGCGGGCCGGATCAGTTCGACCGCATTCGCGAGCGGCAGCGCCTGCGCCGCATGCTGCGCAAGCGGCGGCAATTGCGTGATCGGGAAGAACACGCCTGACAGCAGCAGCATCGGCGTCAGCACGAGCGTCTGATAGAACATGAAGAAATCGTAGGACGGCGCGAGCGCCGTGACGATCATCGCGATGCTGGCGAACGCGAGGCCGGCCAGCGCGATCACCGGCAGCGCGGCCAGCATCGACGGAAACTGCGCGTAGCCGAGTCCGCCCGCGACGAGCATGATCGCGCCGCCCGACAGCAGCGCCTTGCTGGCTGCCCACACGATCTCGCCGAGCACGATGTCGCCGAGCGCGAGCGGCGTATGCATGATCGCTTCCCACGTGCGCTGCACGTGCATCCGCGAGAAACCCGAATACATCGACTCGAAGCTCGCGGACATCATCACGCTCGAGCCGACCGTGCCGGCCGCGAGGAACGCGATATACGACACGCCGTCGACATGGCCGAGCATCAGCCCGAGCCCGAAACCCAGCCCGAACAGATAGATCATCGGATCGGCGAGATTGCCGAACATCGACGCGAGCGCGAGCTTGCGCCACACAAGGTAGTTGCGCCGCCAGACGGCGATCCAGTTGCTTGCGTTCGCCGGCATCGCGATCGCGAAGCGCGACTCGCGCGGCGGGGCCGACGGCGTGGTGGCGGAATAGTTGCGAACGTCCATGGTCGATCAGTCCTGCATCTCGCGGCCCGTGAGCCGCAGGAACACATCCTCCAGATTGGCCGGGCGATGCAGATAGCGCAACCCCGGGCGGCCCTTGAGTCGTGCGGTGAGCGGTTCGGGGTCGATCACATAGCAGAACAGCGTCTCGCCGCTGATCTCGGTGTGCTTCGCGAATGCCGACAACTCGTCACGCAGCGCGGCCGGATCCGGCCCGTAGATCTCGATCACGTCGCAGCCGATCTCCGATTCGATCAATGCATGCGGCGCGCCTTCGGCGATCTTGCGGCCTTCCTCGATCACGCACAGCCGATCGCACAGGCGCTCGGCTTCTTCCATGAAATGCGTGGTGATCAGGATGGTCTTGCCGCGCGCGAGCAGCGAACGCAGTCGTTCCCACATCAGGTGCCGCGCCTGCGGATCGAGGCCGGTCGTGGGCTCGTCGAGCACCAGCACATCGGGATCGTTGACGAGCGCGCGGGCGAGCGTGAGGCGCCGCTTCATGCCGCCTGACAACTCGCCGACCTTCGCGTCGGCCTTGTTTTCCAGCTTCGCGAATTCGAGCAGCGGCGGCACGAGCGCGCGTGCCGCCTGCGTCGACATTCCGAAATAGCGGCTGAACACGAGCAGGTTTTCACGAACCGTGAAGTCGGGGTCGAGGTTGTCGAACTGCGGGACGACGCCGACCCGCTGGCGTGCGTGTCGCGCACGCGATGGAACCGGTTCGCCGCACAGCGAAATGGTGCCTGCATCGGGATGCGCGAGGCCGAGCAGCATCTTCAGCGTCGTGGTCTTGCCGGCGCCGTTCGGCCCGAGCAGGCCATAGCATTCGCCGGCCTTCACGTTGAAGGACAGACCGTTGACGACGAGCTTGTCGCCATAGCGCTTTTCGACGTTGCGTAAATCGATCGGTGCGACGGACATGGGCGTGTTGTCGTTGTAAGCGGGCGCGTTCCGCTGCTCGGTGCGTGGCCGGTGTGCGAACGGATCGTGCGAATGCGTGTCACACGGGCATGGCCGAAGCATACGACGCCGGCACGCGGCGGCCCGCTGGCGATGGAACGGGCCATTCTAGTGCATCGGCCGCCTCGCTTCAGGGCATGCCTGCACGGTGCGATGCAAGTGCGCGCCGATCGTGCACCGCATCATCGCGCACGCGCCGCACGGGGCGAATCAGCGTTTTCCATCCCTTGCGTCCTGAATTGCGGCGCACCATGATGAATGCGTAGGGTTCGTTGTCGCGATAGGGAGGCTTCATGGCTAGCTACAACAAGATTTTGCTGTGTTACGACGGCACGCTCGAAGGGCGCAAGGCGCTGCGTTACGGCGCTAATCTCGCAATGGACCTCAAGGCCGAAACGCATTTGCTGTCGGTCGTCGACATGCGTTCGAGCATTGCGCAAAGCGCGGGTTTGCTGACCGATGTCGCCTGCGGCCGCTTCGAGGAGACCGCGCGTGAAATCCTGCAGGAAGGCGTGAACTGGCTGCGCGAGCGCGGCGTCCAGGCCGAAGGCCATTTCGCGTTCGGTTACCCGATCGACGAAATCGCGAATCTTGCGTCGGAACTGAAGGTCGATCTCGTCGTCGTCGGCCACCGGTGCCGCAGCGGATTGTCGAGATGGTGGATGGGGTCGGGCAATACGCAACTGCTCGATCGCGTGAACTGCAGCATTCTGGTCGCGTGTTCGTCGGCGGAAGAGCAGAAGGCCGAAATCGCGCGCGAGCGCGAAGCGGCCATGGCGAACGGCCAATGATCTAAAGGCTGGATGACCGCCTGGCCGGCGATGCGTGCCGGTCAGGCATCGCACTGCATCGGCAGTGCGCAGGTCGAGCGCGGCCTGCTAGGCATGCAGGTCGATCCCGGACAATTTCCACGAGAACAGCCCGAAGCGGTGGAAGATCGCCGCATAGCGCGTGCCATCGGTGCTGCGCTGATACGTGACGACGAATTCATCGACATTTCGGTAGCCCGCGCTGGTTTGCTGCTGGTGCGGCGCTGGTGTTGCGTCGTTCGGGCCGCCCGGTGTGGCGGGCGCGGGGGCCGGCGACGATGCCGCCGAAGCGGCCGCGTTGCCGCCCGGTACGCCGGCGCTTGCCGGCGCCGGACTGGCGGGCGGTGCGGCAGGCGGGTTGCCGGGTGCATTGCCCGCTGGCGGCTGATTCGACCACTCAGGCGGACGCTCGCCAGGATTGCCGCGTGGCGGCAATCCACTCATCAGCGCGGCGACGCCTTCCGGGGTCGCGTACGCGTCGACCAGCGGGCCGATCAGCGCGGACCCGATCAGCGCGCCAAGCACCGCGAACGGATTGTTCTTCTTTACTGCATCGATCCGGCGCATCAACTCTTCCGTGACCTGCTGCTTCAGGCTGATGCGCAGCGACGGAAAGTCGACGTACTCGCTGATCGCCTGCGCATCGCGCGCATCGATCGCCGATTTCAGGCGACCGAGCGCGACATACGGCGACGCGTACGCATAGCCGAGCGCCGCAACGAGCGCGACGACCAGCGCGGCGATCAGCAGGGACTTGAGTCGCCATGCGCGGTGCGACGATCCAGTCACGTTGCCTCCGGTGCGGGAAGGTTCCGCAATCAGAGACCGCCCGGCGTGGCCGATCGTTCCTCTGCGATGCAGTGATCGATCATCCGGCACACGGCATCGATCGTGCCCACCATGATCAGGCGCGACCGACCGTGATAGACACGCACCGGCGCGCGGCGCGCGGGCTCCGCGTGATTGAGACCGGCGTTCAGCGAGACCCGCGCGAACGCGGGGAGCGCTGACGGCAGCAGGGACGCCTGCCGTTCGACTGCGACTTCTTCTTGCACTGGCGCCGCCGCGGACAGCGGTGCGCAGGGCGTGCGGCCGCGCAGATGACGCAGGCGACCGAATTGACGGAAAGGCAGCAGGCGGGCAAGGCGTTCCATGATGTTCTCCTGGCGAGACGGAATGTCAGAGTTCGCCCGATCGGATCAGCCCGACGGCGATGCCTTCCAGCGCGAAATCCGCGCTGCCGGCCTTGACGAAGATGTTTTCGTAATCCGGGTTCTCCGCGATCAGCTCGAGGCCGCCGGGCCGGCGCATCAGGCGCTTGACCGTGACGTCGTCGCCGAGACGCGCGACGATGATCTGGCCGTCCTTCGCTTCCGTGCGCTTCTGCACGGCGAGGAGGTCGCCGTCGAGAATGCCGGCGTCGCGCATCGACAGGCCGCGCACCTTCAGCAGATAGTCGGGCTTGCTGGTGAACAGCGCGGGATCGCACGCGTAGTGCTGCGAGATGTGCTCCTGCGCGAGGATCGGGCTACCGGCCGCGACGCGGCCGACGAGCGGCAGCGACAGTTGCATCAGGCCGGCATGCGGCAGCGTGAACTGGTGCGGGGCGTCGTCGATGCCGAGCAGCCGGATGCCGCGCGATGCGCCGGCGGCCAGCTCGATCACGCCCTTGCGAGCCAGCGCGCGCAGGTGCTCCTCGGCCGCATTCGGCGAGCTGAAGCCCAGTTCGGCCGCGATCTCGGCACGGGTGGGCGGGAATCCGGAGCGCTCGATCGCGCGACGGATCAAGTCGAACACTTGCTGCTGACGGGCGGTGAGTTTGGTCATGGCTCAACTGTATGGATAGACAGTGAGCTGTATTTTTATACAGTACTTGGCGAATTTCAAGTGTTACTTGAGGTTCGACGCGATCGCGGCGGTTCCGGCGTGATTTCGCGACGTCCTGACGCCGGTTCGTCCGTCACAACCGTCCATCCCGTCTGCGTTAGCACTTTTGAGTATTAAAAAATAAGGAACGATTATTTTTAATCATGTAACCCGTTCGATAGACTGGCCCGACATCGCAATACCGACAACACTGGAGAACCAAGGATGGCGAAGCGCAATACGGGGCTGGTGGGCGGAGTGGGCCGCCTGATCGCAACACTCGCGCTGGGCGCGGCGGCGGCGCTGGGCGTCGCGACGCATGCCCAGGCCGATACGACTTTTCTGAACGTGTCGTACGACCCGACGCGCGAGCTGTATCAGGATTTCAACCAGGCGTTCGGCAAGGAGTGGAAGGCGAAGACGGGCGAAACCGTCAACTTCAAGCAGTCGCACGGCGGCTCGGGCGCGCAGGCGCGCTCGGTGCTCGACGGCCTGCAGGCGGACGTCGTCACGCTGGCGCTGGCGTATGACATCGACGCGCTCGCGAACAAGGGGCTCGTGAACAAGGATTGGCAGAAGCGCCTGCCCGACAACGCATCGCCGTACACGTCGACGATCGTGTTCCTGGTGCGCAAGGGCAACCCGAAGGGGATCAAGGACTGGGACGACCTGACCAAGCCGGGCATCTCGATCGTCACGCCGAACCCGAAGACCTCGGGCGGCGCACGCTGGAACTACCTGGCCGCATGGGCCTACGCGCAGCACAAGCCGGGCGGCAACGAGCAGACGGCGAAGGAATTCGTCACGAAGCTCTACAAGAACGCAGGCGTGCTCGATTCGGGCGCGCGGGGCGCGACGACCAGCTTCGTGCAGCGCGGCATCGGCGACGTGCTGATCGCCTGGGAAAACGAGGCGTTCCTGTCGGTCAAGGAATTCGGTACCGACAAGTTCGAGATCGTCGTGCCGTCGGTGAGCATCCTGGCCGAGCCGCCCGTCGCGGTGGTCGACAAGGTGGTCGACAAGAAGGGCACGCGCAAGCTGGCCGAGGCCTACCTGAACTACCTGTACAGCCCGCAGGGCCAGGAAATCGCGGCGCGCAACTACTACCGGCCGCGCTCGAAGAACGTGCCGGCGGAGCTGACCAAGCAGTTCCCGAAGCTGAAGCTGTACACGGTCGACGACACGTTCGGCGGCTGGACGAATGCGCAGAAGACGCATTTCGCGGACGGCGGCGTGTTCGATTCGATCTACAAGCCGCAGTAACGCACGCAGTCACACCATAACGACAAGCGGCGCGCCACGACAGCGCGCCGCATCCCCGACGGGCCGCCGGCGCGATTCACTGCGCCGGCGTTTGCGTCGGACCCGTGAGCAGCATCGACCCAGCAAGAGCATCCGATGACGACGTACACCTTTCGCAAACCGAGCGCGCTGCCCGGTTTCGGCGTGACACTCGGCATCACGGTGGCCTATTTGAGCCTCGTGGTGCTGATTCCGCTCGCCGCCACGTTCCTGAAGACCGCGACGCTGTCGTGGGACCAGTTCGTCACCGCCGTCACGTCGCCGCGCGTGCTCGCGTCGTACCGGCTGACGTTCTCGGCCGCGCTCGGCGGCGCGCTGATCAATGCCGTGTTCGGCTTCCTCGTCGCCTGGGTGCTGGTGCGCTACACGTTCCCGTTCAAGCGCCTCGTCGACGCGGTCGTCGACCTGCCGTTCGCGCTGCCGACGTCGGTGGCCGGCATCTCGCTCGCGGCCGTCTACGCGACCAACGGCTGGGTCGGCCAGTATCTGGCGCCGCTCGGCATCAAGATCGCGTTCACGCCGGCCGGCGTGCTGGTCGCGCTGACCTTCATCGGGCTGCCGTTCGTCGTGCGCACCGTGCAGCCGGTGCTCGAGGATTTCGAGCGCGAGCAGGAAGAAGCCGCCGCGTGCCTCGGCGCGTCGCGCTGGCTGACGTTCCGCCGCGTCGTGCTGCCGGCCGTGCTGCCGGCGCTGCTGACCGGTTTCGCGCTCGCGTTCGCGCGCGCGCTCGGCGAATACGGCTCGGTGATCTTCATCGCCGGCAACGTGCCGATGAAATCCGAGATCACGTCGCTGCTGATCATCACGAAGCTCGAGCAGTACGACTACGCGGGCGCGACCGCGCTGGCGGTCGTGATGCTGGTCGTGTCGTTCCTGATGCTGCTGCTGATCAACACGCTGCAGTGGTATCTGCAGCGTCGTACGAGCAAGGGCGCGAGCGGTCCGGCGCCCGCCACCGTCACCGCCGCTGCCGCCGCAGGAGGCCAGTAATGACCCAGGAGGCCACCGTCGTGCTGAAAACCCCGTCGCCGGCCGCCCGTGCCGCGAAGCGGCTCGACCCCGTCAGCGAGTCGCGCGTCGTGCGCTGGCTGCTCACGGGCATCGCGCTGGCGTTCCTCGCGTTCTTCCTCGTCGTGCCGCTCGCCGCGGTGTTCGTCGAGGCGCTGCGCAAGGGCATCGGCTTCTATCTCGAATCACTGGCCGATCCCGATGCATGGTCGGCGATCAAGCTGACGCTGACCGTCGCCGTGATCGCCGTGCCGCTGAACCTCGTGTTCGGCGTGTGCGCATCGTGGGCGATCGCGAAGTTCGAATTCCGCGGCAAGGCGCTGCTGACGACGCTGATCGACCTGCCGTTCTCGGTGTCGCCGGTGATCTCGGGCCTCGTGTACGTGCTGCTGTTCGGCGCGCAGGGCTGGTTCGGGCCGTGGCTGCAGGATCACGACGTGCAGATCATCTTCGCGGTGCCGGGCATCGTGCTCGCGACGATCTTCGTCACGTTCCCGTTCGTCGCGCGCGAGCTGATCCCGCTGATGCAGGCGCAAGGCACCGACGAGGAAGAAGCCGCGCGCGTGCTCGGCGCGTCGGGCTGGCAGATCTTCCGCCGCGTGACGCTGCCGAACGTGAAGTGGGGCCTGCTGTACGGCGTGATCCTGTGCAATGCGCGCGCGATGGGCGAGTTCGGCGCGGTATCGGTCGTGTCCGGCCATATCCGCGGTGTGACCGACACGATGCCGCTGCACGTGGAGATCCTGTACAACGAATACAACTTCGCGGCGGCGTTCGCGGTGGCGTCGGTGCTGGCGCTGCTCGCGCTCGTCACGCTCGCGCTGAAGCTGATCGCCGAGCGTCATCTGGCGGCCGAACTGGCCGACGCGCACGACGCCGTCCCCGCACATGCCGGCCCTGTCGGCGCCGTTTCGTCGAAATCGTAAAGAGGCAACCAGAATGGGTATCACCGTCCGTAACCTTCAGAAGCGCTTCGGCGATTTCACGGCGCTCGACAACGTCTCGCTCGACTTCCCGCCCGGCGAACTGGTCGCGCTGCTCGGGCCGTCCGGCTGCGGCAAGACGACGCTGCTGCGCGTGATCGCGGGCCTCGAGCACGCGGACGCCGGCCAGGTCGTGCTGCAGGGACTCGACGTCGCGTCGGTCGGCGCGCGCGACCGCCAGGTCGGCTTCGTGTTCCAGCACTACGCGCTGTTCCGCCACATGACCGTGTTCGAGAACGTCGCGTTCGGGCTGCGCGTGAAGCCGCGCCGCGAGCGGCCGTCGGAAGCCGTGATTCGCGAGAAGGTGCATGAGCTGCTCAAGCTGGTGCAGCTCGACTGGCTCGCGCAGCGCTATCCGTCCGAGCTGTCGGGCGGCCAGCGCCAGCGCATCGCGCTCGCCCGCGCGCTCGCGGTCGAGCCGAAGGTGCTGTTGCTCGACGAACCGTTCGGCGCACTCGACGCGAAGGTCCGCAAGGAATTGCGCAGCTGGCTGCGTCGTTTGCACGACGACCTGCACATCTCGACGATCTTCGTCACGCACGACCAGGAAGAGGCGCTCGAAGTGGCCGATCGCATCGTCGTGCTGAATCGCGGCCACGTCGAGCAGGTCGGCAGCCCGCAGGACGTCTACGATCATCCGCAAAGCGCGTTCGTGTACGAGTTCCTCGGCGCGGCGAACCGGCTGCCGGGCACGGTTGCCGGACGCGGCTTCGTCGCCGAGGGTGCAGCTGCGCCGATCGAGGTCGACGCCGATTTCGCGGGCCCCGCGAACGCGTACGTACGGCCGCACGATCTGCAGCTGTGGCCGGCGGGCGAAGGGCATCGCGACGGCATCGCGGTGGACGTGCGGCGCGTGATTCCGCTCGGCGGTTCGGTGCGCGTGGAGCTCGAGGCGCGCGCGGGCGGCGCGCTCGAGGCGGAACTCGACCGCGACGCATGGCGGGCGCTGTCGCTGCAGGTCGGCGATGGCGCGACGGCCGTGCCGCGCGCCGTGCGGGTGTTTCCCGCGCGTTGACGAGACGACGCAGGGCAGAGGGCGGGATTCGCTCCGATTGAACAATCAAACAACGACAGCCTAAGAGGCATACCCATGAATTTTCAGCAATTGCGGTTCGTGCGCGAAGCGGTGCGCCAGAACATGAACCTGACGGAAGTCGCGAACGTGCTGTACACGTCGCAGTCGGGCGTGTCGAAACAGATCAAGGATCTGGAAGATGAGCTGGGCGTCGACATCTTCATTCGGCGCGGCAAGCGGCTGACGGGGCTCACGGAGCCCGGCAAGGCGGTGCACCAGCTGATCGAGCGGATGCTGCTCGACGCCGAGAACCTGCGCCGCGTCGCGCGCCAGTTCGCCGATCAGGACAGCGGCCACCTCGTCGTCGCGACGACGCACACGCAGGCGCGCTACGCGTTGCCGAAGGTGATCCGGCAGTTCACCGAGGTGTTCCCGAAGGTGCATCTCGCGCTGCGCCAGGGCAGCCCGCAGCAGATCGCGCAGATGATCCTGAACGGCGAGGCCGATCTGGGCATCTCGACCGAGGCGCTCGATCGCTATCCGGACATCGTCACGTTCCCGTGCTATTCGTGGCACCACACGGTCGTCGTGCCGAAGGGCCATCCGCTCGTCGGCCGCGCGAACCTGACGCTCGAGGAAATCGCCGAGTACCCGATCATCACGTACGACCAGGACTTCACGGGCCGTTCGCACATCGACCAGGCGTTCACGCAGGCGGGCGCCGTGCCCGACGTCGTGCTGACCGCGATCGACGCGGACGTGATCAAGACCTACGTCGAACTCGGGATGGGGATCGGCGTGGTCGCGGCGATGGCTTACGATCCGCAGCGCGACACGGGGCTCGTCGCGCTCGATACGCAACACCTGTTCGAGGCGAGCACGACGCGGGTCGGGCTGCGCAAGGGTGCGTTCCTGCGTGCGTATGCGTACCGGCTGATCGAAATGTTCGCGCCGCACCTGAATGAAGCGGAAATCGCGGGGCTGTTGCGCGAAGCCGTTTGACCGGTGCACGTCGCGCGCCGTCCGGGCCGTTGCAGCGGACGGCGCGACTTGCACCACGTGTGCGTTGCCGCATGCGGCACCGGGCGGCGGCAGGGGCTTGCCGCCATCACGGCTGAAGCATCCGCCGAGCGATAACACGCCGGGTGCGTCGCGTCAGGCGACGCTCGCCCCTGTTTCCAGCCAACAGAAAAACAAGAACAACCTGCGACGCCGAGCCTCGGCGCGGAACGCACAATCTGCAGTCGTCCTCGTTCACAAGGCTGCGCGTTCAAATCGCCGGTTCCGTCACAGTCGACGACATATCGCGACGGCGACCGCGGCCGCGCTTCGTGCCGATCGTCGACGCGATCACGCTATCCGGCACGACCCGCATCATCACCGGCAAGCCGCCTGCGAAGCATTTCGACCATCCGCCGTCGGCGTCGCGAGTGTCGTATTTGCGCGTCGTGAAGCGCGCCCGCGCGCTCCGAATAAACCCTTAAATATTGATCAGACAGGTTGCGCGCCGAACCGAATCGGTACAGCATAGCCTTCACTCCGCCGGCGTCCCGCCGGCGGTGGCGCGTCAACGACAGCACGCGCCAGGCAGTCGGCCGTCTGCCTCGCTTCCATTCCGTGGTACCGACAGCAGCATCGATGGCCATTGTCCGGGTAGTGTGACGCAAACGTTTGCTCACATTAAAACAACAGTCGAATAACAATCTGGCCTCCGGGCCAGTCGCCAGGAGATGTGTATGAATGTCCGCTTTCGCCGTCGCTTCCTGACCGTCGCGCTCGCCGCCGTCGCGGTGGCCGCCGCACCGGCCGTCCACGCGCAATCCGCGGCCAAGCCCAAGGTCGCGCTCGTGATGAAGTCGCTCGCCAACGAGTTCTTCCTGACCATGGAAACGGGCGCGAAGGAATATCAGAAACACAACGCGAACCAGTTCGATCTGATCACCAACGGCATCAAGGACGAGACCGACACCGCGAACCAGATCCGCATCGTCGAGCAGATGATCGTCTCGAAGGTCGATGCGATCGTGCTCGCGCCGGCCGATTCGAAGGCGCTCGTGCCGGTCGTGAAGAAGGCCGTGGACGCCGGCATCGTCGTCGTGAACATCGACAACCGGCTCGATCCCGACGTGCTGAAGTCGAAGAACCTGAACGTGCCGTTCGTCGGCCCGGACAACCGCAAGGGCGCGCGCAAGATCGGCGATTACCTCGCGAAGCGGCTGAAGGCGGGCGATCAGGTCGGCATCGTCGAAGGCGTGTCGACGACGACCAACGCGCAGCAGCGCACGGCCGGCTTCCAGGACGCGATGAAGGCGGGCGGGATGAAGGTCGTGTCGGTGCAGTCGGGCGAATGGGAGATCGACAAGGGCAATGCGGTAGCCGCCGCGATGCTCAACGAATACCCGAACCTGAAGGCGCTGCTGTGCGGCAACGACAACATGGCGATCGGCGCCGTGTCGGCCGTGCGCGCGGCCGGCAAGCAGGGCAAGGTGCTCGTGGTCGGCTACGACAACATCAACGCGATCAAGCCGATGCTGAAGGACGGCCGCGTGCTCGCGACCGCGGATCAGTACGCGGCGAAGCAGGCCGTGTTCGGCATCGACACGGCGCTCAAGGCGATCGCCGAGCATCGCAAGCAGGCCGACATGTCCGGCGTGGTCGAGACGCCGGTGGATCTCGTGACGAAGTAACGCCGCACCGGTCCGGCCGCCACCCTCAAGAATCCGGCGCGGCGGCCGTTATCCGGTGTGAGCGCGATCACGGCCACTGCATGCACATGCACTAGTGAGCGTCATACCCGCGCGCCCCGTGCGCGCGGCCGCAACCAGGATCGCGATGGAACCGACCTTCCAACCCTCCCGTTCAGCCCATCCCGTGCTGTCCGTATCCGGCATCGGCAAGACCTATGCCGAACCCGTCCTCGCCGACGTCACGCTGACGCTCGACGCGGGCCAGGCGCTCGCGCTGACGGGCGAGAACGGCGCCGGCAAGAGCACGCTGTCGAAAATCATCGGCGGGCTCGTCGACCCGACCACCGGCACGATGCAACTCGGCGGTGAGGCGTACGCGCCGGCGAGCCGCACGCAGGCCGAGGCGCTCGGCGTGCGCATGGTGATGCAGGAGCTGAACCTGCTGCCGACGCTGAGCGTTGCCGAAAACCTGTTCCTGAACCGCCTGCCGCGGCGCTTCGGGATCATTGATCGCGCGCGGCTGCGCGACGACGCGCGCGCCGCGATGGCGCAGGTCGGGCTCGACGCGGTCGATCCCGATACACCGGTCGGCGCGCTCGGCATCGGCCACCAGCAGATGGTCGAGATCGCGCGCAACCTGATCGGCGACTGTCGCGTGCTGATTCTCGACGAGCCGACCGCGATGCTGACCGCACGCGAAGTCGAACTGCTGTTCGAGCAGATCGACCGGCTGAAGGCGCGCGGCGTCGCGATCGTCTACATCTCGCACCGGCTCGAAGAGCTCGCGCGCGTCGCCGAGCGCGTCGCGGTGCTGCGCGACGGCCGGCTCGTGCACGTGGGCGACATGGCGGCGACGACGTCCGACGGGCTCGTCACGCTGATGGTCGGGCGCGAGATCGGCGAGCACATCGATCTCGGCGAGCGCCGTTTCGGCGCGCCGCGGCTCGCGGTGTCGGGCCTCACGCGCGGCACGGCGGTGCGCGACGTGTCGCTCGAGGTGCGCGCGGGCGAGATCTTCGGCATCTCGGGGCTGATCGGCGCGGGACGCACCGAGCTGCTGCGGCTGATCTACGGTGCGGATACACCGGATGCCGGAACGATCTCGGTCGGCCAGCCGCTGAAGCCGGCGCGCATCGCGTCGCCCGTCGAGGCGGTGAAGCTGGGCATCGCGCTGATCACCGAGGATCGCAAGGGCGAGGGGCTGCTGCTGTCGCAGTCGATCACCGCGAACGTGTCGCTCGGCCAACTCGACCGGCTCGCGCGCGGCGGCATCGTCGATTCCACACGCGAAACGGCGCTCGCCGAGCAGCAGATCGATGCGCTGCGGATACGGGCGCACGGGGCTGCGCAGCCCGTCGGCGAGCTGTCGGGCGGCAACCAGCAGAAGGTCGTGATCGGCCGCTGGCTCGCGCGCGACATGGGCGTGCTGCTGTTCGACGAGCCGACGCGCGGGATCGACGTCGGCGCCAAATTCGAGATCTACACTTTGATGGGCGCGCTCGCGCGCGAAGGCCGCGCGCTCGTGGTCGTATCGAGCGACCTGCGCGAGCTGATGCTGATCTGCGACCGAATCGGCGTGATGTCGGCCGGGCGCATGACCGCCGTGTTCGAGCGCGGCAACTGGACCCAGGATGCGCTGCTGGCCGCGGCGTTCGCCGGCTTCGGCCGCGAGACGCCGGCGGCCGCCATGCAGCATCCGGACGCGGGGCAGGCGCGCGGCGCCGCTCCGGGCACTTCGACGACAGGACCACAGCAATGACCCAGCCTCCCGTATCTCCGACCGACGCAGGCGCGCAGCAGGACGTGACGGGGCGCCGCGCGCGCACGCTGTCCGGCACACGACTCGGCCTGTCGAACTATCTCGGGCTGGCCGGCGCGCTGGCCGCGATGATCGCGCTGTTCTCGGTGCTGAGCTCGCATTTCCTGACCTACGACACGTTCAGCACGATCGCGAACCAGATTCCCGATCTCGTCGTGATGTCGGTCGGGATGACCTTCGTGCTGATCATCGCCGGGATCGACCTGTCGGTCGGCTCGGTGCTCGCGCTCGCCGCGTCGATGGTCAGCGTTGCCGCGCTGAAATGGCAGTGGGGGCCGCTGCCGGCCGCGCTGATCGGGATCGCGGTCGCGACCGCGACGGGCGCGCTGACGGGCGCGGTCACGGTGGGCTGGCGGATTCCGTCGTTCATCGTGTCGCTCGGCGTGCTGGAGGCCGCGCGCGGCCTCGCGTACCAGCTGACGAATTCGCGCACCGCCTATATCGGCGACGCGTTCGATTTCCTGTCGAACCCGATCGCGCTGGGCATTTCGCCGGCGTTCCTGATCGCGGTCGCGGTGATGATCGCGGCCCAGTTCGTGCTCACGCGCACGGTGTTCGGGCGCTATCTGGTCGGGATCGGCACGAACGAGGAAGCGGTGCGGCTTGCCGGGGTTAACCCGAGGCCGTATAAAATCCTCGTATTCGCGCTGATGGGCGCGCTCGCGGGGCTCGCGTCGCTGTTCCAGATTTCGCGGCTCGAGGCGGCCGATCCGAACGCGGGCGCGGGCCTCGAACTGCAGGTGATCGCCGCCGTCGTGATCGGCGGCACGAGCCTGATGGGCGGGCGCGGTTCGGTGATCAGCACGTTCTTCGGCGTGTTGATCATCTCCGTGCTGGCCGCGGGGCTGGCGCAGATCGGTGCGAACGAGCCGACGAAGCGGATCATCACGGGTGCGGTGATCGTGGTGGCGGTCGTGCTCGATACGTATCGCAGCCGGCGTACGCGCGTGCGGTAAAAAGACAGACAGAACAGACCAGAGAGAAACGGGAAATGGCGACGATCAAGGATGTGGCGGCCATGGCGGGCGTGTCGTTTACGACCGTCTCGCACGTGGTGAACAATTCGCGGCCGGTGTCCGCGGATGTGCGTGCGAAGGTCGAGGGCGCGATCCGCGAGCTGAATTACGTGCCGTCGGCCGTGGCGCGCTCGCTGAAGGCGCGGGCGACGGCGACGATCGGCCTCGTCGTGCCGAACAGCACGAATCCGTACTTCGCCGAGCTTGCGCGCGGCATCGAGGATCAGTGCGCGGCCAACGGCTATTGCGTGTTCTTCTGCAATTCGGACGACGATCCCGTGAAGCAGCGCAACTACCTGCGCGTGCTGCAGGAAAAGCGCATCGACGGGCTGATCGTCGCGTCGGCGGGCGAGGATGCGGTGCTCGCGCAGACGCTCGCGGATATCCATGCACCGCTCGTCGTGGTCGACCGCAACATCGAGGGGCTCGCGGCCGATCTCGTGCAGATCGACCACGAGCGCGGCGCGTACCTGGCGACGCGTCACCTGCTCGAACTCGGGCACGCGAAGATCGGCTGCATCACCGGGCCGACCGACACCGCCGTCAGCGCGATGCGTGTGCACGGCTTCATCCGCGCGATGGCCGAGCGCGGCGTCGACATCGTGCCGGGCGCGATCGCCGAAAGCGATTTCTCGTGCCTGGGCGGTTATCACGCGGCGTCGCGGCTGTTCGAATCGGTGCGGCCGAGCGCGATTTTCGCGGGCAACGACCTGATGGGCGTCGGCGCGCTGCGCGCGGCGGCCGAGCGCGGGATGCGCGTGCCCGACGACTGCTCGATCATCGGTTTCGACGACATCGAATTTTCCCGCTACACGTATCCGGCGCTGTCGACGGTCGGCCAGTCGGTGCGCGCGCTCGGCGAAATGGCCGCGCAGACGCTGATCGAGCGGATCGGCGGCGGTTCGAGCGCCGTGCCGAGCCGCCGTCGCGTCGTGTCGCCGCGCCTCGTGCTGCGCGAATCGACGGCGATCTACCGCGAGCCGGCCGCGCCGGGCGCTCGCGCATGACGGCGGCTGTAACGGGCGCCGGCCGCGTGACGGTGGTCGGCAGCCTCAACATGGATCTCGTCGTGCGGGCGCCGCGGCTGCCGCTGCCGGGCGAAACGCTCGCTGGGCACGCATTCGCGCAGGCCGCGGGCGGCAAGGGCGGCAACCAGGCCGTCGCCGCCGCCCGGCTCGGCGCGCAGGTCGCGATGATCGGCTGCGTTGGCGCGGATGCGCACGGCGCGGCACTGCGCGCGGGTCTCGAGGCCGAGGGAATCGACTGTGCGGGGCTCGCGACGAGCGCGTCGGCGTCGACCGGCGTCGCGCTGATCGTCGTCGACGATGGGAGCCAGAACGCGATCGTGATCGTCGCGGGGGGCAACGGCGAGGTCACGACCGACACGATCGCGCGGCACGAGGCCGCGCTGGCGGCGGCCGACGTGCTGATCTGCCAGCTCGAGACGCCGCCGGACACGGTGTTCGCGGCGCTGTCGGCCGGACGCCGGCTCGGCCGCACGGTGGTGCTCAATCCGGCCCCGGCCGTCGCGCCGCTGCCGGACGGCTGGCTGCCGCTCGTCGATTACCTGATCCCGAACGAGGTCGAGGCGGCCGCGCTGACCGGGCTGCCCGTGCGTGATCCGGCCGAAGCCGAAGTCGCCGCGCGGGCGCTCCAGGCCGGCGGCGCGCGCAACGTGCTGGTGACGCTCGGCGCGCGCGGCGTGCTCGCGTTGACGGCCGACGGCACCGCGCGGCACTATCCGGCGCCAATCGTGCAGGCCGTCGACACGACGGCCGCCGGCGACACCTTCATCGGCGGCTTTTCCGCACGGCTCGCGGCCGGCGCGGACGTCGACACGGCCATCCGCTTCGCGCAACGCGCGGCGGCGCTGTCGGTCACACGCGCAGGCGCTCAGCCGTCGATCCCGACGCGCTCCGAACTGGCCGATCAGGCCTGACCCCCAGGATCGCGGTTCCGTCTCGTGGCCGGTTCGCCGCACGAGACGGCTGGCCGACGTCGCCGGCCGCACCTCGCCGGCCGCACTGCCTGAACCTCCCGGTGCCTGGCCGGTCTTTTCCTTCCGTTGTCGAACTGGCCCGAATTCACGCCATTTTGTTCATGAATTTGTAATGTTCAGACTAATAATTCGAAAAAATGGTCTGAAATCCGTCAAGTTGTGCGTCGCGCGGTCGTAAATAAGTCAAGCGAAGCAATGCTTCGAGCCAACGGGCCCGGCCCGTTCATGACGACGCAACACAGGATGGATGATGGTGTTCAGGAACCTGACGATTCGTGCGCGCATCGGTTTGACGATGGCGTTTCTGGCGGTACTGCTGGGTGTCACCGGCGTGCTCGGTCTGTACGGGATGACGCGCGCGAACGATTCGACGCGCGAGATTTTCACGAACCAGATGCCGAGCGCGGTCAACGTGGCGGCCGCGGAAGTATTCGCCGCGCGCGAGCGCCTCGCACTCGACCGTGCGGCGCTGCTGGTCGGCACGCCCGACTCCGCGGCCGCCATCGAGCGCAGCCGCGCGATGCGCGGGCAGTCCGACGCATGGTGGCAGAAATACCTTGCGCTGCCGCGCGGCGCGGAGGAAGACCGGCTCGCACAGGACGTCGCCGCCAGGCGCAAGGCGCTGCAGGACAGTTGCGACGCGTTCGCGAGTGCGGTCGGGACCGGCGATCACGACCGGATCGGCGACGGCGCGAAGCAGCTTCAGGCACGTTATAACGAACTGGCCGTGGCCAGCGAAGGGCTGCGCAACTTCCAGTTCACCGATGCACAGGCCGGCTTCAATCGGGCGGAATCGGTATTCGAGACGATGCGCGTGCTGTCGATCGTGGTGCTGCTGGCCGGTATCGGCGCCGCGATGCTGTCGTGGCTGACGCTGAGCCGCGCGATCGGCCGCCCGATCGCCGACGCGCTGTCGCATTTCGACGCGATCGCCGCGGGCGACCTGCGCCGGCCGATCGTCGTGGACCGGCGCGACGAGATGGGCCAGATGCTGGAAGGCCTCGCGAGGATGCAGCGCGGGCTCGTCGACACGGTGCGCACCGTGCGCGGCGGCAGCGAGTCGATCGCGACCGCGGCCCGCCAGATCGCGGCCGGTAACATCGACCTGTCGTCGCGCACCGAGGAACAGGCCGCGGCGCTGCAGGAAACCGCGTCGAGCATGGAGCAGCTGACGGGCACCGTGAAGCAGAATGCCGACAATGCGCGCCAGGCAAGCTCGCTGGCCGCGAATGCATCCGACATTGCAAACAAGGGCAATACGGTGGTCGGCCAGGTGGTCGGCACGATGGGCGAAATCAACGACAGCTCGGCGAAAATCGCCGACATCATCGCGATCATCGAGGGAATCGCGTTCCAGACCAACATTCTTGCGCTGAATGCGGCCGTCGAAGCCGCGCGGGCGGGCGAGGAAGGCCGCGGCTTCGCGGTGGTCGCCGGCGAAGTGCGCAGCCTCGCGCAGCGTTCGTCCAGCGCGGCGAAGGAAATCAAGGCGCTGATCGACGCGTCGGTGGAGCGTATCCGGACGGGCTCGACGCTGGTCGACGAAGCAGGGCGCACGATGAGCGACGTGATCGGCGCGGTCCAGCGCGTGACCGACATCATGGGCGAGATCGCGGCGGCCTCCGAGGAGCAGAGCAGCGGGATCGACCAGGTCGCGCGCGCGGTCGCGCAGATGGACGAGGTCACGCAGCAGAATGCCGCGCTCGTCGAGGAGGCCGCGGCCGCCGCGCAGTCGCTCGAGGAACAGGCGGCCCGCCTGCGCGAAACGGCGGCGGTATTCCAGCTCGACGACGAAGCAGCACGCGCGGGCGCCGTAGTTGCGGTTCGTCAAGCGCCGCGCGCGCCTTCCGCGCCGGCCGCGGCGCCTGCAGCACCGGCTGCGGCGCGAGTCGAACGCGACGCCCCGCCGAAGCGCGCACCCGTAGTCCCGACGCCGGCGCGCAAGCCCGCTGCCGCATCGGCTGCCCCCGCACCGGTAGCCGCGACCGCAGGCGGCGACGACTGGGAGACGTTCTGATCTTCAGGCACTGCGTATCTATCCCCATTTGGTGACGAATGACGCCCGCGATCCGCGGGCGTCGTCGTTTCCGCGATGGACGAAATGTGACAGCGCGGACGACTCATCGTGCATCGTCACCTGCGTCGCGCACCGACGCAGACGCGAGGGACGCGCTGCGTGCACGTCATGTTCCCGCGTTCGTCGTACGGGTATGTCCGTAAGGGACTGCGAAAAAAATTTGTAACGGTGCGCACGGCGTGTCATCGCGCGCGGCCGCTCGAACGTATAGGGATGAGGGGAGGAAGTGACGACGTCGGAGATGTCCAACGCACGAGACGTTTCGATGTTCGACGAGACGCGGCGGATGCAGTTTGTGCGGCTCGGGAGGTCGATTGTAAAACGACGAAATGCGTTGTCCAAGCGGTGTTGTCGAGAATGACGAACTTCATACGAAGAGTTCGTGAAAAAAAATAAGAAAGGGTTTAGGATGAATTCGAACGCGCTTGCTTCTGCGCAGTCATACGAAGGCAGGCACGTCTTCAGACTCAGGCGAGGGAGGTAGCATGGATATTTACAGCAGCTTCGCGAACCGCTTCGAAAAAACGCGAGAGGAAGAGCTCTCGCTGGAGGAGTATCTCGCGCTCTGCAAGAACGATCCATCCGCGTACGCGACGGCTGGTGAACGCATGCTGGAAGCAATCGGGGAACCTGAACAGATCGATACCCGCAACGACCCGCGCTTGTCGCGGATCTTCGCGAACAAGGTCATCAAGGTGTATCCGGCATTCCGTGAGTTCTACGGAATGGAGGAGGTGATCGAGCAGGTGGTCGCGTATTTCCGCCACGCTGCGCAAGGTCTTGAAGAGAAGAAGCAGATCCTCTATCTGCTGGGCCCGGTGGGCGGCGGCAAGTCATCGATCGCCGAGCGCCTGAAGCAGCTGATGGAGCGCGTGCCGTTCTATTCGCTGAAGGGTTCGCCCGTCAACGAATCGCCGCTCGGGCTGTTCGACTACGACGAGGATGGT
The DNA here is from genome assembly GCF_902832985.1 of Burkholderia sp. BCC0097. Taxonomy (NCBI): domain Bacteria; kingdom Pseudomonadati; phylum Pseudomonadota; class Betaproteobacteria; order Burkholderiales; family Burkholderiaceae; genus Burkholderia; species Burkholderia sp. BCC0097. Next base: position 171,239 of record NZ_CADFDM010000011.1, read on the forward strand.
CCGATCCTCGAGGAACAGTACGGCATTCCGCGCCGCTACCTGAAGAGCATCCTGAGTCCGTGGGCCGTCAAGCGCCTGCACGAATACAACGGCGACATCCGCCAGTTCCGCGTGGTGCGCCGCTTTCCGTCGATTCTGCGGCAGGTCGGCATCGCAAAGACGGAGCCGGGCGACGAGAACAATCAGGACATCTCGTCGCTGGTCGGCAAGGTCGATATCCGCAAGCTCGAACAGTATGCGCAGGACGATGCCGACGCATACAGCTACTCGGGCGGCCTGTGCCTGGCGAACCAGGGCCTGCTCGAATTCGTCGAAATGTTCAAGGCGCCGATCAAGGTACTGCACCCGCTGCTGACCGCCACGCAGGAAGGCAACTTCAAGGGTACCGAAGGTTTCGGCGCGATTCCGTTCGACGGCGTGATTCTGGCGCACTCGAACGAGTCGGAGTGGAAGGCGTTCCGCAACAACCGCAACAACGAGGCACTGCTCGACCGGATCTTCGTCGTGAAGGTGCCGTACTGCCTGCGCGTGTCGGAAGAGATCAAGATCTACGAGAAGCTGATCCGCAATTCGTCGCTCGCCGAGGCCGTATGCGCGCCGGGCACGCTGAAGATGATGTCGCAGTTCTCGGTGCTGTCGCGCCTGCACGAGCCGGAGAATTCGAGCCTGTTCTCGAAGATGCAGGTGTACGACGGCGAAAACCTGAAGGACACCGATCCGAAGGCGAAGTCGTACCAGGAGTATCGCGACTACGCGGGCGTGGACGAAGGGATGACCGGCGTGTCGACCCGCTTCGCGTTCAAGATCCTGTCGCGCGTGTTCAACTTCGATACGAGCGAGGTCGCGGCGAACCCGGTGCACCTGATGTACGTGCTCGAACAGCAGATCGAACGCGAGCAGTTCCCGCCGGAAACGGAGCAGAAGTACCTGTCGTTCGTGAAGGACGTGCTCGCGTCGCGCTACGCGGAGTTCATCGGCAAGGAGATCCAGACCGCGTATCTCGAGTCGTATTCGGAATACGGTCAGAACATCTTCGATCGCTACGTCACGTATGCGGACTTCTGGATCCAGGATCAGGAATTCCGCGATCACGATACCGGCGAGAGCTTCGACCGCGCCGCGCTGAACGCGGAGCTGGAGAAGATCGAGAAGCCGGCCGGGATCAGCAATCCGAAGGATTTCCGCAACGAGATCGTGAACTTCGTGTTGCGCGCGCGGGCGGCGAACGCCGGCAAGAACCCGGTGTGGACGAGCTACGAGAAGTTGCGGGTCGTGATCGAGAAGAAGATGTTCTCGAATACCGAGGAACTGTTGCCGGTCATTTCGTTCAACGCGAAGGGTTCGGCGGAGGAGCAGCGCAAGCATGAGGACTTTGTGAACCGGATGGTCGCGAAGGGCTATACGCCGAAGCAGGTGAGGCTCCTTTGCGACTGGTACCTGCGCGTGCGCAAGTCGTCATGACACGCGCGGTATCGCGCCCGTACGGCGAGTCCGTACGGGCGCTTTCAGAGGCGCCGCCCGCATGACGGCAGACGGCATGCGCGGCGAGTGCCCCGGCAGATCGACTTTCGAGCGGGAGACCGGGAGTGCTTCATCAAATCATCGACCGCAGGCTGGCCGGCAAGAACAAGAGCATCGCCAATCGCGAACGCTTTCTGCGTCGCGTCAAGAACTACATTCGTCGTGCCGTGTCCGACGCGGTGCGCGACCGTAGCATCAAGGACATCCAGAGCACGCAGAGCATCACGATCCCGCGCAAGGACATCGCGGAGCCGAATTTCCGGCACGCGCCGGGCGGGCGTCGTGAGTACGTGCACCCCGGCAACGAGGACTACGTGCGCGGCGACAAGATTCCGCGCCCGCAGGGCGGCTCGGGCGGCGGCGGCAGTCAGGCGAGCAACGAGGGCGAAGGGCAGGACGACTTCGTGTTCGAACTGTCGCGCGACGAGTTCATGCAGTACTTCTTCGACGATCTCGAACTGCCGCGCCTCGTGAAGACGCACCTGCTGACGGTGCCGAGCTGGAAGAACGTGCGCGCGGGCTGGTCGGCGGAAGGCACGCCGAACAACATCGACGTCGTGCGTTCGCTGCGCAGCGCGCTCGGCCGGCGCATCGCGCTCGGCTCGCCGCTCGTCAACGAGCTGCGCGAGCTCGAGGCCCAGCTCGAAGCGCTGAAGAGCGACCCCGAAGACCGCCGCGCGGAAATCGCGACGCTCGAGGCCGAGATTCATCACCTGAAAGGGCGCATCTGGCGGATTCCGTTCATCGATCCGTTCGACCTGCGCTACATCAACCGCGTGAAGCAGCCGCAACCGTCGAGCCAGGCCGTGATGTTCTGCCTGATGGACGTGTCGGGCTCGATGGACGAGCAGCGCAAGGATCTCGCGAAGCGCTTCTTCATCCTGCTTTACCTGTTCCTCAAGCGCAACTACGAGCGCATCGAAGTGGTGTTCATTCGCCACCACACGCGGGCCGAGGAAGTCGACGAGGACACCTTCTTCCATTCGACCGAAAGCGGCGGCACCGTGGTGTCGAGCGCGCTCGAACTGATGCGCAAGGTGATGGACGAGCGCTACTCGCCCACCGAGTGGAACATCTACGGCGCGCAGGCGTCCGACGGCGACAACTGGACTGACGATTCGCCCAAGTGTCGCAAAATCCTGGAAGAGGATATCCTCACCAAGACGCGTTACTTCGCGTATATCCAGGTCGCGCCGGAAGAGCAGAATCTGTGGCTGGAATACGCGCAACTGGCCTTGTCGCAACCGCATCTCGCGATGAAAAAAGTGGAATCGGCTGCGGACATTTACCCGGTGTTTCGCGAATTGTTCGAAAAGCAGGTGGAAATGTCATGACGACCCGCCATCTGCACAACGAGTCGCGCGGCTACGCGCCGCGCCCTTCCGGCGACGCCACGGCCGGCCCTGCCGCACCGCAGCAACGCGGGCAGGCCGAACCGCCGCCGCCGGCCGCCGACTTGCCCGGTTCCGGGCAAAAGGAAGCGCGTATGAACGTTGCCGAACGCAAGCCACTGCCGTGCCCGTCCGACTGGACGTTCGAATTGCTCGAGGAATACGACACGCACATCTCGCAGGTCGCCGAACAATACGAGCTCGACATCTACCCGATCCAGCTCGAACTGATCAGCGCCGAGCAGATGATGGATGCGTATGCGTCGGTCGGGATGCCCGTCAACTACCGTCACTGGTCGTTCGGCAAGCACTTTCTCGCGACCGAGAAGAGCTATCGTCGCGGCCAGATGGGCCTGGCCTACGAAATCGTCATCAATTCGAATCCGTGCATCGCGTATCTGATGGAAGAGAACACGATGACGATGCAGGCCCTCGTCATCGCGCACGCGGCGTACGGGCACAACTCGTTCTTCAAGGGCAACTACCTGTTCCGGCTGTGGACCGACGCGCACGCGATCATCGACTACCTCGTGTACGCGAAGAACTACGTCGCGGAATGCGAGGAGCGCTACGGCCTCGATCGCGTCGAGGAACTGCTCGACTCGTGCCATGCGCTGATGAACTACGGCGTTGACCGCTACAAGCGGCCGCAGAAGCCGTCGCTGTCGAAGGAAGCGGCGCTGCGGCGCGAGCGCGAGGCGTATCTGCAATCGCAGGTGAACGAACTGTGGCGCACGCTGCCGGGCAAGAAGCCCGAGCTGACGGAGGAGCAGGACGACCGCTATCCGTCCGAGCCGCAGGAGAACCTGCTGTATTTCGCGGAAAAGAATGCGCCGCTGCTCGAACCGTGGGAGCGGGAAGTGATCCGCATCGTGCGCAAGATCGGCCAGTATTTCTATCCGCAGCGGCAGACGCAGGTGATGAACGAAGGCTGGGCGACGTTCTGGCACTACACGTTGCTCAATACGCTGTACAACCAGGGGAAGCTGGAAGACGGCTTCATGATGGAGTTCCTGCACTCGCACAGCAACGTGGTCTACCAGCCGCCCGTCACGAAGCCGTACTACAGCGGGATCAACCCGTATGCGCTCGGTTTCTCGATGATGAGCGACATCCGAAGGATCTGCGAAGCGCCGACGGAGGAGGACTACAAGTGGTTTCCGGAGATCGCGGGCACGCCGTGGCTGCCGGCGATGCACTACGCGATGCGCAACTTCAAGGACGAGAGCTTCATCGCACAGTACCTGTCGCCGAACCTGATTCGCGAGATGCGGCTCTTCTCGGTGCTCGACGACGACATGCGCGATTCGCTCGAGGTATCGGCGATCCACGACGATTCCGGCTACCAGTACGTGCGGCAGGCGTTGTCGCGGCAGTACGACATCCATCACCGCGAGCCGAACATCCAGGTGTGGGCCGTCAACACCCGCGGCGACCGCAGCCTCACGCTGCGTCACTTCATGACCGACAACCGCCACCTGTCGAACGACAGCGAGGAAGTGCTCAAGCACATGGCGCGGCTCTGGCAGTTCGACGTGTACCTGGAAAGCGTCGACGAGGCCGGCACCGTGCGCAAGCGCTACGAGTGCCGCTACGTGCCGCCCGAAGTGCGCGTGTGATCGCCGCACGCCGGAAATGTTTGCATCGGACGCCAGCCTGCGGGCTGGCGTTTTCATATGATGAACGCGCGCCGGGAGAAAAATTTTCTACATCGGGACGAACCCGGAGCGCTTGTTACTTTACATTTCGCTAAAATCCCGTAGCGCCGTGCGCCGGAACCGGTGCCACGTGCGACCGCACGCGGCGGCCCCCAGCCGTCTCGCCCAGAAAGCACTAAAAGGAATAGACCAACCCATGGACGTCCAGACCGACCAAGCTGCGCTGTCCGCGCAAGACACCCGGCGGCGCGTGTTCGCCATCGTCGGCGCCTCATCGGGCAACCTCGTCGAGTGGTTCGACTTCTACATCTATTCGTTCTGCGCGCTGTACTTCGCGCCGGCATTCTTCCCGAGCGGCAACACGACGACGCAGCTGCTGAACACGGCCGGCGTGTTCGCGGCCGGCTTCCTGATGCGTCCGATCGGCGGCTGGCTGTTCGGCCGCATCGCCGACCGTCACGGCCGTCGCGCGGCGATGATGATCTCGGTGCTGATGATGTGCGGCGGGTCGCTCGTGATCGCGGTGCTGCCGACCTACGCGCAGATCGGTGCGCTCGCGCCGGCGCTGCTGCTGGTCGCGCGCCTGTTCCAGGGCCTGTCGGTGGGCGGCGAGTACGGGACGAGCGCGACCTACATGAGTGAAGTGGCGCTGAAGGGCCGTCGCGGCTTCTTCGCGTCGTTCCAGTACGTGACGCTGATCGGCGGCCAGCTGTGCGCGCTGCTGGTGCTCGTGATCCTGCAGCAGACGCTGTCGGCCGGCGAGCTGAAAGCGTGGGGCTGGCGCATTCCGTTCGTGGTCGGCGCGGCGGCCGCGCTGATTTCGCTGTACCTGCGCAAATCGCTCGACGAGACGTCGACGAGCGCATCGCGCGACAAGAAGGACGCCGGTACGATCCGCGGCGTGTGGCAGCACAAGGGCGCGTTCTTCACGGTGGTCGGCTTCACGGCCGGCGGCTCGCTGATCTTCTACACGTTCACGACGTACATGCAGAAGTACCTCGTGAACACGGCCGGCATGCACGCGAAGACGGCCAGCAACGTGATGACCGTCGCGCTGCTCGTCTACATGCTGATGCAGCCGGTGTTCGGCGCGCTGTCGGACAAGATCGGCCGCCGCACGTCGATGATCCTGTTCGGTTCGTTCGCGGTGATCGGCACGGTGCCGCTGATGCATGCGCTGAAGGACGTGACGAGCCCGGTGGCCGCGTTCGTGCTGATCACGGTTGCGCTGGCGATCGTCAGCTTCTACACGTCGATCAGCGGCCTGATCAAGGCCGAGATGTTCCCGCCGGAAGTGCGCGCGATGGGCGTGGGTCTGTCGTATGCGGTCGCGAACGCGATCTTCGGCGGCTCGGCCGAGTACGTCGCGCTGTGGTTCAAGTCGATCGGCAGCGAGGAAACGTTCTACTGGTACGTGACCGTGCTGTGCGCGATCTCGTTGATCGTGTCGTGGCGGATGCGCGATCCGAGCAAGGAAGGGTACCTGCGCCACGAGCCGTGATCGGCCGCGTGTTGCGCGCCCTCGCATCATGACGAACGTCCCGCCGGTTGGCGGGACGTTTTTTTGCGACGGGCGACTACGCGGGCGCCGCCGGGTCGATTGCGCCCGATTCCCGGCCTTGCTCGACCAGCCAGTCGAACATTCGCTCGACGATCGGCGAGCGCGACGGACCTTCCATGCGCGACAGCCACCACGTGGTGCCGGGCAGGCGCGGGTAGTCGGCGAGAACGGTCAGCGCATGCTGGTCGAGGCCCGCCTGCGCGACGAGGCGCGGCAGGCATGCGATGCCGCGACCGCGCAGCACGGCGTCCAGCACGAGCCGCTGGTCGTCGTAGATCGCATGCATCCGGAATGCCGACAATTGCTCGCGAAACACCGTCGCCATGCGCTCGTCGGTCAGGCTCGCCTCGAGGCAGATGAGCCCCGCGTGCCGCGCGTGTTCGCCGCGCGGCACGCGGCCGAGCTGCTCCGCCAGCGGCGTCGCGCACACCGTTACCCACTCGTCGCGCATGAACGGGAGATCGAGCAAGCCCGGCTGCAGCAGCGGTCGCGTGCCGATCGTGAGGTCGACGTCGATCTCGTCGACGTAGCGCGCGGTTTCGTCGGTCGACAGCAGCGGGCAGAGGTCCGGCAGCGCCTGTTGCAACTGCTCGAGGCGCGGTTGCAGCCAACCGTGCAGCAACGGGGCCGGACACACCAGCACGACGAGCCCCGGGTTCAGGTAGGTCGCGATGCGATCGAGCCCGCCGCGCAACGTGTCCATCGCGCGCTGCACGCTGCGCTGCAGGACTTCGCCGGCGATCGTCAGCTCGACGCCGCGGCCGCGCCGGCGGAACAGCGGCTGCCCGAGTTGCGCCTCGAGTTGCTGGATCTGATGGCTGACCGCCGATTGCGACAGGTGCAGCTCGTCGGCCGCGCGCGAGAAATTGCCCAGCCGGGCCGCGGCTTCGAAGCCGGTCAGTAGTTTCAGGGACGGAACGCGTTGCATCGAGGTATGAAGTAGATTGATTGATTCGGCCAAGAAATATCAATATTCATCAAGTTTAACCTGACGCACAATCGGCCATCCAATCACAACGGAGTCGGAACGATGGGTCGCTTTGATGCTCGCCAGCGCGGCTACCGGATGCCCGCCGAATGGGAATCCATGCACGCCACGTGGCTCGGATGGCCGGTGCTCGACAATCGCGAGGACTTGTGGGGCGCGCATTACGCGCAGGTCTGCCGCGAGTTCGCGCTGGTCGCACGGACGATCGCGCGTTACCAGCGCTGCGTGGTGGCGGTGCATCACGGCCTGGCCGACGCGGCGCGCGAGCTGCTGGGCGCGAGCGTCGACGTGCTGCCGGTCGCGGCCGAGGACAACTGGCTGCGCGATTGCGGGCCGATCTTCCTGGTCAGCGAGCGGCACGGGCTCGGTGCGGCCGTGTTCCGCTTCAATTGCTGGGGTGAGAAGTATCAGCCGTACGACGGTTGCCAGCAGGCCGGGCAAGACATCGCGCGTGCGGCCGGTGCGGAGATCTTCAATTCGCACATGGTGCTGGAGGGCGGCGCGTTCTACGTCGACGGACAGGGCACGCTGGTCACGACCGAGAGCTGCCTGCTGCATCCGAACCGCAACCCGCACCTGAGCCGCGCCGAGATCGAGGCGGAGCTGCGCCGCATGCTGGGCATCGAGAAGATCGTGTGGCTGCCGGGCAACCCCGACGAAGTGGAGACGAACGGGCATGTGGACGGCATCGCGTCGTTCATCGCGCCGGGCCGGCTGCTGTGCCAGACCGCCCTGCCGGAGCAGGGCGACTATTTCCGGGTGATGCGCGAAAACCGCCGCGCGCTGGAGCTCGCGACCGATGCGGCGGGGCGCCGTTTCGAGCTGCTCGACCTGCCGTCGCCGATCGTCAGCGAACGCTTCGGCTCCGAGCGCTACTGCGATTGCTACGCGAACTACATTCTGGTGAACGGCGCGGTGATCGCGACCGCGTTCGGCGTCGAGCAGGACGCGGCCGCGCGCGACGCATTCGGTCGCGCGTTTCCGGCGCGCCAGATCGAGATGCTGCCGATTCCGACGCTGTCGATCGGCGGCGGCAGCATCCACTGTTCGACGCAGCAGCAGCCGTCCGTCGCGCACTGAGCGGCGGTCGACCGGCGGTTTCCCGTCTCGTCTCACCCAGGAGCAAGCGCAATGCCGTCCAAACACATCACCGTCGCCGCCGTGCAGATGGCGTCGGGCAGCTGGAATCTCGAAGACAACATGGCGACCGCGGAGCGTTTGATCCGCGTGGCCGCCGCACAGGGGGCGAATCTCGTGCTGTGCCCGGAACTGTTCGCGATGCCGTACTTCTGTCTCGACCAGAACGTGCGTCATCTCGAACTCGCGCAGCCGTTCGAAGACAACGCGCAGATTGCCCGCTTCGCGGCGCTGGCCGGCGAACTCGGCATCGTGCTGCCGATCGGCTTCTTCGAGCGCGCGGGCAATGCCGCGTACAACTCGATCGCGGTGGCGGATGCCGACGGGCGCGTGCTCGGCGTCTATCGCAAGACGCACATCCCGGACGGCCCCGGCTATACGGAGAAGTTCTATTTCACGCCGGGCGACACCGGCTTCAAGGTGTGGGACACGCGCTTCGGGCGGATCGGCATCGGCATCTGCTGGGACCAGTGGTATCCGGAGACGGCCCGCAGTCTCGCGTTGATGGGTGCCGAGATCCTGTGCTTTCCTACGATCATCGGCTCGGAGCCGTTCAGCAGTGCGTTCGATTCGGCCGGCCACTGGCAGCGCACGATGCAGGGCCATGCGGCGGCCAACATGGTGCCGGTGGTGGCGGCGAACCGGATCGGCCGCGAAGTCGGCTTCGGCAACGGCAATCCGCGGCAGCAGGGGCTGACCGGGGTGTTCTACGGGTCGAGCTTCATCGCGGATCACACCGGCGAGAAGCAGGCCGAGGCGAATCGTACCGACGAAACCGTGCTCGTGCATGCGTTCGACCTCGATGCGATCCGCGCCGACCGGCAGTCGTGGGGTTTCTTCCGAGACCGTCGCCCGGAGATGTATCGCACGTTGCTGACCAGCGACGGCGTGTCGTCCTGTCATCAATAAGGAATCCGCGATGAAACGGAAAGGATGGCTGCGTTGCGCGGCGCCGGGACTTGCGTTGTGCGTGCTGGCCGGTACCGCCCGCGCCGGCGAAGAGAAGGTGCTGAACCTGTACAACTGGAGCAACTACTTTGCGCCGGATACGGTGTCCGCGTTCGAGAAGGAAACCGGCATCAAGGTGCGCTACGACGCATACGACAGCGACGAGACGCTGCAGTCGAAATTGCTGACCGGCAACAGCGGCTACGATCTCGTGTGGCCGACCAACGATTTCATGGCCAGGCAGATCCAGGCCGGCGTGTACCGCAAGCTCGACAAGGGCCGGCTGCCGAACCTGAAGTATCTCGATCCGTCGCTGCTTGAGCAGATGGCGCAATCCGATCCCGACAACCAGTACGGCGTGCCGTACATGTGGGGCACCGTGGGCGTGGGCTACGATCGTGCGAAGGTGAGCGCGATCCTCGGCAAGGACATGCCGGCCGACAGCCTCGATCTGCTGTTCAATCCGGCGATCGCGGCGCGCATCGCGGCGAAATGCGGGCTGGGCCTGCAGGACGCCGCGAGCACGGTGCTGCCGCTGGCGCTGCGCTACATCGGCCGCGATCCGATGCATCCGTCCGCGCAGGATTACGCGGCCGTGCAGGCGATGCTGATGAAGATCCGGCCGTTCATCCGCCAGTTCGTCGGCTCGTCCGACGCCAACGAGCTGATCGACGGCGAGCTGTGCGTGACGGTCGGCTTCTCCGGCGCGATCAACCTGGCCGCGCAGAAGGCGAAGGCGCGCGATCCGAAGCGCGATATCGCGTACGACATCCCGCGCATCGGCAGCCTGATGTGGTTCGATGCGATGGCGATTCCGGCTTCCGCGAAGCACCCGGACAACGCGCACGCGTTCATCGACTACATTCTGCGTCCGGGCGTGATCGCGAAGATCTCGAATGCAACGCGCTACGCGAACGCGAACCAGGCCGCGCTCAAGCTGATGGACCCGGCGCTGGTGCGCGATCCGGGCGTCTATCCGGACGCGGCGACCCGACGCGCACTGTTCACGCCGATCGCCGAATCGCCGGCCGTGATGCGGCTCGAAGGCCGTACGTGGCTCGCCTTCAAGGCGGCGCGACCGTGACGACGTACCCCGAAACCATTGAAGTAACCGGCAAGCGAATGAGGAATGCCATGACCACACGACGTCAACTGTTGAAGCGCGGCTTGTCCGTATCCGGCGCGGCGCTGGCCGCCAGCGCGCTGGGCGGCTTGTTCGGCCGCGCCGCGCATGCGCAGCAGGGCGCAACCTGGCACATGCCGGACGAAGGCGCACCGCACACGGCGACGTGGATGGCGTTCGGTCCGAGCGAGGACATCTGGGGCGCGCGGCTGCTGCCGGTCGTGCGCGAGAACCTCGCGGCCGTCGCGAAGGCGATCGCCGCGCACGAACCGCTCAAGATGCTGGTGCGGGAGGAGGACTATGCGATCGCATCTCGGTTGTGCGGTTCGTCGGTCGAGCTGGTCCAGCATCCGGTCGATGATCTCTGGATGCGCGATACCGGGCCGGTGTTCGTGAAGCACGCGTCCGGCCAGCTTGGCGGCGTGAGCTTCAATTTCAACGGCTGGGGCAACAAGCAGGAACATGACCGGGATGCCGAAGTCGCGCCGTTCGTTGCCGAGCGCGCGGGCGCCCGGCTGGTCGACACGCGGCTGGTGCTCGAAGGCGGCGGCATCGAGGTGGACGGCGAGGGCACGGCGATCATCACCCGCAGCTGCGTGCTCAACTCGAACCGCAATCCGGGCGTTGGCCAGGCGCAGTGCGAGGCCGAGCTGAGCCGCCTGCTCGGGTTGAAGAAGATCATCTGGCTGCCCGGCATCGCGGGCAAGGACATCACCGACGGGCATACCGATTTCTACGCGCGCTTCACGAGTCCGGGCGTCGTGGTGGCCGGGCTCGACACGGACCCGTCATCGTACGATCACGCGGTGACGCGGCAGCATCTGGAGATCCTGCGCAAAGCCACCGATGCGAAAGGGCGCCCGTTGAAGGTCGTCGTGCTGCCGGGGCCGAAGACGGTGCGGCATACGTACGAGAACGCGGAGTTCGCGGCTGGCTACATCAACTTCTACGTGTGCAATCGCGCGGTGATCGCGCCGCAGTTCGGCGACAGCCGCGCCGACCGCAATACGCGCGACACGCTCGTCGACCTGTTTCCCGGCCGTGAAGTCATTCAGCTGAACATCGACGGCATTGCCGCAGGCGGCGGCGGGATCCACTGCACCACGCAACAACAGCCTGCCTGAGCACGGCCACGGACTGGTTCGCGTGACCGGTCCGTCGGGCCGTGGTCGTACCCATTCTCTTCGAACTACTGATAAACCGCGCGGAATCCGTCTGGAAGGACGGACCCCGGTGCGTACGCACGCGCGTCGATTGCGCAATGGAGTGGCATACATGACGAAAAAAGAAACCCTTGCAAGCACGGGCCAGCCCGCGCCGCACATGCCGGAACCCGGCCGACGCGGATTAATTCGGTTGTCGGCCGCGTGGCTCGGCATGCCGCTGCTGGGCAGCCTGGCCGCATGCGGCGGCGGTGACGATGCATCGGCCGCGGCTGCCGCGCCGCGGCCGACGCCGTCGGCGCGACAGGCCGTGTACCGGCTGCCGGCCGAAGATGCGCGGCACGTGTCGACTTACATGGCGTTCGCGTCCGGTGCGGACGGCATCTGGTCGCCCGTCACGCCGCAGAGCACGGACGCCGGCATCGATCGCGTGCGGGCCGACCTGATGGACGTCGCGAAGGCGATCGGCGCAACGGAACCGGTGAACATGCTGGTGTTGCCGGCCGATCTGGACGCAGCCCGCGCGCTACTCGCGACGGCAAGCGTCGCGAATCCCGACCTGCATGCGCGTTATGCGGCGCGCGCCGCTGGCACGGGGGGCGTCACACTCGTGCCGCTCGCCGACGGTTTCAACGATTTCTGGGTCCGCGACACGGGCTGCCTGTTCGTCCGGGACACGGCGAACGGCAACGCGCTGAACGCGGTCAGCTTCAATTTCAACGGATGGGGCAACGCGAATACCGACGGCGTCGGCCTGGGTGCAGGGGCGACGATCCCGCCCGCGAGCAACCGGTCGAAGGCCGGCAAGTTCTTCCAGCCGTTCGGCCAGGACAGCACGGTGGCCGGCTGGATGGCGCAGACGAAAGGTGCGAACCTGGTCCGCAGCACGTTGACGCTCGAAGGCGGCGCGATCGAATTCGATGGCGAAGCGACGGCGATTCTCACCGAGTCGGCCGTGCTGCACGTGAACCGGAACCCGCAACTGTTCGAGATCCCGAACGGCGCAATCGCCAACGCGATGCTGCTGCCGACGGCGCGCGACACCGTGCTCGCGGAGCTGCAGCGCACGCTCGGTGTGCGGAAGATCATCTGGCTGCCCGGCACGGCGACCTATCCGCGCGGCAGCGGCGCAGGTGGCGCGGGCGGTGCGTCGACGCCGGCCGGCGAGAGCGACATCACGAACGGCCACGTCGACTTCTATGCGCGCTTTCTTGCACCCGGTGTGGTCGCGTGCTGTTACGACGCGTCGAATTCGACCGGCGAACGCGCGTTGACGGCCGTCCACCGGCAGCGCCTGGCTGGCCAGACCGATGCGAACGGCCGGCCGCTGAGGATCGTCGAGCTCGTGCCGCCGGTCAACTTCGGCACGTCGGCGGGCACGACGCTGAACGACCGGCAGATGTCGCATTTCGCGGCCGGCTACATCAACTTCTACACGTGCAACGGCGCGATCGTCATGCCGAAGTTCAACGACGCTGCAGCCGACGCGGCGGCGGTCGCCGCGATCCGGCCGTATGCGGCGGACCGTGCGATCGTGCAGGTCGACATCCTCGGCATCGCGTCGGGCGGCGGCGGCATCCACTGTTCGACCCGCGAAGTGCCGGCCTGAGCGCGCCGCGTCATATCGATATGGAAATCGATTCGTTGTCCATGGCGGGCGATTTCCTTAATCTGACTGCGTAGTTCGTGTGACACCTCCTTGACTGGGATTCGCGCCCGCTGCTTGCAGCGGGCGTCTTTTTTCGCGCGGCGGCAACGCGCGCCTGCAGCCCGCCTGCCTCATCACTAAACCCGCAGAGCAAAGCACCATTTGTTGGTTCGGATTCGCCGCACGCGCTGATACGTTAGCGGCTTCGCGACGCCACACTCCGTCGCGATGTTCATCGAACCGGGCCGCCGCGCGATCCGCGGCGGCCTTCATAACAAACAGGTCGTGCTCATGAAAATCAACACGCTCGCTACGTGGCTCATCGGGGTCGCGCTCGTTACCGCAGGCACCGTCGCCCATGCGGACCGTCTCGACGACATCAAGAAGGCCGGCGTGCTGCGCGTCGCGACGTTCGACAGCAACCCGCCATTCGGTTACGTCGATGCAAAAAGCAACCACATCGTCGGTCTCGACGTGGACTACGCGAAGGCGCTCGCCGACAAGCTCGGCGTGAAGCTGCAGTTGCAACCGACCAACCCCGCGAACCGCATCCCGTTCCTGACGTCCGGCAAGGTCGACCTCGTGCTCGCTAACTTCACGATCACCGACGAGCGCGCGAAGCAGGTCGACTTCAGCATCCCGTATTTCTCGTCGGGCCAGCAGTTTCTCGCGAAGAAGGGCGTGCTGAAATCGGCCGACCAGCTGAACGGCCTGCGCGTCGGTGCGGACAAGGGCACGACCAACGAGATCACGCTGCGCGAGAAATTCCCGAAGGCGACGATCGTCGCGTACGACGACACGCCGTTCGCGTTCGCCGCGCTGCGCGCCGGCAACGTGCAGGCCATCACGCAGGACGGCCCGAAGCTGATCGGCCTGCTCGCGAACGTGCCCGACAAGCAGAACTACGAGATCCCGGCGTTCACGATCTCGAACGACTACATGGGCGTCGGCGTGCCGAAGGGCGAGACGCGCCTGCTCGGCTTCGTCAACGACACGTTGAAGGGGCTCGAGGCGAACGGCCGCGCGACGCAGATCTACGACGCATGGTTCGGGCCGACGACGAAAACGCCGCTCACGCGCATTTTCCGGATCGGCGACAAGACCTGATCGCTGCCGCACGCGCGCCGCGCTTGGCCGGAACCTCGGCCGCGCGGCGCTTTTCGTTTTCATCCGACCGCGCGCGTCGTGCGCGCTCCCCAGCATGCTCGGGTTGGCTCCCAAATATCTGTCCTGGCTCTGGCAGGGCTTCCTGCTGACACTCGGTCTCGCGGCCGCGTCGGCCGTCGCCGCGACCGTCGGCGGGCTGCTGCTCGCCGTGATGCGGCATGCGCGCGGCCGGGCGCCGCGCACGGCAGCCGCCGCGTACGTCGTCGCGTTTCGCAATACGCCGCTGCTCGTGCAGTTGCTGTTCTGGTATTTCGGCGTCGCGTCGTTGCTGCCCGAAACATGGATCGCGTGGCTCAATGCGCGCCATGCGGTGAGCGTGGGCCCGGTCGCGCTTGCATGGCCGTCGTTCGAATTCGTGGCGGGCTGGGTCGGCTTGAGCGCCTATACGGCCGCCTTCGTCGCCGAGGAATGCGAAGCCGGCCTGCGCGGCGTGCGGCGCGCGCAACACGATGCGGCGGCCGCGCTCGGCCTCACGCCGATGCAGTCGCTGCGCTACGTGGTACTGCCGCAGGCCGTGCGTATCGCGCTGCCGCCGCTGTTCGGCCAATACATGAATCTCGTGAAGAACTCGTCGCTCGCGATGGCGATCGGCGTGGCCGAGTTGTCGTATGCATCGCGGCAGGTCGAGACGGAGACGTTCCAGACCTTCGCCGCGTTCGGCGTCGCGACCCTGCTGTACATCGCGGCGGTGGCCGCGATCGAGGCCGGTGCGTATGCGGCCACGCAATGGCGCGACCGGCTCGGAGCGGGGCGCTGACGATGGACCTTTCGCTGCTGCTTTCGAACCTGCCGTACCTGCTCGTCGGCGCGTTTCCGGACGGCCCGCTCGGCGGCGCCGCGCTGTCGCTGGTGCTGGCGCTTGCATCCGCGATCGCGTCGGCCGTGCTCGGCGTGGCGCTCGGCGTCGCGATGGCGCTGGCGCGCGGCCCGGCGCGCGTGCTGCTGCTCGCGTTCATCGGCTTCTTTCGCGCGATTCCGGTGCTGATGCTGATCTTCTGGACGTATTTCCTGATGCCCGTGCTGCTGCACATGGATGTGCCGGGGCTCGCGACGGTCGTGTGCGCGCTGGCGCTGATCGGCGGCGCGTATCTCGCGCATGCGGTGCACGCAGGGATCGTCGCGGCGGGGGATGGGCAATGGCAGGCCGGGCTGTCGCTCGGGCTCACGCGCTGGCAGACGGTGCGCTACGTGCTGCTGCCGCAGGCGATCCGGATCATGACGCCGTCGTTCGTCAACCAGTGGGTCGCGCTCGTGAAGGACACGTCGCTCGCGTATATCGTCGGCGTGCCGGAACTGTCGTTCGTCGCGACGCAGGTGAACAACCGGCTGATGGTGTATCCGGCGCCGATCTTCCTGTTCGTCGCGCTGATCTATCTGGTGCTGTGCACGTCGCTCGATGGAGGGGCGCGTTGGCTGCTGTCGCGGGGGCCGCGCACGCAACGTGCGGCGCAGGCGACGGCCGAACGCACGGAACCCGCGCGGTAACGGCGGGCCGGCGAGCCGCGTGCAATGCGTGCGCGCGCTTTCGGTGATGAAGATGGATGATGTGCGACCATCCGCAGCGGGTCGCGTCGCCGTTATTCGGGCGGCGACGCGCGCGGTGGTGCCGATGAGGCCGAGGTGCCCGGACGTTTCAGTACGTCAGCGTCAGGACGCGCTGTAGTGCGTATCGAACACCGCACGCAGCGTCGACGGGCCGGTCGCGAAATCGCCCCACAGCGGGCCGTCATTCTGCGCGAACGCGAACGGCGTCGTGCTGATCGACGCGAGGCGTAAGCGCCATTGCGCGGCTTCCTGGCGGAACGCGGTGAGCTGCATGTCCGACAGCGCCGTCTGCGCGCTGGCCAGCGTGACGAGCGGGTCGACCGGATCGTTCGCGACCCGCACCTCGAAATGCAGGTGCGGGCCGGTCGCCGCGCCCGTCATCCCGACCGAGCCGATACGTTGCCCCTGCTTCACCGTTTCGCCGGTCTTGAGCCCGCGAGCGAACGCGGACAGGTGCGCGTAGTAGGTCGAATAGCCATCCGCATGATCGACGATCACATAGCGCCCATAGCCGCCCGGATCGGTGCCGACGAACGACACGACGCCGTCGGCCGCCGCATCGACCGGCGTGCCGCTGGGCGCGGCGAGATCGACGCCCGTATGGAACGCCATCGCCTGCGACAGCGGATGGATGCGCTCGCCGAAGAATGAACTGATGCGCGTCCACTTGACCGGCATCGTGAACGCGGCGGCTTCGAGCGGCGAGCCGTCGAGCGTGTAGTACGCACCGTGCTCGGCGCCCGGCGCGCGGAACCAGATCGCGCCGAACGTGCGGCCGGCGACGCGCAGCTCGAGCGCGGTGAGGCGAGGCGTGCCGTCGTTCGTGTCGAACGCGACGCGGTAGTAGTCGCCGCGCTGCGCACTCGCGCGCATCGCGACCTTGCCGGTGACGAGATCGCCGAGCTGGATGCGCACTTCGGGCGGCACGTCGAGACGGTTCAACGTATCGGACAGCGTGAGTTCGATGTCGCCCGCGCGCATGCCTTGCCGGTGGTCGGGCGATGCGAACTGAAACAGGCTCGCGTAACCGAGCATGTCGTTGCGATGCGCGCTGAGCGGCGCGAACAGGCCCGGCTGCACGCTGCGGTCATTGCGATCGAGGTGTTCGTTGCGCTCGCCGATCGTGCGGGCGAGCTCGCTCGTCACGAAATGCTGCGCGGTGGGAAACGGTGTATCGGACAGCACGCGCTGCGGCAGCGCGGCCGTGCCCGAATCGACGGCGCCCGGCAGTTGCGACACGGCCGGCAGCGCGGCGGCGAGACCGAATGCGGCGAGGGCGCCGAGCACGGCGGCCGGCACGAGCGCGCGCACGGCGCGCTGCGCGCGACCGGGCGCGACGGCATCAGGGGTTGCGACGGACTTGACCAAGGTGTCCACATCCAGGAAAGCGGTTCAAAGGGGTGTGGGCGGGGGCCGCCGACGGCACATCCGTCGAACGGCGACGGGGCGGGCGGCGGGCGTGCAACAAAACAGGCCCCGCCAGGGGCCTGTGTCGTTTCCGTTCGACCCAACCTGCGGGGCAGTGCCCGCTTCGAACGGCGGCGTGCATGCCGGGTCGAACCCGGTTATCACGAAGACGCTAAAGAAAGATGACAGCGTCAGTCTACCGGTGTTCCGCAAAACGTTAAAAATTTTAAAGAGGGTCAGCTGGTTCGTTTCGCAGTGCGGTAAGTCGGGTTAAATCAGAATTTGTTACGACGATTTTGGTCGGTCCGGCAATTTTTGCGCGCGTCCGCGCAGCGCGGCGGAGGTGCGCACGGCGTCGAAGCCGGCGTCGAGCATCGCCTCGGCGTCGTTCCACAGGTTGCCGCGCAGCCGGTTGGTCCAGATCATCGACGCGAACACGCCTTCGAGCAGCGACACGAGATAGACGGCGGCCAGGTGCACGTCGAGATCGACCGCGAGTTCGCCGGCGGCGATCGCGCGACGCAGCAGCGCCTTCGTGATCCGCAGCATCTGCAGCTCGAGCAGCATGCGGCGCCGCTGCAGCGCGCCGTTTTCCTCGCTTTGCTCGCACTTCGTATAGAGAATCACCAGCACGCGCTGCATCGGCCCTGGCTCTCCACATTCCTGCAGATAGTGCGACGCGGCACGCCGCAGCGTCGCGAACGGCGGCAGGCCGTCGCCCGCGTCGAAACCTTCCGACGTGCGCGCGAACGCGCGGTCGCACATCGCCAGACACACTTCCATCTTGTTGCGGTAGTGGCCGTAGACGGCGCCCCGCGACATCCCGGCGGCCTCGGCGAGGTCCGCCATCGCGGTTTGCGCGACACCTCTTTCGAGCAGCACGAGCTCGGCGGCGTCGAGGATCCGGTGCTTGATGGCGAGCGATTCTTCCCGGGTCTTGCGGGCCATGTCGTGAAATTCCTTACAGTTCGCTGTCGTTTTATTGAGACAGTGTGTCAGCCGGATTGAAACGGCATGTATTTAATCAGTCGTGACTGATTATAATCGGCCACCCTGAGCCGCCGCATTGTATCGGCGGCGAATGATCCGAGGTCAGAACATGAATAACAAACGCACCCTGTGGCGCCGCATGCGGCTGGCGCCGTTCGCGCTCGCGGCCGTGCTGGCCGTGGCCGGATGCGGAAAGGGCGACAAGGATGCCGCGCCGGAGACCGCGAAGCAGGCGACCGTCGTGACGGTGCGCCCGACGGCCGTGCCGATGACCGTCGAATTGCCGGGCCGGCTCGACGCGTACCGGCAAGCGGAAGTCCGCGCGCGGGTCGCGGGCATCGTCACCGCACGGACCTACGAGGAAGGCCAGGAAGTGAAGCAGGGCGCGGTGCTGTTCCGCATCGATCCCGCGCCGCTGAAGGCCGCACGCGACGCCGCGCAGGGCGCGCTCGCGAAGGCGCAGGCCGCCGCGCTCGCGGCGACCGACAAGCGCCGCCGTTACGACGATCTCGTGCGCGACCGCGCGGTGAGCGAGCGCGACCATACGGAGGCCGTCGCGGCCGATACGCAGGCGAAGGCCGAGGTGGCATCCGCGAAGGCCGAACTCGCGCGCGCGCAGTTGCAGCTCGACTACGCGACCGTCACCGCGCCGATCGCGGGCCGCGCACGGCGCGCGCTCGTGACCGAGGGCGCGCTCGTCGGCCAGGACCAGGCGACGCCGCTCACGACCGTCGAGCAGCTCGATCCGATCTACGTGAACTTCTCGCAGCCGGCCGCCGATGTCGACGCCTTGCGTCGCGCGGTGAAGAGCGGGCGCGCGACGGGCATCGCGCAGCACGACGTCGCGGTGACGCTGCTGCGCGCCGACGGCACCGCGTATCCGCTGAAGGGCAAGCTGCTGTTCAGCGATCTCGCGGTCGATCCGACCACCGATACCGTCGCGATGCGCGCGCTGTTCCCGAATCCGGAGCGCGAGCTGCTGCCGGGCGCGTACGTGCGGATCGCGCTCGACACGGCGGTCGACCAGCGGGCGATCCTGGTGCCGCGCGACGCGCTGCTGCGCACGGCCGACCGCACGTCGGTGCGGGTCGTCGGCGCGAACGGCAAGGTCAAGGACGTCGAGGTCACGGCCGACCAGATGAGCGGCCGTGAATGGCGCATCACGCGCGGCCTCGCGGGCGGCGAGCGCGTGATCGTCGACGACGTTGCGCGGTTCGCGCCCGATACGGCGGTCAAGCCCGTCGAGAAGGCGCCGCCGTCGAAGGCGGCGCCGGCAGCGGCCGCTTCGCAGGCGGCCGCCCGTCAAACCTGACCGGTTCAAACCAACATGGCACGTTTCTTCATCGATCGCCCCGTCTTCGCGTGGGTGATCGCCATCTTCATCATGCTGGGCGGCCTGTTCGCGATCCGCGCGCTGCCCGTCGCGCAGTACCCGGACATCGCGCCGCCCGTCGTCAGCATCTATGCGACGTATCCGGGCGCGTCCGCGCAAGTCGTCGAGGAATCGGTGACCGCGCTGATCGAGCGCGAGATGAACGGCGCGCCGGGGCTGCTGTATACGTCCGCGACGAGCAGCGCGGGGGCCGCGTCGCTGTACCTGACGTTCAAGCAGGGCGTGAACGCCGATCTCGCGGCCGTCGAAGTGCAGAACCGGCTGAAGACGGTCGATGCGCGCCTGCCCGAGCCGGTGCGCCGCGACGGCATCCAGGTCGAGAAGGCCGCCGACAACATCCAGCTCGTCGTGTCGCTGACCTCCGACGATGGCCGGATGACCGACGTGCAACTCGGCGAATACGCGTCGGCGAACGTGGTGCAGGCGCTGCGCCGCGTCGAGGGTGTCGGCAAGGTGCAGTTCTGGGGCGCCGAATACGCGATGCGGATCTGGCCCGACCCGGTGAAGCTGGCCGGGCACGGCCTCACCGCGTCGGACATCGCATCGGCCGTGCGTGCGCACAACGCGCGCGTGACGATCGGCGACATCGGCCGCAGCGCGGTGCCGGACAGCGCGCCGATCGCGGCGACGGTGTTCGCGGACGCGCCGCTGAAGACGCCGGCCGATTTCGGGGCGATCGCGCTGCGTGCGCAACCCGACGGTTCCGCGCTGTTCCTGCGCGACGTCGCGCGCATCGAGTTCGGCGGCAACGACTACAACTATCCGTCGTACGTGAACGGCAAGGTCGCGACCGGGATGGGCATCAAGCTCGCGCCAGGCTCGAACGCGGTGTCCACCGAAAAGCGCGTGCGCGCGACGATGGACGAGCTGGCCAGGTACTTCCCGCCCGGCGTGAAATACCAGATCCCGTACGAGACGTCGTCGTTCGTGCGCGTGTCGATGAACAAGGTCGTCACGACGCTGATCGAGGCCGGCGTGCTGGTGTTCCTCGTGATGTTCCTGTTCATGCAGAACCTGCGCGCGACGCTGATTCCGACGCTCGTCGTGCCGGTCGCGCTCGCGGGCACGTTCGGCGTGATGTACGCGGCCGGCTTCTCGATCAACGTGCTGACGATGTTCGGCATGGTGCTCGCGATCGGCATCCTCGTCGACGACGCGATCGTCGTCGTCGAGAACGTCGAGCGGCTGATGGTCGAGGAGGGGCTCGCGCCCTACGACGCGACCGTCAAGGCGATGCGGCAGATCAGCGGCGCGATCGTCGGGATCACCGTGGTGCTGACGTCGGTGTTCGTGCCGATGGCGTTCTTTGGCGGCGCGGTGGGCAACATCTACCGGCAGTTCGCGCTGTCGCTCGCGGTGTCGATCGGCTTCTCGGCGTTCCTCGCGCTGTCGCTGACGCCCGCGCTGTGCGCGACGCTGCTCAAGCCGGTATCGGGCGACCATCACGAGAAGCGCGGCTTCTTCGGCTGGTTCAACCGCTTCGTCGCGCGGGCGACGCAGCGCTACGCGACGCGGGTCGGCGCGATGCTGAAGAAGCCGGTGCGCTGGCTCGTCGTGTACGGCGCGCTGACCGCGGCGGCCGCGCTGATGCTCACGCAGCTGCCGACCGCGTTCCTGCCGGACGAGGACCAGGGCAACTTCATGGTGATGGTGATCCGCCCGCAAGGCACGCCGCTCGCGGAGACGATGCAGAGCGTGCGCGCGGTCGAGTCGGCCATCCGCCGCGATGAGCCGACCGCCTACACGTATGCGCTCGGCGGCTTCAACCTGTACGGCGAAGGGCCGAACGGCGGGATGATCTTCGTCACGCTGAAGAACTGGAAGGAACGCAAGGCCGCGCGCGATCACGTGCAGTCGATCGTCGCGCGCATCAACGAACGCTTTGCGGGCACGCCGAACACGACGGTGTTCGCGATGAACTCGCCGGCGCTGCCCGATCTCGGTTCGTCGAGCGGCTTCGACTTCCGGCTGCAGAACCGCGGGGGGCTGGACTACGCGACGTTCAGCGCCGCGCGCGAGCAACTGCTCGCGGCGGGCGGCAAGGATCGCGCGCTCACCGACCTGATGTTCGCGGGCACGCAGGACGCGCCGCAACTGAAGCTCGACATCGATCGCGCGAAGGCGTCCGCGCTCGGCGTGTCGATGGACGAGATCAACACGACGCTTGCGGTGATGTTCGGCTCCGACTATATCGGCGACTTCATGCACGGCACGCAGGTGCGGCGCGTGATGGTGCAGGCCGACGGTCGGCACCGGCTCGATCCGGACGACGTGAAGAAGCTGCGCGTGCGCAACGCGCGCGGCGAGATGGTGCCGCTCGCGGCGTTCACGACGCTGCACTGGACGCTCGGGCCGCCGCAGCTCACGCGTTACAACGGCTATCCGTCGTTCACGATCAACGGCTCGGCCGCGGCGGGCCACAGCAGCGGCGAGGCGATGAGCGCGATCGAGCGGATCGCCGCGAAGCTGCCGGCCGGCATCGGCTATGCGTGGTCGGGGCAGTCGTTCGAGGAGCGGCTGTCGGGCGCGCAGGCGCCGATGCTGTTCGCGCTGTCGGTGCTCGTCGTGTTCCTCGCGCTCGCGGCGCTCTACGAGAGCTGGTCGATTCCGTTCGCGGTGATGCTGGTCGTCCCGCTCGGCGTGATCGGCGCGGTGCTCGGCGTGACGCTGCGGATGATGCCGAACGACATCTATTTCAAGGTGGGACTGATCGCGACGATCGGGCTGTCCGCGAAGAACGCGATCCTGATCGTCGAGGTCGCTAAGGACCTCGTCGCGCAACGCATGTCGCTCGTCGACGCCGCGCTCGAGGCCGCGCGCCTGCGGCTGCGGCCGATCGTGATGACGTCGCTCGCGTTCGGCGTCGGCGTGCTGCCGCTCGCGTTCGCGTCGGGCGCCGCGTCCGGCGCGCAGATGGCGATCGGCACCGGCGTGCTCGGCGGCGTGATCACGGCCACCGTGCTCGCGGTGTTTCTCGTCCCGCTGTTTTTCGTGATCGTCGGCCGCCTGTTCGACGTCGGCCCACGCCGGCGCGGCGGGGCGCAGCCGACGACGATGGAGGGGTCGCAACCATGATGTTTGCGCTGAATGCACGCGGCGCGCTGCGGGCACCGCTCGCGCTGGCCGCCGCGCTCGCGCTTGCCGGGTGTTCGCTCGCGCCGCGTTACGAGCGTCCGGCCGCGCCGGTGCCGGCGACCTATGCGCCGGTCGACGGCCGCACGACGCCGGCTCTCGAACCGGCCACCGCGCAGGATGCCGCGCTGCTCGACGACTGGCATGCGTATTTCACCGATCCGGTGCTGCAGGCGTGGATCGACGCGGCGCTCGCGAACAACCGCGACCTGCGGATCGCCGCTGGCCGGCTCGAGGAGGCACGTGCGCTGTACGGCGTGCAGCGCGCGGACCGGATGCCGTCGGTCGATGCGAATCTCGGCTATGAGCGCGCGCGCCAGTACGACCCGGTCGTGCGCGAAAGTGCGATCAGCGGGCTGTATCGCGCGGGCGTCGGCGTCAGTGCGTACGAGCTCGACCTGTTCGGCCGCGTGCGCAACCTGTCCGACGCGGCGCTCGCCGACTATTTCGCGACAGCCGACGCGCAGCGCACGGTTCGCATCGGCGTGATCGCCGAAGTGGCGGGCGCGTATGTTTCCGAACGATCGTTGCACGCGCAACTGGCGCTCGCCCAGCGCACGCTCGATGCGCGCGAGCGGATGGCCGCGCTCACGCAACGTCGCTATGCCGCCGGCACGAGCGACGCGATCGAGCTGCGCTCGGCCGAGATGCTGGTGGCGTCTGCACGTGCGTCGCAGGCCGGGCTGCAGCGCGAGCATGCGCAGGCCGTCCGCGCGCTACAACTGCTGGCGGGCGATTTCGCGCGCAACGTGCCCGACGACGCGACCGCGCTCGACACGCTGTCGATCGCGCCCGTGGCGCCGGGTGCGCCGAGCCAATTGCTCGAACGGCGGCCGGACATCCGGCAGGCCGAGGGGCGGCTGAAGGCCGCGAACGCGAACATCGGCGCGGCGCGCGCGGCGTTCTTCCCGCGCATCGCGCTGACGACCGACTACGGCTCGGTGAGCGACGCGTTCTCGAACCTGTTCGCGGGCGGCACCAGCGTATGGACGTTCGCGCCGCGCATCACGCTGCCGATCTTCGCGGGCGGACGCAATCGCGCGAACTTAGACGTCGCGCACGCGCGCAAGGACATCGCGGTCGCCGAATACGAAAAAGCGGTGCAGACCGCGTTTCGCGAAGTGGCCGATGCGTTCGCCGCGCGCGACTGGATCGACCGGCAGCTGGCCGCGCAGCAGGACGTGTATGCGGCGGACGGCGCGCGGCTGAAGCTCGCGGAGCGTCGCTATGCGGGCGGTGTCGCGACCTATCTCGAACTGCTCGACGCGCAGCGCAGCACGTACGAGTCGGGGCAGGAACTGATCCGGCTCAGGCAGCTCAGGCTCGCGAACGCGATCGCGCTGTATCGCGCGCTCGGCGGCGGCTGGGCGCCGGCCACGGCGGAGGCCGCGGCTTCCGCGTGATGGGCGATTCGTCGCCCGACGCCGCAGCGTGTCGGGTGGCATGACGGCGGTCGCGCGCGTCGACGTGCGGCCGCCGCTTCGACAGGGCATGCTGCCCGCCGTACCGCCGGTCGTCATCGGCGCTTCCTTTCGCTGTTCAGCGCACCCGCTCGTCACGTTCTCACCCAGCAGCACCGCGGAAGGGCGGCTTTCGCCGCATCCGCATCCGCAAACCGATCGTGCCACCCGTCGGCGCAAACGTGTGCCGCACTTCTTCCGCTTTTTCATCTCCCCCGATCCGGCATGTCAGCCGCGTTCCAGAGACCGCGCATGCATATCTGCAATTGACGATCCAATTAATCAATGTATTGGAATTAATGGCGGCGGCAAAATGTCGCGGTAAAACGTTTGTATGCTTTTCGCAATCGTTTGCGCGATAAATCCGCATCGAATGAATGGCGTCGTTAATTTCCTGTCGGTTGAAAATGAATCGATATCCGCGTTGTAATCGGACAACGATGGCGGCATTGGACAATATTTTGTCTTTTGAGTGACGGCGCTTGGTAAGCCAGTGCTGGCAAGGGAGAGCGGGGAGGCGATGATTATCGGAAAGAAATTCCCTTAATCTTCAATCGGTTCCGTAAAATAAAAAAGGACTGCGGATAAAAAACCCGGGATTGAAAATGGAAGGGAAGGAATGAGGTTTTAGAGGGCTGAATCTAACATTGTCAGAACCATTTGACAATGATTTACAGAAATCTTTCACGGTTATCTCGATAATGCCGCCTCGTGTCGGACGGAAGCGCACCATGCGCTGCCGTTTGTGTCCGCCACGTCGTCCATTCCATTTGCACTCCTTACGGGAAACGTCATGAAAAAATCCATCCTGTCCGCCGTCGCACTCGCGGCCCTGTCCACCTCGGCCTTCGCAGCGGGCACCGGCACGATCAACTTCACGGGCGAGATCGTCGCGGGCGCATGCGGCATCGACTCGAACTCGGTCAACCAGACCGTGCAGCTCGGCAAGGTGCCGACCAACAAGTTCAAGCAAGCCGGCGACAAGTCGGACCCGGTGTCGTTCGACATCAAGCTGACCGACTGCGACACCAGCATCGCGCAGAACGCGTACTTCACGTTCACGGGCACGTCGAGCGCCGGCCAGCCGAAGCTGCTCGCCACGATCGGTTCGGCCACCAACGTCGGCATCCGCCTGCAAGCCGCGTCGGGCGAATACCTCGACAACGGCGCCGAGCAGAAGGCCCCGACGCTGCTGCAGAACGGCACGAACACCGCGCGCTTCGCCGCGATGTACGAAGCGACGGCAGCCGGCGTGACGCCGGGTACCGCCGACGGCGTCGCGAACTTCACGGTCCGCTACCAGTAAGCGTCCGTACCGGAGGAGGGATGCGTGCATCCCTTCCTCCTGCCTCTTTCCTCCCGTTTTCCTTCTCCCTGGACTCCCGGTAGCGCCGCGTGCGAATCAGACATTCCTTCCTTTGCGTCTCCGTGCTGGTCGTCGGCAGCCAGAGCCAGGCGACGGAATTCAATTCGTCGTTCCTCGACATCGACGGAACGAGCAACGTCGATCTGTCGCAGTTCTCGCAGCCGGATTTCACGTTGCCCGGCGAGTACATGCTCGACGTGCAGGTCAACGACCTGTTCTACGGGCTGCAAGCGATCGAGTTCATTGCGCTCGACGCATCGGGCGCGGGCAAGCCGTGCCTGCGGCCGGAACTCGTCGCGCAGTTCGGGCTTAAGCCGTCGCTCGCGAAGGACCTGCCGCGCTTCCAGGGCGGGCGGTGCGTCGATCTCGGCGCGATCGAGGGCGCGACCGTGCGCTACCTGAAAAGCGACGGGCGGCTCAAGATTACGATTCCGCAGGCCGCGCTCGAGTTCACCGATTCGACCTACCTGCCGCCGTCGCGCTGGTCCGAAGGCATTCCGGGTGCAATGCTCGACTATCGCGTGATCGCGAACACGAACCGCAACTTCGGGACGGGCGGCGGGCAGACGAATTCGATCCAGGCCTACGGGACGATCGGCGCGAACTGGGATGCATGGCGCTTTCGCGGCGACTACCAGGCGCAATCGAACGTGGGCAACACGGCGTACGCGGACCGCACGTTCCGCTTCAGCCGGCTTTATGCGTTTCGCGCGCTGCCGTCGATCCAGTCGACGGTGACGTTCGGCGACGACTACCTGAGCTCCGACATCTTCGACACGTTCGCGCTGACGGGCGCGTCGATCCGCAGCGACGACCGCATGCTGCCGCCGTCGCTGCGCGGCTATGCGCCGCTGATCTCGGGCGTCGCGCGCACCAACGCGACCGTGACCGTGTCGCAGGCCGGCCGCGTGCTGTACGTGACGCGCGTGTCGCCGGGCGCGTTCGCGCTGCAGAACATCAACACGAGCGTGCAGGGCACGCTCGACGTGGCGGTCGAGGAAGAAGACGGCAGCGTGCAGCGCTTCCAGGTGACGACGGCCGCCGTGCCGTTCCTCGCCCGCACCGGGCAGTTGCGCTACAAGGCGGCGGTCGGCAAGCCGCGGCTGTTCGGCGGCGCCGGCATCACGCCGTTCTTCGGTTTTGGCGAAATCGCGTACGGCCTGCCGTTCGACATCACCGCCTATGGCGGCTTCATCGCCGCGTCGGGCTACACGTCGGTCGCGCTCGGCGTCGGCCGCGATTTCGGCGCGTTCGGCGCGGTGTCGGCCGACGTCACGCACGCGCGGGCGAAGCTGTGGTGGAGCGGCGCGACGCGCAACGGCAACTCGTACCGCATCAACTATTCGAAGCACTTCGACGGGCTCGATGCCGACGTGCGCTTCTTCGGCTACCGCTTCTCCGAGCGCGAATATACGAACTTCGCGCAGTTCTCGGGCGACCCGACGTCATACGGCCTCGCCAACAGCAAGCAGCGCTATTCGGCGACGATGTCGAAGCGCTTCGGCGACACGTCGACCTATTTCTCGTACGACCAGACGACCTACTGGGCGCGTGCGTCCGAGCAGCGGGTCGGCCTGACGCTCACGCGTGCGTTCTCGATCGGCACGCTGCGCAACCTGAACGTGAGCGTGTCGGCATTCCGCACGCAGAGCGCGGGCGCGAGCGGCAACCAGTTCTCGGTCACCGCGACGCTGCCGATCGGCGGCCGTCACACCGTCACGTCGAACCTGACGACGGGCAGCGGCAGCACCAGCGTGAACGCCGGCTACATCTACGACGATTCGGCCGGCCGTACCTACCAGATCAACGCGGGCGCGACCGACGGCCGCGCGTCGGCGAACGCGAGCTTCCGCCAGCGCACGTCGGCGTACCAGCTCAACGCGCAGGCGTCGACGCTCGCCAATGCGTACGCGGCCGCGTCGCTCGAAGTCGACGGCTCGTTCGTCGCGACGCAGTACGGCGTGTCCGCGCACGCGAACGGCAATGCGGGCGATACGCGGCTGCTGGTGTCGACCGACGGCGTGCCCGACGTGCCGCTGTCCGGCACGCTCACGCATACCGATTCGCGCGGCTACGCGGTGCTCGACGGCATCTCGCCCTACAACGTGTACGACGCGACCGTCAACGTCGAGAAACTGCCGCTCGAAGTGCAGGTGACGAACCCGATCCAGCGCATGGTGCTGACCGACGGCGCGATCGGCTTCGTGAAGTTCTCCGCCGCGCGCGGCAGCAACCTGTACCTGACGCTGACCGACGCGGCCGGCAAGCCGCTGCCGTTCGGTGCTTCGGTGCAGGACGCGGCGAACGGCAAGGAACTGGGCATCGTCGGCGAAGGCGGTGCGGCGTTCCTGACCCAGGTTCAGCCGAAATCCACGCTGGCGGTGCGGGCGGGCGAACGGACGCTCTGCACGGTCGACGCATTGCCGAACCAGCTCCAACTCGAAGGCACGCCGATCCCGGTGACGTGCCAGCCGCCCGGCGAGTCGCATGCAGCGGCCGCGCGGGTCGAACGATGATTTCACGGACCCAGCGATGAAGCATTCCTTTTCCCTTTCCTTCCCGCGGCGCGCGCTGTGCGCGTTCGCGACCGCCGGCGCGCTGCTTGCCGGCGCCGCCCATGCGGCGATCGTGCCCGATCGCACGCGCGTGATCTTCAACGAAGGCGAACAGGCCGCGATCGTGACGATCACCAACAAGAGCACGACGTATCCGTATCTCGTGCAGTCGTGGCTCGAAGATGCGAACGGCAACAAGATCACGTCGCCGCTGATGGTCGTGCCGCCGCTGCAGCGGGTGGAGGCGAACGAGCGCAACGTGCTGCGGATCGCGAAGCTGCCCGGTACGCAACTGCCGGCCGATCGCGAAACGGTGTTCTACCTGAACATCCGCGAAGTGCCGCCGAAGACCGACACGCCGAACACGCTGCAGATCGCGCTGCATACGCAGATGAAGCTGTTCTACCGGCCGAAGGCCGTGCAGCCCGCGCGCGACGAGGACTGGACGCTGCCGATGACGCTGCGCGTGGATGCGGCCGCGCACAAGCTGGTGTTCGACAATCCGACGCCTTATCACGTGACGGTGGTCGACGTGACGTCGGGCGCACAGAAGACGCCGGTGCCGATCGAGCCGGTGATGGTCAGCCCGATGAGCACGGCCGACGTGCCGTTCAAGGCCGCGACGCCGTCGACGCTGTTCGTCACGCATATCGACGACTACGGCGGCCAGGTGGCGGTCGAGTATGCGTGCGAGGCCAGTGTGTGCAAGAGCGTGAAGAAATGAGCGGGGGCGCTGGACAACGCATGTCGCCGCTCCCGGCGTGGCTGCGCTGGGCCGTCCTCGCGATGCTGATCATGGCGGTGCAGCCCGCATGGGCGCTGCGCTGCCTGACCAACAGCGGTGCGACGTCGTTGACCGAGCCGATCGGCGGCGTGGCGTCGTATCCGACCGACGCGCCGGACGGCTATGTGATCTGGGTGTCGCCGGTACGCACGACGTCGGGGTATTGCTACAAGGATCTGGGGGACGCCGGCAGCCTGAAGGTCGTCGACAACATTTACTTCTACGCGAATCCGAATCGCACGGACCCCGCCGCATGGGGGCTCGAGATCGGCATCCGCTACAAGGGCGTCGATTATTTCGACAAGACCAGCAATCGCGGCGGCGGGGTGTTTACCGGGTATTCGGTGCCGCCGTGCAGCAGGTACGACTTCGACCGCGGGCGTTGCCAGCGGACGAGCATCAGCATCGACTATCAGGTCGTCGTGCGCAAGAAGGGCAATTGGGTCCAGCCGCCGAGCGATATCTATACCGTGTTCCAGTTCGACGGCGAGTTCGGGCTGAATGCGTTCGGCACGAGCTTCCAGTACCGGCTGAGCGGCCTGCGCAACCTCAAGCCGACGCCGTGCTTCGTCGACGTGCTCGTGACGCCCGAACCGGGTATCGTCAATTTCGGGCAGGTGCAGGCGGTCGGCAACGGCTTCCTGCCGGCGGTGCCGCGCAAGCGTTTTTCGCTGTCGCTGACCAAGAAGTGCAACGTCGCGGTGCGGGTGGACGGGTACTTCGAAACGAGCTATCCGGTTCAGAACGGTTTGCTGGTCCCCGCTAAGGACAGCAATTTCGGTATCGGCATCGAGGACAGCCAGGGCAAGGCGATCCCGTTCAACGAACAGTTCACCCTCGCGCAATTTCCGTCCAACGTCATGAACCAGAGCGTATTGATGGACGCGGTGCTGAAGTCGTTCGGGCCGCCAAAGATCGGCCGGTTCGACGCGACGGCGACGATCCGGTTGTTCATCTATTGAGATGGACGGCGACGCCTGGGCCAGGTTCCTTTGCACGGCCCGCCATGCGCGGACCGGATGGCGCAGCGCGTTCGCGGACGCGGGATTGGCTTCCACCGGCACCGGCCCGTCGTGCGCGGGAAGCACGCGCGTGAATACCGATACGGCCGCCCCCGCGCAATTCGAGCCGCCAAAACGAAAAAAGCGCCGGCTCGCCGGCGCTTTCCCGCATCTACCGTGCGTCGCTCAACGCACCCAGTGGCACACCCTGTGATGGTGATGCTCGAAGTGACACACGCGGTGCGGATGCGCTTCGGCGATGGCCGGCACGAGCACGGCAGCGGCCACGGCGGCGGCGGTGAGGGTTTTCAGTAGCGTCTTCATGTCGAGGTCCTGTCGTTCAATGATGGATCAAGGGTGCGCAGCGGCATCACCACTGCGGCCGGGGTTCGTCGCGGCGGTCGTCCCGGTAGTCGTCCCGACGATCGTCGCGGCGATCGTCACGCGGGCCGGCATGCCGGGCTTCCCAGTCGCGGCGCTCCCAGTAGCGATTTCCGTCCCAGTAACGATCGCCATGCCAGCCGATCGTGACTTCAGCGGGGCCAGGGTAGGCGACGCATCCGGTGAGCATCACGCTCGACAGCGCGCCCACCATGACGGCGGATAACACGATGGATTTCATGTTGTTCTCCCTTGGAAACGGCACGTCGATCGTACGAGCCCTCAAAATTTCACGTGGTAAGAAGTTGCTACCGCCGATGACAGGTGCAGGCACTTCGTCAGGAACGTGAAAGCATACGTCGGCGGCGTGCAAGCCGTCCGCGCGACGCAGACGTGTACCCGTTCGCTCCCGCGACGATTTCGCCCATTGTTCAGACAAATCCTGACGACTGAAAGGGTCATCTTGTAATCGGATTGAGAATGATTTGCGTTTACGTTAAATTGCGCTATCTCGGAATTTGACGGAGCAGATCGATGGCCATGGCGGAAGTGCTCGACAGACCGGCGGCGGCAGCGGCAAACCCGTTTCTCGGCAGTTATCCGGACCTGCCGCCGCGCGCCGCGCCGCGTGCGCGCCGGGCGTCCCAGCCCGCTGCGCAGGGTGCGCTGCTCGACGTGCTGATCTCGCATCGCGCGATGCTGGTCAACGTCGCGCGCGGCTTCGTCGGCTGCGCGAGCCGTGCGGAAGACGTCGTGCACGACGTGTTCGTGAAGCTCGTCGAATTCCCGAACCAGGACGCGGTGCGCCAGCCGGTCGCGTACGTGACGCGGATGGTGCGCAATGCGTCGATCGACGCGTGCCGCCGGCAAAGCCTCGAAAACGTCTATCACACGGAAGAGGACGACGGCTTCGACGTGCCGTCGCCCGAGCCGACACCGGAAGCCGCGCTGATGACGCGCGATACGCTGCGGCGCGTGTGGGCCGCGCTCGACGACCTGCCGGCGCGCAGCCGGGCGGCATTCGAGATGGTGCGGCTGCGCGAGGAGACGCTGCAGACCGCGGCGCGCGCGCTGAACGTGTCGCAAACACTCGTGCATTTCATGGTGCGCGACGCGGAGCGCCACTGCGCGGAATGCCTCGATGCGTGCCATCGCGGCGTCGCGTGCCCGGTGTTCCTGGGCGGCCGCGCGCGGCGGCGGTAAAAAAACGCGCCGGCCAACCGTCTATCAGACAGGAGCGGCCGAATTCGCCGCTTCGCCTCCTTCAACCGCCCAGCGATTTCCGATCATGACGCAAGCCCCGACGCCTTCCGCCGACACCGACGATCTCGTCTATACGGTCGTCATCAACGACGAAGAACAGTATTCGATCTGGCCGACGTTCCGGCCCGTGCCGGCCGGCTGGCGCGAAGTCGGCGTGAGTGGCCCGAAGGCCGACTGTCTTGCGCACATCGAGACCGTCTGGACCGACATGCGCCCCGCGAGCCTGCGCCGCGCGATGGACGGCGAGCGCGCGACGCGCGCGTCGTGACCCGTTGCGCCGCGTGTGCGGCGCACCACCTGAAGAGGACGTTGCATGACCCTGCTTTCGTTGCCGACGCTCGACGACCTGCGTATCGAGCCGGGGCTGCCCACCGTCGTGTCGCCGCGCGGCAGCGACGGAATGTCGATCGACGACGTCGCGCCGCTCGCGCGCGAGATCGCGGCCGACACGCTCGAACGGGCGGGCGGCGTGCTGTTCACGGGCTTTCACGTGCCGTCGATCGACGCGTTCCAGCAATTCGCGGCCTCGTTCGGCGATCCGCTGATCGGCTATGAATACGCGTCGACGCCGCGCAGCCAGGTCGAAGGCGCGGTCTACACGTCGACCGAATACCCGCCGCACCGCGCGATCCCGCTGCACAACGAGCAGTCGTACACGCGCGAATGGCCGCTGCGGATCTGGTTCCACTGCGCGCTTGCCGCGCCGAAGGGCGGGGCGACGCCGATCGCGGACAGCCGTGCCGTGTATCGCGCGCTCGATCCCGCGCTCGTCGCGCGCTTCGAGAAACGCGAGCTGCTGTACGTGCGCAATTTCGGGCAGGGGCTCGATCTGCCGTGGCAGCAGTCGTTCGGCACCGACGAGCCGGCCGAGGTCGAGCGGATGTGCGCGGCGCGCGGCATCGAATGCGCGTGGCGCACCGACGACGACGGCGAGTTGCTGCTGCGCACGCGCGAACGCTGCCAGGCCGTCGCGCGTCATCCGCGCACGGGCGACCGAGTGTGGTTCAACCAGGCGAACCTGTTTCACCTGTCGGCGCTCGACGACGACATGCAGGAAGCGCTGGTCGATGCGGTCGGGCTCGAGAACGTGCCGCGCAACGTGTATTACGGCGATGGCGAGCCGCTGGAGGCCGATGCGCTCGCGCAGATCCGCGGCGTGCTCGATCAGCAGCGCATCGTGTTCCCGTGGCGTACCGGCGACGTGCTGATGCTCGACAACATGCTGACCGCGCATGCTCGCGACCCGTTCGAGGGGCCGCGCAAGGTCGTCGTCGCGATGGCGCAGAGCTACACGGTCCCGCGCGACCGAACGGAGGATTGATGACGCGTCGTACCGCTGCGCTTGCCGCGCGCGGGCTGTCGGTGGGATATCGCGACCATGTCGTGATCGACGGGCTGGACCTGTCGATCGCGGCCGGCCGCGTAACCGCGCTGTGCGGACCGAACGGCTGCGGCAAGAGCACGCTGCTGCGCACGCTGGCCGGCCTGCAGCCCGCGCGTGCAGGCCATGTCGAAGTGAACGGCCAACCGCTCGCGTCGTTTCGCCGTCGCGCGCTCGCGCGCGAGCTGACGATGCTCGCGCAGTTCAACCAGATTCCGTCGGGCCTGACCGTGCGCGAGCTCGTCGCGTACGGGCGCTATGCGTACGGCGGCTTCCTGCGCGGCCTGTCGCGGGTCGATCAGGCGGCGATCGACGAGGCGCTCGACACGAGCGGCCTCGCGGGCGACGCCGAGCGCGACGTCGGCGCGCTGTCGGGCGGCGAGCGCCAGCGCGCGTGGATCGCGATGGCGGTCGCGCAGCAGGCGCCGATCGTGCTGCTCGACGAACCGACGACCTATCTCGACATTCATCACCAGCTCGACATCCTCGATGCGCTGCGTGCGCTGAACCGCGCGCGCGGGCTGACGATCGTGTGGGTGCTGCACGATCTGAACCAGGCGGCCGCGTACAGCGACGAGATCGTGCTGATGCGCGCGGGCCGCCTCGTCGCGCAGGGCACGCCCGACGCGATGCTCGACCCGGCGCGGCTGCGCGCAGCGTTCGGCGTCGAGATGCTGAAGCTCGCGCATCCGCAGACGGGCGCGCCGATGTGCGTACCGGCCTACGGGCCGTCGACCGACGGCGCGCCGCAGGCGGCCGGCGTGTTCGACCGGGATCTCGCCGTATGACGACGTTCGCGATGCGCAAGCGCCTCGCGGCGACGGGCAAGGGCGCGACGACAGGCCGGGCCGGCGCGATCGCGTTCGGCCTCGTCGCGTTGATCGCGCTGCTCGCGGCGCTGCGGATCGCTCCCGATCTGCGCGTGTGGTGGGACGCGGCGCCCGGCAGCGATGCCGCGTCGCTCGCGCACGTGTTCCTGTTCGACCTCAATCTGCCGCGCGTGGCGGCCGCGCTCGTCGCGGGCGGCTGCCTCGGCGTTGCCGGCGCGCTGTTCCAGTCGCTCACGCGCAATCCGCTCGCGTCGCCCGACCTGCTCGGCGTGACGGGCGGCGCCCAGCTCGGTCTGCTCGCGGCGATGCTGGTGCCGGCGCTGGCGGGCGTCGCGACGGTGCCGCTGCTGTTCGTGTGCGGGCTCGCCGCGGCCGCGTGCGCGATCGTCGCGGCGGGCGGCTGGCGCGCGACGCCGTTGCGGCTCGTGCTCGCGGGCAGCGTATGCATGCTGCTGTTCGCCGCGCTGTCGACACTGGTGCTCGCGTTCTTCGAGCAGAACATCGCGGGCGCCGCGCTGTGGACCAACGGCAGCCTGTATCAGCCAGGCGCGACGGGCCTCGCGCTCGCCGCGCGCTGGCTCGTCGTGCCGCTGGTCGCGCTGCCGTTGGTGATCCGGCCGCTGAATCCGCTCACGCTCGGCGACGATGCGGCGGCGGCGGCCGGCGTGCGCGTCGATGCAACGCGGCTCGCTGCGACGATCGTCGCGGTCGCGTTCACGAGCGTGGCCGTCAGCATCGCCGGCCCGCTGTCGTACGTCGGCCTCGTCGCGCCGAACCTGCTGCGCCAGGTGCGCGGCGCGCGCGCGGCCCGGCTCGGCGTGCTGGTGCCGCTGTCCGCGCTTGCTGGTGGCGCGCTCGTGCTCGTGACCGACAGCGCGGTGCTCGCGTCGGGCCTCGACGCGACGTTGTCGACCGGCGTTGCGATCGCGCTGGTCGGCACGCCGCTGATGCTCGCGATGATCCGGCGCGGCGCCGCGTGGTCGGGCGTGCTGCATGCGGATGCCGAACGCGCGGCGAGCGGCGGCTCGACGCGGCTCGTCGGCTGGCTCGAACGGCTCGGCTGGCCGCTGCGCACCGTGCTGTTCGTCGTGGCGGGCGGGCTGGTCGTATTTGTCGGCGTGTCCGCCGGCCCCGAGTGGCTGTCGCCCGCGCGCTGGTCGGCCGCGCTGTCCGGGCACGATGCGCTCGCACGCATGCTGATCGACCTGCGCATGCCGCGCCTGCTGTGCGCGTTGCTCGCCGGCGCGTTGCTGGCCGTCAGCGGCGTCGCGATGCAGAGCGTCGTGCGCAATCCGCTCGCGGGCCCCGAAGTGCTCGGCGTCACGCAGGGTGCGGGGCTCGTCACGCTGTTCGCGTTGTCGACGTGGCCGCTGATGGGTCATGTGACGCTTGCGGCGGCGGCGCTGATCGGCGGCGGACTGTCGCTCGCGATCACGCTCGCGCTGAATCACCGGCATCGCTACGCGCCGCTCGCGGTCGCGCTGACCGGCATCGTGATCGGCGCGCTGTGGACCACGCTCGCGCAATGGCTGATCACGCAGGAAAGCGTGCAGCCTGCGCGCTTCGTCGTGTGGCTCGTCGGCGGCACGTATGGCCGCAGCTGGGGCGAGGTGTCGATGCTGCTGCCGTGGTGCGTGCTCGCGGTGCCGGTGTTCGCGTGGCTCGCGAAACCGCTCGACATGCTCGCGCTCGGCGACGACCAGGCGGCCGCGCTCGGCCTGCCGGTGGCCGCGCTGCGGCCGCTCGCGCTGACGATCGCGACGCTCGCCGCGTGCGCGGCCGTCGCGGCGGTCGGGCCGGTCGGCTTCATCGGGCTGATGGCGCCGCACGTCGCGACGATGCTCGGCGCGCGCCGGCATCGCACGCGGCTGTGGCTCGCGGCGGCGTGCGGCGCGCTGATCCTCGGGTTTGCGGATCTCGCGGCGCGCACCGTCGTCGCGCCGCGCGAAGTGCCGGCCGGCGTGCTGACCGCGCTGATCGGCGCGCCGTACCTGCTCGGGCTGCTGATTCTCGAGGGGCGCCGCGCCCGGCGCGCGGGACGATGACGCCGGCGCTCGACGGCGCGCGCGCCACGCGCTTTTCGGCGTTCGCGCCGCAACCGTTCGCCGAGCACCTCGACGTCGTCTGGCTCGGCATGCCCGACGATGCGCACGCGCCGGGCCGTGTCGTCGTGCCCGTCAGCGCGTTGCCCGCGCACCGTGACGCCGTGCTTGCCGCGATGGTCGACCATTACGGCGGCGATCCGGCGCGGCATGCGCGCGCGCTGATGTCGCAATGGAGCAAATATTATTTCGGCCGCGCGGCGCCGGCCGGCGTCGTCGCCGCGCTGACGCTCGGCCGGCCGCTCGACATGACGCCCGAGCGCACGTTCGTCGCGCTCGACGACGGAATGCCGGCCGCGCTGTATTTCGCGAGCGACGCGCTCGGCGCGCCGTGCGACGATCCTGAGCCGCGCTATGCGGGACTCATCGCGCATCTCGGCGCGGTGATCGACCTGCTCGCGGCGATGGGCCGCGTCACGCCGCGCGTGCTGTGGAGCAACGCGGGCAACCTGCTCGACTATCTGCTCGAGACGTATCGTTCGCTGCCGTGCGCGGCCGATCCCGTGGGCGACGCGAACTGGCTGTTCGGTTCGACCTGCGTGCGCGGCGAATCGAATCCGCTGCGCCAGCCCGTGCGCGATGCCGTGCCGCGCTCGCCGCTGCTGCCGACGCCGTTTCGCGCGCGCCGCGTGTGCTGCCTGCGCTACGAAATTCCTGGAGAAACGCAACTGTGTGGAAGCTGCCCCCTGCTACTGACGATGGACGACGCGGCGCTGGCCGAGCAGGACGCGATCCGGTGACGCACGCCGGCCGCCGGCACGCGCTCGGTGCATTCGCGGCAGCGCTTGGCGCCGCGTGCTGCGGCGCGTTTTCCGCATCGGCGGCGGCCGCCTCCGTGGCCGGGGGCGCGGGCGGCTCGCAAGGCGCCGTGTCGCTGGCCGGCAACCCTGTCGTGTCGCAGGCCAGCGCGAAAATGCCCGTGCGGCCGCTGCGCGTGGTCGCGCTCGACTTCATGTTCGCGGAAAGCGTGATCGCGCTCGACCTCGTGCCGGTCGGGATGGCCGATACGGCGTTCTACCCGGGCTGGCTCGGTTATCGGAGCGAGCAGCTCGCGCACGTGACCGACATCGGCTCGCGGCAGGAGCCGGGGCTCGAGGCGATCGCGGCGGTCAAACCGGACTTGATCATCGGCGTCGGTTTCCGGCACGCGCCGATCTTCGACGCGCTCGACCGGATCGCGCCGACGATCCTGTTCCAGTTCAGCCCGAACGTATCGGAAGGCGGCGTACCCGTCACGCAGCTCGACTGGATGCGGCAGATTTTCCGGACGATCGGCGCGGTGACGGGGCGCGACGCGCGCGCGCAGGCGGTCGAAGCGCAAGTCGACGCCGGCATCGCCCGCAATGCGGCGCGGCTCGCGGCCGCGGGCCGCCACGGCGAGCGTGTCGCGCTGCTACAGGATCTCGGCTTGCCTGATCGTTACTGGGCCTATACGGGCAACAGCACGTCGGCGGGCCTCGCGCGGGCGCTCGGACTCGAGCCGTGGCCGAAGAAGCCGACGCGGGAAGGCACGCTGTACGTGACGTCGGCCGATCTGCTGCGGCAGCGCGACCTCGCCGTGCTGTTCGTAACCGCGTCGGGGATGGACGTGCCGTTGTCGGCGAAACTCGATTCACCGGTGTGGCGCTTCGTGCCCGCGATGAAGGCGCACCGGATCGCGCTGATCGAGCGCAACATCTGGGGGTTCGGCGGGCCGATGTCGGCGCTGAAGCTGGCCGACGTGATGACCGACACGATGTTGAAGCTGCCGGCCGTGCGTTGAGCGCGGCGTGCTTCGAGCAGCAGACGATGCCGCGTTGACGGGCAGGGCGTCGTGATCGGCCCGACGACGCGTGGCTTCCGCCTTTCCTTTTCGCCACGCGTCAGCTACTGAAATCCCCGCTGAAAACGACAATCGCCGGCACACTGCCCATGCAGCGTGCCGGCGATTTTTTATCGACTGTCGCCGTGTTACGCGCTCAACGCATCGACGCCATCCTGGGCACGCAGGCGCGCCGGTTGCGTGTCGCTGACGATGCGCCCGTTGTCGAGCTTCAGCAGACGGTCGGCGAGATCGAAGTAGCGGTCGTCGTGCGTGATCACGATCACGGCCTTGCCGCGCGCGCGCAGCTCGGGCAGCAGTTGCTCGTAGAACACGGCCTTGAACGACGGGTCCTGGTCGGCCGCCCATTCGTCGAACAGGTAGAACGGGCGGTCTTCCAGATACGCGACGACGAGCGCGAGCCGCTTGCGCTGCCCGGTCGACAGCGCGCGGGTCGAGAACGCGCCGTCGACCACCTTCACCTTGTGATCGAGCGCGAGTTTCGCGACGAGCGCGTTCGCCCGCGCATCGGCCTGCGCACGGGACGGATCGTCCGGGTCGACGATGCCGAGCAGCGCGTCGAACAGGTGGAAATCGTTGAACACCGCGCTGAAGCGCTGCCGGTAGGCCGCGCGCTCGCGCCAGCCGATCGTGTGGCCGTCGACCTCGATCGTGCCTTGCTCGGGCTCGTAGAGCCCGGTCAGTACCTTCGCGAGCGTGGTCTTGCCGCTGCCGTTGCCGCCGACGATGAATACGAGCTCGCCCGGCTTGATCGTCAGGTCGATCGGCCCGATGCTGAACATTCGTTCGTCGCGTTCATGGAAATACGCGTGCGTGACGCCGCGCAGCGTGACGGCGCCGGCCGGCGGCACGTCGGGCGCATCGGCCGCGGGCGGCACCGTGCGCAGCGCGCCGAACTCGGCCATCACGCCTTCGATGCGCCCGAGCGACACGCGCGCCGCGTTGACGGTCGGCAGGTTGTTCAGCAGGCCATCGAGCGGCACCAGCATGAACAGGAACACGACGACGTAGCCGGCCGCCGTGGCCGGGTCGGCATGCACGCCGAGCTGCGGCCAGAACGACGCGACGCCGAGGAACACGTAGAACAGGAAGATGATCCAGCCGACCCCGACCGCATACGCGCTGAACGCGCGGCGGCGGTGGTCGCGCACCTCGCCGATCGCGGCGCCGAGCTGGCCGTCGACGAACTGCCGGGCGCGCGCGTCGTGCAGCTTCAGCTCCTTCGCGCCGGAGAACAGCGAGCCGAGATAGCCGAACAGGCGGTCCTGCGCCTGGCCGGCGGCTTCGAGCGCCGCGATCGCGCGGCGATCGCCGGTGTGATAGCCGAGCGAGCCGGCGATGATCGCCGCCAGCGCCAGCAGGCACACCGGCCACGACAGCCACGCCAGATAGCCGAGGCAGCCGAACACGATCGAGCCGTGCATGACCAGGTTCGGCAGCGCGAAGAACAGCATCGACACGTTGGTCGCGTCGTCGGTCAGCACCGACTGCACGGGCGCCGCGCCGATCCGCTCGATGTCGCGCAGCTCGGCCGCGCCGACGCGCCGCGCCAGATGCACGCGCAAGCGCGCCATCGTGTCCTGCGACAGGCGGGCGAACAGCGTGCCCGACACGATTCGCGTGACGAGCGCGATCACCGCGCACAGCGCGAAGCGCCACGCGAGTGCCGCGTCGGCGGCGCCCGGTTGCGACAGCGCGCGGTTCAGCGTCGCGACGAGCAGCACGCTCGCGACGCCGTTCAGCACGCACGCGGTGAGCGCCAGCGTGAGCGACACGCGGCTTTCGCGCAGCAGCGCAAGGATCAGGCGCGCCGCGGGGCGGCCGGGGGAAGCGTCGAGGGACGGCGGGGAAGAAGGCTCGTGGGCGGCGGTCATCGGCAACGTCGGTAAAGGGAAGGCAGGCAATCAAGCGAAAACGGCAAATCTGACGCGAAAGCGGCGGACGGGGCGCGCCCCATTCCGGCTTTCCTCCCTGATAGACGAACGGGCCGCGCAAATATTTAGTCCCATCGGCAAAAAAAGCGGCCGCACGCACTTTGCGCGCAAAACGGTAAAAAATCGGCCGCGCCGTTCGTCACACCAGTGAAGCCGCCCCAAGCGGCCCCGAGACTTGGCCGAAGCGGCCGGACCGAAGGACTTCATGCACATGACGAGTTTCCCGACTGCGCTGCATCACCGAATCCGCGAACTGGCGCGCGTCGCGCCCGACGCGCCCGCCATCGCGGTGCCTTTCCAGAACGACCTGCGGCTGTCGCGCGGTGCGCTCGATGCACGTGCATCGCACCTCGCCCGGCAACTGCGCGCGGCCGGCGTGGGCGCCGAAGTGCGGGTCGGCGTGTGCGTCGAGCGTTCGGGCGAACTGTTCGTCGCGCTGCTGGCCGTGCTCAAGGCAGGCGGCGTATTCGTGCCGCTCGATCCGCGCCATCCGGCCGCGCGCCTCGACTGGATCGTGCAGGACGCGCAACTGCGACACGGCATCGTCGACGCCGCCGGCCGCGCGGCGCTCGGCACGCCGTTCGAACACGCGTTCGACGTGACGGCCGAAGCATCGGGCGTTGCGCAGGATCACGGGTTCGATGACGACACTGTGACTGTGCACCCGCGTTCGGCCGCCTACATGATCTATACGTCGGGCTCGACCGGCACGCCGAAGGCGGTGGTCGTCGAGCACGGGCCGCTCGCCGCGCACTGCGACGCGCTTGCCGCCGCGCTGCCGATCGAGGCGGGCGACCGTCTGCTGCATTTCGCGTCGGTCAACTTCGACGCCGCGCACGAATGCTGGCTCGCGCCGCTCGCGGTCGGCGCCGGCATCGTCGTCGCGCCGCCGCAGCCGTTCGCGCCGGTCGACGCTCACACGCTGATGGTGCGCGAAGCGGTCAACGTCGCCGCATTTCCGCCTGCGTACCTGCGTGAATTCGCGGCCGTCGCCGCGAGCGACGGCGTGCCGACGGCCCTGCGCGTGCTTGCGTTCGGCGGCGAAGCGCTGCCGCAGCAGGCATTCGAATTCGTGCGCCGCACGTTCCCGGCCGTGCGCCTGATCAACGGTTACGGGCCGACCGAAGCCGTGATCTCGCCGATGCTGTGGCCGATCGAACCGGGCGAGACGCCGGTGCTGGCCGCGGACGACGCGTATGCGTCGCTGCCGATCGGCCGCGTGATCGGCCCGCGGGTCGCACGCATCGACGGCGCCGATGCCGATGGAGTCGGCGAACTGCTGCTCGGCGGTGTGTGCGTCGCACGCGGTTATCACGGCCGCCCGGCGCTCACGGCCGAACGTTTCGTTCCCGATGCGGACGGTGAGCCCGGCGCGCGCGTCTATCGCACCGGCGACCTCGCGCGCTTGCGCGACGACGGCGCGTACGATTATCTGGGCCGCCTCGACGATCAGGTCCAGGTGTGCGGCGTGCGCGTGGAGCCGGCGGAAATCGCCGCGTGCCTGCGCTCGCATCCGGCCGTGGCCGACGCGGCCGTGATCGCCGACACCGCCAACGGGCCGACGCGGTTGATCGCGTGCGTCGCGCTGCGCGCGGCGGCCGACGATGCGGCGTTGAAGGCGCACGTGGCCGCGCAACTGCCGGCCGCGTGGCAGCCGCACCGGTTCGTGCGTTGCGATGCGCTGCCGTACACGCTGAACGGCAAACTCGACCGTGCCGCGCTGCGCGAGCGGATTGCCGCCGCACGCGACACGTCGCCAGCCGCCGGCGATGCGCCGCGTACGCCGACCGAACAGCAGATCGCGGGCCTCTGGCAAACGCTGCTGGGCCTCGACGTCATGCCGTCGCGCGACGATCGTTTCTTCGCGCTGGGCGCCGATTCGCTCGCCGCGATGCAGTTGCAGGCCGCCATCCGTGCCGCCGTGCGCGTGAATCTGCGGCTCGACACGCTGTTCGCCGATCCGGCGCTGGCCGAACTGGCCGACACGGTCGATCGCGCGGAACGCGAAACCGGCGAACCGCTGGTCACGATCGCCGCGCGCCGCGCGCCGGCCGATGCTGCCGCATCGGACGCGCCGTACGTCGATCGCGCGGCATCGCTCGCGCAGCAACGTTTCTGGGTGCTCGCGCAAACGCGCGACGCAAGCGCCGCGTATCACATCGCCGCGCACTGGACGATCGACGGCGTGCTCGACCGCGACGCGCTGCAGCGCGCGCTCGACCACGTGATCGGCCGTCACGAAGCGTGGCGCACGACCCTCGTCGACAACGACGACGGCGTCGTGATGCAGCGGATTCATGCGCATCTGCCGGTGTCGATCGCCGCGGTCGACCTGCGCGATCAACCGCCGGCCGCCCGCGACGCGCAAGCCGCGCGTCTCGCCGAGCGCGACGCGGCCGAGCCGTTCGACCTCGCGCGCGGCCCGCTGCTGCGCGCGACGCTGGTCGTGCTCGCGGACGACCGTCACCGCCTGCTGCTGACCGCGCATCACGCGATCACTGACGGCTGGAGCTCGCGCTGCGCGTTCGACGAACTGTCGGCTGCGTATTGCGCGTATGCCGAAAGCCGCGAACCGTCGCTGCCTGCATTGCCGATCCAGTACGCCGACTACGCGGACTGGCAGCGCGACATGCTGGCCGGCGGCGAGGGCGAGCGTCAGCTCGACTACTGGCGCGACGCGTTGCGCGACGTGCCGGGCCCGCTCGCGCTGCCGGTCGACCGCCAGCCGGGCGCCGCGCGCACACTGCATGGTGCCCGTGTATCGGTACGCCTGCCCGATGCGGTCGCGGCCGACGTGCGGCAACTCGCACGCGACGCGCAGGCGACCGTCTTCACGGTGCTGCTGGCCGCGCTCGACGCATGGCTGTCGCGTCTGACCGGCGAAACGGACGTCGTCGTCGCGGTGCCGGTCGCGCATCGCCAGCGTCCCGAAACGCGCGCATTGCTGGGTCTGTTCCTGAATACGGTCGCGCTGCGCGTCCGCGTGGCGCCGACGCTGCCGTTCCGCGCGCTCGTCGACGCGGCGCGTACCGCGGCGCTCGACGCGGTCGCGCACCAGGACGTGCCGTTCGAGCGCGTCGTCGATGCGGTGAAGCCGCCGGTCAAGCGCGGCGACGAATGGCTGCGCGTGAAGTTCGCGCAGCAGTTCGACGCCCGGCACGACAGCGTGCTGCCGGGCGCCACGGCGGTCGCGACGCCGGGGCCCGATCTTGCCGCGCGCTTCGACTTCGCACTGGATTTCACCGACGACGCGAACGGGATCGAACTGGTCGCGGCCTATGCGACCGACTGCATCGAGGCCGACACCGCGCGTGCGTGGCTCGACAGCTATGCGGCACTCGTCGCGTCCGCCGCCCATGAACCGCACGCCACGACGGCCGCGCTGCCGTGCGACGCGTCGGCTGCGTCGCGCCAGCCGCGCGACGGCCGCGCGCTGCGTATCGAGCATGCGGACATCGTCGCCGCGTTTGCGCGGCAGGCGGCCGCCTATCCGCACCGCGTCGCGCTTGCCGACGCATCGACGTCGCTGACGTTCGCCGAACTCGACGACGCATCGAACCGCATCTCACGGGCGCTCATGCAACGCGGCGTGGCCGCCGAAGCGGCCGTCGTCGTCTGCATCGAGCGTTCGGCACGGTTCGTCGTCGGCCTGCTCGGCGCGCTGAAAGCCGGCGCGCTCGCCGTGCTGCTCGACCCCGCGCAGCCGGCCGCGCGTCTCGCCGCGGCGGCCGCCGACTGCGGCGCGCGCTGGGCGCTCGTCGCGGAGCCGGCCGCATGGCCGGCGGGGCTCGACGCGCAGCCGCTCGACGTCGACGCGCTCGCGCAGGACGCGACGCTCGCCCATGCGGCCGGCGTGCGCGTCGCGCCGCACCCGGAACAGGGCGCGTACCTGATCTATACGTCGGGCTCGACCGGCACGCCGAAGGGTGTCGTCGTGTCGCACGGCGCGCTGGCCGA
This sequence comes from Burkholderia sp. BCC0097, assembly GCF_902832985.1. Classification (NCBI taxonomy): domain Bacteria; kingdom Pseudomonadati; phylum Pseudomonadota; class Betaproteobacteria; order Burkholderiales; family Burkholderiaceae; genus Burkholderia; species Burkholderia sp. BCC0097. The sequence continues at coordinate 214,847 of NZ_CADFDM010000011.1, forward strand.
CTACGTGCAGGGGATGCTCGACGAACTCGCGTTCGCGCCCGACGCATCGTTCGCGATGGTCTCGACGGTCGCGGCCGATCTCGGCCACACGACGCTGTTCGGCGCGTTGTGCGCGGGCCGCACGCTGCACCTGCTGCCGGCCGCGTGCGCATTCGATCCGGACCTGTTCGCCGACGAAATGCGCCGCCGCGAAGTCGGTGTGCTGAAGATCGTGCCGAGCCATCTGCAGGCGCTGCTCGACGCGCGCGTGCCGGCCAACGTGCTGCCGCGCCACGCGCTCGTGACGGGCGGCGAAACGCTCACGTGGGCGCTCGTCGCGCGCCTGGCCGCGCTCGTGCCGGCCTGCCGCGTGATCAACCATTACGGGCCGACCGAAGCGACCGTCGGCGCGATCGCGTGCGACACGGCGTCGATTGCCGCCGACGCGCGCGATCCCGCGAGCGGCGTGCCGCTCGGCCTGCCGCTGCCGAATGCGCGCGCGCTGGTGCTCGACGCGTTCGGCGCGTGCGTGCCGGCCGGCGCGACGGGCGAGCTGTATCTGGGCGGGCCGGGCGTCGCGCGCGGCTACCTCGGACGCCCCGCGCAAACCGCCGAGCGCTTCGTGCCCGATCCGTTCACGCCCGGCGCGCGGCTGTATCGCACGGGCGACCGCGTGCGGTTGCGCACGGACGGCCGCCTCGCATTCCTCGGCCGGATCGACGATCAGGTGAAGATTCGCGGCTACCGCGTCGAGCCGGGCGAGGTGAGCGCGGCCGTGCGCGCGGCCGGCCCGATCGCGCAGGCCGAAACGCTCGCGATCGAGCACGACGGCCGCCTGCGGCTCGCGACGTTCGTCGTGATGCGCGACGGCACGGCGTTCGACGAAGCGGCGGTACGCGCCGCGCTCGCCGCGACGTTGCCCGATTACATGGTGCCCGCGCAGTTCGTCGCACTGGCGCGCCTGCCGGTGACCGCGAACGGCAAGATCGATCGCGCGGCTTTGCGTGAACTGGCCGCCGTGCCGGTTGTGGTCGCGTCCAGCGATGCACCGCAAGGCGCGGTCGAAACGGTGCTCGCCGACGTCTGGCAGGCCGTGCTGAAGGCGCCGAAGGTCGGCCGCGACGACAACTTCTTTGAACTCGGCGGCGATTCAATCCTCGTGCTGCAGGTGATCGCCCGTGCGCGCAAGCGCGGCGTGCGCTTCACGCCGAAGCAACTGTTCGACGGGCCGACCGTCGCCGAACTCGCGCGCATCGCGAAAACGGACGACGCGGCCGTTGCCGCACAGCCGGCGAGCGCGGTCCCGGCCGCGGCCGCCACAGCCACGCCGGCTGCCGCTCCGATCCTGACGCCCGCGCAACAGCGCTTCTTCGCGCTCGATATTCCGCACCGCGGCCACTGGAATCAATCGGTGTCGTTCGACGTGCGCGGCGCGTTCGACGCGGATGCATTCGCACGCGCATTCGACGCGTTGCTGACCCATCACGACGCATTCCGCCAGCGCTTCGCACGCGGCGCGGACGGCACGTGGCACGCGAGCGATGCGGCGAAGCCGTACGACGCGCTGCCGTTCGTCGAAGTCGCCGCACGCGACGAAGCCGACGCGCTGGCACGCTTCGACGCGCTGCAACGCCGTCTCGACCTCGGCAACGGGCCGCTCGCCTGCGCGTGCGCGGCACGGCTGCCGGACGGTTCGACGCGGCTCTATCTCGCGATTCACCATGCGATCGTCGACGGCGTGTCGTGGCGCATCCTGCTCGAGGACCTCGACACCGCCTACCGCGCCGCATGCGAACGCACGCCGGTCCGCCTGTCGCAGCCGGGCCTGCGCGCGGACGCCTGGGCCGCACGGCTCGCCCGCGCGGCAACGGAACCGGCGTCGCCGTTCGCAGGTGAAGCCACCTACTGGGCCGGCATGGCGCAGGGCGACGACATCGTGCCCGATCACCCCGACGCAGCGGCGACGAACGCCGATGCAGCCGTCGTCGTGCAGACGATCGACGCGGCGTTGACCCGCGCCGCGTTGACCGACGCGCACGCGGCCTATCGGACGCAGACGATCGAACTGCTCGGCGCGGCGCTCGCGCTGGCGCTGGCCGGCGCGCGCGGCGCCGCATCGTGCCGGGTCGAACTGGAAGGACACGGCCGCGAAGCGCTGTTCGACGACGCGGATGCCAGCCGCACGATCGGCTGGCTGACGAGCCATTACCCGGTGACGCTGCCGGTCGCAGCGACGGCCCGCGATACGCTGTGCGCGGTCAAGGACACGCTGCGCGCGGTGCCGCACAAGGGGCTCGGCTTCGGCGTGCTCGCGCACTTCGGCGATACGGCCACGCGTGCGGCGCTGGCTGCCGTGCCGCGTCCGCGCGTCACGTTCAACTATCTCGGCCAGTTCGACGCGCCGCGCGATGCGACGCTCGTGCCGCGTTTCGGCGGCACCGGCGTCGAGCGCGATCCCCAAGGGCCACTCGGCAACACGCTCGCGATCCATGCGTACCTCGACGCGGACGGCGACGGCGCGCGCACGCTGAAGGTCCACTGGGTCTACGGTGCGCCGCAATTCGAACGCGCGACGATCGACGCGTTCGCCGAACGCTTCGCGGCCGCGCTGCGCGAACTCGTCGATGCATGTGCGTCACGCGTCGCGCATCGCGGCGCCGGCGCGACGCCGGGCGATTTCCCCCTCGCGCAGGCCGCCGGCCTCACGCAGGCCGCGATCGAACGCGCGCCGCTCGACTGGCGCACGATCGACGACGTCTATCCGCTGTCGCCGATGCAGCAGGGCATCCTGTTCCATGCGCTGTTCGCGCCCGGCCACGCGAGCTACGTGAACCAGCTCGTCGCGACCGCCACCGGGCTGGACGCCGACCGGCTCGCGGCCGCGTTCGACGCGTCCATCGCCCGTCACGACATTCTGCGCACGAGCGTGATGCCGGACGAGGCCGCGCCGCTGCAGTGCGTGCATCGTCACGCGCAAATGCCGGTCGAGCAGCTCGACTGGCGCACGCGCGGCGACACGCTTGACGCCGATTTCGACGCATGGCTCGCGGCCGACCGCACGCGCGGCTTCGACTGGCGCGAGCCGCCGCTGATGCGGCTCACGCTGATCCGCGTGACGGACGACGCGTGGCGTGTCATCTGGACGCGTCATCACGTGCTGCTCGACGGCTGGAGCACCGCGCGCCTGCTCGCCGACGTGCTGCGCGACTACCGCGACCCGGACGCCGTGTCGCCGTTCGCGAGCCGCCCGGCGCTGCGTTATCGCGATTTCATCGCGTGGCTCGGCACGCGCGAGCGCGACGCCGACGAGCGCTTCTGGACCGAACGCCTGGCGCGGCTCGACGCGCCGACGCTGATCGCGGAACGCACGGCCGACCGTGCGGATGCCGAGATGGTCACGTGGCGCGCGACGCTCGATGCCGACACGACGGCGCGCGTCGCGCAGACCGCCCGCGCGCTGAAACTGACCGTCAACACGCTGGTGCAGGGCGCGTGGGCGCTCGCGCTGCAGCGGATGACGCATCAGCCGGCCGTCGCGTTCGGCGCGACCGTCGCCGGCCGTCCCGATGCGCTCGCGGACGTCGATTCGGTGCTCGGTCTTTTCATCAACACGCTGCCGGTCATCACCGCGCCGGCGCCGCAGCAACGCGCGGCCGACTGGCTGCAAACGCTGCAGCGCGAGAACGCGGCGGCCGCCGAACACGCACACACGCCGCTCGCCGACATCCAGCGCTGGGCGCGCGGGTCGGGCGGCGCACTGTTCGACACGCTGGTCGTGTTCGAGAACTATCCGGTGGACGACACCGCGCGGGATGCCGATCCGCGCGCGCTGGCGTTGAGCGGCGTACGCAGCATCGAAGCGACCGATTTCGCGCTGACGCTCGTGATCGAGAGCGGCGCCGAACTGACGATCGACTACGGCTACGACACCGCACGCGTCGACGCGCGTCAGGTCGAGACCTGGCACCGCGCGTTCGCTTGCGCACTCGATGCGCTGGCACGCACGCCGGATGCGCTGCTCGGCACGCTGTCGATCGCCGACGAGGCGACCCGCGACGCGCTGGTACGCGCGCAGGACACCGCGCGTACCTGGCCGATGGAACAACGGCAACCGCTGCACCTGCAATTCGCCGCCGCGGCACGGGCGACGCCCGACGCGATCGCGCTCGAATATGCTGACGCGCATGGCCGCGTGCAACGCGCGACCTATCGCGAACTCGACGCCGCCACGTCGCGCATCGCGGCCGCGCTGCGCCGGCGCGGCGTGCAGGCCGATACGCCGGTCGCGCTGTGCGTCGAGCGCTCGTTCGACATGGTGATGGCGCTCGTCGGCGTGCTGAAGGCCGGCGCCGCGTATCTGCCGGTCGATCCCGACTATCCGGCCGAGCGCATTGCATACCTGCTGCGTGACGCACGGCCGGCCGTCGTGATCACGCAGGCGCATCTGCGCGAGCAGGTCGAGGCCGCGCTGGGCGAGGGCGCCGATACGCAACTGCTGACGGTCGCGGATCTGCTGGCCGACGAAGCGGGCGATATCGACGATGAAACCGCGGCGATCGACGACGCGCAGCTCGCGTACCTGATCTACACGTCCGGCTCGACCGGCAAGCCGAAGGGTGCCGGCAACACGCACGGCGCGCTCGCGAACCGGATCGCGTGGATGCAGCATGCGTACCGGCTGACGCGCGACGACGTCGTGCTGCACAAGACGCCGTTCGGCTTCGACGTGTCGGTATGGGAATTCGTGTGGCCGCTCGCGATCGGCGCGAAGCTCGCGATCGCAGCACCCGGCGACCATCGCGATCCGGCGCGTCTGGCCGCCGCGATCCACGCGCACGGCGTGACGGTGCTGCATTTCGTGCCGTCGATGCTCGCCGCGTTCGCCGCGCATCTCGACGATTTCTCGGCCGCCGCGCAATGCGACAGCGTGCGCCTGATCGTCGCGAGCGGGGAGGCGCTGGCGCCCGAACTCGTCGCGAAAATGGCGCGCCTCTTGCCGAACGCGACGCTCGTGAACCTGTACGGGCCGACCGAAGCCGCGATCGACGTGTCGCACTGGACCTGCGGGCCTGACGACGCGCAAGCGGTCGCGGTGCCGATTGGCCATCCGATCGCGAACCTGCAACTGCACGTGCTCGATGCCGCATGGCAGCCGGTGCCGGCCGGCGCGACCGGCGAACTGTATCTCGCCGGCGCGGGCCTCGCGCGCGGCTATCTCGGCCGCCCGGCGCTGACCGCCGAGCGTTTCGTGCCCGATCCGTTCGTGCCGGGCGCCCGCATGTACCGTACCGGCGACCTCGCACGCCGGCGCGCGGACGGCGCGCTCGACTACCTCGGCCGGGTCGACACGCAGGTGAAGCTGCGCGGCCAGCGGATCGAGCCGGGCGAGATCGAGGCGCTGCTGCGCGCGGCGCCGGGCGTCAACGATGCGGTCGTGATCGTGCGCGACGAGCAACTGATCGGCTATGTCGCCCGCGGCGACGCCGGCCCGCTCGACCGTGCGGCGCTGCTCGACGCACTGCGCGCGCAACTGCCGGCGTACATGGTGCCGTCGCAGCTGATCGAGCTCGACGCGTTGCCCGTCACGCCGAACGGCAAGTGCGACCGCCATGCGCTGCCCGCGCCGGTGCGTGAAGCGACCGCAGCCGTCGAACTCGCGACCGACACCGAACGCGCGCTCGCCGACATCTGGCAACGCGTGCTGCACGTGGACGCGATCGGCCGCGACGGCGATTTCTTCCTGCTCGGCGGCCACTCGCTGCTCGCGACGCAGGCTCACGCGCAGGCCAACCTGCACTGGGGCCTTGCGCTGCCGCTGCGCACGCTGTTCGACACGCGCACGCTGGCGCGCTGCGCGCAAGCGATCGACGCGGCCTGCGCGGCACGCGGCGCGACCGATGCGGCGAGCGCGATCGACGCGCTGCTCGGCGAACTGGAAACCCAATAAGGACGACGGATGACGAAGGTTCAACCCGACTGGCTGGCGCTCGCGACGCGTTTCGCGCAACTGCCCGACGCGCAGCGCGCGGTCTTCATCGACAAGCTCGGCGCGGCCGGCATCGACTTCCGCGTGCTGCCGATCCCGCCGCGCACGCCGCGCAGCGACCGCGTGCCGGCGTCGTTCGCGCAGACGCGGCTGTGGCTGCACGCGCGGCTGATCGATGCGCCGGACGCGTATCACATCACCGAGCGTCTGGCGCTGACGGGTCCGCTCGACGGGCATGCGCTGCGTCTCGCCTGCGACGCATTGATTGCGCGCCATGAAGCGCTGCGCACGACCTTCGACGAAGCGCAGGACGGCGTCGCGCAGACGATCCATGCGCCGTTGCGCTGCCCGTGGCGCGAAACCGATCTCGAAGCGTTGCCGGACGTGCAGCGCGTGGCGCGCGCGGAAGCCGTCGCGACGGCCGACGAGGCCGAACCGTTCGATCTCGGCACCGCGCCACTCGTGCGTGCGCATCTGATTCGCCTCGACGCGACGCATCACTGGCTCGCACTCACCGTGCATCACATCGTGTCGGACGGCTGGTCGTCGGGCGTGATGCTGTTCGAACTCGCGGCGTTCTATCGCGCGTATGCGTCGGGCGAACCGGTGCCGCTCGCGCCGCTGCCGATCCAGTACGCCGACTACGCGCTGTGGCAGCGCCGCTGGCTCGACGCCGGCGAGCGCGACCGTCAGCTCGCGTTCTGGCGCGAGCGGCTCGACCCGCAACGTGGCGTGCTGACGTTGCCCGGTGCGGCCGCACGTCCGGCCCGCCGCAGTGCGCGCGGCGCGCGTCACGTATTTTCGCTCGACGCGCGCCTCGGTGCGCAGCTGCGCGCGTTCGCGGCCGCGTCCGGCGCGACGCCGTTCGCGGTGCTGCTCGCCGCGCTCGATGTGCTGCTGGCGCGCGCGACCGGCGACGCACGGATCTGCGTCGGCGTGCCGGCCGCGAACCGCGAGCGCGCGGAAGTCGCCGGCCTGATCGGCTTCTTCGTCAATACGCTCGCGATCGACGTCGACGTGCCCGCGCACGGCGATTTCTCGTCGCTGGTCGCGCGTACGCAGCGGGCGCTCGTCGATGCGCAGATGCATCAGGACGTGCCGTTCGAGCAGGTGGTCGACGCGCTCGGCGTGCCGCGCAGCGCGAGCCACCATCCGCTGTTCCAGGTGATGGCCGCGTACGGCGAACGCCGCGCGCTGCCGGCGCTCGGCGCGGCGTCGGCCGCGTTGCTGCCGTCCGGCACGCCGTCCGCGAAGTTCGACCTCACGCTGTCCGTCGAAGCGACACCGGACGGCACCTTCGACGCCGCCTTCATCTACGCGCTCGACCTGTTCGACGCGGACGCGATCGCGCGGCTGGCCGCGCGCTTCGTCACGCTGCTGACCGATGCGCTCGCGCGCCCGGATCTGCCGATCGGCGATCTCGACTGGCTGCCTGACGACGAACGCGCGCAGCTTTTCGCATGGAATGCGCCGGCCGGCGCGACCGCTGCCGAGCCGTTCATCTCGGTACATGCACGCATTGCCGCGCATGCGCATGCGCGGCCCGACGCACGTGGCGTCGCCGATATCGATCGCGCCTTGACGCGCGGCGAAGTCGATGCCCGCGCGGCACGTTTGGCGCGCCATCTGGTGGCGGCCGGCGTGCGGCCCGAGACGCGCGTGGGCGTCGCGCTGCAGCGCTCGGTCGACCTGCTCGTCGCGTTGATCGCGGTGCTGAAGTCGGGCGCCGCGTTCGTGCCGCTCGATCCGGCGCACCCGCGCGAACGGCTCGCGCAGATCGTCGGCGATGCGAACATCGCGCACGTGCTGACCGACGCCGCGAGCGTCGTGTCGCTGCCCGAATCGCCAGAACTGCGCATCTGGCGCGCGGACGAAATAGATGCGCTCGACGAAGCCGCGCACGTCGCGCTGCCGGACGTGCTGCCCGGCCACGCGGCGTATGCGATCTACACGTCGGGGTCGACCGGCAAGCCGAAGGGCGTGATCGTCGACCACGCGTCGTTCGCACTGCATTGCGCGGCGATCGCCGAGCGCTACGGCGCGGGTGAAAACGACGTGTTCCTGCTGTTCCAGTCGGTGAATTTCGACGGCGCGCACGAAGGCTGGTTTTCGCAATACATGTCGGGCGCCGCCGTATCGGTGACGGCCGACGTGCTGTGGCCGCCCGCGCAGACCTGCGCGATGATGATCCGCGACGGCGTGACGATGACCTACGTGCCGCCCGGCTGCGCGGCGCAGCTCGCCGAATGGGCGCTCGCGCACGGCGCACCGCCGACGCTGCGTTCGCTGACCGTCGGCGGCGAGGCGACGTCGCGCGAGGCGTTCGCGATGCTGCGCCGCGCGCTGCCGAACGTGCGCGTGGTCAACGGCTACGGCCCGACCGAGACGGTCATCACGCCGACGCTGTGGATGTTCCGGCCCGGCGACGAGCTCGCGAAGCTCGGCGATGCCGCGTATCTGCCGATCGGCACGCTGGTCGGCGCGCGCACCGCGCACGTGCTCGACGCGCGGCTGCATCCGTTGCCGGTCGGCGTGATCGGCGAACTGTATCTGGGCGGCGAGGGCATCGGCGTCGCACGCGGCTACCTCGACCGTCCGGCGCTGACGGCCGAGCGTTTCGTGCCCGATCCGTACGGCGCGCCGGGCGCGCGGCTGTACCGTACCGGCGACCTCGTGCGCCGCCGCGCGGACGGCGTGTTCGATTTCATCGGCCGCGTCGATCACCAGGTGAAGCTGCGCGGCCTGCGCATCGAACTCGGCGAAATCGAAGCGCAGCTCGCCGCGCACGATGCGGTGCGCGAAGCCTGCGCGGTCGTGCACGGGCAGGGCGCGCTCGCGCAGCTCGTCGCGTACGTCGAGCTGACCGCCGAAGCGCAGGCGGCCGCGCAGCCGGTCGAAGCCGCGACGCTCGACGCGCACCTGCGCCGCACGCTGCCCGATTACATGGTGCCCGCGCAACTGATCGTGCTCGACGCGCTGCCGCGCAACGCGAACAGCAAGGTCGACCGTGCGCGGCTGCCGGCGCCGGTGCGGGTCGAACGCGCGTACGAGGCGCCGCACGACGGCGACGAAGCCGCGCTCGCGGCGATCTGGTGCGACGTGCTGAACCTGGAGCGGGTCGGCCGCGGCGATCACTTCTTCGATCTCGGCGGTCATTCGCTCGCCGCCGTGCGTGTCGCGACGCGCGTGGCCGAACGGCTCGGCCGCGACGTGCCGGTGCGCGCGCTGTTCGAGGCGCCCGTGCTCGCGCAGTACGCGCGGCAGGTGGCCGACGCGCCGCGCGCCGCGCATACCGGCGCCACGGCGCCGGGCATCGCGGTGGTCAAACCGGACGCGCACGGCGTGTGGCCGCTGTCGCCCGCGCAGCTCGGCCTGTGGTTCCTGTGGCGCGCGCAGCCGGACAGCGCCGCATACAACATTCCGGTCGCGCTGCGTGTGCGCGGCCCGCTCGATGTCGACGCGCTGCGCGCCGCGTTCGCGGATGCGGCAGCCGTGCATCCGGCGCTGCGTGCGCGGCTCGTCGCCCGCGACGGCGCGCTGCCGGGCCAGCGGATCGACGCAGGCGTTGCCGTCGACCTGCCGGTGATCGACCTGTCGGCGCAAGCCGATGCGCCGGCCCGCGCGGCCGCGTTGACCGACGAGGACGCGCTCGCACCGTTCGACCTCGCGGCCGACGCGCCGCTGTGGCGCGCCCGCTTGCTGCGGCTCGGTGCGGACGATCACGTGCTGTCGGTGACGATCCATCACATCGTGTCGGATGGCGAATCGATCGAGCTGTGGCTCGACGCGGTGCGGGCCCGCTATGTCGCCCGCGTGCAGCGCGGCGCCGCCCCGGTCGACGAAGCCGTCGAACCGGCCGCCCAACCGCTCGTGTTGCCCGCGCCACGCCATCCGGCGCGCGTCGCGTACTGGCGCGATGCACTCGCCGGCCTGCCGTCGCGCGTGTTGCCGCAGCGCACCGATGCGCCGGCCGTGCCGCAATGGCGCGCGGCCCGCATCGCGTTCGAATTCGATACGCACCTGATTCGCGCGGCGCGCGACGCCGCGTCGGTCTCGCACGCGACGCTGCCGATGCTGCTGCACGCGGCGCTCAACACGGCACTGTTCCGCGCGACGGGCGCGGCCGACCAGCCGGTCGGCGTGCTCGCGTCGACGCGCGAACTCACGGGCGACGCGGCGCGTACCGCGCTGGGCCTGTTCATCAACTCGGTCGTCGTGCGCACGCGGATCGACCCGGCCGCGCGCCGCACGGACGTGCTGGCGCAAGTGCGCGACACGGCGCTCGCCGCGTATGCGCATGCCGACGTGCCGTTCGCCGACGTCGTGGCCGCGCTGCGTGCGCCGCGCGCCGCGCAGGCCAATCCGCTGTTCCAGGTGATGTTCAACTACCTGCGCCCGACCGGCGCGGCCGCACGCGACTGGGCCGGCCTGTCGCTGGCCGAATTCGACGACGTGCGGCATCGCGTCGTGTTTACGCTGGAACTGGACGTCGTCGAGCATCCGGACGGCCGCGTGAGCGCCGCGTTTTCGTATGCGGACGAACTGCTCGCGCGCGATTTCGTCGAGGCGCTGGTCGATCTGTATCACGACGAAGTCGCGCGTTTCGCCGGCGCGTCGGAAGCGGCGCTGGGCGCACCGGATGCGCACACGGCCACGCACGCTGCGTCCAGTGCGTTCGGCGCACGCGCCAACGGCGCAACCCGGCTGAACGCAACGCCGTCGCATGCCGCTGCCGTGCTCGCCGCGCTGTGGTCGGACACGTTCGCGACGGCTGCCCCCGAGCCCGATGCGGACCTGTTCGAAGCCGGCGCGACGTCGTTCGACGTCGTGCGCTTCGTCGACGCGGCCGGCCGTGCCGGCCATGCGCTGACGGTGGCCGACGTGTTCGCGGCACCGACGCTCGCGGCCCTCGGCGCGCGGCTCGATGCGCACGCCGAAACTGGGCGGGAGGCGCGCCATGCTGGCTGAAGTGCGTCCGGACGGATTCACGATGCTCGATACCTACCGCCTCGCGTTCGCGGGCGGCCTGTTCGCCCTGCGCGACGGCGCGGAGATCCGCGTCGCGCAGGGCGACGGCATCGGCGCGCAGTTGCTGCGTGCGCAGCTCGGCGACGACGGCGCGCTGCGCCTCGTCGCCTACAACCATCGCGCGGCGCCGGCCGACCAGCGGCGCGCGCTGCTGGCCGCGCTGGCCGCGGCGTTCTCGGACAGCGCGCGCCACGCGGCGATCCGGCTCGACCCGGCCGCCTGGCCGGCGGTCGCGCTCGACGCGCTGCGCGCGAGCGGCGTCCTCGCCGACGGCGGCCGCTGCCTGCGCGACGGCTGGGCGCAACAGGCCGATCTGTGGCGCGTCGACCCGCCTCTGCCGTGCGCGACGCTGCCGACGATCACCGACGGCCGGCGTCATCCGCGCCGGCCGCCCGCACCGAACGGCGACGTCTATGCGCGCGATCTGCCGGCACTCGGCGTGCGTTTCACGTTGCGCGGCTGGCAGCCGGCGGAGGACGCCGAGCGGCTCGCGCGCTGGTTCGACGAGCCGCGCGTGCGCGAAGGCTGGCCGGGCGAGCAGCCCGTGCAACGCGGTGCGGAAGGCCCGCAGGAAGCCGATCCGCACGTCACGCCGCTGCTCGGCTGTTTCGACGGCGAGCCGTTCGCGTATTTCGAAGCGTTCTGGCTGAAGGAGGACGCGCTCGGGCCGCACGTCGCGGCGCGCGACTACGACCGCGGGCTGCGGATGCTGGTCGGCGAGCCGCGCTGGCGCGGCCCGCACTGCGTGGCCGGCTGGCTGCCGTCCGTCGTGCATTACCTGTTTCTCGACGACCTGCGTACCGAAGCGGTCGGCTGTGCCGTTCCGGCCGGCCACACGCGGGTTGCCGACCTTCTCGCGCGGCATGGTTTCGCGCGGCAGCGCCGTCTCGCGCTGGCCGACGCGCAGCCGTGGTGGATGCGCACGCTGCGCGAGACGTTCTTCTCCGGCCGTCACGTCTGACGGGCCGGATTCACCGACAAGGAAGCTGAGACATGCAGAGAGAAACCGTATTCGACCTGATCGGCGTCGGCTTCGGGCCGTCGAATCTGGCGCTGGCCGTGCGCCTCGCGGAGCGCAGCAGCGCACACACGCTCGCTCATTGCTTCATCGAGCGCCAGCCGGAATTCGGCTGGCATCGCGGGATGCTGCTCGACGATTGCCGGATGCAGATTTCGTTTCTGAAGGATCTCGTCACGATGCGCGATCCGAAAAGCCGCTACACGTTCATCAACTATCTGTTCGAACGCGGCCGGCTGAACGAATTCGTCAACCTGAAGAACTTCTATCCGACCCGCGTCGAATTCCACGACTACCTGAGCTGGGTGGCCGACGCATTCGACGATCGCGTCCATTACAGCGAAACCGTGCTGGGCATCGAACCGGTGCGTGGCGACGGCGCGAGGATCGACGCGCTGCGCGTGCTGTCGCGCGACGCGGCCGGCCACGAGCGCCAGCGTGTCACGCGCGCGCTGTCGGTCGGCGTCGGCGGCACGCCAGCGATTCCCGATGCGTTCGCCGCGCTCGGCCGCGACCGCGTGATCCATTCGTCGTCGTACCTGACCGACATCGACCGGCTCGTCGCATCGTCCGACGGCGAGCGCCGCCGTGTCGCGGTGATCGGCGCGGGGCAGAGCGCGGCTGAAGTGTTCATCGATCTCGCACGCCGTTTCCCGCACGTCGACGCGAACCTCGTGATGCGTGCCGGCGCATTGAAGCCGGCCGACGACAGCCCGTTCGTCAACGAAATCTTCAGCCCCGAATTCACCGACGTCGTCTATGCGCAGCCGCACGACGCGCGCCGCGCGCTGCTCGAACGCTATCGCGACACGAACTATGCGGTGGTCGACCGGCCGCTGATCGAGCAGATCTACGAAATGCTGTACCTGCAGCGCATCGACGGCACGCCGCGTCACGCGCTGCTCGCGAACAGCGCGATCGAGGCGGCGGTACGCACCGCCGACGGCCGCATCGAGCTGACGCTGCGCGATCGGATGAGCGGCGCGACGCGCGTCGAGCGTTTCGATGCGCTCGTGCTCGCGACCGGCTACCGCCGCGACACGCATTCGGCGCTGCTCGAAGGGCTCGAGCCGCATCTGGGCGATGCGCTCACGCGCGGCGACGTCACACGCGACTACCTGCTCGCGACGCCCGAGCACTTCGCGCCGCGCATCTACCTGCAAGGCTGCTGCGAAGACAGCCACGGCCTGTCCGACACGCTGCTGTCGGTACTGGCGCGCCGCGCGGACGAAATCTGCGCGTCGCTGGAAGACGGGATCGCGCCCGCGCCTGACGAAGGCGCGGCCCGGACCACGCATGAAAAACGACCGAACAACGGGGTGAGCGCGAGCCGGATGGCTTTCGCTCTTTGACAAAGGCGCGGTCGGAGACCGCATGAAAAAAGTGGAGCAGAAGAAGATGGAGTGGGCAACAGGCACGCGTTTGCGTGCGATCGCAGCCGCGGCAAGCGTGGCGTTCGGTACGGCGGCGGCAGGGCACGCATACGCCCAGACGGCGCCGGCCGTGAACGCGGGCGCCGCGGCGTCGGCCAGCAGTGCGCAAAACGGCGCGACGGCGACGACGTCGACCAGCGCGCAAAACGGCACGCTGCCGGCGATCACCGTCAACGCGGCCTCGGCCGGAGACGGCACGGTCGGGCTCGTCGCGAAACGCAGCACGACCGGCACCAAGACCGACACGCCGCTCAACGAGATCCCGCAGACGATCAACGTCGTCACCGCGCAGCAGATCGAGATGACCGGCGCCACCGACGTGAACGCGGCGCTGCGCTACGTGCCGGGCTTCTCGTCGTACGGGTCGGACAACCGCTCCGACTGGTACGCGGCGCTGCGCGGCTTCACGCCGACCGCCTACGTGAACGGGCTGCAGGTGCCGAACACGATCAACCTCGCGAGCTGGCGCGTCGATCCGTACATGATCGACAGCATCAGCGTGCTGCGCGGGCCGACCTCGGTGCTGTACGGCGCGGGCGATCCGGGCGCGATCATCGACGTGCACACCAAGCTCGCCGACGGCGAGCGCGTGCGCGAAGCGGGCGTGCAGATCGGCAACTACGCGCGCAAGCAGTTCATGATCGACGTCGGCGACAAGCTCGACCCGGACGGCAAGTATGCGTACCGGTTCGTCGGCGTCGCGCGCGACGGCAACGCGCTGACGGGCCCGAACAACGACCAGCGCGTCGCGCTCGCGCCGTCGTTCCGCTGGCGTCCGGACGCGGATACGTCGCTGACGCTGTCCGCGACCTACCTGCAGGACTGGGGCGACATCTCGTCGAACTTCCTGCCCGCGCAAGGCACGGTGCTGCCGAACCCGAACGGCCAGATCAACAAGGACGTCTACGAAGGCGACGGCAACTTCAACTACTACCGCAAGAAGCAGTGGTCGGTCGGTTACCAGTTCGAGCGCAACCTGACGCCGGCCTGGACGTTCCGCCAGAACACGCGCCTCATGCACCTGTCGCTCGACAACGGCTCGGTGTTCGGCAACGGCTTCGTCGACGGCAGCACGACCGACGTGTCGCGCTGGGCCGGCGTGTTCCAGATGAACTACAGCCGCTTCGACATCGACAACAACCTCGAGGGCCGCTTCGCGACGGGCCCGCTGCAGCACACGCTGCTGCTCGGTTTCCAGTACAACCGCCAGACCGCGACCGACAGCGAATGGCTCGCCGCCGCGCCGCCGTTGAACATCTACAACCCGGTCTATCAGCCGGTCACGACGGCGGTGTTCACGCCCGACGCGACGTTCCGCACCAACACGTACACGACGATGAACACGTTCGGCCTGTACGCGCAGGACCAGGTCAAGTGGAACCGCTGGACGCTGACGCTCGGCGGCCGCGAGGACTGGGTCAACATGCGGATGGACGACCGCGCGGGCGGCACGTCGACGAAGGCGGACGTCACGGCGTTCACCGGCCGCGTCGGCCTCACGTACCAGGGCGACTACGGGCTGTCGCCGTACGTCAGCTATGCGACGTCGTTCAATCCGCTGATCGGCGTGAACCTGGTCGGCGGCGGGCTGCCGCAGCCGACGCGCGGCAAGCAGATCGAAGCCGGCCTGCGCTGGCAGCCGCCCGGCAAGAACCTGATGCTGAACGCGGCGATCTACCAGATCAACCAGACCAACGTGCTCACGTCGGCGCTGCCGAGCCAGGACGATACCGGCACGAAGTCCGTGCAGACGGGCGAAGTGCGTTCGCGCGGGATTGAGCTGAGCGCGACCGGCAAGGTCACGCGAAACCTGTCGGTGATCGCGTCGTACGTCTATCAGGACGTGAAGAACGTGCAGGCCAACGACGTCTCGCTGAACAACTGGCCGGTCGACATTCCGCGCCCGCGCCAGATGGCGTCGCTCTGGACCGACTGGACGTGGTACACGGGGCCGCTCGCCGGCTTCGGCCTCGGCGGCGGCATTCGCTACCAGAGCGCGTCGGCCGGTGCGGCCGACAACTCGCTGACGGTATCGAGCGTCACGCTGTTCGATGCGGGCCTGCATTACGACACGCGTAACTGGCGCTTCGCCGTGAACGGGACGAACCTGTTCAACCGCCATTACATCAGCGGTTGCCAGTCGGCGAACGTCTGCGTGTTCGGGACCGACCGCACGGTGATCGCCACCGCGAAATACAACTGGTGACGTTGCGCGCCACGGCTCGCCGGCTTTCGTAGCCGGCGAGCGCGGGGCGCGGCGCCTTCGTCCGCTTTTTTCCACGACGCCTCCATGCCGAAGAAAAATCTCGTCTACATCCAGTCGCTGCGCAACGGCGCCGCTGATCGTGCCGGTCAGCCGGTCGCTTATCGTGGCGGCACGCGCTACATGAAGGCGCCGCTCGAATTCCTCGTCGAGCGCCTGAACGATTCGCCGCTCGGCGAACGCTATACGCTCCAGGGCGTGATCGTCGACGACGACGAAGGCTCGCCCGCCGACCGCGCGAAAGTCGCCGATTACGGGTTCGCGCGCACGCCGGGCCGGCCGTGGATTTTGCCGGAAGGCCTGACGGTGCAGGGCCGGCCGGTCGACGCGCTGTTCTGTTCGATCCCGTCGACGTACCGGCGGCTGCCGCGCGACGCGCGTGAGCGCGTGGCCGGCAAACAGGCATTCGAGCGGCGCCTGCTCGAGCGCCTGCTCGAGCTCGACGCCGACGTCGTCGTGCTCGACGGGCTGCTCGTGATCCTCGACGAACTCGTGCGGCCGGGCGCGCGCTTTCATCGGCGCATCGCGAACATCCATCCGGGCATCACGGCCGACGATTCGCCGTATCAGCGGCGCGGCGCGTGGGCGACGCTCGACGCGCTGCACGGCGCGCGCGGCGAGCGGGTCGACTGGGCGACCGGCGCGACCTCGCGCGTCGAACCCGTGACGATGACGGGCGCGTCGTTCCACTACGTCGACAACGGTATCGATTCCGGCGAGGTGATCTGCGACGTGCTCGACACGCCGATCGCGCCGGACGACACGATTCTCGAACTGCGCTGGAACAACTTCCAGCGCAGCCTGTTTCCGGCGCTCGATCGTGGGCTGCACGTGCTCGCCGATCGCCACGACGCGGGAGCATTGTGATGCAAGACACGCTGACGAAACCGGCCGGCGCCGCCGACGCTATCGAAGGTGAAGTGGCCGCGGCGCTCGATGGTGCCGCGCACGGGCAGGCGGCCGCCGTCGTCGAGCATGCGCTCGATGCATGGCGGCCCGACGACGCGCCGGACGCGCTGCTCGCGACGTTCGTCGCGCTGTTCAACACCGACACGCGGCACGACGCGGCGACGATCTCGGTGCCGCGCGGCGGCGCCGATGCGGGGGCCGTGGCGTCGTACGTCGCGCGTGCGGTGCGTGAAGGCGTGATCGACGGCGCGCAGGTCGCGGGCGACACGCTGCGGCTCACCGTGTCGCGCACGACGTTCTGGCAGAACCCGCGACCATGGCTGAAGGCACCCGCGTCAGGCGGGATGCCGCTGCGCTACGCGATCACGAACGGCCATCGGCATCCGGTGCGGCCGCCGTCGCCGGCCGGCGAGATCTACGCGCGCCCTATGCCGCAGGTCGGGATGACGTTCAGCCTGCGCACCGTCGACATCGATGCGCACGCGGATCTCTTCAGCGGCTGGATGAACCTCGAGCGCGTCGCGCATTTCTGGGACCAGCGCGGCACGCGCGACGAGCACGCGGCGTATCTGGCCGAACGGCTGGCCGATCCGCACATGCACCCGATGATCGGCTATTTCGACGACACGCCGTTCGGCTATTTCGAGTTCTACTGGGCGAAGGAGGATCGCCTCGCGCCGTTCTACGACGCGCACGACTACGATCGCGGGCTGCACCTGCTGATCGGCGACTCGCGGTTCCAGAGCGCCGGCAAGCTGCATGCGTGGTGGAGCGGGGTGCTGCACTACATGTTCGTCGACGAACCGCGCACGCAGCGGCTCGTCGGCGAGCCGCGCGTCGATCATGTGCGGCACATCGCGTACATGCACCGGCTCGGCTTCTACACGCTGAAGGAATTCGATTTCCCGCACAAGCGCGCGGCGCTCACGGTGATCGAGCGCGATACGTTCTTTGACACTTTCCGGTTGCCGTGACGGGGGCGGGGGCGCGACGTCGGCCGACGATGCGCGCAGCCTTTGCAATGCGCATGCATCGGCCGTCCGGCATATGGACCGCGCGGCCTGCGTCATGAAGAATGGGGCGCTCCTTTCATCGACGACAGGCCGACAGCATGAATCAGACATCCTCGACACCGTGGGACACAGCTTCGGATTTGCATCCCGTCAAATTGACATATGCCAGCATATGTTTAGAATGGGTGCATCGTACTCCCATGGAGTGGCTCATGCGAACCGTTTCCATTTTCAAGAACGCCCGTAACCAGGCAATCCGCATCCCGAAGGACATGGAGTTCGAGGGTGTCACGGAACTCGAGATCCGCCGCGAGGGCGATACGCTGCTGTTGCGGCCGGTACGTCCCACGTGGCTGTCGTTCGCGAACGAACCGCTGGCCGATGCCGACTTCCTTGCCGAACGCCCGGCCGTCATCGAGTCCGGTCGCTTCGACCTGTCCGGCGATGCCGATGCACCGTCGGAGTCCAGCCGGTGACCACGCTCTACATGCTCGATACGAACATCTGTTCGTTCATCATGCGCGAGCGGCCGCCCGTGGTGCTGTCGCGGTTGCAGTCGTGCGTCAACGCACAGCACCGGATCGTCGTGTCGGCCATTACCTACGCCGAGATGCGCTTTGGCGCGGTGGGCAAGAAAGCGTCCCCGAAGCATGCGGAACTCGTCGGGGCCTTTGTTTCGCGACTCGACGGCGTGCTGTCGTGGGATTCGGCGGCGGTCGACGCCACCGCCGCGATTCGCGCGGATCTCGCCGTGCGCGGTACGCCGATCGGCGCGAACGATGCGTCGATCGCCGGGCATGCGATCGCGGCCGGCGCGGTGCTGGTCACGAACAACGGCCGTGAATTCGGTCGTGTCGCCGGGTTATCACTCGAAGACTGGGTGACCTGAGCCGGACGGGCGGCCGCGTCGTCATCTTGCCGGGCTGCGTCACGTCACACGTCGCGGGCGGGCGGGCCGGAAAGAAAGCCGCCGCGGAACGCATCGAGATACCGGTCCGCGTCGTCGTTGAATTCCCCGGGCAACAGCGCGAACGCGCGGGCCTGCAGATCCTGCCCGAGCATCGCGTAAGTCGCGTCGTCGGATAACAATGCGCGGATCGCATCGTGCGTGTGCGGTGACGCAATCTGCTTCGCGTCGCGTGCGAGCAGCGCCGCTGCCGCCAGCTCCGGCTGGAAGCCATGTTGTTCGATCAGGTCGGGCGCAACGTCCCAGATGCGCTCGCGATTGCCCGCATCGTGAAAATGCGTGAGCAGGAACAGCAGGTCGTACGCGTCGCTGTTCTGGCGCGCGCGCCGGTCCTTCCACGCGAGCAGCTTCAGCAGCGCGAGCGCCGGCAGGCTCGCCACCGGCACCGTGATGCCGGCGCCGATCGACACGGCGAGCGCCGTATCGACCGCCTCCTGAAACCCCAGCACGTTCAGCACGAAGTCGCCGCCCGGCGGCCATGCGATTTCGCCGGACGGCGTTTCGAGCGGCCCGAACGGCACCAGATCGAGTTCGGTGCGAAACCCCGGCGAGCCGCTGTCGAACAGCAGTTTCTGCCGATGCTTCGGCGCGCGGGCGAATTGCCCGGTCGCAACGAGCGCATCGACGAGCCGCTCATGAAACGGCCAGTTGACCGCGCACACAGCGACGTCGACGTCCCGCGTCGCACGCACCGGACGGATGCCGTGGACATGCCACATCAGGATGTCGCGCGCGGTCGCGCCGGCCACGACGAAGGCCGCGTCGAGCCGCGTGCAGGCCGAACCGACCGCCCGCAGCAGCGCGAACGCCGCCGGCTCGAGCGGCCGGCGCGCGTCGATTTCAAGCGGGCGGGTGGGCGAGGTATCGGTCATGGATGTGTTCGGCGGCGGCAAGATTGCGGCTGTCTCCGGACGAGACGAGATCCGCGTAGACCAACAGCGGCGGCACGAGCGGCACGTCCTGCTCGCGCCAGTCGAGCGTCGGCGACGGCGGCCAGAACGCTTCGAGCAGCTCGACGTCGCCGTGCTCGTTCGGGCGCAGGCGGGCTTGCAGCAGCAGGCGATTCGACACGGCGCCGTGCGTATAGACGGTGATCGCTGCCGGCTTCAGGTCGTGCGTGAGCAGATCGGCCGCCGCTTCGCCGCCGAGCCGCGCATCGAAGGCTGCGAAATCGAAGCCGCGCCACCAGTCGGGTGCGATCGCGGCAAACCGCCGGGCCGGCAGTTTCGCGCGCAGGCGGCTCGGGTACAGCGCGACCCATTCCTGCAGGAAGCGCGGCCAGTCGGGCATCAGCCGTTCGCCGTTGCGCCGTTGCGCGACGAGGCCGCGCGCGATCAGGTCGTCCATCGCGAGGTTGACCGTGCCGAGCGCGACGCCCGACGCGGCGGCGATCGCCCGGTACGGCTGCGCGACGAGGCCAGGCTGCGTCGCGAGCGCGAACATCACGGCGAGCCCCTTCGGCGTGGTCGCGCGCGACGCCTGACGGCGCGGCGTGCGCGCAGGTTTCGGCCGGCCGGCGATCATCAGGGTGGCCTCCGGCTGGATCAGGCTCGCATTGCCGGCGGTATCGAGAAACGGGATGTCGTGCTCGATCAGGCGGGCGGCCAGTTCGGCAGAAAAATAAGGCGCGACCAGCATAAGCGGCCGCTCGCCCGGCGCCGGCGTGCCGCCGCGGCGGCGCAGCGCCGCCAGCGCTGCCTGCAGCGATTCGACGCCGACGCTCACGGCCGCCGGCATCTCGAGGATCTGCCCGGCGATGTCGAAGCGGATCATTGCGTCGGCGCGCGCCTGGTACGCCGCCGGCACGCGCACGGGCCGCGCAGCGAAGCGCCGGGTCGCGCGTCCGAACGCGGCACAGGCCTCGTCGAGCACGTGCTGTTCCGATAGAGGAAGGGGGACGTTCGCCGGCATCACGGAGGATCGCTTGTTCACTGTTTTGTCAGCGTACACAAAAAATGTACAACCGTCAAAAAATGAACAAATGCTCTCAACCCTTTGATGAAAAGGAATTATTCCGGAATGTTTAGCTGCCGCCAACGATAACCTCCCCGTGAAAATCGAGCCTTAACGCACAGTGTCGGGCGTGCCTCTCGCCAGCGGCAGTCGTCCGGACGGGATAGCCCTCCCGGCAGCCGCGCTTCGCCTCGCGCCCGTGCGATCGGCTGGCAATCGCCAGTTGCCATCGTGACGACTTTCTGTCTATTCGGTTGCCGTTCGTCGGACTATCCTTGCCCGCACACTCACAGCACACAGGAGACGACACCGTGACGCACAGCGTGATCCCCGCAGGCCTCGCCGACGAAATGATCGAGATCCGGCACCGCATCCATGCCCACCCCGAATTGGGTTTCGAGGAATTCGCGACGAGCGACCTCGTCGCGGAGCAGTTGCAGTCGTGGGGCTACACCGTGCATCGCGGGCTCGGCGGCACCGGCGTCGTCGCTCAGTTGAAGGTGGGCGACGGCCAGCAGCGCCTCGGCCTGCGCGCGGACATGGATGCGCTGCCGATCCACGAAACGACGGGCCTGCCGTACCAGAGCACGATCGCGGGCAAGATGCATGCATGCGGCCACGACGGTCACACGGCGATGCTGCTCGCGGCCGCGAAGCACCTCGCGCGCGAACGCCGCTTCTCGGGCACGCTGAACCTGATTTTCCAGCCGGCCGAGGAAGGGCTCGGCGGCGCGAAGAAGATGCTCGACGAAGGGCTGTTCGAGCAATTTCCGTGTGACGCGATCTTCGCGATGCACAACATGCCGGGCTTCCCGACCGGCACGTTCGGTTTCCTGCCGGGGCCGTTCATGGCGTCGTCGGATACCGTCGTCATCGACGTGCAGGGTCGCGGCGGCCACGGCGCGGTGCCGCACCGGGCGATCGATCCGGTCGTCGTGTGCGCGCAGATCGTGCTGGCGCTGCAGACCATCGTGTCGCGCAACGTGTCGCCGCTCGACATGGCGATCATCACGGTCGGCGCGATCCATGCGGGCGAGGCGCCGAACGTGATTCCCGATCGCGCGCAGATGCGCCTGTCGGTGCGCGCGCTGAAGCCTGAGGTGCGCGACCTGCTCGAAACGCGCATCAAGGAGGTCGTGCATGCGCAGGCGGCCGTGTTCGGCGCGAGTGCGACGATCGACTACCAGCGCCGCTATCCGGTGCTCGTGAACGATGCGGAGATGACGGCGTTCGCGCGCGGTGTGGCCCGTGAATGGGTCGGCGAAGCCAACCTGATCGACAGGATGGTGCCGCTCACGGGCAGCGAGGATTTCGCGTTCCTGCTCGAAAAACGGCCGGGTTGCTACCTGATCATCGGCAATGGCGACGGGGAGGGCGGTTGCATGGTGCATAACCCCGGCTATGACTTCAACGACGCGGCGTTGCCGACCGGTGCATCGTATTGGGTGAAGTTGGCCGAGGCGTTTCTGGTGTGACGGAGAATCCGGCGTGAGGTTGGGGCCGGGCATTCACGAACCGCTCCCGGCCCTGACAGACGGCATGTACCTTGCCTTGGTATATGCCATGGTGTTCAAACCAAACGAAGTGAACCATGTCGAGAACAGCGCCTGTTTCCCAGGACGGTCACGTTGCCGAGTACGTCGACACCGATGCGCTGTCGGAGCGCTGCGCCGGCAGCGACACCATGCGAGCGAGATTACGGCTGCTCGAATCACGCAACGCGCAGGTGCGCGTGTTGCAGGACGCGCTGGACGCCGGCGAGGCCTCAGGTCATCCCGGGACGTTCGACGGAGAAACCTTCGTGGCTCGCATGCGGGCGCAACGCGTTGCGGTCAAGGCCGGCCACGTCTGGTCACACGATTCCTGCCCCGAATCCTGAAGATCGCTGGCGTCGTACCGTCGAAGGTCGGCCGCTCGGCAAGCTGGCCGCTCATGTTTCGAACGCTTCCCCGCTGAACAGCGCCACGACCGCATCCGGATTCGACGGCCAGTACATGTGCATGTACGTCGCGACGATCGCACCCGCGCGATAAACGGCTTCGCCGCTGCCGGCCTCGCCATCGGGCCGGGCGGCGGTCGCGACCGGCACCAGCGGCGTATCCAGCCGCGAATAATGAAATGTATGCCCGCGCATCGGCCCGGTGCGCGTATCGAGCTGCTGCATGCCGAGCGCCGCGAACCGGCGCTGCATCGTCGCATGGCCCGGCAGCACGCCAAGCATCGGCGTCGTCGAGCCATCCACGTCGGTCAGCGATTCGCACAGATACACCATCCCGCCGCATTCCGCGACGATCGGCCGGCCAGCGGCCGCATGCGCGCGAATCGTCCGTGCGGTCGCGGCATTCGCCGCCAGCGTCGCCGCATGCAGTTCCGGATAGCCGCCCGGCAAAAACAGCGCGTCGCAATCGTCGGGCACGGGTTCGTCGGCAAGCGGCGAGACGAACCGCAGCGACGCACCGAGTGCATCGAGCAACGCGAGATTCGCCGGATAGATGAACGAAAACGCCGCATCGCGCGCCACCGCGATCCGCTTGCCGGCGAGCGCGCGCGGCAGCGGCGTGGCCGCGTCCGGCTGCGCGAACGTGACGGCCGGCGGCAACTCGGCGAGCGCGGTTTGCGCGAGCACGTCGGCCGCGCGATCGAGCCGCGCGTCGAGATCGCCGATGTCGGCGGGTTGATGCAGGCCGAGATGCCGCTCCGGCAGCGCGATACCCGCATCGGCCGGCACGTGGCCGAGCCAGCGCAGGCCGTCGGGCAACGCCTGTTGCAGTAACTCCGCGTGCCGTGCCGAGCCGACGCGGTTGGCCAGTACGCCGTGAAACGGCAACCCCGGCCGAAACCGCGCGAGCCCGAACGCGATCGCCGCGAACGTCTGGGCCATCGCCTTCGCCGAAATGACCGCGACGACCGGCACGCCGAACGCGGCCGCGAGATCGGCGCTGCTCGGTGTGCCGTCGAACAAGCCCATCACGCCTTCGATCAGGATCAGGTCCGCGTCGCGCGCGGCGTCGGCGAGCAGCGCACGGCAACCGGCCTCGCCGACCATCCCGAGGTCGAGCGCATGCACGGGTGCGCCGCTCGCGCGTTCGAGCAGCATCGGATCGAGGAAATCAGGCCCGGTCTTGAACACGCGCACGCGGCGGCCGAGCCGCCGGTGCAGCCGCGCGAGGCCGGCCGTCACCGACGTCTTGCCCTGGCCCGACGCGGGCGCGCTGACGAACAGCGCGGGGCAGGCCGGCATGCTCAGAACTCCACGCCGCGCTGCGCCTTCACGCCTTGCTCCTTGTACGGATGCTTGACGAGCCGCATTTCGGTGACGAGATCGGCTGCGTCGATCAGCGCATCGGGCGCGTGCCGCCCGGTGACGACGACGTGCACCGACTCCGGACGCGCGACGAGCGTCGCGAGCACTTCGTCGAGCGGCAGGTATTCGTACTTCAGCACGGTGTTCAGCTCGTCGAGGATCACCATCCGGTAGTCGCCGCTGTCGATCATCCGGCGCGCCTCGTCCCAGCCCTTGCGCGCGGTCGCGACGTCGGCGTCGCGGTTCTGCGTGTTCCACGTATAGCCGTCGCCCATCGTCACGAAATCGCACTCCGCGACCGCGCCGAGAAAGTCGCGCTCGGACGTATGCAGCGCTCCCTTGATGAACTGCACGACACCGAGCCGCATGCCGTGGCCGAGCACGCGCACGGCCATCCCGAACGCGGCCGTGCTCTTGCCCTTGCCGTTGCCGGTATGGACGATCAGCAGGCCTTTCTCCTGAGTGGCGGCGGCCTGCTTCTTCTCGTGGCCGGCGCGGCGGCGTTCGGCCATCCGCTGATGGGATTCGGAATCGGTCTTCATCGGGAATCGTCCTGTCGAAAGCGAAACATTGGGTTCAGAGCGGGCCGGCGAGCGCGACCGTCACGCCGCCCAGCATGGATTTGGGGCCGAGCAGCCGGCCGTGCGGCGCGGCGAGTTGCGCGCACGGTTCGGCCACGCCCGCGACGCCGAAGCGGGCCAGCGCGGCGTCGGACGGGCCGCTCGCGGCCAGTTCCGGACGGCTCGCGAGTTGCGCCGCATCGAACGCGACGAGCGGCCAGCCACGGCGCGCGCACAGCGTGCGCAGCGCACGGGCGCGTGCCTTGTCGGCGAGCGTCGCGACGAGCGCCGGTTCGGCGGCCGGGTAGCGCGCGAGCGCGGCGCGGATCGCGGCATCGAGTTGCGCGGCCGTGACGCCTGCGCGGAAGCCGACGCCGAGCGCGACGCGCATCACGCGTGGCCGCCGAGCGCCGCGCGCACCGCCGGATCGTCGGCGAGCGCCGCGACGTGGCCGATCGCGACGATCGCCGGCGAGCCGATACCGGCCTCGCCGACGCGCGCGACGAGCGTCTCGAGCGTCGCGAGCACGTGGCGCTGTTCGGCTCGCGTGGCGTTCTCGATCGCCGCGCACGGCGTGTCGCCGGGCAGGCCGCCATCGCGCAGCGCCGCGGCAATCGCGTCGAGCCGGCGGATGCCCATGTAGACCACGATCGTCATGCGGGTGGCCGCGAGCGCGCGCCAGTCCGGCTCGTCGGCCCCCGCGCCGTGGCCCGTGACGAAGATCACGCCCTGTGCGTCGCCGCGGTGCGTGACCGGGATGCCGAGCGCGGCCGGCGCGGCGATGCCCGCGGTGATGCCGTTGACGACTTCCACTGGAACGCCCGCCGCGCCGAGCGCGACCAGTTCCTCGCCGCCGCGGCCGAACACGAACGGATCGCCGCCCTTGAGCCGCGCGACGCTGCGGCCCGCGCGCAGGTGCGCGAGCATCGCGGCGACGATCGTCGCCTGCGGCGTCGACGCATGGCCGCCGCGCTTGCCGACGTGCTCGATCAGCGCATCGGCGCGCGCATGGCGCAGCACGTCGGGGTTCACGAGATCGTCGACGAGCAGCACGTCGGCCGCGCCGATCGCGCGCGCGGCCCTGAGCGTCAGCAGATCGGCGTCGCCGGGGCCGGCGCCGACGAGCCACGCGCGGCTCATCGCGCGCGGCACGGCGCGCACCGTGTCGAAACAGGGGAGCAGGGAAGGCGGGCGGCGCATCGGCGGCCGGCGGGCAGGCAGTGCATGGCGGATCGGGCGAAACCCGCGCGAGCGCGGGTGGGATGCGCACCCCATCCGTCCCCCGCGGATCGGGCGTTCGGCGAGCAGCGCGCTCGCCCCTTGCGTCGGCCGGTATCCGGGCTGGCCGCTTGCCAGGCCGCAGCCTTCCCGCCCGGTCGAAGGGCAGTGGCATCGCGGGCGGCCTGCGCGCAGCGCAGGGAAGTGCGTTGCGCGGGCGGCGTACCGTTGCGGGGACAGCACAGGCCGGGCGGCGATCCGCCTCCTGTTTCCCGTTTAACTGCATGCGCGGAATGCGCATGCGAGCACCGAACGCGGCGCATACGATAGCACAGCGTGCATCGGGCGCGAGGCCGGCGAACCGCGCCCGTATCCGTCCGGAACGCAATCCGGGGAAGAGGCATTACGCACTCGTAATATTGGTGTGCAATCATCTGGCCGGCATCATAAGCAAGGCTCGGGCTTCGGGCCGCCGGTCGCACTAAGCTGACGAGACCCATACCAAAATCGGCGCGCTCTGCCGGACCTGCAGGGCGACGGCCACTACATCGCGAAGTGCCGCGCCTATGGCGAACGTACGCAGATGGACAACCTCCAGTGGAGCCGGTTATGCGCTCGCGATCGGCATGCTGGTCGTTTCGGCAGGATTGGCGCTGAAAACCTGGCCGCTCGTCACGAAGGCCGTGCTGGCGCAATCGGTTGCCGGGCTGGGGACGCAAGTCGTGCAGCAGATCGACCTCGTGTTCGACTCGGCGGCCAGGACGCTTGCCGACGTGGATGCCTCGCCGTACGCGGACTGCTCGCCGCAGGATCTGCGCCTGTTGCGATCGGCTTCCGTGCAGTCGAAGTACGTCAAGGACGTCGGACGTCGGTCGGGCGCCGGTCTGCTCTGCACGACGATGCTGGGCATGCTGCCCAAGCCCTTTTCTCCGAAACGGCAGCCATTCCGGCTGACCGACGCGATGTCGGCCTTCTGGACCGTGCCGTTGCTGTCGAGCCCTGACACGCTGGGGCTCGTGGTCGCGGGAAGGAGGACGAACCTGCTGATGGATCTGGACGCCTTCAGGGTACTGCCGCCGTCAGGTCTGCATTACGTGATCGGGCTCAGAGGCCGCCCGACCGCGCTCGTCATCGGGCTCGACGCGCGCGGCATCCCGGCATACGTCGATGCCGGCCAGGTGCCGGGGTTTCGGGACGGCAAATCATTCTGCTCGGCCCGGGTTCCGCTGTGCGCGACCGTCGTCGTGACGCCGCAAGCGCTGGCAAACGCCAGTCGGCACGCCGCCTGGCTGCTGGGGATCGCCGGCGGCGCGGCGGGCTGCTGCCTGGGGCTCGGGGCGCTGATGCTGCACCGACGCTGGGCCGCGCTTGCCGCGCAAATACGTCGAGCACTGGCAAACGGGCGATTTGTCCTGCGCTATCAGCCGATCGTCACGCTGGGTGCGTCATCGCGGATCGTCTCCGCCGAAGCGCTGATCCGCTGGATCGACGGGCCAGCCGCACCGGACGTGTTCATTGCCGAAGCGGAGCGTGCCGGAATGATCGCCGACGTCACGGCCTTCGTCGTGCGCACGGTCCTCAGGGAGATGCGCGTGCTGTTCGACAGCGAGCCGGACTTTCGCGTGACCATCAACATCAGCGCCCCCGAGTTGCGGGACGGCAGCCTGATGGCGACGCTGGACAACTGCTGGCCGCCCGGATTGCCGCGCCACCATGTCGGTTTCGAGCTGACCGAACGGTCGACCGTGGAACTGCCGGAAATCGTGCCGGCGCTTCGGCAATTGCGCGACCTCGGGCATCCCGTCTACATGGACGATTTCGGCACGGGCTACTCCAGCCTGAGCCTGCTGCAGCATCTTCCGATCGACTACATCAAGGTCGACCGTTCGCTGCTGCCGGCCGCGCCGCAGCACGACGGCACCTCGATCATTCCGGAGATCCTGGCGATTGCCCGTCGGCTCGGGGTCGGCCTGGTCTTCGAGGGCGTCGAGACCCGTGAGCAGGCGCACATGCTCGACATGCCCGGGCAGTCGATTTGTGCGCAGGGCTGGTATTTCGGGCGCCCCGATACGGTCGAGGCGCTGCAGAACGCGATCGCGGCGCAATCGTTGCGAACCGGCTGAGCATCCGGACCGAAAAGCCGGCGGCGACGCGCGCTCACATGGGCCACGCACCGCTCGCCTTGACGCTCCCGGCCCCGCCGCCTACACTCGCACGCGTTTTGGTGCTCGCGCGCGCCGCTCCGGCGTGCGCAGTTAAACGGGAAACAGGGAGCCTGCCTGCGCCGCAGTCGAGCCAACCTGTGCTGCCCCCGCAACGGTAAGCGAACGCGTCGCGCGCAAGCGCCACGCAGCGCCGCTTCGCCGCATGCATGCGCGCATGCGGATGACCGCCACTGGATGCCGCGCGTATCCGGGAAGGCGAAGCGGCGTGTTCGTCAGCCCGGATACCGGCCTAAACGTTGGGGTTCAGCGCCGCGGGGAGGCGGCGCATCGTCCACGGCCGCAGCCGGCCCGACGCCCGGTGTTTCCCGCTGTCTCTCCTCCGATCTGCCTTCGCGCGAACGCGCCCGGGGCCGGCAGGACGAACGGCAGGCGGCACGGGCGGGGCACGCGGCAGCCGTGTTGGCATTCACGATGTCGACCGTTCGCAAGGAAGCACCATGTCCGATTCGTTGTTCCGCCCGTCGTGCGACTGTCCGCGCGGATCACGCGGCGAGCTTCCCGCGCACCGCCCGCTGAATTGCCGCGCCGCCACCGGCGCGACGATCCCGTCCTGATTCCCTCTTCGACACCGGACCTACCATGACCCTACGCAAGCTTCCCGTCACGATCGTCACGGGCTTTCTCGGCAGCGGCAAGACGACGCTGATGCGCCACATCCTGCAGCACGCCGAGGGCCGCCGCATCGCGGTGATCGTCAACGAATTCGGCGAGCTCGGCATCGACGGCGAAATCCTCAAGGGCTGCGGCATCGGCTGCGACGATGCCGACGGCGCGCAGGGCGAAGCATCGGGCCAGCTGTACGAACTCGCGAACGGCTGCCTGTGCTGCACCGTGCAGGAAGAGTTCTATCCGGTGATGGAGGCGCTCGTCGAGCGCCGCGCGGACATCGATCACGTGCTGATCGAGACGTCGGGCCTCGCGCTGCCGAAGCCGCTGGTGCAGGCGTTCAACTGGCCGACGATCCGCAACAGCTTCACGGTCGACGCGGTCGTGACCGTCGTCGACGGGCCGGCCGCCGCGAGCGGCCAGTTCGCGGAAAACCCGCAGGCCGTCGACGCGCAGCGCCGCGCCGATCCGAACCTCGATCACGAATCGCCGCTGCACGAACTCTTCGCCGATCAACTGTCGTCGGCCGATCTCGTGATCGTGAACAAGGCCGACCTCGTGGGTGACGCCGAGTTCGCGCGGATCGAAACCGCGATCCGCGAAGAAATCCCGCCGCAGGTGAAGATCGTGCGCGCGACGCGCGGCGAGCTCGATCTCGCGATGCTGCTCGGCCTCGAATCGGCGTCGGAGGACACGATCCACCTGCGTCACGACCATCACGGCTCGGCCGACGACGGCGATCACGATCACCATCACGACGATTTCGACTCGGTGGTGGTATCGGGCGACGCCGGCACGCGCGAAGCGACGATCGCCGCGCTGCAGCGCGTGGTCGAAACGCACACGATCTATCGCGCGAAAGGCTTCGCCGCGCTGCCCGGTGCGCCGATGCGGCTCGTGATCCAGGGTGTCGGCCGCCGTTTCGACAGCTATTTCGACCGCCGCTGGCAGGACGGCGAAACCCGCGCGAGCCGCTTCGTGCTGATCGGCGAGGATCTCGACGCAGCCGCGCTGCAACGCGCGTTCGACGCCGCGTGCGCGGCCGAGCCGCAACAGGCGTAACGCACGATGCATCTGCTGCGCACCACGCCGGGCGGCTTCGTCGACGATACGCAGGGCGTCGTCCGGATCGACCAGCAGCCGGCCGACATCGTGATCCTGAGTTCGGCCGACACGACGCTGTCGCTGCTCGCGAGCGTCGTGCCGCACTTGCCCGCCGGATTCCCGAGCGTGCGGCTCGCGAACGTCACGTTCCTGCGGCAGCCGGCGTCGGTCGATTTCTACGTCGACGACGTGCTGCGTCACGCGAAGACGGTCGTGATCGATCATCTCGGCGGCGAAGCGTACTGGCCGTACGGGATCGAGCAGGCCGTGTCGCTCGCGTCGAAACGGGGGCAGCAGCTCGCGATGTTCTCGGGCGACTTGCAGGAGGACCCGAACCTCGTCGCGAAGAGCACGGTCAAGCCTGAGCTGTGCCGGCTGTGGTGGCGCTATCTGCGCGAAGGCGGCGTGCACAACGCCGATGCGCTGTTGCGCAGCATCGCGTTTCACACGTTCGGCGTCGGCGACGAGCCAGAACCGCCGCGCCCGCTGCCGGCCGCCGCGCTGTATCACCCGGCGCGCGACCGCGCGAGCGTCGACGACTGGCGGCCGCGTTGGACACCGGGCGCACCGGTCGTCGCGATCCTGTTCTATCGCGCGCACTGGCAGGCCGCGAACACGGCCGTGTTCGACGCGCTGGCCGATGCGCTGATCGACGAAGGATTGAATCCGTTGCCGATCGCGGTGACGTCGCTGAAGGACGCGGTGAGCCGCGAGGTCATCACGCAGCTGTGCGATACGCACGGCGTCGCGCTCGTGCTGAACACCACCGCGTTCGCGGCCGGCGCGATCGACGGCCCCGAGCCCGACGTGCTGGCCGGCGACGCGCCGGTGCTGCAGGTGATCCTGTCCGGCGGCAATCGCGACGCGTGGGTGGCCGACAACCAGGGCCTGCACGCACGCGACATCGCGATGCATATCGCGCTGCCCGAAGTCGACGGGCGCATCGTCACGCGCGCGGTGAGCTTCAAGGGGCTCGCGTATCGCTGCCCGCATACCGAGGTCGATGTCGTGCGCTATCAGCCGGATGCCGAGCGGATCGCGTTCGTCGCGGCGCTCGCACGCGGCTGGTGCCGGCTGCGTACGCTCGATAACGCCGACAAACGCATCGCGCTGATTCTCGCGAACTATCCGCAAAGCGAGGGCCGCATCGGCAACGGCGTCGGGCTCGATACGCCGGCCTCCGCGCTGCGCGTGCTCGCGGCGCTGCGCGACGCGGGCTACACGGTGGCCGACCTGCCGGCCGACGGTGACGCGCTGATCGCGCAACTCACCGAAGGCGTAACCAACGATCCCGCCGTGCGCACACTGCGTCCCGCGTTTCAGAGTTACGCGTTGACCGACTACGTCGCGCGTTTCGCGCGACTGCCGACCGCGGTGCGCGACGCGCTGAACGAACGCTGGGGCCCGCCCGAAGCCGACCCGACGCTGCGGCAACAGCGTTTCACGATCGCCGGCTGGCGCGCGGGCAACGTGTTCGTCGGCATCCAGCCATCGCGCTCGCGCGGCGAGAACGACTACGCGAGCTACCACGATGCGGATCTCGTGCCGCCGCACGCGTATCTCGCGTTCTATTTCTGGCTGCGCGATGCGTATCAGATCGACGCGGTCATCCATCTCGGCAAGCACGGCAATCTCGAATGGCTGCCGGGCAAGAGCGTCGCGCTGTCCGACGCGTGCTGGCCCGACCTGACGCTCGGGCCGCTGCCGCACCTGTATCCGTTCATCGTCAATGATCCGGGCGAGGGCAGCCAGGCGAAGCGGCGCGCGCAGGCGGTGATCGTCGATCACCTGATGCCGCCGCTCACGCGTGCGGAAAACTATGGCCCGTTGCAGGATCTCGAACGGCAGGTCGACGAATACTACGAAGCGCTGATGGTCGATGCGCGGCGCGCGAAGCTGTTGCGCAAGACGATCCTCGCGACGATCGCCGAGCATCGCCTGCACGACGAACTGAGCGTATCGCCGCCGCGCGATGCCGGCGACGAGGATGCGCTGCTTACGCGCGTCGATGCGTGGCTGTGCGAACTGAAGGAAGCGCAGATTCGCGACGGCTTGCACGTGTTCGGCGCGTCGCCGGTCGAGCGCCAGCGGCGCGACACGCTGCTCGCGTTGGCTCGTTTTCCGGTCGGCGACGGCAAGGGCGAACGGGCCGGGCTGATCGGAGCGCTCGCGCGCGATCTCGCGCTCGGCGAGGGTTTCGATCCGCTCGCGGCCGACTGGGCCGCGCCGTGGGCCGGGCCGCGGCCGGCCGTGCTGCAAACGCTGGATGCGTCGCCGTGGCGTCATGCCGGCGATACGCGTGAGCGGCTCGAACGGCTTGCGCAGCACTGGCTGGAAGCCGTGTGCGGCGCCGCCTCAGACGAACCCGGCATCGATATGCCGCCGTCGGGCGCATGGCCGCATACGCTCGCGGTGCTCGAACGCGTGCGTTCGACGCTGTTGCCCGCCCTCGACGCGTGCGGCCGCGAAGAAATGCGTCAGCTGCTGCGCGGGCTCGACGGCCGTTTCGTGCCACCGGGGCCGAGCGGCTCGCCGTCGCGCGGCCGCCCCGACGTGCTGCCCACGGGCCGCAACTTCTACTCGGTCGATACGCGCGCGGTGCCGACGCAGGCCGCGTGGTCGCTCGGCCTGAAATCCGCGCAACAACTGATCGAGCGCCATCTGCAGGATCACGGCGACTATCCGCGCGCGATCGGGCTGTCGGTGTGGGGGACGGCGACGATGCGCACCGGCGGCGACGACATCGCGCAGGCGTTCGCGCTGATCGGCGTGCGGCCGAAATGGGCGCACGGCAGTCATCGCGTGACCGACTTCGAGATCCTGCCGATCGAGATCTTCGACCGGCCGCGCATCGACGTGACGCTGCGCGTGTCGGGTTTCTTCCGCGACGCGTTCCCGAACCTGATGCACCTGTTCGACGCGGCCGTGCAGGCCGTCGCCGCACTCGACGAGCCCGAAGCGTTGAACCCGATTCGCGCACGCATCGCGCGCGAACGGGAGAAGTGGATCGCGCAGGGCGTGGCGCCCGACGAAGCGCGCCGGCGCGCCGGCTGGCGCGTGTTCGGCGCGCGGCCGGGCAGCTACGGCGCGGGTCTGCAGGACCTGATCGACCAGCGCCGCTGGCAGACCGACGCCGATCTCGCGGACGCCTACCGTCAATGGGGCGGCCATGCGTACGCGCAGAACAGCGCGGGCGACGCCGCGGCCGACGTGTTCAGCGAGCGGCTGGCGACGATCGACGTCGTCGTGCAGAACCAGGACAGCCGCGAGCACGACATCCTCGATTCGAACGACTACTACCAGTTCCAGGGCGGAATGACGGCGGCGGTGCGGCACCTGTCCGGGCAGCAGCCGAGCATCTACCACGGCGACCATGCGAACCCCGTCACGCCGAAGATGCGCACGCTGCGCGAGGAAATCGCCCGCGTGATCCGCTCGCGCGTCGTCAACCCGAAATGGCTCGACGGCGTGAAGCGTCACGGCTACAAGGGCGCAGCCGAACTCGCCGCGACCGTCGACTACCTGTACGGCTATGACGCGACCGCGCGCGTGCTGTCCGATCACCAGTACGCGCTCGTCGCCGACGCGTACCTGTTCGACGACGCCACCCGCGCGTTTCTCGAACGGCACAACCCGAAGGCGCTGCACGGCATCTGCGAACGCTTCGTCGAAGCGATGCAGCGCGGGCTGTGGCAGCAGCCGGGCGACTATCGCGAGCGGATCGAGGCGGTCTGGCTCGCGAGCGAACAAATTCAGGAAGGGGGACGGCGATGACCGATCCGACGACGCACCGCGCACGCGCGGTTTTTCCGTTCGCGGCGCTCGTCGCGCAGGACGCGCTGCAGCAGGCGCTGCTGCTTGCCGCGATCGATCCGTCGCTCGGCGGCGTGCTCGTCAGCGGCCCGCGTGGCACCGCGAAATCGACCGCCGCGCGCGGGCTTGCCGAATTGCTGCCGGAAGGACAGTTCGTCACGCTGCCGCTGTCGGCGAGCGACGAGCAGGTAACGGGCACGCTCGATCTCGCGCATGCGCTGGCCGAAAACGGCGTGCGCTTTCGGCCGGGCCTGCTGGCGCGTGCGCATCTCGGCGTACTGTACGTCGACGAAGTGAACCTGCTCGCCGACGGGCTCGTCGATACGTTGCTCGACGTCGCCGCGAGCGGCGTGAACGTCGTCGAGCGTGATGGCGTGTCGCATGCGCACGACGCCCGCTTCGTGCTGGTCGGCACGATGAATCCCGAGGAGGGTGAGCTGCGCCCACAACTGCTCGATCGCTTCGGGCTGATGGTCGAGCTGGAGAACTGCTTCGACGCCGCCCAGCGCGAGCGGATCGTGAAGGCGCGTCTCGCGTTCGATCTCGATCCGGATGCGTTTCGCGCGCGTCACTCGGCGGCCCAGCGGGAACTCGCGAACCGGATTCATGCGGCGCGCGCACGGCTGCCGGCGCTCGATTTCGACGATGCGGTCCATGCGCGCGTCAGCGCACTGTGCATCGACGCGGCCGTCGACGGGTTGCGGGCCGATCTCGTGATGCTGCGCGCCGCGCGTGCGCTGGCCGCACTGGAACAGGCCGACGCGGTGACGGTGTCGCATGTGGCGCGCGTGGCCGAAGCCGTGCTGAGGCACCGACGCCATGCGGGGCCGCCGCCGTCTCAGCCGTCATCGCAACAAGGGGGCGAGCGCGACGATCGTTTGCGGTCGGACACCCCACGGCAGCCTGACAAGCGACAGGACGACACCAAGGCCGATGCGTCCGCATCGCAAGGCGACTGGGGCTACCTTCCGCCCGAACCGGCCGGGCTGCGCGATGTAAAAAGCGTGGTGCCGCTACCGCTAAAAAAACGCTGAGCCATCGAGCCGGCGCCGCCGCGAACCCCATTCGCGGTCCTCGATGGCAGTCAGGCGCCGCCGCGCGCGTGCCGGGCACGGTGCGCGCCGGCACGAGCGTCGCGTGGCCGGCGACGCTCGCCGCGAAACGCGGCGGCCCGCTGCATCGCGAGCATCTGCGCTACGGCAAACGCGCGGGCACGCCGCGTGCGTTGCATTGCTTCGTGCTCGACTGTTCGGCCTCGATGTTGTCGCATGAGCGGCTCGCGCTCGCGAAGGGGCTGATCGTCGCCTATTTCGATCAGGCCGCGCGTGAGCGGATCGAAACCGCGCTGATTTGCTTCGGCGGCCAAGGCGCCGCGCGGCGCTTCGGCCCGGCCGTGCCGCGCTGGTGGAATGCGCGCTGGCTCGAGCCGGTCGACGGCGGCGGCGGCACGCCGCTCGCGGACGGCATCGCGGCCGCCGCGCAGCTGCTCGCCCGCGCGGCGCGGCGCGAGCCCGGCAAGGCGCGCTGGCTGTGGGTGCTGTCCGACGGGCGCACGCGCGAGATGCCGGCCAAACCCGCGGCGGCCGATCACGTCGTGTTCGTCGACTTCGACGATGCGGCCGTGCGGATCGGGCAGGGTGCGCGGCTCGCCGCGGCGTGGGGCGCGCAGTGGGTGACGGCCGACGCGCTTCGCACGGATCTCGCCGGCTGATGGCCGGCCGGCGGTGCGCTATGATCGCCGTTTCTGCTTCTGCCCACTGGAAACCCCCGCCATGCAAGTACTGGTCGATGCCGACGCGTGTCCCGCCGTCATCAAGGACATGCTGTTCCGCGCCGCGCGTCGTGCCGAAATCTGCGTGACGCTGGTCGCGAACCAGTTTCTGCGCACGCCGCCGTCGCCGTTCATTAAGGCCGTGCAGGTGCCGGCCGGCTTCGACGTGGCCGACGCGCGCATCGTCGAGCTGGCGGAGCCCGGCGATCTCGTGATCACCGCCGACATCCCGCTGGCCGCCGCCGTGCTCGACAAGGGCGCGCACGCGCTCGACCCGCGCGGCAACTGGTTCAGCCGCGAGAACATCGAGGAACGCCTGTCGACGCGCGCGATGATGGACCAGTTGCGCAGCGCCGGTATCGATACGGGCGGCCCGGCGCCGTTCAGCGCGCGCGACGGCAAGACGTTCGCGTCGCAGCTCGACCGGTTCCTCGCGCGGCACGCCCCGCGCTAACGCCCGATTTCGCCGACGTTGCGCGTTGCGCCGACCGCGCCGATCATTCCGTCCATGCAACCCCACCGCGACACTCTTCCGATGGACGATGCGGCCGTCACGCCGGTCAGGGAACACTATGCACAGGGCCGATTCGACGCCGCGATCCACGCGGCGGAGGCGCTCCTCGCGCAGCACGGCGATCACGGTGAATTGCTGAACCTCGCGGGCGTGTGCCATTTGAAGCTCGGTAACCTCGTCGCCGCCGAGGCGTGCCTCGAGCGGGCAGCGCACGCGGCGCCCCGGTCGGCCGATATCGACAACAACCTGGGCGTGCTCTATCAGTCGAGCGGGCGGGATGCCGACGCCGAACGAGCGTTCGTGCGTGCCGTTTCGAAAGCACCGGGCCACGGTCAGGCGCACCTCAATCTCGGCATGCTGTTGCGGTCCAGGCATCGTCTGGAAGACGCGGAACGGGCGATCCGGATCGCCGTCGAGCAGGCGCCGGGTGATCACGCAGCGCTGAACGCGCTCGGCCTGGTGTTGAAGGACCTGGGCCGCTACGACGAAGCCGAAGCGGCCTATCGGCATGCGCTGGCGCTCAAGCCCGGGCGTGCCGAATACCGGCTCAATCTGGCGAATGTGCTGCTGCACCGGAACGACTGGATCGCGGGGTTGCCGCTCTTCGAAGCGCGTCACGCCCCCGATCTCAACGGTGCATTTTCCGACGCGCCCGCCGTATCGTTCCCGCAGTGGCAGGGCGAGCCGATCGACGGCGCGTCGCTGCTGATCTGGCCGGAACAGGGGCACGGCGACCAGATCCAGCTGGTCCGCTATGTCAAAAAACTCCGGATGCTCGGGGCGAAACGGATCACGCTGGTGTGCTCGGCCGCGACGCAGCGGCTGTTCGCGCCCCTCCCCGAAGCGGATGCCGTCGTGGCGCGCGACAGGTTCGATCCGGCCGCCTGCCCGCGTCACGATTTCTGGACCTACGTGTGGAGTATTCCCGTCAATCTGCGGGAATCGCCGGCGTCCATTCCGGCCACGCTGCCTTATCTGCACGCGCCTCGGCATGCGGCGTCGAAATGGGACCGGCTGATGCCCAAAGGGCGCCTGCGCGTCGGCCTGGTGTGGCAAGGCAATCCCGGTCACGCGAACGACCGCGTGCGCTCGCTGCCCGGCCTGCAGACGCTCGCGCCGCTGTGGGACATCGACGGCGTCACGTTCGTCAGTCTTCAGAAGGGCGCGAACGAAGCCGATCTGCGCGCCGGAATCGGCGATCGCTTCATCGTCAATCTGGGCAACCGGACCACCGATTTCGCCGACGTCGCCGCGATCGTCGCGCGGCTCGATCTCGTCATCGGCGTCGATACCGCCGTGATGCACCTGAGCGCGGCGCTCGGCAAGCCCGCGTGGATTCTGCTGTCGAACGTGGGCACGGACTGGCGCTGGAGCGGCGCGGGCACGACTTCCGTGTGGTATCCGGGCGTCGTTACGCTGTTCAGGCAGGCGGTAACGGAAACGGACTGGTCCGGCGTGGTCGCGCGCGTTTCGCTGGCGTTGTCCGCGATGCGTGCGACATAGTCGGAGATGCCGCTACGAGGCCGCGCCAGCCTCTTTCGCGCGGTTCCGGCGTCGACACGGCTGGAAGGGATGGCCGCCGGGTCTGCGTCGCTCATGTTGCGCAGCAAAAACAAGCGGCACGGTCTTCAGGCGAGCCCGTCATCGTTCAAGCCGCTACCTCGATCAGGATGCAGGTTCGCGCCGACGCTGCTATCGTGGGGCGAGAACCCCAACACAGGAGCGCATGCGTGTCACCCACCCAACTTCTCGTTCCGACCTATACCCAGATGTTGCGCGCACAGTCCGCGTGGCTCGACAAGGCGGTCGCCCACCGGCAGGCCGCGGGCGACGAACCCGCCGCGACGATGACGCTGAGGCTCGCGCCCGACATGTATCCGCTCGCCGCCCAGGTGCGCTTCTCGTGTTTCCAGGCGATGGAGCCGGTCCATCGGCTGCGTGGCGAACCGCTGCCGGCGGCATTGCTCGCGTTGCGCGAGGCGGGCTGGAACGCCGATGCGCAACCCGGCTCGCCGGCCGACGCGCAGGCGATGATCGCCGGCACGCTCGCCTTTCTCGGCGAACTCGCACCCGATGCGCTCGATGGCGGCGCAACGCTGCCGATCTCGCTCGACCTGCTGAACGGAACCGCGTTCGACATGACGGGCGAACAGTACGCGCGCGACTGGGCGCTGCCGCAGTTCTATTTCCATGCGATCGCCGCGTACGCGATCCTGCGCCATCACGGCGTCGAACTCGGCAAGGCCGATTACGTGCCGCACATGCTCGCGTACGTGCGGCCGGGCACGATTCCGCAAGGGTGAGCCGGCTCCTCGGCGGCCGCGCAGCGACATGACACGGGCACTGTTCGTCTGCAGCCGCAACCGGCTGCGCAGCCCGACGGCCGAAGCGGTGTTCGCCGCATGGCCCGGTATCGAAACGGACTCCGCGGGCCTCGCGCCCGACGCGGATGTGCGGCTCTCCGCCGAGCAACTCGCCTGGGCGGACATCGTGTTCGTGATGGAGCGCGCGCACCAGGCGCGACTGTCGGCGCAATTCGGTGCGCATCTGAAGCACCGGAAGATCGTCTGCCTCGGTATCCCCGACCGCTATGCGTTCATGCAACCCGAGCTTGTCGCGCTGCTCGAACGCAAGGCCGGCCCGTTCCTGCGCGCGTAATCGTCGCGGTCGGGGCCCGAGCCGGCATCGATCTCAGCGCAGTGGCCCGCTCACGAACGCAGAAAAACCGTCGAGCCGCAGCAGCTCGATGATCTTGCGCGTCGGCACGCTGGCCCGCAGCGTGTCGAGCCGGTCGACGGTGAACCACTTGCAGCGGGCGATCTCGTTGCTCGCGCGCGGCGTCAGGTGGGCCGGCACGTCGGCCACGAACACGTGATGCAGCTTCGTCAGGCCGCCGAACTGCACCGCATAGTCGAGCGCGAGCCCCTCCAGCCGCGTTTCCTCGGCGAGCTCCCGCTGCGCGGCTTCGAGCGGCGTCTCGCCGCGCCGGATCGTGCCGCCGGGCAGCGACCAGCGCGCCGCGGCGCGCGCGACCAGCAGCACGCTGCTGCGCTGGCGGCACACGATCGTGGCGCGTTCCTTGATGACGGCGAGGGTATCCGGCCCGGTGCTCATGTTCGGCAAAACAGGTGCTCAATCGTGGAGAAAAACCTGCGCCGGCCATGCGGGGGCCGGCAGCAGACGGCGACGGCATGCAGGCCGCCGCGCCGATGTTACCGGCCGTTCGTGACAGTTCCGTGCACCGCGGTCGTGCCACGGACGACGGCTCACGCGTGCGTATAGATCCCGCTGCGCGCCGGCTTCGCGTGGCGCGAATGACGGCGCTTGTGAACGGCACGCCGGTGATGCGGCGACGGCGCGGTGACGTGCCGGCGCGCGGGCGCGGGCCGGGCGGTGGGCGCGGCAGCGTGCGGCGCCGCGCCCGATACCCCGGTTTGCCCTTCACCGAAGTGGAAAGTCTGTTTTTGCGCGTGCGCGACGCCCAGCGTCGATGCGAGTACGAAGGCCGCCAGCCACAACCGTTTCATGAATATTTCGCCTTGTCATTGAAGGGGATGAACCTTGCCCGCCAGCTTAGCGAACGGCGGGGCGCGACCGCAACCGGCCCGCGTTCGGTGTCGTCCCCACTTGCGCGCGACGACGTTCTCCACGCGGCAGCCGGGTCCGTCCGGGCTTGACAACACAATTCCCCAGTGTGAATATAAATTCACCCACAAGAATTATTCGTCGAGTCCGGGAAGCCGCGTACAAGCGCCGAGCCGCCGGAACCAACAGTCCGATCAACCGGAACCAGGAGCGAGACGCATGGCGGAACACGAGCAGCAGGGCGCGCTGGCGGGATTGCGCATCATCGATCTGTCGCGCGTGCTGGGCGGCCCGTACGCGACCCAGATCCTCGCCGATCACGGCGCGGAGGTGATCAAGGTCGAACCGCCGTCCGGCGACGAGACGCGCACGTGGGGCCCGCCGTTCGACGGCGACACCGCGTCGTACTTCCTCGGCGTGAACCGCAACAAGCTCGGCATCGCGCTCGACCTGACTCAGCCGGCCGATCGCGAGCGGCTGCTCGGGCTGCTCGAACACGCGGACGCGCTCGTCGAGAACTTCAAGATCGGCACGATGGAGCGCTGGGGGCTCGGCTTCGACGCGCTGCATGCGCGGTTTCCGCGCCTCGTCTATTGCCGCGTGTCGGGTTTCGGCGCGGACGGCCCGCTCGGCGGACTGCCGGGCTATGACGCGGCCGTGCAAGCGCTCGCGGGGCTGATGAGCGTCAATGGCGAAGCCGGTGGCGCGCCGCTGCGCGTCGGCGTGCCGATCGTCGATCTCGTCACGGGGCTGAACGCGGCGCTCGGCGTGCTGATGGCGCTGCGCGAACGCGATGCGAGCGGGCGCGGCCAGTTCGTCGAATCGACGCTGTTCGACTGCGCGCTGTCGATCCTGCATCCGCATACGCCGAACTTCTTCCATTCGGGCAACGCGCCCGTGCGCACCGGCAACGCGCATCCGAACATCACGCCGTACGACAGCTTTCCGACCGCGGGCGTCGACATCTTTCTGGCAGTCGGCAACAACGGGCAGTTCGCGGCGCTGTGCGACGTGCTCGGCACGCGCGACTGGCTCGACGATCCGCGTTTCGCGGACAACCGCGCGCGCAGCCAGCACCGCGCCGCGCTGCGCGCGCTGCTCGAAACGGCGCTGGCCGCGCACGACGGCGCGACGCTCGCCGAGCACCTGATGCGCCGTGGCGTGCCGTGCGCGCCCGTGCTCGCGCTCGACGCGGCGCTCGACCACCCGCATGTCGCGCATCGGCGGATGAAGGTCGAGCTGGGCCGGCATCGCGGCATCGCGTCGCCGATCAAGCTCGGCCGCACGCCGGCCACGTATCGGCGGCCGCCGCCCGGGCTGAACGAACATGCGGCGCAGGTGTTCGCGGACGACGAAGGCAACGACGGCAACGACGGCAGCCGGACCTGACCGGCATCGCGGCCGCCGGCCGTGCCGCATCGCGGCGCATGGCCACGCGCGCCGCGCACACCCTCATTCGGACATCACGCCGGCCCGCGCATCGACTCGCCTCTCGATGCACACCGGCTGAAGAGGAGACGCATCATGCTCGCATGGATCGGCGCGGCCGCCATCGTCGCGCTGTTCGGCCTGATCATCACGAAGCGGCTGTCGCCGCTCGTCGCGCTGATCGTCGTGCCGGTGGCCGCGTCGCTCGCGGCCGGTTTCGGGCTGCAGACCGGCAAGTTCGTCGTGCACGGGGTACAGAACATCGGCCCGATCGCCGGGATGTTCGTTTTTGCGATTCTATTCTTCGGTATCCTCACCGATGCGGGGATGCTCGATCCGATCATCGCCGGCGTGCTGCGCGTGATCGGCTGCCATCCGCCGCGCATCGTGATGGGCTCGGCGCTGCTCGCGCTGCTGATCCATCTCGACGGCTCGGGCGCGGTCACGTTTCTCGTCACGCTGCCCGCGATGATGCCGCTCTATACGCGGCTCGGGATGGATCGCCGCATTCTCGCGTGCGTCGCGTCGATGGCGGCCGGCGTCAACTTCCTGCCATGGGTCGGGCCGATGCTGCGCGCGTCGGCCGCGCTGCACATTCCCGGCTCGGCGATCTTCACGCCGATGATTCCGGTGCAGATCGTCGGGCTCGCGTTCGTGTTCGGCACCGCCTGGGTGCTCGGCGTGCGCGAGGCGAAACGGCTCGGGCTCGACCGCGCCGGCGCGGCCTCGCTCGCGATCGCGCCGCGCGAGCTGACCGACGCCGAACGCGCGTTGCGCCGTCCGGGCCGCTTCGGGATCAACGTCGCGCTTACGCTCGTCGTGCTCGTCACACTGGTGTCGGGCATCGTCGACCCGATGGTCATGTTCATGCTCGGCACGGTCGCCGCGCTCGTGATCAATTACCCGGACGTGCAGGCGCAGCGCGAACGGATCGACGCGCATGCGAAGGCCGCGCTGATGATGGCGAGCGTGCTGCTCGCGGCCGGCGCGTTCACCGGCATCATGTCCGGCACCGGGATGCTGAAGGCGATGGCCGAGGTCGTCGTCGCGCACGTGCCCATCGAGCATGCGCGCCACATGCCGTTCGTGCTCGGGCTGCTGTCGATGCCGCTCAGCCTGCTGTTCGATCCCGATTCGTTCTACTTCGGCGTGCTGCCGGTGCTCGCGGAGAGCGGCAAGCTGCTCGGCGTGCCGACGATCCAGATGGCGCAGGCCACGCTGCTCGGCCAGATGACGACCGGCTTTCCGGTGAGCCCGCTCACGCCCGCGACGTTCCTGATCGTCGGGCTGACCGGCGTCGAGCTCGCCGAGCACCAGAAATTCACGATTCCGTTCCTGTTCGCCGCCACCGTGCTGATGGTCTTCGCCGCGGTGATCGTCGGCGTGTTTCCGTTGTGAGCGCCCGAGACCTGCCGCTTCGTGCCGATGCTTCCAGCGCGCAATCCCGCAAAGGACCGTCGGTCGAAGCGAAAACCGTGGCGCCGCCTGGCGTTTTCTTGAGAGCGGCGCGACCGCTCGGCTTTTTCCGGGAGAGCAATCCATGCAGTTCGACCTGACCGACGACCAGCGCGCGATCGAAAGCGCGATCGAGAAAATCTGCGCGTGCTTCGGCGACGACTACTGGCTCGAACGCGATCGCGCGGGCGGGTTTCCGGCCGATTTCCACGCGGCGCTCGCCGAGGCCGGCTGGCTCGGCATCGCGATGGACCCGGCCTACGGCGGCGCCGGGCTCGGGATGACCGAGGCGGCGCTGATGATGCGCACGATCAGCGCATCGGGCGCCGGCTTGTCCGGCGCATCGGCCGTCCACATGAACATCTTCGGGCTGAACCCGGTGCAGGTGTTCGGCAACGACGCGCAGAAGGCGCGCTTCCTGCCGCCGCTGATCGCCGGGCGCGACAAGGCGTGCTTCGCGGTGACGGAACCCGACGCCGGGCTCGACACCACGCACCTGAG
Source organism: Burkholderia sp. BCC0097 (assembly GCF_902832985.1). Lineage (NCBI taxonomy): Bacteria > Pseudomonadati > Pseudomonadota > Betaproteobacteria > Burkholderiales > Burkholderiaceae > Burkholderia > Burkholderia sp. BCC0097. The sequence continues at coordinate 257,480 of NZ_CADFDM010000011.1, forward strand.
CACGCAGGCGCGCCGCGACGGCGATCACTACGTGCTGAGCGGGCGCAAGATCTGGATCTCGACCGCGCAGGTGGCGAACAAGATGCTGATCATCGCGCGCACGACGCCGCTCGACCAGGTCGCGAAGCCGACCGACGGGCTGAGCCTGTTCTATACCGACCTCGACCGTTCACGCGTCGAGGTGCGCGAGATCGAGAAGATGGGCCGCAAGGCGGTCGATTCGAACATGCTGTTCATCGACAACCTGTGCGTGTCGCGCGACGACCTGATCGGCAACGAAGGCGACGGCTTCCGCTATCTGCTGCACGGGCTGAATCCCGAACGCATCCTGATCGCCGCGGAGGCGATCGGCCTTGGGCAAGCCGCGCTGCGCCGCGCGACACAGTATGCGTGCGAGCGCGTGGTGTTCGGTCGCCCGATCGGGCAGAACCAGTCGATCCAGCATCCGCTCGCGCAGGCGTGGATGCAGCTCGAGGCCGCGTGGCTGATGGTGATGAAGGCCGCGACGCGCTACGACGCGGGCCAATCGTGCGGCGCGGAGGCGAACGCGGCGAAATACCTCGGCGCGGAAGCCGCGTTCCAGGCCTGCCAGACGGCGATCGCGACGCACGGCGGGATGGGGTACGCGAAGGAATATCATGTCGAGCGCTATCTGCGCGAGTGTATGATTCCGAGGCTCGCGCCCGTGAGTCCGCAACTGATCCTGTGCTACATCGCGGAGAAGGTGCTCGGGCTGCCGAAGTCGTACTGACCGTAGCGACCCGGCGGCCCGCCCGGCGCGCGGTTTCCCGTTCCGAATCAAGCGCTCGTCATGGACGTCAAACTCGTTGCCCGCACGCTCGACCTGTTCGAGCTGTTCGCCGCCGAACGGCGGCCGCTGCCGCTCACCGAACTCGCGCGCCTGCTCAACGTGCCGGCGTCGAGCTGCCTCGCGATGGCGCGCACGCTCGTGAGCCGCGGCTACCTGTACGAAGTGCGCAAGCGCGGCGGCTACTACCCGACGCGGCGCCTGCAGACGGTGGCCGCCGCGATCGACGCGACCGATCCGGTCGTCGAAATCGTGCATCCGCACCTCGTCGCGCTGCGCGACGCGAGCCGCGAAACCGCCGTGCTCGGCAAGATCCAGGGTGTGTCGGTCACGTATCTCGACGTCGTCGAATCGGAGCAGGCGATTCGCTATACGCGCCAGCCGGGCGAGCTGCGCCCGCTGCACGCGAACTCGATCGGCAAGGCGATCTTCGCGGAACTCGCGAACGATATGCAGCAGGCGCTCGGCGCGCAACTGCCGTTCGAACGCTTCACCGATGCGACGGTGGCCGACCTGGCGGCGCTCGTCGCGCAGACCGCGCGGTTTCGCGAACTCGGCTGGGCCGAGAACTTCGGCGAGAGCGCGCCCGAGCTGTCGGCGATCGCGGTGGCGCTGACGCTCGACGGCGACTGGTACGGGCTGTCGGTCGTCGGGCCGACCGAGCGGATTCGCCAGCATCGCGACAAGCACGCGGCGCTGCTCGTCGACGCGAAGGCACGGCTGCTGGCCGAGCACGCGCGCGGGTAGGGCAGCGGCGCGCGACGGCGCCGTCGGCGGGCCGTCGCCGGCGTGCGATGCTGCCACGCCGAACACGGCCCGCCGCGCGTCACGCGCGAGCGTGTCGCACCGTCACGACTTCACCCACACGCCGCCCGCGCTCGGGTTGTCGCCCTGCGTCCACCATTTCGCGCAATATTTCGCGCCCTGATACGTCACACAGGTGCCGCCCTGATAGGCGGTCGTCGCCGACCACGCGGGCGTGCCGCCGCCGACCGGCTTCCATACGGCCGCCTGGCCGGGCACGTCGCCCTGCGTCCACCACTGCGCCTGATACGTCGTGCCCTGGTAGGTGACCGTCGCGCCGGCCGTATAGACCTGGCCGGCCGCCCACGGTGCGCCCGGCTGCGGCGTACCGCCGTCCGAGCCGCCGCCGTAGTTCGGGTCCTGCGTGACGCCCGCGCCCCACTTGCCGTCGAGCTTCCTGAAGATCGCCGCGAACGCGTACGGCTGCTGCGCGACGCCCGAGCAGGTCGGCGACGCATACGTGCCACCGGACGGGCACGCCTGATCGCGGCCGACCGACCAGTTGCCGAAGAACCCGTAGCCGTTCGCGACGGCCGCGTTCAGCACGGTCTGCGCATTCGCGAGCGTGAACGTTTCGCCTTGCACGTCGTTCACGCCGATCATCGGCGTGACGCCGACCATCTGCCACAGCTGCGCGTTGGTCTTCGGCTGGCCAGCCGACTTGAACGCCGTGTCGAGCTGCGAGTAGAGCGCCTGCGCGGCGCTGATCGCGGCGGCGCCCATGTCGATGTTCGCGGGGCCGTAGTCCATCGCCATCACGTTCACCGCATCGAACGTGGCCTTGTTCGCGATGGCCGCGTTGACGACGTTCACGCCGTCCTGCGTGAGCCCGGTCGGCATCGTCGGCAGCGTCAGGGTCACGTGCAGAGGCTTGCCCTTAGCCGCGTAATCGGCCTGCAGTTGCGCGACCGCCTGGAAGTTGCGCGCGACCGCCGCCGTGTCCTGCTGCGACGCGCCCTCGATGTCGAAGTCGATATGCGTGAGGCCGTACGTGTCGATCACCGTCTGGTACGCGGTCTTCAGCGCGGGGACCGTCGAGCACGCCTGCATCAGCGGCGTGCCGTTCGCGCCGCCGAACGACACGGCGACTTCGCCGCCTTTCGCGCGGTAGCTCGCGATCGACGTGGACAGCGCGGTCAGCAGCCCGCCGCTCGCGCCGTTGCCGATCGGCTGCACGCCGCCCCACGACGGCACGCAGCCGTTGCCCGCGACCACGAACGCGAGCGTGAACTGCTGGATGCCCTGGCGCACGCCGATCTGATCGACCAACGGTGTCGGATAGAGCGTCACGTCGACATAGGGTGCATACACGCCGGCGCCGTGCGACACGCTCGCCATCGCGAGCAGACAACCCGCGGCAAACGCACGCGGAACGAAACGCGGCAACACATTGTTGTTCATTCTGTGTTCTCCAAGTGGAAGAGGGATACGCTGGCCTGCGTATCGCCGCCGATGAGGCGGGCACGTGCCCCGGCGGCGGCGTGCCTATCTTGGAGGATTCGCGTCGAATAGGAAACTTAGGTGTTCTTCTTTTTGTTATTCGATTCCCGATACGTAACGAACTTGCCGATTCGGTCGAATATCGAAACGCCGGGCGGGCACTTTTTCCGATCGATCGCACGACGCGGCGCGGATGGACCGGTTCCAGCGAACCGGCGACGCGCGGGCATGCCGATGAACGGCTCGCTCGCTCGCACGCATGCGCATTCACCATTCACATTCGTGCGAACGCCGCCGGATGCGGTATGCGCAACGCGGCGGGCACCGCGGCGTTCAGCGATACCAGCGCGGCGTATAGACCCATTCGCGTGCGTTGCTGATCGAGAAGCGCCGCGTGGTCGACGAGCCCACGATCACCATCGTGCGCATGTCGACCTGGTCGCCGCGCAGCGCGCCGAGGGTCGTCGTCGTGAGCGTCGCGCCCGGCCGCCCGATGTCGCGGCCGAGCACGACCACCGTATCGGCCGCGCGATGCGCGCGCACGATGTCGAGCGCACGGTCGAGCTGCCACGGCCGCGCGCGCGAAATCGGGTTGTAGAACGCCATCACGAGATCGGCTTGCGCCGCGTGTCGCAGGCGCGTCTCGATCACGTCCCACGGCTTCAGGTTGTCCGACAGCGAGATCGCGCAGAAATCGTGGCCGAGCGGCGCGCCGGCCTGCGCGGCCGTGGCGAGCGACGCCGAGATGCCGGGCTCCACGCGCAGGTCGACCGCGGCCCATTGCGGGTCGCGCGCTTCGTCGAGCGCTTCGAGCACGGCCGCGGCCATCGCGAATACGCCGGGGTCGCCCGACGACACGACCGCGACGCGCCGCCCCTCGGCCGCCAGTTCGAACGCGTGGCGCGCGCGCTGCATTTCCTCGCGATTATCGGTGCCGTGCACGCGCTGGTCCGCCCGAAACGGGCCGGCCATGTTCACGTAAGTCGTATAGCCGAGGATGTCGGTCGCGTCCGCGAGCGCCGCGCGCGCGGCCGGCGTGAGCCACGCGGCGCCGCCCGGGCCGAGACCGAGCACCGTCAGGCGGCCGCGCGCGCGGCCGAGCGTGGCTGGATCGACCGGATGGGATGCGATTGCGCATGCGAGGCCGTTCGATTCTTCACGCAGCGTGTGGGCGACGCGTAATGCGCGGCCGAGCAGCGTGGCGGCGTCCACGGGCGTGTCGCGATCGGGATCGCGATCGCCATCGACGAAACGCAGCGGCACGTTCAGCGTGTTCGCCGCTTCTTCCAGCACGGGTTCGCCGATTGCCGACGCCGGCGCGACGATGGCCGCGAGCGCCAGCCGCGTGAGGCCCTGGGCGTCGAGCATGGTGTCGATGCGCGCAGCAAGCGCTTCGCCTGCATGCACGGCACCCGCGGCAACACCGACCACCACGCTGCGCGGATGAATCACAAGCTCGTCGTGCGCGCCGCGCCACGCATCGGGCGTCACGCGAATCGCGTGCGCGGCCTTGGCATCGCGCGGCAGCGCGACGTCGTCGAGCCACGGCGCCGCGCCGTCGACGCGCGTCGACGCGCCCGCGAGCAGGTCGGACACGAAGCGCTTGCCCTGCGCGAGATCAGCGAGCGCATAGCCTTCCGGCGGATTGAGCACGCACGCGCCGAAGCGCAGTTCGCCGCTCGTCGTGATCGCCGGCGCGACGCCGACGCATTCGGCGATTTCGCGCGCGATCACGTTGACGCCCGTCAGCCCGCCGAGCAGCGGCACGACGGCCGAGCCGTCCTCCGCGACCGCGAGCACCGGGGGCTCGACGCCCTTGTCGGCGAGCGCGGGCGCGAGGCAGCGGATCACGATGCCGGCCGCGCACAGCGCGACGATCGGCAGGCCGCGCGCATAGAGTTCGCGCAGGTGCGCGCCCAGTTCGTCGAACGGCACATCGGCATCGACGCGCGACGCGAGACCGTGCACCCGGGCGCCCGGGTAACGCGCCTGGATGCGCCGCGCGGTATCGAGCGCGCCTGCGCCGAGAATCACGATCGCGGGCGGGGTCGTCATCCTTGCCATTTTTCCCCCGGCACGACGAGCAGCGAGAAATACGGCGACGCCATCGGATCGACCTCGTCGAGCGGCACGATGCGCTGGTTCGCCATCGTCGCGCGCTCGACGTACAGCGCGCGCTTCGCGAGCCCGAGTGCGTCCAGCACGCGCCGCACCTTGTCGAAATTGCGGCCGAGCTTCATCACGACGGCCGCGTCGGCCCGCGCGAGCCGCTCGCGCAGTTCGTGCTCTGGCAGCACGCCCGACAGCACCGACAGGCTCTGGTTGCGATAGACGAGCGGCTGGCCGAGCACGGCCGTGCCGCCGAGCATCGCGCACACGCCGGGGATCACCTCGGTGTCGTAGCGCGGCGCGAGGCGGTCGTGCAGGTACATGTACGAGCCGTAGAAGAACGGATCGCCTTCGCAGATCACCGCGACGTCGCGGCCTGCATCGAGGTGCGCCGCGACGATCTCGGCCGCGGTGTCGTAGAAATCGGCGATCACCGTCTCGTAGCACAGCGGCGGCGGCAGCGCCTCGGTCGTCACCGGGTAGACCAGCGGCAGTTGCGTCTGCCCGTCGAGCAGGTGCGCTTCGACGATGCCGTACGCGTTGCCTTTCTTGCCCTTCGCGACGAAATACGCGACCACGGGCGCCGCCTGCAGCACGCGCAGCGCCTTGATCGTCATCAGCTCGGGATCGCCGGGGCCGACGCCCACCCCGAACAGCCGTCCGCGCGCGGTCGTCATTCGACCTCCGTCGCAAGCGCATTGACCGCGGCGGCGGCCATCGCACTGCCGCCGCGCCGGCCGAGCAGCGCGACGTATGGCACGCCGCGGCTGTCGGCGTCGAGCATCGCCTTCGATTCGGCCGCGCCGATGAAGCCGACCGGGAAACCGAGGATCAGCGCGGGCCGCGGCGCGCCGGCGTCGATCATGTCGAGCAGGTGGAACAGCGCGGTCGGCGCATTGCCGATCACGACGACGCTGCCCGCGAGATGCGGGCGCCACAGTTCGAGCGCGGCGGCCGAACGCGTGTTGCCGAGGTGTCGGGCGAGGTCGGGCACTTCCGGCTCGCCGAGCGTGCAGATCACGCGGTTGGCCGCGGGCAGCCGCGCGCGCGTGATGCCTTCGGCGACCATCCTCGCGTCGCACAGGATCGGCGCGCCGGCCGCGAGCGCCGTGCGGCCGGCCGTGCCGGCGCCGGCCGAGAAGCGCAGGTCGTACACGACGTCGACCATCCCGCACGCGTGGATCACGCGCACCGCGAGCTTCTCGAGATCGGGCGGAACCTGCGACAGGTCGGCCTCGGCGCGGATCGTCGCGAACGACTGGCGGTAGATTTCCTGCCCGTCGCGAATGTAGTCAAGCATCGGTGGTGTCCTGGCTGTGCCGCGCGTCCATGAGTCGGACCGCGGCCTGGTCAATCGTCAGATGGCGCGCGAGCGGGGCGCCGAGGCCCGCGGCCGCGTCGCGCCGGTAAAGGTCGTAGTGCGCGGGCGCCACCGCGACGAGCGTATGCGCGGCGGGATGCGGCAGCGCGCAGTGGCGCTCGCAACCGGTCAGGTGCACGTCGAGCGGACGACCGACGCGCGCGGCGAGCGCGAGCGCGTCGTGTTTCGTATCGGCGCGCGCTTTCGCGCAGCCTGCGCTGCCGGTGCAGGCGACGAGCGTTGCGAGCGGGTCGGACGCCGCGCACACGAGGCCGAGCGACGCGAGTGCTACGTGCATCGCCGCCGCGCGTTCGTTCGGCACGCCGTGCATGAATACGCCTTGCCACGGCGTCATCGACAGCGTGCCGTCGCCGTCGGCCTCGGCCAGCGCGGCGAGCCGCTCCAGTTGCGTCGCATCGAGCCGACCAAGCGCGAACTGCGCGCCGACGCTGCAACGCGCGGCGTCGCGCGACGGGTGTGCACCGAAACGTAACGCAGGGTCGGCACGCGTGCGCCGCCAGTCGGCAAGCGCCGGATCGGCTGCGAGCGGGAAGGGCAGATAGTGCTGCGCGCGTTCGAGCAGCGTGGGTTCGTCGAACGTCGCCAGCAACGTGCGCATCCGTGTGACGTCGGCCGGCGCGAGATCGAGGAACGCGAGCAGCAGCGCGCGAACCAGTGCGACGCCCTGATCGATCGACACGTCGACCGACGCGGGCCGGTCGACGTGCGCCACCGGCGGACAGCCGGCCAGCCCCGCCGCGAGACGTACCGCGCCATCGGCGCGGCGCCACGCGGCCAGCCAGATGTCGTGCGGATGATCGAGCGCCGCGACCGCTTCGCCGCCATCGAGCTGGATCGAGAATTTCGGCGACAGTTCGCCGCGGCGCGGCTCGCTCGCCAACATGTCGAGCAGCGGCACGGCCAGCGCGTGGCTATCGACGAGCGCGGCCGGGTCGTGCCCGGCGAGCGGGCTCAGCAGCACGTTACGGACGTCGTCGCTCGCCGCGAGCGCGGCCGCATCGGCGGTGGCGTTGTCGGGGCTTGCGCGCGGGCCGAGCCCTGCGTCGAGCAACGCGTGCGCCAGCGCATCGGCCGCGCCGTCGCGAATGCCGCGCAGCTGGAGATTCGCGCGATTGGTCGCATCGATCGCGCCGGACCCGTACCGGCGCGCGGCGGCGGCGATCGCGCGTGCCTGATGTGCGTCGAGCCGGCCCCCCGGCAGCTTGATCCGGCACAGCCCGCCGTCGGCGGCCGCGACCACGCGCACGAGCCCCGGGCAGGCCGACGGGCGCACGACGGGCGACGCAGGAATCGAAGCGGGGGCGGAATTCAACGGGATACCGGGACACTGTGTGGCGCCGCGGCCAACGCATCGGTACACCCCGCCCGACGCCGACTGGCACGCACGCACTTTCTGGCCGGCAGGTCTCCTGGCTGACAGGTCGGCGCCGTCTCCCGGCCTTCCCGGTGAAACCAGTGGCATGAAGAGGAGATCGGCTCGCTGTCTACAGTTGCGGGGGCAGCCACAGCGGCGCGCGGTGCGCCCTGTGTTCCCTCTTCGGCCCCGAAGGGCACCGGCGAACGAACGGCCGTAGGATACCCGATTTTCGCGGCGATCCTGCATCGGCGGTGTGCGCTGCAACCGTGCCGCAGCTTGGCTGTAACGACCGGCGGGCGGTTGCGCGGATGGTACGATTGGCGGCTCGACATTCGATCGGCGCGACGCCGGTATCCGCGATGATGAAACTCGGCAGGACGGAGCTGTTCGGCATGGGCATCGCACTGGCCTTGCTGGGTCTCCCCGCATGGATGATGCTCGCGGGCATGCTGATTCCGTTTGCGCCGTCCGCCGAATGGCCGAAGAATGTCGGGCTCGCCGGCCTGATCGTGCCGATCGTGGCGGGTGGAACATACCTGTTCAGGAAAGGCGGCGGGCGGACGCTCATGTGGGTGGTGCTCGGCTGGCTGCTGGTCGCGGCGATCGCCGGACTGTATCTGGCGATGGTGATGTGGATCGGCGGCACGCCGCGCGGCTGACCAAGGGCGTGGCCGCATCGTCCGTGGCGCCAATGCCGCGGCACGGAAACGGATCGATGCGCGTCGGCTGGGCGGCGGCGCATCGCAACAAACGGTACGAAATCGAACGATGGGGAAGGATGCATGACGGCGTGGCTGACGGTAGTGGGCATCGGCGACGACGGTTACGCGGGGCTCGGACGCCACGCGCGGCGCGCGCTGCTCGATGCGACGCACGTGGTCGGTGCGAAGCGGCATCTCGACATGCTGCCCGCGCGGCTGCGCGCCGCGCGCGAAGCATGGCCGTCGCCGTTCGACCTGTCGGCGTTGCTCGCGCGCCGCGGCGCGCCCGTGTGCGTGCTCGCGAGCGGCGACCCGATGCTGTTCGGCGTCGGCGCGACGCTCGCCCGCGAGCTTTCTCCCGATGAATGGCGTGTTCTGCCCGCGCCGTCGTCGCTGTCGCTCGCCGCTGCGCGTCTCGGCTGGGCGCTGCAGGACGTCGGCGCGGTTTCGCTCGTCGGGCGTCCGCTCGCGACGCTGGCGCGCCATCTGCTGCCGGGCCGGCGCCTGTTCGTGCTGAGCGCCGACGGCCGCACGCCGGCCGCCGTCGCGGCCGAACTCGCCGCCCGCGGCTTCGGGCCGACGCGCGTCAGCGTGTTCGAGCATCTGGGCGGCCCGCTCGAGCGACGGATCGATGGCCTCGCGCAAGACTGGCACGTCGACGAAACCGCCGCGCTCAACCTCGTCGCGCTCGATTGCCGGGCGGGCCCCGACGCGCCGCGCCGCGCGCTCACGCCCGGCCTGCCCGACGACGCGTACCGCCACGACGGCCAGCTCACCAAGCGCGACCTGCGTGCGATGACGCTCGGGCGTCTCGCGCCCGCGCCAGGCGAACTGCTGTGGGATGTCGGCGCCGGCAGCGGATCGATCGGCATCGAATGGATGCGCGCGCATCCATCCTGCCAGGCCATCGCGATCGAAGCGCATGCGGAGCGACAGCGCTTCATCGAACACAACCGCGATACGCTCGGCGTACCGGGCCTGCAACTCGTCGCGGGCCGTGCGCCCGATGCGCTCGCGGGGCTCGCCGAGCCCGACGCGATCTTCATCGGCGGCGGTGCGACGGCGCCCGGCGTGCTCGACGCATGCTGGGCTTCGCTGAAGCCCGGCGGCCGGCTGATCGCGAACGCGGTCACGCTGCAGGGCGAGATGGCGCTCGCCGCGTGGCGCGATGCGCATGGCGGCACGCTCACGCGCGTGTCGTTCGCGCATGCCGAACCACTCGGCCGCTTCGACACGTGGCGGCAGCCGCTGCCGGTCACGCTGTACGACGTGCGCAAGCCCGACACGGCAGACACGGTCGGCTCGTCGAATCCGTCGGACCCAACGGACGCGTGATGCGCGACGAAACCCCCGAACAGCCCGCGCCGCTGCGCTTCGGCTACACGACCGGCAGCTGCGCGACCGCGACGTCGCTCGCGGCCGCGCGGCTGCTGCTCGCGGGCCAGGCGGACGACGCGGTCGAGATCGTGCTGCCGAAGGGGCAGCGCGTGATGATGCGGCTCGAATTCTGCCGCGCCACGGCCGACGGCGCCGAAGCCGGCACGATCAAGGATGCCGGCGACGATCCGGACGTCACGCATGGCGCGCTGATCTTCGCGCGCGTCGCGCTCGCGGCGGCGCCCGGCGTGCGCTTTCATGCGGGGCCGGGCGTCGGCACGGTCACGCGTGCGGGGCTGACGCTGCCGGTCGGCGAACCGGCGATCAACCCGGTGCCGCGCCAGATGATGACCACCCACCTCGAAGCGCTCGCCGCCGAACACGGCTACGCGGGCGGCTTCGACGTGACGATCGGCGTCGAAGGCGGCGAGGCGCTCGCGCTGAAGACGATGAATCCGCGCCTGGGCATCATCGGCGGACTGTCGATCCTCGGCACGACCGGCATCGTGCGGCCGTTCTCGTGTTCGGCCTATATCGCGTCGATTCATCAGGGCATCGACGTCGCGCGCGCGAACGGCATCGCGCATATCGCCGCCTGCACGGGCAACGCGAGCGAGGATGCGATGCGCGCGCATTACCATCTGCCCGACATGGCGCTGATCGAGATGGGCGATTTCGCGGGCGCGGTGCTCAAGCACCTGCGGCGCGCGCCGGTCGCGCGCCTGTCGATGTGCGGCGGCTTCGGCAAGCTGAGCAAGCTCGCGGCCGGGCATCTCGACCTGCACAGCCGCCATTCGAGCATCGACCTGCCGCTGCTCGCGCAGTGGGCGGCCGAAGCCGGCGCGAACGATGCGCTGCAGGCCGCGATGCGCGCGGCGAACACGAGCCAGGAAGCGTTGAAACTGGCGCGGGCCGATGGCGTGCCGCTCGGCGATCTCGTCTGCGCGCATGCGCTGCGGGTGGCGCGCGACATCGTGCCGCCGTCGGTCACGGTCGAGATGTTCGCGATCGACCGGCAGGGGCGCTTCGTCGGGGCGGCGCGATGAGCCCGCGCATCCTGCTGCTCGGAGGCACCGGCGATGCGCTGAAGATCGCGCGCGTGCTCGGTCCGCATCACGTCTACAGTCTCGCCGGTCTCGGCAAGACGCCCGACGATCTGCGCTGCGAGGTGCGCGTCGGCGGTTTCGGCGGCACAGCCGGGTTGACCGCGTATCTTCGCAGCGCCGGCATCGGCCTCGTGATCGACGCAACGCACCCGTATGCCGCGCGAATCAGCGCGAACGCCGCGGCGGCGACGCGCGACGCGGGCGTGCCTTTATGGGCGCTGCGCCGTGCACCGTGGACGCCTCAACCGGGCGACGACTGGCGCATGGTCGACGACTGGGCCGGCATCGAGGCCGCGCTCGCGCCGTTCAGGCGCCCGCTGTTCACGCTCGGCCGCGAGCCGCTCGCGCATCTTGATGAGATCCCGCCGCATCAGTTCTGGCTCGTGCGCTGCCTCGATGCGCATCCCGGCAACGCCCGTGCGCAAGTCGTCGCCGCGCGCGGGCCGTTCACGCTCGACGGCGAGCGCGCGTTGTTCGCACTGGCGGGCATCGATGTCGTCGTCAGCAAGAACAGCGGCGGCGCGGCCACCGAGGCCAAGCTCGACGTCGCGCGCGAACGCAGGCTGCCGGTCGTAATGCTGCGCCGGCCGCCGCTGCCCGATGCCGACCGTGCTTTCGACTCGGTCACGGCACTCATCGACGCACTCGATCCGGCCGCGCGCGCCTGATGCGGCGCAGCGGCCACTCAACGAATTGACGGAGAAATTTCGATGACGGTGTATTTCATCGGCGCGGGCCCCGGCGACCCGGAGCTGATCACGGTGAAGGGCCAGCGCCTCGTGCGCACGTGCCCGGTGATCCTGTATGCGGGTTCCCTCGTGCCGGCCGCCGTGCTCGACGGTCATCGCGCGGAGCAGGTCGTCAACACGGCCGAACTCGACCTCGACGCGATCGTGGGGCTGCTTGCCACCGCGCACGCGAAAGGGCAGGACGTCGCGCGCGTGCATTCGGGCGACCCGTCGCTGTACAGTGCGATCGGCGAGCAGATCCGCCGCCTGAAAGCGCTCGGGATTCCATACGAAATCGTGCCGGGCGTGACGGCCACGGCCGCGTGCGCGGCGACGCTCGGCGTCGAGCTGACGCTGCCCGGCGTCGCGCAGACGGTGATCCTCACGCGCTTCGCGGGCAAGACGACGATGCCGGAAGGCGAAGCGCTCGGCGCGCTCGCCGCGCATCGCGCGACGCTCGCGATCCATCTCGGCGTGCGCCATCTCGCGCGCATCGTCGACGAAGTGCTGCCGCATTACGGCGCCGATTGCCCGGTGGCGGTGATCTATCGCGCGAGCTGGCCCGACGAGGAGCGCGTGACGGGCACGCTGGCCGACATCGTCGGCAAGGTGCGCGGCACGCAGATCGAGCGCACCGCGCTGATCCTGATCGGGCGCGTGCTCGACGCCGAAGGATTCGCGGATTCGACGCTGTACGCGAGCGCGGGCTGAACGCATCGCGCCGTGGAGCCGGGTATCTGAACGGGCCGTGAGGATATTGCTGGTGCGAGCATGCCCGGGACGACACCGGGCATGCAGGCGCCCGCGCCGCTGGCCCGCGGTGTCGCTCAGGCCCGCGCGACGTGCCGAGCCAGCTTCGGCGCAAGCCCGGCCGCGAGCGCGAACAGCACGACACAGAGGCACGCCATCGCGATCCACGCGGGCGCCAGATCCGCGAGATGCTGGCGCACGATGCCGGCCGCGAACGGGAATAACCCGGCGATCAAATAGCCGACACCCTGCACGAACCCCGTCAGCGACGCGGCATCTGCGGGCGTCGCCGCATGGTCGACCGTGACGATCAGCGACAGCGGAAACAGCGCGCCGATCCCCGCACCGAGCAGCAGCGCGGCCGGCAACGCGAGCGCGTCGGGCGCGGCCAGCATCACCAGCAAGCCGACGAACAGCGACGCGATCGCCGCGTGCAGCGCGGGCCGGCGATCGGGCAGGCGATCGATCGTCGCGGCAATCGTCAGCCCCGCGACGACTTCCGCGAGCGTCACGCCGCCAAGCAGGCTGCCGGCCGCGGTCGGCGACCAGCCGAGCCGCATGTAATACGGCGGCAGCCAGGCGAGCACGAGCGTGTAGGCGCCCGTCGCGATGCCGAAGAACAGCGCGAGCCGCCAGGCGCGCGGCGAACGCGACGGCCGTGCATTCGATACCGACACCGGCCCGGCGGAAAGCGCGTCGCCCCCCCGGCTGGCCAACGGCCAGGCCAGTGCGGCGAGCGCCGCCGGCAGCGCCCAGCCCGCGAGCGCGGCGAGCCAGCCCCAGCGCGCCGCAGCGAACGGCGCGACGACGCTCGCGAGCACCGCGCCGCCCATGATCGACGTCGAATAGACGCCCATCGCGCCGCCGATGCGCGTCGCGAAATGCGCCTTCACGAAGCCGGGCAACAGCGCCTGCACCATCGCGATCCCGACACCCGCGCAGCATGCGCTCGCGAGCAGCAGCCATGCGTGCTGCGCCCCGACGCGCGATGCGCAGGCCAGTCCGATCAACACCACGCCGAGCCACACGCCGCCCGCGATCCCGATGATGCGCTGCAGGCGCCGTGCGCTCAGCGCGCCGAGCCCCATCAGCAGAATCGGGATCGTCGTCAGCAGGCTGGCCGCGCTGTCGCCGATACCCGTCGCGCGCTGGATCATGTCGAGCAGCGGCCCGATCGCGGCGAGCGCAGGCCGCAGGTTCAGCCCGACGAGCACGATCGCGGCGAGCCGCCATCCGGGGGAAGTGAAGCGATTCATTGCCTGGCCCTCGATATCGATGCGCGGCTGCCCGCAGGGCGCCACGCGTTTTTCAGATAAAGTATCTCGATATCAAGATAAACGCTCATTTGTCTCGACGTCAAGATAACTGGTGGACCGAGGAGGGTTAATGGATCGAGCCGAGCATGCGCTCGCGCAATGGCGCGCCGAGCGTCCGGATCTCGACGCAACGTCGATGGTGGTGATGGGGCGGCTGCAGGAAGCCGCGCTCGTGATCGCGCGCGACCGTCTCAATCCGCTGTTCGCGCGCTACGGCATGCAGCCGGGCGAATTCGACGTGCTCGCGACGCTTCGGCGCAGCGGCACGCCGTTCGCGCTGACGCCGACCGCGCTGTACGACGCGCTGATGATGTCGTCGGGCGGGATGACCGCGCGCATCGACCGGCTGCAGAAGGCGGGGTGGGTCGAGCGGCGGCCGAACCCGGCCGACGGGCGCGGGACGCTCGTCGCGCTGACCGACGCCGGGCGCGCGCTGATCGATGAGGCGGTTGTTGCGCACATCGATAACCAGCGCGCGGTGCTGGCTGCCTTGTCGGCGGCGGAACAGGCGCAGTTGTCGAACCTGCTGGGGAAGTTGCTGGCGGGGTTGGAAGGTGGATCGCCGGAAGGGGAGGAAGGGACGTCGCGTTGAAGAATGCGTGATCGAAACGTACGCGCCGGGCAAATAAGTTCTTGGTGAATTTTTTCGTGGACGTCGCTTGCCGACCTGGAGCGGACGGTCGGTTTTCTAGAAAGCTGCCATTCGCTCCAGATGGGTCAGGCGCCTAGTGCCATGAAACTGTCCATACCGGACTGCGGTCGATCGGCACTATACGTAGACATTTGGAAGATCAATCAAGTGCATCTTCCTCCAGCGACCCGACGAGTTTTCCAGCAGAGCGACAGAGCTACAGCACGTCCGAATCGCGTTCCGCGCAGACAGACGATGCTTGAGCTCGACGGCAGCCAAATGTGCTGTCGCAGCATCGCCATGCGCGACAGTCAGATGTGGAACGATGCCATCGTGTGCGCCACCATAGGGACGAAACATGGGGAAGCGCTTGACCAACGCAGTCGTCAAGACGACGAACGGTTCTGGCGGATCGGGAGCAAGATAAGTGGTGACCGCAAACCGCTCGACCTTCCTCAACAAAAAGTCGAACGGTTGCACAACACTCAACGCGCTTTGCGCCTGACGAAGGACATCGGGCGTAATTTCGTCAGGCGGCATGAAGGGAAACAGAACCGTGATATGCGCCGGCACGCCGAGATCAGAGGTAGCATCAAACCGTCTCCAAGGTCGGCTACTGTTGATTCGGCTGCGGGAACCTCAACGACGAACGCTGTTGTGGGCATTCGGGAATCCTCTCGCGTCGATTGACTATCTATGGTCGATTTCCGTCGGTAACACGCCCCTTGACTGCCTGCGGCATTTCTAAACGATGATGGTCACACGGGGCCAGCGGTCCTTGTATCTTTTCTGCTGGATTCGCCGAAGATAGGTATCAATGCTGACACGCGCAGGATTGCGTCGTACCACCATGGAAAAAAGGTCGTCGAGTCCGTATGGTGCGCAGACGTCAATTGTCCCGTCACCGAGCAAAGTCAATCCTACCGTCGTCGTGTACTCCGGCCACGACGCAACGGCTTGGGCCAGTGAACTGAAGGGGGGCACCGGATGCCCAAAGGCGCTCTCGAACCAGAGATGAACAGCGGCCTGATTCGTGACCTCCCACGGAATTTCGGGGCATTGCGCCGTGAGGCTGTGCTGGATTTCGGCATCGCGAATCGGCGACAAATCGGACGGGTCGAAATAGGCCAAATCGACGTCGGCTGGGCGTGTCGGAGTCACATATCCGTGAAGCGAGTCCCAGACCAAATTACGAATGGCCCCTGCGCCAATGCACCAGGATTTCAGGCCCATTGCACGTGCGGCCGACAGCGCAGACATACACCAAGACGACTGGCGGGCTATTTCGACTAATCTTTCGTTGAGATTCATCGCGGGTCTACGCGTCCAAACGAGCAGAACGGCTGAGATTGTCACCAAATCCGGCCGCACCGTCGAGTGACCGAAACTGGCCGAATCTGGCCGCACGTGAAACCGCAACGGCATCCGCTGTGATCTTAGAAAGGGAGAAACAAGTCGTCCTTCGGATACGGGAGCGCCAGTTCCGGCATGTCATGCCTTCCAAAATATCGAGTTGATGCGGTTTCAGGATCGCTTGGTATCCCTGAGCCATCAATGATTTTGCATTGGAACAGAGTTACTACGTATTCGACGCGGTCGCCACTTGGATACGTGTATCGAAACAGTCGTCCGCCAAACACGCCGAGAATGCCGTGAATGCGGATTGCATATCCGGTTTCCTCCATGACCTCGCGGAAGATGGCCTCTTGCGGGCTTTCGCCCAGTTCAACTCCACCAGCGGGAAGACTCCACGCCTCTCCAGACGACTTCTCCTGAAGCAGCAATTTGCCTTCATGGTCGTGAATCACAGCTGCAACGGACGGACTCAAAATCAGATCGCTTCCAACCTTTTTTCTCAGCCGACTCATGTAGCTTTCGTTATCGATCTGCAGTGACACCTTCCCCCCCACAACGAGATTGGGCCGGTCCGATTGTCTGGGATCCCAGCAACTTTGTCGAATGTCTCAAAATGGCCGAACACCGACAGTCTTCCCGGCGTTCCCCGGTAATCCTCGATGAACCAAAAAAATGCCCACCGCGCATTGCGGTGGGCCTGACTCGAGCGGGTCGCGGACGGCATGCCCGCTGCCGCCCGGTCACTCAACCCCGCGCCGGAATATTAAGCCCCCGCGCGACAGCCGGCCGCTCAACGAACGCATCAAGCACCCGCTTGACGTTCCGGAATTCGCCGAACCCCACCAGATCGCCCGCCTCATAGAAGCCGACCAGGTTACGCACCCACGGGAAGATCGCGATATCGGCGATCGTGTAGGTATCGCCCATCACCCACTGGCGGTTCGCGAGATGCGCGTCGAGCACGCCGAGCAGGCGCTTCGACTCGTCGACATAACGATCGCGCGGGCGCTTGTCCTCATAATCGCGGCCGGCGAACTTGTGGAAGAAGCCGAGCTGGCCGAACATCGGCCCGATCCCGCCCATCTGGAACATCACCCACTGGATCGTCTCGTAGCGGCCCGCGAGATCCTTCGGGATCAACTGGCCCGTCTTGTCCGCGAGATAGATCAGGATCGCACCCGATTCGAACAGCGGCAGCGGCTGGCCGTCCGGGCCGTTCGGATCGATGATCGCGGGGATCTTGTTGTTCGGGTTCAGCGACAGGAATTCGGGCGAGAACTGGTCGTTCGTGTCGAAGCGCACGAGGTGCGGCTCGTACGGCAGGCCGGTTTCCTCGAGCATGATCGACACCTTGACGCCGTTCGGCGTCGGCAGCGAGTAGAGCTGGAGACGGTCGGGGTGCTGGGCCGGCCACTTTTGCGTGATCGGGAAGGCGGACAGATCGGGCATGGAGGTTCGCTCGTCAACGTGGAGAATCCGCGCCCCGCCAGCCCGCCGCGCGTCGCCGACCGCCCCCGACACGGCGGCAGGAACGGGACGAACGCATCGACCGGCGAGCGGGGCGCGCCGAAGACGCCCACTGTAGCCGATCCCCGCGATCGCTGCAGACGGCGACCGCGCGTCGCACTCGAGCGCCGCCGAGCGCGCATCGCGCCGCGCCACACCGCACGGCATCGTCAGAAGTTGTGCCGCAGCCCGACCATCGCGGCCGTCGTGCCGACGCCCGGCGCGACCGGTTGCCCGTACACGAGCATCTGGTCCATCGTGCCGCGGTTGTTCACGTGGCCGACCTGCGCATACACCATCGTCCGCTTCGACAGGCTGTAATCGGCCGCGAGCACGGCCGCCGTCGAGCGGTTTTCGGAACGGTTGCGATCCTTCAGGTAGTACACGGCGGAGGTGACCTGCAACGCGGGCGTGAAGCGATAGCCGACGCCGGCCGACAGCATGTCGAGGTTCACCTTGTCCGCATGCGACGGATTCCTGCCGTTGCCGTACGACGCCGACACCGAGAAATCGTGGATCGTATATTTCGCGCCGGCGTAGACGAAGCGATTGTTGTCGACGCCGGTCGGCGCGACGCCGGGCGCCGGATTCGTATCGTGACCGTTGTAGTAGACGGCCGACAGGTTCAACCCGCCGTTCGCATACCTGAGCACGACCGATTCGCGCGTGCCGCCCTGGAACTGCCCGGCGACGCCGCCCGGCGCGTATTCGAGCGCGATCGACGCACCCGCGAAGGTCGGCGACTGGTAGACGAGCGCATTGCTGTCGTACAGCGCGCCGATCGCGCCGTTGGTGCTCGTCCCCGGCCAGCCGGCCGCCGTGTTCAGGCCGAGCCACGCGGTCAGCACGCTGCCGAAGAACTGCGCATTGCGCACGTCGGTGTCGGCCATCGCGTAGATCATCGGCACGATCTGGCGGCCGGCCGTGAACGTGCCGAACGGGCCCGACACACCGAGCGACGCGACCTGGTTGAAGATCGCGACGGCGCCCGGCGTGTCGCTCAGTTGCAGCTTGCCGGTACCGCTGTCGAACGAGCCCTGCAGCTTGAAGTTGATCTTGTAGCCGCCGCCGATGTCCTCGCTGCCCCGGATGCCCCAGAAGCTCGAATAGATGCCGCCGTCTTTCATGCGAAACACCTTGCCGGTGTTCGGCGCGCTGGGGCTGAACGACGCGGCCGACGTGCTCTGGTACAGCAGCCCCGTGTCGATCACGCCGTACAGCGTGACGGAGGATTGCGCCTGCGCGAGCGCCGAACAGCCGGCAAGCGCCGCGAGCGCGGCCAGTTTCATCTTCATCGAAGTCTCCAGGATCGTCGTGGACCGGACGGGATCGAGCCCGGCCGGGTGAAGCGGGGAAGCAGCGCGGCTGGCGGGAGCGCGCGACATGCGCGCCGATTCAAGCCGTGCGCAAAGACTACGCAACGACGGGCGGCCGCTCCCCCCCATGCGCGGGGGGCAGGGTTGCGGAGAATCGGAAGCGGGGAGGCCGGGGGACTACCCGGCCGCGGGCGACGGGCTCAGGCCGGCATCAGGGCGCGCTTTCGAGCAGCCCGAGCACCAGCGCGCGGCGCACCGCATGCTTGCGCGAACTGGCGTCGAGCTTGCCGAACAGGTTCTTCAGGTGCCATTTCACGGTTTCCTCGCCGACGGCGAGCGCGACCGCGATCTCCTTGTTCGACAGGTTGCGCGCGAGCAGCTCGAGGATCGCGCGCTCCTTCGGCGTCAGCACGACGCTCGGCACCGCGCGTGGGCTCGCCGCACCGCGCGGGGCCGGCGGCACGATGCGCGGCTGCGGCAGCGTGTGCCGCGCGGGACCGTCGCCGGCGGGCGACTCGTCGCCGACGCGACGCGCCCAGTCGGCCACGGCCGGATGCGCGTCGGCGAGCGTGCGCGTGAGGCCGAACACGTCCGCGAGGTTCATCGCCTCGTCGAGCAGCGCGCGGCCGCCGTGCCCCGACTGTTCGAGCGCGAACGCGCTGAGCGCCATGATCTCGATGCGCTCGCGGCCCGTGCTCATTTCGCGGGCCAGCACGGCGGCTTCGTCGAGCGCCGCGCATGCGTCCTCCCAACGGCGCTCGGCAAGCGCCGCATACGCATGCGCGGTCGCCTGCAGCAGCACGACGGGGCGCCGCCACAGCGGCCCGTGCGCCGGAAATTCGGCCGCGGCGATCGCATCGATCCGCTCGACCAGTGCATGGCACGTCGCCTCGCGATAACGCGCCGCGTGAATGCGCACCTGCTCGGCAAGGCTCGCGACCGACAGGCGCGGCAGCCGCCGCGCGACGCCCATTGCGTCGAGCGCCTCCAGCAGGTCGATCGCGCGATGCTCGACGCCGCGCAGCAACGCGATGCGCGCGGCCGTGCGATAGCCGAGCAGCACGGTGTCGGGCGTACCCGCGTGTTCGAGGACGTCAAGCCGGTTCGCGAGCAGCGCGGCGGCCTGGTCGACGCGATCGGCGTCGTACGCGATCGCCGCGCACATCGCCGCGAGCATGCAGGTCAGCGGATGGCGCCGTCCGAGATCGGCTTCCGCGCGCGCCAGCGCCGGCGACAGCACGTCGTCCGCGAGCCGGATCTGGCCTTCGCGCAGATAGCTCAGGCCGGTGATCAGTTCGCCCCAGCGCGCGACGTAGCCGAACCCGGCCGCCGTCTCGCCGCGCGGCGCGGCCTGCTGGAAACGGCGCGCCTGCGCCGGTTCGCCGACGATGATCGCGCGCGCCGACAGCCGGTTCGCGTGCATTTGCGCGAGCCACGTCGCCGCCGGCGGCGTGAAGTCGGCCCACGGCTCGAACAGCGCGACGAAGCCGTCGATTTCGTCGGCGTAATACGCGGCCGCACTGAGGATCAGCGCACATTCGTAGCGCATCGCGGCCGGCGTGCCGTCGTCGGCCAGGATGCCGGCGATCTGGCGCCGCGCCTCGACATGGCGCTCGCCGAGCGCCAGCGCCCACGCGACCGCGATCCGCAGCGTCGGCCGCTTGTCGAGCTCCGCATCGGGCAGCAGCGCGAGCCAGTCGAGCACGTCGTTGATGCGGCCCTGCTTGATCGCATCCTCGAGGCAGCGCTGCGCGAGCGCGTACGCGGTCTCGACCTGGCCGGCCGCATACGCGTGGCGCGCAGCTTCCTCGGTCATCCCGTGCGCATCGAGCCAGTTCGCCGCGCGGGCGTGCAGCGTGCTGCGCTCGGCGGCGGGGCGCGCGGCCAGCCGATCGCGCAGCGTGTCGCGCACGAGCGGGTGCAGCCGGCACCAGTCCGAATCGTCCGATGCGATGAACAGCGGCGTGTCACGGGCGAGCCGCATGAGGCGATCCGGCGCGTGCGCGTCGTCGAGCAGCGCCGCGCACAGCGACGGATGCAGCCGATCGGCGACGCTCGTGCGCGTCAGGAACGCGGTGTCGTCGGCCGACAGGTTCGCGAGCAGCAGCTCGACGAGCCGATCGCGCGTGCCGTCCACGCGTTGGGCGAGCGCATCGACCGCCTGGCGCGGATCGGCCGAGCGCGCCATCGCGGCCATCGCGAGCTGCAGCCCGAGCGGCCAGCCGTCGACGCGTTCGAACAGCCGCGCGCACGCGTCGGCATCCACCCGTTGCGCGAAGCGCGCGCCGACCAGCGCGATCGTCTCGTCGAGCGTGAAACGCAGCCAGTCGGCGCCCGCCAGCGTGCACTGGCCGCCCGCGAGCAGGTCGCCGGCCGCGTGATCGAGCCCGCGTCGCGCCGCGACGACGACATGCAGGTTCTGCGGCGCGTTGTGCAGCACGTAAGTCAGCGCCTCGAGGCCGGCGGCCGGCAGCCGCTCCGCGTCGTCGACGATCAGCAGCGCCTCCATCGACAGTTGCGCGACCTCGGCCAGCCATGCGGTCAGGCCGTCCAGCGCACGCGCCGCGCCGGCCGGGATCAGCCGCCCGAAACCGGGCCGCGCGCAGCCGGTCCGCACCGCCTGCACGAGCCCCTGCAGCAGCCGCGGCGCGTCGTCGCGCTCGTCGGCCGACAGCCACACGACCGCGCGGCCGAGCGCGACGGTTTCGCGGCGCCATTGCGCGAGCAGCGAGGTCTTGCCGTAACCGGCCGGCGCCTGCACCAGCGTCACCGGGCGACCGTCGAACGGCGGCGCGGCGAGGCTCAGCCGCGCGCGGGCAAGCAACTGCGCCGGCACGCGCGGCGCGGTCGTCTTCAGGACCAGTTCGGTGGGGGGCGCGTCGGCGCGATCGGGTGGGTGGGCCATCGGGGCAGCAGTGGAGTCCGGGGGGGCCGTGCGGGCCGACGTCCGGTGTGGGCGTGAGGGAAGGATCGGTCGAACCGCGTTCGCGCGTCAATCCCCCCCGCGACGAGTGGGGCCGTCCCCGCGCGGCGTCGATAGCATGGGTCCCGATGCATGACGAACGCCACGAGGAGGGCACCCATGAAGATCGGATCGAGCGGCGCGACACATAACGCGCCGAGCGCCGGCTGAGCGGAGCGGCACGATGTACCGCCATCTGCTCGTGACGGTCGACGGCGCGCCCGGCGGCATCGACGCGATCGGCGACGCGCTCGAGCTGGCGCGCGCGGTCGGCGCGCGGGTCACGTTCGTGCTGCCCGCCGCCACGCCGGACTCGCGTTTATCCGGAGCGCGGCTGCCCGGACACGGTGCGAAAGTGGAAGCCGCCGCGCGGGCGCAGGGCCTGTCCCATGTGATTGCGGGGGCCGGCCATCCGGGGGCCGGCCACCCGGCGGACGGCGACGCGTTGCCGTCCGCGCTGGCCGGCGAACT
The DNA here is from genome assembly GCF_902832985.1 of Burkholderia sp. BCC0097. Taxonomy (NCBI): domain Bacteria; kingdom Pseudomonadati; phylum Pseudomonadota; class Betaproteobacteria; order Burkholderiales; family Burkholderiaceae; genus Burkholderia; species Burkholderia sp. BCC0097. The sequence goes on from NZ_CADFDM010000011.1 coordinate 279,599, forward strand.
CGGCTGCGACCTGATCGGCGTCGCGGCGCTGCCGCCCGACGCCGATGCGGCGGCCTGCGCGCGGCGCCAGCGGTTGCTCGCGACGAGCGGCGTGCCGGTACTCGTCTGCCCGTCGCGGCGCCCGCCCGCGGCGGCGCGCGTGATCGCGCGTTGCCTCGATGCGCATCGCATGGTCGGGGCGCTCCTGCACGCGCTGGCGGCGTCGGGCGAGGTGGCGCACGAGCCGCAGCGGCAAGCGGCTGAGGCGCGGGATGCGCTGGCTTCGCTCGCTGCACTGCAAAACGCCCGGTTCGGCACGGCCGACGAAGCGAGGCTCTTCTCGGCACTGCGCGTTCGGGCGGAATGCGTCGCGGCCGAACTGGACGAACTCGAGCGCCAGCGGCAGCGCGACACGCAAGCCCTGGGCGCGCTCGCCGGGCTCGCCGAAGACGGGCTGCCGTCGGCCGCGTTCGACACCGCGCTGGCCCGCTATGCGCACGGCGCGTTCGAGCAGATGGGGCGGATGGAAGGCGTGATTTTCCCGGCCGCGCGGCGCTACCTCGGCGACGCCGACTGGACCGGACTGGACGAACCGCTGGCGGACGGCGCACCCGCGACGCCGCCAGGCACGAACGAACCCGCCGATGCGCGACGCGCATCGGACTGACGACCTACGGAGAACACGATGGCACATGCAGTGCGATTCCACGAAACCGGCAGCCCCGACGTACTGCGCTGGGAGGCGGTCGAGGTCGGCGATCCGGGCCCCGGCCAGGTGCGCCTGCGGCACGAGGCGGTCGGCCTGAACTTCGCCGACACGTATTTCCGCAGCGGCCTGTATCCGGTTCCGCTGCCCGCCGGCATCGGCGTCGAGGCGGCGGGTGTGGTAGACGCCGTCGGCCCCGGCGTGACGAACGTCGCGGCCGGCGATCGCGTGACGTACACGGGCTTTCTGAACACGCTCGGCGCGTACAGCACCGAACGGCTGATCACGGCCGCGCCGCTCGTCCCGCTGCCGGCCGGCATCGCGTGCGAAACGGCCGCCGCGATGACGATGCGCGGCCTCACGTCGGCGTACCTGCTGCGCCGCATCCACGCGTTCGCGCCGGGCGACACGATCCTGCTGCATGCGGCCGCCGGCGGCGTCGGGCTGATCGTGTCGCAATGGGCGAAGCTGCTGGGGCTCACGGTGATCGGCACCGTCTCCAGCGAACACAAGGCCGCGATCGCCCGCGCGCACGGCTGCGACCATACGATCGACTACAGCCGCGAGGACGTCGCGAAGCGCGTGCGCGAACTGACGGACGGCGCCGGTGTCGACGTCGTGTTCGACAGCGTCGGCAAGGACACCTTCGAAGGCTCGCTCGATTCGCTGAAGCGGCGCGGGCTGATGGTGTGCGTCGGCACCGCGTCGGGCCCGATCCCGCCGTTCGACCCGCAGCGCCTCGCGATGAAGGGCTCGCTGTACCTGACGCGCCCGGCGCTGGCCGACTACATCGCCGATCCGGCCGAGAAGAACGATCTGGCCGGCGAACTGTTCGCGCACGTCGCGGCCGGCCGTATCAAGATCGAGATCAATCAGCGCTACGCGCTGCAGGACGCCGCGCAGGCGCACCGCGATCTCGAATCGCGCAAGACGACCGGTTCGTCGGTGTTCATCGTCTGAGGAGGCGCGCATGCGAGTCGAACCCCTGACCTGTGCGATCGGCGCGGAACTGCTCGGCGTGAACCTCGCCGACGCCGTGCACGACGACGGCCTGTTCGCCGAGATCCGTACGCAGTTGCTCCGGCATCGCGTGCTGTTCCTGCGCGACCAGGACATCACGCGCGCCGAGCACGTCGCGTTCGCGCGGCGCTTCGGCGAACTCGAGGATCATCCGGTCGCCGGCAGCGATCCCGAGCACCCGGGGCTCGTGCGCATCTACAAGTCGCCCGGCCAGCCGAACGACCGCTACGAGAATGCGTGGCACAGCGATGCGAGCTGGCGCGTGGCGCCGCCGTTCGGCTGCGTGCTGCGCTGCATCGAGGGTCCGCCGGTTGGCGGCGACACGATGTGGGCGAACATGGTGCTCGCGTACGAGCGCCTGCCGGACCACGTGAAGCAGCAGATCGCCGACTTGCGCGCGCGCCACAGCATCGAGGCGAGCTTCGGCGCGGCGATGCCGATCGACCGGCGCCTCGCGCTGAAGGCGCAGTATCCGGACGCCGAGCATCCGGTCGTGCGCACGCATCCGGAAACCGGCGAAAAGGTACTGTACGTGAACGCGTTCGCCACGCATTTCACGAACTTCCACACCCCGGCGCGCGTGCGCTTCGGACAGGACGCGAACCCCGGCGCCGGCCAGTTGCTGCAGTACCTGATCAGCCAGGCCTATATCCCCGAATACCAGGTGCGCTGGCGCTGGAAGAAGCACAGCGTCGCGATCTGGGACAACCGCAGCACGCAGCATTACGCGGTGATGGATTACCCGCCGTGCGTGCGCCGGATGGAGCGCGCGGGCATCGTCGGCGACGTGCCGTTCTGAGCGAGAGCGCACCTTAACCGATCCGCAACGCCGCACATGACACGCGCCGGGCTCGCCGCCCGGCGCGGCGGGATACGCACGCCCGTACGGCCGTACGCCCGACACACAACGATTCCCACTGGAGGACGACATGCAATTTCTCGACGATTCGCTGCACCCGGAAAACCAGGACAAGGTGGTCATCACGGTCGCGCCGTACGGCCCCGAATGGATGCCGGCCGATTTTCCGGAAGACATTCCGGTGACGATGGACGAGCACGTGCAGAAGGCCGTCGACTGCTACAACGCGGGCGCGACGGTGCTGCACCTGCACGTGCGCGAGCTCGACGGCAAGGGCAGCAAGCGGCTGTCGAAATTCAACGAACTGCTCGGCCGGTTGCGCGAAGCGGTGCCCGACATGATCCTGCAGGTCGGCGGCTCGATCTCGTTCGCGCCGGAAGGCGACGGCGCCGAGGCGAAATGGCTGTCCGACGACACGCGCCACATGCTCGCCGAGCTGACGCCGAAGCCCGACCAGGTGACGGTCGCGATCAACACCGTGCAGATGAACATCACCGAGCTGATGAACCGCAAGGACATCGCCGGCACATCGCTGAACGAAGCCGCGCTGTGGGACGCGTATCGCGAGATGACGGTGCCGGCCGGCCCCGGTTGGGTCGACGAACACCTGCGCCGCCTGCAGGCGGCCGGCATCCAGCCGCATTTCCAGCTCACCGGCATGCACGCGCTCGAAACGCTCGAACGGATCATCCGGCGCGGCGTCTATCGCGGCCCGCTGAACGTCACGTGGGTCGGCATCGGCGGCGGTTTCGACGGCCCGAATCCGTACAACTTCATGGAGTTCGTGCGGCGTTGCCCGGACGGTGCGTGCATCACCCTCGAATCGCTGATGAAGAACGTGCTGCCGATCAACACGGTCGCGATGGCGCTCGGCCTGCATCCGCGCTGCGGGATCGAGGACACGATCATCGACCAGAAGGGCAACCGGATGACGTCGGTGCAGCAGGTCGAGCAGTGCGTGCGGATCGCCCGCGAACTCGGCCGCGAGATCGCGACCGGCCAGGAGGCGAAGACGATCTACCGGATCGGCGTGCAGTACGACGGCGTCGACGAAACGCTCGCGCAGCTCGGGATGGCGCCGAACCGCCGGCCGGGCCAGGTGAGCGTGCCGCTGCGCGCGGCCTGACGCATAGCGCACCGGGCGGCCCGCGAGCGCCGCCCGCCGATCGATGTGGCGCGGCACCCATCCTCGCGTATCGGTATCGCGCGAGGCAGGCTCCGCCGAACGGAGCGGGGCCGCGCAAGCCGCGCCGACGCATTGCCGCCCCGGCGCCGGAGGAGACACGCATGTTGATTCATCACGTCGAGCCGTCGCTGCAGGACCTGACGGCTACCGAGCGCCGCGCGCCTGCGTATGCGTGGCTCGTGTTCGGGCTGACCGTCGGCCTGCTGCTGTCGGACTACATGTCGCGGCAGGTGCTCAATGCCGTGTTCCCGCTGCTCAAGCACGCGTGGGCGCTGTCGGACACGCAGCTCGGTTCGCTGTCCGGCGTCGTCGCGCTGCTGGTCGGGCTGCTGACGTTTCCGTTGTCGGTGCTGGCCGACCGCTTCGGACGCGTGCGCAGCATCGTGCTGATGGCCGCGTTGTGGAGCGTCGCGACGCTCGGCTGCGCGCTGTCGACCGGCTACACGGAGATGCTGGTCGCGCGCGGCCTCGTCGGGCTCGGCGAAGCCGCGTACGGCAGCGTCGGCGTCGCGCTGATCCTCAGCATCTTTCCGGCCCGGCTGCGCGCAACGCTGACCGGCGCGTTCATGGCCGGCGGCGCATTCGGCTCCGTCTTCGGGATGGCGCTCGGCGGGCTGGTCGGCGCGCATCTCGGCTGGCGCTGGTCGTTCGGCGTGATGGCCGCGCTCGGCATCGTGCTGCTCGTCGCGTATCGCTGCGCCGTGACCGAGCGGCGGCTCGCCGCTTGCCGCGTCGAACCGTGCCGGCGCGACGCCGACGCGCCACGCGACCTGCGCGGCAGCGTGCGCGCGCTGATGTCGGGGCTGTTCGCGTCGCGCTCGGTGATCTGCGCGTATCTCGGCAGCGGGTTGCACCTGTTCGTGCCCGGCGCGCTGTTCGCATGGCTGCCGAGCTACCTGAACCGCTATTACGCGATGGCGCCCGACCGCGCGGCCGTCGCCGCAGCCGGCTTCGTGCTGCTCGCGGGCGTCGGGATGGTCGGCTGCGGCATCGTCACCGACCGCGTCGGGCGGGGCGACGGCTCGCGCAAATGGCTGACCGCGATCGCGTATTGCGTGCTCACCGGCGTGTGCCTCGCGATCGCGTTTCGGCTGCCGCCCGGGCCGCTGCAGCTCGTGCTGATCTGCGCGGGCATGCTGGTCGGCGCGGGCGCGTCCGGCGCATCGGGCGCGATGGTCGCGAACCTGACGCCGGCCGCGATCCACGCGTCGGCGTTCGCGACGCTCACGCTCGCGAACAACCTGCTCGGCATGGCGCCGGGCCCGCTGCTGACCGGGTGGGCGGCCGATCGCGCCGGGCTCGTCGGCGCACTGCAATGGATTCCCGTCGTGCCGCTCGCGGCGGCCGTGCTGTTCGCGATCGGACGCGCGAGCTATGCGGCCGATCTCGCGCGCGCCGAACGCGAACGGCGCGCGACACGACTTTCCTGAATCTTCTTTCCGAACGCTTCCTGGAGGCTGCATGACCCTGGCGACCTCGCCCACCATCCTGATCGTGCCCGGCTTGCGCGATCACGTCGAAGACCACTGGCAGACGCATCTCGAACGACGCTTGCCGAACGCGCGCTCCGTCGCCCCCCTCGAGACCGACAAGCTGAGCCGCGCCGCGCGTGTCGCGGCACTCGATGCGGCGCTGACCGCGATCGACGGCCCGGTGATGCTGGTCGCACACAGCGCGGGCGTGATGATCGTCGTGCACTGGGCGCGGCAGGCGACCCGCCCAATTCACGGTGCGCTGCTCGCGGCACCGGCCGATCTCGATACGCCGATGCCCGAAGGCTACCCAGCGCCCGAGACGCTCGCCGCGCACGGCTGGACCCCGGTGCCGACCGGGCCGTTGCCGTTCCCGAGCATCGTCGCCGCGAGCCGCAACGATCCGCTCGCGCGCTTCGAGCGCGTCGAGCGGCTGGCGGCCGGGTGGGGCAGCCAGCTCGTCGATCTCGGCGAGGCGGGACACCTGAACCCGGCATCCGGCTACGGCGAGTGGCGGGATGCGGAGCGGTGGATCGGGGAAGTGGCGGCGCTCGGCGCGGCCTGACCGATCCATCCGCCGCGCACGGGCCCGACCGGCCCGGCGCGCCTGCCGTGCCCCCCACGGGCGGCCATGCTGTCCGACGGAATTTCGTTGCGCCGCCTAGCGAGATACGACGTCCTAACACGCCTCTCGCCGCGGCTCCCCACTTTGCAACCACGCGGTCATCGTGCAATTCGTCAACCCACGGAAGCTTTTTGTCAGGGAAAGTCCCGCCCCGAATCCGGTGGTTTTTTGTTGACCGACATCGTATAACGCCGTCATGATTTCCTGACAAGAAAGGTCCCATCCACCGACCGAAGTGAGGAGACATGAACACCACCCCGATCGCTCGCCGTGTCCGCCGGATCGCACTCGCACTGGGCTTCACGCTGTCGGCGGCCGCGGCCGTTGCCGCCCCCGTATCGCTGAACATCGTCGACGTCGCAGGCAACCTGCAGCTCACGCAGAAGGCCATCGAGGCGTTCAAGGAGAAGAATCCGACCCTCGTCGCGAACGTCACGTTCACGAACGCACCCGCGCCGCAGTTGCCGGGCAAGATCAAGGCGATGCAGGCGGCGGGGCGCTCCGACATCGACCTCGTGCTGACGGGCACCGACGCGCTGGCCGCGGGCATCGAGCAGAACCTGTGGCAGAAGCTGCTGCCCGACAACGCGGCCGCGTTACCCGGCGTGCTCGACAAGTACGCGCCCGGCCCCCGCAAGATGCAGGATCTCGCGCAGGGCTTCGGCCTCGAAGTCACCTACATGCCGGCCGGCCCGCTGCTCGAATACAACCCGGCGAAGGTCAGCGATCCGCCGAAGACGCCCGACCAGTTGCTCGCGTGGTGCAAGGCGCACCCGAACAAGCTGATCTATGCGCGCCCCGCGAACTCGGGCCCCGGCCGCACGTTCCTGATGGGGCTGCCGTACGTGCTCGGCGACAAGAATCCGCAGGACCCGATCAACGGCTGGGACAAGACCTGGGCGTTCCTGAAGCAGTTGAACGACTGCGTGCCGTATTACCCCGGCGGCACGTCGGCGGTGATGAAGGAGCTCGGCGAGGGCACGCGCGACATGACCGTGACCGTCACCGGCTGGGACATCAACCCGCGCGCGCTCGGCATCGTGCCGGCCGAATTCAAAATCCAGGCGTTCGACAACATGACGTGGGTCAACGACGCGCACTACATGGTGATCCCGAAGGGCGTGCCGAAGGAAAAGCTCGACGTGCTGTTCAAGCTGATGAATTTCCTGCTCGAACCGGCGCAGCAGGCGATGACCTACGACGACGGCTACTTCTATCCGGGCCCGGCGGTAAAGGGCGTGACGCTCGAGATGGCGCCCGCGCACAGCCAGGAAGTGATCAGGAAATTCGGCCGTCCCGAATACGCGAAGCTGCTCGCCGATCGCCCGCACGTGCAGCCGCTCAACGCGCAGGCGATGGTCGCCGCGTTCCAGAAATGGGATCGCGAGATCGGTTCGCAGAAGTCGAAGTGACGCCTGAACCGGCGGGCGCCGCGGCGCCCGCGTCGATGGAGTTAGCGGAATGAAGCACAGTTTCGAACGGTTGCGGCTCGACGGCGTGTGCCGCAGTTTCACCAATGCGCAAGGCGCACAGGTCGCCGCGCTGAACGGGCTCGACCTCGAGATCCGGCGCGGCGAATTCATCGCGCTGCTCGGCCCGTCGGGCTGCGGCAAATCGACCGCGCTGAATTGCATCGCGGGGCTGCAGCCGCTCACGCGCGGCGGCATCTGGCTCGACGACACGCGCATCGACGTGCTGCCGCCCGAGCGCCGCGGCTTCGGGATGGTGTTTCAGAACTACGCGCTGTTTCCGCACATGTCGGTGCTCGACAACGTCGGCTTCGGCCTCAAGATGCGCGGCGTGGCGAAGCAGGAAACGCGGCGGCGCGCGCAGCAGGCACTCGAGCTCGTGCAACTCGTCGGTCACGAAGGCAAGCTGCCCGGGCAACTGTCGGGCGGGCAGCAGCAGCGCGTCGCGATCGCGCGCGCGATCGTGATCGAGCCGCCGCTCGTGCTGATGGACGAGCCGCTGTCGAACCTCGACACCAAACTGCGCATCGAGATGCGCGCGGAAATCCGCCGCATCCACACACAGCTCGAACGCGCGACGATCTACGTGACGCACGACCAGGACGAGGCGCTCTCGATGGCCGACCGCATCGTCGTGATGAAGGAGGGCGTCGTGCAGCAGGTCGCGTCGCCGAAGGACGTCTACACGCGCCCGCACAACCTGCATGTCGCGCGCTTCATGGGCTATCGCAACGTGCTGCCGTTTACGCTCGAAGGAATGGCCGGCGATGGCGTTCAGGCGACGGCCGGTGGCGTGCGCCTCATCGGCGTCCCGATGGCCGGCTTCGACGCGAAGCAGGTCGTGATTGCGCTGCGTCCGGACGACATCGAGCGCGCGGAAGAAGGCGCCGACAATGCGTTCGACGCGACCGTCGAGACGGTCGAGTACGGCGGCCGCGACTCGCTGATCCGCGCGATCACGCCGTTCGGTTCGATCTGGGCGCGCGTGGCCGGCGAGTTCGCTCAAGGCGAGGCGCTGCGGCTGCGCGTCGCGCCGTCGCGCACGCTCGTCTATGCGGGAGACGCGCAATGAACCGCCCGCGCAACCCGGCATGCGCGGCGGCGTTGCGCCCGGAGGCCGCATGAGCACGCTCGCGACCGGCGGCGCGACGCGCGACGCGAAAGCCTGGCTCGTCGCGCCGGCGCTCGCGTTCATCGCCGCGCTGTTCATCTATCCGTTCGCGTACGGCCTCGTGCTGTCGTTCCAGCCGACGAACGCGACGAACGGCGGCGGCGCGCTCGCGAACTACGTGCAGTTCTTCACCGACACCGCGATGTGGCCGACCGTGCTCGTCACGCTGAAGCTCGCGGTGCCGGCGACGCTGCTCAACGTCGGCATCGCGGTGCCCGTCGCATTCGCGCTGCGCCGCAATTCGCCGTACCAGAAGTTCGTCACGACGCTGCTCGTGATTCCGGTCACGCTCGGCACGGTGCTCGTCGCCGACGGGATGCTCACGTATTTCGGTCCGAACGGCTGGTTTCCGCAGGCGCTGCAAGGGCTGCACCTGTACACCGACGAAGTGCGCCTCACACACAACTACTGGGGTGTGCTGCTGTCGCTGATCGTGTCGGGGTTTCCGTTCGCGTTCCTGTTGATGCTGTCGTACATCAGCGGCATCGATCCGACCCTCGCGCGCGCGGCAGCCACCCTCGGCGCGAACCCGTGGCAGCAGTTTCGTCAGATCTACCTGCCGCTGCTCGTGCCGGGGCTCACGATGGCCGCATGCCTGTCGTTCGTGCAGGCGTTCTCGGTGTTTCCGTCGGCCGTGCTGCTCGGCGCGCCGGCCGGGCCGACCCGCGTGATCTCGATCGCGGCGGCCGAAGCCGCGTTCGAGAGCTACGACTATTCGCTCGCGTCGGCGATCGCGATCGTGATGGGCTTCGTGCAGCTGCTGGTGGTCGCGTCGATGCTCGGCGCGCGCCGCTTCTTCTATACGGGCGCGGTGACGGGAGGCAAGGGCTGATGGCGACCGACGATCATGCCGCCCGCACGTGGCCGCCGAAGCACGACGCACCCGATGCGCGGCCCGTCGATGCAGGGAAACCGCACCGGATGAAAAGCAATCTCGCCGGCCGTGCATGGAAGGCGTTCGTCTGGGGGCTGATGGCGTTCTTCCTGTTGAACGTGATGCTGCTGATCGCGACCGTCGCGGTGAACTCGGTCGCGACGCGCTGGTTCGGCACGCCATTGCCGCAGGGCTTCACGCTGCACTGGTATGCGAAGGCGTGGGACGACTTCCAGCTCGCGAGCGTGCTGTGGGTGACCGTCGAGGTCGTCGGCGCGGTCGTGCTGCTGTCGATCGCGCTCGGCGTGCCGGCCGCGTATGCGCTCGCGCGCGTGCGGTTTCGCGGCAAGCGCTTCGCGCTGCTGGTGTTCCTGCTGCCGCTGATGGTGCCGCCCGTCACGTACGGGATTCCGATGGCGACGGTGATGTACAAGATCGGGCTCGCGGGCACGCTGCCGGGCGTGATCCTCGCGAACCTCGTGCCGGCGCTGCCGTTCGTGATCCTCGTGATGACGCCGTTCATCGAACAGATCGATCCGAACCTCGAAGCCGCCGCGCGCATCTTCGGCGCGAACACGTGGCGCTATTTCCGCTACGTGCTGCTGCCGCTGCTGGTGCCCGGCATGCTCGCGGCCGGGCTGCTCGTGCTGGTGCGCACGATCGGGATGTTCGAGCTGACGTTCTTCACCGCGGGCCCGAGCACGCAGACGCTCGTCGTCGCGCTGTATTACGCGGTGTTCTCGACCGGCGTGCGCGCGCCGCAGTCGATCGACGCGATGGCGATGATCTACATGGCCATCACGCTCGTGTGGGTCGTGATCGCGCTGCAGTTCGTCAGCCCGACGCAGCTCGTGAGCCGCGTGAAGCAGGAGCGGCAGTAGGCGAGTGCATCGCCCGATCGCGTCGGCCGCCACGCTGTCACGCAGCCGTGCAATTGGTTACAAATGGATACCGCGCACGACGCGCGGACGTTGCAGACTACGCGGCGTTCACCCGATCCATAGATATCCATGAAGTTTCAAACGCTGTTGACACTCGCCGGCGCCTCGACGCTGCTCGCCGCCTGCAACCTGCTTCACGACGGTCCCGGATCGAGCGACGTCGACGCCGCGGTGCGCCGTGCGCTCGAAGCGGAAAACCACGGCGGCCTGAACGCGCTGTTCGGTCAGCCGTTGCCCGTGTCGGCCGACGTGATCTCGGCGAAACCCGACGGCGACTGCAGGAAGCTCGGCGATCGGACGTACTCGTGCGACGTCGTGGTCACGTGGCGCAATACCGATTACTCGCCGTCACGCGCGAACCTGACGTTCGTGAAGGCGGCCGACGGTTCGTGGCAGACCTCGGGCGTCGACGCGGCAATCGCGACGGGCGCCGCCAAGTCGATGATCGACAAGATCGGCAAGGCATGGCCCGGCAATGCGGCCAGCGGCGCGTCGGCGCCGCAGTGACGCCCGTGCGGCGAGCCTTCTTCTCCCTGGTCCTGTAGGCAGCCCCTTCGCGCGGACCGCGCTGCTGCCGTTCCCGATAAAAAGGGCGCAAGCACCGCGCCTATCTCGTTTGAACGATCCTCGGTATGCAGGCAGGGTTATAGGGAAAACCCTTATCTCAAGGTATAATTCCGGCCATGAGAGAAAGGTCATACCATGCCTGAACGCTTCCAAACCCTTGAGAAATTTGTATTTTCCCTCGTCGTGATGTCCGCCGTCGTGTGCTCGGCCTTCCTCGCGTACGAGCGTCATCCCGAGATCAAGATCGCGCTGCACGAAGGCGAGGCGCTGATGCGCGAGAGCGCGAAGTACTCGGCCATCTGCTCGCCGTCCAAGGTCGATCCTTGCGTCGAGATGTCCGCTTACTGAGCCAGCTTTCCGCCTTTCGGATTTGCCCTACATCACCGCCGGTCTGAATGCCTTGACGTAACGTTCATCAGGTATTCAGAAACCGGCCGCAAGATAGGGCGGACGCACGAACCCGTCACGTGCCGAGTCGCTGGCGTAAGCAGCCCCGCATTCAGCCGGCCCCGCTTCGAGCAATCGAGCGGGGCCGTTCTGTTGGTGCGTGTCACACGACATGCCGCGGTTCACCCCCGACGAACGCGGCGACGTTGTCCACGAGCTGATCGGCCAGCGCCTGCATCGCCTCGTCGCTCGCCCACGCGACGTGCGGCGTCAGGATGAACGCCGGGTGCGACAGGATCGCGTGAAACGGATGCGCGGCCGGCAGCGGCTCCTGCGTGACCACGTCGAACCCGGCGCCCGCGATCTGCCCCGACTGCAACGCATCGACGAGCGCGCTTTCGTCCACGAGCCCGCCGCGCGCGGTATTGATCAGCAGCGGCCGGCGCGCCATCCGCGCGAACGCGCGTGCGTCGATCAGGTGCCGCGTGGCCGGCGTGAGCGGGCAGTGCAGCGTGATCACGTCGCTGTCGCGCAGCAGCGTGTCGAGCGGGGCATGACCGTCGCCCGATGTGTCGCCGTGCGCCGCGAACAGCACCCGCATGTCGAGCGCACGTGCGATGGCGGCCACCGCACGCCCGAGCACGCCGTCGCCGACGATCCCGAGCGCCGAACCGGCCAGGTCGCGAATCGGATGATCGAAGAAGCAGAACTGCCCGCTGTCGAGCCAGCGCCCCGCGCGCACCGCGTCGCGATAAGCGACGAGGCTGCGCCGCAGCGTGAAGATCAGCGCGAACGTATGCTCGGGCACCGTGCGCACCGCATAGCCGCGAATATTGCTCACGACGATTCCGCGTGCCGCACAGGTATCGAGATCGACGATGTCCGTGCCGGTCGCGGCGATCGCGATCATCCGCAACCGCCGCGCGTCGGCGAGGGCCGTCGCGTCGAGCCGCACCTTGTTGGTCACGACGATGTCCGCATCGCGGATGCGCGCCGCGACTTCGTGCGCGGCCGTCCGGTCGAACGCCTGCACCACGTGCGGAAACGGAAACGGCTTCGGCACCGTCCGCGGCGACAGCGTCGCGCGGTCGAGCCACACGATCTTCGCGGGAGAGGAAACGGAAAACATGGCGGATCTCGCTGACAGGCGCCCGATGGCGCGGAATGGACCAGATTCTGCCGGCCGCGCGCGCACCGTCGTTTGACCGTTGCGCGAGCGCGCTTTCCCGGATGGAAAGGCTGACGCGTCACACGTGGCCGACGACGCGCCCGCGCGGTCGCACGCCTTTCCGTTTCGGAAAGTGGGGTTGACCATCGATCGATTTTCGCCGGGCGCGAACGCCGTCATGATCGCCGTCATCGACAACACGATTTCATCGGAGACAGTCATGACACGCCCCCTGGACGGCATCCGCGTGCTGGAGCTTGGCCAACTGATCGCCGGGCCGTTCGCGGGCCGGATGCTCGCCGAATTCGGCGCGGAGGTCATCAAGGTCGAGCCGCCGGGCGTCGGCGATCCGCTGCGCAAATGGCGGCTGCTGCACGACGGCACGTCGGTCTGGTGGGCCGCGCAGTCGCGCAACAAGACCTCGCTCACGCTCGACCTGCGCACGCCCGAAGGGCAGGACGTCGTGCGCCGCCTCGTCGCCGACACCGACGTGCTGATCGAAAACTTCCGGCCCGGCACGCTCGAAGGCTGGGGGCTCGGCTGGGATGCACTGTCCGCGATCAATCCGGGCCTTGTGATGCTGCGCGTGTCGGGCTTCGGGCAGACGGGCCCGTATCGCGACCGCCCCGGCTTCGGCGTGATCGCCGAAGCGATGGGCGGCCTGCGCCACCTGACCGGCGAGCCGGGCCGCACGCCGGTACGCGTCGGCATCTCGCTCGGCGATTCGCTGTCGGCGCTGCACGGCGTGATCGGCGTGCTGCTCGCGTTGCGGCATCGCGAACAGCAGGGCGGCAACGGGCAGGTCGTCGACGTCGCGCTGTACGAATCGGTGTTCAACATGATGGAAAGCCTGCTGCCCGAATACGCGGCGTTCGGCGCGGTGCGCGAGCCGGCCGGCAGCAGCCTGCCGGGCATCGCGCCGACCAACGCGTACCGCTGCCGCGACGGCCGGTACGCGCTGATCGCCGGCAACGGCGACAGCATCTTCCGGCGCCTGATGGAACTGATCGGCCGGCCCGATCTCGGCAACGATCCGGCGCTCGCGCACAACGACGGGCGCGTCGCCCAGGTCGCGCGCATCGATGCGGCGATCGGCGAGTGGAGCGCCCGCCACGATCTCGACGACGTGCTCGCCGCGCTGCACGACGCGCGCATTCCGTCCGGACGCATCTACGACGTGGCCGACATCGCGGCCGACCCGCACTACCGTGCGCGCGACATGATCGTCGACGCCGCGCTGCCCGACGGCACCCCCGTGCTCGTGCCGGGCATCGTGCCGAAACTCGACGCGACGCCCGGGCGCATCGAGCGGCCGGCGCCCGCACTCGGCGCGGATACCGATGCGGTGCTCGAATCGCTCGGCATCGATGCGGCGACGCGCGACGATTGGCGCACGCGCGGCGTGATCTGAAACAACCATCGGGACGAACCCATGAACCGGCATCCGCAACGACTCCATATCCACGAAGTCGCGACCCGCGACGGTTTCCAGAACGAGGCCGTGTTCGTCGACACCGACGACAAGATCGCGCTCGTCGACGCGCTGAGCGCCTGCGGCTACGCGAAGATCGAGGTCACGTCGTTCACGTCGCCGAAGGCGATTCCCGCGCTGCGCGACGCGGAAGCCGTGATGCACGGCATCGTGCGCGCGCCGGGTGTCGTCTATACGGTGCTCGTGCCGAACGTGCGCGGCGCCGAGCGCGCGCTGTCGTGCGGCGTCGACGAGGTGAACCTCGTGATATCGATGAGCGAGAGCCACAACCGCGCGAACCTGCGGATGACGCGCGAGCAGTCGTTCGCGCAGCTGCGCGACGTGATCGACGCGGTGCGCGGCACGGGTGTCGCGATCAACGTGTCGCTGTCGACCGCGATGGGCTGCCCGATGGAAGGCGACGTGCCGGCCGAAACGGTGCTCGCGTGGATGCAGCGCTTCGCGGATCTCGGCGTGCACGGCTTCACGCTGTGCGACACGACGGGCATGGCGTTTCCGTCGCAGGTGCGCGATTTGTCGCGCCGCGCACGCGAGCGCTTCGGCCCGTTGCAGCTCACGCTGCACTTCCACAACACGCGCGGGATGGCGCTCGCGAACACGCTCGCGGCGCTCGACGCCGGCATCGACCGCTTCGATGCGTCGCTCGGCGGGCTCGGCGGTTGCCCGTATGCGCCGGGCGCGACCGGCAACGCGTGCACCGAGGAACTGGTGCACATGCTCGAACTCGATGGCTACGATACGGGCATCGATCTTGCGGCCGTGCTCGCCGCGTCGGCGCGCCTGCCTGCGCTGATCGGGCACGACGTGCCGAGCCAGATCCTGAAGGCCGGGCGCCGCTCGGACCTTCATCCGCCGCCGCGCGCCAACGCCGGCGACATGCCCGCGCAACGCGCTTTCTCGTGAACGTCAACAGAAACAGGAGCGAATTCCATGGCGCTGATTGACCACCTCGATCATCTCGTGCTGACCTGCGTCGATCCGGAACGGACGAGGCATTTCTACACCGAGGTGCTGCAGATGCAGCTCGAAACCTTCGGCTCGGGCCGGCTCGCGTTCCGTTTCGGCAACCAGAAGATCAACCTGCACGTGCGCGGCGCGGAATTCGAGCCGAAAGCCCATGTGCCGGTGCCGGGCGCGCTCGACCTGTGCTTCATCGCGTCGGTTCCGCTCGACGACGTGATCGCGCACCTGCGACGCGTCGACTGGCCGATCGTGGAAGGGCCCGTCGAACGCACGGGCGCGACACAGAAGATTCGTTCGGTCTACGTGCGCGACCCCGACCTGAACCTGATCGAAATCTCCGAGCTGATCTGACCTGCCGGGGGCGGCCGCCTGCACGAGCACCCGCACGCTGCGGGCACGGCGCCACAGTCCTTCGCCGAAAGCGGACAGGCACGGTGCCGCGCCCGCCGATTCCGGATAGCCGTACGCGGGCGCGCCGCGGATAATGGCGCAACGGCGTCGGCCCGGCCGCCGCCTTCGCCGCGCGCACGGCGCCAATCTGCCGCGCGCATCCGCAACCCGATCCGGGCGATTCGCCAATGACGATCCTCTATCGCGGCATGGACCGCGCGGCGCTCGACGCCGCGTACCTGAACACGAAGGCCGTTCCCGATTTCCCCGCGCTGCTGGCGTCATGCCAGGCGCGCAGCGCGGCGCTGTATGCCGCGACGCCCGGCCGCCGCGACCTGCGTTACGGCGCGCAACCCGCGCAGCGCTTCGACTGGCTGCCGTGCGGGCAGCCCGACGCGCCGCTGTTCGTGTTCATCCACGGCGGCTACTGGCAGCACTGCACGAAAGAGGATTTCGCGTATGCGGCGAGCGGGCCGCTCGCACGCGGCTACGACGTCGTGCTCGCCGAATACACGCTCGCGCCGGTCGCGACGATGACCGATATCGTCGGCGAAATCGGCGCGCTGCTCGACCATCTTGCGGCCGACCCCGACGGCCTCGGCATCGCGGGGCGGCCGATCCACCTGAGCGGCCATTCGGCGGGCGGCCACCTGACGGCCATGCATCGCGCGCATCCGGCCGTCGTGTCGGCGCTTGCGATCAGCCCGCTCGTCGATCTCGAACCGATCGCGCTGTGCTGCCTGAACGACAAATTGCAGCTCACCGCGCGCGAGGTCGAAGCATACAGTCCGCTGCGTCACATCGGACCCGGCGCCCCGACCGTCGTTGCGGTCGGCGACGCCGAACTGCCCGAACTCATCCGGCAAGCAGACGTGTACGCGACGGCGTGCGAAGCGGCCGGCGAGCGGATCGCCCGCGCGTGGCTGCCCGGCATGCAGCACTTCTCGGTGCTCGACGATCTCGCGACGCCGGACGGCGCGATGCTCGCCGCGTTGCACGCAATCGCGCCGCGCTAGCCGCGCCACGTCGCGCGGCGTCGCGCCGTATCGGGCATATCGCACGCGCCAAGGCCCGGCGTATGATCGGCGTCAGGCCGGCGCGCTGACCGCACACCCCGCATGGCCCTTCAGGATCCCGACATGGTGAACCCGCTTCATTTCGATCTGCAGTCGCTGCGCGTGTTCGCGCTCGTCGCGGAGCACGGCAGCCTGACGAAGGCGGCCGAACACGGCCAGCTCACGCTGTCCGCGGTCAGCAAGCGCATCGCCGAACTCGAAAGCGTGACCGGCAGCGCGCTGTTCGTCCGGCACGCGCGCGGCGTCGAGCTGACGCCCGCGGGCCGCGCGCTGCTCGATCATGCGGCGAAGGTGATCGAGCAGGTGAACCGGATGGCGCACGAGATGAGCGACTACGTCGCCGGCGTGCGCGGCCATATCCACGTCTGGACCAACACGTCCGCGATCGTCCAGTTCCTGCCCGCCGATCTCGCGGCGTTCCTCACCGACAACCCCGGCATCAAGGTCAGTCTCGAGGAGCGGCTGAGCCACGAGATCGTCGACGCGCTCGCATCGGGCAAGGCCGATCTCGGCGTATTCGCCGACAACGTGCCGGCGCCCGGCATCGAACGGCGGCTGTACCGGCGCGACGAGCTCGTGCTGCTCGTGCCGCGCACGCACCGGTTCGCCGCGCGCGAGCGCATCCGCTTCGCGGATACGCTCGACGAGGACTACGTGGGCCTGAGCGACGGCAGCTCGCTGCTCGCGCGGATGACCGACGCCGCGTTCGCGGCCGAGCGCTCGCTGAAGCTGCGAATCCAGGTATCGAATTTCGACGGCGTGAGCCGGATGATCGAGGCCGGGCTCGGCATCGGCGTGCTGCCGCGCGATGCGGTGACCGCCGAGCGCGCGGCGCGGCTCGGTGTCGTGAAGCTCGACGACGCGTGGGCGACGCGCACGCTGTGGGTCGGCGTGAAGGCGGGTAGCGTGCTGACGACCGACGTCGCGAAGCTGTTCGACTTCATGTCGGCGCGGTGAATGCGAGGATGAGACGACACGGCGACGCGCGGGCATGCGCCCGTGCGCGCCGTGCCGATCGCCGCGTCAAACCGGGTTGATCTCGTCCTGGCTGCGCCGCGTGGTCAGCGGCCCCAGCACGCGCAGCGTGACGGCGACGATGCCGAGTGCGACCGAGATCACGCCGAACATCGCGCCCGCGCCGTAATTGACGAGCACCGGCAGCAACACGAACGGCAGCGCGCCGCTGACGATCCGCGACAGCGCATAGGTACTGCCGATCGCCGTCGAACGCACGCGCGCCGGGAAAATCTCGGCCTGATACACGTGATACGCATTGCTGAACACGTTCGATGCGCACGTCGTCAGGAACCCGAAGCCGACGATCAGCACGGTATTGCCCGAATACGCGAAGCACAGACCGAACACCGCGATCGACAGGATCGACACGATCACCAGCGTGCGGCACTCGATCCAGTTGAGCAGCGGAATCGACAGCAGCGAGCCGATCGGATAGCCGATGAACGACAGCGCGATGAACAGCGTGCTGTCCGTCACGTCGAAGCCGCGGCTTTTCACGACCGCGCCGGCCAGCGTGCCGAACCCGTAGTAGCCGAAGCCTTGCAGCAAGTGAAAGATCGCCAGCATCACGTAGCGCGCGCCATACGGTTGGCGGCGCAACAGCGCGATGCGCTCGCCGAGCCCGAGCGGCCGCTGCGTCTCGACCGGTTCCGCGAAGTGTTCGGGCACACGCACGCCGGCGCTTTCCGCGAAACGCCGCAGCGCCGCGTGCGCATCGGCCGTGCGGCCTTGCGCGAGCAGCCAGCGCGGGCTTTCCGGCAGCCGGTGCTGGACGAGCAGCACGTACACGGCGCCGAGGCTGCCGATCGCGAGAATGATGCGCCAGCCGGCGACGCCCGCCACATGCAGCGGGTTCAGCCACAGTGCGAGAAAGCCGACGAGCGGCACCGCCACGTACGAAGTCGTGTAGGCCCACGCGGCGAGCCGCCCGCGCTTGTCCTTCGGCAGGATTTCGGACAGGAAGCTGTCGGCGACCGGATAGATCGCGCCGACGCCGATGCCCGTCAGGAACCGGCATGCCACGAGCATGTCGGCGTTCACGGAAAACGCACCGACCAGCGAGAACGCGCTGTACCACCCGAGCGTGAGCAGGAACGCCTTGCGCCGGCCGATGCGGTCGGCCAGGCTGCCGAGGCACATCGCGCCGACGAACATGCCGATGAACGCGGACGCCAGCAATAGCTTGAAATCGGCGCTTTGCCGGCTCAGCCCGTATTCGTGCTGCAACGCGGAGCCGATCGTACTGACGAGAAAAATCTCGTACATGTCGAAGAACAGTCCGACGCCGATTACCCATACGACGAATCGATGCAATGCGCCGACCGGCAGATCGTCCATGAAATCGCCGAGCGTGACGCGGCGGCCGGGAAGGGCTGCTGCATCGGCGCCGGTGCCTGCTGAAGCGGCCGGCGGCCGGGCGGATTCAGGTCTGCCCGCATGGCCGCCGAGGTCGAGGGATTGGCTGTTCATCGTGTCTCCTGATTATCGATATGCCGTGGCGCTGGGCCTGGCGTTCGCGACCGGTGTAACGCGCCGGCCACGCGACGCGACGGCAGGCATCGCCGGGTTCGTGCAAGAGCCGCCCGTGCGGGCTGCGCCGATCGTCCGACACATGGTGGGCAAATCGGCGGCACGTGATAATTGCGGATGTTTCAAGCGTCCTTTCCTGAGCAGAAAGGGTCGGGCGCGCGTGGCGGCCCGTATTCGCCTGGCAGGTCGTTGCAGCCTGGGTGGCGGGCGGGGACGTAACGAAAACGATGCGCATCCGCGCCATCCCGCGGGCCGGGAAAACCATGACCCCTGCTGTGTGGGCGCCGGCGCAACCGTTGCCGGACTGATCGCGCGCGCCGCGGATGTGCAATGTCCTGTATCTGCGCCGAGCGCGGATACAGTGCGATACAACGCCCGCGCGCGGGTTCGCTATAAAGCAGGCATGACCTCTTTCGGAGCCCGTCATGTCTGCCACCCGGTTCAAGGGGTCCTGCCATTGCGGGGCCGTCAAATTCGAAGTCACCGCGGCCATTGCACCGGCCGTCCGCTGCAACTGCAGCCTGTGCCGCCGGCGCGGCGCGCTGATGAGCCCGATGTTCGCCGCCGCCAACCTGACGATCGTCGAAGGCGAGGGCGCGCTGACGTGCTATCGCTTCAACACCCATACCGCACGCCACTATTTCTGCAGCCGGTGCGGCGTCTATCCGTTCCACCAGACCCGCAAGGACCCGGCATGCTGGCGCGTCAATCTCGGCTGCCTCGACGGCGTCGATCCGACCGCGCTCGACGCGACGGTCCTCGATGGCGCGAGCCTTTCGGTCGTGGAGGACGCATGAAGCGCTGGCTGATGATCCTGCTGTTTGCCGCGGGCGGGCTCGCGACCGAAATCACGCATCCGGTGCAGTGCACGTTGCTGTCGATCAGCCGTCAGCCAACCGGCAAGCGCCGCAAGCCGGACTGAACGAGCGCGGCGCGTCAGCCGATCTACACCGATTATCATGCTTCCGATAATATCGCATGCGATATATAATGCGATTGTCTGCGACCGTTCGCGTCGCTGGAGGAAGACCATGAAACCGACCGAAACCCCGTCGTCCGCCGCACCGAAGCTGTCCGAGTTCCTGTGCTTTGCGATCTACTCGGCGAACCTTGCGTTCGGCAAGGCATACAAGCCGATCCTCGACGAGCTCGGCCTCACGTATACGCAATACATCACGATCATTGCGCTGTGGGAGCAGGACAACCAGACCGTCGGCCAGCTCGGCGAGAAGCTGTTCCTCGAATCCAATACGCTGACGCCGATCCTGAAGAAGCTCGAGGCAATGGGCTACCTGGAGCGGCACCGCGATCCGTCCGACGAACGCCAGGTGCTCGTCAGCCTGACGAAAAGCGGCCGACGCGTGCGCGAGAAGGGGCTCGACATGAACCTGGTCGAAGCCACCGGGTTGAAGCCGGACGAGTTCGCCAAGGTACAGAAGGCGATCGTCACGCTGCGCGGCAACCTGATCCGGTCGACCGAAGCCTGAAAGCACTCAGGCACGACAAGCGGCCGACGCGGAAATCGCGCCGGCCGCTTTGTCACGCGTGCGCATCGCCCAGCACCAGCAGGTGCATCTCGCGACGGACCACGAAACCGAGCGCGAGATAGCGTTCGATCGCCACCCGGTTCGTCGTGAGGACGTGCAGGAACGGCGTTTCCGCACGCGCGCCGATCGTCGCGATCAACGACCGGATCAGCCGCGCGGCAAGCCCTCGCCGGCGAAACGCCGCGTCCACGCAGACGGCGCTGATTTCGGTATATCCGTCGACCTGCATCCGCTGGCCGGCCATCGCGGCCAGCCGGCCTTCACTGCGCACGCCGATATAGTGGCCAAGCTCGAACGTGCGCGGGCCGAACGGGCCCGGCTGGGCGGCGGCGGTCAGCGCGAGCATGTCAGGCACGTCGGCTTCGCCGAGCGGAACAGGCTCCGCTTCGTGCGTCGTGTCCAAGGTTCCTTGCCAGGTCATTTGAAGCAACGTCGCTCGCCGAATCACCGACAAGGCTGCCGGCGGCTCGATCTCGTCCGGCGTGACGAGCGCCGCCGGGCCGTGTGTGGTAATCAGCCCGCACAGCGCGTCGAACGACGCCGGGCTCGTGTCGTCGATCGCGGCAAATGGCGCGATGGCCGTCGGAAACCGCAGCGCACGACCGTCGCCGAGCGCAAAGCGGCGCTGCCTGCCCGTGAGCGCATTCCAGACGACCCGGTCGAGCACGTGCGCATCGGTTGTCGCGTTTCCGGTCATGGCGTCCGGCATCGGCGGCTCCTTGGTGGAAGAGGGGTGCCGCACAGAATAATCCTGGATGGGGGCGGGCGGATAGCACGGCGAACGCAGATCCGGACAACACCAATAGAAAAGCGCACGCGACTACATCGCATGCGCTTTATATGGCGGACTTCAGCGGCCGAATTTGCCGTACCGCGCTCAATGCCCGAAATAAATCGAACGATCGGCGGTACGCAGCGTGTTTCGGCTGCCGGACTGCGTGGCACCGCCGGCATCGCTGCCGTAACCGGCTGCCTGCGTATCGGCCGCGACGGCGCCGTCGTCGCGAATCCGTTTCAGCGCCGCCTGGATATTGGTCGGGTAGTTCGGATCGTTGGGGCGGTTCGGCTGGTAGCCGGCTTGCTGCAACGCGGCCAGTTCCGCCCGCACCTGCGCACGTGTGACGGTGCTTTCGCCGGCAAAAACCGGTGCGGCGACGGAGGCCGACACGGCAACGAGAAGGGCGGCAATCAGTTGGGTCTTCATCATTCACCTCGACAAAATGGAATCAGGAATAAACAGGGATCAGGGTTCACGTACCGGGCGTGGTGCTCAGTGACCGAAGTACACCGAGCGCTCGCCCACGCTTGCGACATACCGGCGGCCGGATTGCGTCGCGGTGTCGCCGTTACCGCCGTAGCCGGAAGCCGGTGCGTTGGCCGCGACGGCATCGTCGGCGTGGATCTGCGTCAACGCGGCCTGCAGATCGTTCGGGTAGGTGGCGTCCGTCGCGCGGTTCAGCGGATAGCCGACGTGTTGAAGCTGCGCAAGTTCGGCGCGCACCTGCGCACGCGTCACGGTGGCTTCATTGGCAAACGCGGGAGCGGCAACGGCAGCCGAAACAGCGACGAACAGGGCAGCGATCAATTGGGTTTTCATGTTTCACCTCGATGGAAAAGGAATCGGGAATTCGGCAGGACGGCGCTCGGCCGACCGGCGCTACGTTCAGGCGATCCGGATCTCGACGTCGATGTTGCCGCGCGTCGCCTTCGAATACGGGCAAGTCTGATGCGCGGCGTCGACGATGCGTTGCGCGACGTCGCGCTCGAGCCCCGGCACGCTCACGTTCAGCCGGGCTTGCAGGAAGTACGCGTTGCCCGCCGTGCCGAGGTCCACTTCGGCGTCGACCCCGAGATCGGCCGGCAGCGTCACCTTCGCGGCACGCGCCGCAAGCTGCATCGCGCCGATGAAGCAGGCCGACCAGCCGGCCGCGAACAGCTGTTCCGGGTTGGTGCCGGTGCCCGCGCTGCCCGGCGACGACAACTGGATGTCGAGGCGGCCATCGGAACTGCGCGCGGCGCCGTCGCGGCCGCCGGAAGTCGTATGCGTCTTGCCCGTGTACAGCACTTTGTCGATCTTGCTCATCATTTACTCCGTCGGTTGAGGTTTGTTTCAGATGCGATTCGATCGCATGCGACGCAGTTTCCGCCTGACGGCTATCCACGTCAAGCGCATTCGATTAAATCGCATGCGATATTTGTATTTCAATGTATCTGAATCGTGTCGTGCCTTGCAGGGCGGGGCTTTCAGACGATCCAGACCTGATTAATTCGTGGTCGCTGGCCCGACGGTGCCGTCTCGCCGATGGGGTTTCAGATGCTCGGCACGGTGCTCGCCGCGCTGGAGCCGGATACGCCGACGTTGCGTCCGCTGTTCGGCAAAGCGGTGCCCGACGTTGCGTCCAGGCGCCTCGACGCGCCGCGCGAAGATCGAAGCATGGCGCGATCTCACCGAGGGAGCCGATTTTCTGGTGATTTGATGGCCTGAACCTTCTGCCTCAGAACACGCAGTTCGATCAAACGATACTCTTATTCGGATAACTTTTCTTATCATAATAGGTTTATTGAAAATCCAAACTGGCGTCCATTGAAACGCGCCCGACCCGACGCACTCTCATGCCCTGATACCGAACATGCTCGCCATCAGGGCAGGGGAATTGCCGTAAACGCGTGTTCGACGCCTGCTGTCCGCCGCCTATAATCGGTATCAACTTTTCCAGGAAAACGCGCTTACCAAGGTGAGGGGGCCACATGGGAGAGTGCCGTTACATCTGGTCGCGCTTCGTCCTCACAAGCTCGATCGCCGGCCTGACAATGCTGGCATGCCCGGTACACGCGCACGCCGAGGATGGTCCTTCGAGTAGTTCGCCGAGCGGGCTCAAATCGGAGAGAACGCTCAACGCCTATGCGGTGTACGGCGACGGACGAGCGACCGAGGGTGGCGATATGCATTGGCGCGCGTACGAAGTCGGCTTCGGTGACGTCTTGAACGATTACCTGTCGGTCTACCTCGCGTACATGAACGAAGGGCATCCGTTGAATCACCACCGTGACGGTTTTGCCGCCCTGGGTTCATTTCGTTGGCCGGTCGGAAGTCGCCTGGCGCTCGAATTTTCGGCGGGCCCGTACTTCAGCATGGACACGACACATGTCGACGGCCAGCCACGCAATGACAAGCGCTGGGGCGTGCGTGCGTCGGCAGCGGTGCGGTATTACGTCGTTCCCAAGCGCTTCTTTCTCAAGGTGCAGTACAACCACGTCCAGATGATTGGCGGATTCAATTCCGACGCGGTACTCTTCGGCATCGGCTCGGATTTCGGCGGCGATCCTGGCCCTGCGTTTTCGGACGGCAAGACGCAGGTCGGCGTTTGGGCCGGGACGTCGCAGACGAATCGTCCTCAAGTACCGATCGAAAGGGGGTACATGGTCGAAGTCAAGCGGCCGCTCGGCAATACGTGGGCCTATTCGGCGAGCTTCGTCTACGAAGGTAACAATGGCGTTGCCGGCCGACGCGGCGTGGCCGGGCAATTCTGGTACGTCGCGCCGATCAAGAGCAAATGGACGCTGTCGGCGGGCGTCGGTCCGTATCTCTCGCGGGATCGGAACGACGGCTCGGGCAGGACGCGACTCAATGCGTTGCTCAGCGCGCAAGTGGCCTATCAGGTGACGGACGATTGGGCAGCGAGCCTGCGCTTCAATCGTGTCGCAACTGGCAACGACAAGGACCAGGACATGTTCATGGTTGGCGTGGCGCGCAATTTCTAGGCACTCGTTCCTCTGCGCCCGCGCATTCTGATGAACAAAACCGGCTGGACCGCGCTCCCGCAACCGGGCGACCAACCGGCGCATCTGTCGTGTCGTCGATCCGGTTTGAGCCGGGCGTCGGCTACGTCCTGAATGGCCTTGAATCGATCCAGCTCGCGCATCGTCATCGTGATCCGCTCC
Source organism: Burkholderia sp. BCC0097 (assembly GCF_902832985.1). Lineage (NCBI taxonomy): Bacteria > Pseudomonadati > Pseudomonadota > Betaproteobacteria > Burkholderiales > Burkholderiaceae > Burkholderia > Burkholderia sp. BCC0097. The sequence continues at coordinate 303,980 of NZ_CADFDM010000011.1, forward strand.
GTTGCAGCCATCGCAGCCTCCGGCGCCGGGAAACCGGCAGCCGGACAGCTTACGCGGCCCGAAAGCGGACATTTCAACTTTGCCCAGATACGACATTACAACTTTGCTCTTACATCTAATGTCATACCCGGATTCAGATGTCGTAGCGCCAGCTAAATACAGATGTCGCATGTTTCATCGGCCTTTCCATCCCTTTAACGTTGAAGCGCCGAGCTTGAAGCAGCAGGGCGCTTACGTTCACCCGCGGGCCTTCGCAGACCGCCGATTCGATTCCGTTTGATGTGTTTGTGAAGCGACCTGCAGGATGGCTGCTTCGATATCAGTTTCCGTGAACGCGCGCTGTTTCTTGGCACCTGGCAACGATGCCTTGGCTCGTACCGGTAGCCCTCGATTGGCGCGCGACGGGGAACCCGAAATCCGCCGGTTATCGCGCTGCGCTTGAATCGCTTCAGCCACTTGCAGCGCGTGGCTCAGGCGCTTGTGTTCGATGATCGCGCCTTGATCGACCTCTGCCAGTTTGTCGTAAAGACGACATCGCAATACCTCGCCATCAGCCCGGATCTCGATCCGACCATCCGGATACTCCCAGACGTCGATGTAGCGATGAATCAACTTCCGATTCTCGAGCGTATCGTCCAGCAAATACAGCACCCGGTCGTACAGCACCGTGAGCGACTTCGAGACCCGACGCGTTTCGCGCCAGGTCATCACCCGGTCCAGATTCTCGTCGTCTCGCAGCGGCCGGTGCGCATTGAAGTCGCTGCGCGGCGGCTTCGCGAAGCGACGGTTGAAATCAGCGATGAAGGAGGGCGCATACGCGTTGGCGTCGGCTACCGTGCTGATGCCGCGCAAGCGCATTTCCTTGACCAACCGGTCCTGCAGCGTCAGGTTGGCCCGTTCCACTCGTCCCTTCGCCGAACTGCTGTTCGCGCAGAACGTGTCGATGTTCAGCTCGTACATGGCCCTGCCAAACTGCGTCACGCTGCTGCCGGTCTTGCCCGCGGTCGGGCTGCGGAACACGCTGTACTTGTCGCTGTAGAACGCCACGGGCTTGCCATGGCGCTCCAGATACGTCCGCGTCGCCTCGAAGTAGCTGAACGTCGATTCGGTCTGCGTGAAGTGCAGCATCATCAGCCGGCTCGTCGCGTCGTCCACATACACCAGCAGCGTGCAGGCCGGTGCCCGTTCCTCGAACCACCGATGATCGCTGCCGTCGATCTGGATCAGCTCGCCGAGGCAAGCCCGGCGCGCTCGCGGCTGATAAACCTTCGGCGGTCGTTGCCGGCGCGGAATCCACAGCCCGGCGTCCGTCATCAGCCTTCTGACCGTCTCCTTCGACAACTGCAGCCCGTGGCATTCCCACAGCTTCTCGCAGGCCAGCGTCGGCCCGAAATCGGCGTAGCGCTCACGAATCAGGCTCAAGGCACGATGCGCCAAATCCTCGGGCAGTTGATGGTTGCTCGCGTGACCACGACGCTGCGAAATCAGCCCGACCGGGCCAGCAGCGCGATACCGGGCGACCAGCCGTTCAATCTGCCGGCGACTGATCCCGAGCCGCTCCGCGGCTCGCCAAGGCATCAGATGCTGCTCGATCACGGCTTCCACGACCTTCAGACGGTCCAGCTCCCGCATGCTCATGGTGATCAGTCCAAGTTGGCCCACGATGCGCTCCGGCAGTTCAAACCGCCGCCAGCATGCGCCGAAACCCTCGAACTACGACATTTCAACTTTGCCCAGATACGACATTACAACTTTGCTCTTACATCTAAAATGTCGATAAT